>NZ_JACBYI010000006.1 GCF_019352175.1 Paenibacillus sp. S150
GATTTATGGCGTTTTTATAACCAGCGGTGTTGTATGGAAAACTACATCAAGGAAGCCAAACGCGGATTCTCTATCGATAAGATCGCCACGAGCTCCTTTGACGCCAATGAACTGGATCTGCTGATCAAGCTACTCGCGTACAACGTGTACGAACGCTTTAAACACGACTGCTGCGAACCAGTACATGCCGGGTATACGATTGCAAGGTTTCGACTGGGATTTTTTCAATGCGCGGCGACGCTTGTGAGTCACAGTCGAAGAGTGATGCTCAAACTCTCCAAAGAGTTTCCAAACCGTTACATCTGGAAACGGATGGAATCTCGTGTGGCCCAGTTAGAATGAGCCCCCTGGAATTTAACATGGAAATCCGAAGCCCGGTCCTCCTGGGGTAGGGGGAAGTGTGTCTTTTTCTCCACTTCGTCCATATTTCTTATGGATAGTCTTCCTTTTTATGTTATCTTTCGTGAGAGGTAATTTCAGGTAGGCCTTGTAGCTATGGGCTTTCGAAATTTAGGTTTATATGTTTTGGGGAAGCGAAGCTTATCCGCTATTTCACGGCTGCGCTGTATATGAAAGAATGGACCGGGACTTCGGCCAAGCAAACTGCGGTATTGCGTTGGCCGCAGCGGGCAGGTAGAGCAAATCAGAGGCAGAAGTGCCTTTGAATTTGCCTGAAGTCGGCAGGACGGTGAAATCAAAGGCAGAAGTACCTTTGATTTCGCCCGAAGCCGGCTGGACGGTGGAATCAGAGGCAGAAGTGCCTTTGAATTCGCCTGAAGTCGGCAGGACGGTGAAATCAAAGGCAGAAGTACCTTTGATTTCGCCCGAAGTCAGCTGGACGGTGGAATCAGAGGCAGAAGTACCTTTTAATTCGCCCGAAGCCGGCTGGACGAGGGAATCAGCGCGAAATAATTCTTCTCCTCCCCATTGAAATGGCAGCATTCTTATTATAGGACGCCGATAGGCGTCTTTCTTGAAATATAAGTTAAGATGAACAAAAAAGGCCAGCTCACGTTTGCAGGGCGTAGGTTAAAATGGAAGCGAGAAACCCCATTTCAGAGCTACAAGCAAAGGAACTGGTTGAAATGAATTATACCACAAAACGATCACACCGCCAGCGGAAATCAAGCGCAGGTGGACCAAACGCTACCGGCTGTGGCTGGAGGGGCTGGAGCTGGAGCTGGAAGCGCAAGCGATCACGTTTCGGGAATATCTGCACGCAGTAAAAGAAGGAGAAGAGCGGCTGAAGCGGATTGAAAGCGGACTTTTGGAACAAGCCGCCCAGGGGGCGAACGGAGCATGGGTCCAAGCGCTGCAAGGGTTGCGTGGAGTGGCGTTCGTGACGGCGGTGTCGCTGGTGGCTGAAATCGGCAGCTTCCGACGTTTTCGCAGTCCGATGCAGCTGATGGCGTACCTGGGGCTGGTGCCAAGGGAGTATTCATCGGGGCAGAGCGTGCGGCGGGGGAAACGGACAAAGACGGGGAACCGGCATGCGCGGCGTTTGCTGGTGGAAGCGGCGTGGAGCTGCCGGCACAAGCCGGCGGTACGGGGTGAGATTGCGAAGCGGCAGGAAGAATGGAGCCCGCAGATTCAACGGATTTCGTGTAAGGCCCAGGAACGGCTGCATACGAAATACCGGAAGTTGGTGCAGCGGGGCAAGGCGAAGAATCTGGCGGTGGCCGCGGTGGCGCGTGAGTTATGCGGGTTTGTATGGGCGGTGGCCTGCGAAGTGGAAACAGGGGCTAAATAAGGTCAACGCTCTAAGAGGGAACAAGGAATGTCCGGGTTGGAAGGCTGGGCCCGGGACAAAAGAAAAGGTTGGAGAGAATCCGCGATAAATTCTTGCACCCGGGATTCATCCAGGACGTGCGTTCTAAGTTTGCGGAAGCTCTCCATACGAAGGCTTACCCTGTGGTATCCAACCCACGAATAGCAGTGTGCAAGCCGACGACTGTATTTTTGTCCCGTGCCGAGCTGTATAGCCCTTGTGTGCAGCTGTGTGCTTGACAGATTTGTTCATAGCAGAATTTATATGTTTCACGCTATCCATTATCCTTCTATTTTTGGAGAAACGGATACCGTCTTTCAGAGGACGGCAAAGCCGTTTCTTCTTGTGTTGTTTTCTTTGTGGTACTAACCTCGGCGGTCATTCAGGGGACAACCATTTCCCCATTGACCTCCAGACTCAAGCTGGTTGGAAAAGACGATGGCCTTCTCTTATGGAGCTGGTGGCTTTGGGCAAGACGGACTCTGAATTCAATCATATTGCCATCGACAGGCATATGCCGATAGCCGGTATGCAGATTGCGCAGATGGGACTGCCCGGGGACATTCTTTTTACCGCCATCATCCGCAATAAAAGCATCGTGACTCCGCACGGGAACACTGTAATCGAGCCGGGCGACACGGTATATGTGCTCAGCCCTAAATCCAAGCAGGACGAGATGCGGGCATCTTCCGCAGCGGTAAAGGAAAGGCGGCGGAATCAAATATTCCAGCCATGTAACTTTATCTGCCGCAATGGAGTGATTTATGGCAATATCGCTGCTTTTGGCTAAATGTGATAGAAATAACAGGAGCGTAAGAGAGAGGTATGCTAGAATTTGCAACAACAAAAACCGTAAAACAATTGCAAAATCTGTTGGGATGTGTTAAATTGTATATAGATTTAGAACAAGTCTAAATACAAATAACAAATAAATAGTCCATAGGAGGTTATTGGAATGAGTACACAAATTAAAAACCAGACTGAACTGCATGCTGCCTTGAACCGTCAAACCGCAAACTGGACACTGCTGGGAGTAAAGCTGCATCACTATCACTGGTATGTCAGCGGGACCCAATTCTTCTCGCTGCATGCCAAATTCGAGGAGCTGTATACCGAAGCAGCCACTTATGTGGATGATCTGGCAGAACGCCTGCTTGCCATCGGTGGACAACCGGCCTCAACCATGACCCAATATCTTGCCCTTTCCGAGCTTAAGGAAGCGATTGGCGGCGAAACGGCACAGGAAATGGTTACCCAGCTGATTAAGGATTTCGCTGTTGTTGCCGAAGAACTGAAGAGCACGATCTCCGCAGCGGAAGAACTGAGCGATCAGCCTACTGCCGACCTGCTGATCGGAATCCGCAACAGTGTGGAGAAATCCGCCTGGATGCTGAACGCTTTTCTGGCGTAATACCGCCTTCTAAGACTTCTTACGGGTGCCCGCCATCAGTTACAGGGAGCGATGGGCATACCGCATACACAAAGAGCGCCGCGCGAAGCGATTCGCGGGCGCTCTTTTGCATAACGTATTTATATGGAGCTATTTATTTAATGAAGACTCCGCCGAATGGCAGGGCTTCACGCAGGAAACGCTTGATAATGCCGTCTTCGTTATTGTCACGCTCAAAGCGGCGGCTCTGGCGTCCTGCCTGGAACATCACCGGCCCGTGGCCGGTCATTTTCCAGTGATAGCTCATATGCTGGCTGGCTAAGTGATTGCCGTAGACGGTCAGCTCAAGCTTGGCATTTTCGGGATAGGCAATAATACTGCCGGCATCTACATATAGCGGATCGAAGGGATGCAGCTCGGCCTCGCACACTGTGCCTTCAGTCAGAATGCCGATGCTGCCCGGCCCGGAGAACTTGACCTTGATAATATCGCGTGTTACAAGCATGTTTCTCATGCTCAGAACCCTGGTCTCCATGGTAATTCCTTTGCTGTAAAAGAACAGATGCCTGAAATCATAGAGCAGATCGCTTTTCCTGTCCAGCTGGAAGGTTTTGACCCGGTAGCCGGGAGGCAGGGCGGCGACGAAGCGGCAAGGTCCAGTCATATCCGAGCGGATCAGCTTGCGCTTGCGGCACATGCCCTTGACATCCATCAGCCGGTCTGCGCGGCCTGAAGAAGGGCCCTGGTAGGCGATGATTTGCTGCGGATGCAGCACATGGATCTCTTCGCTCTCTTCGACCGTGAAGGCTACGGCCTGTCCACTGCCGCTGTCGCCTTCGCTCTGGACCTCAACGTTCATAATTTACACTCCCTCATATACACATTAACGCAAGCGGTCGCTTTTTCTGGACCGGTGACGCATGGACAGCCGAAGCAGCCGGATCAGCAGAAAGTAACCGAGTACAAGCGCAAGTCCCGTAATTACGGTAACTTTGATCCTGTTATAGTAGTTCTCCCTCGACGTACGGTCATTCTTCAGCTCATCGACCACTAAGCTAAGCTGGCGGTTCTGCTCCTGCAGGGCCGCATTCTGGGCCTGGTAATCAGCCATCTGCTGCAGGGTCTGTCCCAATTGATCTTTGGTCTCTCCAAGCTCGTCCACAGTCTGTCCCAGCTGTTCCCTGGTCTGCTGAAGCTCCTCTGCAGTCCGCTGGTAGCTCTCCTGGAGCTGATTGACTTCGCCGGGAAGCTCCGAGAAATTCTGCAATCCATTATATAAATCACTGAAATAATTAGCATTTGCCGCAGGAGCGGGGGATAGGACTGACAACCCCAGGAGCAGCAGCACTGAAGATAACAGCTTCGCATAATTGCGTTTAACCCTTTGCTTCATTAAGAATCACCACCCGGTCTAGGCTAGCCTGCCTTTTTATTTTATCATAGCAGCGCGGAATTGGCGCGGCATAAGGTGACGGAGATTGGCGTGATTTGGCGGCTTAATGGATATTTTGTCTTGAGCAGGAGCTTACAAGTTCTTACCCTGCCGTCTGCGTGGATAACCATCTCCAAATGTAATACAGCATAAGGACCCGAATGGTTTCTATTCGAGAGCCTTTGCATGGCTACCGTTTCCGCCTGAATTCAAGTATACTTTGACGGAAAGGGGCTGCATGCTATGAACAAATGGCTCAAAACTCTGCTGTTTCTTGCAGGTTCTGCATTACTGACACGGTTCATTCCATTCTCATCCCTGTTCCGTAATCTGGATACGATGTTTCATGAGTTCGGCCATGCCCTGGTGACACTGCTGCTCTCGGGCAGTGTGCTGCGCATCGAGCTGTATGCCGACCACAGCGGAGTGACCTACTCGGCTATAGAAGCGGGAAGCAAGGCTATCCTTGTCTCGCTCTCCGGTTATACGCTGGCGTCCTTATTCTCGCTGCTGCTGTTCTATTTGTATACCAGAGGCCGTTACAGATGGGGGCTGCTGCTGGCATCCGGTGTGGCGCTGATTATGCTCGTTTTGTATGTTCGGGGCGGCTTCGGAATGATATGGCTGAGCGGGTTCATTCTGCTGAATCTCATTATGCTGTTGGTCTGGCCCAAGGCCGGCAAATATTATTATTTATTTCTGGCTTTTTTGACCCTGGAGGAATCCGTCACGGGTACGCTTTTTCTGGTCTCGGCTGCGGCGCTTACTCCCGGCCGTGCGGGGGATGCGGCTAATTTGGCGGGACTTACACCGCTGCCCGCCATCGTATGGGCGCTCCTGTTTTTCGTATTCTCGCTCCTGTGCGCCAAATGGGCACTGGGCTTCTTCTTTAAGGAAGAGCGAAGCCGGCGCAATCCGATAAGCCGTTAGAATAATGGCAATCTTTCGCCATGTTTAGACAAAAGAATGATCTTTCGTAAAGAGGCACTCTACTTTTAAAGGAGATGGCCTCTTTTTTGTCGATATTATAGGACCGAACATATATTCCATGACAAGGAGTTGTCCGCCAATATTGGTACATTAATAGAAGACCCAAAAAAAGAAAGAGGTGGAAATATGCAAGCAAGTATTCAGCCCATATTTACATGGAGCCAGGAGCGGATTTTTGCGGGCTGTGCCCGTAATGTAGTTCTGCTTATAGAGTGGGAGGGAATCTCGAATCATGAGGAAACCCGCAAGCGAAGCCGGAAAATAGCGGCCCGTGAAATTGAGCTCAGGGTTTGGCTGGAGGGGCATGTGACTGTCACCGGCTGCCATGGCTGCACAGCAGAAGCAGGGGAAGGCCGCTCCATACTGCTTAAGCTTGGCAAAATACATTCCGGAATGCGCAAATATATCGCTCTGGAATTCAGGATAGCGGCCAAACCGGCAGGGATTCACGAAGCGCTCTGGCTCCAATGGCAGTACAAGCAGCCTCCGGTAGAACGTATCCGTGAGCTGCCTTTGAAAAAGCTCAGCCTGGAACATACGCATCATACAGATGTGCTGTCAGAGAGATGCTGTTTCCATGTCGAGAAGCACCTGGGGCTGCTGAAGACTGAAAAACTGCTGGAAGAAGCGGCCGTGCAGCGGGCCAAAAGCCCTATCCGGACGGACTTTGAGCATTTGCGCAGGCAAGCTGACAATCTGCTCCTGCTGGCTGCGAGATCCGGAGATATGCAGCTTGTGAAGGAAGCGGAAACAGTGTATAAACAGCTTGACGCAGAGGGGCAGTTATGGTGGAAGACAGCAACTAGATAGGGGGGGCTGCAGCATCAATACGCAATCCTGCCAGTACATACATATGCGCAATCTTTCACAATGCGTTGCGCGGATTTGTTGACAGTTAATGTGATTTATAAGTGTGGTAATATAGTAAAATAGTTCTATTATATTTTTTAATTTCGGTTATTACATCCAAGATTATAGATATATATAACTAATTTATTTAAAATAATGGGTCTATTTTACCATAAATCAAGGGGAACTGAATATGACAGACCGATTAATCCGGCTAATGCGCATTATTACGCTAGTGCAAGCCAAACCTGGAATTTTGGCCCGCGAACTGGCGGAACGCTGCGGCAACAGCGAGAGAACGATATACCGGGATATGGATGCGCTGAGCGCCATGCACATCCCTATAACCCATTTGGGACATGGGAAAGGATATGCTTTTATCGGTAATTTTGCATTGTATCCTTTGGATTGGTCGGAAGAAGAAGCGGCCGCATTTTCACAGCTGCGAGGTATTATGGATGATATCAAACACATGCTGCCCCCCAGCTTTGAGAGCGCCTATGAGAAAGTAATGGCCGCAGCTTACAAGCAGAAGGCGGAAAGGGAAGAAACGATGGAAACTGCCAAAAAAGAAGCCGGACAGCCCTGGATGGAAAACGGACAACTGGACGAGCCACCGCCCTTTTTGACCGAAATTTTAGCCGCCATTATGAAGCAAAACAGTATTTTGGCCGACTATAGTGAGAATACCTATGACGAAAGAGGCATCCAAATTGATCCCTATTGCCTTGTTCCCTTGGAGAATCGTTATCATTTAATTGGTTTTTGTCATCGATTCGGAATTATCCGCACCTTCCATTTGGGTGGATTCTCCAATGTGAAGCCGACGAATCTTTGGTTTTCCAAAGAGCAATTTGACCTGCAGGCTTTCATGGAGCAGAAGTGGTCCCTGGACCAGGACAGTCTGCAGGTAGAGTTTAAAATCAGGTTTTCGGAACAGATGATGGACCGGATCAAGAACGAGGATATGATTGTAAAGCCGAGCAAAGTAGACCGCCAGAGCAGGTGTCTGCATTTTAAAGTCGCCGTTGAACAGGACATCGGTTTTGTCCGGTGGATCCTGAAATTTGAAGAAGAGGCTGAGATTTTGGAGCCGCTTTATTATCGGGATATGCTGAGAAATCAGCTGGAGAAATGGCTGTCGCTATACAAGTAGCACAGTTTTTCTGTAATTCAGGACGGAATTATTCCATTAAAACCACTGGTGTTAGTTATATTCATAAATTTTCCTTGTCTACCATGGATTTATATAGTAATGTTATACATTAAATAACAACTATGTTGATTTAACCCCATATTTCTACCGTTTAATGTCAGATGTGAGTTATCCTTCTTCTCCTCTGTGAGATAACTCACTTTCCTGTCATTTGACCTTTGTTCAATTTTTAGTGGAAGAGAGGTATCATCTTGATTCAGCCCATTCTGAAAATTGAGGATCTGCATACCCATTTTTTTACCGACCGCGGCGAAGTACCGGCAGTGGACGGGGTTGATCTGTACATTGATCCAGGCGAGGTTCTGGGTGTGGTCGGCGAATCGGGCTGCGGCAAAAGCGTCACTTCGCTGTCCATTCTGAAGCTCGTTCCGAATCCGCCGGGCAAAATAGTGAGCGGACGTATTTTGCTGAAAGGCCAGGATATCGTGCCGCTCAAAGAAAAAGAGATGCGCAAAATCCGCGGCGATGCCGTGTCGATGATTTTTCAGGAGCCGATGACCTCCCTTAATCCGTTGTTTACCGTCGGCCAGCAGATCACCGAAACCGTGCGGCTGCACCGGGGCCTGGCCAGAAAGGATGCGCGTGTGCACGCGGTGGACATGCTTCGCAAGGTGGGCATTCCACGCCCGGAAGCCATTATCGATGAGTACCCGCATCAGTTGTCGGGAGGCATGCGGCAGAGGGTGATGATTGCGATGTCGATTTCCTGCAGCCCCGAGCTGCTCATTGCCGATGAGCCGACCACGGCGCTTGATGTAACGATCCAGGCGCAGATTCTTGACCTGATCCGCAGACTGAACGAAGAGCAGGGAACTGCGGTCATGCTGATCACTCATGATCTTGGCGTTGTGGCAGAGATGTGCCACAGGGTTGCCGTAATGTATGCCGGCAAGGTGGTGGAGGAAGGCCGTGTACGTGATATTTTTAAGAACCCGCTGCATCCGTATACCCGTGGTCTTATCGAGTCGGTGCCAAGAATGGACCAAACCCGGGAGCGCTTGCATTCCATACCCGGCAATGTGCCTGTTCTGAGCAAGGAAATGCAGGGCTGCCGGTTCGCTCCGCGCTGTCCGAATGTGATGGAGATCTGCCGTCAATCGCTTCCGCAGCTGAAGCTGCAGGAGGCAAGCCACAGCTGCAGATGCTGGCTGCATGACAGTCAACAGGAGGATGCGGTATGAGTGAACGCCTGCTCGAGGTGAAAAACCTTAAGAAATATTATCCGATTAACAAGGGATTCTTCAATAAGACCCGCGGATACGTCAAAGCCGTCGATGATATTTCCTTCTCTGTCCGGAAAGGCGAGACCTTTGGCCTTGTAGGGGAGAGCGGCTGCGGCAAATCGACAACCGGACGTTCCCTGCTTCGTCTGATTGAGCCGACTGCGGGGGAAATCTGGTTCGAAGGCCGGGATATTACGAAGCTGCCGCTGGAAGAGATGCGCAAGCGCCGGCGGGAAATGCAGATTGTTTTCCAGGACCCGTTCTCTTCACTCGACCCGCGCAATACCGTGCAGCGCATACTGGAAGAGCCGATGATCGTGCACGGCGCAGGCGATGCGAAAGAGCGGCGGGCTGCTGTTGAACGGCTGGCGGATGTGGTGGGGCTGTCCAAGGCGCACCTGCAGCGGTATCCGCATCAATTCTCCGGAGGGCAGCGCCAACGGATCGGGATCGCCAGGGCGCTTGCCTTGCAGCCGAAGCTGATTATTGCCGATGAGCCTGTGTCTGCGCTTGATGTGTCCATCCAGTCGCAGGTCATAAATCTGATGCAGGATTTACAGAAGGAATTCGGGCTAACCTACATATTTATCGCCCATGACCTCAGTGTGGTGAAGCATATCTGCGACCGTGTCGCCGTAATGTACCTGGGACGGATCGTGGAAATTACCGACAAGAACAAGCTGTATGATCAGCCGCAGCATCCATATACACAAGCGCTGCTGTCAGCGGTTCCTGAACCCGACCCTGATATCCGCAAGGAGCGGGTTATTCTGCAGGGAGAAGTGCCAAGCCCGGCGAACGCACCGGTAGGCTGTGCTTTTAATACCCGGTGCCCGCGGGTGATGGATGTGTGCCGTAATGTAAGACCGCCGCTGCTGGAAACCGGTGCCGGACATTTAACCGCATGTCATCTGTATGACGGCGAGGTTCACCCTCAGCTGGCCTAGAGGGTACAACGGGAGACAGTCCCGCGCGGCCGTTGGTCTTGGTATATGGCAGCGCTTTGGCGCAGCTCCATATAAACGTTTTAACACTTTTAATGGAAGAAGGGAGTTTTTCTGGAGATGAAGAAATGGAGTAGTCTTGCACTGGCAGTAACTCTGGGGGCGGCTCTGACATTAAGCGGCTGCGGAGGCAATAACAACAATGCCGGCACAGAAGCAACTGCAGGCCCGAATGCAGCAACCACCGCACCGGACAGCTCATCGGAAGCGGCGTCAACGCAGGATACCTTGATTTTGGGGCGCGGCGGCGATTCTGCCTCGCTGGACCCGGCCATAGTAACCGATGGCGAATCTCTTAAGATTGCCCATCAAGTATTTGATTCCCTGCTGGAGTACAAGCCGGGAACCTCCGAAGTACAGCCATCGCTTGCTGACAGCTGGGAAGTTTCCGCTGACGGTCTGACTTACACCTTCAAGCTGCATCCGGGTGTGAAGTTTCACGATGGAACGGATTTTGACGCTGAAGCTGTAGCATTCAACTTCACCCGTTGGAGCGATCCGGCAAGCGAATTCAAATTCGAAGGCGACACCTTTGATTACTACGACTCCATGTTCGGTCCTGACGGCAGCCGTGTAATCAAGGAAGTGAAGGCAGTGGATGCCACAACCGTACAATTTACACTGAACCAGCCGCAGGCGCCCTTCCTGCAGAACCTTGCAATGACCTCCTTTGGCATTGCCAGCCCTGCGGCTATCCAGGACAAGAAAGAAAACTTCAAGAATGAGCCTGTAGGCACCGGACCTTTTGTCTTCACTGAATGGAAGCACAATGATTCCATCACGTTGGACAAGAACGCTGACTACTGGAAAGAAGGACTCCCTAAGCTGAACAAAGTTATCGTTCGTTCGATTCCGGACAACTCGGCACGCTTCACTGCCCTCCAGAACGGGGAGATCGACCTGATGGAGGACTTGAGCCCGGATGATCTGTCCACGCTTGAAGGCAACACCGAGCTGCAGAAGATTGAGCGTCCGCCGTTCAATGTCGCTTACCTCGGCTTCAACTTTAATAAGAAACCTTTCGACAACGTAAAAGTAAGACAAGCCCTGAGCTATGCCGTCAATAAACAAGCAATCATCGATGCCTTCTTCTCGGGGCAGGCTACTGCCGCAGTGAACCCTATGCCACCATCGCTGTGGGGCTATAACGATGCTGTGAAGGATTATGAATACGATCTGGACAAGGCCAAATCGCTCCTGGCTGAAGCGGGATATCCTGACGGTCTGCCGGATACGGTAACATTGTACGCAATGCCTGTATCCCGTCCTTATATGCCTGACGGCAAAAAGGTTGCGGAGGCCATTCAGGCCGACTGGGAAAAAATCGGTGTGAAAACCGTTATTGAATCCCCGGAATGGGCGACTTACCTTGATGACACCAAAGCCGGAGATAAGGATGATATCTACATGCTCGGCTGGACCGGCGACAATGGGGACCCGGACAACTTCCTGTACACGCTTCTTGATAAGGATGCGATTCCCGGCAATAACCGCAGCTTCTATGTAAATGAAGAGCTGCACACGATCCTGATCAATGCACAGAAGGAAACGGATCAGACCAAACGCTCCGATCTGTACAAACAAGCCCAGGAAATTATCAAAGCGGATGCGCCTTGGATTCCGCTGGTGCACACCACTCCGCTGCTGGCAGCCAAAGCCAATCTGAAAGGTTATGTTCCAGGCCCGACAGGTACGGAATATTACAGCGGTATTTACTTCGAATAGTATGCTCCACAGGCATGTCCTTGCCGCCGCTGCCTGCGGCGGCAAGTTATGCTTAAGGAACTCTGGAAGGTGAGCCGAATTTGAATTCTTACCTATTAAAACGTGTTATGGTACTGATCCCTGTGCTGATCGGGATGACAATTATTGTTTTTTCCATTATTCATGCGATACCGGGTGACCCTGCGGAGACCATTCTTGGCCAAAAGGCTACGGAGCAGTCCAAGCAGGCGCTGCGGGAGCAGCTTGGTCTGGACAAGCCCTGGCTGCAGCAGTACTTCAATTATATGGGCGATTTGCTGCAGGGTGATCTGGGGACCTCGATCCGCACCAAAACGCCGATTGCCAAAGAAATCATGCCTTATCTGGCAGCTACGCTGGAGCTTACGGCCGCCAGCATGCTGTTCGCTACAATTGTAGGCGTCAATGCGGGGATTCTGAGCGCTTGGCGGCAAAATTCATGGTTCGACTATACCGCAATGGTTATTGCGCTCATTGGCGTATCCATGCCGATTTTCTGGCTTGGGCTGATGGAGCAGCTGCTGTTCGCGCTGAAGCTGCACTGGCTGCCTTCCATAGGAAGGATGGACCAGCGCAACCCGGTGGAGAGCATCACCAATCTCTATGTGATTGATACGATAATCGCCGGACAATGGGGCCAGCTGTGGACTGTTATCAAGCATTTAATCCTGCCAAGCATAGCACTGGGAACCATTCCGATGGCAATTATCGCCCGGATGACCCGTTCCAGCATGCTGGAGGTTATGAATTCCGACTATATCCGTACGGCAAAAGCCAAAGGCATGTCGCAATTCCTTGTCGTGTACAAGCATGCGCTGAAGAATGCGCTGATCCCTGTGCTGACTGTAATTGGTTTGCAGACAGGCGCTCTTCTCGGCGGCGCAGTGCTGACCGAGACGATCTTTGCCTGGCCGGGCGTGGGAAGGTATATATTTGAGGCGATCAGCTCCCGTGACTATCCGGTAATCCAGACGGGGATTCTGATCATTGCCTTTATCTTTGTCGTGATCAATCTGCTTGTGGATCTGCTCTATGCCACCATTGATCCGCGCATCAATTACAAGTGAGGGGTGAACTATGGGACAGGCATCAATTAAGGCCACACCTCCGACTGCTGTACCTGCCGACAAGGTATCCGGACCCTGGCGCGATGCGTGGAAGGCCTTCCGCAAGAACAAGACGGCTATGCTTGGATTATGCATTATCGTATTTTTTGTACTGATAGCGCTGCTGGCTCCATTCATTACGCCATACGGCTTCAAGGAGCAGGAACTGGTCAACCGGCTGAAAGCGCCGTCCGCGGATCATTGGTTCGGCACGGATGACCTTGGAAGAGATTTGTTTAGCCGGGTGATCTACGGCGCCCGCATTTCGCTTTGGGTGGGCTTCTTCTCGGTTATCGGCTCCATTATTGTGGGTACGTTTCTCGGAATTCTGTCCGGATTTTACGGCAAATGGGTGGATATGCTGATTTCCCGCCTGTTCGATATCCTGCTTGCCTTTCCGAGCATTCTGCTGGCGATAGCTATTGTGGCTATTCTCGGACCTTCGCTGCGGAATGCATTGCTCGCCATTGCGATTGTTAATATTCCGACATATGGGCGGCTCGTCAGGGCCAAGGTGCTAAGCTTGAAGTCGGAGGAATATATTACGGCGGCGAGAGCGATTGGAATGAAGAATAGCCGGATTCTGCTGACACATATTCTGCCGAACAGCCTGACGCCGATTATTGTTCAAGGTACGCTGGGGATCGCCCATGCCATTATTGAGGCAGCCGCCCTTGGCTTTCTTGGCCTCGGTGCCCAGCCGCCAGACCCGGAATGGGGCAAGATGCTTTCCGATTCGCGGCAATTTATTCAGAAGGCGCCTTGGACGGTAGTGTTCCCCGGGCTGTCCATTATGCTGACCGTGCTGGGCTTCAACCTTATGGGCGACGGCCTGCGCGATGTGCTTGATCCACGGATGAAAAATTAAAGCTTTCGTTAAAGCCCTTTAGGCGTGTCTGTTGCGCTTAAAGGGCTTTTTATATTTTGGAGTATACCATTCCCGGTGTTGTACAACACGCGCATAACTAAATATATACAAACATAATCAAATGTATAGTAAAACAAAAAAAGATATGCTAGAATAGCATCTAAATATACAAGATACATAAACGGGAGGAATGGAAATGTTCAAGAAATTAACAATGGTTATAATGACTGTGCTGCTGGCCGTGGGTTTATCCGCAGTACCGGAGAAGCAGGTAGAGGCAGCCGGCAAGACCGAGATTATCGTCTCCGCCGCAGCGAGTCTGCAGGACAGTCTTGACAAGATTGCCGTTCTCTATGAAAAGCAGAATCCCACTATTGACCTTGTCTTCAACTACGGAGCTTCCGGCACTCTGCAGAAGCAGATTGAGCAAGGGGCTCCGGCTGACCTGTTCTTTTCAGCCGGCGATAAGCAAATGAAAGCTCTGGTCGATGGCGGACTTATTTCTGACAACAAGGAGCTTTTGAAAAATCAACTGGTGCTGGTAGTACCCTCGAATTCCAAAACCTCCATTTCAACGATTACGCAGCTCACAGATAAAGCCTTCAAGAAAGTGGCTGTCGGACAACCCGAATCAGTTCCTGCAGGCCAATATGCACAGCAGTCGTTAACAGCGAAGAATGTATGGACTACGCTGCAAAGCAAGCTGGTATTTGCCAAGGATGTCCGCCAGGTGCTCTCTTATGTAGAAACAGGAAATGCGGATGCCGGATTTGTCTACAAGACGGATGCACTGACTTCCAAGAAAGTGAAGATTGCCCTTACGGTAGGCGCACATGTGCATTCTGCGATCAATTATCCGGTAGGCATCGTGAAGGAGTCCAAGCATCAGGCGGAAGCCAAAGCCTTCTACAACTATGTTCAGACCAAGACAGCAAGCGACATCTTTACAAGCTATGGCTTTAAGCTTGCTCAATAATGTTTATCATGGGCCAGATCATAAACGGGGTGAAGAGAGATGGAGATAAATTGGACAGATTTTTTCGCCCCGGTCTGGCTTTCGGTGAAGATTTCAGTCATAACCAGCATCATCGTGTTCCTGCTGGCGACGCTGGCGGCCAAGGCGATGGCGGGCCGCAGATTTCCAGGCTACAGTCTGATTGAAACGGTGCTGCTGCTTCCGCTCGTGCTGCCGCCAACCGTGGTCGGGTTTGTGCTGCTGGTGATTCTGGGCCGGCGCAGCTGGATCGGGGAGCTGTATGAGCGGTTCACGGAGCATACCATTCTGTTCACTTGGGGTGCGGCAGTCATTGCTGCCGTTGTCGTTGCTTTCCCTCTGGTATACCGTACAGTGAAGGCGGGCTTTGAAGGGGTGGAGAAGGATCTGGAGGATGCAGCGCGTGCGCAGGGAGCCAGTGAGCTTCAGGTGCTTGCATATGTGACGCTTCCGCTGGCCAGCCGTTCGCTGGCCGCCGGATATGTGCTCGGATTTGCCCGCGGGCTGGGCGAATTCGGAGCCACGATTATGGTGGCTGGGAATATCCCCGGCCGGACGCAGACTGTGCCTACCGCCATATATGTGGCCGTCGACGGCGGCAATATGACGATGGCCTGGATGTGGGTATGCTCCATAATTGTCATCTCCGCGCTTATGCTGATGTTCGTCAACCGCCGTTCCTAATCTTGGGAGGCTATTATAGATACTCGTTTCAGCGCAAAAAACAGGTCTCAGGCATTTGCCGGAGACCTGTTTCTCGCCGTTTAGGAAATTATGCTTCTCGTCAATTGTGGATAAGGCAGGTATGAAGTTAGGGGAAATTATAATGCGTCTTAATCGTGCTGAATGGTGCTGAGCTTGCTGAACTGTGCTAAGCCTGCAGAGTTTGCTGAATTGTGCTGATTCTCCTGAGCCGTGCTGAGTCTGTGGGTTCTATGTTTTGCAGGAGGAAGCGGGAATAGAACGGGTCCAACCGAGGCCGCTACTGGGCAGGACATGAAGTGGAATGGAGTGAAGTGGAATTCGTAAGAATTAGTACACCTACACGGACGGAAAAGTCTTAAAGGAATAGTGGAAAAAAGTCGGCTCCATCTAAAAATTAGGGGCCGGCATTAAGTGCGAACACAGCGGAGGGTCAGAGGAATTCCGGAGAAACGAAAGTGTTCGCTTTTAAAGCCCGGTTTCAACCTGCAATCCTATTCCAATGAGGAAACCGGGCTTTAGCAGCGGCCGGAAGAACCCTCTGAACCCGCAGCGGATTTCATTCATATCGTCAACCGCTGATTTTGATTTTGCGCCAACCGCCAACAAGGTAATTTTAAGGTAATTTTAATGTATATGAATTGAACCGGAGAACCTGAAAAAGCTGATGAAACGCAAGGAGATTCATAGGGAACGAAAGCGAAGTGTAAAAAGTAACACTAATGGGCTGGAATTCTGGCTTTAACGGGCTTTAGTGGGATTTTGTACACTTCATAGAGGCCTGCTCCCCCTATCCGGCTGATTTCAGCCGGATTAGTTGTACTTTTTCCCGCTAGGGATGATCCAGGATCCGAATGCGCTACCTTAGTGTTACTTTTTACAACTAAAATGGCTGCCCTTTGGATTAATATTTCAAATTCATCTTAATTTAGGCGTATTTCCCTGAAAGGGAGAGAAACGGATCAATTAGTTGAGAAAACCCATTTTAAATGATTTTCGATTAGAAAACGCCTTATAAAATCAAAGGTTTATTATTCCGATCTCCTCAAAAAAGCTACTTTCTCAACAGTCTGACTTTTTCCACTTGGGCGTAGCCGCCGGGTCTCAGCAGGAAGGTCTGGAAGGATCGGGGAGGAGGAGCTTCAGCCGGCCAGGGGAACCGGAGAGCCAGGGCCCGCAGCCAGCCTTATGCCTGAAATGATAACAGCTGCGCTGACCGGTCAAGGACGGCATAGCCGTTTTGTTCAAAAGATAAGAATATATATGTTTCACGCTGTACATTAACCTTATCTTTCTCGCTGAAACGGATACCGTCTTTATAACGACGGCGAAGCCGTTTCCACTTGGCTCTGTTACTTCACTTAAGAAAAGAAGCAGCCCCAGGAAAGCGCATCAGGTTTCGTAAATGACGGTGCCGGTCTCGCTGAGGTCATAGCCATGAATGGAGATGAGCTCGTTCTGGAAGGCGGATGAGCGCAAAATATCAATGACGGTCCCGATCAGGCCCTCGTGCTCCGGCTTCTTGACCATCACCAAATCGTACCGCTCCTGAATGAGCGGGAGGAAATCAATGCCGTCAATGATTTTGGCGGCTTTTTCTGTGCCGATGGCCACATCGGCTTCTCCGCGGGCCACTCTGCCGGCAACGGCAAAATGGCTGTTCTCCACAGAGGCATACCCGCTGATCTGGGCGGAAGGAATGCCGTGAAGGCGCAGCTGCTCATCGAGCAGCACTCTTGCCCCTGCGCCGCGTTCGCGGTTAATCAGCCTTATTCCGCTCTGCTTCAGGTCTGACCAGTCACGGATATTTTTGGGATTGCCTTTTTGCACATAGAAGCCCGCACTCCTTGACAGCATGTGCACGACGATATAAGAAAAGCCGACCAGCAGCCTGCGGATGTAGGGCAGGTTGTATTCCCCGGTATCCCCGTCCAGCAGATGGGTGCTGACAATATCGGATTCTCCGTGATACATCGCGATCAGGCTGTCCAGACTCCCGGCATATGAACGCAGTGGACGGAGGGAAGACTCGCTGCGCTCCAGATGGGTTGCCAGAATGTCCAGAGACATATCCTGACCGGTAATCACCACATTGACACCGGCGGATTTGCCGCTGTGTGCAGGTGTCTGCGCAAGCTGAAAGGGCGGAGACGCGGAAAGCGGAGTATCCGCCGCCCCTTGAGCCGGCAGGATATTTCCGGCAGTGCCGCTGCGCGAATGCTGCTTATACGCTTCCAGATCCGAAAGATCCACCCGCATCTGCTTGCCGACGCGGTAGGAGGGAAGCTCGCCCTTTTTAATCAGATCGTAGACCTTGAGCTTGGATATCTTCAATAACCGGGCGATTTCCTCGGTTGTGTAGGAAGTATTCTCGGACATAGATAAAGCCTCCTAAGGATGAACTGCGGCAGTTCTCAGAATAAAGCCATAATAGCTCAAGACTACCTTATTTTGAGTTCCTGCGCAATTAAAGAACTTGGGAGGCTATCCGCCAGGGAGACTGCCTAAAAAGCCAGATGTCTGCTGTTCTTGGCCTGCCGGGCATCCGACAGCCCGATCAGCTCAGAAACGGTTACAAACCGGAAGCCCTGCTTCTGTAATTCAGGCAGTATAATCTTCAGCGCCTCCCGGGTTTGCGATTGTCCGTGAACATGATCATGGAACAGCACAATATCGCCGTTCCGTGCATTGCGGATCACCCGGCTGGAGATGCTGTATACGCCCGGGCGGTTCCAGTCGCGTGTATCCTGATGCCATGACCAGAGGACAGGCGTAAGGCCCATGCTGTTGGATACATCCACAAGGGTCTCGTCGTACATGCCGCCCGGCGGTCGGAACAGGCTGCTGTGTCTGCCAGATACCTTTACAATTTCCCTCTCTGTCAGCTCCAGTTCCTCTTGAATCTGCTGCTCGGAGATCGGCTTTTTGAAATAGACATGGTTATAGGTATGGTTAGCCAATTCATGTCCTTCGGTGATTACTCTCCGGGCGACTTCGGGATAGGCGGCAATTCGTTTGCCGATGGCAAAGAAGGTGCACTTGGCGTTGTACTGATGAAGCACATCCAGAATCTGACCGGTCTCCGAGGGATCGGGACCGTCGTCGAAGGTCAGGGCAATCACCTTTTGGCTGGTATGCACTTCCCAGATCATCTCGCCCCTCTCCTCGTAATAATCGCGGTTTTTGACATGGGGGCCGGCCAGCGCGGGGCTTGACAGGCCGAATACTAGTGTCACTGCTGCAAAGGCAGCTGCGGCGGTTTTCCAAATGGCTGTCATTTATGTTCAGGTCCATTCCACACTGTAGCCGGGTACAGGTTATTTGCGAATATAAGAAAGTGCGGCTTAATCCGGCCAGCCTTCAAAGAAGCGGCAAAGATGCTTCTGCTGGTGCGCTTTGCTTTAGAATGCGCCAGGCCCTATAAGAAATATTCATTCCTGTCCAGGTGCGCCGCATATTTCTATTTTAGAGTGAAAGTTCCGGGCAAAATGACTTATAATGAAATACTAATACAATACAGATCAAGGAATAGGGGCAGCGGATATGACACTAATTGAAAAAAGAGAGCATCGGCAATATCCGGAGATCACCCGTCTGGAAACCTCTAGAGCCGCATATGAACGCGATTACTCGCGTCTGATCCATTCGCCGACTTTCCGCCGGCTGCAAGGCAAATCCCAGGTGTTCGGCGCAGGCACGGGCGATTATTACCGCACACGCTTGACCCATTCGCTGGAGGTGGCGCAGATTGCCCGTGAGGCGGCGAAAAGCCTGCTGCGCTCCTACCCGGAGGTGGAAACGGACCAGGCCGTGAATCCCGGCCTGGTCATCGATCCGGAGGTGGTGGAATGTGCGGCTATCGCCCATGACTTCGGGCACCCGCCGTTCGGCCACAAAGGGGAAGAGGTGCTCGACAGCATTTTGGAGCAGCTGATTGTGAAAAAGACGGCGGAGGCGGTGCGGAAATCCGGCGCAGGCCCGGTGCAGCAGCAGACGATCCGCGAGAGCATGAGACGGCAATATGAGCATTTTGAAGGCAATGCCCATAATTTCCGGCTGATTATGTTTCTGGAGAAACGCGAGAATATCGACGGGCTGAACCTCTCGGATGCGGTGCTGCTGGGGATTAATAAATATCCGTTTCCCGGCACGGTATTGAAGAAGGGGATGTATCTGCATGAATGGAATTATATTTCGCACATCCGCAGCCAGTGGGGGATACCGGAGGGGAAGAAGACGCTGGAAGCCCAATTGATGGACCTCTGCGATGATATTGCGTACTCCGCGCATGATCTGGAGGATGGCATCAAAGCAGGTAAAATCGAGGTGCACGAGCATTTCATGCATGATGCATACATCCAGCATCTGATTGTAGAGAAAATCACCACATTGGAGGATGCCTTCTGGACCGGCTGGAAGGAAGCGGATATACACCTCAAAGTTGAAGAGGTGCTGAGCTCGTTCCTGCGCGTATGGATGGAGAAAATGCCCACCTGTGAGAATGACTATTCCCGCACCCGCCGTGAGGTCAAGGCTTACTGGGTCAGCACCTTTGTCGCCAGTCTTGGTGTCTTGGAGGACGGGAACTGGAAGAAGGTTACCTTCATAAAGGAGGGCCAGGAGGACGAGGATATGCTGCGGACCGTCAGTGTGCTGAAAAGCTTCGCCTGGGTCACGATGATCCGTGATCTGCGCGTGCAGCGGCTGCAGAAACGCAGCGAATGGATTCTGCGGCGTTTATGGGAGGCGTTCCTGGACCCGGAAGCCTCGCGGGCGATTATTCCCAGCGACTGGCTGCAGCGGTTTGAGAAGGATCAGCGGCAGGCCAAGCCGATCTGGACATGGGAGCATATGGTGATCGATTATATCGCCGGAATGACGGACGCCTTTGCCGAGAAAATATACAATGAGCTGTACGGCCTGAAGGTTGGCTCGATTTATGATCTGGATTAGGGTTAAGCGTGCAGCACCCTGTGCAGATGCACAGGGTGCTGCCGCTTCATGGCGAGTATATACAACGGGTGTTGTCCCTGGGGAAGGATGGCACCCGTTGGTTTTTGCCCCGGTCAATATTGGCGGCTGTAGTCCACCAGATTGCGTGAAGGGGTTCCTGTCTTCAGATAGGATTTCATATTCTCTGTAAAAATATCAACCAGCCGGTCCGCGTAGCGGTCCGTTACCCCGGCACAGTGCGGCGTGATGACGACCTGCTCCATTCCCCAGAGCGGATGCTCCTGCGGGAGCGGCTCGGCCTCGAACACATCCAGACCGGCACCGGCCAGGCGGCCGCTGTCCAGCGCATCCATCAGAGCTTCGGTATCGGTGGTGGCTCCCCGGCCGATATTGATATAATAGGCGCCTTGTTTACAGGCGGAGAAAATCTCTGCACCAAATATATGCTGCGTCTCATCAGTAAGGGGAAGGGTGTTGATTACGAAATCGCCTTGGCTCACGGCATCCTTCAGCTGGCCGGTTGTATAGACCTGATCAAAGCCGTCAACCGGCTTGCCGGAGCGGCTTACCCCTACGGTTGCCATCCGGAAGGCTTTGGCGATTCGTGCCGTTTCACTGCCGATGGAGCCGGTTCCGGCAATAACGGCGGTTTTGCCGGTGAGCTCGCTCTCTCCGCCCTCCGAATGCCAGCGGCGGTTCAACTGGTTGCGCACAGCCGTATGCAGGTTCCGGGTGAAGAGCAGCATGAAGCCAAAGATGACAGCCGTAATCGGTTCGGCGTGCACGCCGCTGGCGTTGGTCAGGTGAATTCCTTGGTTCTCCATGGCTTCAAGCGGAAGCTTCTCGACTCCGGCCGACCAGGTCTGCACCCAGCGCAGCGGCGAGTCCGGCTTCAGCAGTGTATCGCTGATCCCCTTGCCCCAGCCGATAACAATTTCCGCTTCGGCGAGCAGCGCAAGGTCGGGGTCTTTGGCGTTTCCCAGCGCAAGGGTATAACCTGGGGCGGCGGCACGGATTAGCTCCTGCTGCCGGGATGATAGAGTCTGCAAACAAACAATGGATTTCGTCAAAAGGGTTCCCTCCCGTTATACTGTTTAGTAGAGCTGGCTGTTTCTGTATAGAATAAGGATAACAAATCTGTCTTGAAAGGTGAAATTGAAATGGAACGCAAAGGCTCTGACACCGGCACTGAACGGCTGTTCATCGCGGTAAAGCTTCCCAATTCACCGGGCGAAAGCCTGGCGTATGAGTGCCGGGCCTTGTCCGCCAAACTGAATTTTGCCAAATGGACACATTCTGAGGATTATCATATTACCCTGCAGTTTCTTGGGGATACGCCGAAACGGTCGATTCCTGCCGTTCTTGAAGCCTTGAAGAAAGCTTCTTCCGCTTGTTCGCCCTTCCAATTGCAGCTGGACAACTGGGGGACGTTTGGGCTCCCGGATGCGCCAAAGGTGCTCTGGGCAGGCGTTTCCGGAGAAATCGACAAGCTGAGGGAGCTTCAGCGGCTTGTGATTTCCGTTACCCGTCCTCTTGGTTTCATACCCGAAGCAAGAGAGTTTAAACCTCATATTACGCTGGCCCGAAAATATAGGGATGAGCAGCCTTTCAGTCTTGGGAGACTTGCTGTTCTGCGCGCCCGGGAGTCCGCTTCGCAGAAGGAAGCTGGAACGCCGGACTGGACGGTAGACGGTTTTGTGGTGTATGCTACCAGGATGCATGCCATTCCTATGTATGAAATGATCGAAAAATTGACCTTTTTCTGATGTTAAATCGACAAGAAAGTTTTCAAAGCTTCCATTTTCGGTTACATACAATAGGAATGTGCCGTAAAATAGGAGGTAAGCAATGGTAATTTTTAAACAAAACCGCTGTATTGCGCTGCTTGTCGGCGTTATTCTAGTGTGTTTCTCTGCGATAAGCCTGATGAGCTCTGAAGGAGCTGCCAAGGGCAAAAATACAGTACAATGGAATGACCCGCAGCCGAAGGGGCAAGCTGCAGCATCCACCCAAACATCGACAATCTTGCTGAGGACCAACAGTACCTCCAAGCCCATGCTCTACACCACAGCCGCCAATCTGGTCCAAATCCAGAAGCTCAGGCAAACCGTGGAATGGATCAGTCCGAAGAAGCTGAAGCTGCCAAGCGCAGCAGTGAAGACTGATATTCTCCGGCAAAAGGCGGCTGTGGTGAAGACAACTCCGCCGGTGGCGCAGCAAGCGCCCAAGAAGGCGGCGGCCAAGGGGAGCCAGACCGTAAATACCAAAAACACGGCAATTCAGCAACATCCCCCCACAAAACTGTTCTTCTCTCGGACAAAGCTATTAAGCCAGGAGCAGCGAGGTCAAGCGACCTGGAGCTACGCGGTATCCGAAGAAGACCTGCTACTGCTGCAAAAAATCGTCATGGCAGAAGCAGAAGGCGAACCGTACCAGGGCAAGGTGGCAGTCGCCAACGTTGTTCTGAACCGGCTGCGGTCAGCCAATTTCCCCGACACCATATATGAGGTAATCTATCAGAAAAGCCAGTTCAGTCCTGTGGCCAACGGGCGTCTTAAGCGCGTAAAGCCAAATGAGGACAGCATCAAAGCGGTGGCCGCAGCCCTTTCCGGAACCAAAGCGGTAACCGATGATACGTATTTCTTCCTGTCGCTGACGCTTGCCCAGGATCTGACGGTGCATCATTCCAGACAGTATGCCAAAACCATCGGCAATCATACTTTTTATAAATAAGCTGCCAAGGCCATGCATATCAATACGGGCGGCAGCTATGATCTGCAGCGGTAAGCTGCACGCCTCAAGCTGCAAGCTGAAAAGACGTCCCATAAGCCATGAACATGGCTTATGGGACGTCTTTGTTTAAAAAGATAACGTAGCCTCCGACAGGGAAAGCAAT
Organism: Paenibacillus sp. S150; assembly: GCF_019352175.1. GTDB lineage: Bacteria > Bacillota > Bacilli > Paenibacillales > Paenibacillaceae > Paenibacillus_AQ. The sequence goes on from NZ_JACBYI010000006.1 coordinate 23,135, forward strand.
CCAGCAGCGGAATTTGGTGAAATAATGAATTTCCTGTCTGCAGGGGCGTGCAAAGCAGTTCCCTTATTGCAGACTTTCATTTCCCTCCTAAGGTGTAACGTACACCGCTTCTTCATTCCGCGGCTGGGCGGCTGCCCGTGCCGCGCGCAGATCCGCAGCCGTTCCGGCTCCGGCCGCTGGCTGGCCCAGCATCTGCAGGACAGTGGAGGCGCAGTGGCTGGGCTGCTGGCGGTCCGGGCCGAGCCGCCGTCTGCGGAGCTCTTCAAGGCCGGCGTATTCACGCAGCAGCAGCGAGAACCATTTGTCCACCACCCCGGAATCCAGAACCTCTGCCAGGCCAAGCTCCACGAAATATTGGCAGTTCTTCTCTTCCTGGCCGGGAATGGCGCTGTAAAAAAGCATCGGAATGCCCTTGGCCTGGCCCTCCGTACAGGTCATTCCGCCGGGTTTCGTGATCAGCAGATCGGAGGCGTCCATCAGCTTGTTAATCTCGCTGCTGTACCCCAGAATCTTGACGTTAGGGTGGTTCAGCAGCGGGTTGGCCCGCATTTTGGCTACAAGCTTGTCATTGCTGCCCATGCAGAAGATCAGCTGAATGTCATCCATCCGGGCGGTGAGCGAGTCCATGACTTCCTTCCCGAACATAAGTCCCCAGCCGCCCCCCATAATCAGCACGGTGGGGATGTCGGCAAGTCCGAACTCCTTGCGCAGCAGCGTTTTGTTCGAACGCTCCCAGAACTTGGGATGCAGAGGAATACCTGTGACGGTAACCTTCTCCGGAGAGACGCCACGGCCGGTAAGGATCGACTTGACCCGGGAAGTGGATACCAGATAGCGGTTCACTTCATCATTGACCCAGCTTCCATGCGCGTCATAATCCGTAATCAATGTATACAGCGGCACATCCAGCCCTTGCCGTTTCAATCTGGAAATGACAGCGGCCGGAATCGGATGCGTGCAAATAATCAGATCTGGCTTAAGCTGTTCGATGACCTGTAAAGCATGCGTATAAAAAATCCGGTGAAGCGCCAGCTTGGTCAACCGGTTCAGAGATTTATGATATTGGGTCTTATACATCATGCCGACCAGCTTTGGCTGTCTGCTGACTGTCTTGCGGTAAGCTGAAAGAATCCAGGGAGCGACCGTAGGATTAAGAAATCTGCCAAGCTCAATCACCCGGCACTGCACATCCGGGCTAAGACGCTTTATTCCTTCGGCCAGAGCATAGGCTGCCCCTGTATGGCCCGTACCGAAGCCTTCCGAAAACAGCAGTACTCTTTTCTTTCGCATAAGTTCACCTGCTACTTTCTTTCATGGGTAGGATAATACTTCTCTTATATTATACTAGGGAAATTGCTTCTTTTCTCACATTATACAAATAAGACGTAAATAGAAAGTTAAAACACTGCAAAAATAAAAAATAAAGATTGCCTTCAAGTATTGCAAACACACAGGCAACGTGATAAAGTGATTGTTGACCGAGTGACCAAAATGGTAAAATGGTCAAATGGCTGTGGCGGCGATAATATCGGAAAGAAAGGATGTGCGCGGATGGCTGTGGTAGATCGAAGGCAGCAGGTGCTCCAGGCTGCGACCAAGTCTTTTTCATTATTCGGCTACAAGGCGACTACAATGGACCAGGTCGCGAAGATTGCGAATGTTGGCAAAGGAACCATCTACACCTTTTTTACAAACAAGGAACAGCTGTTTGATGAGATTTTGCATGATGTCATGACGGATATGAAAGTGATTGCTGAACGGGAAATTATGCGGAACAGGTCTTTTTTTGATAATCTGCACCATGTTCTGGATGCCTTGCTGGAATTTCGCGGCGAGCATGAGCTGTTCATCAAGCTGTCGCAGGAAAGCCGTGATTTCGGAACCCCGCAGGCTAATGAAGGTCTCGACAAACTGGAGAATGTCGTCCTCGAATATTTGCAGCGGGAGGTGGAGCATGCGATGGAGCAGGGGGAAATTAAGCCCTGCGATCCCAAGATTGTCTCAATGGTAATGTTCAGACTCTATATCGTGCTTACGGCTGAGCTGAACAAGGTGCATGTGCCTTTGACCAAGGAGCAGATCAAATGTTATTTCCATTTATTTTTGGCAGAGGGATTAGCACAATAGCTTCACAAATATTGAACTTGCAGCCTCAAACAACTCCGTCAGGAGTTTTTATTTGCTTTTGAATGACCGAATGGGGAAAATGGTCATTCAGTGTTACTGCAATTTTTCAATAGAACCGCATTTATAGTAGCTTATCGCATTTTAAAGAGAGCATATGATCAGAAGGAGAGAACCAGAATGAAATCTTTATCCGTATTTACCAAGGACCTGGCTGCAGTGCTTAAGAAACCCAAGGTGCTGATACCAATGTTTGTCGTCCTGTTCATTCCGGTGCTGTACAGCGGCTTGTTCCTGAAGGCATTCTGGGACCCTTACGGCAAAATGAATGAACTGCCCGTCGCAGTCGTCAATGAAGATAAAGGCGCCGACTATGAAGGCACAAAGCTTGCTGCCGGGAATGATCTGGTGGAGGAGCTTAAGAAGACTGACGGGTTCAAATGGAATTTTGTTACCCGGGCGCAGGCGGAGGCCGGCATGAAGGACGAGACCTATTATATGACGATTGTGGTCCCGGAAGATTTCTCCGCCAATGCAACCACACTGCTCGATGCCAACCCGCAGCCGGCCAGAATTATCTATGAGCCGAACGAAGGCTACAACTTTCTGGCCGGTCAAATCGGCGGTACCGCAGTGAAAGATATCAAGACTAAAGTATCTGCCAAAATTACGGAAGCCTATGCCACTTCCGTTTTTGACAAAATCACTGATATCGCCGGCGGCCTTGGCGAAGCGGGAGACGGCGCCGCCAAGATTGCAGACGGTGCCGCCAAGCTGGATGACGGCGCGCTCAAGCTGCAGGATAATCTGCTTGTGCTGACCGAGGGCACCGGCAAGCTGCTGGAGGGTGCAGCGCCGCTTACGCAGGGCGCGGCGGATCTGAACACCGGTGCAGCCGCCCTGCAGACCGGAAGCAGCACGCTGGCTGGCGGACTCCGGCAGCTGTCTGCAGCGCACAAGCAGCTTCAGGACGGAGCTGTACAGACGGCAGACGGCAGCAAACAGTTGAATGCCGGCCTGCAAAAGACGGCTGAAGGCGCAGCAGCGCTGCAGGCCGGTACGAAGTCGGCGGTGGATGGTACCGCCAAGCTCCAGGCCGGAACCCAGTCCGTTGTCGACGGCAGTGCGAAGCTGGAAGCGGGGCTGGCCTCTTCCGTCGACGGCAGCGCGAAGCTGGAGGAAGGGCTTAAGGCTTCGAAGGACGGCAGCGCGAAGGTAAGCGCGGGCGCCCAAGCGGTAGCAGCCGGCCTGCAGCAGCTGGCCCAATCGAACCCGCAGCTGGCGGCCAGCCCCGAGGTGCAGCAGCTGCTGGCGGCAAGCACAGCAGTCGCTCAAGGCACCGCACAGCTGGACCAGAGCCAGCAGCAGCTGCTTGAAGGCGCAGCAGCGCTGCACAGCGGGCAGGAACAGCTGGTGCAGGGGGCGGACCAGCTGCATGCCGGTTCGCAGCAGCTGGATGCCGGAGTCAGCCAGCTGCATGACGGGGCACAGCAGCTGAATGCCGGCAGCACCCAGCTGCTGCAGGGACAACAGCAGCTTCTGGCCGGAGCCGGAGCGCTGGAAACCGGCGGCAGCAAGCTTGCCGCCGGCATGCAGCAGTTCGGCGCGAAGCTGGATGAGGCTGCGGCAGGCGGCGCGAAGCTGGCCGCTGGCGGCACAGAGCTGGAAGCCGGAACAGCGAAGCTCTTGGATGGAGCCGGACAGCTCAGCAGCGGCCTTGGCTCAGTAGCAGACGGCTCGAAGCAGCTGAGTGATGGGGCCGGACAGCTTAAGGATGGACTCGGTGATCTGAAGGCAGGCTCCGGTGAGCTGGCTTCGAAGCTCGGCGATGCCGCTTCACAGACCGGCTCGGTCAAGACAAGCGATGCGCTTGTCTCAATGTTCGCTCAGCCGGTACAGCTTGAAGAGAAGGAATTTACAACTGTAGCCAACTATGGTACAGGTTTTGCCCCTTATTTCCTGTCTCTTGGTTTGTTCGTAGGCGCACTCATCTGCACTATTGTCGTTCCAATGCGTGAATCCGAGGTGATCGGTGCCAGCCGGTTCAACCGTTTCATCAGCCGTACACTTACCTTCTCGATGATGAGTCTGCTCCAGTCCCTGATGGCTATTCTTATTGTTCTCTACGGACTTGGGCTGAATGTACAGAATGTGCCGCTGTTCTATGCTTTTACCTTCATCACCAGCATCGCCTTCATGTGGATGATCCAAGCCATTGTTACCTGGATGGACCAACCCGGACGGTTCGTCGTTATCGTCTTGCTGATCTTCCAATTAACAACAAGCGCAGGTACCTTCCCGCTTGAGCTGATTCCAGGCTGGATGAAGTTCTTCAATCCCCTGCTGCCCATGACTTACAGCGTAAGAGGATTTAAGGCAGTGATTTCCACCGGCGATTACAGCGTTATGTGGAGCGATGCCGGGCTGCTGGGGATTTACGGAATTGTATTCCTCGCGTTTACCTTCACCTATTTCATAACCCGTGACCGGGATAGTGAAGTGGCCGTGAAAAATGAACAGGTAATGACCGTATAATTGAACGTTATTCATAGGTGAACAGCAAAAGAACGCCTCTTGCCGGGGCGTTCTTTTGTTATAGAGGCCAGAAACCGCCGCGCTTGGAGCCTTATTCAGCTGATCGAATGCATGAATATCGTTTTGCAGCAATTTTTTCCTTGAATTCGTATTATGGAAGTGTTTTGCGTATTCAGGAATAAAAACAGGCCCAAAAGTGCCATGATTGTGTCAGGAAAATGAATGAAGCGTTTTCATTGAATAAGGTCTTATTCGCTAATCATGCATATTTATGCATTTCAAGGTTTTTTTACGCTTTTATTCGCTAAAGCTGTGACGCAAAAGCATTTGTTAATCGAACTCATAAAAAAGTTTAAATTGCGCTCATGTCAGGTCGATGATAAAATAATATAACCAATCTGCCTTGAATATTTATTAAGTATTTCCACTGAAAAAATTTCCTGAAATCCGTTTATTTTATAATAGAAAGGTTGCGTACAATGAGACACACTGAACTGCCCGTCAAACAGGGCCTGTACGATCCCCAGTTCGAAAAGGATGCCTGTGGCATGGGGTTTGTCGCCCATATTAAAGGCAAGCCGTCCCATGATATTGTAAGTAACGCTTTGACCATGCTTTTCAACATGGAGCATCGCGGCGGCCAGGGAGCCGAGCCAAATTCGGGTGACGGGGCCGGCATTATGCTGCAGATTCCGCACCGTTTCTTTTCCGGTGAAGCCGGCAGGCTGGGCTTTGAGCTGCCGGACCAGGGGCATTACGGCGTGGGCATGATCTTTTTGTCTCATAACGAGGAGATCCGGGCCCGCCATGAGGCGCTCCTGAGCGAGATTATCGCCGAAGAAGGCCAGGAGGTGCTCGGCTACCGCGATGTGCCTACCTATGACGAGATGCTGGGCAAGACTGCCAAGGCGGCCAAGCCTTACGTGCGCCAGGTTTTCATCGGACGTTCCGAAGGCATTAAGGATGATCTGGCCTTTGAGCGCAAGCTGTACGTTATCCGCAAGCGCGCCGAGCTGTCCATCCGCTACGGCGGTGCTGAAGAGGGCGAATCGTTTTACGTGCCAAGCATGTCCTGTCGAAAGATCGTATACAAAGGCATGCTGACCACTGTGCAGGTAGGCCAGTTCTATCTGGATCTGCAGGATGAGTCGTTCGAGTCGGCAATTGCGCTTGTCCATTCCCGTTTCAGCACCAACACGTTCCCGAGCTGGGAGCGCGCCCATCCGTACCGTTTCATGATCCACAACGGAGAGATCAACACTTTGCGCGGCAATGTGAACTGGATGCACGCGCGCCAGTCGCTGTTCAAGAGTGAGGTGTTTGGAGAAGACCTGGGCAAGATCAAGCCGGTGGTGAATCCAGACGGCTCGGACACCGCGATGTTCGACAACACCTTCGAGTTCCTCTACCTCAGCGGGCGTTCGCTGCCGCATGTAGCCATGATGATGGTTCCCGAGCCCTGGAGCAACCATGACAGCATGGACGAGAAAAAGAAGGCATTCTATGAATACCACAGCACACTGATGGAGCCATGGGACGGACCGGCTGCCATGGGCTTCACCGACGGCGTGCAAATCGGTGCGATTCTTGACCGCAACGGTCTCCGCCCTTCGCGTTATTATGTAACCAAAGATGATTTGATTATTTTATCCTCGGAAGCGGGAGTACTTGATATTCCGGCGGAGGATGTACTATACAAAGACCGTTTAAGACCGGGCCGCATGCTGCTGGTGGATACGAATCAGGGACGGATCATTTCCGACGAAGAGGTTAAAGCCGCCATCGCGTCCGAGCAGCCTTACCGCGAATGGCTGGATGAGCATCTGATTAGCCTTGACGAGCTTCCGGATGCGCCTGAGCTGCCAAATCCGAAGCACGACAATGTGCAGCAGCTGCAGCAGTCCTTCGGGTATACCTTTGAAGATCTGCGCAAGGTGCTGGAGCCGATGGCTTCCACCGGTGCCGAAGCCGTAGGCTCGATGGGCTATGACGCCCCGCTGGCAGTGCTGTCGGACCGGCCGCAGCGGCTCTACAACTATTTTAAACAAATGTTCGCGCAGGTAACCAACCCGCCGATCGATGCGATCCGTGAAGAACTGGTTACCTCCACGGCGACAACCATCGGACCTGAGCGCAACCTGCTCAAGCCGGAACCGGAGAGCTGCCGGCAGATTTCACTGGATTCACCGATCCTGTCCAATGAGGATTTCGCGAAGATCCGCCATGTCCGCCGCGCAGGCTTCAAGTCAATGTCGATTCCGATTCTGTTCCCGGCTGAGCTTGGTGCGGAAGGGTTGCGCATCGCGCTGGAGCGGATGAATGAGGCTGCCGACCGCGTCATGGCCAAGGGACATAACATTCTTATTCTGTCCGACCGTGGCGTAGACCGTGAGAATGCCGCGATTCCGGCACTGCTCGCCGTTTCAAGCCTGCATCACCATCTGATCCGCTCGGGAACACGCACCAAGGTCAGTATCCTGCTGGAGTCCGGCGAACCGCGCGAAGTGCATCATTATGCGCTGCTGCTTGGATATGGTGTAAGTGCGGTCAATCCGTATCTTGCCTTTGAGAGTCTGGATGACATGATCGGCCAAGGCCTGCTGCGCGGAATCTCGCATGAGAAGGCTGTGAAGAATTATATTAAGGCTGCGACGAAGAGCGTAGTTAAAATCCTGTCCAAAATGGGCATCTCGACGATTCAATCCTACCGGGGCGCACAGATTTTCGAAGCTGTCGGCCTTAATGCGGAGTTTGTGGACCGTTACTTCACCTGGACGCCTTCCCGCATTGGCGGCATTGGCCTGGAAGAAGTGGCCGCTGAGGCACTTGCCCATCATAGCCGCGCCTTCACCGACAAGGACGGCAATGACAAGGTGCTGGATTCCGGCGGTGAATATCAATGGCGCAGCGACGGGGAAGATCATCTGTTCAACCCGCAGACGATTCATATGCTCCAGCACTCCGTACGGAGCGGCGATTACGCTCTGTATAAGAAATACGCTGCGCTTGTGCAAGGCGAGAGCGAGAAGCACCAGACCCTGCGCTCCATGCTGCAGTTCAAGCCTGCGAATTCACCGGTTCCGCTGGATGAGGTTGAATCCGCAGAATCCATCATGAAACGCTTCAAGACAGGTGCGATGTCCTTCGGCTCCATCAGCAAGGAAGCGCATGAGACGCTGGCGGTTGCCATGAACCGCATCGGCGGCAAGAGCAACACCGGCGAAGGCGGCGAAGATCCGGCCCGCTTTATTCCGGACAGCAACGGCGATTCCCGCCGCAGTGCGATTAAGCAGGTGGCGTCGGGACGGTTCGGGGTGACCTCGAATTATCTGGTCAACGCCGACGAGATTCAGATCAAGATGGCGCAGGGGGCCAAGCCGGGTGAAGGCGGACAGCTTCCGGGGCGCAAGGTATATCCTTGGGTTGCCGAAGTGCGCGGTTCCACAGCGGGTGTGGGTCTGATCTCGCCGCCTCCGCACCATGATATTTACTCTATTGAGGATCTGGCAGAGCTGATCTATGATCTGAAGAACGCCAATCCGCGTGCCAATATTAACGTTAAGCTCGTGTCTGAGGTCGGTGTCGGAACCATCGCCGCCGGGGTAGCCAAAGGCCGTGCCGATATTATCCTGATCAGCGGCTATGACGGCGGTACCGGCGCATCGCCGATGAACTCCATCCGCCATGCCGGCCTGCCTTGGGAGCTGGGTCTGGCCGAGACCCATCAGACCTTGATGCTGAACAATCTGCGGGACCGTGTTGTGCTGGAAACGGACGGCAAAATGCTCAGCGGACGCGATCTGGCCGTTGCTGTCCTGCTGGGTGCTGAAGAATACGGATTCGCCACTGCACCGCTGGTTGCTGTAGGCTGCATTATGATGCGGGTATGTCAAATGGATACCTGTCCGGTCGGTGTAGCCACACAGAATCCTGAGCTGCGCAAGAACTTTACCGGCGATCCGCAGCATGTCGTGAATTTCATGACCTTTGTGGCTCAGGATCTCCGTGAGATTATGGCGGAGCTTGGCTTCCGCACCATCCAGGAAATGGTCGGCCGTACAGACTGTCTTGATGCCGTCAAGGCTTCAAGCCACTGGAAGAAGAAGGGCGTGGATTTGAGCAGCCTGCTGCATACTCCTGCTATGCCGGAAGGAAGCACGCGCTTCAACAGCCAACGCCAGAATCATGGCCTCGAAGAAACATTGGATGTGTCGAAGCTGCTGGAATTGGCCGCGCCGGCTCTGGAATCCGGCACTGTGGTTGAAGCCTCCCTGCCGATTACGAACGTCAACCGGGCGGTTGGAACGATTCTGGGCAGTGAGCTGACACGCAAATATGGTGCAGCAGGTCTGCCGGATGATACAATCCGCCTGCATTTCACCGGTTCGGCCGGACAGAGTCTGGGTGCGTTTGTGCCGAAGGGGATCACGATCACCGTTGAAGGCGACTCCAATGACTACGTCGGCAAAGGACTCTCCGGAGGCAAGCTGATCATTAAGCCGTCCCCCAAGGCGACCTTTGCCGCCGAGGACAATATCATTATCGGGAACACGGCGCTGTACGGGGCTACCGGCGGTGAGGCTTATATCAGCGGAATTGCCGGGGAAAGATTCGCTGTCCGCAACTCCGGCGCGAATGTTGTTGTTGAAGGCGTGGGCGACCACGGCTGCGAATACATGACCGGCGGCCGTGTGGTTGTGCTTGGCGCAACCGGACGCAACTTCGCGGCAGGCATGTCGGGCGGTATCGCCTATGTGTACGATCCGGATAACTCGTTTATCAAGCGCTGCAACCTGGAGATGGTTCTTCTGGAGCGCGTGGAAGAGCCTGATGAAATTACTGAGCTGCAGAGGCTGATTATCCGCCATACCGAGCTTACAGGCAGCAATGCCGGACAACGCATCCTTGAGGCTTGGGATGAAGCCCTGCCGAAATTCGCCCGTGTCATTCCGAAGGATTACAAACGGATGATGGAGCAGATCCGGAAGGTAGAGCAGGCCGGTCTGACCGGCGAGGCTGCCCTGATGGCTGCGTTTGAAGCGAATATGCGCGAGCTTGCCCGTGTCGGCGGCTAACCGCGAGCGCATTCGAAATAGTTAAGAATGGTACAACAAACCAAGGGACAACAGTCCCTCCTTAACCGGAGGGAGGTTGTCCCTTTTACTTTTGCTGCATTTTTTTCCGCTTTTCAGGAAAAAGGGAAGTTGTGGTAGAATAAAAACCATATAAAATGAATTGATAAAAAATGAAGGTGAAAGTAATGGAGGGGAAGTTTGAAACCGGAGGAGCGAATGCGACCGCCTTTGTCTGCGGATTTCAACCGTGAACAGCGGTACAAATTGAAGAAATCTGCGGACAATAGCGGCCGGAGGTCCAAACATTCACCGCAGTTACGGCCAACACCTCAATTGGAAGCTCATGCTCATTTTATATCCCCCGACGAAAGGAAGCGAAACCATGCCGAATATGGCAGAAGTGGTGAAGCCCGTAGCCAGCCTGATGGGTGTAACCAAAAAGATCGGCAGCAAAACGCTGGTCAGCGACTTGACGCTTGACATCCCGCCCGGTCAAATCTTTGGATTCCTTGGACCGAATGGCGCCGGCAAAACAACCACCATCCGCATGATGGTCGGATTGATCTCCATCAGCCGAGGGGATATCCTGATTTGCGGCCGCAGCATTAAAGACCATTTTGAAGAAGCGGTTGCCAATATTGGTGCTATCGTGGAGAATCCGGAGATGTACAAGTTCCTGACCGGGTATCAGAATCTGCGCCAGTATGCGCGTATGGTGCCGGGCGTGGACCAGAAGCGCATTCATGAGGTGGTTGAGCTGGTTGGACTGGGCCAGCGGATTCATGACAAGGTGAAGACCTATTCGCTGGGGATGCGCCAGCGGCTGGGCGTGGCCCAGGCACTGCTGCACCGTCCGAAGCTGCTGATTCTGGATGAGCCAACGAACGGGCTTGATCCGCAGGGGATTCGGGAGCTGCGCGACTATTTGCGCCGTCTGTGCCAGGAGGAAGGGACCACAGTATTCGTTTCCAGCCATTTGCTGTCCGAGATGGAGCTGATGTGCGACACGGTGGCGATTATCCAGAATGGCAAGCTGATTGATGTGAAACAGCTTAAGGCTGTAGGCGCTGAATTGCCGCCGGCCCGCGAGACGCTGTTTGAGGTCAGTGACCCCGAAGCGGCACTGGCTCTGCTGGGAAGCGGGAAGCTGCAGGATGGAGGAATTGCCGTCGCCGCAGACCGTGAAGCCATCGCCGAGCTGAATGCGAAGCTGGTAGCGGGCGGGATTAAAGTATACGGCATCAGAGTATTGTCCCGTTCACTGGAGGATCAATTCCTGGAAATCACCGGAGGTGAAGGCATTGGGTAATTTCGCAGCTCTCATACATAATGAGAACGTCAAAATCTACAGCCGTGCGCGCACATGGATTATGCTGATTATTCTGGCGGTGATGAGCGCGCTGTTTCCTGCGCTGTTCTATTTCACCAGCAGTGATACCTCCACAATGGAGCTGTGGAACAGCTTTCAAATGACCGTGAGTGTTGCTTTTTTCCTGAATACGATATTTACCGTCGTCATTGCCTCCGACTCCGTAGCCGGCGAATTTTCCTGGGGGACGATTAAACTGCTGCTGATCCGCCCTTGGAGCCGTTCCAAAATACTGCTGTCCAAATACATTTCCCTAATCCTGTTCAGCCTGCTGAGCACTGCTGTACTGATCGTATTCGGATATGTGTCGGCGCTTATATTCTCCTCTCCGTCCGGCTCCGGCGGAGCTTCAATGTCGGAATGGAGTCCGGCTGAATACACCTTCCTGGGTATCTTATGCAGCTATGCCGAGCTGTTTGTGACCGCTGCGCTGGCCTTTATGGTCTCCAGTGTTTTCCGCGCAAGCGGACTGGCGATCGGACTGTCGCTGTTCATTATGTTTGCCAAGGATATCATTACCCTGATCTTCAGCCCAGAACGTTATGTGTGGGCTAAATATCTGATCTTCACCCATATGGATCTGCATGGTTATCTCCTGACAGACAAGGGTCCGGGAGGGGCCACGCTGGGCTTCTCCCTCGCGGTGCTTGCCGTCTATTATCTTATATTCATGCTGGTATCCTGGATTGTATTCCGTAAAAGAGACGTCGCAGCGTAAAGGCTGTTGCTCTTTAGCCGGCTTCAAGGCTGTTCTGCGCTTTGGAGCCGCGTTTGCCCGCCTTGTCCGTATTCTCATTAATATGAAGTCCGCCTGCTTTTTCCGTGGCGGGCTCTTCGGTCATGGCAACGGAGCCGTTCAGCACACTGCCTTCCATAATGTTTAAGGAGCCGGCCACAATATTGCCGTGCAGCCGTCCGGTGCCTGTCAGTGTCAGCCTCTGGCCGGCAATAACATCGCCATAGACCTTGCCCGCAATGATAATGTCCTGTGCTTTGATGCTGGAACGGGCGGTTCCCTGTTCGCCCACAGTGACGGTGCCCAGGCAATTGATTTCCCCGGTGAAATTGCCCTCAATCCGCAAATTGGTGTCGCAGTGCACCTTGCCCTCAAGTGTGCCGCCATGCCCGATAAGCGAGTCAGTGGCCTTGACCGGCGCGTGCTGCTTATTCTTGCTCCACATGCAATCAACCTCCTAATTTTTTGAGTATTTTCTCCGTTGATTCAGCTGCACACAAAAATCATTCCGGAAGCAGAAGACCGTGTGTTGTTATTCAAATCCAGCATGTTCTGTACAGCCTAAGGCTTAACATAACCCAAAGGGTTCACCGGCTTGTTTTGTTTGACTACCTGAAAATGAAGATGGGGCCCTGTGCTGCGTCCGGTATTGCCCAGCAGGCCGATATTCTGGCCCTTGCTCACCTTGGTGCCCGGGGAGACGAGCATACCGTTCAGATGCATGTACCAGGTCTCCAGTCCGTTGTCGTGCCGGACGATGATATATTTGCCGCGGGCGCCCATCTGCTCGGCTGCGGTCACCACGCCGTCCATAGCCGCATATACGGGATCGCCGATGCTGCCTGCAATATCGATGCCGGAGTGATAAGCCGAAACGCCGTTAAACGGGTCGGACCGGTAGCCGAAGCTGGAGGTAATAACCTTCGATTGGGTCGGCCAGATCACGGCCGGTGCGAGCCGGGCTTTTTCGGCGAGTGCTTTTTTGGCCTGCAGATTGGCCTTTGCGGTATTCGCTTTCTCTGCTTCTGTAATTGTAGCAGAGATGCTGCTCATCATTTCGTCCAGCATGCTGCGGATTTCCTCATAGTCATCCTTCGTTTCCCGTACCAGCTCCAGCGGGTCATCCTGGTAGACCGCTATATATTCCCCGCCAACCTGTGGAGTGACGGTGCGGTCCAGCGCCGATGTCATCGCCCCGATACGGAAATTGACTCCGGACAGCGGGGATGAGGCAGGGGGTGATACAGCTGCAACGAGGGAGCCGCTTCCTGACTGTGAGTCAGCAGGAACGGACAAGGCTGTTTCCTCCACAGCCGCAGAGGTGTTTGCTGAGCCGGATGCTTTGGAGTCAGACGGGTCCTCGTTGCCGCCGGAGCCAGAGGTATTCTCTTTGTCAATGAGGGACTGCAGCTGCGCTTCCAGCTCGCTGACACTCTTCAGCTTGTCTTTGATGCTGTCCGCCTGCTCCGACAGCTCGGTTACCTGGCTGCGAAGCTGCAGCAGGGCCTGATCCTTGTCGGCCACCTTCATTTCCATACGCAAATTGGTCAGAGACAGTGCTGCGGCTTCGGCTTCCAGCTCGGAAATGGAGCGCGAGGCATGAAAATGCATGGAAGTGACCAAACTGGAGAGAGAAAGAGCGGCTGCGGCGGGCAGGGCCAAGGCCAGCGGCTTGGATAGCTGAAGCTGACGGACCGGACGCCCGGCTTCGCGGACGACGAGCAGCGTGATCCGGTTATGATCGGGCTGATTCTTCATAGCTTCTCCTTCCTGCGGCTGGTGCAGCCGCTTTGTGTTCACTGAAGTCTGTTTTCTGTGGGCTCATCCGAATCGTCCTACTACTCTATGTATTCCATGTCTGCGGGGAACATGACAATGGTTTGCTTGAATAAAGAGGGAGGTTTAGGGCAAAAGCTGTAGTGAAATCAGCTGGAATTGAACGCGGAAGTACGGATATTCCGGGAGAAAGACAAATATGCAAACGGGATAAGGCTAACTATAAATTTGGTGTATGCTGTGCTGATAGAACTTTCAGGAGGATGACGGTTTGAAAATATTCGCTCTGATTCTGTGCCTTTTTATTCTGCAGCTTGCTGTAATCCTGCTGCTCGAATTCCGCCGCCCCCAAAGAGCGCTGGCCTGGCTGTTCCTTACCTTCTGCTGCCCGCCGCTTGGTCTGCTGTTCTATTATTTCTTCGGGCGGGATTATTGGCAGAGCCGCAAGCTGGACAAGCGGTGCATCTCCTTGTTTCGGGAGATTCGCGCCCATGTGTCCGGCAAAATTAAACTTGTAAAGAATGCGGAGGAAAGCGGGAATCCGCAGTTTGCAGACAACAGGGAACTGCTGTACCAGCTCTCCCGGATATCCGAGAGCCCGATCACCGGCCGGAATAAGTGTCAGGTGTTATCGAACGGGAGGGAAGCCTATGACTCAATCCTGGAAGCGATGGAAGCGGCACGGGAACACATCCATATGGAATTCTATATATTTCGTGATGATGAGATTGGAGAGCAGTTTCAGGAGGTTATGATCCGCAAAGCGTGTCAGGGGGTAAGGGTGCGTCTGCTCTGTGATGGGCTCGGCAGCCATAAGCTGAGCCGCAGATTTATCCGGACCTTGAAAAATGCCGGAGTGGAGGTTCATTTCTTCCTGCCGCCGCTCACCTCGCTGCTGGACCGCCGGTTCAACTTCCGCAACCACCGTAAAATCGTCGTAGTTGACGGGCGTGTGGGGTTCACCGGAGGCATGAACGTGGGCGATGATTACCTGGGCAAAAACCCGAAGCTGGGGTATTGGCGGGACACCCATCTGCGTCTGGAGGGGGACGCGGTCTACAGCCTGCAGTATGTTTTCCTGAAGGATTGGCGTCTGGCGGCGGGTGAAGGGATGAGCCATCCCCGCTTTTTTCCGGCGCATGAATGTACGGAGGAAGCCGCAGTTCTCGTTGTCGCCAGCGGACCGGACGGGGCTCTGGACGCTTCACAGGAAATGTATTTTGCAGCAATTGTGGCAGCCAAGCGGCGGATATGGATTACGTCGCCATATTTTATCCCCGATCCTACCATCTGCCGGGCGCTGAAGAGCGCGGTACTGAGCGGAGTGGATGTGCGGATTATCATTCCGGACAAACCGGACAACAGACTGGTGTACCATGCCTCTCTTTCATACCTGGAGAACCTGCAGGACGCCGGAGTGAAGTTTTACCGTTACCGGAAAGGCTTCATGCATGCCAAGGTTATGATTATCGATGATCTGCTGGGGACGATAGGCAGTGCCAATCTGGACATGCGCAGCTTTTATTCCAATTTTGAACTGACAGCGGTCCTGCTCAGACCGGAGCAGATTGCCGGGCTGGCATCCGGCTTCGAACAGGACTTGGAGCACAGCGGGTTTATTGATCCGGCAAGGTTCCGGAGAAGAGGAAGGAATGTCAAACTCATTGAAGGCCTTTGTCAGCTGTTATCCCCGCTTTTATGACAGATTAAGTGACAGAAACTTGTGTTTTCGAAGGTTCTACCATGTTCCATGCCTTAAAGGACCTTCTTTTATGATATAATATAGGCATAAGAAGAAATGTAAGAAAGTATATCTCAAAATAGCACTTTCGGACCCTTCTTAACTATAATTTTCATAGGGGGAGTTCTATGACTGTAAGCCAGCAAATATTCGTGAACGAGGAGGAGCAGAAGAAGCCTCAGAAATCAGGGGCTCTGAAGATGGCCCGGCTGGCCCAAAGGATCGTGATGATCATGCTTGGAGCCAGTATGATGTCTGTCGCGCTCGAAATTTTCCTCGTTCCCAATGAGCTGATTGACGGAGGAATTACCGGTATCTCGATTATGCTATCCCATATTTTTAATATCCCCCTGGGGATTCTCCTGACCCTGCTTAACCTGCCGTTTCTTGTCATTGGCTATAAGCAGATTGGGAAAACCTTTGCCATATCCACATTGTTCGCGGTCGTTGTGATGTCCATCGGAACCCAATTGCTGCAACCTGTGCACCCGATTACGGTTGAACCGCTGCTTGCCGCTGTGTTTGGAGGCGTTATTCTGGGCGTGGGTGTGGGTCTGGTGGTTAGGTACGGAGGGTCGCTGGATGGAACAGAAATCGTTGCCATTCTGGTATCGAAGAAGCTTCCGTTCTCCGTGGGTGAGGTAGTCATGTTCTTCAACCTGTTTATTCTTTCCGGCGCAGGCTTTGTGTTTGGCTGGAACAATGCTATGTTCTCATTAATCGCGTATTACATTGCTTTTAAGTTGATTGATGTTACGCTTGAGGGTCTCGATCAATCGAAATCCGTCTGGATTATCAGCGAGAAATTCCGTGATATTGGAGAAGCGCTGACCGAGCGTCTTGGACGCGGTGTTACTTATCTGGACGGAGAAGGCGGATTCTCAGGAGATAACAAGAAGGTTATTTTTGTAGTCATTACCCGCTTGGAAGAAGCGAAGCTTAAGTCTATTGTTGAGGATTGGGATTCCGACGCATTCATCGCGATTGGCAATATCCATGATGTTAAAGGCGGCCGCTTTAAAAAAAAATCAATTCATTAGAGGCACCCGCAAGCACGGGAGCGTTGACCGAGGAAGGTATATTTACGAACGTCAGAGCAATCAATTCGGCGCCTTTATCTTGTCCCGCCGTATTCTCATATATAATACCTTCCGTCCATGAACTGGACGCCGATAAGCCCGCAGCCGGAACAGGCTTCTGCGGGCTTGTTGCTTTTTGGGGGAGCGGAAGGGAATTAAGGCAATTTGGAAATAATGGCCTCCACCGGCTGCGGCGGCAGCTTGGCGATCAGATCTCCCAAACGGCTTAGGCGCTCTTCAATATTCAGCAGGTGGAATTCTTCAGGCGAAACATTGCGTTCAACCTCTTCCCACAAAAGCGGGGTGGAGACGGTCGCCAGCGGCCTGGCTCGGGGCGTATAGGGCGCAGCAAGTGTTTTGCCGCCATAGTGCTGGAGGTAATCGAAATAGATTTTGTCTCCCCGGTGCTTCTTCAACCGCTCCAGCGTGAACAGGTCCGGGCGTTTTTCCGTTACATACCGGCCGACGAAATGGCCGATCCGGCGCAGGTCATCGAAGGTCACCCCGGGACGGACAGGAACAATAATTTGCACACCTGTTGCACCTGAGGTTTTGGGCACCGAGGCAAGTCCAAGAGATTGCAGCACCCCGCCTACTGCCGATGTTGCTTCCATGATTCGCGGCTCGACTTCGAGTGAGGGGTCCAGATCAATCATCCATTCGCAGGGCAGTCCGCTGCCGGCATAATGCAAGGAGGGATGGAACTCAAGAGCGGCCAGGTTGCCCAGCCAGAGCAGCTCCGGCAGTCCTTGCAGCAGGACATAGGTGATGCCGTCTTCGGTTGCCGTATTTACGAAATCGGGCAGGGGCTCCGGCGCATTTTTCTGGTAAAAGGACATGCCGGCAACGCCGTGCGGATAGCGGATAACCGTCAGCAGCCGGTCTCGGCAGTAACGCAGAAGGTACGGCGAGAGCGCGGCGAGCTTTTGCAGATAGATCCGTTTGGTAATGCCCCGCTCCGGCCACAGCGGCTTATCCGGATTGGTGATGGCAATCTCCCGCCCTTCGACGGTAATGGAGCCTCTGATGGTCTTGGGCATGCGGCATCCTCCTTTCAAAATGGGTTCTGTTGGCGCTATCCCTTTGGCTCCAGCCGGCATGACAACGGAGGGAGATCCAATTGGGCCTGAATGACCGGCTGGCGCAGGGTTCCGGAGCTGTTCCATTCCAGGAAATGCAGCTTGAACACCAGCTGGGGTGTGATCCAGACGGCTCCTTTACTCCGTTGCGGGGTTCCGGCGAAGGGCATATCCCCGGTCCGGAGCGGCTCAATCTGTGCGGTTAAGGCGCGCCAATCCCGGGCGTTCAACCGGCCGGCTCCGGCATGCCCGATGTAATGGAGCCTGCCTCCGCCATCGAAGAGTCCCAGGAGCAGGGCATTGACAATTCCTTCACGGTAGGTCACTCCACCGGCCACAGCGTTTATGTCCAAAATGATCTTGCGCTTTTGCCAGCGGCTGTCTTTGCCGCCGGGAGCATAAGTCCCGCCGATGTCCTTGCACACAATCCCTTCCAGGCCACCGCTTTGCGCAGCGGTTAAGAGCTCGGAGGGATTGGCATAGCTGGGTACGTTCTGCACGTATGGATGCGGGAGCAGCTTATCGCTGAGTATTTGCTGCCGCTTCGACAGCGGCTGGTCCAGAAGCCACAAGCCATCGCAATACAGAATGTCAAAAACCATATAGAGCACGGGAACCTGCCTGCTGACGGCCGAGATGGCGGCGGTGTTCTTCAGGCTGTCCCGGCGCATGACCTCGTGGAAGGAGGGCTTGCCGCCTTCAAGCGCGATGACCTCACCGTCCAGGATGACAGAGCGGGCGCGGCAGTAAGCTCTGGGGTCGGCAATCTCGGGATACTGCAAGGTGCGCCGGTTGCCGCGCCGGTTAATCAGCTCGGCGTCAGTTCCGTCGCAATAGGAGAGCATGCGCACGCCGTCCCATTTAATCTGGGCAATCCACTGCTCTCCCTGGGGCAGCTGCGGGGTCAGTACAGGCTCGAAGGGAATAATCGGCTGCAGCTTCATCAGTTAAACACCGGATTCCCTGGTCTTGGCTGTGCGGCGTTTCGGTTTGGGAGCGATAACCGGGATCGGCCCGGTAGCTTCGCCGATGACTGCTGCGCCTGCGGCATTGTCCGGTTTGGCAGCGGCAGTTTTCTTCTTGGAAGCCGCACCGGTTTGCGGTTTGGCCTTCGGGGCAGTCTTGGACACAGGCCGGCCAGGGTCTGTTGGAATATGCTGTACAGCTTCGATGCTGGCCTGAAGTGCGGCCATCAGGTCAATCACATTGTTCTCCTGGCGTGCAGGGGCAATATGGAATTCCTCTCCGGCAATTTTATGGGTAATCAGATCCAGCATCCGCTGGCGGTAATCATCGGTATATTTAGCCGGTTCAAACGGTGTGGACAGCTGTGAAATCAGCAGCTTGGCCATATCCAGCTCCTTGTCGTTCACAATGCCGGGTTCCGGCAGGCCCGGAACCTGCGATACAGGCCGCACCTCGTCGGGATAATAAATGGTTTCAATCGCCAGGCAGTCAGCCAGCACCCGGATCGCGGCGAGACTGCTTTTGGAGCGGATGGAGATTTTGGCGATGCCGATTTTGCCGGTCTGGCGCATGGCTTCCATCAGCAAACGATAAGCATTGGCTCCCGCCTGGTCGGGGGAGAGGTAATATGTTTTTTGGAAATAGATCGGGTCAATCTCCGTCAAATCCACGAAATCCAAAATGGTTATGCTCTTGCTGCTCTCTTCCGTCAACTGGTCCAGCTCTTCTTTGTCGAACAGGACAAACTTTCCCTTTTCATACTCATAGCCTTTGCCGATTTCCTCCCAGGCCACTTCCTTGTCGCAGACGGGGCATTTGCGCACATACGACAGCGGACTGCCGCATTCCTTATGGATATAGCGCAGCGAGATGTCTTTATCCTCAGTAGCGGAGAACATTTTGACCGGAACATGGACAAGCCCGAAGCTGATGGCCCCTTTCCAAACGGTATGCATGAATATCGCCTCCTGATCCAAAGTGCTTTGACTTAGTATGGGATGGCAGGGCTATTTCTAGCCTGATGCATTTTTTGCGCAGGATGGGAAAAAATAAACCCAGGCGCCGGGCATAATCTGCGCTTGACTGGAGGCAGAGAAAATGGAACAGGAACGGGGCGGATGGATCGATGCATTGCCTGAGGAGGACATTCCGGGTGAAGCCGTGGACTGGGAGAGCATTGTAGAGATTCGCAATGACGAAGAGCTGCCCGAAGATTTCGACCGGCTGGATGCTGAAGCGACCATTGGCGAACCGCCGACTGCAGAGGAATAGGGAAGTCAGCATCTGCTTCAGAAGCGGTTTTGTACGAAGAATATCGAGGATTATGTGCTATACAAAACTTTAAATGTGTGGTGAAAAAGTGGCCGCAGGCCACGACAAAATCACCATTCTTCTGAGGAGATCAAAAAATGGACATACAACGGGCGAAGGAGATTTACGCCTCCAAGGACATGGTTTCTGTACATCTGGACGGAGAGCCGGTCTGGATTGAGCATGTGGATGCGGAGAACGGGATGGCTGCGGTTCAGGTGGGCTCACGCCCGGCCGATACGCATACGGTAGGCGTAGAGCGACTTGAGGAACAGGGCAGCTGAGCGGTCTGTGCCTGACAGCGAGGAAATAGAACGATGGCGCTGTTCAGAACGAATTGGGACAATTTAACTGAATCTTGAGCAGAAAACCGGTTGAGGGGACAATTCCGCTTAACCGGTTTTTTTTGGAAATATAAGCATTTATATGCTGGCACACTAGCTGATCCTTATATGTTTTGTGGTCCCCGCAAAGTACCTGAGTCATCATCGAAGCCAAGGCCCCACTTTGTGGGGTTATTTTGAAAGATAAGAATTTATATGTTTCACGCTATACATTAGCCTTATCTTTCTCGCTGAAACGGATACCGTCCTTATAAGGACGGCAAAGCCGTTTCTGCTTGAGCGGAAGGATAGCTGACACAAAGGTTGACGGAGGCCGCAGCAAACCCCTATATTGAATTTGTGAAAATGATGAAAAGAGAGATGATTCTTATGCGTCCCATATTGCTGGGTGTTTGTTCGGCGCTGTTTTTTGCCATAACCTTTGTGCTCAACCGGAGGATGGAGCTGGCTGGAGGGAGCTGGGCGTGGAGCGCTTCGCTGCGGTATTTGTTTACATTGCCGTTTCTTCTGGCACTTGTGGCCGGCCGTGGAAGGCTGAAGCCGCTTATGGCTGCTATTAGAGAACGCCCCTCCGCATGGCTGCTGTGGGGAACGGTGGGCTTTGGCCTGTTTTATGCCCCGATTTGTTTTGCCGCTGCCTATGCACCGGGCTGGCTTACCGCAGGCACCTGGCAGATCACGATTATCTCCGGCTCCCTCCTGGCCCCTTTTTTTGGTAAATGGGTCAGCGGTCCTTCCGGCAAATACTACATACGGGGCAAAATTCCCTTGCGCGGCCTGGGCTTGTCCCTGATCATCCTAATCGGTGTTGCGCTGCTCCAGGCAGAGCATGCACGGCAGCTGGCGCCGGGCCAAGTAATACTGGGGATTATACCTGTACTGGTCGCCTCCTTTGCCTATCCGCTTGGGAACCGTAAAATGATGGAGCTGTGCGGCGACCGGCTGGATGTTTTTCAACGGGTCCTGGGCATGACATTGGCCAGTCTTCCTTTCTGGCTGATCGTCGGACTGTACGGACTGGCGGACAGCGGCCTTCCCTCTTCCTCGCAAGTGGGACAATCGTTTATCGTTGCGCTTTCTTCAGGAATTATAGCGACTGTGCTCTTTTTCAAGGCTACAGATATGGTCCGCAGCAGTATGGGCGGCCTTGCAGCTGTAGAGGCTACCCAGTCGCTGGAGGTACTGTTCGCCCTGGCCGGAGAAATGCTGATCTTATCTTCACCGGTGCCTTCGATGCTCTCTTGGGTTGGAATAGCGGTAATTATTACTGGCATGGCTCTGCATAGCCTGTTATCCGGATACTCCAAGGACAAAGCGCCCTCTTCCCTGAAAACGGCAGCCCCGGCTCCTGCACTTGCAGCCAAAGGCAATGAGTGAAGGACGGCTGTTGCGGTAAAAGTATCATACCGATATAATTGAAGGTATTGTTATATGGCCGCTGTCTATCATTGGCACACGGCTTATTTTGCAAAAGGTGGTAGTTGCAGCTTGAACAACAACGCTGAAACGGTGTTCACTTACCGTTCATATAGCCTGGGGGATACGGAGCTGCTCGCGGCTGAACTGGCCGCTTCGGCGGGGGCAGGCATGGTCATCGGGCTGGATGGTGATCTGGGCGCAGGGAAGACGGCGTTCTCGCAGATGTTTGCGCGCCATTTAGGCGTGGAGGGGATCGTCAGCAGCCCCACATTTACGATTATTAAGGAGTATGAAGGGCGTCTGCCGCTGTATCATATGGATGTGTACCGCATTTCGCTTCAGGAAGCGGACGAGCTGGGACTGGATGAATATTTCTACGGGCAGGGTGTCTGCCTGGTGGAATGGAGCAGTATAATTACGGATTTGATGCCGCCGCGGCATCTCCATATAACCCTCCAAACATGCGGGCCGGAGGAACGGCTGATTACGGTGACCGGAAGCGGGGAGCCTTACGGCGGGGTATGCCGGGCTCTGATCCAGAAGTGGGGTAATGAAAGATGACGAATCAAAATGAAGAGCCGCGCAAGCGGTTTTTGGCGCTGGATACATCCACGGCTATCCTTGGGGTAGCGATAACTGAAAATGGCAAGCTGCTGCACGAAACGAATGCTTCCGGCGAACGGAACCATTCCGTGCACCTGCTGCCAATCATTGAGCAGGCGCTTCAGGCCACCGGCACAACCTCCGCCATGATCGGCGGAGTGGCTGTCGGGCTGGGTCCCGGATCATATACGGGAACACGGATCGCCGTTACAGCCGCCAAGACCCTGGCCTGGGCGTGGAAGGTGCCGGTAGCCGGCATCTCCAGCCTGCAGGCGCTGGCTTGGGGAGGTCTTGCTGCGGCCCTGGCGCAGCAGCAGAAGCAGACAGCCATTGCGGGGGATGCTGAGCCGGAAGAAATGTCCGGGACAGGCCCCGACTGGGTTGTTCCGCTGCTGGATGCGCGCCGGGGACAAGCCTATACGGCGCTGTTCGCTGCGGACGGGGAAGAGGCGCCCCGGAGACTTGAGCCGGATGCTGTCCGGCTTATGGCCGATTGGGTGCCGCAGCTGGCCGGCAGGCTGAAGGAGGCAACGGCAGAAGGCCGAAAGCCTCGTGTGATCTGGCTGGTTGGTGAGACTGGGCTGCACGGCAGTGCAGAATCGATCCGCCCGCTGCGGGAACTGGGCCGGGTGCAGTCTGTGCCCTATGAGCTGGAAGGCCGCTGGGCGGGGTATTTGGGAGAAGAGCGCCTGCAGGCGGGGAGCGATGATCTGCACAGTTTAATCCCGAATTATACTCAGCTTTCGGAAGCAGAAGCGAACCTGCGCCGGAGCCGTGAAGGGAGCCTGAATCAATAATGATGGAGTCGGAGCCGGTAAGAGATCAGGGTACGGAGCTGGTGTTTCGCCTGATGAAGCTTGGGGATATTCCCGAAATTCTGATTATTGAACGGGAAGCCTTCACCATGCCGTGGACGGAGGAGGCCTTCCGCAACGAGCTGACGCATAATCATTTCGCCAAATATATGGTTATGGAGCTGCGGGGGCAGATTATCGGCTATGCGGGGATGTGGGCGATTGTCGACGAAGCGCATGTGACCAATATTGCCCTGCTTGAGGCACACCGTGGACGCAAATTGGGCGAAAGACTGCTGGATGAGCTGATGAGGACGGCCGCCTTTTTGGGCATGAAGTCCATTACGCTGGAGGTCCGGGTCTCGAACGAAATTGCCCAGAATCTGTACCGCAAAAAAGGCTTCCGTCCGGCTGGCACCCGCAAGGGCTACTATTCGGATAATCGTGAGGATGCCCTGATTATGTGGGCGGATTTGCCGGAGTATGGGGAGCAAGGCATGATGGAAGGAAGCGTGGACCTGAAATGAAGACAGAAGCGGGTGCAATTCAGCCTATGCTTATATTGGCGATCGAGACCAGCTGCGATGAGACTTCCGCAGCTGTGGTGAAGGATGGCAGCGAGGTGCTCTCGAACATTATCTCCAGCCAGATCGAAACGCATCGCGCGTTCGGCGGCGTGGTGCCTGAAGTGGCTTCCCGCAAGCATGTGGAGGTTATTACCCTTGTGATAGAGGAAGCGCTGGCGGCCGCCGGCATTCAGCCGGAGCAGCTGACGGCGGTTGCGGTCACACAGGGTCCCGGCTTGGTAGGGGCGCTGCTGGTCGGCGTTGTAGCGGCCAAAAGCCTTGCGCTTGCCTGGGGCAAGCCGCTGATCGGCACACATCATATTGCCGGGCATATTTATGCCAACCGGCTGGTCAAAGAGCTGAAGTATCCGGGCATGACGCTTGTTGTATCCGGCGGACATACGGAGCTGGTCAGCATGGAACGGGAAGGGGAGTTCCGGATTATCGGCCGGACCCGCGATGATGCCGTAGGCGAAGCCTACGACAAGGTAGCGCGGGCGCTTGGTTTTCCGTATCCTGGCGGCCCCCATGTGGACCGCCTGGCCCGCGAGGCGGCCGAGGCGGTGCCGCTTCCGCGCGTCTGGCTGGAGCCGGACTCCTATGATTTCAGCTTCAGCGGCCTGAAGTCGGCTGTGCTGAATCTAGTCAACCAGAGCAAAATGAAGGGCCTTGCGCCGGATGTGGCCGGAATTGCCCGCGGCTTCCAGGAGTCGGTTGTCGAGGTGCTGGTTGAAAAGGCCGTACGCGCCGTCAAGAGAGACAAGTCCAAGCAGCTCCTGCTCAGCGGAGGCGTCGCCGCCAACAAAGGCCTGCGCGAAGCATTGACCGCCCGCTGCGAGGCGGAGGGCATCGAGCTGATCATCCCGCCTCCGGTGTACTGCACCGACAATGCGGCAATGATCGGCGCCGCAGCCTATGTGAAATGGCGGCATGACGGCGGCACGCCGCTGGATATGGTTGCCGATCCGGGGTTCTCGCTGGAAAAATGGTCGGCAACGGACTATTGACAGCTTTTGAAGATGGCGGGTATAATCAGTTCAATCATTATAATAATTTGAACAAACGCGATGAATGGAAGCAGTAAGGATACTCCGGGATTAGAGAGCTGCGGGCGGGTGCAACGCAGTCGAAGGAGACCTGAACTCATCCGGGAGCGGAGCGGTGGAAGCAGGAACGCCTTGTTAAGAGGCCTGACCGGCACAGTAAGCACGCCGGATCCTTCGTACACCGTTACGGCTTGCCTCCGTAAGAGGGTTGTTTTGTTAAGCGAAGGCTGGAACATGCAAGTGATTGTTCTGTTTTGCTGCAAGGCTGCAGAGTGGGTATCTTAGGAACGGCTAAAGCGCTGGCTGGACCGGGATATCAACAAGAGTGGTACCGCGAAGGTGAACAGCCTGTCGTCTCTTGAATGAGACGGCAGGCTTTTTGGTGTGGATTTGCCGGGTGATGGCTTGGCTGGTAGGGGGAACAGGGGGTCGGCTGAGGTGCTGCGAAGGGGCGCCAGAAGGTCTATTGCACTTTCTACAGCAGATTTCCCTTAAATCCGCCGGAAAATTGAATCTACTGCACTCTGTACAGCAGAATCCAATTCACGGCAGAATAAAGAGAACTCTATCCTGAAATAACATTGTCGGAGTGAGGGCATTGTTATGGAAGCCTCGGATTTGGCGAAGCCCAGTTGAGGGCCTTCCCCGAAAATTTCATCGTCTGAAGCGCCGCGATAGAGCGGCATGGATGTCTATTGCAGATAGTGCAATCATCTAAAAATTCTTTATTTGAAAGGTCAGACGGCCTAAGCCAGAGCATTATGAATCTGGGGCTGGCAGCAGGCAGAAGCACTATAGTTTACGGTTTTCATAGAATACACGCAATGAACGGGAACAGTAGATGATGAAGGCGGACAGAGAGCTGCGGGGTGGTGCGACGCAGTCACCGGAGTCATTGAAGCTCGCCCGGGAGCGGAGCGGCGGAAAGTGCATGAGGTATGCCGCTACGGATGTCCCCGTTACAGGACCTTCATAGAATGCGGCTGACATTACTGCCTGGTGAAGCATTCTGTGGGGATAAGCTGGACGCGGCTTAACGCTTTGCTAATACAGAAGGCCATGCGTCAAAAAGAGTGGTACCGCGGAGGGGTGACCCGCCGTCTCTTTACCGGAGACGGCGGGTTTTTGCGTTGTTCAGGTGGTAGCCGGATGAGGCCCCATCCTGGAGAAGCATTCAGAGAGTGAAGACGGTCTGCATAACTTGCAGCCGGTCCACTCTCTACTTGCTGCCGGCAGCAGTGGGAGGGAATCGAGCAGGCCGCAAGTCGACGTGCGGCTCTGTGCAAGGAACATGGAGCAAAGGAACGGTAAGTAAGTGAAAGGCAGATGAGGATGTCAGAGAGTTACAGTATGCAGCTTGTGATTTCTTCATTAGGGAGTATTGGTTAAGCAAGTTTTGATAGTGTACGAGAAAGAGCCGTGAAGTTAAATACACATTTGCTTGTAGGAGGGTTTCCCATGATTATTCCGGTAAAGAAACGCATTCAGATTTTCGACACGACGCTGCGTGACGGCGAGCAGGCCCCCGGTGCGAGCCTGACTCCCGAACAAAAGATCATTCTGGCCCATAAGCTGGCCGAACTGGGCGTGGATGTGCTGGAGCCGGGGTTCCCCGTATCCAGTCCCGGTGATTTTGCCGCCGTGGAGGCGATCTCCCGCAAGGTGCAGGGCGTGGAAATCTGCGGCTTCGCCCGTGCGGTCAAAGGAGACATTGATGCTGCGGTCCGGGCGACCCGCGATGCGGAGCGGCGGCGGATTCATCTGTTCATCTCATCTTCCGATATTCACCTGCGCCACCAGCTGCGCAAGAGCCGGGCAGAGGTTGTGGCTGCCGCCCGCGAGATGACAGCGTATGCCCGCCAGTTCAGCGGGATTGTGGAGTTCACGGCCATGGATGCCGCGCGCACAGGAATCGATGATCTGATCGAAATGGTTGAGGCGGTCATTGAAGAAGGCGCGACGATTATCAATCTGCCGGATACGGTTGGCTACGCGCTTCCGCAGGAATACGGCGAGATGTTCCGCCGGGTCCGGCTCGGTGCCAGAGGCGGGGATACCGTGAGCTACAGCGCCCATTGCCACAATGATTTGGGGCTGGCTGTAGCGAACAGTCTGGCGGCGATTGCCGGCGGAGCTTCCCAGATTGAGGTTACGGTCAACGGTGTGGGCGAGCGCACCGGGAACTGTGCGCTGGAAGAGCTGGTTATGGCACTGGAGACCCGGTGCGATGCGCTTGGCGCAGAGACCGGCATTGTATTGGATAAGCTGTATGATGCTTCGCGGATTGTCAGCGGTGCGATGCATTTTCCGATTGCCTACAATAAGCCGGTCGTCGGCAGGAATGCCTTCCAGCATGAATCGGGGATTCATCAGGATGGGCTGCTCAAGGACCGCAGCACCTATGAGATTATGGACCCTGAGCGTCTGGGCATTCCGCGCAGCATGATTATCCTGGGCAAGCATTCCGGCCGGCATGCGCTGAAGGACCGTGCGGCGAAGTATGGCATTGCCCTGGATTCAGCGGAGCTGGACGCGCTGTATGAATCCTTCAAGGAGACGGCTGACCGCCAGAAGGCCGTCAGCGACGATGAGCTGCTGCGGATGGTCAGCAGCACGACCGGGCAGCAGGCGCAGGTCTACGGGCTGGGCGAGGTGCAGGTCCTGGCCGGCAGCGCGCCGCGCCGCGTAGCCGCCGTTACGGTGCGCCACTTGAGAAGCGGCGAGGAAACGTCGCATACCAGCACCGGCGACGGGCCGCTGGAAGCGATCATAGCGGCGATCGGGCAGGGAATCGCCGAGGAGATTTCTTTTGCCGGGCTTGAGCTGCATTCGCTGGGCAGCGGCGAGAATGCGCAGGCCGAGGCTGCGGTCATGGTGGAGTGGAAGGGGAATAAATTCAGGGGGACGGCCATCCATCAGGATATTGTTATGGCGGCGGGCATTGCTTATATTGCGGCCTGCAATTCGGCATTGCTCTCAGATTCTGCTGCAGCCTCCCGGTCTTTGCCGGCTGTATAGCGCGGAAATCGCCGGCCCGCCCCTGCTCAATATACTTGAAAAAAACCTGTGGGTTTTATGATTTGCAGGAGGAAGCGCAGGGGCGGCCGGGATTACTGCCGGGCAGGGAAGTAAAGTGGAATGGAGTGAATGAAGTGGAATTCGTAAGAATTAGTACACTTACACGGACGGAAAAGTCTTAAAGGAATCGCGGAAAAAGTCGGCTCCATCTAAAAATTAGCGGCCGGCATTAAGTGCGAACATAGCGGAGGGTCAGAGGAATTCCGGAGAAACGATAGTGTTCGCCTTTAAAGCCGTTTTCAACCAGTAATCTTATTCCACAGGAGACCGGGCTTTAGCAGCGGCCGGAAGAACCCTCTGAACCCGCAGCGGACTTCATTCACATCGTCAGCCGCTGATTTTGGTTTTGAGCCAAAAAGACAATTGAATGTATAGGAATGGAACCGGAGAACTGAACAAGCTGATGGAACGCAAGGATATTCATAGGAACGGAAGCGAAGTGTAAAAAGTAACACTAATGGGCTGGAATTCTGGCTTTAACGGGCTTTAGTGGGATTTTGTACACTTCATAGAGGCCCGCTCCCTCCATACGGCTGATTTCAGCCGGATTAGTTGTACTTTTTCCCACTAAGGATGATCCAGGATCCGAATGCGCTGCCTTAGTTGTACTTTTTCCCACTAGGGATGATCCAGGACCTGAATGTGCTGCCTTAGTTATCCTTTTTTTTACCACTAAAATGGCTGACCTTTTTATGAATGTGTTTCAAGTTCATCTTAAATTAGGCGTATTCCTCTGCAAGGGGGCGAAACGGGCCGGTTAGGGATCCTTTTTCCCGCTAAGAGACTGCGACGAAATAAAGTACCGCTAAATTGTTAACAAAACTCCCAAAACCGTGGAGATTTTGTCAACAAAAGCGGGTACTCATTTCCTCGCAGCTCCTAACGCAAGCAAAAAAGGAAAGTGGGGATTAAGTTTCCTTTTTCCACTTGGGCTTAGGCCGCCGGGTCTGAGCAGGAAGGTCTGGAGGGATGGGGAGGAAGAGCTTCAGCCGGCCGGGGAACCGGAGAGCCAGGGAACCGCAGCCGGCCTTACATCAGAAATTCCAAACGGCTACGCCGTCCATCCAAGGACGGATAGCCGTTTTTATTTTTGCGCTCTTATGGTTTGCCGCCGGCAGCAATTAACAGAACTCCGGAGAGTGGAGTGCGACGCATCACAATGCTGTACAATTTTGCAGCTAGAAATTGGGATGAAAACGTGTACATTTATTGGGGTGCCGATGATAAGATAATTTTGGGAGAAGAAAGTTGCAGTGGCGTAGCCCCTTTGCATAAGGCGTTTACGGTAATGCCTAGCTTTTGTCTCCACACCCGGACGGCAGGAAATGGCCAACTGAGCGTCCCGTTTGTAAGCGCAATCAAATTTTCTGTACCGGCAATAATCAGCTTTGAAGGAAGGGGAAGACATGGAACTTGATGCTAGAAGCAGCCAGCTGCTGCAGGAGGTGCTCACAAATTCCGGGATCAGGAACAAAGATCTGGAGCTGAAATACGGATTAAGCCGCAGACAGATCGAATACAGTCTCGGCAAGATCAATGATTGGCTTGAAGCCCGCTATCTGCCGCAGATCAAGCGGACCAGAACAGGACAATTCATGTTTCATAAAGCACTTCTGACAGCGTTGTCCATTGACCAGAATCAGCAGGCAGGCAGCGCGTACATCCTCTCTGAAGAAGAACGGACGAGTCTGATTATCCTGATGCTGTTAAGCAAGAGCGGGGATTTGTCACTGCTGCATTTCACGGAGGCGCTGGGAGTCAGCAAGAATACGATACTGAGTGACTTGAAGAATGCCCAGGTCCTTGCAGGCGCCTACAATCTGGCAGTGAAGTATTCCAGAGTTCTGGGATACTCGTTGGAGGGCAAGGAATTCAACAAACGCCAGGCGCTGATCAATATTGTGTACAGAACAATAGATATGTACAGCGGCGAGAGCTGGATCAGACAGCTGTCAGGTGCGGACAGCGGAGAGATATCGGCATTGCGCCGCAAGATCGAAGCCGTTGAAGGCAAGCTGAACCTCAAGTTCACGGATGAGAAAATTGAAGCTATGCCGTATATCCTCCTGCTGTCCTTGAGGCGGATACGGCAGGGGCAAATCGTCGAGGGCTTCCATATCCACTGCGATGAGCTTTCGGATACCAAGGAGTACCGGGCAGCGGAGGAGCTTCTGCATGACCTGCCCGGCATTCCCATGGAAGAGAGAATGTTCATTACTCTGCATTTGCTTACGACGAACGTCTCCTCGATGGCTTACCTGTCGGAGGACACATTGCCTGAGCTGACACAGGCTCTGGCTGAGATGCTCTCCCTGTTCGAACGGAGCGCGTGTGTGGCATTGCAGGATAAGGAGCAGCTGCTCAATAAAATTCTGCTGCATCTGAAGCCGGCCTATTACCGCATCAAGTACCAATTGACCATTGCCAATCCGCTGCAGGAAACCGTCGGCAAAGAATTCAAGGAGCTTCATCATCTGGTCAAGCAATCCAGCGTGCCCCTGCGCGAACTCATCGGCGTGGATATCCCGGAGAGCGAGACGACTTATCTGACGATGCTTATCGGAGGCTGGCTGTCGCGGCAGGGAGACAGCCTGCAGAAGAAGATCAAGGCGCTTGTCGTCTGTCCCAAGGGCGTATGCGTATCCAGGCTGCTGCAAAGCACCCTGCGGGAGCTGTTCCCGGAATTTGTCTTCTTCGATGCGCTTTCCGTGCGGGAATTCCACAGCTATGCGCTGGAGTATGATGCAGTTTTTTCCACAGTCTATCTGCCCACAGACAAGAAGCTGTTTCTGATTAAGCCTTTTCTGGAGAAGGAGGATAAATACAGGCTGCGCCAGCAGGTGATGAGGGACATGAGCGGCTACAGCCCCTCCGAATTCAGCATGGAGCTGATCATGGAGATCGTCGGAAAGCATGCGGTTATCGGGAATAGCCACAGCCTGCGCACGGAGCTTCAGGAGCATTTCAATCCGGGAGGCAAAGCAGCCGAAAAGCCAATGGCGGATGACCTCATGCCTGATTTAAGCGGGCTGCTGCTACCGGACACAATCCGGCTGGAGGAGCGTGCCGATTCCTGGGAGCATGCCATCCGCCTGGGTGCGGAGCCGCTGCTGCAGCGCGGTGCGGTTACAGGGGAGTATGTCGAGGCGATGATCGGCTCCTATGATCCGGAAGATCCCTACATTGTCATCGGCCCAGGTCTGGCAATTCCTCATGCCGATCCCCGTTATGGCGTCAATGAAGTATCGATGAGTCTGCTGCGTCTGGTGGAGCCTGTGAGCTATTCGGAGGAATATCCGGTCCAGGTCATTGTGATTATTGCGGCCAAGGACAAACACCAGCATCTGCGCTCCCTGATGCAGCTGATGAAGCTTGCCGGCAGCCCGGAGGATGTAAGAGCGGTGATTGAAGCTGATTCAGCGCTGCAGATTCATGAGATTGCGGTGAAATTTTCCAATGATTAAGAGAGAAGGTACGGCAAATGAACATGGATATGATGGATGAATCTTTCATTCTGATTGGTGTGGAAGGGGAATGCAGGGAGGATATACTGGCCCGGATGGCCGGGAATCTGGTGGAGCACGGGGTCGTGAAGGAGAGCTATGTTGCCGCGATTATTGAACGCGAACGGGCATATCCTACAGGTCTGCCGACCAAAGCCTGTTCCGTGGCCATTCCCCATACCGATATTGAGCATGTGAACCGGAAGGCCATTAGCATCGGAGTGCTGAAGCAGCCGGTTGACTTCGTCATTATGGGAGAAGAGGAGGAGACTACCCCTGTTGAACTGGTCTTCATGCTTGCCATGGATCAGAAGCACTCGCAGCTGAAGCTGCTTACCCGGCTGATGATGATCATTCAGAATGAGGAGCTGCTGACAGCGCTCAGCCAGGAAACCAGCCGCGCCAATATCAAGGAAATCATGAACGCCAAGCTTCAACCCGAAACCCAAGGAGGTTCATTATTATGATCAAAAAAACAATTCTTGTAGCCTGCGGCGCAGGCATCGCCACCTCGACTGTTGTAAATGAAGCGCTGAAGACTCTTTGCAAGGAAAATAAAATTGACGCCAATCTCATTCAGTGCAAAATTACCGAAGTCTCCTCGCTCGCCGACGGAGCGGATCTGCTGGTCAGCACCACGATCGCCAATAAGGAATATCCGTTTCCGGTGATCAACGCCAGAGCTTTTCTGACGGGAATCGGCATTGAGGAAGTGAAGCAAAGAATACTTGCCGAGCTGACCAAGTAATTCCTTTGCGGGAGTCGGTTACTGGACAGCAGGCAGCACAATCGTTAATCCATTAGGGGGAATCTCAATGCAAGGTATGGTTGACGCATTACGTTCATTTCTGGATCTCGGTCCCACCGTTATCCTGCCAGTTGCAATTTTCATTCTTGGCCTGATCTTTGGGCAAAAGCCGGGCAAGGCATTCCGCTCCGGGCTTACCATCGGCGTGGGATTTATCGGCATCTCGCTTGTTGTGGATCTGCTGGTTAACAACCTCGGTCCCGCAGCGAACAGAATGGTGGAACGCTTCGGTGTTCAGCTTAACGTTATCGACGTAGGCTGGCCAGGCTCGGCTTCCATTTCCTGGGCCTCGCCGATTGCAGCTTTCATTATTCCGCTTGGCCTTTTGATCAATGTAATCATGCTGGTGACCAAAACCACCAAGACCATGAATGTTGACATTTGGAATTTCTGGCATTTTACCTTTACCGGAGCCTGTGTTTATGCTCTGACCCAGAGTCTTGTGCTCGGTCTGATCGCTGCCGTTATCTTTCAGATTGCCGTGCTCAAAATTGCTGACTGGACGGCGCCGATGCTGGAGAATTATTTTGATCTTCCGGGGATTTCCGTACCGACGGGCAGTACCGTTTCCTATGCCATATTGGGTATTCCGCTGGTCAAGCTGGTGCAGAAGATTCCCGGAATCAACAAGCTGCATGCTGATCCGGAGAGTATTCAAAAGCGTTTCGGCGTATTTGGCGAGCCGATCTTCATGGGACTTATTCTCGGAATCGGGCTGGGTGCCCTCGCAGGCTACAATGTGGGTGAGGTCATCAAGGTGGGCATGTCGATGGGCGGCGTGATGTTCCTGATGCCCCGTATGGTCAAAATCCTCATGGAAGGCCTGATGCCGGTATCCGAATCCGCCCGGGACTTCCTGAGACGCAAGTTCGGCGCAGAGAATGTCTATATCGGTCTGGACGCGGCGGTTGCCATCGGCCATCCATCCGTAATCGCTACCGCGCTGATTCTCGTACCGATTACGGTTGCGCTTGCCGTATTTCTGCCGGGAAACAAGGTGCTGCCGTTCGTCGATCTCGCAACAATTCCGTTTATCGTGGCGTTCATTGTCGGCGCGGCCAAGGGAAACATTATTCATTCGGTCATAGTAGGAACGATTGTTATCGCCCTGTCGCTGTACATGGCGACCGACCTTGCTCCGCTGCATACACAAATGGCCATTGACGCGCACTTCAATATGCCGGAGGGAACCGCACAAATTTCCAGCATCGACCAGGGCGGCAACCTGATCAACTACGTGATCTATAAAGTTTTCGCTTTGTTTAATTAAAGAAAAAATCAAAAGACAAATAAGCCTATATTAAGATTTTAAAAAAAATAGGCCAGCCCGAAAAAATATGCTTAAAATTCAATGGATATCCGCAAAAAGATCAATCCACCATTCTTAGTATACTCATTTTTACCATGCAGTACCAGTCAAGCCAATAAAAAAAGTGGAGGGAACCTGCTATGAAAGCATTAGTAAAGAAAGAAGCCGGATATGGACACATGGAGGTAATGGACGTCGAGGAGCCGGAAATCGGACCCGATCAGGTGAAGATTGAAGTTAAATATGCCGGAGTTTGCGGGACGGACCTGCATACCTATGAAGGCAGATACAAGGTGAAGGCACCGGTGACGCTGGGCCATGAATTCTCAGGCGAGGTGGTGGCAGTCGGAGACCATGTGACGAATGTGCAGGTAGGCGACCGGGTGACGTCAGAGACGACATTCTACATCTGCGGCTCATGCGAGTACTGCAAATCCGGACATTACAATCTTTGCAGCACACGCAAAGGCCTCGGCACCCAGCAAAACGGAGGATTTGCCAAATATGTCGTCGCCCGCAAGGAAAGTGTTCACCGGCTGCCGCACAATGTGGATTATCTGTCCGCTGCGCTCACTGAGCCGCTGGCCTGTGCGCATCATGCCGTCTCGAAAGCGGCAGTGAAGCGGGGCGAAGTGGCCGTGGTGCTCGGTCCGGGTCCGATTGGGCTGCTGACTGCGCAGATTGCCAAAAGCCGCGGAGCGACGGTGGTCATTACGGGACTTGAGAAGGACAAAATCCGTCTCGACAAGGCACTGGAGCTGGGGATTGATTATGTCATTAACATTCAATCCGAAGATGTGAAGAAGCTTGTGGACAGTCTTACGGAGGAATACGGGGCCGATGTTGTGCTGGAATGCACAGGAGCTGTGCCTGCCGTGACCATGGGCCTGGATTTGCTGGCCAAGAAGGGCCGCTATGTGCAGGTGGGCATCTTTGGAACGGCGGAAATCCCTGTGGATTTTGAAAAGATCATTCAGAAGGAAATCAAGGTTATTGGCTGCCGCAGCCAAAATCCGTTTGATTGGGGGCCTTCCCTGCAGCTGATGAATGATCAGAAGGTCAATGCGGAAGCGCTGGTTACCCACCGCTTTGATCTCTCGCAGTGGGAGCAGGCGTTCAAGCTGATGAAGAACGGGGAAGCGATCAAGGTGGTACTTACACCGCTTCAATAATTTTCGCCAAAGGTGCTGAAGGAACGGAGAGGGAGATCCTCAGGGCAGGCAGGGCTCGGCACGAGCTTTGCAATGCAGCTTATAGAAGGGATAAGCGCAGCCTGTTATTGCTGATGCATACATTTATGAGAAATAAGGTGAGCATATGGTTCAGAGCTTTTTCGATTATTCTCTGGGGCCGCACGGGAGATTTCTCGGCGAGCTTTTGCTCAAATACCAGTTCCCGGTCAATTGCGCCATTTTTGCCTTTGTTTTTTATACCATTGTCCGCAAGCTGAATACCCGTAAGAAAGAGAAGGTGGATAAGCATGATTAAGCTGGCTCCATCCATACTGGCGGCTGACTTTTCCTCGCTGGGGAGTGAAATTGAAGCCATTGACCATTCCGGCGCCGATCTTGTCCATATCGATGTCATGGATGGGCAATTCGTACCGAATCTGACTCTGGGACCCGATATGATCCAAGCTATCCGGCCGTACACGAAGCTCTGCTTCGATGTGCACCTGATGATTGCGGAGCCGCAGCGCTTTATCGGCAGGTTCGCTGCCGCGGGTGCGGATATTCTCACGGTGCAGGCAGAGGCCTGCACCCACCTGCACCGTACGGTGCAGGAGATCAAAGCCGCCGGTCTCAAGGCCGGAGTAGCTCTAAATCCGGCAACCCCGCTCACAGCGCTCGAATGCATTCTGGAGGAGGCCGATCTGGTGCTGCTGATGAGCGTCAATCCCGGCTTCGGAGGGCAGAGCTTCATCCCTTCGGCAATGGGCAAAATCAAGGCGCTGCGCGGAATGCTGGACAGGGTGGGGCGGCAGATCGACCTTGAGGTGGACGGGGGAATCAAGCTGTCCAATGTCCGGGAGGTTGTGCAGGCAGGGGCCAATGTGGTTGTAGCCGGCTCTGCGCTGTTCAAGAGCGGCGGGCTGCGGGACAATGTGGAGCGTTTCCGTACTGAGATGGGGAACTGCAGAGTTCCCGGTCAGGAGCAGGCCAATGGAGGCGCTTGAGAAAATCATCGGCAAGCCGTTCCGCTGCACCTGCGGGCGGCTTCATGAAGTGCCGATCCGCAGCCTGTCGCTGGATGCGGATATGGAGGCTGTGGCGGAAGCCTGCCTGATGGATTTCCGGGGCAGTCATGTGCTGATTGTATCAGACCGCACAACCCATGGGCTGTACGGCCGTGAACTGGCCGGGCTGCTGGGCCGCAGAGGCTTTACGGCCGACAGCTGCCTGTACACCGAGGCGAAGGCGCTGCCGGACGAACGCTCGCTCGGGAAGCTGCTGATGTCCTCGGCGGGAAAGCCGGGCGGGCTGGTTGCCGTCGGTTCGGGCACAATCACGGATCTGACGCGGCTGGCTGCTGCTCTCCGGCATGGCCATTGCCATGGCAGGCGATTCGCGGCCTGCTTCCGGGGCCGAGCATCTGCTGGCCCATTATCTGGAGAGCGAGTTTCTCCGCGAGGGCAGAGAACCGCTCGCCCACGGCATCGCGGTTGCGGTGGGAACCTTATGTGCGGGCCTCTTCTATGAGGCCGTGCTCTGCAGCAGGGAGTGGACGGATATGGGACGGAGTGTTTCTGTCCGCGAAGCTCTGGCTTCCCGGCGTCCAGCCCCGGCGTCCAGCCCCGGAGGCCATCTGCGGCTGGCTGGCGGCAATTGGGCTATCCTCATCGCCGGCCGATTACGGCATTGGCCGTGAGCTGCTGCATGGGGCGCTGCTGAAGTCGCGTTTCAGCAGACAGCGGTATACGGTTTTCTCGTACGCGGCAGAGCTTGGCATCCTGGAGCAGGCGGCGGAGAAGGTGCTGAATACGTTATACCCGGTGTGAGAGGAAGCCATTGTGCATCACAATGATGCACAATGGCGGGGTAATAAATTGGGATGAAAACGTGTACATTTATGAATATCAAAATGATACTATGAAAATGAGGGGAGGGGGAGGCAAGCGAATGAAGGTTATAATCGGCAACGACCATGGCGGAATCTTTTTGAAGGAAGAGATTTTGCTGGTCCTGGGAGAGCTGGATTGGGAGGTTGAGGATATTGGCTGCCATTCTTGTGAGCCAGTGGATTATCCCGACTATGCCGTGCAAGCCGCACGCAAGGTAGCGGCGGGCGAAGCTGACCGCGGCATCCTGATCTGCGGCACAGGCATTGGCATGTCCATCGCCGCGAACAAGGTGGCAGGTATCCGCTGCGCCCTGATTCATGATCTGTTCAGTGCAAAAGCAACCCGGGAGCATAATGACAGCAACATTCTGGCGATGGGCGAACGGGTCATCGGCCCGGGACTGGCAGGAGAGATTGTGCGGGTCTGGCTGGAGACAGAGTTCACCGGCGGACGGCACCGGCAGCGCATCGACAAGATAGCGGAGGTCGAGCATTCTGCAACACAGCTGTAAAGAAGAGAGGGAGAGAGCATATGAATACATCGCCTGTTAAAAGCGGTGAGATCAAGGAATTGGCTGCAAGCGCTTTGCGCATCTTGTCCATCAATGCCATGGGAAGAGCCGGTTCCGGCCATCCTGCACTGCAGTTCATGGCGCTGGCATCGTCAAGCGGAAGGGCGGGAGAATAACGATGATTATGGAAACCTTTGTAGTTACGGAAGAGTCAGGGCTTCACGCCCGTCCGGCGTCGGTGCTGGTTCAGACGGCCAGTAAGTTCAAGGCGGAAATCCGTATTGAGTATGACGGCAGGAGCGTTAATCTGAAATCGATTGTCGGTGTAATGTCACTGGGAGTTCCCCAAGGCCATTCCTTCACCATTCGCAGCTCCGGCGAAGACGAGGAAGAAGCGATCGCCAAGCTCAGCAGTGTCATTATCGGCGGG
Source organism: Paenibacillus sp. S150 (assembly GCF_019352175.1). Classification (GTDB taxonomy): domain Bacteria; phylum Bacillota; class Bacilli; order Paenibacillales; family Paenibacillaceae; genus Paenibacillus_AQ. Next base: position 60,398 of record NZ_JACBYI010000006.1, read on the forward strand.
GGGCTTGCACAATGACATTGCGAAAGCTGCAAGGAATCGGCGCATCCACCGGAATTGCTATCGCCAGGGCGCACCGCCTTGCATCGGCGGAGCCGGTGATTGAGAAAGCCAGCAAGCCCGGTACTGAAGAGGAACTGGCCCGGTTCGCTGCGGCCGTGCATCTGGCGGGTATTCAGGTTCGGGAACTGATGGCGCTTACGGCGGAGAAGCTGGGGGAAGCGGAGGCAAAAATCTTCGAGGCGCATCTTCTGGTGCTGGACGATCCGGAACTGCTCGGTTCGGTACGGGAGCTGATCGTTGCCCAAGGTGCAACTGCGGAATATGCGCTGCGCGAGGTGGCTAGGGAGATTACGGCATCCTTCGAAGCGCTTAACACGGAGTATCTGCGGGAGCGGGCCGGAGATATCCGCGATGTGACACAGCGGATAATGGCCGTGCTGTCGGGAGCGGTGACCGGGAGCCAGCCTATAGAACAAGCGGTCATTATTGTTGCCCATGACCTCACACCCTCGGATACAGTCCAACTTAACCGTGAATATGTGAAAGGTTTCACTACTGAGATGGGCGGAATCACCTCCCATTCGGCAATTATGGCCCGCTCGATGGAGATTCCAGCCGTGGTTGGCATGGCGGATGCACTGCAGGAGGTCCGTCATAACGACCTGCTTATTCTGGACGGGGAGGCCGGGGAGCTGCTGGTCAATCCGCCCGCCGGGATAGTCGCCGAATATGAAGCGAAGCTGCTGGAGGCGGAGCGCCGCAAGGAGAATAGAGCCCTGCTTGCGGCGCAGCCGACGATTTCCCTCGACGGGCACCGGATTGAGCTGGCAGGCAATATCGGCAGCCCTGGGGATGTGGCGGCTGTGCTTCGGCACGGAGGAGAAGGAATCGGCTTGTTCCGTACAGAGTTTCTATACATGGGCAGGGAGGAGCTTCCTTCCGAAGAAGAGCAGTTCATGGCTTACCGGAGCGTGCTCGAGCAGATGGAGGGCAAACCGGTCGTTGTCCGTACAATTGATGTCGGCGGCGACAAGGAGCTGCCTTGCCTGGAGCTGCCGAAGGAGGACAATCCCTTCCTGGGTTTCCGGGCCATCCGGCTTTGCCTGGAAACGCCGGAGCAGGTGCTGTTCCGCACTCAACTGCGGGCGCTGCTGCGGGCAGGCGTCTACGGAAACCTGAAGATCATGTTCCCGATGATCGCCACACTGGAGGAATTGCGCAGGGCGAAAAGCATTCTGGCGGAGGAGAAGCTGAAGCTGGAACAGGCCGGTATCCCCGCCGGGACCCCTATATCCGTCGGGATGATGGTGGAGATACCCGCAGCGGCTGTAATGGCTGATCTGTTCGCACCGGAGGTGGACTTCTTCAGCATCGGCACCAATGACCTGATCCAGTACACAATGGCTGCCGACCGGATGAATTCCCGGGTTTCCTATTTGTATCAGCCTTACAATCCGGCAGTGCTCCGGCTGATTAAGCAGGTGATCGACGCTGCACACCGTCAGGGAAAATGGGCGGGCATGTGCGGCGAGATGGCCGGGAGCCTGGCGGCAATTCCACTGCTGCTTGGCCTGGGACTGGATGAGTTCAGCATGAGCGCCCCTTCTATCCTGGCTGCGAGAGACAGCATCCGGCAGCTGTCGCATAAGGAGATGGAGGAGCTGGCCCGCCGGGCGCTGTCCCTTGGAAGCGCGGAGGAAGTGAAGGCCCTGCTGGAGCAGGCAGACGGCTGGTCTGCGGGTCTGCAAGCTGCAGCCCCGCAGGTGCCATAAGTCTAAAGCTTCGGCAAGATGGCAATTCCGCAGCTTTGCAAGACCGTTTCAGGATTCTCCGATTTGCCTGTTTTCCACGGATCAATGTGGATGAACAGGTCTTTTTTTGTTGAAAAAGGCAGAAACAGAAACCGGCAGCATCTTTTGTCAAGCTGTGGACAACGTTATCCACATATTCTGTCCGAGTTGTGTAAAAACCGTGTAAAATCAGCAATAACAGCATTTTTTTTAAGCCGGAAAATAGAGCTTTACTAAGATGCGGTTTCTTGTGAGAATTGTGGATAATGTGGATAGTTCGGTGGATAAAAAGTCCTTGACAAGGAAAAACGCGATTTTACGCATAAAAAAAGGCCATATGGGCCTTTTTAAGCAGTGAGTTATACACGAAAACTGTGGATGGGGCTGTGGATAACTATTTATGAACAAATCGGAAACAGTTAAAAAATATTTGTTTAACGTATTTACATTATTCGTCAGCAAGGTTTTCCCATTCGCTAAATAAATTTCCAAGCTGTTCTTTTTTGAGCTTCAAATCGCCTTCATGCTCCTGAAGTGCCATATAATCCTGAAAAACCTCGGGTTTGGTCATTTCAATCTCAATTCTGGCGATCGCCTCCTCAAGCCCGGCAATATTCTCTTCTAGTTCGGAAATCCGCCGCTGGCGGTTGCGCTCCTCGCGTTTGGCCTGCTTCTCAGCTTCGTAGGAAAGGGCAGTGCCTTTATCTGCGGTGAAAGCTCCGCTGCCGGCGGTTTTGGCACCCTTGGCAGAGGCAAGCTCGGCTTCCTCCAGGGCAATGGCCTCGAGCTCCTGCTTCTTCTCAATATAGTCGTCGTAATTGCCCAGATATTGATCGATTCCGCCAGGGTGCAGCTCCAGCACACGTTCCGCCATTTTGTTCAGGAAATAACGGTCATGGGAGATGAAGAGCAGGGTCCCTTCAAAATCAATCAGCGCCGATTCCAACACCTCGCGGCTCACCAGATCCAGATGGTTGGTAGGCTCATCGAGAATCAGCATGTTTGCGCCGCGCAGCATGAGCTTGGACAGCGCGACCCGCGCTTTTTCACCGCCGCTGAGCGCGGCAACCTTCTTCAGGACATCCTCGCCGCTGAAGAGGAAATTCCCCAGAATGGTACGGATGCGCGCTTCCTCCAGCATCGGGTATTCGCTCCACAGCTCCTCCAGCACGGTATTGCGCGGATTCAGCCGGGTCTGTTCCTGATCGTAGTAAGCGATTTTCACTTTGGTTCCCCAGTTCACGGTTCCTGCTGAAGGCTCCCGGGTGCCGGTCAAGCATTGCAGCAGAGTGGACTTGCCGATCCCGTTCGGGCCGATCAGGGCTGCTGTCTCTCCCCGGCGCAGTTCAAAGGAGGCGTTCCGGAACAGCGGCGCCGCCTCTTCACTGAACGCTACTGCTACATTCTGCACCTGCAGCACCTCCTTGCCTGACATGAAATCCGGCTCGAAGGAGAAGCTGGCCTTCTTCATATCACCCAAGGGTCTGTCAATGCGTTCCAGCTTGTCCAGCGTCTTGCGCCGGCTCTGCGCCCGTTTGGTGGTGGAGGCGCGTACGATATTTCGCTGCACGAATTCCTCCATCCGCGATATCTCGTCCTGCTGTTTCTCATACTGCTTCAGACGGATCTCATATTCAGCCGCCTTCAGATCCATATAACGGCTGTAATTGCCTGTGTAACGCCGGGACCGGTGGCGTTCAATCTCTACTATTGCAGTCACCAGCCGGTCGAGAAAATAACGGTCATGGGAGACGACCAGAATGCCTCCGGCATAGCTGCGCAGATAATCCTCCAGCCAGGTGAGCGTTTCGATGTCGAGATGGTTGGTCGGTTCATCCAGCATCAGCAGATCCGGAGCCTGCAGCAGAATCCGGGCCAGAGCCAGCCGGGTTTTCTGGCCGCCGCTGAGCGTGGCAATCGGCGTGTCCGGAGGGAACCCGCCGAAGCCCATGCCGTGCAGGACGCTGCGTATCCGCGTGTTCATCTCATAGCCGCCATGGTCCTTGAACCAATCTGAGCGTATGGCATAGCGTTCCAGAAGCTCTTCATAACGCTTGGAGTCATCCGCCAGCCTGGGATCGGCGATGTCCGCCTCCAGCTGCCGCAGCTCCGCTTCCGCTTCGATCAGCGGGGCGAATACGGCCAGCATTTCCTCTTGAATGGTCTTGTCCGACTGCAGTCCGCTGTTCTGGGCCAGGTAACCAATGGTGGTTTCCCTGGATTTATGAATTTGCCCGCTGTCAAAGGACATTTCGCCTGCGAGAATCTGCAGGAAGGTAGACTTGCCGGCTCCGTTGACGCCGACCAGACCTACCCGTTCCTTCTCGTTCACCTGCAGGCTGATGCCGTCCAGCACGCTTTGTATTCCATATGATTTTGTAATTCCTGTCGCTTGAAGAAGCATACCGATGAAACCTCCGCCCTTGCATATTTCACCAAGGCGGTTACCGCCCTGGCTGTCCAAAAAGCCTTATTCTATAGTGTACATGAAAAGCGTTTGCTGCGCGAGGGGAACGTCGGCTTTGCAATGGAGGCTCAGCCCGGACAAAAGAATCCTTAACCGGATGCGCAGCAACGCTGAAGGGGGGGCCAGGTCATAAGGGTTCCTCTAACAATGTATCCGGTACAACCTTGGCGAACCAGTGAGAAGAGTGGTAAACTGAGCTTACAAACTATGATAAGCTAGGATATAACGTGGGAGGAGGCTGCTGACGGGTGACAGGCGACAATGTGTCCCTCGCCGGATTCAAGCGGGAACTTCGCGCAGAGAGGACAGCCGTCCGTGACGGGCTTACTGCAGTGCAGCGGGACTCGATGTCCGCTCAGGTGTGCGGCCATGCACAGCGGTGGCTGCAAAGGGAAGCGGCGGCATCGCTTCTGGCCTATGTTCCTTTCCGCTCCGAGCTGGACTGCCGTCCGCTGATTACAGCAGCCTGGGCACACGGCCGCGAAGTGCTGCTGCCCCGGGTCATTGCGGCAACCGGCAGGATGAGCCTTCATGCAGTAGGCTCCTGGGAAGAGCTTGCGCCAGGAGCCTATGGTATCCTGGAGCCTTTGGCCCGCCGGGGAGATGTGCAGGAGCCGGAAACGCTCCGGCTTCCGGATGTGGTTTTTGTGCCGGGTCTGGCCTTTGACCTGCAGGGCGGGCGGCTCGGCTACGGGAGAGGCTATTATGACCGTTTGCGGGCTTCCTGGGAGCAGGAAGCCAGATTTGCCCTGAAGCCTCCGGTCTGGATCGGACTGGCCTTCAGCCAGCAATTGGTTCCTGAGGTGCCGATGGATGACCATGACGGCTATATGGACATGCTGATTACGGAAGAGGGTCTATTTCAGTGCCGGAAGGAGAATAAACCATGGAGTTAAGCCATTTCAATGAGCAGGGCAGGGCACGCATGGTGGATGTGAGCGCCAAGGAGATCACCAAGCGGACCGCTGCCGCACGCAGCAGCGTGGAAATGGCCCCGGGAACGCTCGCGGCAATCAAGGCGGGAAGAATCGGCAAGGGCGATGTGCTTGCCGTTGCCCAGGTTGCCGGAATTATGGCAGCCAAAAAAACTGCGGACTGGATTCCGATGTGCCATCCGCTCCCGCTTACCGGCATTGATATCCGCTTTTGGGATAACAGCGAAGACCGGCTATATATAGAAGCAACGGTCAAGACGACCGGAATGACCGGGGTGGAGATGGAGGCACTGACCGCCGTTTCGGCAGCAGCGCTTACCGTATATGATATGTGCAAGGCGCTGCAAAAGGATATGATTATCGGCCCTACGCTGCTGGTGCAGAAGAGCGGAGGGAAATCCGGAGATTACGCGCTGGAGGAATCAGAACAGCAAGATACGGGTGAAGGCGCTGATTAAAGGCTGCTTAACTGCGGCCGTATATACATAGAATAGCGAGAAGGAGGGACAACCTATGGCGTGGAAAACAGCAATCCTGACGGCCAGCGATAAAGGGGCCAGAGGCGAACGGGAAGACACGAGCGCCCAGGTTATTCGGGAGCTGGTGGAAGAGGAGCTTGGCGGCGAGATCGTTGAATACCGGATCGTGCCGGACGAACAGGATGAGATTATTGCCGCACTGATTGAATTGACGGATTATTTCCAGGCGGATTTGGTGCTGACTACCGGCGGCACTGATCTTGCGATTCGTGATGTTACGCCGGAGGCGACCCGCCGCGTCATTGAGCGGGAGGTGCCCGGCCTCTCTGAAGCCATGCGCAGTACAGTAATGCAGAAGAACCGCGCGGTCATGCTGTTCCGGGGAATTTGCGGCATCCGCGGCAGAACGCTGATCGTGAATCTGCCCGGCACACCCAAGGGAGTGCATGAGAATCTGGCGGCGATCATGGATCAGCTGCCGGAAGCACTGCTCATGGTAACCGGACAATACCGGCAGTAAACTCTCCTGTTCCGGCCATGTCACCTGGAATCGTCAAGGATCGCTGATGGATGTGTGACATAAGTTATGGTATTATTAATTTATTGTTGGCGATATCATGAACGGACAGAGTGACAAGGAGGGATAACACATGCTAAGTGGTATTGGTACTCCCGGGATTATTTTACTGGTCATCCTGGCATTGCTGCTCTTTGGCCCCAATAAGCTTCCTGAACTGGGCCGTGCTGTCGGCCGTACATTCCGTGAATTCAAGGACGGTGCGCGAGAAATTATCAGCGAGCCGGAGTCTGTGAAGAAGAGCGAGGCTCCGGCTCCGGCGGCCCCGCAGACGATGGCAGCGGATCTTCCGCAGGACAGACGTCTGCCGGAATAATATCATCTTTTCAAGCGGAGGGGTTCTCCCAGTGCTGTTTCAGGCTGGGCGGCGCCCCTTTTTTGAAATTTGTCCTGTGCAGTCTTCACTGCTGCATTCCTGGTTCATACATAAGTCATCGGGTGGTGTCAGTCATGTCTCTGGAAGCGGAAGAAATGTCAGTGGTCGATCATCTTACCGAGCTGCGCAGACGGATTATCTATGTGCTGATTGTCTTTATGGCCGGTCTGATCGCAGGCCTGTTCGTCGCCAAGCCGATCTATCTCTATCTGATTGAAGCCGACCAGGCGCAAGGCTTTGTGCTGCATGCGTTCTCTTTCTGGGACGGCATAGGAATGTATATGAAAATTGCCATGGCTGTATCGCTGGCGGTGTCCGTCCCGTTCATTGTTTATCAGCTGTGGGCCTTCATCAGCCCGGGACTGCGGCCGGCGGAGCGGAGCGCAGCTCTGCGTTACGTGCCTTATGTGTTCGTCCTCTTTATTTGCGGCATTGCATTTGCCTATTATATTGTCTTCCCCATGGCGCTGTCGTTCACTATTTCGATTACCCGCAGCATGGGGCTGGAAGAGACCTACGGCATTGCGCAGTACTTCAGCTTCATGTTCAGCCTGGTCATTCCGCTGGCGCTGCTCTTCGAGCTCCCGTTGATCGTCATGTTCCTGACCAAGCTGAGAATTCTCAATCCGCTGCGCCTGCGCAAAATGCGGCGGTATGCTTATTTTGCACTCGTCTTTATCGCCGTAGCCATCACGCCGCCGGATTTCATCTCGGACTTTCTGGTCACGATTCCTCTTCTGATCCTGTACGAATTCAGCGTGCTCCTGTCCGCATTCGTCTACCGTAAGCAGCTTGCCCTGGATCAGGAGCTGGAGGCGCGTTATGTCAGGAAAGCGGAGTCCCGGTAAGGAATCCAGACAAGAAGCCGGAGGGCATATTTCGCCCTTCGGTGGATAGAATGTAAGTGTGCATGGACCGGACAAGCCCGAAATCCATATTTTTCTCCAAAAGCGAGATGATTTTACGTAAAAGACTTGAAATCCGTCTTCAAGTTGAGTATCATAAAAATTGTTGTTAGCACTACAGAGTGTTGAGTGCTAACAGTGCTGGAAAATGAGGAAATCGCCGGTATCCGCCTGTGCTGAGGACCCTGTTTTTCATCACTGCCGTTGAAGCGTCCAGCTTCACCGGTCCCATTTCTGTTTTTAAGGTAAACAACATATTTCAAAGGAGGCTATTTTTTCATGATCAAACCACTAGGTGAACGCGTATTGGTAGAACCAAGCGAGCAAGAGCAAACCACTTCTTTCGGGATTGTGCTTCCGGACTCCTCCAAAGAGAAGCCGCAGGAAGGCAGAATTATCGCTGTAGGCGGCGGTGCCCTGAAAGATGGAGTACGTGTGCCGCTGGAAGTTAAAGAAGGCGACCGTGTGCTGTTCTCGAAATATGCCGGAACTGAAATTAAATACGAAGGCAAAGAATATCTGATTATGAAAGAAAGCGATATTCACGCGATTCTTGACTAGTCGGATAGGCCTGTCATAAAGCGATACCCGAACATACTTATTGTTGATAACACCAATTGGCTGATGCTTTCGAAGCAAGCTTTGCACGAAGCATAAGCCGGAGAATTACCGTTCACAAAACTTTTAGGAGGTTAACAACACAATGGCAAAAGAAATTAAATTCAGTGAAGACGCCCGCCGCGCAATGCTGCGCGGGGTTGATGCTTTGGCAAATGCTGTAAAAGTTACACTCGGACCTAAAGGCCGCAACGTGGTGCTGGAGAAGAAATTCGGCAGCCCGCTGATCACCAACGACGGTGTTACGATCGCCAAGGAAATCGAGCTTGAAGATGCATTCGAGAACATGGGCGCACAGCTCGTAAAAGAAGTTGCCACCAAGACTAACGATGTAGCCGGTGACGGTACTACAACTGCAACGGTTCTGGCTCAGGCAATGATCCGCGAGGGTCTGAAGAATGTAACTGCCGGAGCGAACCCGATGGTGATCCGCAAAGGGATCGACAAAGCGGTTAAAGCTGCTGTTGCTGAATTGCAGAAGATCGCTAAGCCAATCGAGGATTCCCAAGCCATCGCCCAAGTGGCGGCAATCTCCGCTGCTGACGACGAAGTGGGCAAGCTGATTGCTGAAGCTATGGAAAAGGTGGGCAAAGACGGCGTTATCACCGTTGAAGAATCCCGCGGCTTCCTGACCGAGCTTGAAGTGGTAGAAGGCATGCAGTTCGACCGCGGCTACATTTCCCCGTACATGATCACCGATACGGACAAAATGGAAGCTGTTCTGGAGAACCCGTACATCCTCATCACCGACAAAAAGATCAGCAGCACACAGGAAATTCTGCCGTTGCTCGAAAAGATCGTTCAACAGGCGCGCCCGCTGGTGATCATCGCTGAAGATATCGAAGGCGAAGCTCAGGCAATGCTGATCGTGAACAAGCTGCGCGGAACCTTCAATGCTGTTGCTGTTAAAGCCCCTGGCTTCGGCGACCGCCGTGAAGCTATGCTGCAGGATATCGCTGCCCTGACAGGCGGCCAAGTGATCACTGAGAAGCTCGGTCTTGATCTGAAGAGCACTTCCGTGGAACAACTGGGTAATGCCCGTCAAGTACGCGTAACCAAAGAAAACACTACGATCGTAGACGGCAGCGGCGACAAAGCGGACATCAATGCACGCGTAAGCCAAATCCGTTCCCAGCTGGAAGAAACCACTTCCGAGTTCGACAAAGAAAAACTGCAGGAGCGTCTGGCTAAGCTTGCCGGCGGCGTAGCCGTTGTCAAGGTAGGCGCTGCAACTGAAACCGAATTGAAAGAACGCAAGCTGCGCATCGAGGATGCCCTGAATGCAACCCGCGCTGCGGTTGAAGAAGGTATCGTATCCGGCGGGGGTACAGCTCTTGTGAACGTATATAACGCTGTTGCTGCTGTAGATGTAACCGGCGACGAAAAAACCGGCGTGAACATCGTATTGCGCGCTCTGGAAGAACCAGTTCGCACCATCGCTGCCAACGCAGGTCAAGAAGGCTCCGTTATCGTGGACCGTCTCAAAAAAGAAGTTATCGGCATCGGCTACAACGCGGCTACCGATGAGTGGGTGAACATGTTCGAAGCAGGGATCGTTGACCCTGCCAAGGTAACCCGCTACGCGCTGCAGAACGCAGCATCCGTGGCTGCCATGTTCCTGACTACCGAAGCAGTGATCGCTGACAAGCCAGAGCCTGAAAAAGGCGGCGGCGTGCCTGACATGGGTGGAATGGGCGGCATGGGCGGCATGATGTAACAATTTTTAGAAAACCCTTGAAGGGCCTGGTATTACGGGCCTTTCAAGGGTTTTTTTAAGTTAAGAATGTATATGTTTCACGCTATACATTAGCCTTATCCTTCCCGCTGAAACGGATACCGTCCTTATAAGGACGGCGAAGCCGTTTCCACTTGTTGTCTGGGATATTATGAATTTCTTTTGCTTAGGGGGCTAACCGAAACCGCGAGGGCAGGGAAGCAGAGTAAATTGAAGCAAATTCCCCTGAAAAGGGGATGTGGGGAGTGATGGACTACGGCGGCATCATGGGGGAATAATCCCCAGGAAGCGTTAAGATAGCCGGTAGCCGGTCCGGGAAAGGCTCGAGTTTAGGGCATACATAAAATAACCCGCCGGGCTTATATGTGCCTGACGGGTCCTTTTTAGTCTTTTTTTCTCATCAGAGCTGCTCGGCGGTTTTTTTCCATACATTGGTCAAAATCCGGTACAGCCGCCCCCTTTTCATGCAAGGCTAGTGCCTGTAGCCGGTTCGTTCATGCCGGTTTCGCGCTGTTCCGGCTCATACCGGCTGCACAACGTCATCCGCGTCTGTTGAATATGCCAACTCTTTCTGTGCTTCCAGTGCAGCCAGCCGCTCCAGCAGCGCTTCGCGGATGGTGTGGTAAGCATCGCTGCCGAGCGCCATGCGCAGCGGGCCGCCTCCCGCATCGACACGTTCGATGATGCGCTGCGCCATTTTCTCCGGATCGCCGACGACAACCCGGTTGAAGGCTTCCGGGGTGTCCATGCCGGGTAATTCGCCTTTCATCATGCGGGTGAATTGTCCTGCTTCCTGTTCGTGATACACCTCCATCGGCTGGCCGTAGACGGCGTTGCCGCCGAGGAAATTCGTACGTATACCGCCTGGTTCGACCAGTGTGGTCCGGATGCCAAAAGGCTCCGCTTTGTATTTGATGAGCTCTCCGATGCCAACCTTCAGAAGCTTGCACAGTCTGTTCAGCGTCTCCATATCCACGCGTTTCGATGTATCGTGATACAAGCCGGACACCGTATTAATCGCAAGTCCGGTCTCCGCTGCAAGCCCTCTGCCGGTCTTGTTCTGCCGGTCCATAATCTCTTTGACATGGCTGAGGATCACGGACAAGCCTTCTTTTCCGGAAGTATACAGCAGTAAAATAAATGTATCAACTATATAGATTGAACTTGTAATTTTTCTATTTAGGATTGGCCGTGACTCCAGAGAATGCTTGGACTTCCCGCCGCTGCCCGTCTGCAGATTTCTTGATGTATAGTTCGCGGTGGAAATCCGCAGACAAAGGCAGACGCTCCGCTCCTGCAGTCTCCAAATTCCCTTCCGCCGCTTTTTCGCCAGCCGTAATTAGTGGTAAAAAGGACCCCTAAAGTAGTGCATTCGGATACTGGATCATCCTTAGTGGGAAAAAGTACAACTAATTCGGCTGAAATCAGGTGTATGGGGGGAGATGGCCTCCAATAAGTGTACAAAATCCCACTAAAGCCTGTTAAATCCGGAATTCCAGCCCATTAGTGTTACTTTTTCCACTTCACTTCCGTTCCCTATGAACCTCCTTGCGTTCCATCCGCTTGTTCAGGTTCTCCGGTTCAATTCATATAGCTCATACATGCATCAACTGTCTGATACGATATGGAGGTGCTGAGGTTGACGGGGAGGGTATGAAGATTTAACATTTACAGAAGTAAGTATTAACTGCGGAAGCTGAATAAAATAAAGAGGCTTTTCTTTAAAATTATAGAAGGAAAGGAAGATCGGCATGACCTACTCACAAATTTCGAACAATTCAGGAAATGCCTCCGATATTCTCTATCTGGAGCAGCAGATCCAAGCCGTCAAGGCAGAGATTGCACGCGCCGGAGCTGCGGGCCGGAAGGAAGCGGCGGAGCAGGCGGGCAACAAGCTCGCCGAACTGGAAGCGAAGCTTGACGAGCTTGTGGATTAGGCAGAAGCACGGGCTATCCTGAAATAAGAAAATAATCCATCTGAATCAGGCAATTGTCTATTGTCCTTTCTCTCCCGGTTCTGTAGGCTTATCGTTGCAGAGTCTTGAAATTCTATGGCAGGGGCGATAAGAATGAGCGGATTATTGGAAGCTTTGCCGCGCAAGCTAACGATTACGATGTGGGATTTCTCCTGGTATACAATGACCCTGCCGGGGGAGCCTTATCATGATCTGGCGGCAAGGTTCAGGGAAGCGGTGGAACGGGGCTACAATACGATCCGGATTTGTGCGATGCCTTATATGCTGTTTACCGAGCAAGGGAAGAGGCAGGGACTGCTGAAATTGGGGAATTTGGGAGAAGTAGGACAGCGTACGCGATGGTACAACTGCAAAGGGGGAGCAGAGCTTGACGGACATGCCCGTTTGCTCGAGCTGTTCCGTCAGGCGCAGGCGCATGGCTGCTATATTATCCTGTCCTCCTGGGAGTATCAGCAAAGTCCAAGCTTTCTGGCCCAGCCGGAGCTGCGCGACGGGCTTGCAGCGATTCCGCCGGAGGCTCGGTTCATGGCTATTGCCGGATCGATGCATCAATTGATCGGGTTTGTGAAGGAGCACGGCTATGCCGGGCAGATTGCCTATGCCGAATTGCACAATGAAGTGGAATTTGGACAGCTGACTGCGGTGGCTGTGGAACAAGGCATCCCTGAAACCGCTACGCCGAGGGTTGTAGAAGCCATGCAGCCTTATATTGAGGAAGCCATAGCCTTTCTCCGCGGACAGCATCCGGATGTGCTGATCAGCGCCAGCTATACGCTGAATGAGGCTTATCCGAAAGCTTATGCTGCTCAAAATATGCAGGTGGCCCATTTTCATCTTTACGTTAAAGGGATGATTGATGAGCTTATGGACCTGGCGGGGTTAAGCGATGAAACACTCGATTTTCCCAACCGGTTCGTGAAGTCCCTGCTCAGGCCGGAAGCGCCTTCATTTGAGCAGTGGAATCTGCCTCCCGGGCAGGAATGGCGGATGGAGGGCAATCCGGTGGGCATGAAGCTTATCTATTTGCATGACTGGGCTGATACGGAGAAATGGGACTTGTTTTTGTATGAGCGTTACGGCGCCCATAAGCTGGCTATGCTGCAAAAAGTGGATGCAAGGTTCGAAGAGGTTGAAGACTGGGCGCGCCACACGAACCTTCCCATCGTTATTGGAGAGGGCTATTTAGGCTATACTCCGCTGTACGCCAATTTCGAAGAGGGTCCGGTTGGCAAATTCATTGCCGAATATGCGCTGCGCAAAGGCATGTCGCTGGGTTTTTGGGGAATGATCCTATGCTCGAACTGCGCTCCGCATCATCCCTTCTGGGCGGACATTGCCTGGCAGCGCAAATGGAATCAATTTATTCTTGAATCGGATTAGCTGTTATTTGACTTCCTGAAAGAAGGTGTGCCGGTCTGAGCGGACAAAACAGAACGGAGCTTGCCACCTTTGCGGGCGGCTGCTTTTGGTGCATGGTTAAGCCTTTTGACGAGCTGCCGGGCATTGTCTCGGTGGTATCGGGGTATACGGGCGGCCGCACGGCAAATCCGACTTACGAGGAAGTCGGTACGGAAACGACGGGACATGTGGAGGCTGTGCAGATTACGTTTGAGCCGGAGCAGTTTCCCTATGAGCGCCTGCTGGATATTTATTGGCAGCTGATCGATCCGACTGATGCAGGCGGACAATTTATGGACCGGGGCTACTCCTACCGGACCGCGATCTTTGTGCACAGCGAAGAGCAGCGCGGGCAGGCGGAGGCGTCCAGGGCGGCGCTTCGGGCAAGCAAAAGATTCAAGGCCCCGATTGTGACGGAGATTCTCCCCGCCGGTCCCTTTTATTCAGCTGAAGCGCTGCATCAGGATTATTACAAAACCCATCCCCTGGATTATAAGCTGTATCTGAAGGGCTCCGGGCGGGAAGAATTTCTGGAGCGGTACTGGAACAGCCGTGAGGACCAAAAGCGCCTGAAGAGCCGGCTGACCCGGCTGCAATATGAGGTCACACAGCATAAAGCAACAGAGCCGCCGTACGAGAATGAATTCTGAGACAATTACCGTGACGGAATTTATGTCGATGTAATCAGTGGCGATCCGCTGTTCAGCTCGGCAGACAAATTCGACTCCGCCACCGGCTGGCCCAGCTTCACCGGACCGGTTGCCGAAGGACTGATCCGCAAGGAAGCGGACTACAGCGGCGGCGGGGTGCGGACCGCGCTGCGCAGCAGGCTGAGCGGGGCATACCTTGGCCATTTGTTCTTCGACGGGCCGGAGCCGGCCAAGCAGCATTACCGGGTAAACTCCGCCGCGCTGCGGTTTATACCGAAGGAGGAGCTGGAGGCGGAGGGGCTGGGGCGGTATATGGAGTTTTTAAATGAGCGTTAAAGAGCAGAAGCTCCAGACCAATACAGACATAATATTCATATCGCTATATTTGAGGCATATAATATTACATGGCCGGAAATAATGTTTTGGCATCCGCTATACAGATTCTAGGCACTAGCTTATTTTTATAGATAGTGTCATGTAAGATCACATGGCGGATTGACAAAAGGATTCGGCAAGTGTATATTCTACTCAGCGATATATAGTTTTTAGTCAACAGAATGTAGCTGAGAAATCAGGAGACTTGCGTTTCCTTGTTTCAGTTGCATTTTTTTTGTTTGACCGAGTGCAGACTGAATAAATTGAACCCAAGAATCGAGGAGAATTCCGGTATGGGGGAACCCTTAGCTTCATCATTTCCGATTGGTAAATTGGCGATTCTGCTGGCTGTGCTGCAGGAGCATGAATGGAAAAAGGTTGTCGAGCAGGAGCTGGATTCACGGGATTTCCGCTACACGATTGGCCGGGTGGGAGCCATGGATATGATTAAGGTGGTTGCGGCAATCGAGACGGCGGCCAAGAACAACCACATTATCGACGGCAATTCCTACCGCGAGGTCCACGCGCTGTATCATGCGATCATTGAGACCATTCAGAGCATCGGGCGCGGAATCGTACAGTTTGGTGATATTTTGCGCACGGTAGGCCTCACTTTTGCCATTGTCAGGGGTAGAAGATCCGGTGCCGCCGAGCACGAAGGGGAATGGATCGCAGTATGTGCCTACGGCACGATCGGCGCGCCCAAAAAAGGATTTGAGCATGAAGCCATCGGTTTTGGTTTTAATCATATTTAGAGATTGTATTTTCGGAAGAAGCGCCTTAACGGATCAAGCCGTAATTTAGTGATTAGTGATATAGAAGCCGGTACCTCTTATTAGGGTATGGGCTTTTTCTATTACTCGTAAAGCAGGTGGGGCACATGCTCGAAATAGCCAGTCAATCCGTAATCATCCACGGCAATTCGTTAACGCTTGAAGAAGTTGTCCAGGTGGCCCGGTATCACAGGAATGTGGATATTGGCGAGGACAGCTGCCGGAAGGTCAATCATACCCGCAAATACGTCGAGAAGCTGCTGCAGGAGAAAAAGGTGGTATACGGCCTGACCACAGGCTTCGGCAAATTCAGCGATACGTATATCTCCCAGGAGGATACCAAGGCGCTTCAGCTCAATCTGATCCGCAGCCACTGCTGCGGGATAGGTGCACCGTTCCCGGAGGAGGTTGTGCGCGCCATCCTGCTGCTGAGAATCAATGCGTTATCCCTCGGCTACTCCGGCATCCGTCTGGAGGTCATTTGGCTGATGGTTGAAATGCTCAACCGGAATGTAGTGCCGGTGGTTCCGGAAAAAGGCTCACTGGGCGCAAGCGGTGACCTGGCTCCTTTATCGCATATGGTGCTTGTGATGCTTGGCGAAGGCGAGGCCTGTTATCGGGGCGTGCGCATGCCGGGCGGGCAGGCGCTGGCCAAAGCCGGGCTTGCGCCGATCGTGCTGGAGGCCAAGGAAGGGCTGGCCCTGATCAACGGCACACAGGTGATGACGGCAGTCGGAGCGCTGGCCTGCTGGGATGCGCTGAAGCTGGCGGACTGGGCCGATTGCACGGCGGCACTTAGCTGTGAGGCGCTGCGTGCGGTCAAAGATGCCTTTGATCCGGCGACGCATATCGTCCGGCCGCACAGAGGCCAAAGGCAAGCCGCCGACAATATCCGTAATCTGACGTCCGGCAGCAGGCTGATGACCAGACAAGGGGAGCTCAGGGTGCAGGATGCCTATTCGCTGCGCTGTGCGCCGCAGGTTCATGGCGCGAGCCGCGATGCGCTGGCCTATATTGCGGAAAAGCTCGTGATTGAGATCAATTCGGCTACGGATAATCCGCTTATCTTCGCGGATGAAGAGAAGGTGATCTCCGGAGGGAACTTCCACGGCCAGCCGGTTGCGCTGCCGATGGATCATCTGTCGATCAGCGCGGCGGAGCTCGCCAATATTGCCGAACGCCGGATCGAGCGGATGGTCAATCCGCATTTGAACGAGGGCCTGCCCCCGTTTTTAACAAAAAATGGCGGCTTGCAGTCCGGGTTCATGATCGCGCAATATGCCGCCGCCGCAGTCGTGTCGGAGAATAAATCGCTGGCCCATCCGGCCAGTGTGGATTCCATCCCCTCTTCGGGGAATCAGGAGGATCATGTCAGCATGGGCACGATTGGCGCGCGGAAGGCCAAGCAAATTGTGGATAATGCCTATGCCGTGCTGGCTGTTGAGCTCCTCTGCGGAGCCCAGGCGGTTGATTTCCGCAATCCGCAGCTGCTGGGCCAAGGCACAAAGTGGCTGTATGACCGCTGCCGGGAGCAGATTTCTTTTGTGGACGCGGACCGGGTGCTCTCCGGCGATTTCGCAGCCATTGCCGGGTGGATGAAGGAGCCGGGCGTGCTGGATGAGTTATTTGCCCTGGTGCCTTTTCACACTTATAAAAACTGATAAGAATGAAGTTATTAAGATTGAACTAAAAAAATACCAAAAAGGGAAAGTGGCGGAGGGGAAGTTTGGAACTGGAGGAGCGATAGCGTCCGCCTTTGTCTCCAGATGTTATCCGCTGGCAGCGATATAATCCAAAACATCTGGAGACAACAGCGGCCGGAAGTCCAAACATTCCCCGCAGTTACGATCAGACCCGAAATGGAATTTATCACCTAACCGAAGGGAGATCAACAAATATGGGCATAAACGAAGCAAGAGTCATCCGCGCGCCAAGGGGCAAGCTGCTGAATACCAAGGGCTGGGTCCAGGAAGCGGCGCTGCGCATGCTGATGAACAATCTCGACCCCGAGGTCGCCGAGCACCCGGAGCAGCTGGTCGTCTATGGCGGAACCGGCAAGGCTGCCCGGAATTGGGAGAGCTTCGACGCTATTGTGCGTTCACTGCAGACACTTGCGGACAACGAAACCTTATTGATCCAATCCGGCAAACCCGTTGCCGTCTTCCGCACCCATCCGGATGCCCCGCGGGTTCTGATCGCAAGTTCCAACCTCGTACCGGCCTGGGCGAACTGGAAGACCTTCCACGAGCTGGATCAGAAAGGATTGATGATGTACGGGCAAATGACGGCGGGCAGCTGGATTTATATTGGCACGCAAGGGATTGTGCAAGGGACGTATGAGACGTTCGCGGAATGTGCCAGACAGCATTTCGGCGGCACGCTGAAGGGAACGGTTACCCTCAGTGCCGGACTCGGCGGAATGGGAGGCGCCCAGCCGCTGGCTGTAACCATGAATGAGGGAGTATTTATCGGCATCGATGTGGACCGGACACGGATTGAGAAGCGCATCCGGTCCAAGTATTGCGACCTCCTGGCGGAGACGCTGGAAGAGGCTGTCACCCTGGCTGAAGAAGCCAAAAGCGCAGGGCGTCCGCTGTCCGTCGGACTGCTCGGCAACGCGGCGGAGCTGCTGCCGCAAATGCTTGCGCGGGGCTTTGTGCCGGACATCCTGACGGATCAGACCTCGGCCCATGATCCCCTGAACGGCTATATCCCGGCAGGCTATTCTGTGGAATCAGGCAGACAGCTGAGAGAAGAGAACCCGCAGGGATATGTGGAATTGGCGAAGAAAAGCATTGCCTGCCACGTCGAAGCCATGCTTGCGCTCCAAAGCAAAGGAGCGGTAACCTTCGACTATGGCAATAACATCCGCCAGGTTGCATACGACGAAGGCGTCCGGCAGGCGTTCAGCTTCCCCGGCTTTGTGCCGGCGTATATCCGTCCGCAATTCTGTGAAGGCAAAGGCCCCTTCCGCTGGGTAGCCCTTTCGGGCGATTCCGAGGATATTTACAAAACCGATGCTGCGATTATGCGCGAGTTCCCGGAGAATGAAGGCTTGCAGCGCTGGATACGCCTCGCTCAGGAGAAGGTCCCGTTTCAGGGGCTGCCCGCCCGCATCTGCTGGCTGGGCTATGGAGAGCGGGCGAGGTTCGGGCGGATTATCAATGACATGGTGGCCTCGGGAGAGCTGTCCGCGCCGGTTGTCATCGGCAGGGACCATCTGGATGCAGGCTCTGTGGCTTCTCCGAACCGCGAAACCGAAGCCATGCGGGATGGCAGTGATGCGGTGTCCGACTGGCCGCTTCTGAACGCCATGGTAAATACAGCTGCAGGAGCAAGCTGGGTATCGCTTCACCACGGGGGCGGTGTGGGCATGGGATACTCCCAGCATGCCGGGATGGTCGTCGTTGCAGACGGAACCAAAGAGGCGGAAGCCAGGCTGGAGCGGGTGCTGACCTCAGACCCCGGCATGGGCGTAGTCCGCCATGCGGATGCAGGATATCCGCTCGCCATAGAGACAGCTCAGGCCCAAGGCATCCGGATGCCCATGCCGGGCGTCCCGGGAAAGGAGCGGTAGCATGATCTGTATTCATAGCGCAGCCCAGATTGCCACGCTTGGCGGAGGCGGTACGAAGCCAAAGGCCGGCAGGGAGATGGAGGAGCTTGGCCTGATCGAAGACGGAGGCATCGTAATCGAAGACGGAATTTTCACCTTCGTGGGTACAAGCGAGGAAGCCCGCCGGTATGCGGCGGAGCACTCCGGAGATCAAGAAGTTACGATGCTGTCGGCGCAAGGGAAGACAGTCACCCCGGGACTGGTTGATCCGCATACGCATATCGTCTTTGCCGGGTCCAGGGAGTTTGAGCTGAATCTGCGTTTGCAGGGCGCGAAATACATGGATATTCTGAATGCCGGGGGCGGAATTCTTTATACGACAGAGCGTACACGTGAAGCTGCAGAGGAACAGCTAATGGCAGAAACGGTGAAGCGGCTGGACCGTTTCCTGGAATATGGGGTAACGACGGTTGAAGCCAAAAGCGGGTATGGCTTGCGGCTTGAGGATGAATTGAAGCAGCTGCGGGTGGCCCGCAGGCTGGACGCTTCCCACCCGGTGGATCTGGTGTCAACGTTTATGGGGGCTCATGCAGTACCGGCGGAGTACAAAGGAAATGCGGACGCTTTTGTCCGGAGCGTGATTGAAGAGATGATACCTGCGGTTGCCAGGGAGGGATTGGCCGAGTTCTGCGATGTGTTCTGTGAAGAAGGTGTCTTCACCGTGGAGCAGTCCCGGGACATTCTGCTGGCCGGCCAAAGGTGGGGGCTGAAGCCAAAAATCCACGCCGACGAGCTGGCCGCGTACGGGGGAGCGGAGCTGGCAGCCGAGCTGGGAGCAGTCTCGGCGGACCATCTGCTGAATGCCTCTGAAGCAGGCATTCAGCAGATGGCGGAGAGCGGAGTGATCGCTGTCCTTCTGCCCGGCACAGCCTTTTTCCTGATGGCCCGGCCTGCCGATGCGCGGGCCATGATTGCAGCCGGGGTGCCTGTTGCGCTTTCGACTGACCGCAATCCCGGCTCGTCACCGACGGAGTCGCTGCCTTTTATAATGAATCTGGCCTGCCTGACGATGCGAATGACACCGGCCGAGGTGCTGGCCGCCTGTACGATAAATGCGGCGCATGCCATTGGCCGTGCGGATACCATCGGCAGCATCGAAGCCGGCAAACAGGCTGATCTCGTGATATTCGACGCGCCTAATTATCTCTATTTACAGTATCACTACGCTGTTAATTTGGTGGATACCGTGATCAAAAAAGGGGAGGCGGTCGTTCAGAGCGGAAGGAGGGTCTTCGCATGAATGAGCTTCGGAAGGACGAATTGCGGACAGGGGAGCAGAACCGGCAGCTGCAAAATAATGAGCTGAGGATAAATGCTGCCCGGCTTCAGAGCACCATCCGGGACTTGGCGTTGTTCGGGCTGAACGAGGCTACCGGAGGATTGGACCGGACCACGTTTACACCGGCAGAATTGGCCGCGCGGGAATGGCTCAAGGCTGCGCTGCGCCGTCTGAATTTAGCCGTAAGGGTAGACGCGGCGGCGAATATTTGGGCGGTGAGAAGCGGTGCAGGAGGCATCGCCTCGGGTGCCGCAGGCGACTCGGAGGGAGCAGGCAGCCCGGGCGGGTCAGATGCTCCGGACAGCGCAGCGGGGCCGGACAGCTGCAGCTTAGGTGCCCCGGGCATTGCAGCGGAGCCCGGCAGCCCAGACGGCCCGGTTACTCCGGACCGTCTGGATGCTCCGGACCGTCTGGATGCTCCGGGCAATCCAAGACGTTCAGCCGCCTCAGACCGTTCGGCGGCCCGCCTCCCTGCCATTGCGTTCGGCTCCCATATCGATACGGTCCCGAACGGCGGCAAATACGACGGCGCTCTTGGTGTGCTCCTGGCGCTGGAGGTTATGACTGTACTGGAAGAAAACAAGGCCGTTACCCGCCATCCCCTGGAGCTGGTCTCCTTCAGCGCGGAAGAACCGAATCCGTTCGGGCTGTCCACGTTTGGCAGCAGGGCGGTGTCGGGGAAGCTCTCCCACAAGGATCTTGAGGGTGTCCGCAATGATCAGGGCGGTCTGCTCACGGATTCGCTGCGGCTGGCGGGCGGCGATCCTGAGCAGTTCGGGACGGCGCGGCGGGGACCGGAGGAGCTGGCTGCTTTTCTCGAAGTCCATATCGAACAAGGCAGGCGCCTGCTTGACCGCAGGATACCGGTAGGGATCGTGACAGCAATAACAGGGATCTACCGGGAAGAGATCACGGTTCTGGGCGAAGCCAACCATGCCGGTACAACCTTGATGGGGGACCGCAAGGATGCGCTGATGGGCGCTTCCCAGATCATGCTCGCCTTCGAGGCTGTCTGCAGGAACCATCCGGCGGATGAAGTGGTGGGCACGGTTGGCCGGATCGGCAATGAACCGAATGCGGCAAATATTATCCCGGAAAAGACCCGGTTTCATCTGGAGATCCGCGGGGAGCGGCGCACACAAATTCAGGAGGTGCTGGAGGGCTGGGGCAAGCTTGCCGAGTCCATTGCGGATATCAGGGGCCTCCGGCTGGAACGCCGCCTGATTCTGGATCAGGCTCCCGAGCCGATGGACCCCCTGGTCATTGACTTGTGCGCCGGGCAGGCAGAGCAGCTGAACTGCAGCAGCCTGAAGCTTGGCAGCATGGCGGGCCATGATGCCGCGCATATGGCTTCGCTGACCCGGGCGGGGATGCTGTTCGTGCCCAGCCTGGGCGGCAAAAGCCACTGTCCTGAAGAGGAAAGCCGGATCGAAGATATCGAGAAGGCGGGCAACGTATTGCTGCAGTCCATTCTGGCGTTGGATCAGGAATTGAACCGTTAGGGGGAGGAGCCATTGCGCGAATTATATTCAGCGGATAAGGTATACACGCAGGAGGGTTTTCAGGAGAACTATGCTTTACTGGTGGAGAACGGGAGGATTGCGGAAGTAGGCGTCCGCGAGGAACTGCTGCAGCGGTATCCGGATGCCCGGCATATCAGGTGGGAGGGCCAAGCCATCGTCCCCGGCACCGTCAATTCGCACAACCATTCCTTCCAGAGCCTGCTGCGCGGAATAGCGGCCGATAAGCCTTTTCTCGAATGGCGCGATCAGGCGCTGTACCGGTATTCGCCTCTTCTGGATGAAGAGGCGATTTATACCGGGGCTTTGCTGGCCTTTGGGGAGATGCTGCGTTACGGGGTGACGACGGTTTGTGATTTCTTTTATGTGCATAACGGCGGGACTGCTTATGATGAGGCGGTGATCCGGGCGGCGGGCGATCTGGGCATTCGTCTGGTCTTCGCGCGGACGATGTACGACTGGGCGGGGGCGCCGCTGTCTTACCGGGAGACGGTACCGGAGGCCGTGGAACGCACGCGTTCATTAGCCGCAAAGTATCAGGGGAATTCCATGGTCACCGTTCACCCGGCACCCCACAGCCCGCATGCGGCTTCACCTGAAATGATCAAGGCCGGCCACCGGCTGGCAGTGGAGCTGGATACACCTTTTCACATTCATGTGGCCGAAGAGATGTTCGAGGTCGAAGAGATTTTGCGCGATTATGGCCTTCGTCCTGTGCATTATCTGGATTCCCTTGGGGTGCTGGACGAGCGGATGATTGCCATTCATCTGGTCTGGCTGGAGAACCCGGAGATTGAGCTGATCGGCCGCAGACGGGGGGCGCTGGCATACTGCCCATCCAGCAACATGTTCCTGGCGGACGGGGTTACCCGGATACCTGATCTGCTTCAGGCAGGGGTCAGAGTGGCGCTCGGAACGGACGGGGGCTGCAGCAACAACCGGATCAGCGTGTATGAGGAGATGCGCATGTGTGCGCTTTTGCAGAAGGTCAGCCGCTTGGACGGCACCTGCATCACCGCCGAACAGGTCTACCGGATGGGGACCTCCAGCGCCGGTGACATCCTGCGGATGCCGATAGGCTCCATTGCAGCCGGACAGCATGCCGACTTTGCCGCACTGGATATCCGCGACCTCTCCCTGGCCCCCAGGAAAGAACTGTTCGCCAACATGGTCTATGCCATGCAGCCCGGGGCCGTCTCCAAGGCAGTGGTGGGCGGGAAGCTTGTTTTTGAGCAGGGGAAAATACTTACGGTATCCGAAGCTTCCATCGGCGGGCGCGTGGACCGGCTGTTCGAGAAGTGGGATAAGCCGGTGTGAGGAATAGTGCTGGGAAGTGTTCCGGGGATCAGGTGAAGAGAGACGGGGAGAAGGCGAAGGAGTGCCCGGTAAATGGGGCTTCTTCGTTTTTTTTGTTGTTTAGGAAATTATACTTCTCGTCAATTGTGGATAAGGTAGGTATGAAGTTAGGGGGGAATTATAACCGCAGCGGACTTCATTCACATCGTCAACCGCTGATTTTGATTTTGAGCCAAAAAGGTAATTGAATGTATAGGAATGGAACCGGCGAACCTGAACAAGCTGATGGAACGCAAGGAGATTCATAGGGAACGGAAGCGAAGTGTAAAAAGTAACACTAATGGGCTGGAATTTTGGATTCAACGGGCTTTAGTGGGATTTTGTACACTTCATGGAGGCCCGCTTCCCCCATAGGGCTGATTTCAGCCGGATTAGTTTTACTTTTTCCCACTAGGGATGTTCCAGGATTCAAATGCGCTACCTTAGTGTTACTTTTTACCACTAAATGGCTGCCCTTTGGATTAATGTGTTTCAAGGTCATCTTAATTTAGGCGTATTCCTCTGTAAGGGAGAGAAACAGATCGATTAGTTATCCTTTTTCCCGCTAACGCTTGAGGAAACGGGGATGGGGGTGATGGGGAAGGCTTGCCATAAAACATTTTACCAAGAGCTATAAGGGTGGCAAAAAGGCTGTAAATGACTTGAATTTAGTAGTCGGGCGGGGTGAAATCTGCGGCTTTATCGGACATAACGGTGCAGGGAAAACAACCGCCATTCGCGCGGTAGCCGGTGTGCTGGATTTTGAGGAAGGGGTTATTGAAATTGACGGTGTCTCCATCAAGAAAGCTCCGGTAGCCTGCAAGGCGAATATTGCTTATATTCCGGATAATCCGGATCTGTACGATCATCTTACCGGCATGCAGTACTTGAATTTTATCGGCGACCTCTTTAGCGTATCCAAAGCGGACCGTGAGCTGCTCATTAAAAATTACAGCGATGCTTTCCAGATTACGGCCAATTTGGGTGACATGATCTCATCGTATTCTCATGGGATGAAGCAGAAGCTTGCCATCATCTCTGCGCTCATTCATACACCCAAGCTGTTGGTGCTGGACGAACCTTTTGTAGGACTTGTAAGCTTCTTCACCACGATCAATAAGGCAAGCGGCGTATTATTCAGCTATAAGGACTACGATTTGGTGATGTCGCTGCCTGTAAAGACCAGTCATGTTGTCGCAAGCCGCATTCTTCAGCTCTATGTGCTGAATTTGTTCTTTACATTGATGGCCATGCTGCCGGCAGGTGCGGTATATGCTATAAAAGTGAATCCCGGGGCATTATTTTACCTTTTTTTCTAATGACAATCTTATTTATACCGTTACTGCCGATCATTGCTGCAACGATTATCGGCTCATTCATCAGCTGGATCTCTTCCCGGTTTAAAGCCAGTCGATTGGTCAGTCTTGTCTTAACCTTTGCCGTCATTATTGTCCTCGTGCTGGGTTCATTTACTCTGGACGGGAACGGGCAGAAGCTTGCCGAAACGGGAACTGGAACGGCAGATATGATCTTTAAGCTGTATCCCTTGGCAGCCATGTATACCGATGCTGTTTGCTCGTACCGGATGAGCTCATTTTTAATGTTTACTCTGCTGTCGGCATTTTCTTTTGCAATATTTTCCACTGTACTAAGCACCCGATATAAAGCTATTCATACAAGCCTGATGACCAGTCATGCAAGCAGCGGATATATAATGAAACCGTTAGAAGCTTCATCTCCTTTTCATGCCCTGTATAAGAAGGAGCTGCGCCGCTATTTCAGTTCTTCTGTTTACGTGCTGAATACAGGGATTGGCATGATTTTATTACTGGTGATGTCGATTTCCTTATTGTTTGTCAGTCCGGGGAAGCTGGGGGAGCTGGCTGCAATCCCGCAGTTATCACATGGTCTGGGTACGCTGGCTCCATTCCTGGTATCCTTATTTGTAACTTTAAGCTGTACAGCACCAAGCTCCATTTCTCTTGAGGGCAATCATTTATGAATTTTGAAAAGCTCGCCCATATCGAAACAAATCATATTATTTAGCAAGGTTGCCGTGAATCTCACCATTACGTTGCCCATTCTGGTTGTGAGTTGTGTGCTGCTTATGATATCGTTGCGTACGGGATGGCTCGAAAGCTTGTTGTTGCTTGTTATCCCTATGATATATGCCGCTTATTCAGCGATGACGGGTGTTATTGTTAACCTGAAATTACCCAAGCTGGAGTGGACAAGTGAAGTTATGGCGATCAAACTTTTCAGTCTCTATAACCATGCAAAATGGATGTTTATAGACCGGCAGGCGCTATCTCTCTGTACTGGTTCCATTCGCCATCCTCGAACATAGTTCCGTTAATATCTCTTCTGTTTTCTCCATCAGCCGATCCATCTCTTTTTCCTTCAATGCCTCCAAGCTCTCTGTCTCATGAACGATGTAGTTCAATTTCCCCACAAACACCATAATTTCAAGACCGGGATTATAATCCGTGTGCAGAAGAAGCAAAAGCTCAATAAGTGATATCTCCGAATCAGGCCGGGACTTGTTCTCATAAATGTACATCGCACGGATCATGGCAATGAGTGCCGAATGACAGAGGAAGAGCGAAGTTTTGAACTTGTGGTGTTTTCTCATAATATAGGCAAGCTTCATGTGGTATTGAGAAAGCTGGTAATAGTCATTTATAGTATGACGGGTTCTATCCTTCATGGTTATTGCCTCCTAGAGAAAGAGAATCACAATTTCTATTATAATATCTATAAATATTAAAATATATAATGATATTTATTGCTTGGTGTTTACCTTGATGAAACTTATCTACACTTTTGACATAGAGAGGTGAATACCGTGAAGGATAAGGAAGTTTTGAAGCTGGTAGGAGCCCGAATCCGTGCTTTGCGCAAGGGGAAGGGACTGTCCCAGGAGGCGCTTGGAGAGAAGGGCGGATTTCATTTTTCATACATAGGACAGATTGAACGCGGTGAGAAGAATGTATCTTTATTGAATTTGCAAAAAATTGCAGAAGCGCTTGAGGTGAATTTGATTCAGCTATCGGCATATGTGGATGAGGAAATCTTGGTTACCCAAACGGAGAACGAGATCCGGGAGATTGTTGATTTGCTTCGTGAAGCCAATGAGGAAAAGATCCGGCTGGCCAAAAATGTGCTGCGGGAAATTTTAAAAGGCCGTGCTTAACAAGCTGATAGCCATTGGGTCAAGCTGGACCATTACCAGACCATCCTGAGGTGTAGCCCAATATAGGGGAAATGCCTCTTTTTTTGTCTTTCAATTCAATCATTCGCCGCAGTCACAACCCAAGCCGATTAGGCAATTCAATAATCCAAAACTAGAACTATCCAGCCATAGCTAATGGCTATAACCTGTCATAGGTCATTGGTAGAATGGTATATCCGGCGGGTATGCTATATTAAATTTATATTATTTACGGCGAGGAGATTAACCTATGAGCACTCATACCGAACCTAAGAAGAGAAACGTTACTCCGTTTCGATATGATATTGTCGGCAGCTTTCTGCGCCCCGGCGCGTTGAAGGAGGCCAGAATAAAATTCAAGAACGGCGAAATTACCGCCGCGCAGCTGAAGGAAGCGGAGAACGCCGAAATCGTCAAGCTTGTGCAGAAACAGAAAGAGGCGGGCCTTCAAGCGGTAACCGACGGCGAATTCCGCCGCTCCTGGTGGCATCTGGACTTTTTCTGGGGCTTTGACGGTGTAGAACAGACATTTATTGAACAAGGCTACCGGTTCAACGGCGCTGAATCGAGACCCGAAACCGCCCGCCTGACCGGCAAAATAAGCTTCAGTAGCCATCCTTTTGTTTCGCATTATACCTTTTTAAAGAGTGTTGCGGGTGAGGATGTCGTTGCGCGTCAATCGATTCCTGCGGCTGCACAGCTCCTGTTCGAGCTGGACCGGGCAGAAAACAAGGAAAGCACGCAGGCCGTATATCCAAACCGGAAAGAGCTTGTTTCCGATATTGCCAAAGCGTACAGAGCGGTGATACTTGCCTTCTATGAAGCGGGCTGCCGCAGCATCCAGATCGACGACTGCACGTGGGGCGCGCTTTGCGACGAACAGTTTAGCGCATTCATGCAGCAGGCCGGTGTGAATGTGGCTGAGTATGCGAATGAATTTGCGAGATTGAACGAGGAGGTTGCAGCCGGCCTGCCGGACGATCTCGTTGTAACGACACATGTCTGCCGCGGCAATTATGTTTCGACTTATGCCGGAGTAGGCGGAGGCTATGAGCCCATTGTGGAGACACTCCTGAGCATCGATAATTACTCCGGCTACTACCTGGAGTTTGATACCGAACGGGCAGGCGATTTCAAGCCGCTTCGCTTCCTGAAGGACAACCAGCAGGTTGTGCTTGGCCTGTTCTCCTCCAAATTTGGGGAGCTTGAGAGCAGGGAAAATATTCTGAAGCGCATCGGGGAAGCGCAGCAATACGTTGATCTGAACCGGATCTGCCTGAGCCCGCAATGCGGCTTCGCTTCCACGAAGGAAGGCAACCACCTGACAGAGGAACAGCAATGGCGCAAGCTCGCTTTCATTAAAGAAATTGCCGAAGAGATCTGGAAGTAATCCGTAAGCCCAAATCCAAATAAGCCGAATGGAGAATTCTCCGTACGGCTTATTTAAAAGATCAGAATTTATATATTTTGGGGGAAGCGAAGCTTACCCGTTATTTCATGCCTGCGCTGTCTATGAAAGATTGGATCGGGAATTCGGCCAAGCAAACTGCGCTATTACGTTGGCCGAGCGGGCAGGTAGAGGAAATCCAAGGCAGAAGTACCTTTGAATTCGCCCGAAGCCGGCTGGACGGCGGAATCAGCGCGAAATGATTCTTCTCCTCCCCACTGAAATAGCAGCATTCTTATAGGACGCCGATAGGCGTCTTTCTTGTTGTTTAGGAAATTATGAATTACTTTTGCTGTGGATAAGGTGTGTATAAAGTTGGGGGTAAGTTGAAGATGTGGTCATCGTGCTGAACCTGCGGGTTGCGCTTTGCAGGAGGAACAGCGGAATTTGAGGAGCTAACCGGAATCGCGGGGTGGGGAAGTGAAATACAATGAAGCGAAGTGGAATTAGTGAACTTAAATGGACAGAAAAGCTGGCGGCAGAGGCAATAGTGGGAAAAAGTAAAATTAATTTCAGTGTATTTCCCTGTAGAGGGTAGAATCGGATGAATTAGGTATCCTTTTTCCCACTAACGCTTGCGAAAAAGGGTATTTAGGAAGAATGAAGTTCACTTTTTCCACTTGGGCTTGCCGCCGGCCGGTCCCGGCAGCCAACCCTGAATTTGAAATCTCAAACAGCTGCGCTGGCCAGTCAAGGACGGCATAGCCGTTTTGTTCTTTATAGGAAATTATCAATATCTTTTAATTATGGATAAGGTGGGAGAAAGTAGCCTTCATTGAAGCCTATTCCCCAGAAAGGGGGAGAATCGGATGAATTAGATATCCTTTTTCCCACTAACGCTGGCGAAAAAGGGGATGTGGGGAGATTTAAATTTACACTAAGGAGCAGATTCTTCGTTGCCATGATATCGTCCTTTTGGCACCACCATGGGAGAGCCGGCAATGGGGTCTTTGATCACCGTGCAGTCCAGTCCGAAAATATCTTTGACCAAGGTGGCTGTAATAACCTCTGATGGCTTCCCCTCAGCTACAAGCTTTCCGTTATGAAGCGCAAAAATATGTTCTGCATAACGGGCGGACAGGTTGATATCATGCAGAACCATTACAATTGTAGTGCCGTGCTTTCGGTTAAGGTCGGTGAGCAGGTCAAGAATTTCCACCTGATAGGTGATATCCAAAAAGGTTGTCGGTTCATCGAGAAACAGAATGTCGGTCTGCTGCGCCAGAGCCATTGCAATCCAGACGCGCTGCCTTTGGCCGCCCGAAAGCTCGTCAATATTATGATTGGCGAACTCCGTAATATCCATAATTTTCATCGCTTCGGCAACGGCCTCATAATCCTTTTTGGTCCACCCGCCGAGCAAGGATTGATGCGGAAACCTTCCCCGCCCAACCAAATCCGTCACCGAAATTCCTTCCGGAACAATGGGCGATTGCGGGAGCAGCCCGATCACGCGGGCCAGCTGCTTTGGCGGAATTTTGCCGATGGGCTTTCCGTCCAGGGTGATTTTACCGGATACGGGCTTGATCAGCCTTGCCATTGCTTTAAGAAGCGTCGACTTCCCGCAGCCGTTGGAACCAATAATAACGCTGATTTTATTGCTGGGGATAACCAGGCTTACTTCCTGGATCACCGTTTTATTGTCATAGCCCGCTACGACTTGTTCAGCTTGAAAAGTATGAGTGGCTGTCATTATAATTCTCCCTTTCGATTCATTCGGATTAGCAGGTAGATCAGATACGGCGCCCCGAGTAATCCGGTTATGACACCCACAGGGAATCTGTATTCAAACGCAAACTGTCCGATTAGATCTGCCGCCAAAACCAAATTAACGCCAACAAGACCGGCCGGAATTACGTTGGAGAAGCCGACTCCGACTAACCTTTTTGCGATAGGTCCCGAAAGGAAGGAGACAAAGGCTATTGGACCCGTAACAGCAGTAGCAATAGCAATCATGAAGACGGAGCTTACAATAAGCGCAATTCTTGTCTTGTCCGCGTGCACGCCGAGAGAAGTAGCCGCTTGTTCTCCAAGCTCCAGTATACTTAGATGCTTGCCCAGCAGGATAGCAACCGGCGCACAGATAAGAACCGTAATGACGAGCGGCGGAAGCTCGCGCATTTGAGACCCGTTAAGGCTGCCCGACAGCCATCTGAGCGCTGTGGGAACATCCTGTTGGGAGCTAATCAACAGCAGATAGGATATTACGGCGTCAAGCATGGCCTGTATGCCTATTCCGATAAGGATTAACCGCCCGATTGAAAAAATCTTGCCTCTGGATAAAAAATAAATCAATATCACTGTGGCAAGCCCGGCAATCACCGAAGCTACGGAAACAACCGTTCCGCTTGCATGAATTACGACGATGCAAAAAACAGCTGCTGCACTGGAGCCGGAAGTAATACCGATGACATTCGGGTTCGCAAGGGGGTTGCGGAGCATGGTCTGGAAAGTATATCCGGCAAGGCCGAAAGCAAATCCTGCAAAAAGGCCTGCCAGCATTCTGGGCAGACGGATGGTATTAACCGCAAAAGACACGCCCTTGAGCTGCTCTCCGGAAAGTGCCCGGATGACTTCTCTGACCGGATAAATGGTGTTTCCAAGTAATAGCATAAGGACGCAGAGCGCGCAGGCAAGCAGCGCAAGGAAGCAGGTAACCAGCAGCCATCGGCGGCGTCTTTGACGCCTGCCCGTCATAATAAATTCAATAGGTTGATTTGTCATAATGAACGCACTTTCGATCTCATAGCTAATAGGATTAGTATCGGAGCGCCTATGAACGCTGTAACTACACCGACTTCAAGCTCTCCGGGTCTGCCGATGAGCCTGCCGCATACATCGGAGAGAGTAAGAATAATTGCCCCTGATAAAGCTGACATCGGTATAACAAAACGCAAGTCGGAGCCGAGAATAAGGCGCATAACATGAGTGGATAACAGTCCGATAAAACCTATAGGTCCAGCAAGTGCAGTGGTTGCTCCGCATAATAAAACACCTGCGAGAGCCGCAATAAACCGCAGTGTTCCTGTCCGAACGCCGAGTCCGGTCGCAACATCGTCTCCCAGTGCCAGCGCATTCAGTGCCGGGGCGGTAATAAAGCCTATTAATAATCCGACGATCAGAAAGGGAGAGAAGGTGGCAATACTGCTCCAGGTTCCCGAACCTACGCTGCCCACTTGCCAGAATCTGAATTGATCCATGACATATGAGCGCGGAATCATGATGGCGGTGACCAATGAAGAAAGGGCGGCGCTTGTGGCAGCACCCGCCAAAACGAGCTTAATGGGGGTGGCTCCGCCACGCCCCATTGAACCGATTCCGAACACAAATACTGCAGTAATCGCAGCTCCGGCCAGCGCCAGCCAAATATACTCGCTGGCAGAGCTTATATTCAGGAAGGCAATCCCGCAAACTACAAACAAGGCCGCGCCTGTGTTGACTCCCAGTATACTGGGGTCCGCTATCGGGTTGCGCGTGACCGATTGCATAAGCGCACCGGAGACTCCCAGTGCCGCACCGCAAAATAAACTGAATACGGTCCGGGAAATTCTCTTGCGCACCACATTGGCCCCGAAGGACTGAATGTCCGGGTGAAACAACCCGTCCATCAGTTCGCTGAAGCTTATCGTCCGAGCGCCTAAGGCCAGAGATGCAACCACGCATATGCCGAGCAAGACCATGCAAACCACCAAAACGGCTGTGAAGTTTTTCGGAATATGCGTGGTTAGCTGTTTTTTTTCAGAACTCGCAGAGCTATTCATTTATCTTGTCAATGGCTCCGCCGATTAATGCAAGGTATTCATCAATGGTATACGCTATGGAAAGCGGGTTAGGAGTGCCGGCGGCTACCAGGGGGGTATCACTATCAATAAATGCAACAGAACCCCTCTCAATTGCAGGGATTTTGCCGAGCAGTGAATCGGCTTGGATCGCCTTTAGCAATTCGTCATTACCATATCCGACGATGAGATCGGCGTCGTTAAGGGCCTCGACATTCTCAGCGCTCAAGCTCAAAGAATAGCTGGTAGGGTCGGTAATCTGCTTCGTAATACTTTCAGGATACTCCATTCCCAGCTCGTACAAGAACGAGACACGGGAGTCAATTGGTGTGTAAATATGCAATTGGGACAGATCATCAGCCGAGAAATTAACCCAAACTACTTTCTTGCCATTAATCTGCGGATACTGGCTTAGCTTCTCGTTGACCAAGCCCTCGGTGTCCTTAATAAGCTGTTCCCCCTCTGCTTTCATACCCATGCCTTCGGAATTCAGCAAGACCTGCTCGCGCCATGTGGTTGTCCAAGGAGCGGTCGGATAGGCCACAACCGGGGCGATTTGGCTAAGCGTATCATAGTCTTCCTGTGTAATCCCGGAGTAAGCGGCAAGAATGACATCCGGATCTGCATCCGAAATAGCTTCAAAATCAAGGCCGTCCGTATCCTGGAAGACATTAGGATCGGCAACGCCAAGCTCCTTCAGCTTCTCAGCTGTCCAAGGCAGCAATCCGCTGCCGTCCTGAACACCGAAATTCGCTGCCGAGAAGCCTACGGGAACCACGCCAAGAGCGAGTGCGACATCGTGATTCGCCCATTGAATGGTAACCACCCGTTCAGGCTTGCTCTCAAGGACAGCTTCGCCAAGCGCATGCTTGATCACGATCGGATATTCGGTAGTTGCAGCAGGGGAGGCCGGTGCTTCTGTACTGGCAGGCTCGGTACTTGCAGACGGAGAGGGGGATGCCGTTGAATTGGATTGCTGATTGGAGCAACCAACCAGCGCAATTGTAAGCGCAAATGGAATCAATAACGTTTTAGATAAGAACTTTCGTGTTGTGTTCATGTCTTATGTACCCATCCTTTTTTAATATATTTTTAGCTGATGCTGACAACCGGCGGTGAGAAAAATCATATCAATTCCTTTTTCGATAATGATTCTCATTGTCATTAAATATATATTTCTTTTAGATGGGATGTCAATAGAAAAAAGGGCAATCCAAAGATGCGGAATGTTAAAAGGGGAGAAACGATCGGCAAGCGGCAGAGGGGGATTAAGCGGATGTACGCATTATTTCCCGCCCAGCATCTTAAAATTACGCTGTTTGCTTTACTCTAAGCGAATACTCACTCTGCTTTTGCGGGAAGAATGTATGCAAGAGAAGATTTGAAAGGAGTGGGAGCTTGATGAAAGTTGCAATCATGGGGGCCGGAATTTCAGGTCTGGCCTGTGCCATTACGCTGGAGAAGCATGGAATCGAACCGGTCATTTTTGAAAGCCGCAGTATGGTTGGAGACCGGTTTGTGAATGGAGAGGTGCTGCTCTCCATGTTCACCCGACCCGTCAACGACAGTATTGCTTATTTATCGGAGCAATTTGGCATCTATCTGCATCCGGCTGCCGGCATTTCAAAGATTACGTTTTATTCGAAGCATGAGAAGGCTGTTTTGGAAGGGCAGCTTGGCTTTACGAACATTCGCGGAAGAGAGAAAAATTCGTTCGAAGCGCAGCTGGGGCGGCAGGTCAAGTCGAAAATCCATTTTAATTCGAAAAAAACGTATGAGGAACTGCTTGCAGATTACACGCATGTGGTGCTGGCAACGGGGGACAGCGATTATGCGAAGAAGACCCGCAATTTCAGGGAAGACCTGACGGTTTCGGTCAAGGGGGCAACGGTCGAAGGCCGTTTTGATCCTTATGAGATCAAGGCTTGGCTGGACTACGAGATCGCTCCCTTCGGTTACGGATACCTGATCCCGTTCTCCGATAAAGAAGCTAACCTGGTCATTGCCATTCCCGATCTGCCTGAGATTAATACCGATATTGAAACCCTGTGGGACCGTTATTACCTGAAGGTGCAAGCGGAGCTTGAGCAAGTGCTGCCCATCACGGACGGGTTCAAAATTACCGGCTACCCTATAGGGTTATGTCACGCCGGAAGGATCGGCAATACGTTTTATGTCGGCAATTGCTTTGGCGCATTGATGCCGTTTATGGGGTTCGGGCAGCATGCCTCTTGGATGACCGGGATTTATGCCGCCCACGATTTATGCGGTCTGGGCAGTTATGAGGAGCTTACCAAGCCGATCAGGCAGAGTTATGAGAACTCCATCGTTCTGCGCAGGACGATGGAGCATCTCTCGAATGAAACCTTGGATGCAGTTATCCATAATCTCAACGGCCATTTGGGGCAGAAATTGTTTACAAGCCCACACTTGAATCCTTTGAAAATGGCCAGCTATCTGCTGCGTCCCTACATCAAGCTGAAGTGATTCAGCCTATCTCTTCCTAACCGTCTCCCCTTCTATTAACACGGGCTGATAATAGGTCTGATCGCGCAGATCCTTCTTCCCTTGCAGTTTCTTAATCACCCAATCGGCGGCATCGCGTCCCATTTGTTCCTGGGGGTGTGTCAATGTCGTCAGCTTGATGTTCGCATTCTTGGCGATATAGGAATTATCCTGGCCAATAATGGATAAGTCTTCGGGAACGGAGATAGCCAGTTGTCTGCATACATGTACGGCTTCCAAGCCAACCTCGTCGTTATAGCAGACAATGGCTGTCAGCCCGCCTCTGTTTTCGGTCAGGAATTTCTTCAGGCTGGTGGACAGGTCCTGCTTGGTCTCTGTGTAGAATGACAGCACCTGCTCCGGGTGAAACCGCAGTTTGGCTTCTCCTAGAGCTTTGATATAACCCTTCATCCGGTACTTTCCCTGCAGATCATCCATTTTGGCAATGATGCCAATTTGTGTGTGTCCATTAGCGATTAATTCCTTGGTTGCCAGATAGCTGGACTGTACATCATCGAGACAAAAGAAAGGGACTTCCAATTCTTCATAATAAGCATTAATCATGATGAAAGGCACATCCTGTTCCTTGAATGTCAGGTAGTAAGCGATATTGGGATTGTACAGGTTGCTTTTTGTAGGCTCAATGATCAGGCCGTCCACACCATAGGACAGCATCATCTCCAAAGCCTTCTTTTCCTGGGCGACATCATTATTTGTACTGGCGAGCAGCAATGAATAATTATCTTCGTTCAACCGGGATTCAATCCCGCGGATGATGGAGGGGAAGATGTAATCGGAAATATAGGTTGTGATGACCCCGATGGTTTTATTATTGGAATTTCCGGCGGCTTTTGAGCGGAATTGATTGCTGACATAAGTGCCGGAACCTTTTTCACTTCTTAAGAACCCCTCGTTTGACAGCTCCAAAATAGCCTTCCGCACCGTCTGGCGGCTAACGTTATACATTTCCTGCAAAGCGGATTCCGTTGGGATTTGATTTCCTACGCTGTATGTCCCTGAAAGGATGTTGCTCTTTATATCCTCAAGAATGATTTGATATTTTGGTTTCACTGTGCTCCTTCTTTCCTGGTTGTTCTAATACTAATTTTCTCGGCCTTAATATTTGTATGTACATATTTTAGCATAAATATGACCTTATTATAAATCTTTTGTACTACATGTTATATACTCAAAAGAGAAATATAGAGAAACAATCACTTCATTAGATAATTTGTAGGTATAACTATTAATGAATGTTGACAAATGTACGATCAAAAAATATACTGAGACTGTAAATAAGGGAAAGCGCATTCTTTCAATTAAAGCGGTTATAACAGTTGTTCAGAGAGGAGTAACGTGGGCATGGATCAGGACATTCAACAAGCGATACTCAAGGGGGAAACCTCACTTGGCATCGAATTTGGGTCCACACGTATCAAGGCAGTGCTGATTGATCACCGTTTTGAAACCGTCGCATCCGGAAGTTATGAGTGGGAGAATCTCTTGGCAGACGGATATTGGACGTACAGCTTAGAGAGTATCATCACGGGGATGCAAGAGGCTTACAGCGGGATGCAGCAGGAGGTTGAACAGAAATATGGAATCACCCTTCGAACGGTTGGTGCTATAGGATTCTCTGCAATGATGCACGGGTATATGGCTTTTGACAGCGCGGGTGAGCTGCTTGTTCCGTTCCGGACCTGGCGGAATGCGACAACCGGTGCTGCGGCAAAAGCTTTAACTGATAAGTTTCAATTCAACATTCCTGAGCGGTGGAGTACTGCCCATCTGTATCAGGCGATATTGAACGGGGAAGAGCATGTCCCCCGTATTGACTTCATTAC
Source organism: Paenibacillus sp. S150 (assembly GCF_019352175.1). Classification (GTDB taxonomy): domain Bacteria; phylum Bacillota; class Bacilli; order Paenibacillales; family Paenibacillaceae; genus Paenibacillus_AQ. Next base: position 95,988 of record NZ_JACBYI010000006.1, read on the forward strand.
GACGCTCTCCGGATACATTCACTGGCTGCTGACCGGCATTAAGGCTATTGGCGCAGGAGATGCCTCAGGTATGTTCCCCATTGATGAAGCCACACATGATTATAACGATTCCATGGTTAAGCAGTTTGATCAGCTCATTGCGCCCAAAGGCTACGATTGGAATCTTAGAGGGATTCTTCCTGAGGTCTGCATTTCAGGTCAGCAGGCAGGTGCATTATCCGCAGCGGGAGCCAAAATCCTGGATAAATCCGGGAATTTGCAGCCGGGTATTTCGCTTTGTCCTCCGGAAGGAGATGCAGGAACAGGGATGGTTGCTACGAATAGCGTGCGGAAACGGACCGGCAATGTCTCCGTGGGAACTTCGGTTTTTGCCATGGTTGTATTGGAGAAGGAGCTGTCAGCCGTATATCCGGAAATTGATCTGGTGACTACGCCTAACGGCAATCCGGTCGGAATGGTCCATGCCAACAACTGTTCAAGCGATATCAATGCCTGGCTCAGCTTGTTCCGTGAATTCTCTGAGGCCATGGGGCACAAGGCGGATACAAATCATTTATACAGTGTGATGTTCAATAAGGCTTTGGAGGCAGATCCGGATGGCGGCGGTTTGCTTAGCTACGGGTATTTCTCAGGTGAGAATATCACCGGAATCGAGAAAGGCCGGCCATTGTTTGTACGCTCTCCCGGGAGCCGTTTCAATCTGGCGAATTTCATGCGCACTCATCTGTTCACTGCTTTTGGCGCTTTGAAAATCGGAATGGATATTTTGACCAAGAAGGAGCATGTCGCAATCGACAGCATTCTGGCTCACGGCGGTTTATTTAAAACTCCTGTTGTCGGACAAAAAATTGTTGCCGCTGCTCTGAATGTCCCGGTATCCGTGATGGCAACAGCCGGAGAAGGCGGGGCGTGGGGGATGGCTATTCTGGCCTCTTACATGAGCAGAAGGGATGAGCAAGAAAGTCTGGAAGACTTCCTCGACCAGCAGGTATTTAAGAACGCCCAGGGACAAGAAATCTATCCTGACGGTTACGATGTTAAGGGCTTCGAAGTATTTATGGAACGCTACACTCAAGGTCTGGCGATTGAACAGGCTGCTGTAGATAATCTAGTGGAAAACTGGAGGGATTAACGTGTTGGAGCAACTGAAAGAAGAAGTATACCAAGCCAATCTGGAGCTGCCTAAACATGGACTCGTGAAATTCACCTGGGGAAACGTAAGCGCTGTTGACCGTGAGAGCCGCCTGTTCGTTATCAAGCCCAGCGGTGTCAGCTATGACAAGATGAAGCCCGGCGATATGGTAGTTATTGACTTCGACGGCAACGTTGTTGAAGGAGAGATGAGACCATCATCGGATACAGCGACTCACGCCGTGCTGTATAAGCATTACGAAGAGATCGGCGGTATTGTGCATACACATTCGACCTGGGCGACGATTTGGGCCCAGGCAGGCCTGGATGTACCTGTAATGGGGACTACTCATGCAGACACCTTCTATGGTTCTGTCCCTTGCACCCGTTTCTTGACCCAGGACGAGGTTGACCATGGCTATGAAGCGGCAACCGGCCGTGTCATCATCGAAACGTTTGAGCAGCGCGGGCTGGATATCATGGCAGTGCCGGGTGTCCTGCTTAAGGGTCATGCTCCCTTCACGTGGGGCAAGGATGCGAAATCCGCAGTGATCAACAGCGTTGTGCTCGAAGAGGTTTCAAAAATGAATTTATTCTCCCGTCAATTGAACAGTTTTGCCGAAGAATTGCCGCAGCGCATTCTGGATAAACACTATTTGCGCAAACATGGGAAAGACGCTTACTACGGGCAAAAGTAAAATTCAGCTTATATATCAAATTGGGAAAAGAGGAATGAACAAGTATGTCAACTGTAGGTGCAAAAGAGTTCTGGTTTGTCGTAGGTTCACAGCATCTGTACGGGGAAGAGGCACTGGCGGAAGTCAAAGCAAATGCACAAGTAATGACCGATGCCCTCAATAAAAGCGGCGTTCTGCCTTATCCGCTTGTACTGCAGGATCTGGCGGTTAGTGCAGACAAAATCACCAGCCTTATGAAGGAAGTCAACTATCGTGACGAGGTAGCCGGTGTCATTACCTGGATGCATACCTTCTCTCCCGCAAAAATGTGGATTCGCGGTACCAAATTGCTGCAGAAGCCGCTGCTCCACCTGGCTACACAGTACAATGAAAGCATTCCCTGGGCTACGATTGACATGGACTTCATGAACCTCAACCAGGCCGCCCATGGCGACCGAGAATATGGGTTTATCAATGCCCGTCTGAAGAAACAGAATAAAGTGGTTGTAGGCTACTGGGAGCGCGCGGAAGTGCAGAAGCAAATCGCCGAGTGGATGGATGTGGCGGTTGCGTATAACGAAAGCTTCAATATCAAGGTTGCCCGTTTCGGCGACAATATGCGTAATGTCGGCGTTACGGAAGGCGATAAGGTCGAGGCCCAGATCCAATTTGGCTGGACTGTTGACTACTTCGGAATCGGGGACCTCGTCGGGTACGTAAATGCTGTGAAGGAAGAGGAAATTGCCGATCTGTTTGCAGAATATTCCGGACTTTATGAATTCGATTATGGTACGTACAGCAAGGAAGCCTGGGAAGCCAGCGTAAAAGTGCAGGCAAGCTATGAAATTGCCATTAAACGCTTCCTGGACAATGGCGGCTACTCTGCCTTCACAACGAACTTCGAAGATCTCTATGGGATGAAGCAGCTTCCCGGCCTTGCCGTCCAACGTTTGATGGCGCAAGGATACGGCTTCGCCGGAGAAGGAGACTGGAAGACGGCAGCGCTGGACCGTCTGCTGAAAGTAATGAGCCATAACCAGTCCACCGGCTTTATGGAAGACTACACCTACGAATTGGCGGTTGGCCAGGAATCAATCCTTCAGTCCCATATGCTTGAAGTGGACCCGACGCTGGCAAGCAACAAGCCTAAGATCATTGTGTCTCCGCTGGGTATCGGCGATCGTGAAGACCCGGCCCGGCTGGTGTTTGACGGCAAGGCAGGAGACGGTGTTGTCGTTTCCATGGCTGACTTCGGCACACATTACAAACTGCTGATCAATGAGGTTACGGCATTTGAACCGACAGTTCCTGCTCCGAATCTTCCCGTGGCGCGTGTGCTGTGGAACGTGAAGCCGAACTTCCAGGATGGGGTTAAGGCGTGGATCGAGAACGGCGGCGGACACCATACCGTAGTTTCCCTGAAGCTAACGACAGACCAAATTATTGCTTATGCCAAGCTGGTTAACCTGGAATACGTGGTTATCAAGTAATTAGATTTCATAAGGCGCGGCTGTAACCGTATGGAGCGGATGGCTCTGTACGGTTTTTTTCTGTCCGGATGCGGCATCCTCTGAAGCTGAAACCCGAACGTATCGTTCAGATGGAGCAGGCCCCACGCCAGAACGGCGGCCAGAAAACCATTGTACAGCCCCTGGCTGGCAGCCAGCGATTTCGTATCCTGCGCAAGCTATACCCGTATTCGGAATTTTTGTCAATTTTCGGGTGATTCCCTGCCCAATAAAAAAATGCAGCAATATTATAAGGCCAGCCTGCAGGGCAACCCGTTATAATGATAGAAGCCGGATAATTCCACCAGGAACCCTGTGAGGAGGCAAGGTATTGTACATAAGAACACTGACATCCGCCGATGCGGAGAGTTACCGTGAGCTTCGGCTGCAGTCGCTGCGGCGGAATCCGGAAGCTTTTCTCAGCTCCTATGAATCGGAAGCCAAAATTTCCATCGTCACCACCCGGATCAGGCTGGAGCCAACGGATAATAATTTTACCCTGGGAGCTCTGGATGCGGAGGAAAAGCTGGTGGGCATTGTAACTTTTTTCCGTGAGAGCAGGCCCAAAATCCGTCATAAAGCCCATGTATATTCCGTCTATATTGATCCAAACGCCCGCAGGCAGGGAGTGGGGCGGCTCCTGATGCTGGAGCTGATTGCCCGTGCCAAGGCGACAGAGGGTCTGGAAATCCTTAATCTGACCTTAACCTCCCCCAATCTGCCCGCCAAACGGCTGTACGAATCGCTGGGATTTGTCTGCTACGGAACAGAGCCGAAGGCAATGAAGCTCGGGGAGAAATATCTGGACGAGGAGCTGATGTCTTTGGAGCTGATGTCATTGGAGTAGGAGAGGGAAGGGGAATACAGGAATAAATATAGCTGCCGGAAGCATAAGCTGGGTCTAGAAGTCCTGTCCGCAAAAGGGGTTGAAAGACTTGGCAACTGCGCTTCTTGGCAGCTTTTTATCGGCTATGGCCACTGTGCTTGGAGTGGTTCCGATCCTGTTTGTCCGAAGATTGTCCGAGCTGTGGAAGGATGTCCTGGTTGCCTTCACTGCCGGAATTATGGTATCTGCTTCTACCTTTGGCTTAATGCCGCAGGCCATCAAGGAGTCGGGAATCCTCGCCTTAACCCTGGGGCTGATTACCGGTGTGCTGCTGCTCGATCTGATTGAGAACAATATTCCGCATATCGATGTAGAGAATAAGCCCGGCTATACCAATATGGATTCCAAAGCGCTGCTCGTGCTGATCGCGCTGTTCATTCACAATATTCCCGAAGGTCTCAGTACGGGATTCAGCTATGCCAGCGAGCAGCCCAGCCTGGGTCCTATGGTGGCGGTTGCTATCGGGGCGCAGAATATGCCGGAGGGGCTGATCCTGGCCGTCTTTCTGATGAATTCCCGCGCTACCCGGCGAAAAGCGCTGGGCATGGCCGCCTTAACCGGCCTTATGGAGATGGTGTCGGCGGTCATTGGCTATTTTACAGCCAGCTATGTGCAGAATGCGGTAGGCTACGGGCTGGCTTTTGCCGCAGGAGCGATGCTCTTCATCGTCTATAAGGAGCTGATTCCTGAGAGCCACGGACACGGGTTTGAGCGCCCTTCCACCTATTCCTTTATCTTCGGCCTGCTGGCGATGGTGTATATTACACAGGTCTTTGGGTGACGGCGGGCAAATGTCTTCTTATACGGGGGTTATCCCCGCAAAATATTCTCGATTTGCTCCAGCTCCTCCGCGCTGAGCTCAGGTGCGTTCAAGGAGGCTACGGCATCCTCGATCTGGCTGACCTTGCTCGCACCGATCAGTGCCGAAGTGACTTTGCCGCCGCGGAGCACCCACGACAGGGCCAGCTGCGACATTTTCTGCCCGCGTGCGGCTGCGAGCCCGTTCAGCTTGCTTACCTTGCCGATGACCTCTGCGGTAATTTCCTTCTCGGAGAGGAATAAGCTTGGTCCGGCTGCGCGGGAATCCGGTGTAATTCCTTTGAGGTAGCGGTCGGTCAGGATGCCTTTTTGCAGCGGCGAGAAGGCGATGGTGCCGATGCCTTCCTCGGCGAGCACATCCTGCAGCCCATCCTCAATCCAGCGCGACATCATGGAATAATTCGGCTGATGGATCAGGCAGGGGGTGCCGAGACGGCGGAGAATCCGGGCGGCCTCGCGCGCTTCCTCAGCTTTGTAGTTGGAGATGCCGACGTACAGCGCCTTGCCTTGGCGCACCAGCAGATCCAGTGCCCCCATCGTTTCTTCCAGCGGCGTGTTCGGGTCCGGACGGTGGTGGTAGTAAATATCCACATAATCCAGCCCCATCCGTTTCAGGCTCTGGTCCAGGCTGGAGACGAGATTTTTCTTCGAGCCCCATTCTCCATATGGGCCTGGCCACATGTAATAGCCGGCTTTGCTGGAGATGATCAGCTCGTCGCGGTAAGCGGCGAAATCCTTGCGCAGAATCTGCCCGAAGCTCTCCTCGGCGGAGCCGGCAGGCGGGCCATAGTTGTTGGCAAGATCGAAGTGGGTAATCCCCAGATCGAAGGCTCTTCTGATCATGGCGCGGCCGTTCTCGAACACATCATTGCCGCCAAAGTTATGCCACAGTCCCAGCGAAATCGCCGGCAGGAGCAGGCCGCTGCGGCCGGTACGGTTGTATTTCATCTGGTCATAACGTTCAGGACTTGCGATATACATTTGATTATTCCTCCTTAAAGTCATGTTAACATGGACTTCCCGGCCCTGCTTCGCGAAGCTTGCTCCGGAAGCAGAGTCTGAAGTATCTTTAACAATTCTAAGCAATTTACACAGATCTTAAGCACTCAACGTGCAATCAGCCTTACGTAAGCGGTTGCTTCTTACGCAAGGGCTACGCTCTTAATTGTAGCGGAAGCATCGAGCCAAGCGTATGTCAGCATGGAAGAAGTTTATAGAACAATGTCATTATCGGCATGGCGGATGCGGTATTCCTTGGGGGAGCAGCCCTTGACCTTCTTGAACATCCGCGAGAACAGCAGCGGGTCCTGATAGCCGACGGAACGGGAAATTTCACCGATGGTGCAGGCACTCTCCGTCAGCAGCTCGCAAGCTTTGGCCATGCGGAAATTAAGCAGGTACTGCTGCGGCGGCAGGCCAACGGTCTTTTTGAACAAGGCGGATAAATATTTGCGGTCCAGCTTCAGGGAGGAAGACATGCTCTCCACGGTCACATTCTCACAGTAATGGGCATGCAGATAGTGCAGGCACTGCTCGACGTAAATGCTCTTTTGACGGGGAAGAGGGATAAGGTCTGCAGGAGCAGGAACTGTGCTGAGCAGCAGCCCGAAGAACTCATACAGGATCGCCTTGAGCGGGAGATCGAGACTGTCTGTGCGGCCGGAGGCAGCGGTAAGCCGGTCATACAGCGCGGGCATCAGGGAATCATCCATCGGGAATACGGGGTGTCCGGGCGAGAGCGAGGTCCTGGACAGCAGACGGGCAATTTCCTCCCCTGTAAAAGCAATCCAGGAATACGTCCAGGGATGAGCCATGTCTGCGGCATAATGAGTAACTATATGAGGATAGGTCAGGAAAGCCTGTCCAGGCTGCAGGATGTGGGTTTCTTGCCCGACAGAGACATAGCCGGTTCCTTCGTGAATGAAATGGATTTTGTACAGGTCGCGCACACCGGGGCCGACGCTGTGTCCGGGAGCGCACTCTTCACGTCCCCAATAATGAAGATGCAGATCGGGATTGCCCCGGAAAGGGCGCTCTGAATTGTATTTGAATATGGCCATGCTTCAGCCTCTTTTCGGGTTGGAATTGCTCCATTGCAAGGATGCACCTGCAATCCATTATACAATAGATTGTCCAAGGCTGATCAACCGCAAAAAGTCCCAGGCCCCAGACTGAGGGCGGGACTTACAGGGTTGTCCGAGAGGGGGAGGAGGTACGGGGGGCCGTGGCGCAGGCTCAATCCCCTCCTCCGAGGTGCCGTGTTGGCGGGAGGGGCGGTTATAATAGGGGCGCTGATAGTTAAGTGGAATTAGTAAAACTAATTGGCGTAATTCCAAGCGAAAACTGAATGTAGTGGGATATTGTACACCTAAACTGCGTGTATTCACCACAACTGGAGCAAATCGGTCACATTAGTTTTACTTTTTCCCGCTAGAGAATGTATCGGGACGAGAAGGTTCTGATTAGTTTTACTTTTTCCACTTAAGTCCGCCAGTACGTCGCAGCTCTGCTGTGACTATAAATCTGATACATCCAGGCCGATGGCCGCTTTTGCTTAAGCTTACCTTTTTGAGGCTTCCTCCTAGGCTTCCATTTTGAGCATGACCAGTTCTTCGACCGGCTCGCCGTTCACGAGATGCTCCTCCACAATGCGCTCCACATCGTCCGTGGTTACATTGTAGTACCAGATGCCGTCGGGATAGACAATTACAAAAGGTCCGTTGCCGCACAGGCCAAGACAGCTGGTTTTGTTGATCTTGACCGTTTTATTGATGCCCTTCTCTACGAGCTGTTCTTTGAATTCCTGCATTACATCTTCCACATCCTGATTATTGCAATGCTCGCTGCAGCAGAAGAGCAGGTGCTTCTTCAGCACCTTCAGTCGCATATTCATACATGGGCCTCCTTGATAATGTGAAAATAGCTTAGGTATCTTACGAGGAGTATAGTCTCTTTTGCATAATCTGTAATCGGGTAATGGTTAATGTTCCCAAAGGCTTAACAAATGCCGGAAAATCAGGATTTTCACGTTAGATTACCTAACCCGGACACAATAAATTTGATGAAAATGTGTCTGTTTTTGCCTCTCTCCAATTATTTTCTGATTCTGAAATTGTTTTGAAGGTTCCAGCCCCAAATTTAAATGCGCCAGTTTAGCGCTTCGCCGTTTGGTTAAGTAAGGGTTGTAAGGACATTGACCAAATGTAATGAAAATCAAATAAAAGCTAATCAGGAGGGAATCGTTATGAATAAGAAATTTGTAGGTGTATTCCATACGGAACATGAAGCTTCGCAGGCTATTGAGGAGTTGAAAACCCGCGGATTTCTGACAGAGGATATCTCGGTGATAGCGAGAAACAAACAGGATGCCCGGACAATTAATGATGAGACAGGCACCAAGGCACCAGAGGGAATAGCTTCAGGTGCGGCAACCGGGGGGGTGCTCGGCGGTGTGACCGGACTTCTGGCAGGCATTGGAGCACTGGCAATTCCGGGAATCGGACCGATTCTTGCGGCGGGGCCGATAGCGGCTGCACTGGCAGGAGCTGCGGTAGGTGCCGGAACCGGCGGACTTGTCGGCGGACTCATTGGACTTGGCATACCGGAGGATGAGGCACAAAGCTATGACAACTATGTGGACGAAGGCCGTATTCTGGTCATGGTGGACGCCGACAGTTCACGGGCCGATGAAGTGTACAGCGTATTCCGCAGCCATAATTCTGCGAATGCGGACCGCTATATGGATGAGCGGATGACTGGCGGCCAGGGCGATGCAGCAACTGCCCGTGACTCGGTGAGGGATGCCGTGGATGCGGCATTTAACGGTACCGGGCTGGAAGGACGCGAGGATACGGGCCTGGATACTATGAATTCCGCACCGGCGTATGATCTTCCGGAGACCCATAGGCTGGAGGATGTGAACCGTCCGGGGATGACGGGAGATGTGTATTCCGGTTCGCCGGCAGGCATGGACAATGCACCGGAGAATACGGGAACCGCTGACTTTGCGGACAGAGACAGTGAGGCAGACCGCAGGCTGCGCCTGCATGAAGAGCAGCTGGATGTTTCCAAAAACAAAGTGCAGACTGGTGAAGTCAAGGTGGTTAATCACGAGAATGAAGTACCGAGAGACCACAGCCGGACCCGGTAAGGAAAATGAACCGGCACGTTTCGGCAGCGGCAATATTTATAAAAAAGAGGGTTTCCCCAAATCTTGCCGGACTTGGGGAAACCCTTCTGTATGTTTGCAGGATTAGATAAAGGCTGCATCCGCTCTGCTGGCGGCCGCCTGCGGAATCTCCTTGCCGGGCAGAAAATGAATGCTGCGGATGTACCGGATCGTACGGCTCTGCGCCCGCATAATCACCGAATGGGTCTCGGCGCGTTCCTTGCCGATGAAACGGACTCCGCTCAAGAATTCGCCGGAGGTTACGCCGGTCGCCGCGAAGATGACGTCGCCGGTGCCGACCATATCCTCCATCGAGAGCACATGCTTCGGATTGTCGATTCCCATGAGCAGGCAGCGCTGCAGCTCGAAGGGACCCTCCGGCAGCAGCTTGCCCTGCAGCTCGCCGCCGAGGCATTTCAGCGCGGCGGCGGCCAGCACGCCCTCCGGTGCGCCGCCGGAGCCCATGTACAGATCGACATCGCTGTCCGGCAGCGCCGCCGCGATGGCACCGGCCACATCACCGTGGCCGATCAGCTTGACGCGCACGCCGAGCCTGCGCAGCGTGGCGATCAGCTTCCCGTGCCGCTTGCGGTCCAGGGCCATCACCGTCAGTTCGGAGAGGGCTTTGCCGGTAATCAGGCTGGCCTTGCGCAGCGTGACCTCAGCCGGATCTTCGAGGCTCAGCCTGCCGGCCAGCTCAGGGCCGCAAGCAAGCTTCTCCATATATATGTCGGGCGCATGCAGCAGGCTGCCCCGGTCGGCAATGGCGATAACCGATTGGGCATTGTGCAGCCCGCAGGCCACCACCTCGGTGCCTTCCAGCGGATCAACGGCCACATCGACCGAAGGGCCGTTCCGGTTCCCGACCCGTTCCCCGATATAGAGCATCGGCGCTTCATCCATCTCACCTTCGCCAATGACCACAGTCCCGTCAATGGAGACGGAATCAAACATGGAACGGATGGCGGTCGTGGCCGCATCATCCGCAGCATTTTTATCGCCCCGGCCAATCCAGCGGGCCGAGGATAAAGCGCCCAGTTCAGTTACCCGTACAATCTCCAGTGCCAATTCGCGTTCCATATGATTTCCCTCCAGTATAATGTTTGTATAATTTCAGTCCTGCGCTATATAGATTGAACCTTGTCTGGGGATTTCCACCGCGGACAGCGGGTGCAATCAAGAAATATCTATATAGTTGATTCTTAGGGGGAGTCGGAAATGTGCCCCATAATAATACCTGCGGTTTCTTCAATCGCCCTGTCCGTAATATCAATCACCGGGCAGCCCAGCTTGGTGAACAGCACGGCGGCATATTCCATTTCTTCCGTGATGCGCTCCAGGCTGGCATATTGCGAGCCTGCAGGAAGGCCGAGCTGCTTGAGGCGCTCGGAGCGGATCTTCAGCATGTATTCGGGCTTCATCGTAAGACCGATAAGCCGGTTCGGCGGCAGGCTCATCAGCTGCTGCGGCGGGCCGATCTCCGGGACGATCGGATAATTCACGACCTTTTTGCCCCGGTGGGCGAGGAAGATGCTGAGCGGGGTCTTGGAGGTGCGGGACATGCCCAGCAGCACAATATCCGCCTTCAGCATCGCGCCAAGATCGCGTCCGTCGTCACAGGCGACGGTGAATTCAATTGCCTCAATCCGCCTGAAGTAGTCCTCATCGAGCTGGTGCAGCAGCCCGGGCCTGGCCTGGGGTGCATCGTCGAAGGTGTCGATGAAGGCCTGCATCATCGGCCCCATGATATCCACAATCCGCAGATCGAGGCGGACCGCTTCCTCGCGGATCATCTCCCGCAGCTCCGGCTGGACCAGAGTGTAGGCGACAAAGCCCTGAAGCTGGGCCGCTTCCTCCATCAGCTTCCGCAGTTCGTCTTCATGCCTTACATTGCCGTATCTTCTGATCGTGACACGCTGATTCTGGAATTGGTGGATAACAGCCTGCACGACAGCCTCCGCTGTATCCCCTATCGAATCTGAGCATATCGTAATGAAATGTGAGGATGGCTCCATGCGCGTTCGATTCCTCCCGTTATCCTTTGGTTTCTAGATCGAGGAGAAGTTTGACGATGGAAGTTTTGGTCAGCCGCCCCACCACATCGAGTCTCGGGCCGTTTTCTTCCACAGTGCCGGGAATCACCACCGGCAAACTGTCCACCTCGTGAAAAATCATTTTTTGCGCGGCATCAAGCACCGTGTCCTCTGGCGAAACTGTCACGACCTTGGGCTGGCGGGTCATCACCATGCTCACAGGCATGGACACCGCACCGGGATTGCCCAGCGTAACCTTCAGAAAATCCTTGCGCGAGGCCACTCCTGTCAGCTTGCCGTCCCCGTCGCAGATAATCAGCGTGCCTACATCCTGCAGAAACAGGGTAACCACGGCATCCTGAATGGTAGTCGTCTCGCGGATAATAATCGGGATGCTCTGAATATCCTTGACCTTGGTTTCCTTCAGCAGATAGCCTCCGCCGAGGCGCTGCGAGGTTTTTTTGCCGGGAAAATAACCGACCTTTGGCTTGGCGTCAATGTACTCCAGCATGACGAGAACGGACAAGTCCGAACGGATCGTCGGCTTGCTGAGATTGAGATGCTCCGCGATTAGTTCCGCGGTTATCGGTGCTCTTCTTTTGACAACTTCAATAATTTGCAGTTGACGGGATGTCAGTTCGATCACAGGTTCCCTCCACTTTCCGGATACAATCTGGTGTTCCTTAACAGAAGGAGCACCGGTTGCCGATTCCCCCTTCCATTCTTACGTCTTATTGGAATATATAACCCTTAACTTGCTTATATAATACGCAATAATGATCGTTATTGCAACATATAATACGTCATATATATTTTTTTGTTGAAAATATACTATTGCTGAACCAAAGGTGCAGATCTGCGCGTGGAGATAGCGGGGAATGAGCGTGGGTGTGGAGTTAGGAGGAAGAGTGCGCTGGGGGAGTTGAGTAAATTAGTGGTTGAGATGGCGGGGAAAGAGAGTGAGTGTGGAGTTAATGGGGAATATCAGTGCTTGTTGGTCCCGTATACCTGTGTTTAGTCAGCTATTCTCGTTCAATTGAGGAAGGACAGAATGTTGCGGACACAGCCGGGGCCAATACCGTCCCCGGCCCGGCTAACCCCGGGCGTTATCCCTCGCGCCGTCTCCGGCTAAAGCACCTGCTTCCGCGGATACACCCCGCCTTCCTCCGGCTGCACCAGCGGAGTGCCCCGTTTCTTCCGCAGCATCAGCTGCTTCAGTGCGCCGGCATTCACAAGCACGGTGCCGGCAATGATCGTGAACACACCGAGTAAAGTAATCCAGGCTACAGACTCCCCGTAGAACAGGTAACCTACGCCGACTGCAATCGGCGGAGAGATGTAGAGCCAGGTGGAAGGAAAGACGGGATTGGTCTTGGCGACCAGCCAATAGAACAGCGTGTGGCCAACCATGGAGCCGATCACCGTCAGGAAGAGCAGGGAACCGGCTGTTTTGAACGACAGCAGGAAGCCGGGATGCACGTTTTCTGTAAACAGGGACAGGAGGAACAACAGCGCTCCGCCGTACATCATTTGGGCCGCGTTCAGGGTGACCGGCGATACACCGGAGAAGGCGCTGGTTACTTTTTTGGAGTAGATCGCTCCAGCCGCGTAGCAGCATTCCCCGATCAGCACAACAGCACAGCCGATGAGCCACAGAGGAGATACATCAACAGCAAGGCTTGGCAGCACGAGCAGCAGCACGCCGGTGAAGCCAATAATGCAGCCGATCAGTGAGTGGAGGGGGGCTTTTTGCCTCAGAAAAGCGGTCTGCAGCAGCAGGATCATCATCGGTCCGGTAGCCGACAGGACGGCGGCAAGCCCCGAGGAGACATACTGCTCGGCCCAATACAGCGCGGAAAAGGTCCCGAAGGTCAATGCGGCCCCGGTGAACAGCATTTCTTTGCGCAGGAGCAGGGCGAAGCTGGCTTTGCCTTTCCAGGCCATGAAGAGGAACAGTGCGGCGCCTGCAACGAAAAAGCGCAAGCCCGCCGAGAAGAAGGGAGGCGCACCGGCATCCACGCCGATTTTGATCACCAGAAAGGTGGTGCCAAAGATAAGACAGACAAGCGAGTAAGCGAGCATAATCATGTTAAGTTCCCCTTTGTGATGGTGGTGTGGCAGTCGGCCCATGTGTTGGATTCATCATATCGGAAGCTGGACAGAACAGAATATGGACCACAGAACAGATGGGGGGCGGAATATTGTACAATAGGATTATGAGATGTGAGATAGGGACGACTACGGGACTTGGCCCGCTTGGGCAGAGGCGACCATGGAAAGGAGCAGCATACAGATGAAAAAAGCGTCAGGAGCAGAACAGCAGCCTCCCTTGTTTCGCCGGGTGTATGAGCATATGCACAACCGGATGGAGCGGGGGGAATGGAAGGCGCATGACAAGCTGCCGTCGATCCGGCTGCTGGCTGAGGAACTGAAGGTGCACAGGCTCACGGTATTCAAGGCCTACCGGGAGCTGGCCGAAGACGGCAAGGTGTATGTAAAAGACAAATCCGGCTATTACGTCTCCCCGGGCAGCAGCACGGCGGGAGAGGCTGCGGAAGGAGCGGCGGTATCCTCGTATATGCTGGCAAATCCGATGTCCGATATACAGCGGATGCCGGCAACCTACCAGTTCTCGCAGGCGCTGATCGATCCGGGACTGCTGCCCAACCTGTTCCTGTCTGACTATGTCAAAAAAGTATTCGACCTCTACCCGAAGGTCATGGGTACATATTCCTCTGTCCAGGGCGACGAAGAGCTGCGCGGGACGCTTAGCCGCCATTTCCGGGAGCAGCACCGGCTGCAGCTGTCGCCGTGCGAGCTGCTGATTACTTCGGGCGCGCAGCAGGCGATCAATCTGATCGCAGGCATTATGCTGGGACCGATGGATGCGGTGCTGGTGGAGCGTCCGACATACAGCGTGGCCATGGATATTTTCCGGCGTCTTGGGGCGCGGCTGATGCCGGTGGAGATCACCCCTGAGGGCTATGATCTGCAGCAGGTTGAGGAGCTGATGCGCAGGCACCGGCCCCGGATGTTCTACATGAATCCGACGCATCACAATCCGACCGGCTACACGGTTCCGGCGCGGCAGCGCAAGCTGCTGGTCGAGCTGGCGGAGCGCTACCGCTGTCTCATTGTGGAGGATGATCCGTTCCGGGACATGTACTTCGCGGAGGAGCCGCCGCCGCCTTTTTTTGCCTATGATACGGAGGGCTGGGTGATCTATATCAGCAGCTTCAGCAAATATGTTGCCCCGGGTCTGCGGATTTGCGCGGTGGGCTGCCGTTATCCGTTCATGGAGCAGCTGATTACCGCCAAATCGCTCGCGGACAACGGCACGCCCATTCTGAACCAGAAAATATTTCTGCACTACTACACCTCGCCGCGCCTGCAGCAGCATCTTGTCAAGCTGCGGATCGCGCTCCAGGTGCACAAGGAAATTGTGGAGGAGGAGCTTGCCGCCACCGGCTGGGAATGGACACCCCCGCAAGGCGGGCTGAATCTCTGGGTCAAGCTGCCGGAGCCTATTTCCGTAGATGTGCTGTTTGCGCGTTGTATGGAGCAGTCCATATCCTTTGTTCCGGGCGGAATTCTCGATCCGCTGGGGGAGATGAAGTCCTGGCTTCGCCTGAGCTACTCTTTTGCGAGCGAAGGGGTGCTGCGCGAAGGCATCCGCCGTCTGGCGGCGGTTGCGCGGGAGATGTAGCCGGGGAGTCTCTGCGGACTGCGAGTGAAACCGGTACCCTCCGGAATTACCTCTGCTTCCCCCGGGACCATACTTATCTTTTTACAAACATTGCATATTTATTGCTTTGTTTAACATTAATCGGATTTTCGGAAAATATCCCCTTAATATACTTGCTCTAGTATGAGGTAGTAATCAAGCTTAAGGAGGGTGTATATGAAATCACAGAAAAAGAATAGATTCAAGGCCGTACTCACTGTCACTGCGGCAGGTGCGCTTTTGGCTTCGGGCATAGTGGCTGCCCCAACCGTCAAACCGGCAGATGCGGCTGCCTCACAGACAAAAAGTGTCATTCTTTTTGTGGGCGACGGCATGGGGACAGCAGCGCGTAATGCGATCCGGCTGGCGACCGTGGGCGAAAAAGGCAAATTGGCCATGGATGATATGCCCTACGCTGGACTGATTCATACCAGCTCTACGGTACCGGTTACAGATTCGGCAGCATCAGCCACGGCGTATGCCAGTGGAGTAAAAACGTATAATGGAGCCATCGGCATGGATGCCGGCAAGAAATCGGTGCCGACCATCGCGGAATATGCCAAAGAAGCCGGTAAATCCACAGGTGTGGTAACAACCAGCCAAATTACAGATGCTACAGGCGCAGCTTTTGGCGCTCATGTGGAAGACCGCTCGAAGCAAAGCGACATCGCATTGCAGCTTCTGACCAAGAGCAAAGTGGATGTTCTGCTCGGCGGCGGTGAGGATTTCTGGTATCCGGCAGGCGAAGCGGGCAAGTTCCCGGATACCCCGGTTGAAGATCCTTCCGAGAAGAGCAAGGGAACCCAGGGCAATCTGGTCAACAAAGCGAAGCAGCTCGGGTACACTTATGTATCTACGAAGGACGGCCTGAAGCAGGCCAAGGGCAGCAAGCTGCTCGGACTGTTCGCCAACGAGGAAATGTTCCAGCAGAATGAGGAAGGTCAAGGAGACATTTATAATCCTGCAGTGTCCCTGCCGGAAATGACCCGGAAAGCGATCGACACCCTGTCCAAGAACCAAAAAGGCTTTTTCCTGATGGTAGAAGAAGAAGGTACGGATGAATTTGCCCACAAAAATAATGCCAAAATGACGATTAAATCCGGACAAGCCCTGGATGCAGCCGTGCAGGTCGCCAAGAATTATGCCAAAAAGAATCCGGACACCCTGGTGCTGGTGCTGGCTGACCATGAAACCGGCGGGCTCTCCCTTGAAGCCGTAGACGCCGAGGACGAATCGGGAGACGGCATTTCCAAAGAGGACGGCCCGTTTGCCATTGCCAATTCAAAGGCTAACTTTGTAGTGGACTGGACAACCTCCGGCCATACGGCAGTCGATATTCCGGTTACAGCGATGGGCAAAAACGCCCAGCTCTTTACCGGAGTGTTTGAGAACACAGCCGTGTTCGATAAGCTGATGCAGGCCTATGGATTTAAAGTAAAAAAATAATGCGGCGGAGCGAAGAGTTCCTGTTGCAGAATACAAGCTGGCCGGTTTTTCGGCTGGCTTTTTCTAAATATAGAATTTATATGCTTGGCACACTAAATGATCCTTCTATTTCTCTGAAGGGGCTGACCCAAAAGCCATGAAATGGCTGCTTGGGTCAGCTTTATTTTTAAAAGAGAATTTATATGTTTCACGCTATACATTAGCCTTATCTTTCCCGCTGAAACGGACACCGTCCTTATAAGGACGGCGCAGCCGTTTCTGCTTGCGTAAGATATACGCAGGCTTTTGGAGTGGACGCTCCGCGAACGGAGCGTTGTCCGGGTCGCTGTGCTCTCCAGATTTATTTCATTCCCCCTAGGAGCTGCGAGGAAATTAGTAGCCGCTTTTGTTGACAAAACCTCCACGGTTTTGGGAGTTTTGTCAACAATGTAGCGGTACTTTATTTCGTCGCAGTCTCTTAGCGGTGAAAATACGGAGACCCAGGCGGCCGCTGCCGCTGTTCCGCGGGTCCGTCCGCTCCGCTGTTTAAGCGGGAGGTGGCTCTGTAGTAATAGGTGATGAGAGTTAACCAGCTCCGCCTTAACAACGGCATTTCTGCCGTTATTTCAGGGCACGCGGCAGTAATCTTGCGAATAATTTCACACAGCGAGAAAGAGTAAGCGAAGGAGTGTGGAAGTAAGCGTTGGGAAGGGAGCTGCCGGCATGGAACTATGAAGCCTTGCTTCATTTCGCCTGCGCACAGATCATTTGGAGAAGCGTACAATCCGTTCATTCCCGATAACTTATTTTGGGATAGGTTCTTAATGTATAGGAATGGAACCGGAGAACCTGAAAAAGCTGATGAAACCCAAGGAAGGTTCATAGGGAACGGAAGCGAAGTGGAAAAAGTAACACTAATGGTCTGGAATTCTGGCTTCAACGGGCTTTAGTGGGATTTTGTACACTTAATGGAGGCCCACTCCCTCCAAATGGCTGATTTCAGCCGGATTAGTTGTACTTTTTCCCACTAGGGATGATCCAGGATTGGAATTCGCTGCCTTAGTTATCCTTTTTACCACTCAAATGGCTTCCCTTTTGATTAATTATTCAGGTTCATCTTAATGTAGGAGTATTCCTCTGTAAGGGAGAGAAACGGATCGATTAGGGAGCCTTTTTCCCGCTAATGCAAGCGAAAAAGGAAAAGTGGGGATTAAATTTACTTTTTCAGACGGTTGAGAGAGTAGCTTTTTGGAGGAGATCGGAATCATAAACCTTTGATTTATAAGGTGTTTTCTAATCGGAAATCATTAAAAACCGGGTTCTCAACAGTCTGTCTTTTTCCACTTGGGCTTAGGCCGCCGGGTCTCAGCAGGAAGGTCTGGAGGGATCGGGGAGGAAGAGCTTCAGCCGGCCAGGGGAACCGGAGAGCCAGGGAGCCGCAGCCGGCTCACACCTGAAATGCAAATAGCTGCGCTGCCCGATGAAGGACGGCACAGCCGCTTTTTTTTAAGAATTTGCATGCTTTGCGCTATAAATGATCCTTAATCTTTCGCGCTGAAACGGGTACCGTCTTTTAAGGACGGTGAAGCCGTTTCCGCTTGTTTTGCGGCAGTATGTTTGGGTTATTAGACGAAATAGCCGCTGCAGCTCTATTTGCCCATATATTTACATTTTTCTAGTAACATTTGTAACTGACGGGCTTGCTGAAAATTGATAAATATAGGATGTAAGCGTTTTATAACATGACTGGGGGGATGTTTGTGAAAAAAGTAACAAAATTATTGCTGGCAGCGGGTATCTCATTGGCTGTCATAGGTACCCTAAACAGCGGTGCCCTGAACAATGTGTCTTCAGCAGCGAGCGCACCGCTCAAGGTTGGCCGGGTAGAAGCAGCCGCTCATGGCACCAAATGCTTCACTGTGGCCGTAGCCGTCGTGCAAAATGGCGTCATCGTAGCCGCTTCGCTGGACGATTATCAATTCCTGGGTACGGATGTGGCAAAGGGAGTGCCTAACTCCGACAAGGACTTCGGACAGAATTACAAAGATCCTTCACTGGTTCTGGCCTCCAAGAAAGCGAATACCAAATATTACAGCGAGCATATGAAAGAAGAAGCAAAGTCTACAGTTTCTTATGACAAAAACCTTGCCGCTATCGAGAAATTTGCGACCGGCAGAACGATCAAGTCGCTTGAAGCTACGCTTACGTACAAGAGCAAAGAACAGGTGGTTGATGCTGTCAGCGGAGCGACCCTTGTAGATACCGACGGCTACCTGAAAGCCATTCTGGCTGCTGCCAAGGCTGCGAAATAAGCTTCTGCTTCAATAAAGGCAAATGTAAAGCCTCCCTTACGGATACAGGTGTAAAGGAGGCTTTTTATGTTTTCTTTTTTGTGGCTTGCGGGAAACCCGGCATCTGCAGGAATGAACAGACGGCATTACACCCAGCCGAACAAGCGGGCTGACTGGGCAACGGCAAAGGTTGCGGCAATGGCGATTCCGAGCGGAATGACAGCGGACAGCACGGCCCATTTCATGCTGCGGGTTTCTTTGTAGATGTTGATAAGCGTAGTGCCGCACGGATAATGGAGCAGAGAGAACAGCATCATATTCAGCGCGGTCAGCCAGGTCCAGCCATGGCTCAGGAAAATATCCTTGATGCTGCCGAGCCCATCTATATCGACCATCGCGCCGGAGGACATATATCCCATAAGCAGAATCGGCAGCACGATTTCATTGGCAGGCAGTCCCAGGACAAAAGCCATAATTATGAAGCCGTCAAGACCAAGCAAATTCGCAAAGGGATCAAAAAAAGCGGCCATATGGTTAAGGATGCTGCTTCCGTGAACGGACACATTGCCCAGTATCCAGGTGATGATTCCGGCCGGAGCGGCGACGATAATAGCCCGGGTCAGCACGTTCAGGGATTTCTCTTTGGAGGAAATAAGGATGGTTTTCCAAATTTGCGGACGCCGGTAAGGCGGAAGCTCCAGGGTGTAATGAGTAGGTACGCCGCGCAGCGCCGTCTTGGACATGACCCAGGAGACAGTCAGGGTGACAATAATGCCGACCAGGACAATGCCCATCAGCACCAGTGCTGTCGATAAGGTGCGCAGCGCACCCGCTGCGGCTCCGCCGACCATAAAAAGGGATGAGAGCAGAATCAGCGCTGGCCAGCGGCCGTTGCAGGGCACGAAGTTATTGGTCAGAATAGCAAGCATCCGTTCACGGGGCGATTCAATAATGCGGGTGGAGAGAATGGCGGCGGCATTGCAGCCGAAGCCCATCGACATGGTCAAGGCCTGCTTGCCGTGGCCGCCGGATTTTTTGAACAGACGGTCCATGTTGAAGGCCACGCGCGGCAGATAGCCGAAATTCTCCAGCAGCGCGAACACCGGGAAGAAAATCATCATTGGCGGCAGCATGACGCTGATGACCCAGGAGGTTCCACGGTACAGCCCCAGCACAAGCACGCCGTGCAGCCACGCCGGGGCGCCCAACGCCCCGAAGCCCGCAGTCAGATAGCCTTCGGTCCATCCAAAGAGGGAGGCAAGCCAGCCCGAGGGATAGTTGGCGCCGGCAATCGTAATCCAGAACACCAGGCCGAGGCCGGCGAGCATAATGGGGAATCCCCATATCTTGGAGGTGACGATGTTATCCAGCTTATAGGTGCCGGCAAGCTTCTTTTGGTCCTTGTAGGTGACCGCATCGCGGCAGATATCGGCGGACACCCCGTAAATGCCGCTGACAATCTCATCCCGGATCGCGCCTTTGTCCGCCAGCCTCTTCGCTGCTGACAGCAGGGAATCCAGCGCGTCCGTTCCTTTAATGACATGCGGTGACTCCATGGCCCACGGCCTCCTTCGCTGATGAAATAGGCTTGCGCCCCATATGGGCCTTAAGCGGGTTGAGCAGGCTGTCATCTCCATCCAGCAGGCGCAGGGCAATCCAGCGTGCCGGATATCCCGGGCCAACCGTCTGTTCGATCATAGGTGTCAGTTCGGCAATGCCCTGTTCAATTTCGGTACTATAGCTGATACGGAGCGGCTGCGCGGCAAAAGCGCCGGTGGCGACACGCTCGATCTGGTCCAGAAGAGCTTCAATGCCGATTTTGCCCCTGGCGGAGATGGCCACAACCGGAACGCCGAGCCGTTCCGCTATGGCTTCCAGATTGATGCCGATCCCCAGTCTGCGTGCTTCATCAATCAGGTTGATGCAGACCACGGTCCGCCCGGTGATCTCCAGCACCTGCAGCGCGAGGTTGAGATTGCGCTCCAGCGAAGTTGCATCCAGCACGACCAGCGTGACATCCGGCTCCTCAAAAATGATATAATCTCTGGCCGCCTCTTCGTCGGCGGAATTGGAGTACAGCGAATAGGTGCCTGGAAGATCGACTGCGCGGTAGGTGTGGCTGTTGCGGGTGAACCGGCCTTCGGCGGTGATGACGGTTTTACCCGCCCAGTTGCCCGTGTGCTGACGAAGTCCGGTAAGCAGGTTGAAAAGCGTGCTTTTACCCGTATTGGGGTTGCCTGCAAAAGCAACAGTGAATTGGCTCATTTCTCCCCGCCTCCAATCAAGGTTCCGTAGATCCGTTCGCTTTCTTCCCGCCGCAGCGCAATTGTTGTATTACTGACCCGGAAGGCTGTAGGATCTCCAAGCGGGCTGCGCCGGAGCACCTCAACAGCATTGCCGGCAACAAAGCCCAGATCCAGAAGTCTTCTCCGCAGCACCCCCTGCACCTCGATGCCGCTGATTACCAGCTTGCTGCCGTTTACCGCCTCAGACAATGGAATAAGAGCACCAGCCATAACATCTCCTGCTTTCATATTGAATAAGTATATATTGTGCATTGGTGATAGATTGTTGTAGTGTGCCACAATAGTAGTATACGTAAATCAATTTGTCCTTGCGACAAAAAAGTTTCCTTAGGGGAAGAAGAATTGTTGCTTCCAGTACATTCATTGTTTTCTTCCTTCCTGCCGGAAACGTGGGCGTTCCCCCGGCTTCAAGGTGCGGTATGTGCACTGCCGGCCTTTCGGGAGGCGCAGCCGTTTCCGTTTCTGTTTCCGAGCTTTCAGGATGGGCTTAAGGCGTGCTATGGTTTCACCTTAGCATTACCTTACAGCGTTGTTCAGGTTATGTTCGTACACTAAGTGGCGGACCGCTTGAACCTGTCGCGGAGCAGGATGGAAATGGCCAGCAGCAAAGGGATCGCCACCTGGAATATCGGGTCGATCTTCAGGCTGGGTCCCAGACCTACAGCAATATGCTGCGTATAGTCCCTCTCCAGAAAGGAAGCGCCGTAAATAACAGCACCCACCGGGAACACCCACCATTTCGCAGGCTTTCCGGTCAGCTCGGCCATCGCCTTCACAGAACTGAAGTAGAACAGCATCATCTTGATCAGCAGACCGATGAAGAGCTGGATCGTGACCAGAATGTCCAGGCGTTCGATGAACCTCAGATTGGATAAGGTCCGCACTGTTTTTAAAAAGGGCAGCTGGCTGATTCCGGCAATGGTGGGTCCAAGGACGGCAACATTAAGCGCGTTCATGAAGATAAGAAATATACTGATCAGAATATAGGCGGATATTGTATTTTTCACCGGAACGCCAGGCTTCTCCCATAAGGACCACAGCATCAGGAATACAATCATCTGTCCGAAGGGAAAGGAGACAATATCCGGCAGCGCAGCATCTATTATCGGTCTTAATCCGCCCTCAAAGACAGGCGCCAGACGGTTGAAATCAAGGGAGCCCATTATTCCGAGCAGCAATACAAGCACGGCATAGAAGGAAAGCACCAGCGGCAGCAGCACCTCCGGAAGGCGGAAGACGACTTCGGCCCCTTTCCAGATGGCGTACAGCGCAATACCGACAAAAATCAGCATTGTGATGGACATCGGGGAATTCGGCAGCATGGTGAGCGCCGTCAGCTCCCCTAAATCACGGACATTGCGCATCGATTCATAAGCGAAATACAGGCTGTAAACTCCGCCAACAACAGAGCCTGCATAACGTCCGAAATGGAACTTAAGCATGCCGATGAGGTCGCTATGGAGCGAACGGTGCTGAATCCACATCAGCAGCATAAGCAGGATAAAGCCTGCCGCCGAGCCGGTACACATGGCCAGCCAGGAATCCTGCTTGGCCTTGCCGCCCAGCAGGAACAGCGGTGTGCTGCCGATCTCAAACAGCATGATCATGAAGGAGATTTGCAGGGCAGACACCTGCTCCTTTTTTTGCATGACGGGATCAACCTCCTAACCACTTGATAATTGCTCTGCCCGCAGGCTGAAAGAACGCCGTGTATAAGGTGGACACGCCAAGGTGCGGAGTTCTTGTAATCCCGCAAAGGTGGACATAGACACAGTAGGCCAGGATGCAGCCGAACCACAGCCTGTGCAGTTTTCGCCCCTTGCCCTGCAGCAAGGCGCAGCCCCGCCAGAAAGCGAGGAGATAGAGCCCGAGAATCACAGCTATATTCATAGACAAGCTCCTTTATTTCTCCAAAACAGAATCGAAGGATTTATTGCTGAGTCCTGTCCGTTCAATCTCCATCGAAACATGGGGCCGTATTTCAATCTCCTGGAACACGCTGTCCCAGCTCTTGTCCTTCTGGATCTGCTGCCAGCGGTTGCGGTCGCTGCGGTGGATTCTCACCGCGAAGCCCGTGACATCTGCGCCCAGCTTCCTGACTTCCTTCCAGGAATTGTTCACCAGCTCCAGCACCTGCTGCTCAATGGCATTCTCCATCTCCGTAATTGAAGCCCGCTCGTTCAAATCCATGATACTGCCCAGTTCCGTTAATACACCGCTTCCTTTGATATCAATATCGATGACATAATGGTCCTTCTCCCACTTGGGATGAACGGCGGTGCTGGATTTCTGGAGAATGAAAGAGGCATCCGGCTTGTCGCCGGATTTGGGCTTGGAAGGGAAGGAGATGGTGGCCAATTTAATTTTGTCCGTCATGAATGACAAGCCCAAAGCCTGCTTTTGACTCAGCCAGCCAACCAGCTTTTCACCCTTCAGTACGCCAAGCCTCCCCAGAGCCAGCCGGGTCCGCAGATCTGTGCGTCCGGTTTCTTCCGTCTCATCCATGATTTCCGGTCCGGTAAGGAGGATTTCCGGAAGGATCGCACTGCCCGATTCGGAGGAGAGGGCCATCGCCAGCTCGAACATCCGTATGCCGGGATAATAGGAGATCAGCCGGGCCTCCTGTTCTATCATCAGCTGAATGCCGGAGCCCTGGTTTTTGGTCAGCTGCATAAGCTGGTCCAGAATATTGCCGGCTTCGCCTTTGGTAATAAATACATAGACCGTTTCCCGGCTGTCCTGCTTGCGCAGGAACATATCGATCAATTGATTAATACCGTGTCTGGCCAAGCTTTCGCCGAGAACGGTAATTCGGGAATGGGAGAAAAACATTTCGCGTGTGCTCGTCAGGTTGGTCCGTTCAATGGCTTCCATAATCGTTTTTCCTTTAACGGTAAAGGTGACGAACGGAGGCGAGCTGGTGCTGCCGCCCCCGCTGCCCCCCATACCGCTGGCTCCGGAAGAGGGGTTGATGACCTGGTAGGTGGCCTTCCAGCGGTTATCCTCCCAGTCATAGGCCGAACCGGAGGTAATGCCAAGCTCGCTCAGTTCGCGGTCATCCCAGCAGCCGGACAGCAGCGCCGACAAAAAGGGGAGACAGAGCAGACAGGAGAGAATTTTTTTGCGAATATTCATGTTCCCCATCCTTTCCGCTTGGTTTTGGATTTCTTGAACCGGTCCAGAACGATTGCTCCCAAAGGGACGAGCACATTGAAGAGGAAGAAGGTAAGAAAACGCCCTTCCTTGTTGTAGAGGTTCAATTTCTCTGTGCTCTGCCAGGTGAACAGGCACTCCAGAACAATAAGCAGACCCAGGGCACCGATGAAGGGCCGGCTGCTGCTGATCCGGAAGGTCTGCTTGAAGCACTCCACGGTAGCAAACAGGAAGATTGACAGCTTCAGGTAGATGGACAAGACCCAGTAGGAGATGAAGAGAATGTCCAGCTTCTCAATAAATCTTCCGATATGAACAATCCCGACGGCAGCAAATCCGGGATAGGAGCTGAGCTTGATAAAGTCAGGGCCAAACACCATGAGCGCGGTAATCAGCGAAAACATCATCAGCACGGAAACAAAAATCAGGCCGGTCCAGCCGATTAGGCGGGCTTTCTGCGGATATTGAAGGTAAGGAGCCAGGAACAGCAGCACTGCAACCTCGGACATCCAGGTGGTTGGTGTAATGCTGGCGAGTGTCAGCTCGACCAGCGAGTGGTCGAACATCGGCAGCAGCCGGTGCACATTCATCTCATTGGACAGGCCGAACACATATAGAGGTACAAAAAATAGATAGAGCAATATGACCAGGCTGTTCACCCGGGCAATGGCTTCCAAGCCCTGTCTTACCATATAAATGGTAATAAACAGGATCAGCATGCATAGTACCGAGACCGGGGTATTGACCAGCACATTGTCCTTCAGGAAGTTGGCGAATTCACGCAGAATTGTGGCGGTGGTGTCCAGGTAGAACTGCAGCATGAAGAGGCCGAGGACCGTGGCGACGACGGGCGAGCTTTTCTCGCCGATCCACACCAGAAACGGAGCGCCATTGGTGCAGCGTACAGCGCTGCCGACAACGGCTGCGATGAGAACTCCGAAAAAGGTGGACAGCAGGATAGCCAGCGGCGCATCCTGCTCCGCATAGTTGCTGATGATTACCGGAAGCACAACGGTGGCCGTTGGCAGGATTGTATTGACAACCAGCATGGCTGCCTGGGTGGTGCCGATTTTCCCGTTCATTCCGGACCCTCCCCTTGCGGTTTTTGAGGTGCGGCTGCTTGCTGGCTTTTCTCTTCCACCGGCTTGGGCTTTTGATCCGCTCCCTGGCGGCGCGTTTCTTTGCCCAGATTGGTCTTGGGACGCACGGCCATGCTCCAAAGCGGAATGCGGATAAAGATATCCTTAAGATAACGCGGAATCATTGGAGCTACAGGAGACAGGTACGGCACACCAAAGGAACGCAGTCCGGCCATATGAATCAGCAGCACCATGAGAAAGGACATAATCCCGAACAGGCCCAGGGTTGCGGCGATGAACATCATGACAAACCGGATGAGCCGGATGGAGTTGGCGATCGCCAGCGACGGAATAACGAAGTTGGAGATTGCCGTAAAAGAAACGACGATAACCATAGCGGCGGAGACCAGCCCGGCTTGCACGGCAGCCTGTCCGAGCACCAGTGCGCCCACGATGGAAATCGCCGGTCCGATGGTGCGCGGCATGCGCACCCCGGCTTCGCGCAGCACGTCGAAGGTCAGCTCCATGAGAAGCGCCTCTGCAAGCGCCGGCAGCGGCACCCCTTCCCGCTGGGCGGCGAGGCTGATCAGCAGAGTGGTTGGCAGCATTTCCTGGTGGAAGGTGGTGACGGCGATATACAAGGCAGGCAGCAGCATTGATACAAAAAAGGCACTGTAGCGGATGAGCCGCAGAAAAGAGGAAATATCATAACGCTGGTAGTAGTCTTCGCTGGACTGGAAAAAGTTGAAGAATGTGGACGGCGCCAGCAGGGCAAAGGGCGTACCGTCAATAATGATTCCGATTTGCCCTTCCAGAATGCCCCCGGCCATGGCATCCGGACGCTCGGTGTTCTGAATGGTGGGAAAGGGAGTCAGCCCGCCGTCCTGGATGAATTCCTCAATATAGTTGCTCTCCAGGATGCTGTCCGTGTTGATCGCATTCAGCCGGCGGCGGATTTCCGTCAGCACCTGCACGCTGGCGAGGCCGTCCAGATAGACCAGGGCCACTCCGGTCTGGGTACGCTGCCCTATTTTGTATTCTTCAATGCGCAGATCGGAGGTTTTCAGTCTGCGCCGCAGCATGGAGGTGCCTGTCCGCAGACTTTCGGTGAAGCCCTCCTTGGGACCGCGGATGACACCCTGTGAGGTCGGCTCGTTGACGCTGCGCTTCTCCCAGCCGGAGGTATCGGCAGCCAGCGCGGTCCGGATGCCGTCGAACAGGATCAGGGTGTAGCCGTCGAACAGCATCGGAAAGAGGGCTTCCAGCGTCCGGCCCTCCTTGACACCGCCGATGGGCAGCATTTGATCCTTGATCATGCTGAAGGCGTCTGCGGCGGTGATGAATTCACTCTTCAGCGTGACCGTTTCCAGCAAGGGCTGCAGCACGGCCTGATTGACCGCATCGGCATTAACCAGGCCGTCAATATATACAAAAGCCAGTGCCAGCGAGCTTAAAGACTCATTGGTGAATCTCCGGATAACGACATCCGAGCTTTGGCCGATCCGTTTGCCGAGCTCCTGCAAATTCAGCTCCAGTGAAAGATCAAGAGGAAGCGGCGCAGGCACGGATTGTTCTATGGGATCACTGTTTTTATTGCCGCTCCTACGCTGATTATTGGACATCGTAACGCCTCCGTTCTGCTGGAATCTGGATTCTTTGGCGTTATTATCCCCGGGACCCTTATTCCTATTCTGGCTGTATAAGTGCATGGGCTGTCTGGAAATCATGATGCGGACTGAGGTTTATGTTAGGGAAGCTTCCCCGTTTCATCGTCTGAAGTGCCGCCAAGAGCGGTATGGATGCTTATTGGATTCCATGAAAAAAGGTTCATCCCCAGCATCGGCGGCTGGAGGCGACTTATGTCAGGGTAGGATTGGGCCGGGCTGCTTCGCCAGCCTCCCGGGTCCGGCCGCTCCGCGAAAAGTAATACTTACCGTGATTCCCTCTCCGGGCCGGGATTTCAGGCTGACCTTGTGGCCGGGGAGGCTGCAAATCTCCCGGGCCAGATACAGGCCCATGCCGGCCGATTCATGGTACTGCCGCCCGCGCTCACCGGTGAAATAAGGCTTGAACACCCGCTTCAAATCTTCGGGGTAATGCCGATGCCCTGATTTGTAATCTCAAGAAGGATATCTGTGCAGCCTCAATGCCTCCGGTCAGCCTTGCTAAGTGGGAAAAAGTAGCACTAATTCAATTCATTTGGCTCACAGATAGACATTTAGTGGGAAAAAGTAACGCTAATTCTGCTGAAAACAGCCGCACCGGGGCAAATCGGCTGGAATTAAGTGTCCAAAATCCCACTAACGTCTTTTGCAGCCACGCTTCCGGTGGATTAGGTTTACTTTTTCCACTCCGCTTCCTTTCTCCATTCACCTCGTTATGTTTCAAGAATATTCTGCTTTCCAAATGTAATTCATCTAAGCGGTTATTCCCGTCTGAATTCCCCGCAGCGGTTCAGCAACCTTAACGGGATAAGGGCTGTCGCATGGGCATGCAGCAGCTGCGGCGATGGTTTATAATCAACTAAATGGCTGAAGTTACATCCATATAACATGAAGGCGGGTAGCATTATGACAACCATAGGTTTGATTCGGCACGGCAGCACCGCGTGGAATAAGGAAGGGCGGATACAGGGGCATACCAATAATCCGCTTGATGAGGAAGGGCTGCGCCAGGCGGCGGCCATTGCCGAGCGGCTGCACGGGGAGAAGTGGGATTACATTTATTCAAGCGACTTGCTGAGAGCGGTACAGACAGCAGAGGTGATTTCGGAGCGGCTGGGTATCCCGATTGCAGGACTGGTACCCGGAATCAGGGAGATGAGCGGCGGCCTGATTGAAGGCACCACGGAAATTGAACGTGCAGCGCGCTGGGGCAGCGAATGGAGAAGTATGGATATGAAGCTGGAAAGCGACGAATCAGGCCAGCACCGCGGCAGCCGGGCGATCGAAGAAATTGCCTCACGGCACCCGGGCAAAAGAATCCTCGCCGTCAGCCACGGCGCAATTCTGCGCAGCAGCCTGAGAAGACTGGTCCCCGGGCTGGATGTGAGCGAGCTGCTTAAAAACACCTCGATCACCCATATCGTCAAGGACGGCAGCGGCTGGACCTGTGCGCTGTACAACTGCGTGGCGCATATGAACGCTGAGAGGTCTGAGTAAAAGAGAGGGCCGGATTCGGCAGTCACGGCTGGAAGGCTGGAGAGTGTCCAATAACGGCAGAAATGCCGTTGTTGAGGCGGAAAAGTCCAGCATGCCCATCAATAACAGCAAAATTACCGTTGTTGAGGTGAAAAAGTCCAGCGAGCCCATCAATAACGGCAGAAATACCGTTGTTGAGGTGAAAAAGTCCAGCGAGCCCATCAATAACGGCAGAAATACCGTTGTTGAGGTGAAAAAGTCCAGCGAGCCCATCAATAACGGCAAAATTACCGTTATTGAAGCGAGGATGTCCAGCGTTGCCCCTCGATAACGGCAAAACTGCCGTTAAATCGGTCATGCACGTCAGGCGTGCGGCAGCCGCCTGCACCGAACCGGGCGGCGCAGGCGGACCATCCGTCCTTTCCAGGACGGATTTTTTATGTGCGTCAGCTGGGTCTTAGAGGAAAGGGGAAGCCTGCCAATAATAAGCTTAATGCTTAATTTAACCGCTTTTTTCAGGCTGATTCCGCACTGGTGTTCAGATTATGTTCAGTGTATTATTGTACAGTGAAGCTTCAAAGCGGGAAACTATTCACAGGCAAAAGGGAGGGCAAATGAACGATGGAAGCCCAAAATTATATGCTGTCCGTATCCTCGGTGCTCATTGCAGCATTGACCGTCTATAGTATTTTCAGTCTGCAGCGTAAATTGGGCGGCAAAAATCAAAAAGCCCGCGCTGTGTGCGCGGTTCTCATGATTTTTATTGCGGGAACCGGACTGTGCGTCATGCACCTGCTGGGCTTGCAGTCCCTCCCGGGAGGCGCAGCTAATGAAGACAGCGTGTTTCTCCCGCTTGCCCTTTATGCCCTGACGCTGGCGGGCATGATGTATCTGTTCTCCAGGCTGCGCCAGCTGCTGGCGGACCGGGAACAGCTGAAGGAGCTGGCCTACCGGGATTCAATGACCGGTCTTTTGAACAAGAACGGCCTGGATCATTTCTGGGATCACTGCAAGCCAAATGAGCAGCTCGCGGTGCTGTTTCTGGATCTGAACCGCTTCAAGGCCATCAACGATACGCTTGGCCATCATGTGGGCGATTTGCTGCTGCAGGCTGTCGGTACCACACTGAGTCAATTTTCGCGCAAAGGCAAACGGCATATTTTCCGCATTGGCGGGGACGAATTCGTGATTATCGCCAAGCGCTGCAGCCACAGGGAAGCCGAACAGCTCGCGCTGCGCATTTTGGAGAAAACGACCCGGAATTACAAGCTGGAGAAGCATGAACTCTTTGTTTCAGCCAGCATCGGCATCACCATGAGCCATGGCAGGATCGACCGCCACCGGCTGCTGAAGGAGGCCGATTCAGCTATGTACAGCGCCAAGCAGCTGGGGAGCGGCCGTTATTCCGTACATAAGCAGGAGCGAAATACAGGTCTGGCCAAGCCGGCTGGCAGTGCCGGAAGCCTGATCAAGAGAGGCAGCTCCAGTCCGGATGAACCCGGAACTAAGCAGAAGTCCATGCGGGCATGAGCAGCGGCCGGCTTGATCCTTACAGCTAAGCTTTTTTAGAGTGAGTCCTGTTCACTGCTCCGGAAGCGGCCCTTCATCAGCAGCAGGCATACCAGGGCAAAGGCCATACTGACGGTTGCGGCATAGAACAGAATGGAGTAATCCGTAAGATCAATCAGCAGTCCCAGCAGGGGGGGAGACGTTATGGCGGCAAGCGACGAGACCAGATAATAGATTCCCGTCCGTGTGCCGATGCTTTCTTCGTTTCCTGTAGCGACTACGTAGGGATAGGAATTAATATTGATGCAGGCCCAAAACATTCCGCCAAGCAGCAGCAAGCCGCGCAGCAGAAGCACATTCTCCGCCAGCCCCACCAGGGCAAATACCGCCATCAGCCCGCATACTCCGAGAATTATGATGTTTTTCTTCCCGATCTGTCCGCCCAGCCAGCCGCTGGGAATCGCAAAGATTACAAATGCCAGGGAAAAGAAGGCCAGTGAGAACGAAGCCGCCTGTTCACTGAGCCCCAGGTGATGCTTGCCGTACAGGGTGAACAGCGTTTCCACGCCCTGATAAGCCACAAACCAGAAAAATATCGCCGCCAGCAGCCAAACCGTTGTCCGGTCCAGCTGTTTTTTGAGGGAGATTCTTGCGGGCCTGCCAGGGGGAACAATTCCTCCTTCCGGCAAAAGCTCTCTCTCACTACCGGAACCTGCCTCGGCATCCGCTGCCGTTGTATTCACCCCATCCCGGTCCTCCTTAATGAATCGCGAAACCACAAACAGACAGAGCAGGGTGATCAGGCCGGCCGCCGCAAAGGGCAGCGCAGGACTCATATTATAGAGATACGACCCTGCGCCAAAAGCCAGAATAGACCCTGCTCCGCCCATGAAGTTGATCAATCCGTTGGCTCTGGTCCGCTTGGGCTCCGGTGTAATATCCGGCATCAGTGCAACGGTAGGCGAACTGTACAGGCTCATGGCAAGATTCATCAGCATCATGAACAGGAGCAGGGTGAACAGTCCGCTGTGGAACGGAATCAGCATAGTCAGCACGGCAGCCAGCGGCATGCCAATCATCAAATAAGGCATTCTGCGCCCGAAGCGGGTTGCAGTCCGGTCACTGCGGTTGCCGATCCACGGCTGCAGAAACAGCGCAAAATAGTTGTCGATGGTCATCATGAAGCTGATCAAGGCCACGCTGTGCACATATTTTTCCAGGAAAAAAGGAACAAACGCGTTGTACAAGCTCCACGTAATGCTGATGCTGAAAAAGCCGAAGCCGAGCAGCCAGACTTTTTTCACTCCATCACACTCCCTTGTTAGCCAGCAGTGCGGCGAGCACATCCGGGTAATCGGTAATAATGCCCGCGACCCCGGCTTCAATTAAGCTTTTCATGCGCTCGGGCTCATTTACGGTCCAAGGATGGTAGACGATGCCATGCTCTGCCGCTTCTGATACAAATTCCGGCAGCACGGCGTAATGATAGGCATGCAGCGCATCCGCCCGCAGGGAAGCCGCATAATCCCATGGGCGGTACAAGCCTTCTCCATATAAAATACCGGTGCGGATCTCCGGTGCCAGCGACTTGCAGTAAGCGAGTGAATAATGATTGAAGCTCGACAGTACAATCCGTTCGCTCATGCCGTAGGCCCGCACAGCGGCGATGACCTTTTCCTCCATGCCGGGGTAGAGATACATGCCGTTCTTCAGCTCAATATTGAGAATCGTATCCCGTCCCTGCAGCAAGTCCAGCAGTTCCTCCAGAACAGGAATGCGTTCCCCCGCAAATCCGGCGCCAAACCAGGCCCCCGCGTCCACCTCCAGCACTTCACTCAGCGCATGGTCCTTCACGTACCCGCTGCCGTCCGTAGTGCGGTTCAAAGCTTCGTCATGAATGAGGACCAGCTCTCCGTCACGGGTCATCTGCACATCTGTTTCGATGCCGGTAGCGCCAAGCTCCAGACTCTTGCGGAATGCCGCCATCGTATTCTCCGGGCATACCGCGGATGCGCCGCGATGTGCAAAGTTAATAATGCTGTTCATCTTGTTCAACCCTTTCGCTTAATTGGCCTTGTGCGCCCGAACAGGCGCGGGCTTCACTCTTTCATATTCCACATCACAGCAAGAAACCCTGTCCGCGATTGGCGGAAGGGCGCTGACTTAACAATTTTAACACGGTGCTGATGTTTCCAAAACCTGCACAGGAACCGGACTCATCGCTCAGGCCGACACAATCCCGCGGATCATTTCGTGAACCTGCTCAGCTGCGGAGAAGGCTCGGGTATAGGCGGAATCGTTTTTTTTGGCCGGTGCAAGCCCCGGGAGGAACGGAATGGAGAGAACGGGAGTGTCGGTGTTGCTGAGATAAATCTTCAGCGTAAGCTCATTGACTTCCTCGGCATTGTCAGTGTTCCCGTCAGCCAGTGCCGCCTCTGATTGGGCAGTCATGCCCCGGGTCTGCTGCACCGCGCTGGTGGTGATCCGGCTGGTTTTGCTGACTTTGGTGAGTGTCAGCGCATTTTCTACTATTTCCGAGCCCAGAATGTTCTCGAAAGGATACATGGCTGGTTCCGGTGCCTCCCGGCTGCCCGGGTTAAAGCTGCCGACCGCTATGTTCCTGCCTTTTTCATCCAGAGCGATGATATGGGAATTGTCCGGAGTGATATACTGTGCCGGGAATTTGTAATGGAAGGATGAGAAGCCATAGGCTGGCTTGTTCCGGGTGGACGAGGATGAAGACTGTTGTATTTGCAGTACTGCGGCTGCCAGCAGCAATGAAACACCCAATACGGCGAACATGTACATCAGGAAAATGAGCATTAGGCCGCCTCCTAAAAGTTTTGTAAGCGCTTGCTCCCAGGTTCTGCATCGTGCAAAACTTACTTCGAAAGCATACGCTAAGTTTTGTAAGCGCTGCTCCCAGGTTCTGCATCGTGCAAAACTCGTTACGGAAGCATACGCCTCCAATAGTAATAGATATGCTCAAGGTACGTGAACAAATACATAGACCGCACCCGCGGTGATCATATATTATTTTTCTATTCCGCGGCTTGGGGAACAGATCAGAGATTATAGGGGGAGATCGGCGATGATTGTGGATACACTGGGACATTTGCTGGAGAATAAGTCAGCTTACGGGGAGAAGATTCAGAGAGGGCTGCAGTTTCTGCACGATACCGATTTCGCCGGGCAGGCGGCGGGACGCCATGAGGTGAACGATGAGATGTTCTATTTCATCAACGGATATGAAACGAAGGCGGCCGGGGAGTGCTTCTGGGAAGCGCACCGGGTGAACCTGGATCTGCATTATATTCTCGAAGGCACGGAGAAGATTGGCTACGCCGCTATCGAACAGCTTGAGGTCAAAGACGGATACAGTGCCGAGAAGGATGCTATTTTCTTCACCGGGGCTGTGGAATCGGCAGTAACTGCCGGCCCTGGAGCACTTGTGGTCTGCTATCCTCAGGACGGGCATATGACGGGGATTGCGGCTGGGCAGGTTGAGAGTGTGCGGAAGGTCGTTTTGAAGATTAAGCTTTGATTAAATATATAAAAAGAGCTAAGTTCTCTAACGGTATTGTGTAGTAACTTCTTTTTGAATAGATAACTCAAAGGAGCCGGGAGGCTCCTTATTTTTATATTAATTTTGTATAATGAATCTGTCCGTTTCAGGTTTAAGGACGATAATAATAGTAGACCTGAATTTTGCATAATACCACCTATCGGTTATAAGCAGTCAATCACCCGGACAAGGAGCCGCACTTATGAGTATATATCTCGAATTTCCGGATGTGGATAAGCATTTTCCCTTCCGCAGTCTGGTTTGTGGAGGAGATACGCTGTGTTATCCGCATTGGCACAAGGAAATCGAAATCATCTATGTTACTAAGGGAAGACTAAATCTGGGAATAAATGATACGCCTATCCGTATGGAGCAGGGCGAGGTTCAGTTTATCAACGGCGGGGATGTGCATTATTTTCTCGCTTCGCCCGAAAGCCAGCGGGTGGTGATCCAGTTTGACCTGAATCTGTTTCAGGAGGTTGCGTCCCTGGAGGACAGCGGCTATTCGCTTCGGGATGTATTTACGGAAATGGAGCATTCCAGCTCGGCATGGCCTGAGGCGGTAACCGGAAGGATGATCTCCCTGATTGAGAGCATCTATGAGGAGGATACCCAGCGCCGGGAAGGGTGTGCCTATCTGATTAAGGCAAGAATGCTCGAGCTGCTGACCGTTATTTTGCGGGAGGTGCCGAAGAGCAGAATCAAGCGGCAGCCTAAGTTCTCGGAGGATACGCTGACTCAATCCAGAGAAACGCTGGAGCGCCTGGAGCGGATCTTTGCCTATGTGGAGCAGCATTACCGCAAGGCGATTACGCTGAATGAGGTGGCCCGCTACATGGGCTTCAGCCCGTATTATTTCACCAAGCTGTTCAAGCGGAATACCGGGATGACCTTTGTCGCTTTTTTGAATGAATACCGCCTGAACAAAGCAAAGTGGATTCTGTTGAATGAGGATCTGCCGATGTCCGCTGTGGCGGAAGCCGCCGGGTTTGGCAGTGTGAAGACCTTTCACCATTTTTTCAAGGATGCAACGGGGATTTCCCCGCTGAAATACCATAAGACAATATTCAGGAATAATACAGCAAGAATACAGGAAGAAAGCGCTGGGGCGGATTTGTATGATAGAGATATCAAAACTGGTGGAGGTTAGAGAGAATGACGTTAACAGTAGGAATTATCGGCTGCGGCGGAATTGCGAACGGCAAGCATATGCCCGCATTGCACAAGGTGGAAGGTGCGGTAATGGTGGCGTTCTGCGATATCGTGCCTGAACGTGCCGAGAAGGCAAGAGCAGAGTTCGGAAATGAAAGCGCTGCGGTTTACACAGACTATAAAGAGCTGCTTAAGGATGCAAGTATAGATGTGATTCATGTATGTACGCCGAACATTTCCCATGCGGAGATTTCCATCGCAGCCATGGAGGCCGGCAAGCATGTAATGTGCGAGAAGCCTATGGCGAAGACAACCGCGGAAGCGCAGGCGATGATTGACGCAGCAAAACGCACGGGCAAGAAGCTGACGATCGGGTATCAGAACCGCTTCAGACCGGACTCGGCTTACCTGCATACCGTATGTGAGAACAACGGGCTGGGAGAAATCTATTATGCCAAAGCCAAGGCCATCCGCCGCCGCGCGGTTCCAACCTGGGGGGTGTTCCTGGATGAGGAAGCGCAGGGCGGCGGGCCGCTGATCGACATCGGTACCCATGCCCTGGACCTTACCCTGTGGATGATGGACAATTACAAGCCCAAATATGCTGTGGGCAATGCTTATCACAAGCTGTCCGGCCGCAAAAATGCCGCAAATGCCTGGGGTCCTTGGGACCCGGAGAAATTTACGGTGGAGGATTCCGCCATCGGGTTCATTACGATGGAGAACGGAGCGACCATTGTCCTTGAGGCGAGCTGGGCGCTGAACACCCTGGATGTGGGCGAAGCCAGAACCGTGCTCTGCGGCACGGAAGGCGGAGCGGATATGGAGAAGGGCCTGCGCATTAATGGGGAAGAGTATGGCAAAACCTATGAGAAGCATATTGGCCTGGATGCAGCCGGTGTGGACTTCTACGACGGTGCGGGCGATGATCCGGCAGTGGCGGAAGCCAAGCAGTGGATTGGCAGTATTGTGAATGATACGGAGCCGGTCGTGAAGCCGGAGCAGGCGCTGGTGGTTACCCGCATACTGGAGGCTATTTACAAATCGTCGGAAACGGGAATGCCTGTATTTTTTAAATAAGCAGCTTGAGCTTGGAACATTAACAAAAGGTACAAGTGCTGGCGGCCAAGTATGGATACTTACGGAGCGGCAGCGACGCCCGAGAGCTATCCGCAGGAAAGCCGGCACTCTCAGCATGGGCTTGGATTTCAACCGTGGACAACGGTTCTAATCTGGAAATGTATACCTAACAGCGGCGGGAAGTCCTAACCTTCACCGCAGCCATGATCAAGGTCAAGGCCGATTGTTTCAATCAAAGGTTCAGTTTATATAATAAAAACAAAAGTACCAGGAGCGTGTGCATAGTGACCAGAGTAACCGTATGGAATGAATATCGTCATGAACGGCAGGAAGAGCGGATCCGTGAGATATATCCGCAGGGCATCCATGCCCAGCTGGCTTCCTTTCTAAGCCAAGCCGGAATGGATACGGCAACGGCAACGCTGGATGAGCCGGAGCATGGATTGACGGAGGAAGTGCTGAATAACACCGATGTGCTGGTATGGTGGGGGCATATGGCCCATCAGGAGGTGAGCGACGAGATCGTGAACCGGGTTCACCGGCGGGTGCTGCAGGGAATGGGGCTGGTCGTGCTGCATTCGGGGCATATGTCCAAAATCTTCATGAAGCTGATGGGCACGGGCTGTGATCTGAAATGGCGTGAAGCCGGAGAAAAAGAACGCCTGTGGGTCATGGAACCGAGCCACCCGATTGCCGAAGGCATTGGCGAGTATATTGATCTGGAGCAGGAGGAGATGTATGGAGCGCATTTCGATGTTCCGGCTCCGGAGTCGCTGGTTTTTGTCGGCTGGTTCGAAGGCGGGAATGTGTTCCCGAGCGGATCGACCTACCGGCGCGGCAGCGGAAAGATTTTTTATTTCCAGCCCGGGCATGAATCTTACCCGACTTATTACAATAAAGAGATTCAACAGGTAATCATCAACGGCGTGAACTGGTGTGCGGGGGCGAAGCGGGATTATCCTGTGTACGGACATTCTGCGGCGCTTGAGCCGATTAGAGAAAAGGTGGGAGTATAGATGAAATTAGGAGTATTTGATCCCGTATTTGGAAGCCTCAGCCTGGATGAGATGCTGGATAAAATCGCTGCCGCCGGCCTGAACGCGGTGGAAATCGGCTCCGGAGGCAATCCCGGCAACCCCCACTGTCCTACGGATGAGCTGCTGGCGAGTGAAGCGGCCCGTGAGGCGTATTTGGAAAAGTTCACGAAACGCGGCATTATGATCAGCGCCTTCAGCTGCCATAACAACCCGATTTCGCCGGACAGGGAGGAGGCGCGCCAGGGGGATGAAATCCTGCGCAAATCCATTAAACTGGCATCGCTGATGGGTGTTGCCGTGGTCAACACCTTCTCGGGCACTGCCGGAGACAGCGAGGAGGCCAAAGCGCCGAACTGGCCGGTCACGCCCTGGCCTACCGTGTACAGCGATATCCTGACCTGGCAGTGGGAGCAGAAGCTGATCCCTTACTGGAAGGAAATCGCCCAGCTCGCCGAAGAGCATGGGGTGAAGATTGGCATTGAGCTGCACGGCGGCTTCCTGTGCCATACGCCTTATACCATTCTCAAGCTGAGAGAAGCCACCGGTCCGGCAATTGGCGCCAATCTTGATCCCAGCCATCTGTGGTGGCAGGGCATTGAGCCTGTGGGTGCGATCAAAATTCTTGGCAAGGCCGGAGCAATTCACCATTTTCATGCCAAGGATACGTATCTGGATCAGGATAATATCAACATGTACGGCTTGACGGATATGCAGCCTTATGGCGATGTGCAGACCCGGGCGTGGACCTTCCGCTCTGTCGGCTGCGGCCACAGCCTGTCCGAATGGTCGGATATTATGAGTGCGCTTCGCACCTACGGCTATGATTATGTCGTAAGCATTGAGCACGAAGATCCGCTTATGTCCGTGGATGAAGGCTTCTTCCGCGCAGTGACCAACCTGCAGTCGATCCTGATCCGCGAGCAGCCGCTGGATATGTGGTGGGCGTAAGCTAATGGCGGCTGAATAGCTGAAAATATGCACAAGGCCTCACGGTCTGCTATTTCGCAGACCGTGAGGCCTTGTGTTTTGAAGTATGGCCCCCCTTTTAACATGCAGCATGCTCGCCTTTGGGAGCTCTAAGTGGAAAAAGTCCCACTAATTCTCAGCCAGTTTCCCCTCGGAGAATGTTAGGTGGAAAAAGTAGCACTAATTCAGCTGAAATCAGCATATTTCGCTGTTTACAGTAAGATTAAGTATACAAAATCCCACTAAACCTCGTTTATAGCGCGAAATCTTAGAATTAGGTTTACTTTTTCCCACTAACCTTTTCTTTGCACTATGGTGATAATCTGCGGTGCTGCGCTGGAGCGGGATAGATGAGTACAGATGAGTGTAGAGGGATGGAGCACACACACTGACACACACCTACTCACGCGCATACTCACACAGATACTCTTACAGACACATACTTACTCACACACTCACACAGCAACAAGCCAGACTCACACACACACCTACTCACGCACATACCCACTCATATACTCACTCATATACCCACTCATATACTCACCTACTCACTCACCTATTCACACAGATACTCTTTCATATACACACACAGACACATACTTACTCACACACTCACACAGCCACACAGCCACAAGCCACACTCACACACACACCTACTCACTCACCTATTCACACAGATATTCATTCATATATACGCACACATATACTCATTCACCCACCCACCCACATACCGCGTACCTACCCACACAACTTACTCACTTACCCGTCCTTTCCCCTCTTAACTCCTACCCTCTTGTGCTACTGATACCTGTAATAAATCACGGTGGCGGACATTTCGCCATCGCCGGAGACGACATAGTTCGGGATTTTGCCGGCTTCCACAAATCCGCGCGACTGGTAGAGCAGGTTGGAAGGATCGCCCTCGCGCGTATCCAGCACCAGAAGTGTCCGGCCATCTGCCGCCGCTGCCTGCTCTGCGGTGTCCATCAGCATGCGGGCAATCCCTTTGCGGCGGTGCTCCGGATGCACCATCAGCTTGGCGATTTCCGCCCGGTGCGGGGCGTTCGGCTTAGATACAAGATGGAGCTGTACCGTGCCGGCAATGGTGTCCTTCTCGGTTGCCGCCCAGAGCAGGACGCCCGGAGCCGGCACCCTTTGCCAGTAGGCTGAAGCCTCCTCAACCGCCATCGGAGGCAGGAAGCCGATAGAGGCGCCGTCCTCTACCACATCTATAATAAGTTTGTTTAACTGCTGCACAAGCTCCGGTTGTAATTCCTCCAGCCGCATAATGGCAATTTTCCGGCTCATTGGCAATACTTCCTTTCGTGTACAAGTTCCTCTCTAAGCAGCTATGAGAAATGCTGCAATAATTTCATTATATCTATGTAATGAAAGTTTACAATTCAAAAAAATAAAATGATATTTCTATGGTATATCTATGTTAAATATAAAGCCTTATCTGCCAAGGGTTTCACAATTTTGATGTTCCATGGTACGGGCTGATGTGAAAAATTAACGGTTCATTTTCCCATGCAACGCGGCGCATAATCTATTATACTAAATGAAAATTTGCCCGGAGGAAGTGAAGCGGATGATGCGGCGTTGGAACAACTTAACTTATCAGAGCAAGCTGCTGCTCGCCTTCTTCCTGCTAGGGATTATCCCGTCCATAGTGATAGGGACGATGGCATACCTGAAATCCGTGGACACGCTGGAGTCACGGGTGAACGAGGATTTGGGCGTCATTGCCGGACAGCTGAACGAGGCAATCCGGCGGCAGGTGGAGGATGTGGACCGCTTCAGCACCTTTCCGTATTTTACGCCGGAGATCTTTCAGATACTGAATCAGCCCTATGTCCCCCGTGACCAATGGGGCTACCGGGAGCTTGAAACCCAGCAGCAGTTCGCCAAGCTGCTTGTAACCTACCCTTCGATTTTCTCCACGATTCAAGGTCTGATCTTCTACAGCACCAAAGGCAATGTGTACGGCTACCGGGTCAGCGACCGGTCCTCCATCAATGAAGCAGTCAGTCCGGCGGATGAGGAATGGTATAAGGAAACACTCAGCAGAGGCGGGGGGATAGCCATCTCCGGGCTGCGCCAGGAGAGGCAGTTCAACAGTGCGCCGTTTGCGACCATTACAGCGTCCCGGCTGCTGCTGAATGATGATTTTAGTCCCGCGGGGGTTGTGGCGGTCGACATCCGCCCCGATTTCATGGATAAGATTGTCCGCTCCTTCCAGCTCAAGAGCATG
The DNA here is from genome assembly GCF_019352175.1 of Paenibacillus sp. S150. GTDB lineage: Bacteria > Bacillota > Bacilli > Paenibacillales > Paenibacillaceae > Paenibacillus_AQ. Next base: position 135,891 of record NZ_JACBYI010000006.1, read on the forward strand.
CATGTCATGGTGGCGGATGAGAAGGGGGAGCTGATCTATTCCACACGGACTGCCGATAATCAGCGGTTCCTCAGTGCGGCGGCAGAGCAGTCTGCCCAAAAGGGCACGATGCGCGGGGTGATTACAGTCCCTGAACTGGGAGGCGGCCTTGCGGCGGCTACCGGGGTATACGCCCACAGCGAATATTTGGGCTGGACCAGCTATCTGCTGATTGACCGCGAGGAACTGCTGGGTGACGCCAACGTTATCCGCAATTTTACGATTGTGCTGGTGGTGATATCTACGGCGGCTGCCGCGATTCTGTCCCTGCTGCTGGCCCGGAGCCTGTCCCGGCCAATCCGCAGCCTGATCTCTTCAATGCGCGATGTGGAGCGGGGGCTGTTCGTGGCTCCGGCTGCCCCGCCCGTCAAAGGTGAAATCGGGCAGCTGCATCTCAGCTATGTCACGATGGTGAAGCGGCTGGATATGCTGATTCAATCGATTGAAGAGAAGGAGCGGCAGAAGCGGGAGGCGGAGCTGTATGCGCTAAGGGCGCGGATTGCGCCTCATTTTCTGTACAATACGATCAACTCGATCCGCATGCTTGCCGTTCTGCAGCAGTCCGATGGGATAGCCAGGCTGCTGCAGTCACTGAACAAGCTGCTTCATGCCAACATGAAGCTGGACAGCGAGCTGGTGCCGCTGGCGGCGGAGCTGGAGCTGCTGCATCATTATGTGCGGCTTATGGAGCTGCGGTATACGAACCGGTTTCAGGTGGAGTGGACAATCGAAGAGCATACGGAGCAGGCCATGGTTCCGCCGATGATTCTGCAGCCGCTGATGGAAAATGCGATTTTTCACGGCTCCTTCGATGTGGATGGCCCGCTGTTGATTGAAGTCGGCGTTTCTTTTGCCGGGAATGGCGAGGAGCTGCTGATCACCATTGCTGATAACGGGCCTGGCATAGCGCCTGAGGTCCTGAATGTTCTAAATGGGGCAACCCTTCAGAATGCCGCCGGGCATTCCAGCAAAAGCATAGGTGTAGCCAACGTGCGTGACCGCATCCGCTTAAGATTTGGCCCCCCGTATACACTTCTGCTGGTGAGTGAGCCGGACCAGGGAACCCGGGCCGAGCTGTATCTGCCCTTTGAACCGGAGGATAGGGGAACAGCCCCTGCCGTGAATGGAGGAATGAATTGATGTGGAACCTGCTTGTGGTGGAAGATGAGACGATTGTGAGGCTGGGGCTGCGGTATATGCTGGACTGGGACGGACTGGGAATCAGCTGGAAGGCTGAGGCGGCAAATGGCCAGGAAGCCCTCAAGGCGCTGGCCCATGAGGACATCCATATCGTCATGACGGATATCCGCATGCCCGGAATGGACGGACTGGAGCTGGCGCGCAGGATTAAGGAGCAGTACAGCGGGGTGCAGATCATATTCTTCAGCAGCTTCGAGGATTTCCCTTATGTCAAAGAAGCGGTCCGCATTGGGGTGGTCGATTATTTGCATAAGCCGACGATGGATGCCGAAGAGATTGCTGCGGCCCTGAAAAAAGCGACGGCTGCTCTGGAGCAGCTTCATCAGGAACCTGTTCCGCAGGCGTATACGGACAAGGACCGCGACCATCTGGTGCAGCTGCTGCTGGAGGCGGAGGTGCTTCCGCCGGATTGGGCTGAGCGCTGGCAGCGTTTGGGGCTGGAGGCCATTTACGGGCAGGGGTATCAGCTGGCGGTGCTGCGTATGGCGGAGAATGAGACGGCGGAGCCGCAGACCGCACTGGCCCGGTTTATGTCCTTCCGCTATTTTTTGGAGGAGTACACCTCCAGGGAGTGGGGCGGGATTCTGCTCAGCCGTGAGCATAAAGAGCTGGTGTGGCTGCTGCCGCTGGACGGAGGCAAGGCGGAGGCCGGGGCAATGCAGGCATATCTGGACCAACTGGAGCAGAGCTTGTTCAAAATGCTCGGAATCCGCCTGGCCTACTCGTACAGCATGATTCACCGAAGGGCTGAAGAGCTGCCGGAAGCCTACAGGGGCGCTGCGTCCCGCGAGCCGGTGAGCGGCGGGAAGCTCAGCGGAATTATCCGCCTGGCTACAGCCTATATTGACGAGCATTTGCTGGAGGATGTGACCCTGGCCCGCACGGCGGAGCAGATTCATGTCAGCGTCAGCCATCTGAGCCGCCTGTTCCTCAAGGAGACCGGACAGCATTTCAACGAATATGTGACCGCCAAAAAAATGCTGCTGGCCCGCAAGCTGCTGCGTGACAGCAACCGGAAGGTGTACGAGGTGGCGGAGGAGCTGGGTTACGCCAACCCGCATTATTTCAGCAAGCTGTTCAAAGATGACACGGGGCTGACACCGCTGGAATTCCGCAATCAATAGGGGAAGCTGCTTCGCGCGCAACGGAGAAAATTAAAGCTTTGGGGAATAGCCAACGTGCTGCAAAGCAAAAAAGTTATGGAAAAAGCAGATTTCGTCTAGTTCCGAGACCCCTAAGCGAAGGAAGGCGTTAAATTAAGCAATTAATAGCTGCAAAGCAGCAAATTGCACTGATAGTTTACCTGACACAAAAAGGGTACGATAAGCTCATGAAATTCACTTTATGTCAGGGAGGCTAACATATGAGAAAAAAAGGCGGGTTCTGGTGGTTGTCGGTATTGTGTCTTGGATTGTTGGTCATTCTTGCAGGCTGCGGCAGCAACAACGCGGCGATAAATAGCGACTCCGGTGCAGCGGCAACAGATGGCAATGCTGCGGCGGGCGAGAAGGAACCGGTGGTGCTGAAGCTGACGACATGGAATCCGATCAGCCAGACGGTCGTTGATAAATTCCAGGAGAAATACCCGTACATCACGATAGAGCACGACAAGGTATACGATCAGTTCCGCGAAATTATCCGTACGCGGATCGTCTCCCAGGCAGATATGGATATGCTCTGGCTGTTCCCCAACCAGGTAGCTGAATTCTCCAAGGAGAATGTGCTGATGGATATCACCGGCAGCCCTTGGCTCAGCAACTACCTCGAAGCAGCGGTGAAGCTGGGTACTGTGGACGGCAAAACCTACGGCGTTCCATACAACAGCCAGCCGATCGTCATGTTCTACAACAAAACCCTGTTCGACTCTCTCGGGCTCGCTATTCCCACGAATTGGGAAGAGCTGATGGATGTGAGTGAAAAGATCAAAGCCGGCGGCACCGCGCCAATGGTCATCGGCAGCAAGGACGGCTGGGCGACACAGTTCATTACCACCTCCCAGTTTGGCTTGTACCAGCATGACAATCCGGATGTCTTCGCACAGCTGGCAAGCGGCGATAAAAAGTGGACCGATCCGGAATTTACGGGCTATTTTGACGGCATGAAGGAGCTTGCGGATAAAGGCTATCTGCTGGAAAATTCCGTCGGCCTAAGCTACGACCAGGTAGCGCAGGTATTCAAAGAAGGCAAGGCGGCCATGTGGCCGATGGGTGAATGGGGCTACAGCGAAAACTTCGATGCCGACTTCTCCGACTTCGAGCTGGGTGCCTTCCCGATTCCGGTCAACCGCGGTGACCAGCCGCTGGTAACGAACCTTGTCTCCGACAACCTGCTGGTTGGCGTATCGTGGAGCAAGCACCAGGAAGAAATCAAGCTGTTCATGGAATTTGTCGCTGATCCGGAAATGGCCAAGATCTGGTCGGATGAAACGAAGCAGGCCGTAACGGTAAAAGGCGGAACCTCGGAAACCTACAGCCCGCTGGCTGCCTCCCTCCAGCCGCTGATCGACGCCAGTGAAGCGCAAATCTTCCCGAGCATGACTTCCTCCATCGAGCCGGTAATGTTCCCGATCTTCCAGCAGATTCTGCTGAAGCAGGATGTGGATACGGGCAAGCTGCTGGAGCAAATGCAAACGGCGCAGGATAAAGACATCTAACTCTTGCGCGCAAGGCGGCATTTTACACCAAATAGAAACCACTGAAGAGAATAAGCGAAAGCTCAGAATAAGGATGTTGCTGTCTTTCGCTTAGGTTTCTTTTTTTTTACCCAATTTGGGGTAAGGGATGGAGGCAAACCATGAAATTCATGAATTTCCGCAATTATGTGCTGTTTATTGCCCCGGCGCTGCTGATTTATCTGCTGTTTTTTGCCGGACCGATCTTCAGCGGCTTGTATTATGGCTTCACCGATTGGAACGGGTTCTCGTTCAAGGCCGACTGGGTCGGGCTGGAGAACTTCCGCGAGGCCTTCCGCGATCCGCTCTTGCTGACTGCGCTGAAGAATATGGCGATTCTCTCTGTTGTGGTCATTGTGCTGCAGCATACCGCTTCCATCCTGCTGGCAGTGCTGCTGGACCAGAAGCTGAAGGGCATTGTGTGGATGCGGGCGATTATTTTCTTTCCCGTTATTCTGAACACTGTCGTTATCGGCTACGTGTGGAGCTACATGTACGCGCCGATGGTCGGGTTTCTGCCGAAGTTTTTTGCCGCAGTCGGGCTGGATGGTCTGGCAGCGCTGGACTGGCTCGGTGATCCCCGCCTGGCGATTTATGCAATTGCACTCGTGATGGTCTGGCAGTATACAGGCTACTCGATGATGATTTATTTGGCTGGACTACAATCCGTATCGGGTGAAATATATGAGGCTTCAAGCATTGACGGCGCAGGTCCGTGGAACAAGTTCTGGAGAGTGACTCTGCCGCTGCTGATTCCATCAATTATCGTGAACACCGTTCTATCGGTAATCGGCTGTATGAAAATGTTCGAGCATGTCTTCATCATGACGCAAGGCGGACCGGCGAACTCCACACAGACCTTTGGCATTATGATCTACCAGTATGCCTTCAAAACCTCGCAAATGGGCTACGGCACCGCGATGGCGATGATTCTGTCGGTGATGATTCTTGCGGTAACCTTTGTGCAGATCAAGCTGCTCAGCCGTCTGGAGGTGGCGAATTGACAACTACACTGCAGAAAACCTCAATCTATACCGTGCTGATTATCGCGCTCATTATCGTACTCGTGCCGATGGCGGTTATGGTCTCCGTCTCGCTGCAGACGCCATCGACGATTAATCCGCTCAGTCTTCCGAAGGACCCGCAGTGGAGCAATTACACGGAAGCGTTCCGCACGGGGAACCTGCTGCCGTATTTCGGGAACAGCATTCTGGTGCTGGTGATGACCACTGCCGCTGCAATTGGCGTTTCTGTACTGGCCGCATACGGCCTGCATCACGGCAAACGCTACAAATCGGAGGCGATGTCAACCTTTTTCCTGATGGGGCTTATACTTCCGGCTTTTTCCGGAACGATTCCGGCCTTTCTGGTCCTGCGGCAGGTCCATCTGCTGAACACGCATATCGGACTGTCCCTGATCCAGATTGCCTCCGGTCTGGCGCTGCCGATCTTTCTCTATGTGAATTTCTTCAAGACCGTGCCAAGCGAGATTGAAGAGGCCGCACTGGTTGACGGCTGCGGACCCTGGCGGACGTTCATCCGGATTATATTTCCGCTGACGCTGCCGATTACGGCAACCTGCATTATTGTGGTGGCGATCAACTCCTGGAATGACTTTTTTAATCCGCTGGTCTACTTGTCATCGCCGGAAATGCGGACTCTGCCTGTCGGCCTGATGGCCTTCAAAAGCCAATACAATACGAACTGGCCGCAAATGTTCGCCGGAGCCGCGCTGGTGGCCCTGCCGATCATCATCCTGTACTTGTTCGTGCAGCGTTTTATTATCAAAGGGCTGGTAGGCGGCGCTGTCAAAGGATAGGCAGGCTGCTGTAAAATAAAACTATGCTGTATAAGATAACAATGAAAATCAGCAGAAGGCAAAAGTGACAGATTAACTTATATAGAGGTGAAAAGTGGATGAACAAGGAAGCGGACAGCGTAATTCCCTATCAGGGGCTAGTGGTTTCCTGCCAGGCGCTGCAGGATGAGCCGCTGTATGGAAGCCATCATATGGTTGCCATGGCCATGGCGGCGAAGGAAGCCGGAGCCGCAGGCATCCGCGCAGGCGGGCTGGCGGATATCAAGGCCATCAAGGAGGCCGCGGGTCTGCCGCTGATCGGACTGGTGAAAATACAGCATGAAAACAGCGAGGTCTACATTACGCCAACGCTTGAGGATGCGCTGGCCATACATGCAGCCGGAGCGGATATTGTGGCGGTGGACGGTACGGGCCGCCTCCGTCCGGATGGGCGGACGCTTGCCGAAACCATCGCCGGTCTGAAGCGCGCGGGAGCCGCCGTGATGGCGGACATCGCCACCTTTGAAGAAGGAATGCTGGCTGCGGAGTGGGGAGCCGACTATGTCTCGACCACGCTGTGCGGCTATACCCGCGAAACAGCCGGAACGCCGCTGCCGAATCTTGATCTGCTGGAGCGGCTGGCTGCTGTGCTCGATATTCCCGTCGTTGCCGAGGGCGGGATTTCCGAACCCCGGCAGGCGGCTGATGCGCTGCGGCTGGGAGCCGCGTTCGTCGTGGTCGGCTCGGCCATCACCCGGCCGCAGTGGATTGCTGCCCGCTATGTGCAGGCGATGCGGGGGCCGGTTTCCGGGGGAAGCGGGGAGGCGGAACGGTGAGCGGGTATTATATTGGCGCCGACATCGGCGGAACGGGCATTAAGGCGGCATTAATCGATGAGGGCGGAGACATTATCGCCCGCCGGAGTACACCCACACCCGTCAGCGAAGGGGCGAAGGGTATCCTGCATGCCCTGAAGGGCATGCTTGCTGCTCTGATGGCGGACGGGCCGGAGGTGAGCGGCATCGGCATCGGCACTGCCGGACGGGTGGACCCGGAGGAAGGAGTGGTGCTGTACGCGACCGACAATCTTCCCGGCTGGACGGGGATGAGGCTTGCGGCGGAGATTGAAGCCGGGCTCGGGCTTCCCGCCGCCGTGCTGAACGATGCGAACGCCGCTGCACTGGGCGAAGGCTGGCTGGGTGCAGCTTCGGGGCTTGCGGATTACGCGATGCTGACACTCGGCACCGGCGTAGGCGGAGCCCTCGTTCACAGGGAGGAGCCGGTTTCCGGCAAGCAGGGAGCCGCCGGTGAATTCGGCCATATGGTCCTCTACCCGGGCGGAATTCCCTGCAGCTGCGGCCAGAGGGGGTGCGCCGAGCATTACCTGTCGGGCCGCGCGCTGAACCGTCTGGCGGCCGGCGCGGACGGGAGCTGGGACAGCCACCGGCTGCTTGCCGCCTTTGCCGCAGGCGACCCTCGGGCGGCTGCGGTTATGGATGTGTATCTGAACGATTTGAGTTTGACTGTGCACAATATCCAGTCGTTTTTTGATCCGGGGGCCATTATCCTTGGCGGAGGCGTCGCCGAATCCCACCCGCTTTGGCGGGCGGCCTGGATGGATAGATTGGCCGAAGCGTCACCGTTGTCCTTTAATGTGCTGCCTGCCAGTCTGGGCAATGAGGCCGGAATGATCGGTGCGGCGCGGACGATCATGATGAGGGGGAGAAAGTAGAAGATGCTGCTGGAGGTCATAGCTACGACAGTGAAGGACGCTGTCATTGCCGAGCGTTACGGGGCGGACCGGATCGAGCTGATCACCGGTATCCGGGAGGGCGGACTTACGCCCAGCCTCGGGCTGATTGAAGGTGTGCGGGAAGCGGTCGGCATTCCGGTAAGAGTGATGGTGCGGCCGCATGCCCGCTCCTTCCGTTACGATGAGGCCGACACGCAGACGATGCTGCGGGACATCCGCCATATTGCCGCCGTAGGCGGATTATCCCTTGTCATGGGGATGCTCCGTCCGGACGGGGCGGTTGATGAAGAACTGCTTAAGCGGCTGCTGCAGGCCGCGGACGGGCTTGAGGTTACTTTTCACCGGGCGTTTGACGAGGCTGAGGACCAGATTGCGGCATTGGAGATAATCAAGCGGTACCCGCAGATTACCGATGTTCTGACCTCCGGCGGGCAGAATACCGCACCGGAGGGGGCAGAGCGGATCGCCGTGCTTGAGCGGCTGTCCTCAATGTCCCCCGTCAGCATCCTTGCGGGCAGCGGCCTAACTGCTGATGGGCTCAGGGATTTCGTCATACGGACAGCCGTAAGCCGGGTGCATTTCGGCTCCGCCGTAAGAGAAGACGGAGATCCGCTGAAGCCCGTTGATCCGGCAAGGCTGCAGGCGGTCCGCAGCATTCTGAATTCAGGAAAGAGGTGAGCGTCTTGTCAAAGTCAAAGCTGCACGAATTGCGCAAGGAGAAGAAGCTGGAGATCCAAAGCACTGTGGACAACGGGCCGTTCCGGGCCGATTGGCAGTCGCTGGGCGCCTATTCCGTTCCCCGCTGGTATGAGGATGCAAAGTTCGGGATTTTTATCCATTGGGGGGTCTATTCCGTGCCCGCCTTCGGGACAGAATGGTACGCGCGCAATATGTATAGAGAAGGCACGGAGGTGTATGAGCATCATCTTAAGACCTACGGTCCTCCGGACGAATTCGGCTATAAGGATTTCATTCCCGAATTCACGGCGGATAAATTCGATGCCGAGGAGTGGGCGGCCTTGTTCAAACGGGCGGGTGCAGCGTTTGTGGTGCCTGTCGCCGAGCATCATGACGGCTTCGCCATGTATGACTGTCCATATTCGGAATGGACCGCTGCCAAAATGGGTCCCAAAAGAGATGTGATCGGCGAGCTGGCAGCTGCCGTCCGGCGCCATTATATGACCTTTGGCGTATCGAGCCACCGGGCAGAGAATTGGTGGTATTACAATGGCGGCCGGCAGCTTCCTTCCGATGTGCAGGACCTCAAATATGCCGACCTGTACGGTCCGGCTCAGCCCTGCTATGGCGATCCTGCCTATCCGCTGCCGATTCTGCCGCCGAATGAGGAGTTTCTCGACGATTGGCTGGTCCGTACCTGCGATCTGATTGACCGTTACGGCCCGCAGCTGGTCTATTTTGACTGGTGGATTGAACAGCCTGTTTTCAAGCCCTATCTGCAAAAGCTGGCCGCTTACTACTACAACAAGGCTGCCGAATGGGGCCGGGGTGCCGTCATCAACTACAAGTTCGACGCCTTCGCGGAAGGGACTGCCGTGTATGATATGGAACGCGGACAGCTGGCTGACATCAATCCGGCACTGTGGCAGACCTGTACTTCCGTCGGGGAAACCGCCTGGTGCCATATTGCCGACCACAAATACAAGACCTCGGGAGCAATTCTGGGCGATCTGGTGGACATCGTCAGCAAAAATGGTGTGATGCTGCTGAATGTGGGGCCGCGTGCGGACGGCACGATTCCCGAAGAGGAGCAGCGGCTGCTGCTGGAGGTGGGAGACTGGCTGGAGGTCAACGGCGAAGCGATTTACGGCACCCGCCCATGGAAGGTATACGGCGAAGGGCCGACGCAGGTGGTCAGCGGCACGTTCAATGATACGAAGCGCAGCCCGTTCACCCCGCAGGATGTGCGCTTCACCGCCCGGGGTGAGCAACTGCTCTACGCGGCTATTATGGGCTGGCCGGAGGATGGAATTTCCGTAATCGAAACCTTGGGCAGCCGCTCCAAGCTGCTCGCGGGCGAAATTCTGAAGGTGGAGCTGCTGGGCAGCGCAGAAGAGCTGAAGTGGAGCCGCGAAGGTGAAGGGTTAACCGTGCAGCTGCCGGACAGCGTGCGGGAGCGCGGCATCTCCGTGCTGCGGATCGAGCATGCCGCACCTGAAACGGCCAGATAAAACGCCGGAACACAGCGGCCGAGCGCAGAGACTCATGGTTTCTGAAAAAGTTCGCAGTGGAAGGCTCCTTAATACCCGGTGAGACGCTATCTGCTGTATTTCGTGCAATAGTCTTGGAGGCGAAAAGCGGTCGGCCGCAATACGTCTGAATTACTTGAACTAGCGGGTGCTGACCCGGTCATGGCTTGCCCCGAATGGCTGCAACTCTAACGGACACTGGCCGCTTCTGAGTGCTCAGGCACCGCCCTGCTGCCCGCGGAGCAGCTTCGGCAGCAGGGTCAGCAGCCGCTCCCGGGTCAGCGCATCTCCGGAGTTCCATTTGGCTCCGTCGAGCAGGTAGGCCTGTCCCTGCCGCACGGCGGGCAGGCTGCTCCAGAGCGGACTCTGCATCAGCTGCCTCATGGCTGCCCGGGAGTCCCCGCGCTGCGGGATGAGCATGAAGACGCGGTCTCCCGCATAGCTGTGCAGCTTCGCCGGATCAACCTCGGCGAAGCCTCGCTTCTGATCAAGAATGGCCTGAATCTCCTCTGTCGGCTGCAAGCCGCCGGGAGCATACAGGGCGGTGGAGAATCCCGACATGCCCATGGCGAACAGATGATTGCCGTGTTCAAAGTATAAGGCGGACGCGGTTTCACCCGGCTGGAGCATCTCGCTGTAAAGACGCTGCCACATGGCAGAGTTTTTGGCGTGGAACGTCTCCAGCCAGGCTTCGGCTTCACGCTGCTTGCCCAGCCAGCTTCCGAGAGTCCTCATGCGGGAGCTCAGCGGCGCAAAGGAATCGAAGGTGAGCGTGGGAGCGATGCCGCAGACGCGTGTATACACCTGTTCATCCGCATTCGCGACAATGATCAGGTCGGGGCTTAACGAATCTGTCAGCTTAGGATCGAGCGGAAAGCCGACATTGGCCAGCTTTTTGATCCGGTGGCTGTAAACGCTGTTTCTTGCAAAGGCTTCGTCTCCGCCGACTGGCTTCACACCCAGCGCAAGCAGGTCTCCAAGCGTTTCGCCGTGGTAGATGATACGCCTCGGCCTCTCGGGAATGTCAACGGTATGCCCCGTCCAGTCCTTGACCGTGATCTTCCGCCGCTGCAATTGCGCATATTGGCCGGGCGTGATCCCCGTTTTCTGACGGAAACGGCGGCTGAAATAATACTCATCGGAAAAGCCCGCCAGCCGGGCGATTTCCCGCAGCGGCTCAGCGGATTCCAGGAGAAGCGTTTTGGAGTGGCTGATGCGCAGGTCCGCCAGGTAATCAAGCGGCCGTTTGCCGGTCAGCTTTTGAAAAATCGGCGTGTACTGCCAGAGCGAGACATTGGCCTGTTCCGCCAGCTGCTTCACGGTGATGCTGTCCATATAGTGCTCCTGCAAATATTGAATCGTGCCTTCTACGGATTGCGCGGGGCTTGGCAGCTGCCGGGAAGAATAATTATGCTCCAAAAGCAGCAGCAGCAGTTCCTGGAATCTCAGCTGCTGCCGGAAATACAGCACGTCATCCTCCCGGCAGTTTCTGTTCACAAGGAGATCTTCCGCGAACCGGATTACCCTCGTAAAGGGGTGAACAATCAATTGCCGCCTGCCCGGCAGAAGCTCTTGTATGTAGGGTCCGGAAGGAGTGCCGGCTTGAATGGCTGAGAATGAGATCAGATAATAATACAATGACATTTCGGGATTCTCTGTGCTGCAGGAGTCTCCGGGAGCCAGCAGCCAGCACTTGTCTGCGGTCAACGGGACAGACTCGCCGTTGATGTTGAGCAAGCCGCTGCCGCCCGTAAAAATGAGAAGCGTATGATGCTGCAAAATCCGCGGCGCAGAGCAGGAACCGGCGGCCTCGACGATCAGCTGCGTATCCGCCAGTTGAAACAGCAGGGAGCGAAATGGAGCCGGGCTCGTGTTGGACTGTCGCAATGGCGGTTCCCCCTTCCTTTATATTGAGAACGATTATCAGTAAATTATATTGTACCGAAAACAAAGCAGCTTATCAACAGGCGTTGATAAGCTGCTTTGTTCCGGGGATGGAGCTGCATACGCAGGCCGCCGCATGTTTCATGCTGTATGCAGCCGCCGCCTGCCTTCGCTATTCCCGGAACCGATTCCCGCAAGGTCCGATCCGGACTGCAAACTGTCCTTACCGGGAAGTGAAGGCCCTGCTTATTCAGCAGACGGGTCCAGCAGGCGGGGGATTTCACCCAGCAGCCATTCTCTTGTTGTTGCGTCGCTGGAGGTTTTCATAATGTCCTGTGTGTAGACCAGCCCGTTCTTGACAGCGGGAAGGCTCTGCCATACTTTGCTCTGCATCAGCTTCTCGGTGGATTGCTTCGCTTCATCGGCTACAGGGGTAAGGATGAAGATCCGGTCTCCCGCGTACTCTCCTATGACCTCCATGGATACCTCCCGGAAGCCAGTCCCTTCATCCAGCAGCTTTTGAATACCAGGAGTGGCCTTGAAGCCATTCTCACTGTAGAGCACCTGTGAAAGTCCGGTTGCCGCCATTACAAACAGCCGGTCACCCGGGTAATAAGTGAAGACGGCGGCAGTTTCGCCGGGCTTCATGCCCGATGCCTTAAGCTGCGCCCACATCGCTTCTTCGCTTGTTTTATATTGCGCCAGCCAAGCCTCCGCTTCTTTCGTTTTACCGAGAATGCCGCCGATCTCCAGCATCCGCTCCTGGAGCGGGGCAAAGGTGTCGAGGATAATCGTCGGTGCGATTTTGGACAGGGCCTCGAAATCGGCTTCATCCGTCCCCGCATAGATGATCAGATCGGGCTGAAGCTCCAGCGTCTTTTCCAGATTGATCGGGAAGCCGACATCCTCCACGCCTTGCAGCCTGTCTTCAAAGACCTGGCCTTCACCCATCGAGGTTGGATAGCCTACGGCCTGAACGCCCAGCGCGAGCAGGTCGCCATAGGTTTCTCCCGAATAGATCACACGCTCAGGGCTTACGGGAATTTCCACAGTATGGCCTCTGTAATCTGTGTAAGTGCGTGTAGACGCAGTATCAGAGGTGCTGCCGGAAGCTTCAGCAGAAGGGGCCGCGCTCACGGCTGCACTGTTTCCGGCATTGGTTGCGGCAGCATTCCCGGCTTCTTGTTCTTCTGAATTGCCGCAGGCGAGCAGCATGGTGCCCATCAGGAAGATGACGCAGAATACGGCGACAGGCTGTTTTGTTAATCTCATAAAATCTTGCCCCCCAGAAAATATATGATGACTACCAATAATGATAATCATTCTCGTTTAACTGAAATTATCATAAAATAAAGTGCCCCGTTACTCAATGGACAAAATGCAAAGCAGGATTTGTTTTTGTGCAAACTGCAGTTTTTCATCGTGAAATTTTTTTTGGACACGTTCAGAATAGATTCAGTTTAGGTTGTTATGATGCTTTCAGCATGTTGATCCCCCGGGAGGGGGAGGGTCTGTCCTCGAGCAAATATATTGATTTTTTATCGTTGTTATAAGAATTAAAATGGGACTTTTGTACCTGATTTTATAGCCGGTAAATGTCGATAAGAGAATGAAATCATAATCCGGCTAGGAGGGTAAAAGATTGAAGAAAACCAGCTATAACCGATTTTTTGCGATGGTGATGTCAATGCTTCTGGTATTCGGCAACGGAGGCCTGGCGCTGGCGGCAACGACCGTTACGGCCTCCAAAATCGTATTGAGCGCGAATGAGCTTTCGCTTGCCATCGAAGACACTCAAGCCTTGACGGCTACGGCGGTCTATTCGGACAGCACTTCGGGGGATGTTACCGTAAACAGTGACTGGTCCAGTGACAAGCCCTCTGTCGCTTCTGTCTATAACGGCATAGTTACCGCAAAGGCGGAAGGGACTGCAACGATCGTGGCCGTATATACATACAGCGACGGGACGAAGTTCTCCCAGGCGGCCACGGTTACCGTGACCAAGAAGGTCAAGGCCTTGACGCAGAACGTTCAGAGCCTGGATCTCCGCAAGGGCGAGACGGGAAGCGTAATTCTTACGGCAACCTTTTCCGACAATGCCACCGATGCCACTGTGGCGGATAAGGCCGTATGGAGCACCAGCGATGCAGCGGTTGCTACTGTCGTCAACGGTACAGTCAAAGGGGTTTCCTCCGGTACTGCTGTCATTACAGGCGTATACGGCAAAAAAACCGTTACCGTTACAGTGAACGTAGAGGTCGCCAAGCGGATTGCCGTGGACCAGCCGGAGCTTGCGCTTTTGCTGAATGACAGCTCACCGGTTGTGCTGACGGCCGTCTTTGCGGACGGCACACAGGAGAATGTAACCTCCCTTGCCGTCTGGTCCTCCAGCGATGAGGAAGTTGCGGATGTGCTCAAAGGTGTCATTACCGGGTACAAGCAGGGAACGGCGGTCATTACAGCCAAATACGGCACCAAGACCACAACCGTTCAGGTGACTGTGGATCAGACGAGCAAGCTTACGGTGGACGATCAGAGCGTTTTTTTGAAGCCGGAGGAAGCCCAGCAGCTGAAGCTCACAGCGGTGTATCCTGACGGAACCGCCAAAGATGTGACAAGCACGGCCATCTGGAGTTCCAGCGATTCCGGCATTGCTTATGTATACAAAGGCAAGGTGTACGGCTATACGGCCGGAACGGCCACGGTCACCGGAACCTACGGCGATAAATCGGCAGTGGTGGATGTAGATGTCGCGGTAGCGCGGTATCTCGACTTAAGCGACGAATCGCTCAGCCTGAAGACAAGCTCAACCCGTGCGCTGACGCTTACAGCAACCTATGCGGACGGCAGCACGGAGGATGTAACCTCCCAGGCAGTCTGGAGCTCCAGCAATGAGCTTGTGGCCTATGTCAAAAAAGGAGCCGTCACCACCTACAAGCTGGCGGGAACGGCTACCCTCAGTGCAGCTTACGGCACGCTGGAGACTGCACTTGAGGTTGAAGTCGGGGCTGTGAACAAGCTTGTTGCCAGTGAAGAGAGCGTGTTCCTGCAACCGGAGGATACGAAGCAGCTTACACTGACTGCCGTTGCCGGGGACGGATCATCGTCCGATGTGACAAGCAGTGCGGCGTGGACCACCAGCGATAAGAGCGTTGCTCTGGTCAGCAAGGGGCTGATCACCGGCTATTCTGTGGGAACGGCCACGATTACCGGTACTTATAACGGTGTAGCAGCCACGGTTACAGTGGATGTCGGGACGGCGAGGCATCTTGCCCTGAGTGCGACCAGCCTGAATCTTGCGGTGAATGCCTCCAAGACGCTGGCGCTGACGGCGACTTTTGCGGATGGAGCTACGGCGGATGTGACCGGCAAGGCGGTCTGGAGCTCCAGTGATGAAGCGGTGGCTTTTGTGGCTAAGGGGATAATTACTGCCTATGCGGAAGGTACGGTAACGATTACGGCAAGCTACGGCTCGAAGACCGTAACATTGACCACGGCTGTAGGCAAAAGCAACAAGCTCAGCGTGGATGATGACACTGTCTTCCTGAGACTCAACAAAACGCAGCAGCTGGTGCTCACCGCGCTGGACGCGGACGGCGCCTCCAGTGTGGTTACGGATGACGCGGTATGGAGCACGGCGGATGAGAATACCGCAACTGTAACGAAGGGCCTCATTACCGGCTATAAAACGGGTGCAACTACAGTAACAGCAGTATACGGGGGCAAAACCGTGACGATTACAGTGAATGTCGAAACGGCGTCCCGGCTGAATCTGACCATCAGCAAGCTGAACCTCGGTTTGGATCAGAGCAAGGCTGTAACGGTAATGGCCAGCTACGGGGACGGCACCTCGCAGGATGTGACCGAAGACGCGGTGTGGAGCTCGGACCATGCGGATGTGGCAGATGTTAGCAGCGGCACCATTACCGCATATGCTACGGGCAGCGCAGTGATCACCGCCTCCTACGGCGGCAAATCCGCGGCTATCACGGTAACGGCGGGAACCCCGAACAAGCTGACGCTGCAGGCCAAAACCGTCGAGCTTCAGGAGGATGAGACCTACCAGGTGACAGCAACCGGACAATACAGCGATGGCAGCGACAAGACCTTGACGGATGAGGTGGAATGGAGCACCAGCGATGCGAAGATTGCCAGCGTTGAAGACGGGCTGATTACCGGAGTGGACGCGGGTACGGCGGTGATTACAGCCAAAGCGGGTACAGTGACAGCGACCATTACCGTCAATGTCGGCCTGGTGGACGAGCTTGCCGCAAATGCGAGCCTGATCACGATGGCGGCGGCGGATAAAGAGCAGATCACCCTGACGGCTACCGATTCCGCAGGCGTGGAGACGGATGTGACCGCAGATGCGGATTGGACCACTTCCAAGGCGACGGTCGCCACGGTCAAAAAGGGATTGGTAACCGGCGTGCTGAAGGGCAAAGCGACCATCACCGCGTCTTACGGTGGCCAGCAAACAAGCATTAATATTGAGGTGGACCAAGTATCGAAGATCGAAGCTTCGGCCATTAGCCTGGCGATGAAATCCGGCGGTACCTCCAAGGTAACCGTAACGATCACATACAGTGACGGCAAAACGAAGGATGTTACGGACAAGGCAGAGTGGAAAAGCGGCAGCTACAAAATTGTCACGGTGACCAAAGGGACAGTCAAAGCGGTCGCTTACGGCAAGTCCTACGTGAGTGCGGCATACGGCGGCAAAACCGTTAAGGTGCCGGTCACGGTGGATGTGCTGAAATATCTGGAGATCAGCCAGATGAACCTGACGCTGACGGCGGGCCAGTCCGTACAGCTGACGGCTACGGCTACCTTTGAGGACGGCAGTGAAGCCGATGTGTCCAAAAGTGCAGTGTGGTCATCAAGCAAGGAGCTGGTGGCAACCGGAAAGAACGGCCTTATTAAGGCGAACAGCAAAGGCTCGGCCAACATTTCCGTGAAATACGGCGGCAAGACCGTCAAGATTAAGGTTACTGTGAAATAGGTGTGCAATTCCCGGCGATGATTACTCTACATTAAAATAAGAGGTTAAAAAAATAAGAGGATAACCTTGGGGAATATACCAGTGTAAATAACCTCTTCAAGTCTATTGCCTGCACCGCATTCCATGGAGAATGCGGTGTTTTTTATAAAGATAAGAATGCATATGTTTTCGGGGTCCCCTCAAAGTACCTGAGCCACCTTGTTATTAACACCTTGATAATATCAAAAACATGTGTTAATCTTATGTTAATAACAAATTGTTAATAACATAAGCTGACAGGAGGTAATGACCATGTTCGGATTCAGATTCGTGAAATTCCAGCCCAGTGATTATGTGCTCAAAGTGAAGAACGGCAAGGTTGTGCGTGAGGGAGTGGGGCTTTCCTTTCATTATTATGCGCCTACGACTTCGGTCGTTGTGGTTCCGGTATCCTCCATTGATGTTCCGTTCATGTTCGAAGAAATTACGAATGATTACCAGACAGTGACTGTACAGGGACAGCTGACCTACCGGATCGTCGACTACCGCAAGACCACACAGATTCTCAACTACACCTACAATTTGCGGAAAAATACGTATCTGTCCGACGATCCCGGCAAGCTGGCGCAGCGCGTAATCAATATTGCCAAGGTGCTGACCAAGAAACAGCTGGAGCAGCTGCCGCTGCGCGAAGCGATCCAGTCCAGCGAACGCCTGGCCAAGACCATTACCCAGGAAATTGAACGGAACGCGGAGATTGAGAAGCTGGGCATCGAGCTGATGGGCCTGTCGATACTGGCCATTGTTCCGAATAAAGAAACACTGCGCGCCCTGGAGGCGCAGGCCAGGGAAGAGATTCTGCGCAGCGCCGACAACGCGCTGTATGAACGCCGCAATGCGTCCATAGAACAGGAGCGCCGGGTGAAGGAGAATGAGCTGAACACGGAGATCGCCGTGGAGACGAAGAAGAAGCAGATCCGCGAAACCCAGCTGGACGCCGAGCGTTCGGTGAAGCAGAAGCAGAATGCGATGAAGGAGGAGCAGCTTACCTTCGATACAGCGCTTGAAGAGAAGAAGCAGGAGCTGGTCGAACTGGCTGTAGCCAACCAGAGAGCCGAAGCGGATGCCAAGGCCTACGAGCTGTCGGCAGTGATGAATTCGCTCCAGGGCGTAGCGCCCGGTGTGCTCCAGGCTTTGACCAACGTCGGCATGAAGCCGGATAAGCTGATTGCGATCGCCTTCCAGGAGCTGGCGGAGAATGCAGGCAAAATTGGGCAGCTGAATATCTCGCCCGATCTGCTTCAGGGACTGATGGCCGGTTCGGCCGGAAACGGTGCGGGCACTCCGAGGGGAGGCGGGGGACGATGAGCGGAACCCGGAGCTCAGAGAACAAAATCATCCTGATCAAGCGCAGGACCCGTCTTGAAGAGCTGGTGGTCCGCTACAATACGATCCAGCAGGCGCAGTTCTACATTGAACGGCTGGGTGCGGATTTCAGCGATTATATCAGCGAGGATCTGCTCTACCGCAAGGCGGTGGAGACAGCTGTCATCGAGCTGGGTGCGGCGGGCCGGGTGCAGCTGCTGGAGCGGCAGCATGTGCCGAATTTTATCTTTGGGGATCAGGATACGGTAGTCGTGCTGGGACAGGACGGTCTTGTAGCCAATACGCTAAAATACTTGCACGGGCAGCCGCTGATCGGGGTCAATCCCGATCCGCAGCGCTGGGATGGCGTGCTGCTGCCGTTCACCGTCAAGGACCTGCGGCTTGTGGTGCCGGAGGTGTTCCGGGGGCAGCGCCGGGTGCGTGAGGTTACGCTTGCCAAAGCGGAGCTTAACGACGGGCAAAGCCTCTATGGCGTCAATGACTTGTTCATCGGCCGCAAAACCCATGTGTCAGCCCGCTATCAGGTGGAGCTGAACGGTGTCACCGAGCAGCAGTCCTCCAGCGGCATTATCGTATCCACCGGCATGGGCTCCACCGGCTGGCTCAAAAGCGTGCTCGCCGGAGCCGCGGGAATCGCCCGCAGCGCGGCGCAGCTGCAGGCGGACGCTGCGGCAGGCGGGGCGCGGGGGAATGCAGCTTCTGCGGCAGGCGGGGCGCAAGCGGCAGCCGCGGCCGCGGGTTCTGCCACGGCTGCGGGAAGAGGCGGCCGCCCGGCAGTAACAGGCGCAGCGGCCGGGGAGGTAACCGGAGCACCGGCAGGGACATACACTGCGGTGCAGCCAACCGCTGCCGGGGTGGAGCAGCGGCTTCCTTGGGATCATCCGAACCTGTACTTTACGGTTCGGGAGCCTTTTCCCAGCCGGACTACCTCGGCCGGGCTGGTCTTCGGACAGATCGGCGTCAGCCGACTGCTGAAGATCACCTCGCAGATGCCGGAGGACGGCGTCATCTTCAGTGACGGCGTCGAGAGCGATTTCCTGGAGTTCAACTCCGGCGTGGAAGCGACAATCTGCCTCGCCGAGAAGCGGGGACGGCTGGTGGTGTAATGTATGTATGAGCCGGGCGATATTCTCTGTAACACCTCCACATCGTATGTTTCGGTGACGGAAACAACGGCAGAAATGCCTTTAATTCCGCCCGGGTAGCCACAGGAGTGCGAAATAAAAGCAGAAATGCCTTTAATTCCGCCCGGGTAGCCTCAGGAATGCGAAATAAAAGCAGAAATGCCTTTAATTTCGCCCGGGTAGCCTCAGGAATGCGAAATAAAAGCAGAAATACCTTTAATTTCGCCCGGGTAGCCTCAGGAATGCGAAATAAAAGCAGAAATACCTTTAATTCCGCCCGGGTGGGCCAGGCAGTGGAACGACGATCAAACCAACTAACCGCCTGTGCTGCACAGAGCAACTGGTTATTAAAAGAGAAACGCTCTCCACCGCAGGATCTTCTGCAGCGGAGAGCGTTTTTTGGCTGATTACTGTTGGAAGCTGCGTCCCTGGTTCATAGGAGAGCCGTTGGATGCGCCGGAGAAGGCAGATGTATGCAGCGGCTGCGAATTGAATGTCGAATTCAATGGACTATGCTGCAAATGCACTGGCTGTTGTCCGTAGGACGGATTGAAGGAAGAGTTGCTGGCCGGGCTGTAGCCTTGACCCGCGTTACCCAGGTGGCTGCCTTGGGCTCCGCTGTTTATCCCTTGCATCCCGGAGTTATTGAAGCCGGATGCCCCGATATGTCCTCCTTGTGCTCTCAAAGTTCCAACCTGGCCGCCGGTACTGAAGCTCTGGCCACCAACATTGGAGCTCTGGCTTCCGGCATTGAAGCCTTGACCGGCATTAAAGCCCTGGCTGACGGGATTGATGCTGTGCACTCCTGTATTGTAGGCCGGAACCGTCGGATTGTAGTTGGTGGTCTGGGAATTTTGCTCGATCTGTCTGATTACTTGTGAGACCTGCTGCAACTGCTGCATTGCAGTCTGATGGCCCTGGAGCGCCTGCTGGATCATCTGAATGGCCTTTTGGCTGTGCTGGCTCAGTTCTTCAAGCTTGGCAGCATGCTGTTGTTCTTGCTGGAGCAGCTGCTGATAATTCTGTGTGCCTTGCTGCGTCTCGGTCATCAGCTGCTGAATGATTTGTTCACCTTGATTGATCTGGCTGGAAATGTTTGAATTCAAAATGTTTGCCTCCTTGGCAGATTCGGTTTTGTAATGCGCCTTTATTATCTCTGAGGAAAGTGCTGAATATTCATGGAATCCCGTTGCCCTTGCCGGCGGTTACGATTTTGTTACAGCTGCTTCAAACGTTCAGTGAACGAGCTGTCAGAGATAGGTACAGGCAGCTTTGCAACTTTTGCGGCCTTTATCCGTCTATGTAGAAAAGGGTTTCCATAATCAACCATAACCTGGAGGTGGGGCAGCATGAATCAGCATGGTCATTTTTTTGGACACAAGTCCATTTGGTCACGAAGCTTAACGGTATCACTGATGTTTACACTTCTGCTTACGTTTTGCTTCACAGGAGCGGCTCCGGCTTCGGCGGCGGCATCCTCAGACCTGATCATTGTGAACAAAAAAACGAATACCCTCGGTTATTTCAGCGGCGGCAAGCTGGTCCGGACCTTTCCGGTTGCTACAGGAAAAACCAAGAGTCTCACGCCTGAAGGCAGCTTCAAAATTGTCGTCAAGATTAAAAACAGGCCTTATTATAAGGAAAATATTCCCGGAGGCGATCCGGCGAATCCGCTCGGCGACCGTTGGCTGGGATTGGAAGTGAATGGCACAAAGGGGACAACGTATGCGATCCACGGCAATAACAATGAATCCTCCATCGGCAAATATGTCAGTGCCGGCTGCATCCGGATGCATAATGAAGATATTCACTGGCTGTACCCGCAAATTGCGAAGAACACAACGGTGGTGGTTACCTCTTCAGCACTCAGCTTGGAGAGCATTGCTGCCAAAAGCGGATATTCTCTCAGCTCCACGATGTTTGCGGGAACCTTCATTATTAATGGCAAACCGATTAAGCTTAAGGATGATTTCATTCTGGAGAATTCACGTGTCTTTGTTCCATTGAGAGAGACTGTAGCCTTGCTGGGAGGCACGTTGAAGCTGGATGCGGGAAGCGGCAATCTGATCATCACCATAGGCAACCGCATTGTGACGCATAAGCCGCTGTCCTCTCAAGCTGTCGCTCAGGGCAAAACGGTATCCATAATCGCTTCAAAAAATGTGAATAACCGTCTGTATCTGCCGCTCGGCAGCCTGACAGAGCTGTTTGGCCTTCCGTTCCAATGGAACGCGAAGGACAAGGCGGTCATCCTGTAGACGCCTTCAGCTTTTGTGGAATATCTGACCGCAGCAGGCAAAGAGCCTGCTGCTTTTTTTGAAGATAAGAATTTATATGTTTTGGGGTCCCCGCAAAGTACCTGAGTCATCATCGAAGCCAAGGCCACTTTGTGGGGTTGTTTTGAATAGCAGGAATTACAGGATAGGATATTGAAGCTTATAAAATAAGGTAAGGGAAGAAGGGGATTGGATGAAAAGCATACGTACTGCCTGCTGTTTCGTGATTGGCAGTGTTCTGCTGGCGTCCTGCAGCAGTCCTTCCTATGGTCCCGGAGAGGCGGCGAAGCGCGGAGACATTGTGGATCACTATGGAAACTTCACGAATCTGGAGAGACTGGACACATTTCTCGAAAACGTGCAGAAGCAAAACAAAGACCGGGTAAGGGTTACGCAGTATACAATTGAGGGCGATCCAATTTTCCATAATCTAACCTATGACGGCACAGATATTAAATACAAATTCGACAACTCCCAAGACGCCTTCGGAAGGACTGAGATCAGGACCAGCACCTGCAAGGGCATTGACAAGGCCGACAATTCTACAGTTTATGGGAGCCGGAAAATTGAGATGGTTGAATATAGTCTGGTCGATTGTTCTGGTGCCAACTCCGAGCTGGCGGAAGCGTTCAGGGTAGCTGTACCACAGGACCGTACGAAGAAAGGGAGTGAATAATTCAATGCCCGCTTTAGCCCGCCGCGGTTTGATGCCTGAGGATTTGGAGACGATCAGCAGCTTCGCCCAAAGTCCCGAAGAAATGTTCTACGTCAGCCCCAAATTTGATTATCCGTTGACACCGGAGCAGATTCTAACTGCCACAATACCAATACCAGAGCGCTGCTGTTCTATTGCAAACATGGATTTATCCCGTGCGGCTATAAGGTTATACCGAATGAGAAGGGAAGAAGGATAGTAGCCATTGAAATGCAGCGCACACTATAAAAGGGAGGAAACGGCCTTGCCGTTTCTTGTTAGGGGAGGGTTTGCGATCAGAATCCGGATTATTGGCGGCTGCGGGAGCGGGAAATCCTACACGGCCAGGGCGTTGTCCAAGCGTTATGGCATCCCGTGCTATGAGACCGACAATTTTGTATGGGACAGAAGTGCAGCCAACCGGCGGAACACACCGGAGGCGAGGGATGCGCAATGTGCAGAAACCGCGGCTTTAAGCTCATGGATCATCGAAGGGGTGCATTATAAATGGGGAAGCGAGAGCTTCCGGCAGGCAGACCTTATTGTGTTAATCAGACCCAACCGGCTGGTACAGGATCTGCGGGTGATCCGGAGATTCATCAAAACAAGGCTTGGCCTGGAGCAGGGGAATTACAAGCAATCGTTCAGGAGCCTGTATGAGATGCTGTTTAAATGGAACAGGGATTATGCGCGGGTGGAGATGCCCGGAATTATGGAACTGACGGAGGAATACGCGCACAAGCGGATGGTTGTCACCGGTAATCAAGATCCTGAGCGGTGCATCGGCCGTTATATCGGGCAGATTCAGGCTGGAGAGCATGTTTTTTATACAAAAGAGGGGGGGAGGCGGCGTTATGAGTAAGCTTGCGGCGTTTATCCTGGAAATGCTGAGAATGTTAATTATGCTGGTACTGACACTCCTTCTTCTGGGGGGGCTGGAGAATGCCGTTTTTAAGCGCTTGTACGGCTGGACGATAGATCCCGGGAGCGCTGCGGCGGGTAACCTCATTTTGTTTTTTGTGCTGTACCGCAACTATTGGCAGTTCAGGGGCTGGTTTAAATCGGACAAAAATCAGCAGCTGGGGCGGCGCCTGACTTTGAGCCTGGTCAGCCTTTCACTGCTGCTGATTTTGCTGCCTTTTGCTGTACCGCTGCTTATGTGACTGGCGGAATGGGCGATATTGAATATAATCGAGACAGATGAAACGGACCTTGAGCTGATGGCGGAAGATGCGGAGCTGCAGAGGATGATCCGGGAGCTGCGGCAGATCTGAGGCAGTCCGCTGTCTTTCAGCAGAGATGTGATAGTGCGGTAAGTGCTAAGTGGAAAAAGTAAAACTAATTAGAGCTATTTGGCTCCTAAACGATAAATAATGGGAAAAAGTAGAACTAATCGGACCGGATCATACCAAATGTGGAAAATGTACCTGAAATAAGGGTAGAAAATCCCACTAACTACCGGTTACTGTAACGATTTTTGCAGATTAGTTCTACTATTGCCAGCTAGCGGTAATGGACAGCGCAACAAAACCAAAAAATTACATATACCCCGCAGGATAATAGGATATTTTGGCGAAATGGATAGATTAATACAGTCAAAATATGAGGGAGGCACTCTCTAATGCGGGTTAAGGGAATCAAAATGATGGTAATGCTGCTGCTTCTGTTCAGTCTGGCAGTCCCGGTTCAGTCCGCTTCGGCGGCGTCCAAAAGCATCAAGGTCAAAGTGACCCTGGTCAGTGCGGAACTGACGGAGAATAATCATGTGGGCAATGAATGGTATACGGCAGCATATATTAATGATAAAGAGATCAGTGAAGGCTCCTCTGTAGTGCTTACCCTGAAATCAACGGAAAGTGTGAAGCTGAAGGCATACGCGGAAGAGCAGGACAAAATCCCGGATTCGGCATCAGCCGCCGCTTCCATCAAAGCCTCAGCCGTTACCAAAACCATCAGCAAAGCCGTCAAAGTGACGGTAGTCGAAAACCGGGGGCGCTACTCCGGAAATACAGCCACTTGGAAATTCACCTTTAAAGTGCAGAAGCAATAGCGATGCACCCTAGCGTTACGACTTGGAGCATAATGAGGGCATATTTCCGGTCCGGCGGGAATGATGGAAGAGGCGAAGCAGGCATGAAAGGATATTTTGACGGCGCAATGCTTTTGAAAGTCAGAGTTGCAGTCTTTTAGCAGACCAGGATTGCTGCAGAAATCCAATTGGATTTAGAGCCAATCCCCCTGCGCCCTTTTGCTGCCGCGCAGCCGGAGGGCGCTTTTTACTGTCCATCCGGCACATATCCGCCGCTGCAACCTTTACCTGTTATCGTCCGTCTGCGCCCACATGACCGGCCGTATTTTCGGCATCCAGACCACCATTCTTGGCGTGGTGATGATAACGGCGCCGCTCCTGGGAGGCTTGCTTGTTCAGCTGGCCGGACCCGGCCGCATCTTCGTTGCTTTTGGCATCGTGCAAGTGGCGCTTGGACTGGTTGGCGTACTCTTTGGGCGGCTGCTCTGGCCTGTGGCTGAGCCACAGCCTGCTGAGGCTTCGGCACCTCCCCGGCTCTCTGAACGTACGGCTGTACATTTGGAGCAGCACAGTTAGTATTTATATGCCGCACTTCATCCTTCAATGGAGGAAACGGGAACAGTCAGGCGAATGTGTAAAGAGGGCCAGAGTTTTTTGGGCTGAAGCTAGACAAGTGCGGTTGGCACTAGATACCCTGGGAAGTCCGGATGACAACTTTTGTGTATATGGTAAGGCATGGCGACTCGCCAAAAACCTCAGGGGATGAACGGTCGCGCGGCCTGTCGGCCCAAGGGGAAAAGGACGCGCGGAGAGTAACGGAACGGTTGCGGAACGAAGGCATACATGCACTGTACAGCAGTCCTTATGCCCGGGCAGCCGATACGATTGCCGGACTGTCCGGGGTGCTTGGCAAAGAGGTCCGGCCCGTTGAGGATTTGAAGGAGAGACGCTGGACGGAAGATGACCGTTCGCTGAAGGATGACGAATTGTACCCTTATCTGGAGAATATGTTTGCTGATCCGGACTTTGTGCTTCAAGGCGGGACGGAGTCGGGCCGTGCGTGCAAAGCCCGGGCTGTACTTGCACTGCAGGAAATTCTGCGGAAGCACCTAGGCGGGCGTATCGTTATCGGTACCCATGCCATGGTAATGGCGTTGATGATGGGACATTTTGCGGACGGATATGGATTTGATTTTTTGATGCAGACCACCAAACCGGATATTTACAGGATGGAAATTACAGATGGGCAGCTTGTTCATGTGGAGAGACTGCTGCTTAACGATGATGTGCAAATTCCCTAAATCTGAATGCAGGCAGGTGACGTATGCGAAAAAGCATTCTGCTGATCCAGCCGGAGAACCAAAAGATCAATCACTTCCGGCGGAAGCAATTCAACAATTTCGTGCAGATTACGATGCCCTATTTAGCCGGGTTTCATAGATGAAGCGAAGTACAGGATTATCCTTGTGGATGAGTACCGGCAAAAGATTCCCTACGGCCGGAAGTTCGACCTGGTGGCGATCACGGTGAATACGCCGAACAGCGGGCATTGCTACAGAATGGCAGAGCGGTTCCAGGCCCTGGGGGCAAAGGTGGTGATGGGCGGTCCCCATGCCACGCTGCTGCCGGAGGAGGTGTCGAAGCACTGCGATATTATTGTTATTGGAGAGGCGGAGGCTACCTGGCCTCAACTCTTGGAGGGCTTTTATGCCGGGGAGGTCCAGGAGGAGTACCGTTCAGAGGACATTCCCGGGCTGGCGAACCTGCCGTTGCCCCGCTGGGATCTGTTAAAAAGAAACCCGCTGATGAAAGGCGCGGTCATCTCCATGCGGGGTTGTTTGCCCGGATGAAGCAGGAGCAGCGTCTGCTGAATGAGGATTGGAGTCTCTGCAACGGCAAAACCGATGTGGTATTTCAACCCCGGGGAATGACCTCCGGGCAGCTGTATGAGGGCTATCTCGAATTCCGCAGGCGCTTCTATTCGCTGCCTTCCTTCATCCGCCGGATGCGCGTGCCCGCGAACCCATCCCGTCTATAATTTTGTAATAAACCTTGGCTACCGGCTGGCAATTAGGCGCAGCTATATAGATTGACCTTGTAATTTTTCTATTTAGGACTGGTCGTAATTCCAGAGAGTGCTTGGACTTCCCGCCGCTGCCCGTCTGCAGATTTCTTGATGTATAGTTCGCGGTGGAAATCCGCAGACAAAGGCAGACGCTCCGCTCCTGCAGTCTCCAAATTCCCTTCCGCCGCTTTTTCGCCAGCCGTAATTAGTGGTAAAAAGGACCCTTAAGGTAGCGCATTCGGAGACTGGATCATCCCTAGTGGGAAAAAGTACAACTAATTCGCCTGAAATCACCTTGTATGGGGGAGATGGCCTCCAATAAGTGTACAAAATCCCACTAAAGCCTGTTAAAGCCGGGATTCCAGCCCATTAGTGTTACTTTTTCCACTTCGCTTTTCGTTCCCTATGAACCTCCTTGCGTTCCATCCGCTTGTTCAGGTTCTCCGGTTCAATTCATATAGTTCCGAATCTCAATCCTCTCCTAACCAATAGCGCCACCCGTTTGAAGCTGATAGAAGCGGGCCGTATTGGCGGTCAGCATGGCCTCCGCCTGGGCGGCGGAGTATCCCTGCAGCGCTCCCCATGCAGCTGCAACGTCGTGAATCATCGCCGGATGAGTAGGACGTCCGGCAAAAGGGCCTTCGAACGGCCAAGGTCCGTCCGTCTCGGCCATAACCAGCCCTGGCGGATAGCGCCGGGCCAGCTCCTGAATCTCCGGCTCATAGACAATATCCGGCGTGAAGGAGATATGGTAGCCCCGTTCAATCATGCGGACCACCGCTTCCTCCGGTCCTTTGAACCAATGGAAATGCGCCCGGGTAATGCCATGCTTCTCCAGCAGGTCGCAGGCTGCCAGGGCATCCTCATGGACGGCATGCAGCACCACCGGCTTGTCCAGACGTGCAGCCAGAGCAAGCTGGGCATCCAGGACCCGGATATAAGGCTCCATCTCAAAAGCCTGCCCGCGTGCCAGCGCTTCGGCCCGTGAATAATAGGGCAGCCCGATTTCACCTACGGCAACCATGGCCTCTGCATGCCGGCTGATCCAATCCAGCAGCGCTTCCAGCGCGGATTCCGGCGGCAGCGCCTGTTCGGGATGGAAGCCGAAGGCAGGTTTTACCTGACCCGGGTACTGTGCGGCGATTGCCAACGTGCGGATACAGGAATCCAGGTTCATCGATACCGCAACCAGCGATTTAATATCCTGTCCCGGCAGCCCCGGCAGCATCTTCTTCAGCTCTGCCTCTGCATACTGTTCAAGGTGAATATGGGCATCGATCATCGGTATTACGCTCCTTTGCACCCGGGTGCCTATGGTCTTTTAATTCTCCACATACTTCTGAGTGGTATCATGGGGTTCGAATTTGAGCGAGTCCAGAACCAGGCCCGCACCGCCGGGCTTATAGTCCAGCATTAGCGTGCCCATGCTTTCCTGCATGCCAACATTTACACTGGTCTCCGCCTTCAGCTTGCCATTCGCCACAGTATAATAGGTAACCCCTCCAATTCCTGCCCGTGTACCGAAATACTTCAGGCCGCCATCCGCAGCACGGCCCGGAAGCCTCAGCGCAATCTTTGAAGGAGAGCTTCCGGCAAGCTCCAGCCGGAGCAGCACATCGTCATGCTCCAGCGAAATGCTGGAGGTTACGGCAGCAGAGGCTGCTTGTTCCCCGGCAGGAACCGTAAGCTCCTTCCATTGCTCCGGCTTGACTGCATGGACCTCCTGCTGCATCAATCCGGTTCCGTAGCCCAGTGTGAACACCACCGTGGCTTCCGGCAATCCGTCGTTGTCGATATCTGCATAGTAGAGCTCCGGCGGATATGCGGCAAGTCTGGGAGCTTCCCATTTGAAGCTGTGCTTCTTGCCGTCTACTTCAAGAATAAACCCTTTATACGTATTTCCGTCCTTGAGGGCGGTAAAAAGCTTGACCCTGGAATTGCCGGCGGCCACCGCAAGCGGTTCTTTGGGAACACGCACCGTAGTGCTGAGACTGCCCGGTTCAACCGACACTGTATTCTCTCCGGCCTGCAGCGTCGTTTCAGCGCCGGTCAGCTGAGACAGCGTATTGGCCGGGAAATACACATGCCCCTCTTTCAAAATGACGGCCGCCTCCAGCCTATCTTCATAACCGCCGTCAGTCTGTGTGTATTGAACCAGGATGGCGGAGCTGCCGGGCGAAAGGACCGTCCGGGAACCGGCATCGGAGAATGTCAGCTTCTTGTGCACATTATCCCACTTCAGCTCACCTGGATAGTATTCCAGCAGGGCTCTTGCCGGAACATACAAAACACCTCCGGAATAAAAGGGATGAAGCTGAGGGAGAACGGGTTGTCCGTCTACCGACAGCGAGAGCGGCGCAGCGGCGGATATCGAATCTATGGATGGACCTGCTGCGCAGCCGGCGATGAGCAGGGCGAGGGCGGAAGCGGTCAGTAATTTTTTCACAGAATAACCTCCAGAGTCTAAAAGTACCAATCCATTCAAGTATACTGTAATTTACCCGCTCCGGGGACACGATCCGTTAACAATAAGAAGACAGCTCTGTTACGTTTGTGCAGATATGCTACAGCCCGGGCGGGAAGCTGCGGCAGATTTCAATAAATTGCTGCAGAGCCGCCGGCAGGGATTCATTGCTGCGTGTACAGATGGCAATATTATTGCTTAGCCGGATGCGGATAAGCCGAACAATCCGCATTACCTGAAGTGGGCGCTGAAGCTGGCCCGTCCGGGGGCGGTGATTGTAGCCGACAATGTGGTGCGTGAAGGTGAGGTTATTCAGGCGGGCAGTACGGATGACCGTGTCCAAGGCATTCGCCAATTCATCGATCTGCTGTCCGCCGAGCCGAGAATAGAGGCAACTGCAATACAGACGGTGGGCGGCAAGGGATACGATGGATTCGTGATTGGCATTGTCACTGCATGACAATAACCCGCAGAGCAGGATGGATGAGCTGTCCTTGCTTGCGGGGATATTGCGGTGAAGCCTGCTGAAGGAAACTGCCTCCCCGGCAGCTTCAGCGTCATTTCCAAACAACCACTGGAAAGGTATATTCTTGCGTTTTAGCGGTTTTTCATACAGTGCTGCCTTTTGCCTTACAGCCTAATATTTCACATAACCCTCTAAAATACCTAAGGGAGGTTATGTTGATGAAGAAGCTGGAAGTCATTCAGAAGCGCATCGAAGCGGAGCGCAGGAAGCTGAATGAGATGGAAACAACCTATGGGCTGCTGCATCCGAAGGTGATCAAGCAATCCATGAAGCTGGACGACTTAATTAATGAATATACCCGAGAGGAATCACTACGCTCTGACCCCTTCAAAAGCTAGCGACACCAGCTTTTCAATAAATTCCCCATTCAGCGTGTCTCCTGTTATCAGCAGCCGGTAGAATATCGGTCCATACACTAGATCAATGCTGCAATTCACATCGAGAGCCTTGGTGAGCTCGCCCCTGGTGATTCCGCGCTCCATCAGCTGTCTTGCTTCTTGGCGGCGCGGTGCAAAAAATCTCGTCCGGTAAGCCTCCGCAAGGCCTGCATCGGATTGTCTCCTGCGGACTTATCGCAGCCAACTTGTATTATGCCCAAACCCTGGTGGGACCGATCAGTGAAGCTACTCATCTTTCCTCCGGAGCAGCAGGGCTGATTGTGACGCTTACCCAGATAGGCTATGTCATTGGCCTGCTGTTCGTGGTGCCGCTAAGCGATAACCTATAATCATATCCTCAGCAGGAAATAGATCCCAGTATTTCAAATAAAATATTATCTTTTGAAGGCGAAAATTAAAAATATCGACATTAATAACTAAAAAAATACAATAAAGCATGAACTGTATTAATATATTTCTATAATTACTATTTTATAGAATATGGGAAGGGGGGAGACAGGTGGAATACGTTACTCCGTATATCGCAGCTGTAAATGAGGATGCGGCTTGAACGATCCTACATATTTGTTCAGTGTTTCTTATGTTATCGACCTTACAGTGGTTGTAGCTTTTGTAGTTATTTCATGATATTTATGCGGAGAGGACTAAGCTTATGTATCTAAAAAACACCAGCATCGTTGACGAGGAAAGATACCAGTCTGCAAAGCCTGTTTTCAATAACAGTTCAATCTCGTTTCTGCGGCATGAGAAATCAGGTTTTGTGAGCTGTCATTCCAACAGCATGCCTCAAATGAAGGAAATTGTAATTAATCCGACTGCCTTGAAGATTCTGGAGTTTTGCAATGGCGAACGGACAACCGGAGAGATTATTTCAGAGGTTGTCGCCTGCTTCAAAAATGCAAATGCTGCACAGGTTGACGTGGACTTGAAGAATGTACTATTGGAATATTCCAAATTCGGTTTACTTAATTGGGGAGAAGCGGGGAATCCATTTATGAATAGCTTAGTAAGAGAGCTCGAGGCAGGTTATACCGTTCATTTGGCTGAGGAAGAGGATTTGAAACAGCTCATTGAATTTTTTAAATCCTCTCCTGAAAGCGTGAACACAGATGTGCTGGAGTACTTGAACCCTGTACGGGATTGGCTCGAATATACCAATGAGCTATCCTACCGGAATAAGCTGTTTAATTATGCAGAGGAGTTTTTCTTGGTCAAAAACGCCGAAAAGAAATTGGAAGGCGTAGTATCCATTCTCCTGCCGACGCAGAAAAAATCCACCACCTCAGTATTTGGAGTCATCCGGATCGAAGAACGTTTCTTTGACGGAACAGTATCGATGATCAAGGATATTCTGAAAGAGGTTGCCGTCAATAACGTAACCTAAATTAAATATCAGAGCATATTGAACAACGTTGAGCATGAAGCGATATCCCATAGGCTTAAGAATCTGGAATTCCGCAATGAAGGTCTTTTGGCCAATGAGCTGGAGAACGATAGCATTGAAGTCTTCAGTTATATCTACTAATAAGGAGGGGAGAACATGAATTCTTCCGGCTCTCTGTTCAGCACGGCCAGTATATTGAAGGGACCGCATCAGGTTGCTTTTGATATCACGAACAAATGTAATCTGAGATGCCTCCACTGCTATAACAACAGCGGTGAGAACATCGTTTCGACAGAGGAATTAACCGACGATGAGGTTATGGAGTTTGTACGCGATGTCGGCAAGATGGAGCTGTTTAACTTCTGCTTCTGCGGAGGAGAAACGTTGCTGAGGAAAGACCTGATCTGCAGGGCCTCCGCAGAATTGAAATCGCTAGGTGTTGTCAATATTTCTATGGTGACCAATGGAATGCTGCTGAATGAAAAGACAGCCCTCCAATTAAAAGAAAGCGGCGTCAATCGTATCCAGATCAGCCTTGACGGCGCGAAGCCCAGTTCCCATGACCGGCTGAGAAACAAACAGGGTGTATATGACAAGGTCATATCCGCTCTTAAAACCGTTAAAAAGCTAGAAATGAAGTGCTCGGTTGCCTTTACTCCAACTTCATTCAATCTGGAAGAAATTGAAGAGGTGCATTCCATTCTGAGCGAGATTGGCATTGACGGAGAACTGCGTGTGCAGCCTCTGATGCTGCTCGGAAGAGCAGACGGGAATGAGAATTACATCAATGTGAGCAAGTGGGAGTACCGGAAGCTGGTGAAGGAAATTAACCGGATTAACAGCAATAAGGTTGCTCCTGAGATCAACTGGGGGGACCCTGTAGATCATTTGATCCGCTTCCGCACCACTACAGCTAATGAGTGTGTAAATCACTGCAACGTCCGGGCCAATGGAGATATCGTAGTTTCGGCTTATTTACCGCTGGTGGTAGGCAATGTGAGAAAGCACAGCTTTACTGAGTACTGGGATCATGGATTGGGGAGTGTCTGGCAGAATTCCATTCCTGTTGAAATCGCAAAGACGATTGTATGCATTGATGATATGAACAAAAAGAATGAAGGCATACCGACCGTCTGGCAGGATAAGGATATCTATATTGATTTGATAGACAGCGATTTGAACGATCTTAACAACCTCAGACCAAAGAATGAAATCACATGTTAGTTTCAACATATATATCAGCAATTGATACTATGTTGTTTCTATAAAATAATCCAGTTGCAGAGGAGGTGAAAATGATGGAATATACTCGTCCAAGTGTGACTCCATTAGGCGGTGATATGGAAACCCAAGGAACCTGGCTGTGGACTGAAACCGTAGTAGCCGGTGTTGCTTATGCCATTATTGCCGTAGTATTGACTGCAATTGATATTACTCCATAATATTGTTTGAGTTTGTTTAGGGCAGGCATACATAAGGATTAAGATCGTCTGACTGCCCTAGACAATACTATAAAATCTACAAGAAGGGCTAATAATTCTGTGAAAAAATATAAATTTCTGTTAAGATTTTCTACAGGGAGCATAAAACTCCTGGTGGCCGGATTTTTAATGTACCTGATCTTTTTTTTGGTGAATTCCGTATCCCCCTTTCTCACCAGATATTTGATTGACAATGCTTTCAACAGTGACAATGCAGACAAGCTACTAAATTTTATTGTCCTTTCTCTCATTGTGCTGATTACGTTATGCGTGTCCGGCATACTGTCCAATTATTGGATTGCCCGCACGATGAACCGGATCAACAACAGAATGAAATCAGCAATGATCAAGAAGCTACAAGGCTATGATGAGGCTTTTTTTCGGAACAATAAAAGCGGAGATATCAACTTCCGGGTTCTGAATGATGTGGATTCTGTAGTAGGTTTTTATGGCATAACCTTTATAACCATTCCAATTGATGTTATTGTTCTGCTGGTTTTGGGAAGCGTCCTAGTGAAATGGAGCCTCTTGCTGAGCGTGATAGTCTATGGCTTGCTTTTGTTCCAGCTGTTGGTTGTTACGAAAATTCGGACAAGAGTATTGAAATATTATAAGCGCCAGAAGGAGAGCTATCAGGATTTGTCGGGTTTTGTAATTGAGTTTTTCAGAAATCTCAATCTTTTGAAAGGTATCAATATGCAGAAAAAAATGACTCAGCATGCAGACCTGAAGTTGGATCATCTGGAAAAGCTCAATGTCAGAACCTCCGTTGTATCCAATTTAATGAGTTCAACCTCGATACTCATCAATAATGCATGGGTTTTTTTAATTTTATGGGTCGGAGGTCAGGCAGTTATCGAGGGTACAATGACCGTAGGCACATTGATGGCGTTTCTTATGATTACAGGCATGTTGTATCCTCGGATAGATTCTATGGTCACCAATTATATCAAGCTCCAGGATATAGCCATTAGTTTGGGCCGGGTGCTGGAATACTATAATTATGATACAAGAGATTCGGGTCATCGTCGCCATCTTCCGTTAATTATGGGAGAAGGAGAAGTTATTGTGCATAATCTCAGCTACAGTTATGCGGATGAGCTGACTCTCAGTCAGCTGAACTTCCATATCCAGCCTAAGGCGGTAACTGTGATTGCAGGACGCAACGGTTCAGGAAAGACCACGCTGTGCAAATTGCTGGCAGGCTTTTTCGATCCGGGCAGCGGAAGTATTCAAATTGACGGTCAAGATTTGAGCGAGGTACAGGTCGAAGATATAAGAAGCCATATTATGTATCAGCCCCAGGATCAGTTTTTAATGAGCGGTACTATTCTGGACAATATTGTTTGCGGTGATGAAAGCTATGATCTGGATGAGATCAATCAGGCTATCCACAAAGCCAGAGTAGCGGAATTCATTCAGACACTGCCGGATGGATTGAATACCTATATCGGGGAGATCAGCAGCAGTGTTTCCGGCGGACAAGCACAGCGGATTGCGTTAGCCAGGCTGTTCTACAGAAGACCCAAAATCATTATTCTTGATGAGCCTACTTCGTTTATTGATGTTGCAGGCAAAACGTTGTTCAATGAGCTGGTAACAGATTTAAAAGAATATTCTACTATTGTGATAGTGAGCCACGATTTGGGAATAATCGGTCATGCAGACCATATAATTAATCTGGATGAAATCAAAATGGAGGAGATTAGTTGAATATGAGGAAAAATATGGATGTTTATGCAACTGCAGGATTAATACTGATTACACTGATTATCAATGTGATCGCTTATCCGCACCTGCCGGATAAAGTGGGAATTCATATGCAGTCGGGTGAAATAGACAGCTATCTATCCAAGGCCGGGTTTGTAGCCCTCTTGCCGGGAATCCAGATTATTGCATCAGTCATCACCAAGCTGACACGCAAATCAACCGTTACACTTATTTTGCTGAATGTCATTGCTTTGGGGCTTGATGCCTTCCTGATTTTTAAGAATATCTAGTTAGAAGAATCGGGTGTATTGATGAAGAAAATAAGGCATTTAGTCAGAATACAGATGAGGAATCATGCATTCTACGAGAAGCTGGACCGCAAGAACAGCATATGGATGATAGGATTGCTGATCGTTACCGCCTTGTCTCTGCTGATCTTTGTTTTTGGCCCTAACCTCCAAGAGTTTTACAGTCAGGTCTATACGCTGGGATTGGAGGAACAGTTCTTTTTAGTAATTCTGCTGCTGTTGATCAGCATTTTGTTGATTTTTGGAATGATTCATATTTTAACGTTATTCTATTTCTCCAAAGATATTGAGGCGCTGCTTCCATTGCCGCTGAGGCCTATACATATTCTGGCTTCTAAATTTATTGTAGTCCTAACAGGACAATACATTGTATTTTTCATTGGAATTGGCATTGCAGCCGTGTTATATGGAATCCAGCATCAGCCTGGTTTTCTGTTTTATTTGAACGCCTGTATGATTGTGATATTTTTGCCGCTCCCTTTTATCGCTGTTATTTCTCTCTTTTGCTTTGTGCTGATGCGTGTTCTGAATCTGAGCAAGTACAAGGAGATCGTACAGATTGCAGCTTCAGTGGTCATACTAGTTACGCCCTTTCTGATTAGAAGATTATTCAATCTCAGTACGTTAAGCCGCAAGGATTACTGGTTCAGTGATGCTCTTCGGGTAGTTTCGCGAAGCTTCTTTCATTATCAGTCGCCTGTCTATCTGCTGATTATCGCGAGTACATCTCTTGTGGCCCTTCTTCTTTTTGCTGTTGCGGGAGAAAAGCTGTATTTCAAAGGGGTTATAGGCAATAATGAAGGCTCCGGGAAGGGAAGCAGGACACCGATTGAAGCTTCAGAGAAAATCAAGGTGGCTTACGCCTATATCAGAAATGAGATCAGAAGCTACCTGCGGACCCCGGTTTTTGTGATTAACTGCATTCTCAAAAATTCATTATGGACATTGGTTCTTCTGGTTGTGTTAGGCTCGCAATGGAGCACAATCAAGTTGGTTTTTCCATACATTGAAGGGATTACAGACAGCTTGAACGGAAGAATAATATTTATGATCCTGGCAGTGATCTATCTCCAAGTGGGACAGAATTATTCGTCGGCGATCGCATTCTCCAAAGACGGTACAAGAATAATGAACAGCAAATACATTCCTGTCGGTTATCCGCAGCAGATTATGTACCGGGTGCTTGCCAGTGCCGCAGTACTGATTGTCCCGTCTATGATTCTATTGATCGTTGCGCTCACGATGCTGCAAATACCGCTCCTGGCCTCAATTACTGCGGTACTGCTGATGATTCCCGCGTCACTGTCCGGTGCGATGCTGGGTGTATTGGCGGATATTCATAATCCCAAGCTGTTTTGGGACAGTGAGGCCGGGTTAGTGAAGAATAACTGGAATATCTTTAGCGGAACCCTGTTTGCTATAGGCATGTTTATTCTGCTTGTATTAATCTCCAGATTCTATAACCCTTCCTTCGTGTCAGCGGTCTTGATATGTCTGCTGGGATCATGTGCAATCAATATCTGTCTGTATGCGCTGATTAGAAGGACGGGCGAGGCGAAGGTTCAGGCTATGCTTGATTCATGAAAGGGATTCGAACGGAAATTATATCCTCACGCCAGTTACAATTTTGAAGGAGATATTATGATCGAATTTGATAATGTGTTCAAAAGCTACCAGGATTCATCATATGTGCTCGAGAATTTGAGCCTGAGCATTATGCCCGGAGAATTGTTCGGGTTTCTGGGGCCCAATGGTGCGGGCAAAACCACCACATTGCGGATGCTGACCGGTATCGCCAAGCCTGATCAAGGGGAAATCCGCATCAACGGATGGAATATCGCGACGCATCCACTCCAGGCCAAAAAGCAATTCGGCTTTGTTCCCGATAACCACGATCTTTTTCTGCGGGTTAAAGGCATGTTGTACTTGAACTTTATGGCAGATATCTACGAAGTATCGGGACCGGAGCGTAAAAAAATCATCCATGATCTGGCGGAACGATTTGAGATGACCGACCATTTGAACCAGCAGATCCGCTCTTATTCCCATGGCATGAAGCAGAAAATATCTATTATAGGAGCTTTGCTGCATAGTCCGAAGGTTCTGATTCTCGATGAGCCGATGACGGGGCTGGACCCCAAAGCAACCTATGAATTGAAGAAAATGATGCAGGAGCATACCGCGCAAGGGAACAGCGTGCTGTTCTCCACGCATGTGCTTGAGGTGGCAGAGAATCTGTGCGACAAAGTGGCTGTGCTGAACAAGGGAAGAATGTTGTTCTCCGGGACTGTTGATGAGATGAGGGAGACCTTTCATTCCAACGAGTCGCTGGAGGAAATGTTCCTGGAAATTACCCGGAGTTGACCGATTCCCGGTTTCCCCTGGTCAGCGGCGCTCTTTGTTGACGGAGTGGCGATGCAGAGTGGTCCGGGCTCATGGGTTAGCGTTTTAATTATATCCTCCTCTATAACATTGCAAGCCCGCACCAGGCGCGGGCTTTTGGTGCTCCCTGCTGTACCGCGCAGTGATCTATCCACGCTTGTCATGCCCGTCTGCATATTGCAGGCAAGTCCCTCATAGACATGTACTAATCAATGCTTTTCAAAACAGGTTAAGGGGATGATGTCATGCGCCGGATAACATGGGTACTCGCGATCATTATGAGCGTGGCCCTGGTGCTCGCGGGATGCGGGAAGAAGGACGCCGCTTCCGTGGTCAAGGATTTGAACAATGTGTCTGACAAGCTGGAGAGCAAGCAGGGGGCTTACCAGGGGTCGGGCACGATGACGCTGTACACCGGCGAGCAGCCGCAGGAGTATAAGGTGGAGGTATGGTACAAGAATCCTTCCTACTACCGGATCAGCCTGTCGAACGTCCAGAAGGACGTTACGCAAATCGTGCTGCGCAATGATGAGGGCGTATTCGTGCTGACGCCAAGCCTCGGCAAAAGCTTCCGCTTCCAAAGCGACTGGCCGGACAATCAAGGCCAGGTCTACCTGTACCAGACGCTGGTCCGGGGGATTGTCTCCGACAACAACCGCCAGTTTGCGGAGGACGGAGACAACTACGTGTTCGAGGTAGCGGCGAATTATCAGAGCAGCGCGCTGGTCCGCCAGAAAATCTGGCTCGCCAAGAAGACCTATGAGCCGAAGCAGGTGCAGGTCTCCGATTCAGAAGCCAAGGTTGTGGTGAACGTGAAGTTCGACAGCTTCAAATTCGATCCGGACTTTACCAAGGATTCTTTTGATATGCAAAAGAATATGACTGCCGGCAATGCATCCGAAAGCACGGTGGCGGAAGTCGATGAGAACGGCAATCCGGTCATTTCACAAGACAACAGCGAGCAGGCAGAGCAGCCGGCGGCTGCCGAGCTGGGGGACTTCGGAATTATCGAACCGGGATATATTCCTGCCGGTGTGCAGCTTAAAGACTCCAACAAAATTGAGGACAGCAAGGATCATTCCGTGCTCCTCCGTTACGACGGAACCTACCAGTACACGATTATGGAATCCCGTCCGCTGGACCGTGCCGTCTCGCTGGCACCGGGCAGTGTGATTGATCTTGGCTTCACAGTGGGCCTTCTCAGCGGCGACGAACAGCAGACATTAACCTGGATGAGCGATGGCGTGGAATACCGGATCACCAGCGCAAATCTTCCTGTGAGCGAAATGATGCAGATTGCCGCTTCTATGGAGGAACAATCGGGTAAGTAAATATCAGTAGGCGGATACTGCGTATTGTGGAAGTCTTTCCTCTACATGCGGTGTCCGCTTTTTTCAAATTTACGGGTGATGACAGACCTATGGAAATTCTGCCAAAAGATAGCCCTTTGCTTACATTGACAGCCGCCTTCCATTAGCATTACCATTGACAGTAAGACTGAAATCAATGAATGCTGAAGAGATGTTTTACTACTACGATTAGAAGGTGACCCTGAAGTGCAAGCAAGCTATCGACCTACAGTAGCCGAGATTAATCTCGATGATCTGCGTGCCAATTACGAGGCCTTCCGCAAGGCTCTGCCTGCGGAAACCAAGTTTATGGGATGCGTCAAAGGAAATGCGTACGGCCATGGGGCCGTGGAAGTGACTCGGGAGCTGGAACGACTCGGAGCGGATTATGTGAGCGTTGCTTTTCTGGATGAGGCATTGGAGTTGCGTCAGGCGGGAATACTAATTCCTATTCTGGTGCTGGGCTACACCTCTCCTGAAGGGATAGCCGTTGCCTGGAAGAACCATGTAACCGTAACACTGTTCACACCGGAGGTGCTGGAGGCGGTAAGACAGCTTCCGGTAGATCCGGGGCACCGGCTGAGGGTGCACATCAAGATTGACAGCGGGATGGGCAGGCTGGGGCTTTTGCCAGCCGACGCACCCGATTTCATCGCTGGAGTGCATTCCGTAGCGCAGGCGGAGCTGGAGGGCATGTTCACACATTTTGCCAAAGCAGACGAAAAAGACAAAAGCTATACACTGATGCAGCACCGACGGTTCATGAGCGTGGCCGAAACGCTTCGGGACAGAAACATCCACATCCCGATCATACATACGGGCAATAGCGCTACGGCCATTGATACACCTCTTCTATCCAGTAACATGGTGCGTGTAGGCATAAGCTTGTACGGTTTCTATCCCTCGGCAGAGGTGAACCGCGAGCTGGTGGCTTTACACCCGGTAATGACGCTGAAGACGCAGGCGGTTTATGTCAAAACCCTGCCGCCCGATTGGGGCATCAGCTACGGCACCCGGTACTTTACAGACAGCGAAGAGATCATTGCGACGCTTCCTGTAGGGTACGCTGACGGATATTCCCGCATGCTAACCGGCAAAGCGGAGGTGCTAATACGCGGACGCCGCGTTCCTGTCGTCGGAACGATCTGCATGGACCAGTGTATGGTAACGCTCAAATCTTTCGCTGAAGAAGCGGAACAAATCAAAGCTGGCGAAGAGGTTGTACTCATCGGCCGCCAGGGCGCCGTGTCTATCACGGCAGATGAACTGGCACTCCATCTTGGAACGATTCACTACGAGGTAATCTGTATGCTGGCCCACCGGGTGCCGCGTGTGTATGTACGCGAAGGCACTGCTCCGAACCTGGTGAACCCCTTGCTGCAGACCTAATATCCTGACCGTGTAACTGATGCAGGAACGCAATTGAAGGAAAATGCCGTGTCGGCCAGCATGACTTATGGTCTATACGAACCGCCGTTTCTAGTTTATAATGGAATGCAGCATACTTGATATACTGGCGGCATATATTCCTTGTATAAAATTCCTTGTATATTGTAACACTGGAACACAAGGGCAGAAGGTTTGTGGGGGTGGAAGAGAAGGTGGCCAATTTGCAGAACACCAAAAGGATCATGATCAGCTTGCCCGATCATCTCTTGCAGGAAGTGGATGGAATCGTCCAATTGGAGAACTCCAACCGGAGTGAATTGATCAGGCAGGCCATGAAGCTGTATCTAAGCGAACGGAGGAAACGGACCATCCGCGATTCGATGCAGCGTGGCTATATGGAAATGGCTAAAATCAATTTGACCATGGCATGCGAGGCGTTTCTCGCGGAGGAAGATGCAGACAGTACTCTTGGCCGCTTAGTAAGCGGGGTGTAGATATTGATCGTTAAACGCGGCGACGTTTTTTTTGCCGACCTTTCGCCGGTGGTGGGTTCAGAACAAGGCGGAGTACGGCCGGTACTGGTCATTCAGAACGACATTGGCAATCGCTTCAGCCCGACAGTCATTGTGGCGGCCATCACTGCCCAGATCCAGAAGGCAAAGCTGCCGACGCATGTGGAAATTGATGCGGCTGCTCACGGGTTTGACCGGGATTCAGTGATTCTGCTGGAACAGGTTCGGACAATTGACAAACAACGCTTAACCGATAAGATCACCCACCTGGACGACGAAACGATGAAGCTGGTGGATGATTCGCTGCAAATCAGCCTGGGACTGATTGATTTTTGAATCAGGCTGACCATAGATCACCTATAATGCATTAAGAGGCGCACTCGGGATATCCCGGTGTGCCTCTTTGATTATACAGGCATTTAGTTCAGCGGGTAATGCCTTCACTATGAGAAGCTTCTGTGCTACAATTAGACCGGACGGTCGGTTTAGAAGGAGGCGGTCAGGATTAAAGGACGTTCTGGCGGAGAAGAGACGAAGAAACGGATTGTGCAGACGGCCTCACAGCTGTTTGTTCAAAAAGGATACGCTGCTGTAACCATGAATGAGGTCTGTTCGGCGGCCAAGGTCAGCAAAGGGAGCCTGTATCACCATTTTCCCAGCAAGGATGAGCTTTTTCTGTACGTGGTGGAGGACGATACGGAGCAGTGGCTTTTGCAGTGGGCAGAGAAGAGAAGCAGCATCAGCGGTGTTGAGGAGCGCTTCTATGCATTGGGCGAGCATTATGCGAATGATTTCCAGAATCCGCTGATCCGGGCACTTGAGGAATATGCCCGTTCCCGGCCCCATTCCGCTGAGGTTCATGAGCGTCTTGCGAAGCTCTACGAATCTGCGTCCGAAGCCTGCCGCGATCTTCTGCAGGAAGGAATGGGCTCCGGATATCTGATCAGGGGCGATCTGGACCATTATGTCATCGTTGTGAGCGGCCTTCTCGAAGGTGTCAGCAGAGTCAGCGAAATTATGGCGTCCGCCAAATCTCCGGAGGACATCATGCAATATTACCGTGAAGCGATAGGGCTGCTGCTGCAGGGAATCCGTGCCCGGTAGGGTTATGGGAGGGAACTACGAGCTTCCATTTCCCCCTGCCGGATAGCTTCATACTGCGTATAATTAGACCGGATGGTCGGTCTTATTGGCTTTTTATATATTTAATTAAGGGAATATCAAAGAAGACCGGGTTCTGGAATTACGGAGGTTATTAAAATGACATTATTGCTTAGAAACCGGGGCGCTATGCTGCTCCTTATGCTGAATATATTTCTGGCGTTTACAGGGATCGGACTGGTTGTCCCGATTATGCCTACTTACATGAATGAGCTGCAGATCGGAGGCAGTGTCGTCGGGCTGCTGGTGGCGGCCTTCTCTCTGACCCAGCTGCTCCTTTCACCCTTTGCGGGCGGGCTGTCCGACAGGATGGGCCGGAAAAAAATCATCGTCATCGGGCTGGTTGTATTTGCGCTGTCGGAGCTGTTATTCGGCCTCGCCCAGTCAAGCTGGCTGTTGTTCGCGGCGAGAATGCTGGGAGGGGCCGGAGCGGCGATGATTATGCCTGCGGTCATGGCGTATGTGGCGGATACCACCTCCATGGAGGAACGGGCTAAAGGCATGGGGCTGATCAATGCGGCCATTACCACCGGCTTTATCATCGGACCGGGGCTTGGCGGCTATCTGGCTGAGCTTGGCATTCGTGTTCCATTCTTCGCTGCTGCCGGGGCTGCGGCACTGGTAGCCGTGGTGACCGCTGCCGTATTGCCTGAATCGCGTTCAACCGCCCAGCTTGCCAATGCCAAGTCCATTCAGGGAAATAAAGACAGTCTTATCGCCCAATTGGTGCGTTCTTACCGGGAGCCTTATTTCTTCGGTCTGCTGATTGTATTTGTGCTGTCCTTTGGACTGGCCAATTATGAAACGGTATTCGGGTTGTTTGTGGACCATAAGTTTGGATTCACACCCAAGGATATTGCCTTTGTGCTGACCTTTGGCTCGATTTCGGGAGCGGTGATTCAGGTTACGGCTTTCAGCTGGATTCTGAAGCGTTTTGGAGAAAATAAGGTCATTTCGGCCTCGCTGCTTGCCGCGGGACTGTTCATTTTCCTGACCTTGCTTGTGCAGGGCTATTGGGCGATAGTCACTGTCACCTTTATTGTGTTTCTCGCCATGGATATTCTGCGTCCTGCTGTCGGCACCCAGCTCTCCAAAATGGCCGTGGAATCACAGCAGGGCTTCGTGATGGGCATGAACTCGGCGTATACCAGTCTCGGCAATATTGCCGGACCGGTTGTTGCCGGCGTCCTGTTTGACCTGGATATTAACTTTCCGTATGCCGTGGCTTCCCTTGTACTTGTCCTGTGCTTCCTGCTGTCGCTTGCCTCAAGAAAGCGGATGGGCCGTCCCGGTCTGCAGGTAAAATGATGAGCGGCTGCGTTTTCTGCGGATTTTGGCGGCAAGCCAATCTGTGATACTATTTTAGGGTAGGGTTGATATGAACACAGATCGTGTACGGAAAGAGGGATTTCATTGACAGCAGATACGAATATTCCGGCCAAAGCGGCTGAAGAGGCGCTGGCCCGGCAGGAGCAGGAGACGATCACACAGGCGATTGCCAGGGAGCTGGGCATTAGTCTGAAGCAGGTGCGGACAACGGCGGGTCTGCTTGATGAAGGGAACACAATTCCCTTCATTGCCCGCTACCGCAAGGAAATGACCGGTGAGCTGGACGAGAATGCGCTGCGCGATATAGAAGAGCGGCTGGGCTATCTGCGCAATCTGGGGGACCGCAAAAAGGATGTGCTCCGCAGCATTGAGGAGCAGGGCAAGCTGACGGAGGAGCTGCAGGAGCAGATTCTGAAGGCGGTCAAGCTGCAGGAGGTAGAGGATCTCTACCGTCCGTACCGCCAGAAACGCAAGACGCGTGCCAGCGCCGCCAAGGAGAAGGGGCTGGAGCCGCTCGCGGATTGGGTGCTGGAGCAGCGCCGCCAGGGCGATCCGCTTGAGGAAGCCGTGAAGTATATCGATTCCGGTAAAGGCGTGGAAAGCGCAGAGCTGGCGCTTCAGGGCGCGATGGATATCATTGCCGAGAATATTGCCGATGATCCGGCCATCCGCTCCTGGGTCCGCCAGTATACTGCCAGCCAGGGCGTGCTGGTCTCGGAAGCGAGGGATGCGGAGCAGGAGAGCGTCTACGAGAACT
The DNA here is from genome assembly GCF_019352175.1 of Paenibacillus sp. S150. GTDB lineage: Bacteria > Bacillota > Bacilli > Paenibacillales > Paenibacillaceae > Paenibacillus_AQ. The sequence continues at coordinate 179,148 of NZ_JACBYI010000006.1, forward strand.
ATTATAATTACCGTGAACCGGTACATAAAATGCCGCCGCACCGCATTCTCGCCATTAACCGCGGCGAACGGGAGAATGTGCTGAAGGTCGGCATAGAGGTGACTGCCGACAAGATTCATGCTTTTATCTCGCGGAAGCTGATCAAGGGGCCGTCTCCGGTCAGGGAACTGCTGGAAGCGGTGACCGAGGATGCCTACAAGCGGCTGATCGCGCCTTCCGTGGAGCGCGAGGTGCGCGGGGAGATGACGGAAAAGGGGGAAACGCAAGCGATTTCCATCTTCTCCGGAAATCTGCGCAGCCTGCTGCTGCAGCCGCCGGTCAAGGGACGGAGCGTTCTCGGCGTCGACCCGGCTTACCGCACCGGCTGCAAGCTGGCCGTGGTGGACGATACCGGCAAGCTGCTGGAGGTAGCGGTCACTTATCCGACGCCGCCGAACAACAAGAAGAAAGAGGCGGCGGCGAAGTTCAAAGAGCTGATTGCCAAATATGGCATCCAGCTCATTGTAATCGGCAACGGCACCGGCTCGCGGGAGACGGAGCAGTTCACCGCCGAGGTGATCGCAGAGATCGGCGAGCCGGGGCTGGCGTACCTCATTGTCAATGAGGCCGGAGCCAGTGTGTATTCCGCCTCCAAGCTCGCGCAGGAGGAGTTCCCGGACCTGGATGTGGCGGAGCGCAGCGCCGCCTCCATCGCCCGCCGCGTGCAGGACCCGCTCGCGGAGCTGGTGAAGATCGACCCGAAGGCGATCGGTGTCGGGCAGTACCAGCATGACGTATCCCAGAAGCATCTGGAGGAAAGTCTTAAGGGCGTCGTCGAATCGGCGGTTAACCATGTCGGTGTCGATGTCAATACGGCTTCCGCTTCGCTGCTGTCCTATGTCGCCGGAGTCAATGCGACCATTGCGAAGAATATTGTGAAGTTCCGCGAGGAGAACGGCAAGTTCACCACGCGCAAGCAGCTGCAGAAAGTGCCGCGTCTTGGTGCCAAATCCTACGAGCAGTGCATCGGCTTCCTGCGAATTCCCGGCGGAGACAACACGCTGGACCGGACGCCGATCCATCCCGAGTCTTATCCGGTCGTCGACCGCCTGTTCCGGGAGCTGGGGCTGGATGTGGCCTCGCTCGGCAGCAAGGAGGTTGCCTCGCAGCTTGAAGCCCAGGACGCCGCAGAGCTGGCTGTGAAGCTGGAAGTTGGCGTGCCTACGCTGCGCGACATCCTCGAGAGCCTGCAGCGTCCGGGCCGCGATCCGCGCGAGGAACTGCCGCTGCCGATCTTCCGCACCGATGTGCTGAAGATCGAAGACCTGGTTCCCGGCATGGAGATGCAGGGAACCGTGCGCAACGTGATCGATTTCGGCGCCTTCGTCGATATCGGCATCAAGAACGACGGGCTGGTGCATATTTCCCAGCTCAGCGGCAGCTACGTGAAGCATCCGATGGATGTGGTCTCCGTGGGAGACAACGTCACCGTATGGGTGATGGGCGTCGACCTGAAGAAAGGCCGGGTCAGCCTGACCATGCGTCCGCCGCGCGGATAATGCCGGAAGCGCGGAGTATGTAAGCCCTCTGACCTGGGTTACCGGGCAGAGGGCTTTTTGGAAAGATAAGAATTTATATGTTTCACGCTAAAAATTAGCCTTATCTTGCTCGCTGAAACGGATACCGTCCTTAATAAGGACGGCTTAGCCGTTTCCACTTGTCCACAACAAACTATCTTTGCCTCTAAATTCGCCCGGAGCAGGCCATGTGCAGGAATCAGAGGTAAAAGTGCCTCTGATTCCGCCCGGAGCAGGCCATGTGCAGGAATCAGAGGTAAAAGTGCCTCTGATTCCGCCCTCAGCAGGCCATGTGCAGAAATCAGAGGTAAAAGTGCCTCTGATTCCGCCCGGAGCAGGCCATGTGCAGGAATCAGAGGTAAAAGTGCCTCTGATTCCGCCCTCAGCAGGCCATGTGCAGAAATCAGAGGTAAAAGTGCCTCTGATTCCGCCCGGAGCAGGCCATGTGCAGGAATCAGAGGTAAAAGTGCCTCTGATTCCGCCCGGAGCAGGCCATGTGCTAATGCCCATCCGGAGCTTGGATGTCGTCAGCAGCCATGCTGCCCTGGCTCTGTATCACTCTGCCGGTTTTTGCACAGAAAGCGAAGAAATCAGATATGGCATGGAGCTTGGGCAGCAAGGTGTCCGGCGGCGCCATTTCACGCGCTCCAGGCCCTAAACCGCGGTATTGAACCACCCGTAAATCCAGCCTGGGGCTGTACAAGCGGGTGTTTTTCTTTTGGTCAACTGCACAATACATTTCGTCCGATCATCAATATTCTTTTATGTAAGGCAGCCGTTATACTGAAAGCGTGTTCAACAAGAGCTATGGGAGGCTGTACAATGGAAGGGTTAACAATAGGTTGGTACGGGGCGCTGGCGGGACTGGCAATCGCGATCATTCTGATCCTGAGAAAGCTGAATCCGGTCTATGCATTATTTCTCGGGGCCATCGTGGGTGCGCTGATTGGCGGTGCCAATCTGGAACAGACGGTGAGTGTACTTGTAAGCGGTACGCAAAGTGTCATGGGAACAGTCCTGCGCGTGCTTGCCGCCGGGGTGCTGGCAGGGGTGATGATGGAGTCGGGGGCAGCCGAGACGATAGCCCAGGCAATCGTGAAAAAGTTTGGCGGCAGCAAGGCCATTCTTGCACTGGCGCTGGCAACGATGATTATTACAGCCGTAGGGGTATTCATACCCGTAGCTGTACTGATAGTGGCGCCGATTGCTTTATCTGTAGGCAATAAAATGGGAATCTCCAAAGTGGCGCTGCTGCTCGCACTCTCCGGCGGCGGGAAGGCGGGGAATATCATCTCGCCCAATCCCAATACCATCGCCGCAGCGCGGGGGTTCGAGCTTGATCTGAGCAATGTGATGCTGGCCGGCTTCATTCCGGCAGTATGCGGATTAATTGTAACCGTTATTATAGCCTCTCTGCTGAAAAATAAAGGTGTAAAAGTGCTTGACGGGGATGCAGTGTACAATGAAATCGATGCTTCCAAATATCCGCCGCTGGGCAAGGCCATCGTGGCCCCCCTCGTTGCGGTCATCCTGCTGATGATCAATCCGATCGGTTCGCTCACCGGCGTAGAGGTGCTGTCCAAGATCAAGGTGGATGCGCTGTACATTCTGCCGATTGCCGGGATTATTGGCCTCCTGGCCATGGGCCAGGGCAGCAAAATTCTGGAATTTACTTCGTCCGGTCTGAATAAAATGACTGCCACGGTGCTGATTCTGATCGGGGCCGGCGGAATTGCCGGACTGATCGCCGCTTCTGACCTATCCGTCCAGATTGTGGGCCTGATTGAGGCGGCGGGGATTTCGGGAACCTTCCTGGCACCGATTTCCGGTATTCTGATGGCGGCGGCTACAGGCTCCACCTCGACAGGCGTAATTCTGGCGACAGGCTCATTCGGGCAAGCGGTTCTGGATATGGGAACGGCGCCCCTTGCCGCAGCGGTAATGGTGCATACCGGGGCTACGGTCATCGACTCCTTGCCGCAGGGGAATTACTTCCATGTCACGGCCGACAGCATGAAAATGTCGATTAAGCAGCGGATGGGGCTGATCCCCTATGAAGCGGTTGTAGGCGGGACGATGACCATTGCGGCGACGATCATATATGGATTTTTGTTCTAGCTGCAGCTTCTAAATATTGGATATGGGGTGAGGATATGAGAGAGAAAGAGAAAACATTTGTACTGGCACCGGATTCCTTCAAACAGAGCATGAGCGCCAAAGAAGTCTGCATTGCCATGGAAAAGGGCTTGCGGAAAGTCTATCCGGCAGCTAATTATATTCATGTGCCGATGGCGGACGGCGGGGAAGGAACCGTCCAGTCACTGGTTGATGCCTCGGGCGGGGAGCTTCATTACAAAGAGGTGACCGGACCGCTCGGGCAAAGGGTTACAGCCCAATACGGCATACTTGGCGGCGGGCAGACGGCGGCGATTGAGATGGCCTCCGCAAGCGGTATCCATCTGGTAACCCGGGAAACCCGGAACCCCCTGATTACAACCACCTACGGTACCGGCGAATTGATCCGTGAGTGCCTGGACAGGGGCATCCGCAGGATTATTATCGGTATCGGAGGCAGTGCGACGAATGACGGCGGTGCGGGCATGGCAGAGGCGCTTGGGGCCCAATTTCTGGATGAGGCAGGAGCGGTGCTTCCCCGCGGCGGCGGCAGCCTGGGCAGCCTGGCAAGCATAGATATTACGGAGCTGGACGAGCGGCTCCGGCATGTTCAATTGATTGTCGCCTGCGATGTGACGAACCCGCTGTGCGGTGAGCACGGCGCTTCCCGGGTGTTCGGCCCGCAAAAGGGAGCTACCCCGGAGATGGTGCAGGCGCTGGACGCCAATCTGGCCCATTATGCCGGGATTGTGAAGCGGCAGCTGCACAAGGATGTTCGGGATCTGCCCGGTGCGGGTGCTGCCGGAGGATTGGGGGCGGGACTGCTGATCTTTACCCGGGCTGTGCTGCAGAAGGGCATTGAGATTGTAATAGAATATACCGGTTTGAAGGAAAAGCTCGCCGGCGCCGATGTCGTCTTCACAGGCGAAGGCGGGATCGACTTCCAGACGAAGTTCGGGAAGGCGCCCTACGGTGTCGCCCGTGCTGCCAAGGCCGGCGGATCAAAGGTTATCGCCATCGCCGGTTATCTCGGAGAGGGGATTGATGCCCTGTATGAGGAAGGCTTCACAGCCATCTTCGGCATCGTTCCCGGAGCCTCTGAACTCGAGAAGCTGCTGGCCGAGGGGCCGCAGAATGTTGAGCGGACCTGTGAGAATATTGCCAGAATCCTGAAGATAAGCGAATAGTGTAAAAGCGGCGGCCCTGGAGAGTTTTCTTCAGGGCCGCCTGATGTGCTACTTATAAAGCGCAAGCAGGCCTTGTGTCAGCTCGAACAGCTGCAGCAGATTGCGCGGGTCTTTGCCGGTCAGGGCCTGAATCCGTTTCAAGCGGTATTGCAGTGTATTGCGGTGTATATTGAGCGCTTCGGCTGTGTGGGAGACGCTGCAGTTATGGTTAATGAAGCTTCTAAGCGTCTCCGTCATATCGGCAGCGTCCTCCAGCTTGGCGGCGGTGTTCACCGGTGACAGCGTGGCGTGGCTCAGCTTCACCAGAAATTCGGCATCTGCAAAAGCGATAACCTGTGAAGCCGGCCTCAGCGCCAGCAGAACATTCATCGCCGATTTGGCCTGCCGGTAGCTTTCCGCAATGTTCGCTTCCTGCTTGCCGGCTGCGATCAGCACCCGGGGCTGGTCCTGAAGAAGCTGGCGGATCAGCGGTCCGGGGTCGGCTGAATTCTGCAAGACCAGCAGCTGAGTGTCCTCATCAATGGCAAAGCTTGGGTAGTGCAGCAGCAGCTTGCCCGGCTTCTTCCCGGCACTGTAATGCTTGATGTACAGTACGACGGTTTTCAGGAGCAGGTCGATTTGATACGCCGCCGCTTCTTTCCTCAGCTTTTGGGAGTATGTCCCCTGATGGTTCAGCAGCAGCTCCAGGAAGGCTTTTTTGCGATTCGCTTCATGGGCCAGTGTCTCCAGGCTAATGCGCTGCTCGATAAGCAGGGAGACGGTGGTTCTGACAATATTGCAAAAGGGGCGGACCTCGTCCGGATTCCCGGAAATCCCGATGACGCCGACGCGCGTATGGCCGATGACTATCGGCTCGTTGGTGCCTTTTTTCTCAAAGCGGCTGTCCTCCCAGACCTCAACCATTTTGCCGGTGGACAGCGCCTTGACTGCTCCCTGATGGACCGTGCCGACCCGTTCCCTCCGGCCGCTGCCGATAATAATGCCGTCTGCATTCATGATGTTAATATTATAGGGGATGTCTGTCATCATTTTATCCACGATCTCCTGGGCCTGACTCTCGGATAGCTGGAACAAATCAAGATCCTCCTTCGTTAAATGGGTAAATAAGGTTAAGCATGTCCGTCGTAACGGACCATACAGCCCCGTTCTGCGGTTTGTGCAACTGAACAAAAGTATAGCGGATTCTCCCGCCGTTGTCAGCGGGACTTGTCATTCAAGGCCTTCCCTTCGCTCTGCAACCTTATCCAGCTGCGCAGCGTCAGAATTAGAAAGGGGAAGCATGAGGAGGGATGTCATGATTACTGTCAACATATTCGGGCGCTCTGCCCTGGCCGCTGTACTGCTTGTCCTGGCCGCCTGCAATGCAGCGCCTGAAGCAGCTCCGGAGGCTACACTGGCACCGGAGCAGACCCAGGAGCAGACACAAGCGCCGCAATCGCCAAGCCCGTCGCCGGTTCCTTCGGAACCTGCGGAAGCCGAACCGTCCCAGGCTCCGGAAGCACCGGAGGAAGGCATGCCGCCAACAGCTATGGAGGCAGCCGCTACGGTAGTCAGAGCATTGCAGCAGGGGAATATGGAGACGCTTGCGTCGTGGGCGCATAGGGACAAAGGCATCCGTTTTTCACCCTATGCCTATGTTAATACGGAAGCTGACCTTGTATTCGGCAGGGATGAGCTGAAGGGCCTGATGCAGGACTCCGGGGATTATGTATGGGGCGAATTTGCGGGGTCGGGGGAGAGCATCAAGCTGAGCTTTGCGGAATACTTCAAGCGGTTTGTATACGATGCCGACTTTTTGAATGATGCCGAAACGGCCTTGAATAAAGGGCTGGGGCATGGAACAACGCTCAATAATATCAACGAGGTATATCCCAAGGACAGCTACGACTTCGTTGAATATTACATCGACGGCGTAGATCCTGCCTATGAAGGCATGGACTGGCGCAGCCTGCGGCTGGTCTTTGAGAAAATCGGCGATGATCGCGCGCTGGTAGGCATTGTCCATGATGAGTGGACGCCGTAACGGGAGAACGCCGCAGATAACAGAGCTGCAGGTAAACGAGACGCTGCCGGCTCTTTCGGTTGCGTTAAAAGGCAGACGGGCGAAGCCTTACCGGTTGCGTAAAAGGCAGACAAACGAAGCCAGCACCTGCGGTTGCGTATAAGTCAGACAAGCGAAGCCGCTCCTGCGGTTGCGTAGCTCTTCCAACATTTTCATCGGAATTTGTGACCCAGCGGGTCATGAATATTTCAAATTAAATCGTTTTATTAATCTCATTGGATAGTGTAAACTTCTAAGGCAGTAATTTCCGCTTCCCCAAAAATATCCTTGCCAAGCCCTGGGGAGGTAAGTGGAAAAAGTAACACTAATTCAGCCGCTTTCGCCATTTCCAAAGAATGAAGTGGAAAAAGTAGCACTAAAAATTTTGCAGCACACGGATTAGGGCTTATTTTGATGAATTCCGATAAATTAAGCGTATTCATTCCACTTGGATCTTTAGACTGAATGATAACTGCAAAATTAGATGTAGAAAATAGAAAATCAACTTAGCATCCTCCACCGGCATCAAATGTTACTCCAGCCTGAATGAGATTAGCCCGCAGGGGCTGCCGAAATAACAACGCATTCTAAAAGCTTCCTTTTGCCGTTATTTTATTCATAAATACAGCAGCCGGTGCCGCTCCATCAAGCGCAAAGGGGCTGTGCTCCTATAGCGGAAGCACAACCCCTTGCGTTCAGGCCGGTTGAATTTCATTCCCGATTCTTCCGAATCAAGGCTTACATGGCGCTGGAGCCGGAAGATGAAGGATTGGCGGTCAGGGACTGGGCGGTAGCGGTGTAGCCTTCCGGCAGATACGTAACTGCAGTGCCTTTGGAAATGACCATCGGGTACATTTTGCCGGGGGCGGGCTGGGTCACGCTGAAATAGATTACCGCTGTTTTGTCCGGGCCGAATTCAATGCGGTCAATCTTCAGTCCGTAGCCCGGATTCGGCAGATCGTTGACGGTCAGTGTGGCTTTGTTTACGCCATCGCCGGCTTTTTCCAGAGTTACGGAGCCTGCGTACAGATTGGAAGGGGCCGTGTTGCTGTCATCCGGAGTAATTACCGTTCTGGCAAACTCGGCCGCATCATAGATTAAGGCAGCCGCTTCCGAGCGGGTAACCGCCTCATTGGGACGGAAGGTATTGTTCTTCTCCAGCGTCACCAGACGGGTGTTCACCAGAATCTGCAGGCTGTTCATCTCTGCATTAGACAGCTTGGCGCCATCCGTGATGTCGGCGTACATCAGCGTCACCGGGAAATTCCCCTTGCTCTGCAAAGCCTGGGTCAGCAAATGCGCGAATTGGATGCGGCTCATCGGAGCATTCGGATCAGCCGACTTGTCCAGGGACAGACCATTTTGCTGTGCAATCAGGAAAGAGGATGCATACCAGGCCTTATCGTTTACTTTGTCAAAATAACTGCTGGCCGCAGGTGAACTGCTCCCGCTGGACGGCTTCGGGGACAGCTGCAGGCCGCTGACGATAAATTGAATGCCTTGGGCAAAGGTAACCTTCGACTTTGGCGCAAATCTGTCCGCACTCACTCCGTTAACGACTCCTTCTTTATGCAATGCATTGATTTTGGACTCGGCAGGGTCTCCCTTTAAATCGGAGAAAGCAAAAGCCGATGCTCCAAAAGACACGCTTGCCGCCAGAATGCCGCACGCAATAGTCATTTTTTTCGCGCGCATCCGGAAAGATTGTTTGTTCATTGTACCTCACCTCTTATCCTCTTAGATGGCCAAATGCACCGAAAGGTTGCAGCCGCGCGCAAAATAAATGGTGGGTGTAGAATTTATCCGCGCAGCAGCGACTCCGCACCGTCCACAATAACCTCGGTACCGGTAACATGGAACGATTCATCTGAAGCCAGGAACAGCACCAGATTAGCGACCTGCTCCGGCTTGCCGGGCGCATTCTCCAGCGGGTGCTTGCCGTCCGGGAATTCCACGGGGATTTTCACTTCCTCCAGGTCGTCGCTTTTATAGGTATTATCGCCAAGGTTGGTGTCAATTGAACCGGGACAGACGGCATTTACGCGAATGGCATATTGCGCCAGCTCCAAGGCGGCCATTTTCATAAAAGCGGTCTGTCCTGCCTCGAGGTCGAATAAGCCGACGCCCCGAAGTTGGAGAATACCCGGTTATCTGTCATATTCCATTCCTCCCGGAGTTTTGTAAGCATAGTCTTCCTTGAACAGCTTCGTGCAAAAACACGCTTCGGAAGCATATGCTAAAGCTTCAGTAACTTAATACCCTGTCCCCCCGGGATGAACCAGCCTGCTGCTTCCTGCGGAGGCAGTTCATGCCGGGTAAGGATTGAAGAGAAGCGCCAGTTCGCTGTACACTTAGGGATGACAGCGCTACGATCTTAAATTCAATTCATGACAGGAGAACATAGATGATTCAGCAGCAGGGGAAGGAACGGATCAATGTGGGAATTTTTGCCCATGTCGATGCGGGGAAGACCACAACAACCGAGCATATTCTGTATGAGAGCGGCCGCATCAAGGCGGTGGGCAGCGTGGACAGCGGGACAGCGTTGACCGATTCCCTGGAAGTGGAGCGGCAGCGGGGAATTTCCGTGCGTGCCGCCCTGGCATCATTCGGATGGCGGGGCGTGCAGGTGAACCTTGTCGACACACCGGGGCATGTCGATTTTCTGTCCGAGGTGGAGCGCAGCCTGCGGGTGATGGACTGTGCGGTGCTCATTCTCTCCGCGGTTGAAGGGGTGCAGGCCCAGAGTGAGATGATCTGGAATGCGCTGCGCAGGCTGGGGATACCCACGATTATTTTTCTGAACAAAATGGACCGGGTCGGCGCGGACCCTGAAGCTGTGCTGGCCCAGGCCCGCACTTACCTGTCCGGCGATATCCTTCCGGTCCAGCAGGCGCTTGGCCAGGGTCAGGAATATGCCGGTGCCGTGGATCTGTGGGCAGAAGACGCAGATACTGCGGCGCGGACGGAGCTGCTGGAAGCACTTGCCGAACGGGACGAGGAATTGCTGGATTTGTACATGTCAGGCGCTCCGATTGACAGGGCAGCCTGGAAGAGACAGCTGGCCGCAAAAGCAGCCGCGGGCAGCCTATATCCGCTCGTCTACGGCGTTGCAGCGAGAGGCATGGGCATTACGCAGCTGCTGGATGCGATGACCGATTACTTTCCCCGTGCCGGAGGGAATCCGGAATTGCCGGTGTCCGGCATCGTGTACAACATTCAGCGGGACAGGAGCATGGGCCGCATGGCCTTCGTCCGCCTGTACCAGGGGACGATCCGCAACCGCGATATCATCCTGAATTATTCGCAGGACGTTCAGGGCAAGGTGACGCAGATCCGCAAGGTCGAGGGCGGACGCACGGAGGATGTCGGAGCGCTGGAGGCCGGAGATATCGCCGTGGTCTATGGGTTGTCCGGTGTAAGAATCGGCGATGTGCTGGGTCTCCCGGAGGCGATCCCCCCGGAAGCGAAGCTGGCTGTGCCGCTGCTCACCGTGCGTGTGCATTGGGCTGCGGGGGTGGACGAGCATCAGGTTATCGGAGCCTTCCAGGAGCTGGCCGACGAAGACCCGCTGCTCGATACCCAGTGGCTGCAGGATGAGCGGGAGCTGCACATCAGGGTCATGGGTCCGATTCAGCTGGAGATTCTGGACAGTGTGCTGGAGAGCCGTTACGGCCTGAAGGTCACCTTCGGCCGGCCGTCGGTCGTTTACAAGGAAACGCCAAGCCGCGCAGGCGAAGGCTATGTCGCCTACCTGATGCCCAAGCCGTGCTGGGCGATCCTGCGGTTCAAGATTGAGCCGGGTCTGCCGGGCAGCGGCCTCTGTTATGAATCGCTGGTCCGCAGCTCCGACCTGCTGCCGCAGTATCAGAATGAAACCGCCCGCCGGGTGCCGGAGGCGCTGATGCAGGGTCTGTACGGCTGGGAGGTGACGGACCTGAAGGTGACGCTGACCGAGGGGCAGCATCATGTGTGGCATACGCATCCGCTGGATTTTGCGGTGGCTGCGCCGATGGCCATCATGGACGGCCTGAACCGGACCGGCACCACGCTGCTGGAGCCGATTCTCCAGGTCCGCATCGTCGTTCCCGAAGAGAACGGCGGCCGCGTCATGAACGACCTCGTGCAGATGCGCGGTACCTTCGAGCCGCCTGTCCTGCAGGGCGGGCGGATGATTATCGAAGGACGGCTGCCGCTGGCAACGTCGCTGGATTATCCCGTGAGCTTAAGCTCCTACACGAAGGGGCGCAGCACATTCACTTCCTTTTTTGCCGGCTACGAGGAATGCCCGCCGGATGTCAGAGCGGAGCGCACCCGCCGGGGCGTCAATCCGCTCGACCAGGCCAGATATATCCTCAGCGTGCGCAAGGCGCTGCAGGGGTAAGGGACTGGAGCTTGTTTGCATGTAAGAAAAGCCGCCGGGAGGCTTGGCTCCGCCGGACGGCTTTTTTAAAAGATAAGAATTTATATGTTTTGGGGTCCCCGCAAAGTACCTGAGTCATCATCGAAGCCAAGGCCCCGCTTTGCGGGGTTATTTTGAAAAGATAAGATTTTATCCTGAATTTCGAAAATAAGTATCCACAAACCCTCTAAAAAGCTCTATGCGAAGGGATTTCTTGCTACAAACAGCTTGCACCCAATGGGTGAAGGAAAAAGAGGGGCTATCCCTTGTCCGATCTGGATGGGTTCCATTCACTTTCGGAATTCAGGATGAATTGAACCGGAGAGCCTGAACAAGCTGATGAAAGGCAAGGAGATTCATAAGGAACGAAAGCGAAGTGGAAAAAGTAACACTAATGGGCTGGAATCCTGGCTTGAACGGGCTTTAGTGGGATTTTGTACACCTAATGGAGGCCCGCTCCCCCCATATGCCTGATTTCAGCCGGATTAGGTGTACTTTTTCCCACTAGGGATGATCCAGGATCCGAATGCGGTGGATTAGTTATCCTTTTTACCACTAAAATGGCTGCTCTTTGGATGAATGGTTCAAGTTCCATCTTAATGCAGGCGAATTCCTCTGCAAGGGAGAGAACCGGATCGATTAGGGTTCCTTTTTCCCGCTAACGCAAGCGAAAAAGCAGCTGGGGGAATATGAAGTGACCTTTTCCACCTGGCTTCCCGCCTGGCTTTAGCAGGAAGCCTTACACCTGAAATGCAAACAGCTGCGCAGCCCGGTCAGGGACGGCGCAGCCGTTTTCACTTGTCCGTTGATGTTAACAGGGAGCGGTATTTCTGCGGGTGCATCCCGGCATATTTCTTGAACACCGTGCTGAAATACGTGGCATTTTCGTATCCGACCATTTCGGCGACCTCCAAAATTTTCAGGTCCAAATCCTTCAACAGCTCTTTTGCGGCGTCCATTCGAACCTTCGTGATATATTCGGTAATATTCTCGCCTGTTTCCTGCTTGAAGATGAGGCTGATGTAGTTCGGAGACAGGTAGACTTCTTCGGACAGCCGCGCGACAGTAAGATTTTCCATGTATCCTTTTGCGATGATATCTTTGATTTTGTTAATCATGTGGCTGTTCTTCTGATTGTGCTTCAGTGCAAAGAAGCCGGTCAATTTGCTGAAGAATTCATGCATGGTTTCCCGGAGACCGGAAACGTCGCGTTTGCTGTACACTTCACTGAACATGGAGGGGAAATCGTCGATGATCAGATCCAGGTTTTGACCCAGCTCAAATACCGTTTTGGATGCCAGGTTGATGAGCTCGATACAGATGCTCTGCACATATCCTACCGGCGTGCTGCGGTTGGAGCAGACAAGCTCGAAAATGCCGTTAAGCTTACCGGCCACCTCCTCCTGCTGCCCCATCTTCATGTAATTGAACAGCTTGGCCTGTTCTTCGTAAACCAGGGGGAATTCCCATCCGGCCCGCTCCGTTTTGAAATCACTGATCTGCAGCACGGAGTTTTTGCCGGTGAAAAATTTATATTCGATGGCCGAGCAGGCCTCGTAATAAGTATGATAGAGCTCAAGAATGTCCGTAACCGGATTGCCGATGCCAACGGAAATGTCGATTTTCAGGAAGCGGTTGATGCAGTCAATGATAGTCTGGCAGAGGTCCAGAAGCTGGTGACTGTCCATAGCCGCCTGGCTGGAAATCACGACAAACTCATTTTCGTTCATCACGAAAGTTACGCTGTTCCCGCTCCGGCCCGCAATTTCTTCCATAATATTGAAAATGGAGAAGCTGAGCAGCTGCTTGTATTCTTCGTTATAGCGCTCAATGGCTTTGTCGTAATGATCGATCTGAAATACGGCCACCCGCCATGAGCCGGTCATTTCCAGGGGCAATTCAAAAAAGGCCAGCTTGTCCCTCACTTCCTGCTCGCTTTTGTACATCCCCTGCAGCAGATTGGCCAGGAATTTCTCGCGCAGCGTAGGGAGGTTCTCCTGCAGCTGCTGCTTTAGCCTTTGCTCATGCTCATCACGGTTCCGTTCCATAGTGATGGAAGCGACTACTTTATTTACGGTATCCTGCAGCTCAGGAATCTTGATCGGCTTCAAAATATAACCGTCGGCATGCAGATGCAAGGCGGTTTTCACATAGTTGAAATCCTGCACGCCACTGATAATGATGATCCGGACCTGCTCATGGAGCTCCTTCAGCTTCATGGCGGTCTCCAGACCATCCATCATCGGCATCCGTATATCTGTCAGCAGAATATCCGGCTTCAGCTTCCGGCACAGCTCAAGCGCCTCCTGGCCGTCTGCGGCTACCGCCGCGATCTCGACATTCAGCTCTTCCCAAGGAACGATATCTCTCAATCCTTCCCTCACATTGTCTTCGTCATCGGCTATGATCATCTTGAGTGTCATATTCCAGTCCCTCCAAGGTTGTTATGCAAGGAAATTTTACGGTCGCCGTCACGCCCGGGCCTTCATGAAGGCTGTATTGCAAGCCGGACACCGGACCGAACACTTGCTTAATCCGCTGGTTTACATTTTTCAGGCCAAATGAGTTGCTGCTGCTGTCGCTCAGCAGCATTTCGTTCAGCTCATCGATATTCGCTCCGATGCCGTTGTCGCTGATATCAATGACGATCCAGTCCTCCTCTTTACGGGCGCGGATGGCGATGCTTCCGTTTCCGCGCCGTTTCTCGATCCCGTGGACCAGCGAATTTTCCACGAGCGGCTGCAGGATGAGCTTGACGGAGTAATGCCCGTACACTTCGGGCTCAACCTCAATGGCATATTCCAGCCGTTCCTTAAAGCGGATTTTCTGGATCGTAAGGTAGCTTTCAACCTGCTTAATTTCATCTTCAATCGGAATGATGGTACGGCCTTTGCTTAGGCTGTAGCGGAAAAAGTCGGACAATGAGGTTACCATCTGACTGATTTCGGGAACCCGGTGGCGCAGGGCGATCCAGTTGATGGAATCGAGTGTATTGTACAGGAAATGCGGGTTGATCTGCGCTTGAAGCGCTTTCAAATCTGCCTCCTTTTTCTTGACTTCGCTGATGTATAACTTATTGATCAGCTCCTTGATTTGCTTTATCATTTTATTGTATTGGCTGAACAAGTACGTGAACTCGTCTTTGCGCTTGTAATGGATCACCAGGTCGAAGTTGCCTTCCTGCGCGAAAGACATGGATTTGATGAATTTGCGGATTGGACTGGTTATATTGTTGGACAGGACCAGTGCGATCAAGAAAGCGAGCACCATGCACAAGGCCATCACCAGGTACATGACTCTGCGGATGGCGACAAGCTTCCCGTTGAGGTCGCTGATTGGCGAGACGGAGATGACCGTCCAGTTGAAAGCGTCGATCTTTTGATACGATACCAGCATGGCTTTTTTCTCGATGCTTTCCTCGAAAGAGCCGCTGCGGCTTTGCTGGCTGTCCAGTTTTTGAAAATAGGGTTCGGAAGACAAATTGCTGCGCAGGAGCGAGGCATCCGGACTAATAATTATATTATCCTTGTTGTCGACAATAAGAATCCGGCTGTTGGCCGACGGCTTCAACTGATTCAGGATGGCCGTGAAATTGCTGATGTCCGTCTCCACCGTAAGCAGGCCCACATATGGAATGGTGACATTGTTTAAGCCGAATAATCTTTTGGCAAGCATGATCGTGCCTGTGAAATCTTCTGCAGAGTCCTGTATGGCGTGCGGCCCGACGATGGTATAGCGGGATTTCTGGGGAAGTCCGGTATACCACTCCTCTCTTTCAATCTGGCTGAGGGCAGATACATTACGGGAAAAATTATAAAGCTGGTATTCGGGTCTGTCCAGCATATACAGCTTCGGCACATACCGCATGTCGCGGTCGCCGGACAAATCGTAGCTGCTGATGATTTTCTCCAGGCTCATCAATTCATTTACAACGGCCACCTGGTCGTTCGGACGGTCTGCAGACAGAATGTCGACCATTTCGGAATTCAGATAGATGGAGTCCGCCAGCCCGTCCATTTCTTCGAATTTATTGAGGAGCATGATTTCTACCATATTCAGGTTTTTTTGCACGGCGGTATTGATGTTCTCCGTGATCGTCCGGTAGGATTCGTTATAAATGGTAACAGAGATAATGGAGGTAGGCAGGATGACCAGAAATAAAAAATATAGCATCAGCCTGTATTTGAGACTAACATTGTTGAATGGAAGGCGGCTGGCGGCAAGTTTTCGAAGCATGAGCAAGTCTCCCTTAGGACAGGTTACGAACTGCTAGACATCATTATAAAGGAAGGAACCCCAAAAATGAATAAAAGGTTTCATTACAAGACACAAAAGCTGCTTCTGGCCGGCCTGCTGGCTATTTCCTTGCCGGGCTGCAGGGGAGGCAGCGGCAGCGGCGGCCTGCCGGAAACGGATCAGCAGGCGGCTGCCGATCCGGCCGTCCATTTAACGCTGGCCGTCCGGACATATTCGGATGACAAGACTCTGGAAAACCTGATCAGCCGGTTCAACGGCAGCCATCCCGGTTACGAGGTGGAAGTGTTGAATCTGCCCAAAGAC
Organism: Paenibacillus sp. S150; assembly: GCF_019352175.1. Classification (GTDB taxonomy): domain Bacteria; phylum Bacillota; class Bacilli; order Paenibacillales; family Paenibacillaceae; genus Paenibacillus_AQ. The sequence continues at coordinate 195,009 of NZ_JACBYI010000006.1, forward strand.
CAATACGATAATTTTCTCAACATGCGCATGACCTCCGGTGAAGGACCGGATTTGTTTCAAATCGGAACAGGCTGGCTGACCACCTATATCTATAAGAACTGGCTGCTGGATTTATCGGAGGCCGTGGATGAAACGTTTACGAAGGATTTTCCCGAATGGGCCGCCGGTTACACAAGGAACAACAATCACTTTTATGCCATTCCTTCCAGCACGATGACCTTACGGCTGATTTATAACAAGGATTTGCTGAAATATGCGGGCTTGGACCCGGATGCGCCTCCAACAACCTGGCAGGAATTAAGGCAGGCCGCCAATCAAATTACGATTGCCGGAACGGGATACCGGAAATACGGGTTTGCCCTTCCGGCCGGGGAGGATGAAACCTTCCAGAAGGCCCTGGAAATAAGCAGCACTTACAGCGGGCTTTACTACTATAATTTTGCTGCCGGCAAATATGATTTTAATGTCTACCTGCCCTGGTTCAATACCATGCTGGCCATGAAGAAAGAGGGGGGGCTGTTTCCGGGGGAAACTTCACTGCAAAGCGATACCGCTTTGACGCAATTCGCCGAAGGGAATATCGGAATGATGCTGGTGTCCAATCATGATTATGCCCTGCTCAGCCGGATGAAGCCGTTGACGTTTGACTGGGGAATTGCCATGCCGCCGCTGCGGGAGACATTGGACCACGGGAAAGGCAAGCTGATGGAATTTCCGGAGCCGCCCTTTGCCATTAATGCGTATACCCCGCACAAGCAGGAAGCGGTCGAGCTATGGAAGTTTCTCCTGTCCTCCGAATTCCTCGGGGAGCTGTACAGGCAGGGCGGCGCCATACCGACGCTAGCGGGGGTTACCGACGACCCGCAGTACCAGGCCGGGCTGCCCAAGTTCAGCGCTTTTCTTCCGAATGCGGAGGAATCCCCTTATCCAAGGGAGCCCAAGTTTATTTTGCAGAATACTCCAAGCCCCTTCGCTGCAAAAAATGTGGGGGATACCGCCCGCATGAAGGCCTACAGAGAAATTCTGCAGGGCATCCATTCGCCGGCTGAAGTGCTCCATAACCTGACAGTTCAATACAATAATTCGTTAAATGATGCAGTGGTTAAGCAGCTGATCAGCCTGCAGGATTTTGTGAACCCGGCCTTTGACCCGCGGAAGCCCCTAAAAGAAACGCAATAGAAAATTAAAGGCTGTCGTAGATTATTTTATTCAGTTTCAATTTGTAAGCGCCTACAATAAAACCTGTAAAGCCAAGTCTGGCATCAACAATTAGAGGGGGCATCCAAATGAAACACAGGAAGAAGAGTACGCGGGTGCTGTCCGCAGCCCTGTTAGTGACTTTTACGGCACTTGCGGGCTGCGGCGGCAACAGCAATAATGCGAATGTTGAGCCGTCTTCCGCCGCCACAAGCAGTGCGGCTGAAACGGCACCGGTGACTGAGGCGCTTCCGCCGGCTGAATTGTCTATCTATTATCCGGGTACGGAGCAGAAAGACAAGGCATTGGTGGAAGAGGAGCTGAACAAACTGCTCAAGGACAAAATCAATGCGACCGTCAAGATCAATGCGGTCGATTGGGGGAACTGGTCCCAGAAGATCAATTTGATGTCGGCTTCCGGTGAACCGTTTGATCTTGCTTTTACAGCCGGTTGGGATAACTTCAACGGCAACGTGGCCAAAGGCGCGTTTCTCGACATGACGCCGCTGATCGACCAGTATGCCAAAGAAACAAAGGCGCAAATAGATCCGCTGCTTCTGTCAGGTACGGCCGTAAACGGAAAAACGTATGCGATTCCGACAGAGAAGGAAATGGCCAGCGAGTTTGGGATCGTGCTCAACAAGGAGCTGGTCGACAAATACAAGCTTGATATCAGCACCATCAAGTCGCTTAAGGATTTAGGGCCCATGCTGCAAACGATCAAGGAAAATGAGCCCGATATGATCCCGATGTGGGGCGGCAAAAATAACGTCACCCTGATTCCTTACGAAATGATTGGCAACTCGGCTGTTCCCGGCGCAATCCGCATGGACGGTTCGACAACGGTTGTGAACCAATGGGAAGCGCCGGAAATGCTGGAGATGTTAAAGCTGATGAAGGAGTGGAACGGAAAAGGTTATTTCCAGAATGATCCGGCTACGCAAAAAGACAATGCTCCGCCCAACAAAGCCGGGACTATCTTTGCCCAGTGGCAGCAGCTTACTCCGGGTAAAGACGCTCAGCTTAGCCAGCAATACGGGCATCAGCTGGTACAGGTCGTGCTGACGGAGCCTTATACGGCAAGCGGTGATCTGAGCGGCGCCATGACCGCCATTTCCAGAACCTCCAATAATCCTGAGCGCGCCATGATGCTGATCAATCTGCTGCATACCGATGCCGAGATTCTCAACACGCTGGTTATGGGTGTGGAAGGCAAGCATTACACGAAGGTCAACGATACGACCATTAAGGTTCCGGACGGAATGACGGCCGGACAGACCGGATATTCGCCGGGCAACAATTACATGTTCGGCAACCAGTTCCTCAACTACCTGTGGGATAATGAAGACCCGCAAAAATGGGAGAAGTACCAGGAATTCAACGCATCTGCCACGCCTTCCGCAATCGTTGGCTTTATGTATGATTCCGAGCCTGTAAAAAATGAAGAAGCGGCGATTGTAAACATTTATAACTCTTATATCGACGGTCTGAGCACAGGTGTGCTGGATTACGAGAAAATATTGCCGGAATTCATCGACAAGATGAAAAAAGCCGGACTCGATAAAGTCATTGCCGAGAAGCAGAAGCAGATTGATGCGTTTCTGGGCAGCAAGCAGTAATTTTATACCCATGGAAGGCTGGTAGCACCTATGGCATATGAATTGCAGGAATTTGCGCTGGACTTGCGGAAAAGCACGGCGCCGCCCAATTATATCGCGGTAAACAGCGGTTATGCGACAGTTGCGCCCCGGGCGGACACCGTTATGGGCGTGCAGGGCTGCTGGTCGCCGCCTTTTGCGGCAGGGGATGCCGCCTTGCAGGTGCAAATTGTGGCGGAGGGGCATTTGATCGAGGACACGGGCAATATGGGAAAAGGCGATTGCGGCCTGCTGCTTGCCGGCTCCGAATGGCGTCCCGACCGGCTTGCGCGAACCGGAACCTATCATTATTTTGTTCACGGACAGCTGCTCTCCCTTGCGGTGCAAAGCGAGCTGTCTCCATTCGCCGACCGCCCGGGGTTCATGCTTGGCGTGAGCGTGAGGAACAGGACGAACCGCAAGCTGGAGGTTGCGCTTAACCCGGTTCTTGCGCCGGGTTGTCCCGGCTTTGTTCCGCTGGACCAATGGGATTTCGGCTTTCCGCCTAAGGGGGAGCCGGCCGGGTATGCGGAGGAAGCGGTGTGGGAGAACGGCAAGGTCAGACTTTCGCTGCTGGCGGATACCGGAGCCGGCTTTGAATTGGAGCCGGATCAGGAGCGGACGGTACATTTCGGCGTCATCCTGTCGCGTCCGGGAGAAGCCGTTCACCGCAGCGGAGCTTCCCCCGCCAAGTGGGGGAAATCCGCCGCGTCGTTCTGGCAAGAGCGCCTGGAGGAGGCCGGCCGGCAGATTCCGACCCTGCGGAGCGATATTCCGGGGCTGGAGAATTACTACCGCCGTGCGCTGCTAAGCGGCCTGGTATGCTTGTGGTATAAGCCGGAATTTGCCATCCGGCCCTTTCCGGCCGTGGCCGGCATGGAAGGAGCGGGGATTTGCGCTTATCCGTGGGATACGGGCGGCTATGCGGCCCAAACGCTTAATTTGCTGTTTGGCAAGGAGAAATCCATCGAGCTCCTGCGCCTGATGGTAGACAGCGGCATCGACCGCCATTCGCGGTTTGCCCCCGACGGTACAGGCTTGGACGGGGCGTACAGCTACAGTCTTTGGTCATTCTACAACCTTGCCTGGTGCGCTATGAAGCAGCATGGAATCATTGCAGAGCTGTTCCCGGTTATGCGGGATCTGCTGCTGAAGGATGAAGAGCGGCTGCCGCATTGGGGCGAATTACTGGATTACGGGGACCAGCGTAACCTGCTGGAAATGCGCAGCGCCGCCCATCAGCATGTAGTGTCCAGCCCGAATGCGGAGCGTGCCTGGTGTTATGACCGCCTGGCCGACTTGGCGGCTGGGCTTGGACTGGAAGGGGCGGCGGAGTGGCGCGGGCAGGCGGAGCGGATTCGGGCGGCCATCCGCGCGCAGCTGTGGGATGCCGGCAAAGGCTGGTTCAAGTGCATTTATCCGAGCGGCCATGTGGAATATGTCTATACTATACAGGCCTACGATTCCCTGCGGATGGGGGTCTGCACGCCGGAAATGGAGGCGGACCTGCTGAGCCATCTGCGGGAAGGCGCTTTCCTCGGAGAATACGGGATCAGCAGCATTTCCGCAGAAGATGAATTGCATTACGAATTAAATGATCCCGATTGGTCGGGCGGGGGCAGCTATACAGGCGAAGGGCCCGTGCTGGCGCAGACGCTGTGGGAGATCGGCCAGCCCGGGCTGGCGTGGGACGTTCTGCAACGCCTGTTCTGGATGGGCGCACTGCTGCCGTATTTCCCGCAGGAGCACTACAGCGACCGCCCGATGGCGCCTTCCCACAAGCGGGCCAATATTATCGCCGGGCTTGCCGGGGTGGAGGCTGTCCTGTTTGGCCTGGCCGGCTTTGAGCCGCAGCTGAACGGGGAGCTGTGGGTGTCTCCGCAGCCGCCTGAACAAGGCAGCATCACGATCACCGGCTATCCGCACCGGAATCTGCGTGTGGATGTGAGGCTTTCTCCGGGAGCGTGCGAAATTGTATGCGATGGTCAAACGGTGTATCGGGGTGAGCCAAAACGGGTGCTGGTGTGCCAGGCAGACCGGATTGAAAGATAATCAACGGATAGAGCATTATGGCCTGCAGGCATCGCCGACGTATCATACTCGGCGGTGCCTGCAGTCGTTAACGGCGCCGGAAAGTCAGATAGAAATTTTAATGCCGGCATAGATAATTTTATTCAACTCCTGCCGGAAGGCTTTTACAATAATAGAAGAAATGATAACAAAGGAGTGGGCTTTATGGGGAGTACCTCGGGATTCCTGCGTAAATTAATCAAATACCGGGCTTTGTTCCTAATGATCCTGCCGCCGATGGCCGTTCTGGTTATCAATAATTATATCCCGATGTTCGGAGTTATTGTCGCGTTCAAAAACTATAACTTTGTCGATGGGATTCTGGGAAGTCCATGGGCCGGCGTCAGTAATTTCAAGTATTTATTTCAGACGGAGGATGCCTGGATAGCAACCCGCAATACGCTGCTTTACAATGGGCTGTTTATTGTTTTGAATACGGTCGGGGCGATTTTTCTTGCAGTAGCCTTGAATGAGCTTAGAAACCGCCGCCTGGCCAAGTTTTTTCAGAGCAGCCTGCTGTTTCCGTATTTTTTATCCTTTGTCGTCGTCAGCTACATTGCTTATGCCTTTCTAGGCGGATACGGATATATCAATAAGGCTGTTCTGGAGCCGCTTGGCTTCTCCGGTATTTCCTGGTATACGGAACCTAAATACTGGACAGTGATCCTGCCGCTCGTCAATCTCTGGAAAAATGTCGGTTACTTCATGGTAGTGTACCTGGCCGCCATCGTCGGGATTGATCAGGAATACTATGAAGCGGCCGTCATTGACGGGGCTTCCAAATGGCAGCAAATCCGCGGCATCACCCTTCCGTTAATGGCACCGGTGATCATCGTTATGGTGATCCTGCAAATCGGTAAAATTTTCAGCGCGGATTTCGGCTTGTTCTACCAGGTGCCGCTCAATACGGGGGCCTTATATTCAACAACAAACGTTATTGACTCTTTCGTCTACCGTTCCCTGCTGGTCAGCGGAAATGTCGGCATGTCGGCCGCAGCGGGCTTTTACCAGGCATCGGTAGGGATCGTTCTGGTGCTGCTGACCAATTACATTGTGCGTAAAATAAGCAGGGAAAACGCGCTTTACTAAGGAGAGAAAGAAATGAGTACATCTGTCGAGATTGTGCCGAAGGCCTATGAGCAGGGCGGCAAAACGAAAACATCCGGTTACGGCAACCAGGTTTCGCGGCCGGCCAATATCCTGCTGGTTGCCATGTTCACGGTAATCAGCATCGCTTGCCTGTATCCGCTGCTGCTGGTCATTTCGGTCTCATTTACGGACGAGCAAACGATAATTACGCAAGGATACAATATCTTTCCAAAAGTGTTCTCAACCTATTCCTACCGGTATTTATTTGAGGATGCCGAAAAAATTTTCCGCGGATACGGCGTTTCGATCCTGGTCACGGTCATCGGTACGTTAGGCAGTCTGCTGCTGACCTCGCTGCTTGCCTATCCGATATCCCGCAGGGATATGCCGCTGCGGAATGCCATTGCCTTTGCCGTCTTTTTCACCATGCTGTTCAGCGGCGGTCTTGTCCCCTGGTACCTGACCTATTCGGCGATCGGACTCAAGAATACCGTCTGGGTATTGGTGATGGTCCACCTGGTTTCGCCATTTAATGTCATCATTATGCGAACCTTCTTTGCGAATACGATCCCTGTCTCGCTGATAGAATCGGCGAAGATCGACGGAGGCGGAGAATTCCGGACCTTCGCGCAGATTGTCCTGCCATTGTCCTTGCCCGTTCTGGCTACCATCGGCTTGTTTCAAACCCTGGTCTACTGGAATGATTGGTTCACGAGCTCCATATTCATCAGCGACAACAATTGGGTCAGCCTGCAGTACCTGATGTACAAGGTCAGCTACAATATTCAATATTTGAATTCCGGCATGGTGGACAGCGCGGTGGCCGGCAGTGAGGCGGCCAAAATTCCGACGGAAACCGTACGCATGGCCATGGCGATTGTCGGGATTGGACCGATCATCTTCGCCTATCCGTTTTTGCAGAAATATTTTGTTAAAGGTTTGACGGTCGGCGCTGTAAAAGGCTGAAGAAGCTATCGGAGATGTGCGGCAATTACAGGTTTAGCGACACATTTGAGGCTCACTTCGGATGTGTCGTTTTTGATGCCGGGATTATTGCGAATGTTCAAAGAAATTGAAAGGTTATTATAGAAAATTTAATTCACCAATTATTTGAAAGCGCTTACGATTAAGCGGGAAACAAATTCATGCAAATAATTTGTCTCCATCAAAAATGAAGGAGGATGAGAGGTTTGAAGACTAAAGCAAAAGCGCCAAAGTTGTTCCGCAGAGCGGGCGGTATTCTGCTCACCGCAGCCTTGGTAATGTCCGTCTATCCCGCATGGCCGGCAAAGGCCGGGGCGGCAAGCCCCGTGTATGACCTTACGGTCTCGGACACCGATCAGCAGACGGTCAAAGGCTGGGGCGTGTTCCCGTCGTGGAACCGTGCCGACTGGAACCGTAATTTCATTGACAAGACAGGCGCGCAGCAGGCACTGTTTCAGGATTTGGGCGCCAGCATGTTCCGGATCATGATCCCTGCTGTCGCGGGGGACGGCGATGGAAACCTGATCGGCGCCAAAATGCAGGAAATCTACGACTTGGTTGACGTTGCGGAGAATCATGGGATGCACGACTATATTATATCTGTATGGTCCCCTCCGGTAGGAATGAAAACCATCCCGACCGTCAACGGCTGGACGGGAACCGAGCATGTGCGGCTCCGCACCGACAAGGAGGATGCCTATACTTCCTATCTGGTTGATGCCATTCAGTGGCTGACCGCCGAAGGCGCGAGTGTGCCCCAAGCGCTGAGCTTTCAAAATGAACCGCTCTCGCAAATCATCAGCGAATGGTGTTATTGGGGAGGAGACAACGGGGTGCAGTACCAGCGGGTCGCGAAGCTGCTCCGCTCCAAATTGGATGCTGCGGGCCTTAACAGCATTCAGATTCTGGGCCCCGAAGGAGCCACCTACCATGAAAATGAGCTTCTGCTCGGTCAGGATTTCTCCGCACTGACCCAGGACACGGAACTGGACAATGCGATTGCCGGCCTGACCTCCCACAGTTATTTTTCCAAGGGCTACGACAACACGGGAGTATATCAGGACTATTTGGACGCCTTGAATCATTTTCCGGAGAAGGACCGTTGGCAGACCGAATACAGCACCTTGATTTCGGGCATTTCCGAGATGGATATGGCGATTAACGTCTCCCAGCGGCTGGCGAGCGATATGGCCTTTATCCGGAACAATTACTGGTTCTGGTGGCTGGGCTGGGCCAACGGCAGGCACCCGACGGACGTAGGGGAGGTGCTGCTGGACGGGGATGGTTATACCGTAACCAAGTCCAAGGCATTTTACGTGCTGAGCAAAATTTTCAGCAATGTGCCGGTCGGCTCAACAGTGAGACGCATCAACGCCGATCCGGCTTCCGGGCTGACCACGGATGATTCGGTTTGGATGGACGGGGTCGCTTTTGTGAGCGGCAGCCAGACGACCGCGCTGGTCGTAAATCCGGCGGATCAGGCCAAAACGGTAAATATAAAAGGCTTAACGGGAATGACCGCAAACGTCTATCAGACTGCCCCCGATATTGCGCTGGGGCAGGATATGAGGCTGGCCGCCTCACGGAACATTCAAGGCGGAACGGCTTCGGTCATCGAGCTGCCGGCCAAAAGCGTTTCTGTCGTAGTCACCTCCGGCACGGATACGGCTCCGCCGCATGTAACCTTTGACCAATCCGGCAGTTCTTCGGCGCCTGACGCATCCTACGCGGTAAGGGAACCTCAGTTCACGGTGTCCGGCCATCTGGATGAGCCGGGAACGCTGCTTATTAATGGGGTACCGGTTACAGTAGGCAATGATCTCAGCTTCAGCAAGGATATAACGCTGCAATCCGGCATGAACACGATCACTGCTGCAGCCACGGATACGCTGGGGAATGCGGGCAATCCGGTACAGCTGAATATCCGGTATGATCCAGGCTATTTGGGGCTGTCGCTGGACCAGAGCGGCGTGATATACGTCCGGCAAGAGAACTACATTGTAACGGGACGGACGAACGGAAGCGCCACGGTGAAGATCAAACAGGAATTTGACGGTGCGACGGTGAGTGAGAACACCTATAGTGTCGGCACGCCGACCCCTCATGAGAATGGGGATTTGATCCGGCAGATCTTTAACGACAACTATGTCAAGGCAGGCATTCTAGCCGGCGGCCTGACTACAAATGCGCAAGCCGTCCGGGATGCCGACACCGTATTTACGCCGGAAGAAGGCCTGTATTCGTTAAGATTGAAATTAAACAATCCGGCAGGGTTTTCCCGTATTAATTTCGACTTTGTAAATACGGCGTACATGGGCGTGACGGAAGATTATGCGGCTGTCCGGGATAGGGCTGCCCTTCAGTTCTGGGTCTATACCAAAACCAAACAGGATAGCTTCTCCGCTGTTTTGGAATCGGATAACAACGGTACCGCTGTGGAAGCCCGCGTTCCGCTGGTAAACTATATCGCCGCAGCCGATTACGGGAATAAATGGGTGCAGGTGACGATACCCTTAACCGATTTTGATGCCGCCGCCCACTATAATCCGGCAACCAACCAGACGCTTGCCCTGCCGATTGCCTGGGACAAAATAAAGGGAATCGGATTTTCCAACGAAGCCGCCGTGTATTATGATCCCCATGTAGACGACATCAAACTGGTTTACGACAATCAGCCATCCGAACCGCCGGTGCCGCAGCCCACGGATTTCAGCGCAGGGCTGAAGCTGCTCGTCGGCGATAATACGGTTACCGCTTCGGCGTACAATGAGCTGAACCAGCAAGCGGCGCCTTCCGTCGTCCATGTGGTCTATGACCCGGACCCTCCCGTCATTACGGTGCCTTCTACGGGGGCGACTGCGGGAACCAGCTATGTGCTGAACGGAAGCGTCAATGAACCCGCAACGGTTAAGGTCAACGGAATTACCGTCACTCTGAAGAGCGACAATTCATTTACAGCTGTCGTGCCGGTTGTCAAAGGGGAGAATGCCATCATCGTTGTGGCGGAGGATCTGGCACACAATGTTTCTGAGGCTGTAGTAAACGTAACCAGTGATCCGGTAGACGACGGTTCGCTGACTCCCGGCGTTACTTACGGGAACGCTGCGGAAGCTGCGCCATCCATTGACGGAAATCTGACGGAAGCCGGCTGGAGCATCAATAACCGGGTGGAAAAAATGATAACCGGCACCTCCGATAATAATGTAAGCTTCGGCACGATGTGGGATGCCGGCTATCTGTATGTCGGAGTGAAGGTACTGGATGCCGATTTGAAAAATGACTCTGATCCGGACAAAACGTACCAGGACGATTCGGTGGAAATTTATATCGACGGCGACAACAGCCGCAGCTCCACCTACGGTCCGGACGATCATCAAATTACGCTCGGCTGGCATGACAGCCAGATTGCCGTCATCGGAGCCATGACCGGCGTCCAATTCGCCCAGCAGGATATCGACGGCGGATTTACGGTCGAGATGGCCATCCCGTGGAGCGGCATAGGTATCCCAGCGCCACATACCGGGTCCGTGATCGGCTTTGACGTAGCCTATAACGATGATGACGGACATAATGGAGGCAACCGCGAAAGCCAATTGATGTGGCGGGGCAACGGGGATAACTGGCTCAGCACATCCGCTTTTGGAAGCTTGTATTTGAACGATGGGAAAAATGTGACAGTCGCTCTTGAACCGTCCGGAGCTTTAACGACGGACGGCATGCTGAACGAACCTTATTGGGCCCTGCGCAGCAGGGTAACCAAGAATATCACCGGTACGTCGAATAACAGCGTGAGATACGGCGTACTTGGAGATACGCAGAATCTGTACGTTGGCATAGAGGTTCTTGACGCCGAACTCAGAAATGACTCGGCGCAATCCTATCAGGATGACTCCGTAGAGATTTATATTGACGCTGACAACAACCAGGGCACCGTGTATGATGCCTATGACCATCAAATCACGCTCGGTTGGCATGACAGCCAAATTTCCATGATTGGAACCCTGCCCAATGTCCAATATGCCCAGCGGGATATCAGCGGAGGGTATACGGTGGAGATGGCCATTCCGTGGGCCTCGCTGAATATCACGCCGGCCCGGGACATTACGCTGGGATTTGATGTCGGGATCAACGACGATGACGGAAATAACGGCGGAAACCGCGAAAGCCAGCTGATGTGGAACGGAACAGGGAACAATTGGCAGGACACTTCGGAGTTCGGCCATTTGCTGGTACACAATTTAAGCCTGCCTTTGCCGGATGTTACCGTACCGGAGCCGGAAGGCTTGGCGGTCTTTACGGACAACGCTGCAGACCTGAGCAAATTGTACGCGAAGACAGCGCATATTGTGAACGCTTCCGGCCATCCGGAGAATTTCAACAATGATGCGGAGCGGATGACGCACAACATCGATAACCCGGCAGAGCCGGAATATGTGATTTATCAATCGCCTGCCGGAGATATTTATTCCTTTGATATTACGACCGGACTCTACTCCACTACGCCGCAGTTTGCCATATACGGCTCTGCGGACAACGTGACCTATACGAGGATTACGGCAAAACCGGCGCTCATTGGCGGTGCAAACGGCTACTCCGTATTCAGCAATACAGCAGGCAGTCTTCCGGCGGGAACCAGGTATTTGAAGATTGTGTTCCCGGGAATGGCAAACTGGATGGAGCAGTTAATGGACGTATCCTTCAAGTACTTTGACGAACCCTCCGGACCTCCCGAGGATGAGGTTAAAGCGGAATTCACGGACGATGGCGTTGACTTGACGAAATTGTATGACAAATCCGCCCATATCGTAAATGTACAAGGCGGGCAACTGGATAAATATGCGGGAGACAACGACCGGATCATTCACAGCAATGACGATATTATGGAGCCTGAATTTGTGACCTACAAGTCTCCGGATGCGGACATCTATTCGTTCGATTTTAATGTAACCGCATGGGTTGGACTGCCTTCTACAGTCGGCTTCGAGGTGTATGGTTCCGGAGACGGCGTAAGCTTTGCCAAACTGCCCGTCGCTCCGGTGATGCTGAGCACTTCATCCGGCTACAACACGCTTAGCATCAGAATGGACAAGCCGGCCAGGGGCATCCGGTATTTGAAAATTGTGTTCCCCTACGGAGATCCGGCGTGCGACAACTGGACCAGTACGATCAACAGAGTGAAGTTTACCTACGGAGTTGCATCGGCCAGCCTGAATGGCGGCGGCAATGAAGAGATCTAGAGCGTCCCGATTCTAACGGAGTATTCATGAAAATTAAAGCGAAGGTATGCTGAAAAATGGGGTGTCCTCACAGGAGCTTCGGCGTTTTTAAGCCCGGGTTCTGCTGATGGCCCCCTTTTTTTGCGGCATCTCGGCTTGAAGGATCCAATATATTTCTCCGGCTGCGGGTGCCAAGGAACATGGATAGAAATTTTAAAGCCAGAAGTGTTTTTTTAATTAAGGTATTGGCAGACCCCCGCTATAATGAAACTGCCGGCAAGAATTAGGGAATCAGGTGATGGGATGGAGAGAATTGCCCGAGAGGTAAAAATGGAAATTACGCGCAGCTTTAAAATGAACTACCGCTTGTATCTGCCCCGGGATTACAAGAGGGATGAAGCTGCAGCCTGGCCTTTGGTTGTGTTCCTCCACGGGGCGGGCGAGAGGGGCGATGATCCGCAGCGGCTGGGAATGCACGGCATTCCGAAGGAAGCGGACGAAGGCAGGGAGTTTCCTTTTCTGATCCTGGCCCCTCAATGTCCGGACTCTTCCGTCTGGATCATGCAGCACGATCAGGTCATGGAGCTCACAAGCAGGATTTGCCGGGAATACCGCGTAGACCCGCGGCGGATTTATTTAACGGGAATCAGCATGGGCGGCTTCGGAACATGGGAGATTGCCATGTCGTATCCCGAGGTGTTTGCAGCGATTGTTCCCGTATGCGGCGGAGGCATGTCATGGAGAGCGGATCAGCTGCTGTCCACCCCTGTCTGGACGTTTCATGGCGGGAAAGATGACGTTGTTCCTATCGTCTACACGGAAGAGATGGTGAGAGCGCTGAAGGCGTCAGGGAACCCGGTTCAGTATACCGTTTATCCCGGAGCCGGACATGACTGCTGGACGGAAGTGTACCGGAGGGAGGACCTTTACGAATGGCTGCTTGAGCAGCGCCTGCCGAAAAAACTACTAATATAAAAGGGTGAATAGAGATGAATGGGAAAAAGAAGTTTGTCCAGGTTGGAACCGGCGGAAGATCCGAATTGTTTTATTCGGCGATTGCGGCGGACTTTAAAGAAACCTCGGAGCTGGTTGCATTTTGTGATCCGAATCAAACCCGGATGGATTACGCCAATAAGCTGCTTACGGAGAAATATGGTTATCCGGCGGTACGCACTTACAAAACCGGGGAATTTGATCAAATGATCGAGACGGAGAAGCCGGATGCCGTGATCATTACCAGCATGGACCGCACACATCACCGCTATATCATCCGCGCCATGGAGCTCGGCTGCGATGTTGTAACGGAAAAACCGATGACGGTCGATGAGAAGAAATGCCAGGACATTCTCGATGCCGTTGAACGCACGGGACGGAATGTACGCGTGACGTTCAACTACCGGTATGCCCCCCATCATACGAAGGCCAGGGAGCTGATCGAAGACGGAGTCATCGGGAAGGTAAGCTCGGTCCATTTCGAATGGCTGCTGAACACCCGGCACGGGGCGGATTATTTCCGCAGATGGCACCGCGACAAACGGAACAGCGGCGGATTGCTGGTGCACAAATCGACGCATCATTTCGACCTCGTCAACTTCTGGATCGGCTCCCAGCCGGAGACGGTGTTTGCTTTTGGCGATCTGATGTTCTATGGAAAGGAAAACGCAGAGAGCAGGGGCGAGACCCGGTTTTATGAACGGGCAACGGGAAATCCGCTTGCGCAAGACGACCCGTTCGCTCTGCACTTGGACCAGAACGAGAACCTGAAGGCCATGTACCTGGATGCGGAGCATGAGGACGGTTACCGCCGCGATCAAAGCGTATTTGGCGACGGAATCAGCATTGAGGATACGATGGGGGTTATCGTCCGCTACAAAAATAATGCGATTATGACGTACTCCTTGAATGCCTATATGCCGTGGGAAGGATACAGAATCGCCTTTAACGGCACCAAGGGAAGAATTGAAATGTCCGTCGTCGAGCAGTCGTACGTCAACTCAGGCGGTGAAAAAGCGCAGGAGGGCGCCATATTGGGGCAAAAAATCACGGTATTCCCAATGTTCGGGGCTCCTTATGAGGTGAAGGTTGATGATGGGGTCGGCGGTCACGGAGGCGGAGATACGGTCATGCTTAACGATATTTTCGGAACGCCGGTCTATGACCGCTTCCACCGGGCAGCCAATCATATCGACGGAGCGCGGTCGATCCTGACAGGCATCGCCGCGAACCGGGCCATCCGCACCGGCCAGCCGGTGAAGGTCAGTGACCTTGTAACCTTCAAATGAAGCCGCAGTCCAGAGTTCTATATGGAGGTTAAGCCCATGAAGTTACCGAATATTTGGGGACCGGGAAATTTATTTGCCTTTTCGGGCCTGGACGGCCCCTGCACTTACAGCGATAGTCTGGTTGGTGCCTTATGCGGGGACCGGATCGGCGTAATATTTTATACGCAAATCAAAAGTCAGCTGTCGCTGGTGCTGAAGCAAATTAAAGATATCGATTATACGGTGGTCGCTTCCGATATGGTGCAAGCTCATTTTACGGGGGTCAACGGAGAGAAGTACCCGTTTACCATGCTCTTCTATGCGCAGGATACCGTCATTGGACAGACGACCGAATCGGCTTTGCCGGTTATTTTTTTCGAAGAGGCTGCGGATGCCGCTCCCGAGACCACGGAAAGTGTCCGTGTGTACAATTGCGGTGATGAATATATCGCTTTTGCCGTCAACCGCGGGGAACCGCTCGTTTCCTTTGCTTATGCGGTCAGCCGCGTCAGCGGGCAGGATGCGGCAGACAAGGCCGCACAGGCGATGAAGGCGGATATTCATGTGGAGGCGGCCAGGAAGCTGGACTTTTTTGCCCGGCTCCCTGAAGCCAAGACAAATAATGAGGACACGGAAAGATTGTATTATAAATGCTTTTCGACAATGAAATCGCAGGTATACACCCCGGAAGGGAAGTTCCGCTCCAGGTGGACGACACCCGACCGGCTTCCCCACAAACGGCTGTGGCTCTGGGATTCGGTGTTCCATTCCCTCGGGAATAAGCATATTTCGGCCGGGCTGGCTTACGACAGCATCAAGGCGGTTTTCGATACACAGCAGGAGGACGGATTTATCCCGCACATGTCTTCACCGTTCGAAAGCTCCGAAGTTACACAGCCGCCGGTCATTGCGTGGGGACTTTATGAGCTGTACCGGCATTCCGGAAACCTGCGGATATTGGAGGAATGCTATGAGGGCTTGAGGAAATACCTGATGTGGAACAAGCGGCACCGCGACCGCAACGCCAATTGGCTGTTCGAATGGAAGGTCGAGGAAGACAATGCCCATTGCCGCTGCGATGAATGCGGGATGGATAACTCTCCGCGGTTTGACGATGTGCAGGCCATGGACTGCATCGACTTTTCCTGCTTTATGGCGAATGAGGCCAGGATGATGGCCAAGATAGCCTCCGTTTTGGGGCGGAATGAAGATGCTGAATTTTGGCAGGAATGCTATGGCAAGATCAAGGCGGCTGTGAACGGATATTTGTGGAATGATCAGGACCGGTTCTACTATGACAGGCTGGTGCAAGGCGGGGAATGGAAAAAGGTGAAGGCGGTTTCCTCCTTCCTGCCGTTGTTTGCGGGGATATGCGGGCCGGATCAGGCGGAAGCGCTCGTGCGGCATCTGGAGGACCCCGGCTCGTTCGGGACGGAGCTTCCGATCCCCAGCATTTCGCTGGATGACCCGACCTTCGGAACCGACATGTGGCGCGGCCCGGTGTGGATCAATTACAACTATATGATTTCCCGTGGCTTGCAGGAGTATGGCTACCGCGAACTGGCGCAGCGCATTATTCAGAAAACGGTGGACGTCCTGACGTTCTGGTATGCGCATGACGGAGTGGTTTACGAGTTCTACGACAGTACGGACAGGGTCTCGCCCAGCCATCTGAACCGCAAAAGCAAAAGCCTGAAGCCCTACCAGTTTCAGGTCCGCATGCAGAGCATCAGGGATTACGGCTGGAGCTGCACACTGCTGCCGGCGATGATTCTGGAAAGCGAAGCGGATGGTGATTCCCATTGAAGGGGACAGTTACCGATATTCAGCGGTTTTCTCTGCATGACGGGCCGGGGATACGAACTACTGTGTTTATGAAAGGCTGCAATTTGAGCTGCGCCTGGTGCCATAATCCGGAAACGATCCGGTCTGGTCCGGAGCTGCTCTATTATGGTTCAAACTGCATTCATTGCGGGGAATGTGCGAAGGTCTGTCCTGCGAAGGCGCACCGCCTGGAGGAAGGCCGGCATGTTTTTGACCGCTCCTTATGCGGGTCCTGCGGGAGATGTGCCGGGGTTTGTTTTTCCGGGGCATGCCTCTTGTCGGGCAAGATTATGGAAGTGGAGGAAGTCCTGGAGGAAGTTATGCAGGATGAGGCGTATTACCACCGTTCGGGCGGGGGAATTACGGTGTCCGGCGGCGAGGCGTTTATGCAGGCCGGGTTCGTGGCGGAGCTGCTGAAGCGCTGCCGCGGGCAGGGCATTCATACGGCTGTCGAGACAAACCTGTCCTTTCCCTGGGAACGGATGGAGGCGGCGCTTGTGCACACGGATCTGGTTATGCTGGATATTAAGCATTGGGACACGCAGGAGCACCGGAAATGGACGAACCTGGGGAACGAGAGGGTACTGGATAATATCCGGCGCCTGACCGGGGCTGAGATCCCCTATATCGTGCGGACTCCGGTCATTCCCGGCGTCAACGATTCCGCGGAATGCATATCTTCGATTTGCCGGTTTCTGGTTCGGGAAGGGAAGGCGGAACATTACGAGCTGCTGCGGTTCAATCCGTTTGGCGGGGCAAAGTACCAAGCGCTGGAAAAGCACGATGCCTTTGCCGGCGCCGCCGTTCCGGATGATGCCATAATGTTGAGCCTGAACGGGATCATCCGGGACTTCGGACTGGCTGCTGCAATCGGTTAAAGGGGGGCTTTCCATGAAAGATACCATCATTCGGGAATACCTGAACCAGCTGGATATAGAGCATGAATTAAGCTTTGCAGAACGGATTATGCTTTTGCGGGAACGGAAGCTGTCCCAAACCAAATGCAAGGTGGAGCGGGAAGGCGGACTTGACGAAGACGATTACGGCAGAATCGTGCCTCCGGACGGATTTGGCTGGCAGATCCTTCCGAATCATCCGGACGGGTCCTTCTATGGATATGAGGGATGGACGGAGAATTTCTGCAGTCTGCTGGAGAGGCATCCGCTGTACTTGGACCCTTTGGATGCCATGGCGGGGAAATGGATGTTCTTCCTGTCGAGAATGAAAGGCCCGATCTGGAAGCCGGAATTGGATGCTTCCCATTTGAAGCCTCTTCAAGAGAAATACGATATTATCAGCGGAATTGGGCTGGACGCCCATTTTGCACCGGATTACCGCATCGGCCTGGAGCTGGGCTGGGGCGGACTGCTGGAGAAGCTGAAAGCCTTCGGAGCCCTTCATGAGGATGAGCCGCAGAAGGCAAGGTTTTACGATTCGGAGGTGAAGACCGTCCGTGCTATTCAGGACTGGATACGGCGGACCTCTTCACTGGCCGCGGAGCTGGCTGCCATCGAGCGGCACCCGCAGCTGAGGCGCAATCTTCAGGACCTTCACGAAGTGAACGAATGGATTGCGGTGAAGCCTCCCCGGACGCTGCGGGAGGTCTGCCAGTGGATCTGCTGGTTCAATATGGCTTCTCGGACATATAACCGGGATGGTGCAGGCGGCCAGCTGGATGAACTATTGCGGCCTTATTTCGAACGGGATGTCTCGGAGGGGCGGATCACGGAGGAGGAAGCCCGCTTCTATATTGCCTGTCTTCTGCTCAATGATCCCCATTATTACCAGCTTGGAGGCCCGGACCGTCACGGGAAGGATATGACCAGCCGCGTATCCTATGTGATTCTCGAAGCGGCCGCAATGATCAACACATCCTGCAATTTGACGATACGGGTTCATGACGGGCTGGATGCGGAATTTTTCCGCAAATCGGTTGAATGCTTGCTGGCTAACGGGAACGGCTGGCCGCGTTACTCCGGAGACCGGGCATTGGTGGAAGGGTTCGTCCGTGCCGGTTATCCGCAGGAGCTGGCCCGGGAGCGGATCGCAGTCGGCTGCAATTGGATGTCTCTGCCGGGACTGGAATACACCATGAACGATCTGGTGAAGGTCAATGTTGCCAAGGTCTTCGAGATTGCCTTCTGCGAAACGGCTGCTTCCGGTTCCGCAGAGCCTTCCCTGGAGCGGCTGCTGGAGTGCTTCCGGCAGCATTTGAAGCAGGCGGTGGAGACCGCCGCGGACGGCATCGCGTTCCAGCTCGCCCATCAGGCGGAGAACGAGCCGGAGCTGGTACTGAATCTGCTGTCCCACGGACCTGCCGAAAGGGGACTGGATGTGTCGGCGGGAGGCGCGCGGTATTATAACATGGCCATTGACGGCGCGGGTCTGGCCACCGTGGCGGATTCCCTGGCGGCGATTGAGCAGCGGGTCGTGAAGGAGAAGCGCCTCACCTGGAAGCAATTGGCCCTCTGGATGAAGGCTGATTATAAAGGGACCGGCGGGGAATACGTGCGTCTGATGATGAAGGCCAGCGGGCGGTACGGCCAAGGTAATTCAGCAGGGGACCGCTGGGGAGTGGAGATATCCGGAATGTTTAGCGAATTGGTCCGAGCGCAGATGGACCGTTATCCTGTCCAGTTTATCCCGGGCTGGTTCTCCTGGGCCAACACGCTCGGGCTGGGGAAGGCGGTTGGCGCTACCCCCGATGGGCGCAGAGCCGGGGAAGCCATCAACCACGGGGCCAACCCTGCCCCTGGCTTCCGCAAGGACGGGGCAGTGACCGCAATGTCCAACATTGTTGCCTCGGTTCAGCCCGGCTACGGCAATACGGCACCCCTGCAGCTTGAGCTGGACCCTCATCTGGCCAACGCCCCAGGCGGCGTCGACAAGATCGCGGCGTATATCCGCTCCATTTTTGATCTCGGGGCCACGCTGCTCAATATCAATCTGATCAGCAGGGAAAAAGTGCTGGAGGCCCACCGTGACCCGGGCCTGCATCCCGATCTGATCGTCCGTGTCACCGGCTTCACCGCCTATTTCTCCATGCTGTCCCCGGAATTCCGGCAGCTGGTCGTAGACCGGATGCTCGAAGCCCGGTAATGGCAATTTTCGTGATTTTAAGCTCCTTATGTGGGAGCGTGGCTTGAAATCGGCTGCCGGAAGCCGCGGCTTATTTGACATTTGTCGCTCCTTATGTGGGAGCGTGGCTTGCAGAGAAGCTTCGGCCCGGGTAGGTCGCTCCGTATGGTTGCGCTTTGCAGGAGGAACAACCGGAATCGTGGGTGCAGGAAAGTGGAGTACAATGAAGTGAAGTGGAATTAGTGAACTTAAATGGTCAGAAAAGCTGGCGGTAGAGGGAATAGTGGTAAAAAGGTAACCTAATTTCAGCGTATTTCCTTGCAAAGGGGCGAAATGGATGGATTAAGTATCCTTTTTCCCACTAACACTTTCGAAACAGGGGAGGTGGGGAGAATTAGGTTCACTTTTTCCACTTGGGCTTACCGCCAGGTTTCAGCTGCCCGCCTTACACCTGAAATTTCTAACAGCTACGCTGTCCAATGAAGGATGGCATAGCTGTTTTGTTCTTTACCTCGCTCACTATGTAGGAGCGTGAAATGAAATTTTTATGGGTTGATATTCATGATACCCGCACTATTCGCCGCTCCCTATGTGGGAGCGTGGACTTGAAATATTTAGCGTGCAGCAAATTGCATCACATAGGCCGAATCCGAAAAGAACAGATCAAGCTCCCACGCTGGCGGGATATGATCTGTTCTGTGCTTCAGTTTCTTTTAACTTTACGTTCACCGTACGGCTATAATTTACTGGATATTGGATCGGAGGCTGGCTGCAGCCAACGCGAACCCATTACAGGCTCTGCTGTGGCAGTGTAGCCTTCGGGCAGATACGTGACTACCGTCCCTTTGGTGATGACTTGCGGGTACATCATATCCGGGTCGGGCAAAGTGACTTTGAAGTAGATCACTGCGTTTGTAGCACTGGTGAATTCAATACTTTCTACCTCCAGGCCGTATCCGGGGTTGGGCAGATTGCCGACGGTAATGGTGGCTTTGTTGACGCCTTCAGCGGCTTTTTCCAGGACGACATCCGAAATGTAGTTATTGACCGGAACCGGCTCCGGCTCGGAAGGCTCAATTTCTGTTTCGCCCTGGTTGATTGTCCGTGCGGCAAATTCAGCGGCATCATGAACCATGACAGCGGCTTCGGAGCGGGTGATGATGTCTGCCGGGCGGAATTTGCCGTTATCCAGCGTAATAATCTTCGTATTCAGCAGAATTTGCAGGCTGTTCATCATGTCCTGGGAGAGCTTGTCGCCATCATCGACCATTACATACATCTCGGTGTAGGCAAAATCACCCTTGCTCTGCAAGGCTTCCGTCAACAAATGCGCGAACTCGGCGCGGGTCATCGTAGCATTCGGATTGAGATTCTGCGCCAGAGTGAGGCCGTTCTGCTTGGCAATCAGGAACGAGGAAGCATACCAGGCGTTGTCTTTTACATTGTCAAAAAGAGCGCTGGCCGTAGAAGAGCCGCTACTCCCCGGCTGTGGCGAAAGCACCAGTCCTTTGACTAGGAATTGTACGCCTTGAGCCAGAGTCACTTTAGCGTCGGGGGCAAAGGTGCCGCTGGTTACACCATTGATAACGCCTGCATCATACAGTGCATTGATTTTGGTTTCGGCAGCATTTCCCTTCAGGTCGGAAAAAGCAAAAGCAAATGCCCCGAAAGATAAGCTGGCAGCCAGGATTCCGCACGCGATGCTTATTTTTTTTGCGCGCTTTATTAGATTTGGTTGTCTCATGTACATCACCTCTACCTACTTAGATGGTTTATAGAAGGAAAATGTTGCACTTGGTAATAAAAATACTATATAGATTGAACCGGAGAAGTTGAAGGCTCATGAAACGTAATGAGGTGAACAAGGAACGAAGCGAAGTGGAAACAGTAAATCTACTTCTCCGGAATCATGGCTGCAAAGCAATATCATCTGAACCTGAAAAGTTAAGCGGGTCCATCCAGCTGTTATGCTGTTCGAAGCTCTACCCAATGAAAGCTTAGGGCAGTTCTATCCTGCAATTTCGAATGTGGAGGCAGTGAGGAAAGCGATTGGGGATTTCTAAGGTATAGCGGGGCGTTTAGGGAAGTTAAACAGCGGGAATCTGAAAATTTTGCGGCTGTTATGAGAGCGGAGAGTCCAGTGCTATTGCGCGGCCAGAGGAACCCGGGAGCTGCTGGAAAACAACAATTTTCTGCTTGCTACGTAATATCGTACAATATAATGGAATAGTCTATCTATCAGGGGACGAAACAATGATTAAGGTTGATTTGCAATTGAGAAAATCGCCTTAGCGGCCTTAGAGAGGTAGTGCGAATGTATAGCGCCCATGAAATCCCCGGGTCCTTCGCACCGGATTTATTACATTATTTGTATAAAGTATCGAGACCGAAGTTGCTGCCGGTTCGTATTCAGCGTAATAAAGTGGATTTAAAAGGAATTGAAATTTTGTGCTGTTTTTAAGTGCAGAATCGCTGTCGCTCCCTATGTGGGAGCGTGGACTTGAAATATTTAGCGTGCAACAAATTGCATCACATAGGCAGAATCCAAAAAGAACAGATCAAGCTCCCACGCTGGCGGGATATGATCTGTTCTGTGCTTTTATGTTCACCGTGTGGCTATAATTTACTGGACATTGGCGCTCGACTGCAACCAACGCGAACCCATCACAGGCTCTGCTGTGGCAGTGTAGCCTTCGGGCAGATACGTGTCTACCGTCCCTTTGGTGATGACTTGCGGGTACATCATATCCGGGTCGGGCAAGGTGATTTTGAAGTAGATCACTGCATTTGTGGCACTGGTGAATTCAATGCGCTCTACCTCCAGGCCGTATCCGGGGTTGGGCAGATTGCCGACGGTAATGGTGGCTTTGTTGACGCCTTCAGCAGCTTTTTCCAAAACGACATCCGAAATATAGTTATTGACCGGAACCGGCTCCGGCTCGGAAGGCTCAATCTCCGTATCGTTCTGGTTAATCACCCGTGCGGCAAATTCAGCGGCATCATGAACCATGACAGCGGCTTCGGAGCGGGTGATGATGTCTGCCGGGCGGAATTTGCCGTTATCCAGCGTAATGATCTTTGTATTCAGCAGAATTTGCAGGCTGTTCATGACTTCTGAAGAGAGCTTATCGCCATCGTCGACCACTACATACATTTTGGTAACCGGAAAATTACCCTTGCTCTGCAAGGCTTCCGTCAACAGATGCGCGAACTCCGCGCGGGTCATCGTAGTATTCGGATTGAGATTCTGCGCCAGAGTGAGGCCGTTTTGCTTGGCTATCAGGAACGAGGAAGCATACCAGGCGTTGTCTTTTACATTGTCAAAAAGAGCGCTGGCCGTAGAAGAACTGCTGCCACTCGCCTGTGGCGGAAGCTCCAGTCCTTTGACTAGGAATTGTACGCCTTGAGCCAGAGTCACTTTAGCGTTGGGGGCAAAGGTGCCGCTGGTTACACCATTGATAACGCCTGCATCATACAGTGCATTGATTTTGGTTTCGGCAGGATTTCCCTTCAGGTCGGAAAAAGCAAAAGCAGATGCCCCGAACGATAAGCTGGCAGCCAGGATTCCGCACGCGATGCTCATTTTTTTTGCGCGCTTTATTAGATTTGGTTGTCTCATTGTGCATCACCTCTATCTACTTAGATGGTTTATGGAGGATAAATGTTGCACTTGGTAGAGAAAAAATACTATCCTGATTAATTTATCTATATAATGAGATACCTTATGGTTTTGTTTGCAGTTGCTTTTGGAATGGTGCTGAGCACTTATATTCGGACCAAAGAAATTCAGACCGATGTTCAGAAAATCAAAGAAAAACTGGGCATCGCAGACGAAGGTGAACCGGTTGTGAGCAACGAAGCAATAGAAGCGGGGCTGGAAAGCGCAGTTGTTGAACGATCAAGGGAAGACGCTGGAGTAGCTGTGCGGGGAAACCTGATTTCGAATGTGGAGGCAGCGAGGAAAGCGATTGGGGATTTCTCAGGTATGGCGGGCTTTAGGGAAGTTAAACAGCGGGAATCCGGAAATTTTGCGGCTGTTTATGAGGGAGGAGAGTGCAAGTGTCTTAGAGCAAGAGGACAAGCCAGCTTTTAGCATGCTTGAGGCAATGTCTCTGGGAGAGTTTGAACTATGCCTCCAAAAAGATAGGTTAGGACGTTGTAAGGTTAAATGTAAATTGCAGAGAAACAACGGGATTAGTGAGTATCGTGCTGAAATCGTTGCTGAACAAGGCATCGACACGGAGGATATTAGAAAACTGATATACTATTTCAAGAAGATGGCGAGAATAAGGTAGTAGGCGTCATAAATTTGAATTAATTGTTTTCACGAATCATAGAAGGCGAAACTAAAACAAACTTATCGGCGCGATTCACCAGATAGTTTGTTTAGATTCATGCCATCTTTTAGTCCTTGTTTATACATTAACGTTTCCGCAATGCATTGGAGTAGAGTAGTGCTTGTATCATAATTCTGAAGAATCAATTTGCATTCTTGAGGAAGTAGGGATACCAACTCTACGAAAGTATCATTACATTCTGATATTAATTGTTTATATTCATCCGAATTAGACAAAATTGAGTGGGCTGCATACTCCATATGAATGGAAAGAAATTGGTCAAAAGCTTGTTCTAGATTTGCCATAGAGGTTCCCCCGATGAGAAGAAAATAGAGATCAAGTATAAATAAAATTATATAGTGACACCACTTAGATGTCAATGTGAATCTATAAGCGTTTATTTCACAATGATACAATAATGCCATCACTTTTTAGGGAGTACAAAACATATGGCAACTGATAAAAGAGTGTTTACACTACGCTTAAAAGATGAAAATTTCAGTAAAATCAAATTTATTGCTGATAAGAATAAGCGATCTATTGCTATGCAGATCGAATATTTAATCGAACAACATATAGAACAATTTGAAAAGGAAAAGGGAATTATCAGGACGGAAGAATAAGTTAGCTTTTCTTAGAGAATATTTATTAATTGGAGTAATTGTCTTTCGTGCACTCCGGTAAAGTGCGAACCTGAAGCTCACACGAAATCCCTAGGAGGTTCGCACTTTTACTGCCCTGAGCCCTTATATGGTAAGAGATACAGGGCTACCTGTCGCTCCCCGTGCGGGAGCTGGATTGAAATTTGTAAATTTTTAAATGAGTAGGAAACTTCGAACTCGTCGCTCCTTACATAGAGCATCTTCACACCATCCATTATTCCGGGGAATTCCCCTCAATATCCGCCTTCTTGCGTGCCCGGAAGCGGCGGACCTTCATCAGGTTGCCGCAGAGCTTGTCGTCGCAGTAGCGCTTGGAGCGGTTGCGGGTTTCGTCGTAATAGACCCACTGGCAATCGGGATTTTCGCAGATGCGGAAGCGGGAGGTTTCTTTTTCAAGCAACGCTGCGGCAAAAGAAGACGCTATCTCCGCCATCACTTGCGCCCAATCGGCACGCTGCGGCAGGAGGACAATCTGCGCTGCGCCTTCTTCGCTCCACAGGATCTGTCTTACCTCAGATCCCCCAGCCATATATTCATTCAACTGCTCCAGCAGCGCCCGGTTCGGTGTATGACCCTGCACCAGCTTCTGCACCTCAGCCCACATGAAGCCCCTTAGCTGCTGCAATTGCTTCAGCTCCGCAGGCTTCAGCGGCAATTCTGCCTGCAATGCATGCTGCTCCAGCCAGGTGGCGAGCCATTCCGGTTCCATGAGCTTGTCCTTGTCCTTGCTGCGGTCGCCTGTCCGCCAATCCCGCCAATAGCTGTTCATGAAATCGTCCCACAGCACGGTTAATCGCTCCTTCGGTCAAGTCATCTTTCCATTGATTGTAACAGTTAAACTGCATATTTGCCAGTTACTTGATCTGCGGCGGAGAATATGCTATCTTGTCATTGTAACCATTATTTAAGTCGTTAAGTCGTTACTCAACTTGAAGTGAGCTTTGTGCGGTGACGCTTCCGGATGCGTATGCTGGCAAAAGTAAGGCGACTTTTCAGAAAAGCTGGTTACTAATTGAATCTAAGAAACCTGCGGCCACAAAAATTTAGGAGGTAAAGCATGCAGAATAAGATCAGTGATGTTTTGCTGCAAAATTGGGATTATGCGATGGATATCGAGGATTGGGCTCCGCCGCTGAGTGTTGCGCTCGAAGGGGTGAACAGCGGGCAGGCTGCCTGGAAGCCGCAGGGGGAAGCGGGCAATTCCATCTGGGAGACGGTCAACCACTTAACCTACTACAAGGAGCGTCTGCTGAACAAGCTGAAGGGATTGCCGCAGCTGCCGGATGCAGAGAGCAATGATGCAACTTTTACAGTTACAGACAGCGGCGAGGCAGCGTGGGAGCAGGCGGTAGCCAAGCTGAAGAAGATACATGCTTCTCTGCGGGAAGTGATTGAGGCCCTGGAAGAAGGAGCTTATGATTGGGGCGGCTCGGGACATGCTCCGGGCGAAGAAGTGATGAGTCTGATTCTGCATGATTCCTACCATACCGGACAGATAGTGCTGGTCCGCAAGCTGCAGGGCTCCTGGCCGTCGAACCGCAGCTTCAGCTAGAAGACAACAGTCTGAAACAGAAAGCCGCATTTCCGCTTCTCCTTGCAACCGGGGGGGAGACCCGGAGCTGCGGCTATTTGTTTCAAGCGGGAGCGGGGAGGGGTAATGGATGCTATCTGCGAGAGACGGAAGGAGAGATTGATGATGGAACCGAATTACAAGGACAGAAGTGTTGAAGTAGAGCGTACCGAGGTACACAAGAAGTCGGATTCCAGCGTTGTCGCATCCACGTTTATTAAATATGCCGCCTATATTATTATAATTTTTGGAATCCTGTTTTTCCTGGTCAAATACGTCTTTCCGATGTTCTAGGCAACTCATTGACAACAGCAGCACATATACACAAAACCCATCCTCCGCATTAACGGGGATGGGTTTTGTTGTACAGGTCTGCTATACTTCCCGCTTCATGGAGTCACGGGATTCGGCGGAATTGCGGTAAAAAAACCAGCATTCGTTCAGCAGCTTGATCTGACGGCGGTCTTTTTTGGAATAAGCCTTCATGAGCTGATGGCAGAGCCACTGCGGCAAGAGTACCCCTCCTCTGGCGTGCTAACGTAAGATAGCATATGGGGGAAGCCGCCCAAAGGTGCAGCGGCAGGCCGGATTTCCGGTTATCTAGTGTACGCCTTCTTCTTCCTCTTCGTACCACTGCTCAAGCTGGGCCTGAAGCGCGCGGATTTCTGTCAGCAGTGAGATGAGCGGATAGTTGCTCTCCTGAATGGAAGCAAAAGCATTCTCCAGCCGGTTAATATATGCCAGTCCGGATTCCAGCGAATGATCCTCGCGCAGCAGCTCCAGGGAATCACACTCCGCAATAGCTATTGGCAGATCCGGCACGTTGTCCGCTGTCAGCTTATCGATTTCTTTATTGAGGCGAAGATTGAGGGCGCTTAGCTGATAAGCATATTCCTCCGGCATTTCCACGAACTGCAATTCCTGATGCTGCTGCAAAATTACATAACGCATTTTCGGCATAAGTCATTCTCCCTCCGTACTTGTCTTCCTTCTTGACAGTGTAGCCTATGGGCAAGTTACAATTCAAGTAGAGATATGAATTCCTGTGGAGAGGACTTGTGAGAGAAACGATGACAAGAATGAGCAATGAAGAGCTGCAGCAGTGGATCGAGCAGGTGTCGCAGGACAGCTTCGGTGTCCCTTTCCGGCACAAAGCCAGCTTTAACAGCCGGCTCAGCACAACAGGCGGAAGATATTTTATCAAAAGCCATAACATAGAGATCAACCCGATGCAGCTGGAAATGTTCGGGCGTGAAGAGACCGAGCGGATCATCAAGCATGAGCTGTGCCATTACCATCTGCACCTGGCGAAGCGGGGATATATGCACCGGGATGCCGATTTCAAGAAGCTGCTCGCCATGGTCGGCGGCAGCCGCTTTTGCCAGACCCTGCCCGGAGCAAAAGCGCGAAAGCCGCTGCCTTACCGGTATAAGCTTGTCTGCACTGCCTGTGCCACGGAGTACCCGCGCAAGCGCAAGGCCGATCCGAAGCGCTACCGCTGCGGCAACTGCGCCGGCAAGCTCAAGCTGATCGCACTGGAAGAAGGCAAAGGCAAAGCCACATAACCCCCAATTCGGCTGCCTTAATCTGCCTTGATGACCAGGCCCAGCAGTCCGGCGAAGGAAGCGGCCTGGTCTGCGGAGATGATACAGCCCGCGAGATCTTCAATATCGACATTCAGACCGGAGAACCGGCAATCGCTGAGGTCGATTTCTTTTAGCCTGCAGCCCGCCATGATAGCCTGATCGATCTCGCATTTGGAGAAATCCACCTGGTGCATGGCCGCCTGATAATAATCGCTGCTGTTCAGCCGGCAGTCCACAAAAGCCACGCCTTTAAATTTGCCGAAGCGGAAGCTGGCGAAATCCCCGATAGAGTCCACAATACGCACATTCTGAAACCGCCCTCTGCCGAAGTCTGCTCCAATCAGCTTACAGTTCCGAAACTCCGTCCGGTGCACAAAAGCATCGGCAAAATTCACATTCGACAGATCGCAATTTTCAAAAATCACATCCGTCAGCTCGATCGCGTTCAATGTGGATTCGGTAATCGTCACATTTCTGAAAATCACTTTATCGAACGACACCCTCGCCGCTTCCTGATATTCAATAACGCAATCGCTGATGAGGCAACGGCTTAGCTCCTCCTTCGAATGAAGGGTATGTACTTGCTGCGGCGGCAGGGAGTTTTCTTCAGAGATTTTGGGCGGATCAATCTTGCTCTTCATCTTTACCTCCACGTGATTTATTTAGTGCCGGTTCTATTTAAGCTGGCCTATTCCGAGATTGACCCGGTAATTGCCGAACTCCAGCAGCTGGTCCAGAAAGGCATTCAGCTCCTCCTGGTCCCTGGCGCGCACCCGCATCCAATAACAGCCCTCTCCGCTCACACGGTGCAGCTCGGCCACAGCTTCATGCTCCTGTGCGAATTTTTGAAAAGGCGGGTGGGTTTTGTTGGAGCTGAGGAACACCGTAATGAAGGCGTGAAGGTTCAGCCTAAGCTTCTGCGGATTCCAGCGGACAGTGTAGCCTTCGATAATTTCCAGCTCCCGCATTCTGCGGATTCGTGCGCCGGCAGCCTGCCCTGTCAGGTGTATTTTCTCCCCAATTTCCTTATGGGTCAAACGAGTATCTTCTATTATATAGTGTAGGATTCTGTAGTCTGTATTATCTATTGTGTAGTTTTCCATTTTAACTAAAATTCCTTTCCGGGTGAAAGCAGAAATGTTGAATTTCTTTCGCCGCACAATGTATTCAGAACGAGGGGTCGCCTATACTTAGATTGTAGCAGAAGTCAGGGTGGATGAAAGGGGGGGTATGATGAAAATTCAGCTTATCCGCAATGCAGCCTTATGGCTGGAATATGGGGGGAATCGGAGGTGATCATCGTCAATGCAGGCGGAGCGCAATTTGTGACCGGAGGGCATATTACAATGAATGAGCAGGATATTGTTGAGCTGTGCCGTTATGCACCGGCTGCATCTGTGATTGCCGTGCATATGGAGGCCATTAACCATTGCCTGCTCACCCGTGAACAGCTTGCGGGCCGGCTGGAGCAGGAGGGACTGCTGGAGCAAGTCAGGATTCCGGGGGATGGGGAATGGTGTTAACGCTGGGAAAGTGCCGCAGGAATTACCGGAATCTGCTGCCCCTGCTGAAAGCGATCCCAAAGTGGTGCGTTACGCTTGACTAGTCTACAAAATCATGATAAATTATTCCTTGTTCATGTGAATGTTCCCTGATAGCTCAGTTGGTAGAGCACTCGACTGTTAATCGAGTTGTCACAGGTTCGAGTCCTGTTCGGGGAGCCATTTTCTTGGAGAGATACCCAAGTGGCTATAAGGGGACCCTCTGCTAAGGGGTTAGACTGCGTAAGCGGTGCGAGGGTTCGAATCCCTCTCTCTCCGTTCTGAATATACTTCCCTGTTAGGGATGAGAACCCTTAGCGGTTCGTTGGAGCATAAGCTTCGTTAGGATTGCATCGCAATCTCTCGCGAAGCGAGAGTATCCCTCTCTCTC
>NZ_JACBYI010000060.1 GCF_019352175.1 Paenibacillus sp. S150
GCTGGCCCGGGTGAGCAGGAAATAACGGCAGAAATGCCGTTATTGGAGTGCCGCTGGCCCGGTGGGCAGGAAATAACGGCAGAAATGCCGTTATTGAGCGCCGCTGGCCCGGGTGAGCAGGAAATAACGGCAGAAATGCCGTTATTGGAGTGCGGCCGCTGGCCCGGTGAGCAGAATATAACGGCAGAAATGCCGTTATTGGAGTGCCGCTGGCCCGGTGGGCAGGAAATAACGGCAGAAATGCCGTTATTGAGTGCCGCTGGCCCGGTGGGCAGGAAATAACGGCAGAAATGCCGTTATTGAGCGCCGCTGGCCCGGGTGAGCAGGAAATAACGGCAGAAATGCCGTTATTGGAGTGCCGCTGGCCCGGTGAGCAGGAAATAACGGCAGAAATGCCGTTATTGAGCGCCGCTGGCCCGGGTGAGCAGGAAATAACGGCAGAAATGCCGTTATTGAGCGCCGCTGGCCCGGGTGAGCAGGAAATAACGGCAGAAATGCCGTTGTTGGAGTGCCGCTGGCCCGGTGGGCAGGAAATAACGGCAGAAATGCCGTTGTTGGAGTGCCGCTGGCCCGGTGGGCAGGAAATAACGGCAGAAATGCCGTTGTTGAGCGCCGCTGGCCCGGGTGAGCAGGAAATAACGGCAGAAATGCCGTTATTGAGTGCCGCTGGCCCGGGTGAGCAGAATATAACGGCAGAAATGCCGTTGTTGGAGCGCCGCTGGCCCGGTGGGCAGGAAATAACGGCCAGTGGGGAAAGAACTTGCGGGAAGTTGTAGGAGTGTAGAGTGCCGGGCGGAGTGGGTAGTGAAGAGTGCCCGGTGGAGTAGAGTGCGGAGTGCTGGACTGGAGCAAGGATTGCTGAACTTAAAAAGGATATATATGTAAAAATGCAAATGGGCAGTGAATGATTTATAATACACTGCAGGACAGATAGCGGCTGAATCCCCAGCATGGCAGTTGCGGTTCGATCGATTTAGCAATCCAATATGTACACTCTATACTCAAGGCCGAACTTTATAAAATGTGCCGCAGTATGTAATGTGTAGCAGATGTAATGTGTAGCAGATGTAATGTGTAGCAGATGTAACGGGAGCAGATGTAACGGGAGCAGATGTAACGTGTAGCAGATGTAACGGGAGCAGATGTAACGTGTAGCAGATGTAACGTGTAGCAGATGCAAAGCAAATTTGTAACGTGGGTCAGAACGTAACGTGCAGCAGAGCGAACTTTGCTGCAATTGAACGTGCAGCTTAAGCGTAACATAGCTGCCGCCTTGGTGCATGATGGCCGGATTTATACCGGACTATTTTACCGGGAATTCTAAGGATTTCATTGAAGGATTGCACTTTCTGCAATAGAAACCGCTGCGTTTTGTAAAAAATCGCATTCTGCTGTATTTTGTGCAATTGATTTCTGGATTTTGGCCAAAAACCTCCCTCTTGCGGAATTCTGATGTACGGAGTGCAATAGAATCTTTTTTGCGGCGGGTTGAGGACTATTCTGTTGCAGAAAGTACAATTAGACATCATTAGCAGCTCTTTTTGCGGCGTTACCTACAGACCATGAGATTTCGCTGAAAAGCCTTGAGGCTTCACCCATTCGCTGGCCTGGGCTTGGTCGGAAGCTTCCATGGACCGTGCTCACAAGAAAAGTGCAGCAGCTATGCTCCTTGCTGATTTTTCAAATTCCCTTTATAGTACAGTTTAAATAATGCCAGCCAAGCAGGAGGAACAGGATGATGGAAATATACAAGCAGTCTTCCTATAGTGTGGAGGAGCGGGTACAGGATCTTCTGTCCCGCATGACGCTGCGTGAAAAGACAGGCCAGCTCAACCAGCGGATGTACGGCTGGGACGCCTACGCCTGGGAGAACGGGGAGCTGGTGCTTACCGAGGCCTTCCGTCAGGAGGTGGCTGCCGGTGGAGGGATGGGGGCGCTGTATGGATTATTCCGCAGCGACCCGTGGTCTGGCGTCGATTACAGCAATGGCATTACGGCGGCAGACAGCGCCGCCGCCGCGAACAAAGTGCAGCGCTATGTGCGGGAGCAAACCCGGCTGGGCATTCCCGTGCTGCTCAGTGAGGAATGCCCGCACGGGCATCAGGCACTGGACGGCACACTGCTGCCGGTGAATCTGGCTGTCGGAGCAACCTGGAATCCGCAGCTGATGGAGCAGGCTTACAGCCGGGTTGCACTGGAGCTGCGCAGCCGGGGGGCTCACATCGGACTGCTGTCCGCCCTTGATATTCTTCATGATCCGCGCTGGGGGCGTTCCGAGGAATGCTACAGCGAGGACCCGTTCCTGGCTGCCGCCTTCACAGCATCGGCTGTGCGCGGGATGCAGGGGACATCGCGCGGAGAGCTGGCTTCACCGGACAAGGTGGCGGTGGTTCTCAAGCATCTGTGCGCCCAGGGAGCTGCGCAGGGCGGAAGAAATGCCGGACCGGCAGCAATCGGTGAACGCGAGCTGCGCGAGATCCATCTCCCGGCTGCGCAAGCCGGAGCGGCGGCGGGCGCTGCCGGATTCATGGCTGCATACAATGAAATCGACGGCATTCCCTGCCATGCGAATGAGGCGCTGCTGAGCGGCATTCTGCGCGGGGAGTGGGATTTTGAGGGTATTGTTATGGCCGACGGGCAGGCCATCGACCGTCTGGTGGCGCTGACCGGCAGCTATGAGGGCGCAGCAGCGCTGGCGTTGTCCGCCGGTGTTGACCTGAGCCTGTGGGACAAGGCCTTCAGCACGCTGGAAGAGGCGGTCAATTTGGGACTTGTCCGTGAAGCTGATATTGACCGCGCTGCCGCCCGTGTGCTGGCGCTGAAGTTCCGGCTCGGTTTGTTTGACCGTCCGTATGCGGACGGGCAGCAGGCGCTTTCCGCAGTGGGCGGTGCGGATACCCGCAGGCTGAACCTGCAGGTGGCGCGGGAATCAGCCGTCCTGCTGAAGAACGAAGACGCGCTGCTTCCGCTCGCCGGCAAGCTCCGGCGGATTGCGGTCATCGGGCCGAATGCGGACCGGCTGTACAATCAGCTCGGCGATTATACGAGCATACAGCGTGAAGGGAGCGGCACGACGGTGCTGCAGGGCATTCGGCAATGTGCTCCGGCCGGAGCACAGGTCGTGCATGCCCTCGGCTGCGGCATCCGCGGGTCTTCCACAGCGGGGCTTAGCGAAGCGGTGGAGCTGGCGCGCAGCGCGGATGTTGCCGTGCTGGTGCTCGGCGGCAGCAGCGCACGGCAGTTCGGCGGCGACTTCGAAGCCAACGGCGCCGCGATTATCAGTGAAGGCAGCCCATCGGAAATGGACTGCGGAGAGGGTGTGGATCTGGCCGGCCTGCGGCTCGGCGGCATCCAGCAGCAGCTCGCGGAAGCGGTGGCCGCAACCGGCACGCCGGTGGTCGCGGTCGTTATCCAGGGCCGTCCGTATGCGCTGGACGGCCTGGAGCCGATAGCCGGTGCAATCCTCTGCGCGGCATATCCCGGCGCGGAGGGCGGACAGGCCATTGCCGAAATTTTGTTCGGCCAAGTGAATCCCAGCGGCAAGCTGCCGGTTTCCCTGCCGCGTTCCTCCGGGCAGCTGCCGGTATATTACAACCAGAAGGACCCTGGCCGTTCCCGGGTATATGTGGATATGCCGTCCGCCCCGCTGTACGCCTTCGGGCACGGGCTCAGCTATACGAGCTTTGCATACGGCGGCCTGTCGTTATCGGCTGACTCCGTCTCGGTTGGCGATCTGCAGGCTGGCAGCCAGGTAGCTGTCAGCATCCCGGTGAAGAATACCGGAGACTTCCCGGGGATGGAGACGGTCCAGCTGTACATACGTGCCCGGGAGTCCGGCATCACCCGCCGGATTGCGGAACTGAAGGGCTTCAGCAAAATCGATTTGCAGCCCGGGGAAGAGAAGACCGTGACCTTCCATCTTGGTGTGGAAGAGCTGGGCGTGTGGAACAAGGCAATGAGGTTTGCCCCCGTGCCCTGCCGGGTTACGGTGATGGCGGGAGGAAGCTCTGCCGGCACCGGGTCTGCGGAGCTTGTGATTACTGGGTGAGCTGATCCCAAATGGTTCGCAGCATTAATCAAGTGGCCGTCTCCTAAGTGGATTTTCTGCGATCGAAGACAGCCTTCTTCTGTAGATTGCTTCAGCGTGCGCAGAATGACAGAGGGCATCCTTGGATTGATCCTTCTGTCCGGGATGTCGGAGAAGCCCCGCAACAACGGCAGAAATGCCGTTAACCGGGCTGCCGCCGTGGAAAAGCCCCGCAGCAACGGCAGAAATGCCTAACGACCCGCCGCAGTATAAAAGCCCCGCAACAACGGCAGAAACGCCGTTGCTTCGGGGCTTTCAGTTTTAACCGGGCTGCTAGGCCGCCTTGGCCAGCAATTATTAGATCTTCAGCACGCCGCCCTTGCTTGCATTGGTAACCAGCTTGGAGTAGCGGGCCAGATAGCCTTTTTTCACCTTCGGCTCGAAGCCTTTCCAGCCGGTGCGGCGGACAGCCAGCACTTCCTCGTCAACCAGCAGCTCGATTTTGCGGTTGTTGAGGTCCAGCTCAATGATGTCGCCGTTTTCGACAAAGGCAATCGGTCCGCCTTCTGCAGCTTCCGGCGAGATATGCCCGATGCTGATGCCGCGGGAAGCGCCCGAGAAGCGGCCATCGGTGATCAGGCCGACCTTGGCGCCAAGACCCATACCGACGATCTGCGAGGTTGGAGCAAGCATTTCCGGCATGCCCGGTCCGCCCTTTGGACCTTCATAACGGATAACTACCACATGTCCTTCTTTTACTTTGCCATTGGCAATGCCTTCCAGCGCCTCTTCCTGGGAATCGAAGCAGATGGCCGGGCCTTTATGGTAGCCGCCTACGGAAGCATCCACCGCACCGACCTTGATGATGGAGCCTTCGGGAGCCAGGTTGCCGTAGAGGACAGACAGGCCTCCGACTGTGGAATATGGCTTGTCCAGCGTATGAATGACCGTAGTATCCAGAATCTCATGTCCGGCAACGTTCTCGGCCAGCGTTTTGCCGGTAACGGTCATGCAATCCCCGAAGATCGCCCCCGGCTTCTTGAGAAGCTCGTTCAGCACGGCACTGACGCCGCCGGCCCGGTCAACGTCTTCAATGAAGATGTCGGAGGCCGGAGCCAGCTTGGCGAGATATGGCACGCGGTTCGCAACTTCGTTGATGCGTTCCAGCGGATAATCAATTTCAGCTTCCTGTGCGAGGGCCAGCGTATGCAGCACGGTATTGGTGGAGCCGCCCATCGCCATATCCAGTGCGAAGGCGTTGTCGAGTGATTCCTTGGTCACGATATCGCGCGGCTTCAGATCCAGCTTGATCAGCTCCATCAGCTGTGTTGCCGATTTGCGGACGAAGTCTCTGCGTTCATCCGCCACGGCGAGGATGGTGCCGTTGCCCGGAAGGGCGAGGCCCATTGCTTCGGCCAGACAGTTCATGGAATTGGCTGTGAACATCCCGGAACAGGAGCCGCAGGTTGGACAGCCATATTGTTCAAGCTCAAGCAGCTCGGCATCGTTGATCTTGCCGACCTGGTGAGCGCCGACGCCTTCGAATACGGAGGTGAGGGAGAGCTTCTTGCCTTTGCTGTCCACGCCGGCCTTCATTGGGCCGCCGCTGACAAAGATCGTCGGGATATTGACGCGCAGGGCGCCCATCATCATGCCCGGGGTGATTTTATCACAGTTGGGAATGCAGACCATGCCGTCGAACCAGTGCGCGGATACGACGGTTTCGAGCGAATCGGCGATGATCTCGCGGCTTGGCAGGGAATAGCGCATGCCGATATGTCCCATGGCAATCCCGTCATCGACGCCGATGGTATTGAATTCAAAAGGAACGCCGCCGGCTTCGCGGATGGCTTCCTTGACGATTTTGCCGAATTCCTGCAAGTGGACGTGGCCTGGCACAATGTCGATATAGGAATTGCAGACCGCGATGAACGGTTTGCCGAAATCCTCTTCTTTTACGCCTGCCGCCCGCAGGAGACTGCGGTGTGGAGCGCGGTCAAAGCCTTTTTTGATCATGTCTGAGCGCATTTTCTTGTCTGCCATGATGACATTTCCCTCCTAAAATAAATTGTGAGCCGGATATAGTGTCGCATTAACGCATTGCAATCCCAAAAGCTGCGCATCTGCGGTTTATAGAAAGAACGGGGTCCAGCTTCTTGCACAAAACAGAAGGAGGGCGAAGCCGTTTCTATAAAAAAATATAAGCGGATATAATACGAACGTTATTAGAGAGTCTATCACAAAAGACCTCATTTTTCTACCGGACAATGTGAAGTTTGTCATTATAAGATTCCCTTGGAGGACGTGAGAAAAGCCCATCCCCGGCGGGGATAGGCTAATTTGGAAGTATGTTACAGTGAACGGCGCAGAGCGGCGCGCTGGAGGGTAATCATCCAGTCCACAGACGGCTCGACCATGGGGTGAAGCAGGCGTTTGACTGCGGGCTGGGACAGCAGCACGGTGAAGGAGACAGCGCAGAGCAGCACCAGCGCAGCTCCGCCGGCATTGCCAAGATAATCGTAAATTCCGGACGCGGCCGCGAGGCGAACGACCAGCCCGTGCAGCAGGAACACATAGAGTGTGCGGCGCCCCCAGTCTGTCATCCGGCTCAGCCGGTAAGGCACCCACCCCAGAAAAGCGAGGGAGGCGGCAAGCTGCAGTCCGTACATTCCCAGCCGGTATACTCCCGCATACCATTCAGGAGCGCCGAGCTGCATGTAAGTCATGCTGCCGTACAGCCAGCCCAGCGGAAGCTTGGAGCCGAGCGTGCCCAGAAGCAGAAACAGCAGTACAGATGCGGCAGCGGCAGCGATTTTGACGTATTTCTTGTAGACACGGACAAACGCCGCGAAGGAAAAATGATAGCCGATCACGAAAAACGGCAGATAGACAAAGGTGCGGCTGATGCTGAACCAGACACCGTCAAGCCGCAGATACCCGATTGCTATACCGGCCGACACGGCGAAGATGATTTGGGCGGTTTTGCTCCATCTGCCCATGCCGAGCATCAAGAGACGCCAGCAGGCATGACTGGCCAGGAACCACAGGAGCAGATAAGGTGCGAAGAAGGAATGCTGGATATTGGATACGCGGAAGACGGAAGCGTCCAGCGCCGAGTACAGGGTTTGGAAGATGAGGTATTGCAGTCCGATCTGCAGCAGCACCTTGCGGCCGGCGGTTCCGGTGAGGCCTTTTCCGGCGAAATAGCCCGTCACGAGCACAAACAGCGGCATGTGAAAACTGAAAATCCACAGATACAGGCTGTGCATTCCGCCCACGGAGCCAATCAGAGGTTCAATCGCATTGCCGGCAAAAACAGTGACAATCAGCATGAAGCGCAGGTTGAGAAAAAAGGTCTCTCCACGTGCTTCAAGCGGGCTTTCCCCTATCATGACCTAACCTCCAATATGGTTGCGCTAAGCAAATTACTTTAATTTTAAAATACAAGATTTTCGAAAAAACAATTGTGAAATACATCACAACAATGAGTTTGGTAAGCGCTGTCATCGCGGATAAATGTGGCGATGTGTTGAAGGTTGTTTGATCTCTTGCAATCCTCTATAATTTTCTGTATGCAGTAATCGGGAGTGAACACTATTGAGCCGAAAAATAACCAAACGCCGCATTCTTCTGGGAATTATTGTCATTCTGATTGCGGCGGGTATTTTTTTATGGAGATATTTAACGCCTTACGCGCCGGCGGAAAGGGCTGAGGTTGCACTGGTCTCCGCAGGCGGTGTCAGCGTGGAGCAAAATGACAACTGGATTTCGTTTGAGCCCTCGGCCACGCTCGGAGCGGCCGTAATCTTTTATCCCGGTGCGCTGGTTGCGGCGGAGGCCTATGCGCCCCTGGCCCAAAAAATCGCCGCGGCGGGCCATCCGTTCTACATCGCCAAGATGCCGCTCAATCTCGCGGTGATCAAAAGCGATGCGGCCGAAGAGATCATCCGCGTGCA
The DNA here is from genome assembly GCF_019352175.1 of Paenibacillus sp. S150. Lineage (GTDB taxonomy): Bacteria > Bacillota > Bacilli > Paenibacillales > Paenibacillaceae > Paenibacillus_AQ. The sequence continues at coordinate 7,984 of NZ_JACBYI010000060.1, forward strand.
TCCAAAGCTGACGTTTGTGCTGGGCGGCCATTCGCTGGGCGGGGTCATGGCTTCGCGTTATGCGGCGGAGCATGCAGACCAGCTGAAGGGCGTCTTTTTTCTGGCTTCCTACCCGGATGAGAAGGGCAGCCTGGAGGATACCACACTATCTGTTTTGTCGGTTCTGGGCACCGAGGATAAGGTGATAGATCAGGAAAACTACAATAAAGGCCGGTCCTATCTGCCCGGCAATACAGTATATTATTCGGTCAAGGGCGGCAATCATGCCCAGTTCGGAAGCTACGGCGAGCAGAAGGGGGACGGGAAAGCGACGATTTCAGAGGAAGAGCAGCAGACCCTTACCGCGCGGGCGATGCTGGATTGGGTGGGCAATCTGCGTTAACCCTGTGTCCCGTCACTTAGAGAGGAGCCGGAGAATGGCCGTATTGCATGTAAATGCCCATATTGTGCCCTGCAAGGGCATATTGTTCGACAAGGATGGGACCCTGCTTGATCTGCTCGCCACCTGGGGAACCTGGGCAGACCTTATGCTGATGGGACTGGAGAATTATTTGGCTTTTATTGGAAAAGAAAACAGTCCCGGGTTTGACATCGCCAAGGTGCTGGGTACGGAGCATGACGGCGCCGGAAAAGTGGTCGGCTATGACCCTGCCGGGCCGCTGGCTATGGCTACCGCCGAGGAGACGAACGGCATCCTGGCCTGGCAGCTGTACACAGCCGGAGTTCCCTGGAATGAAGCCCTGGCCCGGGTGACGGCCATCGGCAAGGAGGCGATGTATGAGCTGCGCCGCCGCCGGTCGGCCCGGCCTTTGCCGGATTTGCTGCCATTCCTGCGGCAGTGCGCCGCGGCGTCGCTGAAGCTTGGCGTAGTAACCTCCGACGGTGCCGCCACAACCTTTGAGCAGCTGGAATGGCTGGGGATCACCGGCTATTTTGACACGGTGGTAACCAGGGACCGCGTTACCCTCGGCAAGCCTGCACCCGAAATGGCGGAGACCGCCTGCCGGGAGCTGGGGCTTAGTCCGGAGGAGACGGTGATCATCGGCGACAGCAATGCCGACATGCAGCTCGGCCGGGGGGCAGGACTGCGCCTCTCGGTCGGAATTGCACCGGCCGGGAGTGCCGGGCATCTGCAGGATGCGGATACCGTCATCTCCGGTTATCATCAGCTGCGTCTCACAATCTGAGTCTTATTATAGAAAGGATGCGTTTGGGCTTATGGATCAATTGCAGACACTGGTTTCCTGGATCAAGGACAGCAGCAACATCGTTTTTTTTGGAGGGGCCGGAACATCCACAGAAAGCGGGATTCCGGATTTCCGCTCTGCGGCAGGTCTGTACAAGGCCCAGCACAACTCGCCTTATCCGCCTGAGGTGATGCTGAGCCGCAGCTTTTTCATCTCCTCGCCGGACATTTTTTTTGATTTTTACCGCAGCAAAATGATCCATCCTGAAGCGAAGCCGAATGGGGCGCACCGGCTGCTGGCCGAGCTGGAGCATGAGGGCAAGCTGGCTGCGGTCATCACGCAAAATATCGACGGCCTGCATCAGCTGGCCGGAAGCCGGAGTGTCCTGGAGCTGCATGGCTCCATTCACCGCAACCACTGTATGGAATGCTCGCGTTATTACGGGCTGGACCAGGTGCTCGCCTCCGGGGAGGGTGTTCCGCGCTGCCCGGAATGCGGCGGGATCATCAAACCCGATGTGGTGCTCTATGAAGAAGAGCTGGATCATGAGGTCCTTGTAGAATCAGTAGCAGCCATTGCGGCCGCAGATCTGCTCATCATCGGCGGCACTTCGCTCACCGTGCAGCCCGCAGCCAGCCTGATTACGTACTTCCAGGGCCGGCATACGGTGCTGCTGAACGGAGATCCCACTCCGTATGACCATCAGGCAGACCTGATCGTGACAGACCGCATCGGTACAGTGATGGGCAGAATACAGGAGCTGTTGTAGGCTTCCGGGAAACTTCGCAGAAGAGACAACGGGCCGGGCTTTTGCACCGAAGATTACAATTCCGTTCAGAGGTTTAAAATAGGGTAGCGCGATATCAGCGAAACGAGAGGCAGGGATTAAGAATGGTATATGTGGCTAGCGATGAACGGTATGAAGCCATGCGTTACAACCGCACCGGCAGGTCAGGCCTCAGGCTTCCGGCCATTTCACTGGGACTCTGGCATAACTTTGGCGGCATCGATGCTTATGAAAATGGCCGGGACATGATCACCCGCTCGTTCGATCTCGGGATTACCCATTTTGATCTTGCCAATAATTACGGCCCGCCCGCCGGGTCGGCGGAGGAGCTGTTCGGCAGGGTGCTTGCCCGCGATCTGGCGCCCTACCGCGATGAGATGATTATTTCAACCAAGGCTGGATATTACATGGGGCCCGGCCCTTATGGGGACTGGGGTTCACGCAAATATGTGCTGGCGAGCCTCGACCAGAGCCTGAAGCGCCTGGGGCTGGATTATGTGGATATTTTCTATTCGCACCGTCCCGACCCGGACACACCGCCCGAAGAAACGATGGGTGCGCTGGATACCGCGGTCCGTTCCGGCAAAGCGCTGTATATCGGATTGTCCAATTACACGGCGGAGCAAACCGTGGAGGCCGTCCGGATTCTGAACAAGCTCGGCACACCGCTGCTGATTCATCAGCCCCGGTATTCCATGCTTGACCGCTGGATCGAAGGCGGGCTGCTGGATGTGCTGGAGGAGCACGGCATCGGCAGCATTGCCTTCACCCCGCTGGCGCAGGGTCTCCTGACCAGCAAATATCTGAACGGCATTCCGGACGATTCCAGGGCAGCCGGGCCGTCTGCCTTTCTGAACGAAAGCCGGATTACGCCCGAAGTGCTGCGCAAGATCCATGCGCTTAATCAGCTTGCCGTTTCGCGCGGCCTGACGCTGGCGCAGTTCGCGCTGCTCTGGACCCTGCGCGGCGGCAGAGTCACCTCCGCGCTGATCGGCGCCAGCCGGGTCAGCCAGATTGAGGAGAATATCGCCGCATTATCCCATGGCGAGTTCACCCAGGAGGAGCTGGACCGGATTGAAACGATCCTGAAGACGGATAGCGAGTCCTGAGAGTTGCCTCCGCTACCGCTTAACACACGGACACCAAGAGCCCGCTTCCTGAACCGGAGCCGGGCTTTTGCTGCAAGCGTTCGAATGTTGGATCTGCCGGTGCTGTAGGCCGAGTGGGAAAAAGTATACTTAATTCTGAGGATTTCCCCCAACTAATAGCTATTAGTGGGAAAAAGTATACTTAAAATGGCCTCTCAGAGCGCAAAACGTGGTTTTACTCAAAATTAGGTGTACAAATTCCCACTAACCCGTTTCCGGCATGGATTTCCACCTGATTAGTGGTAGAAAATCCACTTAGCGCCAAGCCCGTTGGGCACACATTCACCAGCTAACCTAATCATCACACGTTGCAGCCACTAATAACCGCAGGCGCCCGCGAGCTGTTCCCAGGTACTCACACCCACCGCAGGAGCCCGCGAGCTGTCCCAGGGACCCACTCCCACCGCAGGCGTCCGCGATCCGTTCCCAGGTACTCACACCCACCGCAGGAGCCCGCGAGCTGTTCCCAGGGACCCACACCCACCGCAGGAGCCCGCGAGCTGTTCCCAGGGACCCACACCCACCGCAGGCGCCCGCGAGCTGTTCCCAGGGAACAAGCCGCTAACCGCAGCCGCCAGCTCCCAGACATCTGGAACGGACTACCAGCCGCTGATAGCCGGCTATCAACAGTCAGCCAGACCACCGTCCCGCTCCAAAAGCTATTTCTCCCCATGCCTTGCCGTTGTGATGCGGTAAGAGGTTGGCGACTGGGCGCAGAAGCGTTTGAACTGGCGGGAGAAGTACAGGGCATCCGTCAGCCCGACAGAGGCGGCAACCTGCTCCACAGACAGCTCCGGGCGTTCACGCAGCAGCTGCCGTGATTTCTCGATGCGCAGCTTCAGCAGGTAAGTAACGGGCGACAAGCCCGTTTCCTGCTTGAAGATGCGCGACAGGTAGGCGCGGTTGTAGCCGAGGCTGGCGCACATTTGCTCAATCGAGACGGGATGGGCGTACTGGGCCGCCATGTAGTGGATCATTTGCTTGACGGTACGTTTGACCTGTGATTCCGCACCGGGCAGGCGCGAGGAGGAGGTGAGCAGCCCGGCTGCTTCGCCGACGATGAGATACAGATAGCCCAGCGAGATCAGATGGGCGCTTTCATTGCCTCCATAGAAGGCGCGCATCATCCCGGCCAGTGCGCCGGGGACGGCACTGCCTTCGGCGGTGGACAGGACCGGCTTCTGCGGAGTGAAGCCGGTCTGTAGCACGAGCCCGTCTGCGTCCGTGCCGGTAAAAGCCGCCCAGCGGTAACGCCAGGGCTGCGCCCCGTCCGAGAGGTAGCTGACCAGCTGCCCCGGATGAATCAGGAAGCAGTCCCCGGGCCCAAGCTCGTATTTGCGCTCCTCGGTGCGGAAGGTTCCGGAGCCGGATTCGATGAAGTGCAGCAGATAGTAATCGTAGATTTTGGGACCGGCCTGATGCAGCGGCAGGGTCTGGCTCTCGCCGGCAAAGAGCACATGCAGCTGCTGCCTGTCGTACACCACCGGATTTGATCCTACGGAATAAGTATGTTCCACGCTGGAGCCGCCTTTCCCCGGTCAGCGCTGCCATAGCACTTCGGGCGGGTAAATGAGATAAATAATCTTACTTCCGATTATATCTTCTTTTATTCGTTAAGTCACATTTGTCCATATATTACACACATGATTGCATTATCAGGGCAAGTCTGATTTTATTATAATGTAAGCAGACTCGAAGCAGTATCATACTTAAAGGTTAAAGCGAGAAGCAGCGAAAGGATGGAGTGGCATTAATGGGCATACAGGATCTGAAGGTCAAATTTAGTGAAAAATACGGGGGGAGCACAGAGGAGGCACGGGTATTCTATGCTCCGGGACGAGTGAATCTGATCGGGGAGCATCTGGATTACAACGGCGGATATGTGTTCCCGGCAGCGCTCGATTTCGGCACCACACTCATTGTCCGTCCGCGCAGCGACGGCAAGGTTCAGTTCGCATCAACAAATTTCCCCTTTGTAGCATCCATTGATTACAGTGACATCGGCACAGCCAAAACAGGTGAATGGGTGGACTATCCTGTCGGCGTGATGGTGGAGCTGGCCAAACAGGGTTTTCCGGTATCCGGAGGCTATGATCTTTTATTCCATGGAGAAATTCCGAACGGCTCAGGCTTGTCCTCGTCGGCATCCATTGAGGTGGTAACCGGGTTTGCTTTTCTCACACTGCTTGGCGGGGCTGTGGATACGGTGGAGATCGCGCTGCTGTCCCAGCGGGCGGAGAACCAGTATGTCGGCGTAAATTCCGGGATTATGGACCAATTCGCCGTAGCCAACGGCAAGCGCGACCAGGCGATTCTGCTGATGTGCGACACACTGGAATACAGCCTGATTCCTTTTGTGACCGGCTCCTACAAGCTGGTAATCGGCAACACGAACAAGAAGCGGGGCCTGGTGGATTCCAAATACAATGAGCGCCGCAGCCAATGCGAAGAGGCCCTGGTTATTTTGAAGCAGGAGGTTCCTTCCCTGTCTTATCTCGCGGAGCTGAAGCCGGAGCAGTTCGAGGCGCACAAGGACAAAATCACCAATGAAACTGTAAGACGCCGCGCCCGCCACGTAGTGGAAGAGAACCAGCGTGTGCTTGATTCGGTCGAAGCGCTGAAGAAGAATGACCTGAAACAGTTCGGCCAATATATGAATGCTTCCCATGTCTCGCTCCGCGACCTCTATGAAGTCAGCTGTGAGGAGCTGGATGTTATGGTGGAAGAAGCACAGAAGATTCCCGGAACACTCGGCTCACGCATGACCGGTGCAGGCTTCGGCGGGTGTACCGTATCTCTGGTGCATGAGGATGATGTGCAGCGGTTTATCCGTGAAGTGGGGGAAGCCTATACAGCCAGAACCGGTCTGGCCGGCGAGTTCTATGTATGCGGAATCGGCAATGGCGTAGAAGAACTGGAAGGAGTGAAGTAGGATGGCGATTCTGGTAACGGGTGGAGCAGGATATATCGGCTCCCATACGGTGGCTGAGCTTTTGGAGCGGGGCGAAGAGGTTGTGGTGATCGACAATCTGCTGACAGGACACCGCGAGGCGCTGCTGGGCGGCAAGCTGTATGAAGGCGATCTGCGTGACAAGGTAACGCTGGCTAAGCTTTTTTCGGAAAATAAGATCGATGCGGTCATTCACTTTGCCGCAAGCTCGCTGGTTGGCGAGAGCATGAAGGACCCGGTCAAATACTACGACAACAACGTATATGGCACCCAGTGCCTCTTGGAAGCGATGCAGCAGGCAGGTGTGGACAAAATCGTCTTCTCCTCCACCGCCGCAACCTACGGCGAACCGGAAAAGGTGCCGATTGAGGAAACCGACCGCACGGAGCCTGCGAATGTGTACGGTGAAACCAAGCTGACCATGGAGCGGATGATGGCCTGGTTTGACAAGGTGCTGGGCATTAAATATGTCGCGCTGCGCTATTTCAATGCTGCGGGTGCCCATAAGAGCGGGAAGATCGGCGAGGACCACCGTCCGGAGAGCCACCTGATTCCGCTGGTGCTGCAGACCGCGCTGAAGCAGCGCGGGAGCATTGCGGTCTTCGGCGACGATTATCCGACGGAAGACGGGACCTGTGTACGCGACTATATCCATGTCAGCGATCTCGCTGATGCCCATGTGCGGGCCGTAACGTATCTGCGCAGCGGCAGTGCCAGCAATATTTTCAACCTGGGCAACGGGCTGGGCTTCTCGGTCAAGCAGGTCATCGAAACGGCCAAGAAGGTTACCGGCCTGGACATTCCGGTAGTGATTCAGGAGCGCCGCGCCGGGGACCCGGCAGTTCTGGTGGCTTCTTCGGACAAAGCCCGCTCCGTTCTCGGCTGGAACCCGCAGCACGCTGACGTTGAAGGGATCATCCGGAGCGCCTGGAACTGGCACTCCTCCAACCCGCAAGGGTATGGGGAGTAGGCAGCCCGGCTGGCCGATGGACGTTCGTTAAGCTTAGCTACTGCACATGAAGGAGAAGAAGAAATGAACAACGATAATAATGCCGCTTCTGCGTCAGAGAAGGCGCTGCATGCGATCGAACAGCTCGTGCTGTTTGCAGCGCATCAGCAGCTGATTCAGCCTGCGGATGCCGATTACAGCCGCAATGAGCTGCTGGACCAGTTCGGCTTCAGCGAGCCGTATGCGGCCGAATTCGCAGAGGCGCCGCTGGAGAGTCCGCAGGCGCCGCTGGATGCCCTGATTGACTACGGCTTCGAAATCGGCCTGATTCCCGAGAATACAGATACGTACCGCGATCTGCTGGATGCCAAAATCATGGGCCTTCTCATGCCCCGGCCCTCCGAGGTTAATGCCGAATTCTACAGCCTTACGGCGGAGAAGGGCATTCAGGCGGCTACGGACCGCTTTTACAAGCTGAGCATTGATTCCAACTATATCCGCATGGACCGTATCTCGAAGAATGTCTACTGGCTGCAGGATTCCCCTTACGGGGACATCGAAATGACAATCAATCTGTCCAAGCCGGAGAAAAACCCGCAGGAAATTGCCATGGCCCGGCTGCTTCCGCCGCCGGTCTATCCGAAATGCCTGCTCTGCCGCGAGAATGTCGGCTACGCCGGAAGGCTCAATCATCCGCCCCGGCAGAACCTGCGCGTTATTCCACTAAAGCTGAATAACGAGAAGTGGTTCTTACAGTACTCTCCTTACGTGTACTACAATGAGCACTGCATTGTGTTCCATCACGACCATGTGCCGATGAAGCTGACGAAGGACAGCTTGAAGCGCCTGCTTGGCTTCGTGGAAGCCTTCCCGCATTACTTCATCGGCTCCAATGCCGACCTGCCGATTGTGGGCGGATCCATTCTGACCCATGATCATTTCCAGGGCGGACGCCACACGTTCCCGATTCAGAAGGCGCCGAAAGAGGATACCTTCACCCACGCTTCTTATCCCGGCGTAAGCCTCAGCATCGTGAAATGGCCGATGTCGGTACTGCGCCTGCAGGGTGCAGACCCGGCGGTGCTGCTGGAATGCGGAAATGAAATCTATGAAGCCTGGAAAGCTTACAGCGACCCGGAAGCCGAAGTGCTGGCTTTCAGCGGGGTGGACGGGGAGCGGACGCCGCATAATACGGTTACTCCTATCGTGCGCCGGGCCGAGGACGGCGGCTTCGAAATGGATCTGGTGCTGCGCAACAACCGGACCAGCGAGGAGCATCCCGAAGGAATCTACCACCCGCACCGGGAGATGCATCATATCAAGAAAGAGAACATCGGCCTGATCGAGGTGATGGGACTTGCGATTCTGCCGGGCCGCCTGAAGGAAGAGCTGGATGCCATCGCCGGTATTCTGGCCGGAGATACGGCTCTGCTGGAGGCTGCTGGGTCACAGGCTGACCACGCGCTGGCGCAGCATGCTTCATGGATTCAGGAGCTGGCCGCACGTTTTGGCACCGCGCTGGACCGTGAGGAAGCGGTCAGGACGGTGCAGAACGAGGTTGGGATCAGGTTCACCCGTATCCTGGAGCATGCCGGCGTGTACAAGCGGACGCCCGAAGGCCAGGCGGCTTTCCGCCGCTTTGCCCACAGTCTGGGCTTCCGCTGAGCGCACGCGGCGTGCCTTTTGTAAGACACATCAGTTATTGCTGAACGTGCGTGGAGTATGCCATCACGGCTGGCGCTGGCTTTATATGGCTGGCGCCAGACCGGGGCAGTCTCTGCTAAGCCTATCCATATTCTATGAAATGCCCCCAGCCGCCGGCCCGGGGGCATTTCTTTTTGCGCGGGAACCTGTTTGTACGGGACTGATTTGAATGCGGCATGCCGGAGGTCTATAATAGAATATTGCATCACATTCCCTTAATTAACGGAGGTTTATTCCTATGCGCAAGTTTGAATTTTATAATCCTACCAGGTTGATTTTTGGACGAGGTACCCTGAGCGCACTTCAGCATGAAGTGCCCAAATACGGCAAGAATGTGCTGCTCATGTACGGCGGCGGCAGCATCAAACGCAGCGGCCTGTACGATAAGGTTATCGCCGAGCTGAAGGCTGCCGGCGCTGAAGTTACGGAATTGTCCGGCGTAGAACCAAATCCGCGGCTGTCCACTGTACATAAGGGTGTAGACCTCTGCCGCGGGAAGGGCATCGACCTGATTCTTGCCGTAGGCGGCGGAAGCGTGCTGGATTGTGCGAAGGCGGTTGCGGTCGGTGCGAAATATGACGGGGATATGTGGGACTTTGTAGAGCGCAAAGCGGCTCCGCAGGGTGCACTGCCCCTCGGCACAGTGCTTACTATGGCAGCCACAGGCTCGGAGATGAACAACGGCTCCGTAATTACCAATGAAGCCACCCGGGAAAAAATGGGCTGGGGCAGCGTTCACGCCTTCCCGGCCTTTTCCATCCTTGATCCGGAGAATACCTTCTCCCTGCCGCGTGACCAGACTGTATACGGAATGGTGGATATCATGTCCCATGTGCTGGAGCATTACTTCCATACGGACGGAAATACGCTTGTACAGGACGGGTTCTGCGAGACGCTGCTGCGCACCGTGATTGCTGCCGCGCCGAAGCTGATTGAAGACCTGGACAGCTACGAGCTGCGCGAGACGGTCATGTACTGCGGCACAATGGCGCTGAACGGAATGGTCAGCATGGGCTTTGCCGGAGATTGGGCCACCCACAACATTGAGCATGCCGTATCGGCGGTATACGATATTCCGCACGGCGGCGGTCTGGCAATTCTCTTCCCGCACTGGATGAAATACAACCTCAGCACGAACCCTGCCCGTTTCCGCCAGCTGGCCGTCAATGTATTCGGCATTGATGCTGCCGGCCGGACCGATGAGGAAGTGGGCCTTGAGGGCATTGAAGCGCTGCGCAGCTTCTGGGATTCCATCGGCGCGCCGAAGACGCTGGGCGACTATGATATCGGCAGCAGCGAGATCGGCAGCATGGCCGACAAAGCGGTGCGCTTCGGACCATTCGGCAATTTCCGCAAGCTGCAGCGTGAAGATGTGGTTGAAATCTATACAATGGCGCTGTAAGACGAAGGCCAGGAAAGAGCAATTAAACCTGGCGCTGGAGGGGACATAAGGTGCGGCTGAGGCTGACACTGCTTGGATGGGGATGTCTGCGTTTCTATTAGCGAATTCGCGTACTGATTGATGGGCGTACCCTCCCCGTTTTCCACGGGGCTTTGCTGCACCTTCGAGCTGCTTGTCAAGTTCTATATTTCGCGCTCAAAGAAAAGGGCGGGCTATCTTTTCGGTAACCTGCTCTTTTTTTGATTTTAGGCAAGCGCTTTAGGGCAAGAGAACTATCCCAGTCCTGAATCCGAGGTTAGATAAAAGAATGCCGGGTTAAGCGCCGCACGCGTGACATTTAAGTTCTTCCAGGCGTACCCTAAAAGGCAGGCGTATCTTGACTATTTGATACAAACTGGACTTGAAATCTTGAGCCTGTCATTCGGACCACCAACAATTTTGCTGGAAATAACGGCCCAAATGCCGATGTTGAACCTCACCTGGGCACATTGCGCCGAAATAACGGCGGACAATGCCGTTATTGGAGCGTAGCGCTGCATAGACTGAGATAATAACCCAGGATTGTGAAACCAAGGACATGCTTTTTGCGTTTATACTAGTATGACATTCCGGAAGTAAAGACGGGAGGAGAACGATATGGAAACGCTGTATTTGGGCTGTTTGGCGCTAGGCGTCATTTTTGCCGTAGTCAGCGTGCTTTTGGGGGATCTGATCGGCAGTGCCTTGGACGGGATTTTTGATGTGGTGTCCTTTCATGTGATCAGCCCTGCGGTCCTGGCCGGAGGCATCACCGTATTCGGGGGAGCAGGCATTTTGCTGACCCGCTACAGCAGCCTGGAGGACGGTCCAATTGTGGCTCTGTCCCTGCTCACTGCGGGGTTTATGGGTGTTGTTATGTATTTGGGAGTGGTGAAGCCCATGGACAAAAGCGAGATGTCCAGCGGCTTCTCCATGAGTGAGCTGCCCGGCAAAATCGGGGAGATTACCGTTCCTGTTCCGGCACAGGGCTACGGCGAGATAATGGTGAGATTCGGTGCAGGCAACAGTCTGCATACGGCGGCGAGCTTTGATCATCAGCCCCTGCCTGCCGGGATCAAGGTGGTGGTGGTCGAGGTGCAGGAGGGTGTCGCGCTTGTGTCTGAATTCGAACAGCGAAGAGGAGAGGATCTGTAATGTACGGTTTGCCTGAATTTTTGTTTATACCTGCTGTGGTGGTTGCTGTGCTCCTGGTGCTAGGACTTGCGTTCTGGGCGCGCTACAAAACGGTTGGTCCCGATGAAGGAATGATTGTTACCGGTTCATTCCTGGGCAGCAATCATATTTCCGACGACGGCTCCGGCCGCAAAATCAAGATCGTCCGCGGCGGCGGGGCGTTTATTCTGCCGGTCTTCCAGAAGGCCGAATTTATGTCTCTGCTCTCCCACAAGCTCGACGTGACGACCCCGGAGGTATACACCGAGCAAGGGGTTCCTGTTATTGCCGACGGGGTTGCCATCATCAAGGTGGGCAGCTCCACCGAGGATGTGGCCACGGCGGCCGAGCAGTTCATGGGCAAGCCGATTGATGCGCTGAAGAGCGAGGCCCAGGAGGTGCTGGAAGGCCATCTGCGGGCGATTCTCGGCTCAATGACGGTGGAGGAGGTTTACCGCAACCGGGACCGTTTTGCCCAGGAGGTGCAGGGGGTAGCGGCGCGTGATCTGAAGAAAATGGGTCTGCAGATCGTTTCCTTTACCATTAAGGATGTGCGCGACAAGCATGGTTACCTGGAAGCGCTAGGGAAGCCGCGCATTGCCGCAGTGAAGCGGGATGCGGAGATTGCGGAAGCGGAAGCTGTGCGGGATGCGCGGATTCAGAAGGCCAATGCCGAAGAGCAGGGGCAGAAGGCGGAGCTGCTGCGCGACACGAACATTGCCGAAGCCTCCAAGGATAACCAGCTTAAGGTGGCTGCCTTTAAGCGTGATCAGGATACCGCGAAGGCGGAAGCCGACCAGGCCTACCATATTCAGGAGGCGCGTGCCAAGCAGACGGTGGTTGAAGAGCAGATGAAGGTCGAGCTGGTGCGCAAGGAGCGGGAAATTGATCTTCAGGCCAAGGAAATCCAGGTGCGCGAGAAGCAGTATGACGCTGAAGTGAAGAAGAAGGCCGAAGCCGACCGGTACGCGGTGGAGCAGGCGGCGGAAGCCGACAAGGCCAAGAGAATGCGCGAAGCCGATGCCCTGCAGTACAGCATTGAGACCCAGGCCAAGGCCACCTCCGAGCAGAAGAGGCTGGAAGGCCAGGCTGTGGCGGATGCCGAGCTGGCCAAAGGTAAGGCGGAATCTGAGGTTATCCGGCTGCGCGGCCTCGCGGAAGCGGAAGCCAAGGAGAAGCTGGCGGAAGCGTTCCAGAAGTTCGGCGAGGCGGCAGTACTCGATATTATCGTGAAAATGCTGCCTGACCTGGCCGGACGGATCGCCGAGCCGCTGGCTTCCATCGATAAGCTGACGGTGGTGGATACCGGCAACGGTGAAGGCGCTGCCCGGGTCAGCAACTATGTGACCCAGCTGATGTCCACAGCTCCGGAAATGCTCAAAAGCGTCTCCGGAATTGATGTAGAGGCGTTGATTAAGGGGCTGACAAAAGGAACGGCAGCCTCCAAAGCGCCGGCTGTTCCGCCAGCAAGCCAGCCAGCAGCCCCTGCACCTGTTGCACTCGCTGAGAAGCCTGCAGAATAACAGAATAAGAGCACTGCGATCCTGGGGATGACCGGCAGCTTCAGCCCGTCATCCCTTGCTTTTTTATTATTAATGACTTCAAGAGGAGTGGAGGGAGACCCGATGCAGCTGATCCTTGATAATATCCGCAAAAGCTTTGATGACAAGCATGTGCTCAAAGGCATCGACTTTACCTTTGAAAAAGGGAAAATTTACGGCCTGCTTGGCCGTAACGGCGCCGGCAAAACTTCACTGTTCAACTGTCTGAGCGGAGAAACCCGGATGGACAGCGGAGGCGCTTTTTTGCGGAGAGGGGAGGTCAGCCTTCCGCTTCTTGAAGAGGAGATCGGGTATGTGTTTTCATTGCCGATTCTGCCGGAATTTCTGACAGGCCATGAGTTTGTGAAGTTCTATATGGACATCAACCGGGACAAAATTCAACCGGGAAGAACCATCGAGGACTATTTTGACATTATCCGGTTTGAACCGGGAGACCGGCATCGGCTGATCAAGGGCTATTCCCACGGCATGAAGAACAAAATCCAGATGCTGTGCTTCATCATCACCCGCCCCCCGCTGATCCTGCTGGATGAGCCGCTTACCTCGTTTGACGTCGTGGTGGCGCTGGAGATCAAGAAGCTGCTGCGTGAGATGAAGCAGGACCATATTATTATTTTTTCCACCCATATTCTGCAGCTTGCCGCCGATCTGTGCGATGAGCTTGTGATACTGAACAATGGCGTGCTTCAGGAAATTCCCGCTGACACTTTGCACAGTCCGGAATTCGAGGAGCGGATCATTGCACTGCTGAGGGACGGCGGCGGCCATGATTAGCACGCTGAAGAGCATCATGGAAATCCGCGGGGCGTCGGGGGCGAACCGGCTTCTGTACTATTTTGGAAGAATACCTCTGCTCGGGAGGCTGATGAATGACAGTGTCTATTCCCGGACCGCGCTCAAGAGGACTGTTACGATCCTGGCGGCCATCCTGAAAATCCTCTGGGGATTCCTGTCCAAGTTTGCCTACCTGGGGCTTATCGTGTATCTGCCTGTACTGCTCACCGCCAGGGAGCTGCCGGCCTCCGGGCAATATGACCTCTATTTGCATATTCTGGTGCTGCTCAGCTTTGTTGTGGCCGGAGTCTCAAGTGCGGTGATTCTGGAACCCAAGCGCGACAAGTATATCTGCGTGAAGCTGATGCGGCTGCCGGCTGACAAGTACATGCATGCTACGCTGGCTCTCAGGGGCTTAACCTTTTTTATTTATTTTTTGCCGGCAATGCTGGTATTTGCCCGCCTGCTGGCTGCTCCGCTCTGGCAGGGCCTGGTTCTGTCGCTGCTGCTGACGTTCTGCCGCACCGGCTGGGAAGCGCTGCACCTGTGGCTGTTCGACCATTGGGAAATCGTGCTGGTCAAAAAAACGGGCTGGGTCTGGTCCGTCATTGGAGCGGGTTACCTGCTGGCTTATGTGCCTCTGTATTTGGGAAGGGCTTCTCTGGATATGGATGCCGTTCTGTTTAATCTTCCTTTGGTTCTGGCACTTGCGGCTTTGGGAGCTTTGTCGGCATGGTACATTGCCAGGTATCCCCGCTACCGGAACGCAGTGGACGCAGTGACCAAGATTGATGACCCCCTGCTGGATATGGGGCGCATGATGAAAGAAGCGAATATGAAGCAGGTGGAAACCAAAGAGAAGGACTACTCGGCGGAGCAGCTCCGGCCTGATCAATTCACCGGAAAAAGCGGCTATGCCTATCTGAACGCGATCTTTTTCTCCCGGCACAGACGTTTCCTGGCCCAGCCCATTCAGCGGAGACTGGTAATTATTGGCGCATTGTTTGCGGCAGGCTTGCTGACCCTGCTGGCCTTGCCGGACACGTTCTCGAAGCTGGTCCAGTATTTGACCGGCGCGCTGCCGGTGTTTGTCATTGTCATGAATTTCACTTCCATTGGGGAGCGGGTCTGCAAAGCGATGTTCTTCAACTGTGACCTGAGCCTGCTGCGCCACGGCTTCTACCGTGAGCGGTCGGCAATTCTGAGCAATTTCCGCATTCGCCTGCTCCGCATCAGCGGCCTCAATTTGATTCCTGCCACAGCGGTCTGCCTGGCGGTGAATCTGCTCATCTTCTTGTCAGGGGAAGCTTGGGGAGCTGGGCAAGCAATGATTTTCTGCGGTGTGATTCTTGGACTGTCGCTGTTTTTCTCGGTGCATCATTTGTTTATGTATTATATCTTCCAGCCTTACAGCACAGAGCTGAACCTGAAGAATCCGTTCTTCAGCATCGTCAACAGCATCGTTCTCGCCGTGGGGGTTATCTCCTTGCAGCTTCAGAGTACCCCCGCCCGTTTTGCCATGATGGTACTGCTTGCGGCTGCGGGCTACATGCTGATTGCCCTGCTGCTGGTCTACAGATATTCGTACCGAACCTTCCGTGTGAAATAAGGCTCTCCTTCCGGCGCTTCTAAATATGGAATTCTTGATGTATGATGGCAGCTCAAGTATAATCTACACATGCTGCTTCATTAATACGGGCTGCTTTAAATGGGAAAGGGTATTCAGAATTAAAAGAGGTGTCGGAAGTGAGCAGCATAACAGTAGCGAAGGTACTTAATAATAATGTGATTATTGCCCAGCATCCCCAATATGCCGAAGTGGTTGTTATTGGCAAGGGCATCGGGTTTAACCGCAAAATGCGCGACCGGATCAATCTGTCCTCCGTGGAGAAGATGTTTATTCTCCGCAACCAGGAGGAGCAGGAACAATATAAGCAGCTGATCCCCCAGGTGGACGAGAAGCTTATTGAGGTTGTGCAGGAGATTGTGCTGCATATCCTGCAGAGCAGCCGCCAGCCGCTGAATGAGCATATCCACATTGCGCTGACCGATCATATCTCGTTCGCCATCCGCAGAAACGAGCAGAATATTGCCATACATAATCCTTTTTTGTACGAAACCAAAGAAATCTATCCGGAAGAGTACAGTCTGGCGGAGTATGCGGTAGGGCGGATTAACGAGGCGATGGGAGTTGCGCTGCCTCCGGACGAAATCGGCTTTGTCGCCCTGCATATTGTCAGCGCACTCAGCAACCGGCATATTTCCGAGGTGAAGCTGCACTCCCTGCTGATAGGAGACATGGTCAATCTGGTGGAGGACAATCTGGATTATCATATTCCGCGCGAATCGCTGGATTACTCCCGGCTCGTGACTCATCTGCGCTTTGTGCTGGAGCGGCTGCGGCGGGGAGAAACCGTCAGAGAGACCTCTTCGCTGGACGGTCTGATGAAACGGGAATACCCGGAGATGTACATGCTGGCCTGGAAGCTGACCAAGGTCATCGAGCAGCGGGTGCATATTCCTGTATACGCAGCAGAGGTGAGCTACCTGACGATTCATTTGCAGCGCCTTGCCCAGAAAAAAGAGGATGAAGCGGATATGGGGCAGCCGTAACCGGCAGCACAGCCGATGGCCCCATGGCGTGGGGATTTTATGCTTGCATGTTGAAATGAACGGTGCTACAATTGACCTTGGTAAAACAAAACAGAATACAAAGCGTGTAACTGATACGATCAGGCATGAGTGATTTACAGTATTTTGGTTGTCCAGCCCCAACTCGGGGTAATCTAACCTTGTGTTAGTGGAGCAGCCTGTATACTGTGTTACTCATGCCTTTTTTGTCTTCTGTTTGAAAGAAATCAATGATTAATGAATAAGGAAGTGAAGCAATGTTCAAAAAACTGTTCGGCGTATTGCAGAGGGTCGGTAAAGCGCTTATGCTTCCGGTGGCCATTCTGCCTGCCGCAGGTCTGCTCCTTGGGATCGGCAACATGCTGGTTAACCCCGACTTCCTGCAGTATGTGCCGGCACTGGAAAATAATGTGGTCCAGGCCATTGCCAATGTATTGATGAACTCGGGACAAATTGTCTTCAGCAACTTATCGCTTCTCTTTGCGGTCGGCGTAGCCATTGGGCTGGCCGGCGGTGAAGGGGTAGCCGGGCTTGCGGCTATTATCGGGTTCCTCGTGATGAACGTGACCATGGGAACGGTGCTCGGCATCAATGAATGGGTGCTCAGCAAGCAGGACTTTGCCTACTCCAGTGTCCTGGGGATTCCCACCCTGCAGACCGGTGTCTTCGGCGGTATCCTGGTCGGGATACTGGCGGCGTCCATGTACAAGCGCTTCTTCCGCATAGAGCTGCCCTCCTATCTGGGGTTCTTTGCGGGTAAACGTTTTGTGCCCATTATGACGGCGGTGACCTCCCTGATCCTCGGCCTTGCGCTCACGATTATTTGGCCGCCAATCCAGCATGGCCTGAACTATGTATCGCAAAGCATGATTGATACGAATCTGACGCTGTCGGCCTTCATCTTCGGGGTCATCGAGCGTTCCCTGATTCCATTCGGTCTGCATCACATCTTCTACTCGCCGTTCTGGTATGAATTCGGAAGCTATATCGACAAGGCCGGCGATCTGGTCCGCGGGGACCAGCGGATTTTCATGCAGCAGCTGCGTGACGGCGTTGATTTCACAGCGGGGACCTTCACCACCGGCAAATATCCGTTCATGATGTTCGGTCTGCCGGCAGCGGCGCTGGCGATCTATCATGAAGCCAGACCCGAGAACAAACGGATAGTCGGCAGCCTGATGGTGTCCGCTGCGCTTACATCCTTCCTGACAGGGATCACTGAGCCGCTGGAATTCTCGTTCCTGTTCGTAGCCCCGCTGCTGTTCGCAGTGCATGCCGTATTCGCGGGTCTGTCCTTCATGACCATGCATATCCTGAATGTCAAAATCGGGATGACGTTCTCCGGCGGTTTCATTGACTATGTGCTGTTCGGCATTATTCCGAACCGCACAGCATGGTGGCTGGTGATTCCGGTGGGCCTGGTGCTTGCGGTCATCTACTACTTCGGCTTCCGCTTTGTTATCCGGAAGTTCAATCTCAGAACACCGGGCCGTGAGGATCCGTCCGATGATGCCGAAGAAGCAAATACAGAGAATGTGTCCAGAAGCGGCGACGATCTGCCGCGCAACATTTTGTCAGCGCTGGGCGGCAAAGAAAACATTACACATCTCGACGCCTGCATTACACGGCTTCGTGTAGAGGTTAAAGATAAAGCCGGCGTTGACAAGAACCGTCTGAAGAAGCTGGGCGCGTCCGGTGTGCTCGAGGTCGGCAACAACGTGCAGGCGATCTTCGGAACCCGTTCAGATACGATCAAATCGCAGATTCAGGATGTCATGGACGGCAGAACGCCGGCCGCATCCCCGGCCGGAGCCGCTCCGCAGCCTGAGCTTGAGAAGCAGGCGGGTGAAGAAGGCGCTGCCATCATCCCTGAAGATATCGTCTCCCCGGTCAACGGGGAACTGCTTGATATCACACAGGTACCGGATGCGGTCTTCTCACAGAAGATGACCGGCGACGGCTTTGCATTCCTGCCCTATGACGGCAAGATTGCTTCGCCGGTGTACGGCAAGGTGTTCAATGTCTTCCCAAGCAAGCATGCGATCGGCATCATGTCCGACGGCGGCAAGGAAGTACTGGTGCATATCGGCGTGAACACGGTTAAGCTCAAGGGCCAGGGCTTCACCATTCTGGTCGAAGAGGGCGATCTGGTTGCCGCAGGGCAGCCGATCATGGAGGTTGATCTGGAATACGTCAAGGCTCATGCGCCTTCCATAATTTCACCGGTGATTTTCTCCAATCTGCCGGAAGGTTCCGCAGTTACTTTGAAGAAGCCGGGCAAAGCGGTTATCGGCGACAAGGATATCATCAGCATCCTGTAAAATGTGCAATAGCGCAGCGCTTCCTTTATAATCAAAGGAAGCGCGGCTTTTACCATACATCACAAATCTATATGAACAGAAAGCGAGTTGGATATTATCATGCAAAAAACATTCAGAATTATCGACGAAGACGGAATTCACGCACGCCCGGCAACAGCGCTGGTTAATACAGCAACTAAATTTAAAGGCACTGAAGCGTTTGCAGAAGCCAAGGGCAAAAAGGTAACCCTTAAATCCATCCTCGGCGTATTGTCCCTGGGTCTTGAAGCAGGCGACACTTTGACTCTGATTACTGAGGGCAGTGAAGAAACCGAAGCGCTGGGCGCACTTCAGGAAGTTATGGTTAAAGAAGGGCTGGGAGAGCTGCATGAGTAAAATTTCAGGAATCGCGGCTTCAGCAGGCATTGCCGTAGCCCGTGCCTTTATCCTGGAACATCCGGATTATACCATTACAAAAACAGCTGTCGCCGATGTGGAGGCAGAGGTTGCCAAGCTGACGGACGCGCTGGAGAAATCCAAAAGCGAGCTGCAGAGCATCAAGGAGCGTACACTTGCTGAGCTGGGTGAGAAGAAGGCGGAGATTTTTGAATCCCATCTGCTGATTCTGGAAGATCCGGAGCTGATCAGTCCCGTAATGGACAAAATCCGTGAGGAAGCGGTTAATGCGGACTACGCCCTGAATGAAGTAGCCAATCAGTTTATTGAAATGTTCGAAAATATGAAAAGCGCGTACCTGCAGGAACGCGCTGCCGATATGCGCGACGTGACCAAACGCGTACTGAACCACCTGCTGGGCATTCATTATGTCAGTCCGGCAGAGATCAGCGAAGAGGTTATCGTTATCGCCCAGGACTTGACACCATCCGACACGGCACAGCTGAACCGCAACTTCGTCAAGGGATTCACGACAAACATCGGCGGCCGGACCTCGCACTCGGCCATCATGGCCCGCTCCCTGGAAATTCCGGCGGTAGTCGGCACCAAGAATGTACTGTCCGAAGTCAACGCAGGAGATCTGGTGATTGTCGACGGTCTGAGCGGCGACGTTCTGATTAACCCGAGCGATGCCGAAGTGGCAGAGTACAAAGCTAAGCAGGCCGCTTATGATCTGCAAATCGCCGAGTGGAAAAAGCTCCGCGACGAGCCGACCGTATCGGCTGACGGCAAGCATGTCGAGCTGGCCGCCAACATCGGCACACCGAACGATGTGAACGGGGTGATCGATAACGGCGGCGAAGGTGTGGGTCTGTACCGCACAGAGTTCCTGTACATGGGCCGCGACAAGCTGCCCTCCGAAGAAATTCAGTACAATGCTTACCGCACCGTGCTGGAGAACATGAACGGCAAGCCGGTTGTTGTGCGCACGCTGGATATCGGCGGCGACAAGGAGCTGCCTTACCTGGACCTGCCGAAGGAAATGAACCCGTTCCTTGGCTTCCGGGCGATCCGCCTGTGTCTGGACCGACAGGATATTTTCCGCACCCAGCTGCGCGCCTTGCTCAGGGCAAGCGCCCATGGCGATCTGCGGATCATGTTCCCGATGATCGCCACGCTTGGCGAATTCCGTGCGGCCCGTGCTTTGCTGCTGGAGGAGAAGGCCAAGCTGCGCGAAGAAGGCAAGGAAGTGTCGGACAACATTCAACTGGGCATTATGGTTGAGATTCCTTCCACTGCCGTCCTGGCTGACCAGTTCGCCAAGGAAGTGGATTTCTTCAGCATCGGAACCAATGACCTTATCCAATATACAATGGCTGCCGACCGTATGAATGAACGGGTATCCTACCTGTATCAGCCATACAACCCGGCGATTCTGCGCTTGGTCAAAATTGTCATCGACGCAGCCCATGCTGAAGGCAAATGGACCGGCATGTGCGGCGAAATGGCCGGCGACAGCACGGCGATTCCGCTGCTGCTGGGCCTGGGCCTTGATGAATTCAGCATGAGCGCCACTTCCATTCTGCCGGCACGCAGCCAGATCGCGAAGCTGTCTGCCGCTGACATGAAGGAAATGGCGGCCAAAGCGCTTCAGCTCGGCACTGCCGAGGAAGTTGCCGCACTTGTGCAGGGCAGCGTGAATTAATTACTGCTTCAGGCATTACTCCGTTTTAAGCCAGTCACTTTTCCAACTACTTTATGCCGGTCTCCCTCGGGGGCCGGTTTTTTTGTGCGCCTCACAGTCGCACCATCTAGGTGGTTCAAGTCCACCCGGTAACTTTACCCTTTAAAGTGCCGTAGCCGAAGTAGATATCCGGGCAACCGAAGGTTGCCCGGATAGGCAGGGTGTCTTCCGCGAGGAAGAATCTGAAGGGCCTGCAGGCAAAGTCCAGCCCGGAATGCAGTGAACCAGAGGTGGCGGCGATGTTGGGTGACCCGCCAAGAAAACGGGGAAACCTATACGAATTCATATATCTTACAGGAAAACAACTAAAGGGAAATGACCTGTAGGACTCATCGACGTGATTAGGGTCAGGATGGACAGAACAGAAGGTGCAGATGACTGAGGGAAGTCTCGTAGTCTCCTTGGCGCAAACGCGGACGAGGTAGGGGCGGTATAACCGAAAGGGAAAGCCAAGCCGAAGGGCTGCGAGATGGCGGATCGTTCCGTAGTAGTGAGTAAGTCCGGGCCAATGAAAGCTGGTAACAGACTGGAGGAGAAAACTCGGATGAGTATGCGCCCAGAATTTTTTTTTTAGAGACAAGTAGTCTGGAAAAAAAACTACGGTTGATTAATTTGCTAACATAATTTGTTTTCAATCTGTTTAAGGTAGGCAACGGGGTCTCTGCGGAAGCGTCTGCGTTTCGTGGTTTCGTCTAGCCGCTTCGCCCATCGACAACGTTCTTGGTTGAAATCTTCATACGAAACTCGTTGCAACCTCGGCACGAGATTCTGTTGGTTTAACGCATCATCGACAAGCACGACAAACTCACCACATCGGAGAATATGTTCGTTCCAACTGCGGCGTCCCGTCGTTCGCCGGTGTTTTGTTTTGGTTTGACGAAAAAAACGTTCATGGTCATTATTGGTACGTGGGACCCACGGCGAATCGTAGTAGGTAAAGAGTCCTTTCCAAAAGCCACGGGTATAGCTTTGGAAATTGGATACGAATTCGACATCTTCTTTTCGGGTATACGTTTTTTGTATCCAGGACAACAAACATTGCATCTCAAAACGTACCGTTTCACTACGTTGGTCCTCCGTGACCGTTGCAGGAGCAAGTAACTTGGCGGTTTCCTGAATCGGAACCAGCCACCGTTTCACCGCGTGGTACTTTGAAGTGAATTCAGGCAGTTTGCGGAACAAAAGAAGAACCTTTTTCAGGAGGACGGCCCCCTTTTTTTAGCTACACTCTTTTCGAGTGAAGCTTTCACGGCCTCAGCTTTCTCATAAATTTGAATCCCCGGCAGATCCAGTGGGGGATTTCCGTCCTCCAGCAGAAGCGAGCGAGTGGCAGCTAAGTAATCCCGAGTGACTTCGCTTTCTAATGAATCGTCATCTTCTACTTGCTTTTCAATTTCTCGCAGACCCCGCAGGCTTTTTTTGAGACCGGTTTTGAGTTTGCGGTCCAGATCAACGACCGGTTTGGCAATGTCTTTAAGGTAGTGGTACTGGCAGTATTGGTACGGGGTTTCCGGCCAAGTTTCCGCCATCGCCAGCCGAATCGATTGTTGTCCATCACTGACGAGTCCAATGACAGGAAATCCAAGGTCTTTGACGGGTTTTAAGAGAGCCATAAGCTCGGTTTTAGAACCGCTTTTTAAGTTTTTTGCCATTATAATCCGGCCACTAAACCCTTCACGTACCACATACAACGTTTCATTTCCTTTCTCTGGCTGAATACCATCCATAGAAAGAAGGAGTCCGTTATATTCCTTGACTACGTCGGCTAACTGTTCTTCTACATCAGCGGTCAAAGAGGCGCGAAGCAAGGTTAGATACCATTCATAAAGGCGCATGGCATGGCGTTCTGAAGTGGGAATGCCGCGCTGTGATAGGGCTTCTGAAATCTCAGTCACGGTCATATGTTGCTTAAATCGCATTTCACCGACCAGCACTAGCACATCGTAGGCATACGAAGTGTGCTTGAGACACAAAGCATCTGCCTGAACTGAGCGAAAATACCTTTTGGGTTTGTCGCAGACTGGATTCGAACAGTGATACGCCATATTCCAGACTTCAATAATGCCTTCAAGAGTCGCTACAATTTTGTTTGAGGCGTTGTGATGACGCTTGAGTTTAGTTCCACAATCAGGACAATGAGTAAATTCCGGACGAAAATACATTTTTCGTTCAGGAATGATTCGATTTTTAGGTAAGCCTCTCTTTTGTGGTTTCATGATGATTCCTCCAAGTTAGGTCTTACCATTCATTACCCGATTCCAGAGTTGTTAGAGAAATAATCAACCGTAGAAAAAAAAAGAAGGTGTTGTCGCATACCCTGCTCTCACTCCAAAAGAGGAGAGACAGAGGCAAAGGGAACGTGCTTCGTCAAAGCCTGTGAGTTCTCGCGAGTGGAGATCGTACACGTCTTAAACCA
>NZ_JACBYI010000061.1 GCF_019352175.1 Paenibacillus sp. S150
ACTGGATATGAAAGGAAATTTTCGCAGGGGGGATCCCCCCTGACCCTTGAAAACCATTCCTATCCATTGTCCCAATGGATATCCTACAACCTTTAAAGATAATTACACAAACTTCTTGACGCTACCCTGACGACCTCATCCGCGTCCAATAAGGGTTACTTTTTACCACTATTTCTCCTGGTGACCTCATCCGCGTCCAATAAGTGCTACCTTTTTACCGCTAATCCTCCCTGACAACCTCATCCGCGTCCAATTAGGGTTACTTTTTACCGCTAATCCTCCTGACGACCTCATCCGCGTCCAATAAAGTGCTACCTTTTTACCGCTAATCCCCCTGACGACCTCATCCGCGTCCAATAAGTGCTACCTTTTTACCGCTAATCCTCCTTGACGACCTCATCCGCGTCCAATAAAGTGCTACCTTTTTACCGCTAAACCTCCTGACGACCTCATCCGCGTCCAATTAGGGTTACTTTTTACCGCTAATTCTTCTAACAACGCCCCGGCGCGGGCAAACTCTGCTGCCCTTTCTGCGCTGTTCAGCCCGAAGACTGCACAATGCAGCTAATTCCTGTTGCTGTCACACCTGGATATTATTGAAGGCTTCCGCTCCATGCAAAGCTGCCTCGCCGCCTCCAGTTATCCCCCGAAGGCACCGGGTTCCCTAACAAGCGCTCCCCCGCTCTTCTCTCGCTACATGCGGTCCACTCATCTGCCGCTATTCCCCACCCGGCCCAAAAATCCAGCCGCTACTGCGGCTGGATCCGGTTGTACATATAATACCACTGCATTTCGCCTATCTTGTAATAGGGGCGGAAGGTGCGGGTCAGATGGTCATAGGCAGCGACATGCCCTCTGTCCGTCTCGAACCGGTACGCTTCTCCCGGCACGGGATGAATCCAGCCCTCCGGCGCGGCGGTATCGCCGATGAAGCGGGTCATTTTGTCGGCGGCCAGCACAAGCGGGCCATAGCTCAAGGCGGCGATGTCGGGATTCACGCGGTCCACGGCTCTGAAGTAGAGCGGGAATGGATACTCGATTTCCACGATATCCCCATCGCTCCACAGCCTGCTGACCGCTGCCCACTCACCCGGCACTATCGCCGTATCCAGCGGTTCTCCGTTAAGTGTAAGCCGGTTGGCCCCCGTAGCCCACGAGGGTACCCTCAGCTTCAAGCTAAATGCCGTGTCCTGCTCCATGGTGATCCGCAGCTTGACCGGCCCTTCTTCTTCGGGATACAGCGAATAGTTCTCCACGGTGAGATTCAAGCCGCCTTTGGCCCAATTCACCTTGGAAGGCAGATACTGCGTCACGTAGAGGGAATCTTCATCATGGTAATAGAGCATATTGGCATATTCCGCAACATCCTGCGGAAAGGTTCCCGTGCAGCATTGCCACTCGAAATTATGCCCGCCTTCCTGCAGCCTCCGGTCCTCCACGGTTTTGACCGCTCCATCGAGAAAATAATTGGCATAATACATGACTTTTCCCTCCGGCGTCACCGGCAGCTGTGCTCCCGTTCCGTTGTACAGCAGCTTTTCCACCCAGTCGCCGTATTTGGCTTCGCCGGTATATTGCAGCAGATAGTTGCAGAATTTGAACACTGCCCAGGCACAGCAGGAGACTTCGCAGCTGCCCCAGGTGTCATTGCGGGCGACCTCCGACCCGCCGAAATTCGTATAGGTCAGGCTGGACAAGGTGGAATCCCAGGTCGATTTGAGGGAATCGCCGAGATAGCCTTCCTGCTCCGTGAACAGACATTCCGCAGGCCCATAACCGCCGGTGGCAAAGATATGATGGGCCGTAATCTCGTCATATGCGGTCTTCATCGCCGACAAATAGCGTTCATCCCCCGTCACCTCATAGGCGCGCGCCGCGCTCGACAGGCTGTTGACCTGGCTGTAGGCATGCCGCGGGCCGATGTGGAAATCCCGGCTGTTCAGCTTATCCCACAAATAGCCGTAGTCCCAGACCTTGGCGAAGGCTTTGAACTCCCCGTCTCCGGTCAGCTGATAGGCCCGGTACAAATTCTCCGGCAGCGTGTACCATTCAATCATATGGTTCGACCACAGCCCGTGATCCTGCAGGCCGTCGCGTTTAATATCCTGCTTGAAGCGGGACATGGCCGCCTCCGTCAGCCGCTTCAGATAAGGAACGACCCGTTCATAGCCGAGGTATTCATACAGGTCCAGAAATCCGCCGAGCAGCTTCTCATAGACATAGGTGTCATTGTCGAATATTGCCGGGGACCGGTCCGCGCAGGCCATCCAGCCTTCCGAGAGACGCAGGGCCTTGTCCTTCAGTCTATAATCTCCGGTCACCCGGTAGAGCTTGGCGAAGGCCCCGAGCTTCTGCCCAAAGGTGCTTGCCCCCGCCCCGTACCACCCGGACAAGCCCTCCGCTTGCGACGCCACACCGGCCTGAGTCCTGAAGATATGCAGCAGATCATCGTCGGCAATTCCCAGATACATCTCAATCGTCTCATCCTGCTGCCGCTTCCAGTGGCCGTTCTTGAGCGAGACACCGCTGTAGCCGAATGCGTTCATACGGCTGGCAATTTTCACGGTACCCGCTTTCGCTTGGACTGTGTTCACCCCATCTGCCACTCTATTCATGCTGACTCCCCCTTTACCCTTTGACCGAGCCGATCATAACCCCTTTATCAAAATATTTCTGAATAAACGGATACACAATCAGAATCGGCAGCGTGGATACGATGATGACTCCATACTTGACCTGATCCGCATACTGCTGGGCGTAGCCCCCTGCCGAACCACCAGCGCCGGCACCCTGCGAGAATACCTGGTTGGACAGCAGGATATCCCTTAGCACAATCTGCAGCGGCTGCAGGTTATTGCTGCGGATATAGATCAGGCCGGTGAAGAAATCGTTCCAGTGTGCGACCAGATAATACAGCCCGATTACCGACACAACCGCCTTTGACAACGGCAGAGCTACCTTGAGGAAAAATTTAAAATGCGTGCATCCATCCATGGAAGCGGCCTCAAACAGCTCCTTGGGGATGGAATTCTCAAAAAACGAACGGGCAATGATCAGATTGTAGACATTCACGCAAAAAGGGAAAATAAACACCCACATCGTGTTGGTCATATGCAAATCCTTCATCAGCAGATAGGTCGGAATCAGCCCGCCGTTAAAAAACAGGGTGATGACAAACGCCAGCATCAGAAACCGTCTGGCCCGGAATTCCTGCCTCGACAGCACATAGGCCGCAGGCAGTGTGAACAGCAGATTCACCGCCGTCCCGAGCACCGTATACAGGAGGGTATTTCCATACCCCGTCCAGATCCGCGAATCCTTGAAGATTTCACTGTAGCCGAAGAAGCTGATATTTTTCGGAAAAATCGTCACCTGCCCCGTCGATACCAGCGTGGAGTCACTGACAGAGGCGATAATGACAAAATACAGCGGGTACACAATGCTCAGAAAGATGAGCAGGCACACCGCGTACACAACCGTATCAAAGAGGACATCCGTTATATTTTTCCCCTTCTTATTAACAAGCTGCATGAACACTCCACTCCTTCCCTAAGCTCTGCTACCACAGACTGATATCCGAGGATTTGCGGGCAACCAGATTCATCGCATACAGGAAAATAAAGTTGATCACGGTATTGAACAAGCCAATGGCCGCGGAATAGCTGAACTGGTTGCTGATGATCCCGATTTTGTAGACATAGGTGGCAATGACCTCGGAGACCGGAAGGTTGAGGGCGTTCTGCATCAGGAAGACTTTTTCGAAGCCGGTACTGAGCACATTCCCCATGCTAAGCACGAACAGGATGATAATCGTAGGAATCAGCGCCGGAATATCGACATGCTTGATCGTCTGCCAGCGGCTGGCTCCGTCAATTTTGGAGGAATCGTAGAGCTGCGGGTCCACCGTGGACAGCGCGGCCAAATAGATGATGCTGTTCCAGCCGCAATGCTGCCAGATCTCCGACAATACATACACAGGGACGAAGGTCCGGGTGGAGCCCAGCAGATTGATATCGCCCAGCCCCATCGAAGTCAGAATGTGGCCAATGACCCCCGAATTGGGGGAGAGCAGCACATTCAGCAGTCCCACCATAACGACAATGGAGATAAAATGCGGCAGATAAACGGTTGTCTGCAGCGTTTTCTTCGCCCGCTTCCAGCGCACCTGGTTGATCAGCAGGGCCAGAATAATGGGTGCGGGAAAGCTCAGGATCACCGTCGCCAGACTGATCGCCACCGTATTTTTCATCAGATCCGCAAACATATAGCTCTCGAAAAACTGCCGGAAATAGAACAGCCCTCTCCAGGCGCCGCCGGTCAGCCCTTTGGTGAAGTCATAATCGCGGAACGCCAGCTGGATGCCGTACATCGGAATGTAGTTGAAGATAAAGATCACCACGATTGCCGGAAAAATCATAATCCACAGCTGGTAATCCCGTCTGAAGGTGTTCACTACAGTCGGTTTCTTGCGGGCTCGCAGATTAGCCGGATTCTCAACCAGATTCTTTGAAATCATCCGATCATCACTCCCATTATTGCTTGCTCTTGTAATCGTCGTAGTACTTTTGCATGATTTCGATATTTTTAGAGACGCCGGTTTTTTCAATGTTTTTCACATACGCCTCCCATTCCGAATCAATGCCGCCCTTGGTGATCCATTGCGACCACTTCGAGAGGGCCAGGGACATCATGCCCGTGTTGTTAAGGCTCATCGTATTGTTGTCCGCCGCGCTGTACTTGATGAACATGCTTGGCAGCACATCCGTATCCTTGTTGATAGAATCCAGCGCCGCCTTCAGCGGCTCGGTCTGTTGGCCCACCGACTGCATATCCGTACCCAGTGTCAGCTTGAGAGAATCGGCAATGTACATTGCGCCGTTATCGGCCCAGGAGGAGGTCCACTTCCATGTGCCCGGGTCCATTGCCGGATCTTCAGGAGGCAGAATGCTGTAGGTGCCGTCTCCGTTGTCGCCGATATTCGTGCCGAGGGAACCGAACAGCACCTGCATGCTTACTTCCGGATCATACAATTCATTGATGAATTTCATCGCGGCTTCCTTATGCTTGGAGGCGGCGGACATCTGCACCGCATTCACGCCGTAATTCAGGGAGTTGTAGTCATAGCTCCAGGAATTCTGCACCGTGGAACCCGCGGTCACCTTCAGCGGAGACATGGACGTATACTGCGGAGCCAGTGCGTTCCCTACGCGGTCAGTTACTTCCCAGCCCCAGGTGAAGCCGACGGCCGCCGTGTCTCCGCTGCCCCGGGCAACCGATTGGTATTTGGTATAATCCTGGGTGAAGACTTCGGGATTAATCAGGCCTGCGCTGAAGCATTTATTCAGGAAGGTTACCAGCGTCTTGTAGCGTTCATCCGTGAAGAAGTTCTTCACCTGCCCATCCTCGGCAAAATAGCCGAGTCCGCTGTTGTCCGTCAGTGTAATGCCCTCGCTGCCCAGCAGCACCGTTGGCATAAAGGCTCCGAACGCTACTGTGCCCGTCGGCGCGAAGTCCATCGGGATTTCGTCATTGGAATCGCCGTTTCCATTGGCGTCTTCATCCTTAAACGCCTTCAATACGTCGTATAATTCATCCCAGGTCGTAGGCATTTGCAGGCCGAGATTGTCCAGCCATTTCTGGTTGATGAACTGGCGGGTCGTCGTTTCCGGCCAGAATCTCTGGTATTTGGGCAGGCCGTAAATTTTACCGTCCAGCTGTGCGGCAATGACCCTGGTCTCCGGTTTGGCATCGAACATCGCCTGCACGTTAGGGCCGTAATCCCTGATCAGCCCGGTCATATCCTCGAACAAACCCGGAAACTGCGAGAAGTCGGCATCGGTAATGGAGTTTACGCCCACGATCAGGTCGGGAATATCTCCGCTGGCCAGCAGCGTGCCTTTTTTCTGATCCCAGTCTGCCGTAACCTCCTGCCACTCAATTTCAACCCCGGCCCGTTCTTCGGCTTCCTGCAGCCACTTCATTTTGGAGAATTCCTGGGTTAACGGATGTTTGGTCATGATCGCGGTAAGCTTAACCTTCTGGCCCTTATCTCCGTTGCCGGCAGCATCTGTATTTGTATTGTTGCCGCCTGAACATCCGGACACCGTTGCCGCGCCGAACACCAGCACGAGCAGGCCCGTCAGAAATTTTTTCATATTGTATCCTCCCTTTTTCTGTTCAATCATAATTGGAAAAAGATGATATACTTCATCATTATCTAAAATTAACCAAATAAAGCTGAAGCTCAAATAAACACAACACAAAAATGTATCCGCTTACAATTTACACGAAAAAAATATTGCTCCCTTTTCTGTGAACCCAACTCTTTCCAGCGGCTATTTGCCTTTCTCACCTCCGTTAATTTCCTGGGTTGTACGTCGTTTTCTTATCTCTAGCTTACGCTTGTTTTAAATTTGGATAAATAGTTTAAAGTTCGAATATGTGTAAAAAGGTTAGCTGTTATCTAAACAATTTTAACGGGTAAGCGCTTTACTTCGGTCCGGCTTTCATTAATAATAGGAGTATGCAGGAGTGTATTAAAGTCAGAAAAAAGGGGACTTGCCGATGACTGCTTTCGAGCTTCAAGTGGATGCGCCGGTTGATCTGGAGATCACAGGCAAATTTGTCGCCCCGTCTTCCGATTGGATTCACCTGAGCAGGGTGCTGCTGGATTACGAGCTGATTGTCATGACAGAAGGCGTATTATATTTGGCGGGTGACAAACAGCAATTTGTGGTCTCAAAGGGTGAATACCTGCTGCTCCCCCCGCTTACCAAGCAATACGGAACCCGTTCCTCCGACTGCAGCTTTTATTGGCTGCATTTCTCCGCCAAATCCGGGATCAAAATTACCGATGTGTCCGCCTCCACCCATAATGGAGAGGACAACATCCTTCTGCTGCCCCAGTACGGAACCCTGAAGAGCCTGGAAAAAATCATTGTGATGATGAAGCAGCTGCAGGATTCGGTGCGGGGCTACAATCAAAAAACGCTGAACAACTATATGTCAACGGTCATTTTATGCGAGCTGTACAACCAGCTTTTCCATGCGGATTCCGATCCGTCCAAAAAAACCAAGCAGGAGCAGCTCTACAACGATATCGTGGACTATATCAAGTGGAGCCGGAGCGAGCACATCAAGGTGTCGCAAATCGCCGCTTATTTCGGATATAACGAGAAGTACCTCTCCCACCTCTTCACCACCATCTCCGGCATCTCGCTGAAGCAATATATTCTGCAGCAAAAAATGGAGCTGGCGAAATTCCTGCTCGCCGACACCAACCAGAATATCAGCGAAGTCTCCAGCCAGCTCGGCTATACGGACTGCCATAATTTCATGAAATCCTTCAAAAAGATCGTCGGACTGACGCCCACCGATTTCCGCAACGCCTACGCGAAGCGGCTGCTGTTCTATGAGTAACTTTAACGGAACGCCGGACGTTGGCGCAGCTTTCCAGCTGCTTTTACCGGACGCTGAAGGTTCGCGCAGCTCCTGAATACACCCAAAAGTGTCCCGCTCCCCTTGCCAGGGGGGCGGGACACTTTTCGTACATCATTCTTTATAACCTGATTCCTTATTTCCGGCTATCCTTCACCGGCACGCCGAAATTCGGCGTGCCGTCCCCGTTCCACGTAAGTACCTGGGCGCGGGTATGGCGGTTCGGATCGTAGAGCGGATCTCCGGCGATCTCCTTGTAGTTGCGGGCATGGTAGATCAGCACATCCTCCCCGTTTTCATTGACTGTGAAGCTGTTGTGCCCCGGGCCGTATTGGCCGTTCTCTTCGCAGGTCTTGAACACAGGCTCGGGATGCTTGCTCCAGGAGGCGGCATCCAGCAGATCGCTGTCCTCGTCCGCTGTCAGCAGTCCCATACAGTAATTGTGGTCGGTGGCGCTGGCCGAGAAGCTGATGAAGATCTTGCCTCCCCCCTTCAGCACAGCGGCTCCTTCATTGACGCTGAAGCCGATGGTTTCCCATTGATGCTCCGGCGTGGCGATCATCGTCTGCGGGCCTGTCAGCGTCCAGGGGTTCTCCATCTCTGAAATATAGAGGTTCGAGTTCCCCGGAATATCCGGGTCCTTCTGCGCCCACACATAGTAGAGCATTCCCTTATGCTGAAAGGTTGTGGCGTCAAGGGCAAACGACTCCCAGGCCGTCTTCACCTGGCCTTTCTCCACCCAGTTGCCCTCCAGCGGATTCACCGACCCGTTCTCCAGCGCGTACATGCGGTGATCGAACAGTCCTTCCTTCGTCTCCGTCGTCCGGGCCGCCGCAAAATAAATATACCATTTACCGTAAATATAATGGATTTCCGGAGCCCAGATATTGGCGCTCAGCGGCCCGGTCCCATATTTGCGCCATACAACGACAGGCACGGCCTCTCTCAATCTTTCAATGGATGTCGCCCTGCGCACTTCAATCCGGTCGTATTCCGGCACGGAAGCTGTGAAATAATAATAGCCGTCCGTATGCTTATACACCCAGGGGTCTGCACGCTGCTCCACCAGCGGATTGCTGTACTCTCTTTTCCTGCTCATAATGGTTTCTCCTTTGGTATATATATATCGGTTGAACGATTTCTTGGTTTAGACCGTTTTTCGCAGTGGAAATCCGCAGACTGCTTATGCTTCCGGAGTGAGCTTTCCTCTGGAAAGCTTTCTGGCGGCCGCGGCCGCTCCGCAAGTCCTATAGTTCTGTTATTCCAGGGTCAGGACAACAACGGATGCCGCAGGCAGCCGGCAGTCCAGCACCCCGTTCTTAAGGACGGCTCCCTTGAAGTCAGCCGGAGCAACAGCTTCCGGCGCTTCGAAGGTGTTATGCGCATTCAAGTCCGGATGGGTCAGGATTTGTCCGGTTACGGTCCCCGCCGCAGCGCCGACAAGCTCAAGACTGATATTGGCGCTGTCTGCATGGCTCATATTGCAGAGGGAAATGAAGATCTTGCCGGCCGCCGCATCCCGTGAAGCGGATACGCTAAGCTGGGGAATAGACTCCCCGCCCAGGCTGTACTCCGGACTCTCAAAAGCCGCTTCAAGCAGCTCGTTATCCTGATGCACCTTATACATCTCAAAGACATGATAGGTTGGCGTGAGCAGCATTTTGCCGCCTTCGGTCAGAATCAGCGCCTGCAATACGTTCACCATCTGCGCGATGTTGGCCATCTGCACCCGGCTGCTGTGGTTCTGGAAGATATTCAGGTGAATTCCTGCCACGAGTGCGTCGCGCAGTGTATTCTGCTGATACAGGAATCCCGGATTCGTTCCCGGCTCGCTCAGGAACCAGGTTCCCCACTCATCTATAATCAATCCTACCCGCCGCTCCGGATCATACTTGTCCATGATATTGGAATGACGGGTAATCAGCTCATCCATATGGAATGATTTCTTCATGGTCTCGAACCATTCAGCGGTATCAAAGCCCAGCGCATAACGCTTCTCTTCCCAGCTTCCCGGAATCGTATACGAATGCAGGCTCAGGCCATCCATGAACTGCCCGGCTTCGCGCATCAGCACTTCCGTCCAGTTATAGTCGTCCACATTGGCGCCTCCGGCAATTTTATAGAGCTTGTTGTCACCGTAATTGCGCGCATAGGTCTGATAGCGCCGGTACAGATCCGCATAATATTCCGGACGCATATTGCCTCCGCAGCCCCAGTTCTCATTCCCGACGCCAAAATATTTAAGCGTCCACGGCTGCTTGCGCCCATTCTCCGCCCGCAGGCCGGCCATCGGGGACTCGCCGTCAAAGGTCATGTACTCCACCCATTCGGACATCTCCTGCACTGTGCCGCTGCCGACATTGCCGCAGATGTACGGCTCGCATTCCAGCAGCTCGCAGAGCCGGAAGAACTCATGCGTGCCAAAGTGGTTGTTCTCCACTACGCCTCCCCAGTGGGTGTTGATCATCCGCTTGCGGGATTCAGGAAGGCCAATCCCGTCCTTCCAGTGGTATTCGTCGGCGAAGCAGCCGCCCGGCCACCGCAGCACGGGAATATTGAGCTTGCGCAGCGCGGCAAGCACATCATTGCGGATGCCGTCCGTATTGGGAATAGGCGAAGCCCCGCCGACCCAAATGCCCTCGTAGATGCATCTGCCGAGATGCTCGGCAAAATGCCCGTAAATATTTTTATTGATTGTACTCTTCGGCAGATCCGACAGAATTCTCATTGTTACAGTCATCGTTTCCCTCTCCTTGGTGTTCTCTATTTTTTAACCCTTAATGCCTGAGTTCAGATTGATGGATTGGACAAAGTATTTCTGCGCGAACAGGAACAACAGCAAGGTGGGAATAATCGCCAAAACCGCCGAACCCATGAGCTGGCCGATCATGCGGTAGTTCCCGTAAATGTCCTGAAGCAATAAAAGTCCTGCTGTAACCGGCATTTTGTCCACATCCGTGAACACGATGACAGGCCACAGGAAGTCATTCCATGATCCGGTGAAGGAGAACAGGGCGCATACGATCAGTACCGGCTTGATCAACGGCAAAATAATCGAGGAGTAGATCCGGAAATGGCCCGCACCGTCTACGTGAGCCGATTCATCGAGGTCCCTCGGAATCCCGTTCATGAACTGCCTGACCAGAAAGATATTGCCCATGCCTGCCAGACCGGGGATAATCATCGCCCAGGAGGTGTTAACCCAGCCCAAGGCGTCAATAATTTTGTAGGAGGGGATCAGGTTCACTACTCCCGGAAAAAATGAAATCCCGAGCAAGGTGAAAAAGAGTGTGTCTCTGCCTTTAAACTTCATCCGGGAGTAGCCGTAGCCGGTAATTGAGATGACCACAACCACCAGGAGCGTATGCATGGTCGCAATGAACAGCGAGTTCAGCAGCCAGCGCAGAATTGGAGCGGTTGAGGTATTATCAAGGATGGCGATATAGTTGTCAAAAATCCACTCTTTGGGGAACAGCCTGAAGCCGGAGGATACCACCTCAGTCTGCGACCGGAAGGAGGTCGTAACTCCAAAAATGACCGGAATGATCCAGATAATGCAAAGGACAATCAAAAACAGGTAAGAAATATATTTTGAAATGCTGATCCCCGGACCTTTTCTTTGCACTTTGCCTTGTTCTTGGATATGGGGACGTTTATCGTATTGCTGCGCCGCCTGATTGGACATACGGGTACACCTGCCTTTTCAATTTCCACTCTTGGTTCCTTGCCGTATTGTAAGTTAAGCCGCATTCCGGTTCATTACATAATATTGCAGTGCCGAGATGACCAGAATGACCAGTCCCAGCAAGACGGCCATCGCCGAGGCCATGCCGGCAATCGACTCTCCGTTGCCGAACGCCAGCTGGCGGATATACATCATCAGCACATGAGTACTCTGGCGCGGTCCTCCGTCCGTCATCATCAGCGGCTGCCCGAATACATTGAAGGCCCCTGCCGTAGTCATGACAAAGGTGTAAATCAGCGGAAAGCGTATGGAGGGCAAAGTAATGCTCGTAAACCTGCGGATTGTACCGGCTCCGTCCATCTCTGCCGACTCATACAGATCCTGCGACACACCGCTGATGGAGGCACGGTAAATAATCATATTGCCTCCGACTCCGCCCCAGATCGTGATGATGATGATGAGTATCCAGGCATAGGGCTGGTTGGCCGGCCAGGATACGCCGGAGCCAAAGACATTGCCGGCCATCCCAAGCTGCTTATTGAAGAGCAGCAGCCAGATAAGCGCCCCCGCGGATATCGAAATCAGGCCGGGAACGTAAATAATCGATTGGATCAGGCTTTTCCCTTTCACCTTTTTGTGCTCAAGCGCAACAGCCACAAGCAGCGGAATCACAATTAACAGCGGAACACTCAGCAGAACAAAAATCAATGTATTCTTAAGCCCGTTGTTGAATTGCGTATGAAAGGTGGAGCTGCTGTCAAATAGAATCGTTTTATAGTTGTCCAGCCCTACCCAGACCGGCCCGTTCATCAAATTCCATTTGGTGAATGAAGCATAAATTCCA
Organism: Paenibacillus sp. S150; assembly: GCF_019352175.1. Classification (GTDB taxonomy): domain Bacteria; phylum Bacillota; class Bacilli; order Paenibacillales; family Paenibacillaceae; genus Paenibacillus_AQ. The sequence continues at coordinate 11,967 of NZ_JACBYI010000061.1, forward strand.
TAGAGGGTTGGCAGGAAAATGAAAACGGCAAATAAGATAACATGCGGACCTACAAAGAAAGCAGGCGCGAGGTTCAGTTTCTTTTTCATAGGCATTCTTTTCTCCTTTGGCATGAAGCAATGCTCCAGGAAGGCGGCTCATTGCTTCATGCAATCATTTCCGCTTTTCTTTTACTGCGCTGCGCCGGTCGTTCCTTCGGCGATTTTATCCTCGACAAATTTCTGCATCGTCTGCAGCGTTTCGTCAATATCCACAGTGCCGCGCACAATATCCCCGCAATACGTGTCTACGGCTTCTGCAATATACGGATAGTATTCATAAGTGTAAATATAAAGGGATTCAATTTCTTTTTCATTGGAGGTGAAGAAGGACTGCATATAGGTTTTGAATTCAGGACTTTCATTGACTTGCTTACTGGCTACGATTTGTCCCGCCTTGGCCCACTCGATTGAATTCTCGCGGATGAACTCCAGGAAATTGCCGATGCCCGTTACCTTTTCCTCGGTTCTGTCTTTATTCTTCAGCATTGCGAACAAATGGGAGGAAGATCTGTTGGTGAACTTATCGGCTGTCGGCGAATAAATATTGGTAACACCAAAGTTCAAGCCTTCCACCCCGGCATGCGCCGTCGAGCTCCAGCTGCCGTCCGTGGAGAACAGCACATTGCCGGATTGGAACATCAGGTATCCGTCTTCGCCAAACGGCGTCATCAGTCCGGCATCGTTGATTTTTTTCACTTCTTCCATAGCCTGCTTCATTACCGGAGTATTGACGGCCGGTTTGCCGTCCTCCTGGATATCCCCGCCGAGATTCTGAATCTGCGCCAGAATAACCCAGCCCAGCAGCGCGTCATTAACGACAAAGTCGCCTTCATCCAGCTTTCCTTGCAGGGAGAGCATCTCATCAATAGTGACCACATCATCATCAAGGAAGGATTCCGCATCATATTTCTTGAGCAGATCCTTGTTGTAGTACATTACATTGCTGTGGATATCAAGAGGAACTGTATATTGAGTGCCGTCAATCGTGCCTGTGGACCAGGCCTGCGGCAGATAATTCTCCTGTTTGATCTCGGGCTGTGCGCCGGTTACGGCTGTCATGGGCTCAAGCACGCCTTGTTTGACATATCCCGGAACCCGGTCAGCATGAATAATAGTTAAATCCGGCACCCCTTTGCCCGAGTTCAGCACCGTGGAGAGCTTGGTGTACATATCAGAGGTAATAACATGCTTGACTTTAATTTCCGGGTCTGTAGCATTGTAATCCTTTACAAGCTGGTCCATATAGGCACCGTCATCGCCGGTCAGCGGCGTCCAGAACGTAATTGTCTTAGAGCTGTCTTCCCCGCAGCCCGCCAATACAGCTGATAGCACCAGCACTGGTATTAACAACGAAATCCCCCATTTTTTCTTCACACTTTCTCCTCCTAATGAAATGAATTTAGTAGATCATCTACAAAAATGTTTTTGCAAACAATGAACTCTCGTATAATCCTTTTTTCGCGGTTTTCTCCGTTTTTAAGCGATATGCAGCCTTTTCTCCCTTTCACATATTCATTAAATAATTAAAAAATATTTGAATGTATTCGCTTACAGGTATAAAATAACATACAACAGGAGCCTTGTAAATAAATAAATCTAAATCTATTTATGTAATTACGAAGTAAAATGATGAATTTGTCTTTTTTTGCACAAATATAGCTAATTCAACCCTGTAATGCACATCGAAATTTATATAAACCTAAAATAAAATTGCATTATTTTCGAAAAAGAAGTCTATATTTTAATTACTAGACAAATAAATGGGGAATGCTTCCCTTTTTAACTCAATTAGTTTATAATTTTATAAAACAGTTTTGATAACGACGTTTTCGGAAGAAGGTACAGTAAACATGATTTATATTAAAGATCTAATGAGCGGGATTGATATCTTCAAGGCCCTCAGCTCCGAGATCCGTATTCAGATTCTGGAGCTGCTTGCGACCAATCAGGCCCTCAACCTCAATGAAATTGCCAAGAAGCTGAATCTTAGCAACGGAGCCATCACCATGCACATCAAGAAGCTTGAAGAGAGCGGTCTGATCGAGATCAACACCTCCGTAGGCAAGCATGGCATCCAGAAGGTTTGCTATTTGAATAAGGATAAGCTGATGGTGGACCTGCGCAGCAAGGAGGTCGACAATCTGTATGAGGTCGAAATCCAGGTGGGGCATTACAGCAACTATCAGGCGGTCCCCACCTGCGGGCTGGCCACCAAGGACAGTATTATCGGCGACTTCGACGAGCCGCGCTACTTCGCTGATCCCCAGCGGATCGACTCCGAAATTATCTGGCTGGCTGAAGGTTTTCTCGAATACCGGATTCCGAACTATTTGAAGGCCAACCAGACCTTCCGCGAAATCCAGTTCTCCATGGAGCTTGGTTCGGAGGCTCCGGGATTCAGCGATAACTATCCTTCGGATTTGTACTTTTATGTGAACGGCATCGAAATTGGCTTCTGGACCAGTCCCGGCGATTTCGGCGATGCCCGGGGAACCTTCAATCCTGACTGGTGGCCTCCCCACCTGAACCAATACGGCATGCTGAAGCTGATCCGCATCAACAATGAAGGCAGCTTCATCGACGGCTGCCGCATTTCGGATATTACGCTGGATGACATCAAGCTGGATTACAAAAGCGAGCTGACCTTCCGCATTGCCGTTACCGACAAGCCGGTCAACAAACGCGGGCTGACCATTTACGGCAAGCACTTCGGCAACTACAGCCAGGATCTGATGGCCCGCGTGCTCTACAATGTACACGAGGTTGAGAATATCGCCAGCAGGCTTACCCCTACCGCGGCCGAGTAAGCCGGTAAGCCGATCTTCTTACTTCCGCCTGCTGCAGCCCAAAACCGGCAAGCCTCCCTCAATGGGAGACTTGCCGGCTTTTTGATTACGCAGCAATAAGGATTTTTCGTATGGCTGTATTTCGTGCAATAGATATCGGAAGTATGGACCAAAAACACCTTTGCCGCAAAATTCTGCTGTACAAAGTGCAACAGCTTAGGCTTTTCTGCCGATTCAAGGGAGTTCTGATGCAGAAAGTGCAATAGAACAGGCCACTGCTGACAGCGTAAGCTCTAAGCTCCACGGTCACCCTTTTACCGCACCTGCCGTCATTCCGTCGATAAAATATTTTTGAAAGCCCAGAAACAAGACCAGAATGGGCAAGATGGAAAAGAACGAGCCTACGATCAGCAAATCATAGTTATTCCCGTATGGCGTGAGCAATGTCTTCAGTCCAATCGGCAGTGTATATTTGTTTTCATCGCTGAGTACCATGAACGGCCAGAGAAAATTATTCCAGCTGTTCATCCCGTTCAGAATCGCCATAGCCGCGAAGGACGGCTTCATCACAGGCAGGATAAGGCGCAGATAAATCCCGTATTCACTGGCCCCGTCCACTCTGCCTGCTGCGATCATCTCCTTGGGGATACCGCTTAAATATTGTCTGAAAAAAAAGATTGTCGCGGCACCCGCCACCCCGGGCAATATGATAGCCGAGTAGCTGTTCATCAGCCCTATGTTATAGGTCAGCGTATACAGAGGCAGCAGGAGGATTTCGAAGGGAACCATCATAATGAGCAGAACGCAGATAAAAAGGAGGTTCTTCCCTCTGAAATCATATGCCGAGAAGCCGTAGGCTACGGTGGCACTGACCATCAGGGTCAGGGCGACTTGAACAACGGTCAGCAGCAGCGAGTTAAAGAACCAGGTAAAGTAGGCATGATCTCCGGTGAACAGATAGACAAAGTTATCGAAATTCATTACCGGCAGATCAAACTTCAAATTCAGCCCATACCGGATCAGATCCTCACCCGGCTTAAAGGAAGCGATGGTTACCGCATAAAATGGCACCAGGGTGATGATGCACACTATTGTAAAAAAAGCAAAGAGGATGATTTTTACCGCTGTTTCCTTTTTCATCTTAATCCTCCTTCTTGAACATGCCGCTGAAGGCCAATTGCGTCAGATTGATCACCATGGTGATCAAGAGCAAGACAATGCCGACCGCAGCCGCATATCCAAGGTTGTTCTTTTCGATCCCCTGGCGGTACAGATAACCGACAATCGTAAGCCCGATATTTTTGGGGGAATTATTGCCGTTCCACAGCATCATGCTCTCAATGAACATGGCCAGACCGGCATAGATGCTTATGGTCAACACATAAATAGTCGTCGGCTTCAATAAGGGCATGGTGATTCCGGTGAATTTCTGAACAGCCGATGCTCCGTCAATTGAGGCGGCCTCGTAATAATCATCCGGGATATTCTTCAGGCCGGAGAGGAAATAGAGCATATTAACTCCCATCCAACGCCAGGCAGCCAGGGCGACCAGGGCAACGAACCCGGTAACCTGTCCTTTCAAAAACTTAACCGGCTCCATGCCGAACAGCCCCAGAATGCTGTTGATCAGGGAACCCTCCATCTCGCCGAACATCAGGCGGAAGATGGTGCCTGCCACAACGACTGATGTCAGCGCAGGGAAAAAGAAGGAGGCCTTAAAAAATTCCCGCCCCCACATAAATTTGTTGTTGATCAGAACGGCGAACAGCATTGGAAAAGGAATCAGAATGGCGAGTGTCAATATCATATATACCGCACTGTTGCGGACCGCCTTGAAGAAGATAGAATCTCCCATCAGCTTGGTGTAATTGTCGATGCCCGCCCAGTCGGCTTCCTGTCCAAGCGTGACCTTCTGAAAGCTCATGCCCAAGGAGCTGAACAGCGGATAGACCCAGAACACCAGGAACACAAGTACAAAGGGCAGCACGAACACATAAGGAGCGACCTTTTGCGAGTACAGAAATTTTTTTATCATTTCACTACTCCTTTTTAAATAGAGCTGCTCTGCATGCAGAGCAGCTCCGGCATTTCCAGCTGTCATCCGGCAGTTATTTCAGCTCTTGTTCAATTTGCGCCTGTGCCTCATCGAGCGCCTTCTGCACATCCTTGCCGTCCTCGAAGATTTCATTCAGGGTGACTGTGCAAAGAACATTATTGATCGTCGGTGAAGCGGATGTGGATTTAATCAGCTTGATCTCATCCTTGATTTCATTCAATACCTCAAACGGATTGTTGACAAAATACTTCACGAACTGGTTATCCGGATTATGAGTCACCTCTTCCATATCCCAAACGCTCATATTGATCGGGTCAAAGCCAAGCGTATTCCAAATTTCAATATTGGCATCCAGGGACAGCTTGGCATAAGCGATAAAGTCTTTGGCCAGCTGCACATCCTTGGCCGTTTTGGTCACAACCGTACCGGTTCCGCCCCCGCCGTAGGATCTTGGCAGGCCTTTCTCAATGACCGGAAGCGGGGCTATCGCAATCTTGCCGCTCAAATCGGCCATGTAGTTGGTGTATCTGGACATTTGCCACAACGGCATGAAGGCTGCGGCATAGTTGCCGGAGTTGAATTCGCCGTATGCCTCTTCCGTATCCGGCTGCCCTCCGGCTATCGTGGAGATGACATTGCTCTCCTGCAGATCCTTCAGAATGCCGAGTCCCTTCACCAGCTCCGGCGAGTTAACCTTCGGATTGCCGGCTTCATCTGTAAAGTCGGCGCCTTGCTGCGCGAGCAGCAGCGCGGATTGCCAGGTGGCGCTGGTATCCGCCGTCCCCATGAATTTGCCGGTTTTTTCATATACCTGTATTCCCGCCTTTTTGAAGTCATCCCAGGTTGCAATGCTCTTGTAATCGACTCCTGCCTGCTCCAGAATTTCCGTGTTATAAAAAGCAACCGTCGCCCCAACATGGGTAGATAAGCCGTAGATATTGCCATCCTTGCTGTAAAGATCCAACTGGGACTGGACAACGGTGCCCTTGTATGGCTCAGCCACATCATTAAGCGGTTCGAGCTGCGGGGTGCCGGCCAGGAAATCCGGGAATTTGCCCAGCTCAATATCGGCGATATCCGGTGCGCCTACGCCCGTCTGCACTGCAATCGACAATTTGTTGTGCATATCATCATAAGGCATGACGGTAACATTCAGCTTAATCTGGCGGTCCGGGCTGGCCGCGTTCCATTTCTCCAGCATCTTCTCGAAATGCTGGCCATGCAGCTCAACGAACGTCCAATAAGACAGCTCAGTAGCCTGATCTCCGGCACCGGCGTTAAGAACCGAGCTTTTCCCGTCCGATTCTTTGGATGATCCCCCGCAGCCTGCCAGGAATACTACCATCGAAACTGCCATTAATGCGCTAAACCACTTTTTCTTCATCCTTGACCCTCCCGAAATTTATTAAAAATCCCCAAGCATAGTTAATCGCTTTCAATCCTCTCTTTTATAAATAAATTAATTGTTTTACGTAGTTATAATCTATTCGTCAGCAGAACCAATTAGAAATCGCTTCACAAATAAATAACTGTAATTATCAACGTTGTTTTAAAATAAAATCCAATTCAGGGTAAAAAACAGAAAAAAAGGGATTCACCCTGTAAATAAAGCTATTATTATTTTATGTATTTTTAAATTAAATCGGCAATCTGAATGAAATTAATATTGGATTTTTAATATTTTTGTAAAAAAAGGAGAGAGGTTTTTCTGATACGGGGTTATTCATTTAAAATAATACAAAATAAAAAAAAGAGACCGCAGACCATTGAACGGATGTAGCTCTGATTGCAAAATGGCATACATAATCAGGCTCATATTCAACCACACTAACGATGTCTTTCAAACCAGCTTATAAGGGAGTGTTTCGAATGCGTGAAGGTATGATTCCCGCCGTTCTTGGAACTGTAGTCACCGCTTCAAGCGCAGCTTTTCTGGGCAGCCGCTATAAGATGGCCGCTACAGGCATTCTCGGATTTGGTCTGGCGCACATCGTGCTGGGAGCGATTGATCTGTTCGAGCACCGCTAAACGAAGGTTGGAAGATGCCGGTCATGTACGAAGGGTACGGACCGGCTCCATACATAAGTAAAAACGGCTTCGCCGGCTGTCAGAAGGACGCGGGTGTTGGGCAAGAACTCCAGAAACGTTCGAATAACGGGGTCGATCACAACCTATTTAATTATTAAAAATGACCGTTAGATAAGGTTAGCCAGCTCCGCAGCTTAGAGCGCCAAAGAAAATTGTCTTGAGTTATGGAAGTCTGGTCCCGGCTATGGTCATCTCATTCTGCTGGATTCGTGCCGCAACGGGATTAGTGGGATTTTGTACACCTAATTCTCCGGGACTGGCAGCCGCAACAGAATTAGTGGGATTTTGTATACCTAATTCAGTGAATTTCGCCGGCTGAGGGCTAATTGGCTCGAATTAGTGTTACTTTTTCCACTTCATGTGGGCAAGGGGGCTGAAAAAGCTTCGATTAGTTTTACTTTTTCCACTTAGGTCCGGGTGCAGAGTAGCGTGAAACATATAATTTTTATATTCAAAAAAGGCCCTCCCTGTTGCAGGAAAGACCTTCATCTGCGTATGGTTATTTCACAGCTACATAGAACAGCCGCCCGGCACTGTCGTCGGCCTCCACCCATTCAAAATCGGCATAGACCTTCACCTCGCTGAAGCCTGCCTTCAGCAGCTCCTCCGTCATCCACCCGGGGTCATAAGCCCGCTGTATATGCGTCTCTTCAAAACGGCGGTACAGGCCGCTCCCCCCCTCTTCACGGGCGAAGATGGACAGATGATGCTCAATTTCACGGCGCGGCACATCCATTTCACAGGTCCAGATATACGATACCGCAGGCTCGTCCAGCACAAACGGCTGTTCCTCCCCGTAACGGAGAAGTGTATTCGGATGATGCACATCGAACAGGAAGGTGCCCCCGGTCTTAAGACCGGCAAAGGTGCGTTCAAATACGGAACGGACATCCTGCTCCTCCAGCACATAATTCAGACAATCGCAAAAAGAAATGACGGAATCGACCGGCTCCGGCAGCTCCCACTCCTTCATGTTCTGCCGTACCCAGCGTACGCTGCCCTCACGCAGGAACCGGCGTCCCTGCGGATGCCGCTCCATCTTCATCTGTGCCACCGACAGCATATCCGAAGACAGATCAATCCCCGTCATGTGATAGCCGGAGGAGGCAAGCGGAATGGTAATGCTTCCGGTCCCGCAGCCCAGCTCGGCTACAGTCAGGGGCTTGCCGTATTTGCTCCAAGCCGTCTCGGCAAAGGCCAGCCAGTCCGGATACGGCATATCCGCCATCAGTTCATCATACACATAAGCAAATTTCCCATAGGAAGACACTGATGCACACCGCTTTCTATAAGTTCACTATTCCTTAGCTTCTTCATTGCCGGAAGCCTGTCCCTGTTGTTCCGTACCCTCTTCTTCCTTGCGGGCCAGATAGGTCCAGTTCTCCCTCTGGGTCACAAGCCCTTCCTTCATCAGCTTGCCCAGCGCCCGCTTGAACGCCGACTTGCTGATTCCAAAACGCTGCTTGATGATATCGGGAGGCGTAGCGTCCGAATAAGGCATTGCTCCGCCCGGCCGCTCATTCAGGAAATCCAGCAGTGCTGCGGAATCGACATCCCGGCCCACTTCCCTGCGCTGGGTCATGGACAGATTCACACGGCCGTCTTCACGGATGTGCGAGACCCGGGCCTCGAACTCTTCGCCAAGGCGCAGCAGCCGGCTGCGCTCCGAGGAATGCACCATGCCGATGATGCCGAAGCCCAGCACGCCGCCGTCCACAAGCACAAAGGTCCCCATCTGCAGAGGCTTGTACACTCTGGCCTTGACAGTCTGCCCCCTCCAGGATTCCGGTGCGGGCAGCGCCAGCGGTGCAAGCTCCTGCTCGCCGGCAAGCTTGGCGCGCAGGCGCCCCTGCTTGTCATGCTCCATCAGCACCCACACCTTGCCGCCTACCTGCGGGCGCAGCTCGATCAGCTCCGGCAGCTCGCCGATCGGCAGCAGCAGCTGCCGTCCGAGCCCCATCTCCAGGAAGCAGCCCAGGCGCGGGTGGATATCCGCCACTTCCAGCAAAGCCAGCTCGCCAAGGGTAAGAAACGGCTTCTTCATGGTGGCCGCCAGGCGGTCCTCTGTATCGAAGAAAATGAAAACCTCCACCTTGTCGCCAATCTTGGGCTTGCTGCCAACCAGCTCCGTATAATGCAGCATGACATCCTGGCCGCCTGCCCCCAGGAAGTAGCCGTAAGGAGATACCTCACGCAAGACTTCCAATGTTACCGTAGTTCCGGCAATCAGGCTCATACCGTCTCCACAACCTTGGCGTCGGACCACAGACGCTCGATGTTGTAATATTCGCGTTCGTCGCGGTGGAAGACATGAACGATCACATCTCCAAGATCCATCAGCACCCAGCGGGCCGCATCCATGCCTTCAATGCCGCGGATCACGCCCCCGGCTTCATGGACCACCTTGCGCACCTCAGTGGCAATCGCCTGCACCTGCGTATCCGAATTCCCGTGGCAGATGACGAAATAGTCGCTGATCGGTGAGACGCTGCGCAAGTCAAGGGCGACCACATTCATTGCTTTTTTATCTTCAGCGGCCTTAAGGGCCAATTGCAAAAGCTTGCTTGATTCTACACTCATATAGTATCCTCCATTATTCTTACTAGATCATTGCGGGCCAGCACTGTCAGCGGGAACACAATCCGGCGCTTCTGCAGCAGCAGGCTGATTGTGGAGTCAAATCCGGCGATCAGCCCTTCCTCCAGGCTTGCCTTCGACAGCTTGCGGATGCCGTCCACACCGGGAAAATCCCGTCCCGGCTCAATATAGTCGGCCAGACAGACGATCTTCTCCAGCAGGCCCATATTCTCGCGTCCGGAGGTATGGAAGCGGATGGCATCCAGCACCTCACGGTCGCTGATTCCATATTCGTGCTCAGCGACATAGGCCCCTGCCTCGGCGTGCCACAGCTGCTTGTCATAGTCCAGCAGCTCGGCGGACAATCCGTTCTGCACAATGATTTCCTTCAAGCGCTCCACCGGCCAATATTTGGCCACATCATGCAGAATCGCCGCCGTTTCCGCACGGACCGGGTCCCCTCCGTAACGCTCTGCCAGCTTCACCGACATCTCCATCACGCCAAGTGTATGCTTCCAGCGTTTGTCGGGCATCTGTGCGCGGACAGCTTCAATCAGCGCTTCGCGGCTGAATTCCATACAATCCACTCCTTTGAACATAATCGTATACAGCATCCGGCACCATATACCGAATGGACTTGCCTTCGGCAGCCCTGGCCCTGAGCATCGTGGAGGAGATATCGACAAGCGGCATGTCCGCCAGGAGCACCTTCTCGGCAATAAAGCCGGGCAGCGCCGCAAGGTCCAGCGGAGTGCCCGGCCGCCCAACCCCGATAAAGGTCAGACGACGCACCAGCTCTTCAATTCCATGCCATTTCGGCAAATACTGAACCATGTCCGCACCGACGATGAAAAAGAATTCATGCTGCGGGTATTCCTCCTGCAGAACGGTGATGGTCTCGTACGTGTAGGATACCCCGCCTCTGGCGATTTCCAGATCGAGAATGCCAAAGGCGCTGTGATCCCTGACCGCATCCTGCACCATGGCCAGCCGCTGCCCGCCCGTTGCCCCCGCCTCATGCTTATGCGGCGGGATATGCGAGGGCATGAACCACACTTCTTCCAGCGCATAGGACTCCCTTGCGGTCTCCGCTGCCATCATATGTCCGATATGAAGAGGATCAAAGGTCCCCCCCATAATTCCAACTCTCAAGAGGTCCACCTCCTCTTATTATCAGGGTAAACTGCTGTCTCCCGCAAGCTGCGGGGGCCGAATCAGCGGGGCAGCTCAATGGTTTTGTTGTCGCGTGATTCCTTGTACAGAATGATCGTCTTGCCGATGACCTGCACCAGCTCGGAGCCTGACTGCTCCGCCAGAGCGGCACCGATTTCCTTCGGATCATCCGCATTGTTGTTCAGCACGCTGATCTTCATCAGCTCACGCTTTTCAATCGCCTCTTCGATGTGCCGGATCAGATGGTCGTTGACGCCGCCTTTGCCGACTTGAAATACGGCATCCAGATGATGCGCCAGAGAGCGGAGATAGCGTTTTTGTTTTCCAGTTAACATAAATGAACAAACTCCTTAATTAACATATATTATTACCCTAACGATAACGAACTATATGAACTGCAGTTGGAAGCGGGAGAAATATATCCCCTTAATCCGCCAATCTCTCCGCAGCGGTGCGGACGGTGCGCTGAGTTACCCGGCGCTGCCGCCAAGGGCATCGATAATCGTCTGCCGCATGATATCCACCGGAGCGCTCTGTCCGGTCCAATACTCCAGCGCATAAGCCCCCTGATAGACGAACATGCCAAGGCCGCCGTGAATCCGGCAGCCCCGCTGCCGGCTCTCCGTCAGCAGCCGGGTATGCAGCGGATTGTAGATCAAATCGCTGACGGTCATCCCTTCCCGGAGCAGCCCCGGATCAACCGGTGTTTCATCGATGCGGGGGTACATGCCAACCGAGGTGGTGTTGATCACAATATCCACATCCGCAATGCGGTCCGCGATTTCATTCATTCCAATGCCGGACACCGCACCTTTGGCTTCGAAGGCTGCCGCCAGCTGCTCCGCCTTCTCCCTGGTCCGGTTGGCAACAACCACCGCCGACGGATTCTCCAGCAGCAGGGCGGCAATAATGCCTCTTGCCGCCCCTCCGGCGCCAACGACCAGTATGCGGGTGCCGGCCAATTCAGGGGCAGCCTCCGCCTTCAGCGAGCGGACATAGCCGATGCCGTCCGTATTGTAGCCGGTAAGCACACCGTTGTCGTTGACCACCGTATTGACTGCGCCGACAGCCAGCGCGCTCCCGTCCAGCCTGTCCAGATATTCCATCACCGCAACCTTATGCGGAATCGTCACGTTCACCCCGCGGAACCCCAGAGTGCGGACAGCCCGGATGGCTTCACCCAACTGGCCGGGCGCAATATGCAGGGGTACATAGGCTCCCGGAATGCCCAGCGCCTGCAGCGCCGCTCCATGCATAAGCGGGGATTTGGAGTGGGCGATGGGATCACCCATTACCCCCAGCAGTATATCCTTGTTCCTGTAATCGCCATTTGCGCTTGTCACTGCTTATTCGCCCTCCTATGGTTCAGATCAGCGATGGGCGGGTCAGAACCTTGATGCCGCGCGGAACGTGGACAGCCACTACCGCTCCGCCTGTTCCATTCACCTTGATCCAGCCTAGGCCGGAGATGAACAGATCTGTCTGGCTGTTCCTGCCGATGCGGAACTCATGCCGCTGCCACTGCGGCAGCTTGTCCATGTCAGCGGTTACCGGCGGAGACAGCAGTCCGCCGCGGTGCTCCTGGTACAGCGAATCCGCGCGTTCCAGCTTCGTGCGGTGAATCTTCAGCGTTCCGCTGATGTAGCAGGTGAAGGACTGCCGCTCGCCCTTCACGAAATCGAAGCGGCCCAGGCCGCCGAAGAACAGCGATTGTCCCTCATTCAGCTGATAGACCGCCGGTTTCAGCGGATTTTCCGGCATGACGGCACCCAGATCCTTGCGTTCCACCAGTTCGCTATAGCGCCAAGGGTATACAATCCCCGGCGTATCGATGATATAGCGGCCGTCATCCAGCGGAATCTTTACCGTATCCAGCGTGGTCCCCGGATAGCGCGAGGTAGTCAGCTCCTGCTCCAGATCGCTGTAATCCGAGATCAGCCGGTTGATCAGCGTGGACTTGCCGACATTCGTCGCACCGACAACATACACGTCCCGCTGGCCGCGCAGCCCAGTTACCGCTTCCAGCAGGCGGTCGAAGCCCTGGCTGCGCTTGGCGCTGCAGAGCACAATTTCAGCTGTGCGCAAGCCCTGCTCCTTGCAGCGCTGCTGCATCCAGTTGCGCAGCTTGTTCCAGTTCGTCACCTTGGGCAGCAAATCGCTTTTGTTCACCGCCAGAATGACGGGGTTGCTGCCGACGAACCGCTGCAGGCCGGAGATCAGGCTGCCTTCAAAGTCAAAGAGATCGACAATATGAATCACAAGCGCATTCTTCTCTCCAACTCCGCTCAGCAGATGCAGAAATTCATCCTGGTCCACGGAGACGGAAGAAGCTTCATTGTAGTTCTTGATGCGGAAACAGCGCTGGCAGATTACGGGCTCCCGCTCAAATGCCGCCTCCGGAATATAGCCCGGAAGGTCCTTGTCCGTGGTCTGCAGCTTGATGCCGCAGCCGCTGCATTTCTCAGGGCGCCTCGTTTCATTCATTGAATTCATTCAGGTTATCCTCCTCGTGCCACAATCCTTGCTTGCGAAGCCGTGTCGTTGCAATTCTCTCCACCCTGCGGTTGAATCTTGTGCCGATCCCTTCGTCCCCAACGGAGATTGGCAGCACGAGTACCGTATACAATCCCAGCCGGTTGCCTCCGTATACATCGGTGAGCAGCTGATCGCCCACGACGATGGTCTGCTCCGGCTTCAGCTCCATCTGCTTCATTGCTTTCAGAAATGGAGTATTGCTGGGCTTGCGGGCCTGATGCACAAACTCAATATTTAGCGGCGTGGCAAAGCGCGACACCCGGTCCATGTTGTTGTTTGACACGATGATGAGCTTGAAGCCAAGCTCCTTCACCTTGGCGAACCACAGCAGGAGCTCCGGAGTGGCCAGAGGCGCTTTGGCGCCGACCAGCGTATTATCCAGATCCGTAATGATGCCACGGTATCCGCGGGCGTACAGCTCTTCAAGAGCTATATCAAATACCGTATTCACCCGGAGTTTGGGTACTAACCTTTCAAACAATACGTTCACCTCGATTTCATACGAAAAACTATATCATACTCTCTGCGCTTCGCAAATGAAGGCGCAGCGGCATTTTTTCTGTTCCGCCGCTTTATTTGCCGGACTTGATGCTTTTGCGCAGCCGCAAAGCTTCAGTATACACGCTGCGCCAGTCTTTGTCTTCAATAACCTCCGGGCTGTACTTCGCCCGTTCGAACATCTGCAGCAGCTTCGTGAGATTGCCGGAAGCCGCAGGGCGTTCATGCCTCCAGCGGTCCACCGATTCGCGCAGCGTTTCATGCTCTTCCTTCAGCATACCCTTCCTGCGGGCATACCTTACCCATCGCGCCGTTTCCGCCTCAACTTTCTGAACCGGGGACAGCGGCTGTCCGTTGCGCAGCCGCTGGAGGAAGAACCGCAGGCTGAAACGCCGCTGCCAGAGCAGGAACCCTATCCAGGACAGCAGCACAGCGACTGCCGCTGCGACCATCCACATCCCCATATGAAACCCCTGGTTCTGCGTTCCGTTATTCACTTCCGCCGGTTCGGGCTGGGCTTCCTCTTCTTCCGGCGCGGCAGTCGCTTCAGGCATGTCTTCCTGGCTTTGTGTCAGCAGCGGAGTCGTGAAGCCGGGCGTAGCCTCGACCGGAATCCAGCCGTACTCCCCAAAATAGACCTCCGCCCACGAATGGGCATCCGCATTCGTAATCGTATAATTGTTGTTAAGCAGTTCACCGCCCTGCTGAATGGCCAAATTGTCCGGCAATTGGGCCTGTTCGCCCGGAGCATAGCCCTTGACCCAGCGGGCCGGAATATCCAGGGAGCGGGCCATGGTGACAAGTGCAGTGGAATAGTAATCGCAATAGCCTTCCATAATCTCGAACAGGAAGCTCTCCACCAGATCCTTGCTTTTGCGCCGCGAGAGATCAGGCTGATTGGTATACGGAAAGGTCTGCTGCAGATATTGCTGCAGGAGCGCCGTTTTCTCATAGGGTGTCTGCCCCTGGACAGTGACCTTCTCCGCCAGCTCTCTGACCCGCTCCGGAAAATTATTCGGCAGCTGCAGGTATTGCTGGTCGATCTCCGTCCCGCCGTACAGCTGGTCATACGTCTGATTGTTGAGTTCCTGTACAGGAACCACCGGCACCTGTGAAGTCACCACGTATTCCCGGGGGTACACCCTGCCGTTCCCTGCCGATTCCCACAGCAGCTCGCTGCCTTCCCTTCTCCAGAACAGGCCTCCGCTTGCGTTCTCGCCATTGATTGAATTCACCTCTGCAATGGAGTAGCCTCCGAACAGCACCGGGTAGGAATTGCCGCCCAGTATCTTTACAGTCTGCTCCAGCTCCCTCGTCTGCACCTTGGATGCGGCATTGCGGTCCAGCGTCTGCCCCACTTCGGCTCCTGCCACCGAGCCTCTGGCGAAGGGGTCGTCATCGCTCCAGCCTGAACCGGAATATACGCTGCGGGTCTCTCCGCGCATGTAGCTGCGCAGGTTTGAGGTTACCGTCATTACGGGTGAATAATCGAAGTTGAAGCCTCCGCCCAGATTATCGTCATCCGTACTGTAGCCGGAGGTCGTGCCTCCAGCAGAAGCCGGGCCGGCTCCGCTGTCGGACAAGCCGGAGCTGCCGGAGCTGGAGGTGCCGCCGTTGCCGTTCCATTCCTGCCACGCCGTGTACGGGTCGGTCAGTGTGGGCCGGACATCAGGCATATTCACTCCGGTAATAATCACAAGGGAGAAGATAATGGCTGCATTAATTGCAATTTTAAAAGGATATTTCAACAGGTAGGTCCAGCCGCGCGGGTAATGCAGCTGAAAGCTTCTTAAATGCTGCGTAACCAGCCAGCCCATGCCGGCAGAGACCGTCCAGGCCACCTCCTGCCATAATATAGAAGAAGTAAAGGAGTCCAGTGCGGCAAACGCCGCAATATTCATTCCGGTGAACATCAAAATGCGCGATTTCGAGGATACCCACCATGAGGACAGCTGAAGCAAAGCAAGCGCCCCAAGGGCAAACCAGATATAAGGTGCCATATGCGAGAGGATATCCGGCAGCCGGTCGCGCAGCTCCGGCAGCCAGGGATCGGGAACGTAGACTCCGTAATGAAGAATCATGCGGTAGGTTAGATATACCGCTGCCGCAGCTTCAAGCAGCAGGCGGTAGATTGCCTTGACGGGTAAAAGAATTTCAATAATTGCAGCGGCCGCCAGTGTGAGAAGGGCGGCGGCCGTTGTCTCCTCCAGCCAAAAAGGCTCCGTGTAGGAAATCCACTGCAGGGCAATCACCATCAGCCACAGCAGGCTGAAGGAATGATGCCATGACGATTTGATTCCGTTCCACCAGCGTATCATATGACTTTATCACCTCCGAGCACCGCTGGGAGCTCCTGCAGCGAACTCACGCTGTAGCCTGTAACGCCGCGCGAACCCAGCACATCCATCCAATCCTGAGTGCGGTACTTGGCCGCAGGATTGCGCACATGAATCTGCGAAGGCGTCATCCCCCGGCTCTCCGCCCAGCGGAGCACATCCAATACAGGCTGGCCCGACTGGGGACTGATCAGCACAAAGTACGAGCCCTTGGGGAACATGCGGTGGGCCTTCTCCAGCCGCGAAATCAACGGCCCGCGGCCTTCAGCATTGATATCGATCAAATATTGGATCATCTTCTGCCGCTCCGCGCCGCCCTCGGCCGGGGTGAACACCTTGGTGTTCTTGTCCAGGCAGCACAGGCCGATGCCGATCCGCTCACGGATGCCGAAGCCCAGCAACGAGGAGGTTATCGAGACCGCAAGCTCAAATTGGCTGGAGCTGCCATAGGCTGCTGCACTGCCGTCCAGCACCAGCACCGTTTTGGGAATGGACTCATGCTCGAATTCCTTGGACTTCCAGTCGCCCGTCTTCGCTGTTGCATTCCAGTGGATACGGGTCAGCCGGTCACCGTAGACATAATCGCGGACGCCGTTGATCTGCGTGGTCTCGCGCCGGGAGGGAACCAGTGAAGCCTGCGGACCGGCCAGCCGGGCTCTCCGCTCATAAAGCTGCCAGCGCGGCACGAACACCGAGCGCGGGAGCACGCGGAACTGGCCCTGGGCCAGAAAGGCTCCTTTGTGCTCCACAAGACCAAAGATATCCTCGGCGAGGATTTCCGTGCCTTCAAAGGTATAATGGCCGCGTTCAAGCGCGGGGGTCTGAAAATGCAGCTCTCCCCGGCCCTTCAGGCTGGGGATGAGGCTCTCCTCAAAAACCCATGACTCCCCGTTGTGGCGCTTCAGTACTTCTCTGACCACTACGTACGGCAAGGGCAGGAAGCCAGGTATCGTGATGTTCAGCTTCACCCGCAGGAAGCCGCCCGCATATAATAAATCAGGCTTGTCCTGCTCAGAATACAGGCTGCGTGTGCCTCTGGCCCGGCGGACACCGCCCAGGCCCCCGATGATTAAATAAAGCAGCAGCACTGTGACCATAATAAACAGCATGAAAGAGGTTTTCCCGCCCTGAAAAAGCACATACAGCAGCGTGATGCCCCAAATGGCGAGAATGCCGGCGAATTTGCCCGGCTGAATGACCGCCGCCGCCCCAGACAGATAGCTCTTCATCTTTATTGCCTCATCGTGACGGGCACGTGAATGGCCTGCAGGAGCTTCTGCAGCAGAGAGTCCACATTGACGTTATCCAGACGCGACTCCGGCCGCAGCAGTATGCGGTGACCCAGGGCATAAGGGGTCAGAATCTTCACATCATCGGGCAGCACATAATCGCGTTCCTGCAGGAACGCATAAGCCTTGCAGGCCATCATGAAGGACAGGGAGGCCCGCGGGCTTGCCCCAAGCAGCACCAGCGGATGCTCACGGGTCTGGCGCACCACATCCAGCAGATAGTTCAGAACCGGATCGCTGATATAGACGGAGCGGATTTCCTCCTGAATGGAGGCAATCTGCTCCATGCCTGTCACCGGAGTCAGCCTGTCCACCGGCTGGCCCTCCTGATGGCTCATCAGCAGATTCTTCTCGGTCTCCGCATCGGGATAACCGAGGCTGATGCGCAGCATGAAACGGTCAAGCTGGGCTTCCGGCAGCGTATAGGTGCCTTCGAAATCAATCGGGTTCTGGGTCGCACAGAGCATGAACGGATGCGGAAGCGGATAGGTCTCCCCATCCACAGTTACGTTCCTCTCCTCCATCACTTCAAGCAATGCGGACTGCGTCTTGGTCGTGGCGCGGTTGATCTCGTCGGCAAGCAGAATATTCGTCATGACCGGACCCGGGCGGAAATGAAACATTTCATCGCGGGGATGATAGACGGACACACCGGTAATGTCACTTGGCAGAATATCAGGGTTGCACTGGATCCGGCGGTATTCTCCGGACATGGATCTCGACAGCGCCCGTATCAGCTGGGTTTTGCCCGTCCCCGGCACATCTTCAATCAGGACATGCCCGCCGGCAAGAAGAGCGGTGAGCAGCAGCTCTATTTCAAATGATTTACCAAGGATACAGGATTCCAGATTATTGCGGACAGCGTTCATAATTTGCATGGATTCTTGACGTACGGGCATATAGGGTAAACCTCCTATGTCAGAATAAGCAGTAATAATTACATTTTACATGATTAGGGACCCCAAAGTACATTATTGGGGCCGCCGATCTTTAAGATAAGCTTGCCGGGGGCGCCTATCGCCCTCTGAAAAAAGGCGGCACCCGTTTCTCCGGGCAATCAGTTTCATTACAGTAGAGATGATGCAGACAGGAGATCCGTTATTGGAGCGGAACCAGTCTATCCGGAGCTTCAAAATGAGCCGCTTTTTCCGTCTCTTATGTTAAGGGAAGAAGTGGAAACGGCTTCGCCGTCCTTATAAGGACGGTATCCGTTTCAGCGGGAAAGATAAGGCTAATTTATAGCGTGAAACATACAAATTCTTATCTTTGAACAAAACGGCCAGGCTGTCCTTCACTGGACTGCGCAGCCGTTTGGTATCCGGGCTTAAACTGCCTGGGGCCGCCAGTTCCCCTGCCCTAACCGGATAAGCTAGTTTTTCTCCATCCCTCCAGATCTTCTCGCTGAAACCCGGCGGTAAGCCCAAGTGGAAAAAGTAAACTTAAATCCCCCACATCCCCTTTTTCGCCAGTGTTAGTGGGAAAAAGGATACCTAATTCATCCGTTTCGCCCCTTTACGGGTAGCGTCAAGAAGTTTGTGTAATTATCTTTAAGGGTTGTAGGATATCCATTGGGACAATGGATAGGAATGGTTTTCAAGGGTCAGGGGGGATCCCCCCTGCGAAAATTTCCTTTCATATCCAGTT
>NZ_JACBYI010000062.1 GCF_019352175.1 Paenibacillus sp. S150
GGCTGATTCGTCGAATGTCTTCGGGACTCATTTCTGCTCTCCTCCTTCCAGCTAGGTATATATATGTTTAGAGTATTATTTACCCATTATCTGGATGGGGGTAACAGAGAGGACCTAAGTAGTTACAAAATGCCGTTGTTGGAGCGTCCTAGGCGGCGAGGGCTGGAAATAACGGCAGAAATGCCGTTGTTGGAGCGTCCTAGGCGGCGAGGGCTGGAAATAACGGCAAAAATGCCGTTGTTGGAGCGTCCCGGGCAGCGAGGGAGGGGAACAACGGCAAAAATGCCGTTATTGGAGCGTCCCGGGCGGCGAGGGCTGGAAATAACGGCAGAAATGCCGTTGTTGGAGCAGCCTAGGCGGCGAGGGAGGGGAACAACGGCAGAAATGCCGTTATTGGAGCAGCCTAGGCGGCGAGGGCCGGAAATAACGGCAAAAATGCCGTTTTTCCTCCACGGGACGCCGGGACATACTTGCTCCACCATAGTCTCTTCCCCGGAAGAAGCTGCCCGTTCAAATCTCTAATTATGAACTGGTTTTTCGGTCAATTGTTCAGGTGTTGCTTCCGGCGGGAATCTTTTATGATGAGGAAGATAGGTGAAACCGTTATCATTAAGACGATTAAAAGGAGTGTTACTTAAATTGGAAACCGCGGCATATCCCTTTGGGCAAATTGAATTACCGCTGAATGAACGCGTGCAGGACCTGCTCTCCAGATTAACGCTGGATGAGAAGGTAAGCCTGATGCCCCAATATCAAGCAGCCATCGAACGTTTGGGAGTGGGCGGCTATAAGCACGGTACGGAAGGGGCGCACGGCATTTCCTGGCTGGGCAGAGCCACCTATTTTCCGCAGCCGAGCGGCTTGGCCTGCACCTGGAACCCGGAGCTGCTGCACAAGATCGGTGAAGCGATTGGCGATGAAGCCAGAGCCTTTTACCGGAAAAATCCCACAGTTAACGGCCTCACCCTCTGGGCGCCGACCGTAGATATGGAGCGTGATCCGCGCTGGGGCAGAACGGAAGAAGCTTACGGCGAAGATCCGACCCTGACCGGCCGTCTCAGCACTTCCCTCGTGAAGGGGATTCAAGGCGATCACCCCAAGTATTTGAAAGCGGTAGCAACGCTGAAGCATTTCCTCGGCAACAACAATGAGATTGACCGCGGGGTGGCTTCGTCCAGCATTGATCCGCGCAATATGCGCGAGTATTATCTGGAGGCGTTCAAACCTGCCTTCAAGGAAGGCGGGGCGCAGTCGATGATGACCGCCTACAACTCGGTGAACGGGGTACCGGTAATTCTGCACCCGGCGGTCATGGACATTGTGAAGGGCGAATGGGAAATGGACGGCTTCATTGTGAGCGATGCCGGAGATTTGTTCGGGATTGTGAAGGACCACAAATATTATGAATCGTTCGCCCGGTCCATGGCGGAATCGATCAAGAACGGCATTGACAGTGTAACCGACGAAACGGAAGAGACGATTAAGGTGATTCATCAGGCTTTGAATGAAGGACTGCTGGCCGAGGCGGATTTGGACCGTGCACTTTTCAATACATTCCGGGTCCGTTTCCGTCTGGGCGAGTTCGATCCCGAGGAAGGCAATCCGTATGCCGCCATCGACGATTCCGTGATTCTCAGCAAAGAGCACAGCGAGCTGTCCCTGGAAGCTGCGAAGCAGTCCATCGTGCTGCTGAAGAACGACAATCATACCCTTCCACTGAGCAAAACAGAGCTGTCCAAAGTCGCTGTTATCGGGCCGCTGGCGGATGAAGCCTTCAGAGACTGGTATTCCGGCACCTTGGCTTATGGCGTGACCCCGCTTCAGGGTGTGACGAAGAAGCTTGCCGGGAAGCGGGTGACTTTTGAGAGCGGGGACGACCGGATTATTCTGACTTCGGCGGCGAGCGGCAAGGCTGTGGGAATGACCGGCGAGGACGGCAGATTGGCCGTGCTGCATGATACACCGGAGTGCGGAGAATTGTTCCGCCATACGGCCTGGGGCTGGACCGCCCATACGCTGGAGGCTGCGAGCCGGGGACAATACGTTACGCTGAGCGATGCGGATACGCTGACAGCTTCAGCGGATGAAATCTACGGGTGGTATGTGAAGGAATCACTGAATCTGGTGCCGGAAGACGGGGGAGCGGTGAGCCTGCGAACCTGGAACGACAAGCTGATCTCCATTGATGCAGAGGATGGCACACTCCGGGCTACCGATCAGGATGCGGGTGCCGAAGAACGCACTTTTAACAGAAATGTCATTGTAAACGGTGTGGAAGCGGCAGTCCAGGCTGCCCGGGCTGCAGAGGTCGCAGTCGTGTTCGTCGGCAACCATCCGCTGCTGAACGGCAAGGAGGAAATCGACAGACCGGATATTGTGCTGCCGGAAGAGCAGGAACGTCTGGTCAAAGCGGTGTATGCAGCCAATCCAAATACCGTTGTGGTTATTGTGGGCAGCTATCCGATCTCCTCTACCTGGATCGATGAGAATATTCCGGCGGTTTTGTTTACCTCCCATAGCGGACAGGAGCTCGGCAATGCGGTCGCGGATGTTTTGTTCGGCGACTACAGCCCGTCGGGCAAGCTCAATATGACCTGGTACCGTTCCGTGGATCAGCTTCCCGAATTCATGGATTATGATATTATCAAAGGCAAAAGAACCTACATGTACTTTGACGGCGAGCCGCTGTATCCATTTGGTCATGGCTTAAGCTATGCGCAGGTCGCTTACCGCAATCTTTTGCTGGCGGAGAGCGAGCTGAAGCAGGATGGAACGATCAAGCTGACGGTAGAAGTCGAGAATACCGGCACGGTAGACAGCAGCGAGGTGGTTCAGCTCTACATCCGCGCCTTGTCCTCCCGGGTGAAGCGTCCGCTGAAGCAGCTCAAGGGTTTTGAAAAGATTCAGCTCGCCGCAGGGCAAACGCAGACCGCAGCCTTCACTGTGCCGGTGGCCGAGCTGGCCTTCTGGGATGTGACGCGTGAGCAATATTGTGTGGAAACCGGGGAATACGAGATTATGGTCGGCCGCTCCTCCGGTGACATCAAGCTGAACGGACGGGTTCATGTGCAGGGCGAAACTGTTCCCGCGCGCGATCTCTATTCCACTGTCAAAGCCGAGAATTATGATGACTACGAGAAAGTGTATCTGAATGAATGCAAGGCGGGCGGCGCATCCATTCACGGGACAGCGGATGGAGCCTGGATTGCCTTCAAGGATGCGGAGTTCGCACAGGGTGCAGCAGAATTCGAGGCTCTTGTATCCTCCGCCAAGGGTGGAAGTATAGAAATCCGGACCGGAGGTCCGGCCGGGAAATTGGCAGGTACGCTGGAGGTTCCGGCAGGCGGCGCTCTACAGGAATGGAAAAGCCTGTCCGTTCCTGCAGCCATTGAAGCCGCCAATACGGATGTCTATCTGATCTTCGGCGGCGAGGTTCTGCTGAGCCGTTTCCATTTTAGCGCATAGAATCAATACGATATGTCCCCGCATGTTCTGAGAAGTCAGAGGCTGCGGGGCATTTTTGCATGTCTTGGAAGCCATTTCCCGAAAGTCACGGATGCACGGTTGACGGAGATTTCAAGTAGGTCCGGCGGATACGGGGAAATTTGGAGGGGGGCGGATAAAGTCTGCGATTGCAGATTTCTGGCGGGATTAAATAGTCCGGCCAAGTACTTGTCGCCTATCAGATGATCCCCCGGTCATGCCGGAACTGCCTGGGCGTCATACCGGTATACTTCTTGAACACTTTGGTGAAATAGCTCTGGTCGTTGAAATGAAGCCGGATGGCGATATCCGACAGGGAAACGCCGGGCAGCTCCATCAGACGTTTGGCCTCTTCGATCCGTTCCCGCCGGATGTAATCACTGACGGTAAAACCCGTTTCCTTCTTGAACTGCTGGGAAAGGTAGCTGGCATTCTGTCCGACAACCCCGGCAAGCCTGCCCAGGGTAAGCTCCTCATACAAATGATTGAAAATATAATTCTGGCACAGCGCCGGGGTGCGGGAGAGCTTGGACCTGCGGCTATCCTTCACTTGGTCGGCGAAATCGCACAGGGCGGCAAGCTGGGCGCGGTCCACTGCCGGAATATCGTGCAGTTCTTCAATATGCTGTATATGAAAATCGCTCAGCGTGTAGGCAATCTCCCAGAACAGGCCTCCGTCAATGGCCGCGCGGGTCGCAAGCGTGATGGAGGAGACGGCGAGATTCTTTTTGCTGCGAAGCTGGCTTTTTTTGGAGAGCAGCCCGAATTGGTCTTCGGGAAATCCGGCATGAGCCTGCAGCAGCCCGTCCTTGTCCCCGTTGCGGATGTGCCGGAACAGCTCGCGCTCTTGGCTTGGATCATGATGCAGCCAGGTATTCTCGCGCCGGTAGGACAGATTCAGATCAGGCCCGCTGTCTTCAAGCTGCACAGGCCGGAGCGCCTGTGATTCCGGCAGCAGCTCGCTGATCGGCAGAGCCTGGCCGGTGACAAGCGTGTGCAGCAGCATTGCCGCATGATAGAGCCGCATCCGGTCCAGCACGGGAAGCCCGCGGTAATATTGGAGCCAGCCCTCCTGCCGTCCCGGCGGAAGGTTATGGTCACGCAGCAGGCTTGCTGCGTTCTCTTCCGTCAAGGAGGCATAGAGCGAAGGCCCGAGGACGATGCTTCCGGCATGCTCCGGTGCTCCGGCAAGAGGGAGAATGATGAAATTTTCGAGGTAAGCTGTGGTGCGGATAAGCGGAACCGCAGCCTTCACCGCAGCCTGTCCGCTGCCCGCTGCATCTTGCGTAATCTCCAATACTTCGGCCAGCAGCCGTTTGCCGTCTTCAACAGGAGGCCGGGCCCCGTAAGCTTGAGGCAGTGCCTGCTCTGCGGCACCCTCCGTATTCAGCCAAACGGCCGGAATCCGGTACGCCTCATACATCAGCCTGCAAATATACGGTATCCGTTCATTTTCCTCTATATTATCCAGCATCTTCTTTGACCTCCCAATCCAATGAAAATACCAATAATACAATCATAATGCCATAAATCCGCCGGAAAGTATAATAGAATGGAGAAAAGAAAGCACTTTCAAGGAGGCTTATTATGGCAACTGACATTCATAACCTCATCTCGCAAATGACGCTTGAAGAGAAGGCCGGGCTTTGCTCCGGACTGGACTTCTGGCATACCAAAGGCATTGAGCGGCTGGGTATTCCATCGCTCATGATGACTGACGGGCCGCATGGCCTGCGCAAGCAAAAAGACAGCGCTGACCATCTCGGCCTTCATAACAGTGTGCCAGCAACCTGCTTCCCTTCGGCGGCGGGACTTGCTTCCAGCTGGAACCGGGAGCTGATCCGCCGGGTCGGTGAGGCGCTGGGTGCCGAATGCCAGGCGGAGGAAGTGGCCGTCCTGCTGGGACCGGGTACGAATATCAAACGTTCGCCGCTGAACGGGCGGAATTTCGAATATTTTTCGGAGGACCCCTATTTGTCTTCGGAGATGGCCGCCAATCATATCAAGGGCGTGCAAAGTCAGGGCGTCGGTACGTCACTCAAGCATTTTGCCGCCAATAACCAGGAGCACCGCAGAATGTCCACAGATGCCGTAATCGATGAGCGGACACTGCGGGAGATTTATCTGGCGAGCTTCGAAGGCGCGGTGAAGCAGAGCCGGCCGTGGAGTGTAATGTGCTCCTACAACCGGGTCAATGGGGAATATGCTTCGGAGAACGAAGCTTTGCTGACACGGATTCTCCGGGACGAGTGGGGGTTTGACGGCTTCGTGGTGTCCGACTGGGGCGCGGTGAATGAGCGGGTGAAGGCGCTGCAGGCCGGGCTTGAGCTGGAAATGCCTTCAAGCGGAGGAATCGGCGACGCCGCAATCGTTGCTGCCGTGAACAGCGGCCAGCTGTCTATGGAGACGCTGGATCTTGCGGTGGAGCGGCTGCTGTCTTTTATTTGCGAGAGAGCGGCAAACCGTAAAGGGAACATTTCGTTTGATCCGGAGCAGCATCACCGTCTGGCGCGTGAGGCTGCCCGGGAGAGCATGGTGCTGCTGAAGAATGAAGACAGCATTCTGCCGCTGGCCCGGGAAGGCACACTTGCGGTCATCGGTGAATTCGCCAAGCAGCCGCGTTATCAGGGCGGCGGCAGCTCGCATGTGCATCCGACGAAGCTGGACGATGCGTTTGCCGAACTGCAGGCAGTGGCGGGAGATTCGGCAAGCTTCCTATATGCACAGGGATATGAGCTGGGCAGCGATGAGATTGACGAAGGGCTTCTGCGGGAAGCGCGCGAGACGTCGGCGAAGTCGGATGCTGCGGTGCTGTTCCTTGGCCTGCCGGACAGCTACGAGTCCGAGGGCTATGACCGGAGCCATCTGTCACTGCCCGCAAGCTATATCGCACTGATTGAGACGGTGGCCGAGGTTCAGAATAATATTATCGTGGTGCTGAGCAACGGTTCTCCGGTGGAAATGCCCTGGATCGGCAAGACAAAGGCGGTTCTGGAAGGCTATCTGGGCGGGCAGGCCTTTGGGGGAGCGGTTGCCGACCTGCTGTTTGGCGTTGTGAGTCCAAGCGGCAAGCTGGCCGAAACATTTCCATTGAAGCTGAGCGACAACCCGTCGTTCCTGAATTTCCCGGGTGAAGGCGACAAGGTGGAGTACAGGGAAGGCCTGTTCGTCGGCTACCGCTATTATGACAAAAAAGAGCTGGAGCCGCTTTTCCCGTTCGGCTTTGGCCTGAGCTACACCGAATTCGAGTACAGCGGGCTGAAACTGGATAAGACCGGCATGGACGATACGGAAACCGTGCAGGCCAGCGTAACCGTGAAGAATACCGGCAGCCGGACCGGCCGGGAGATCGTGCAGCTCTATGTCGGCGATCTGGAGAGCAGTGTCATCCGTCCGCTGCAGGAGCTGAAGGGCTTCCAAAAGGTGGAGCTGCAGCCGGGGGAAGCGCGGGAGATATCCTTTACGCTGGATAAACGTGCTTTTGCCTATTACAATGTGGAGCTTGGCGATTGGCATGTGGAGAGCGGGGCCTTCCGTATTGCTGTAGGCTCCTCTTCCCGCGATATCCGTCTGAGCGCTTTGCTGGAGGTGGCATCCACAACCCAAATCACAGTGGACATCCACCGGAATACTACCGTCGGCGAACTGCTGGATAATCCGCTTACCGCAGAGACCGCGAAGAAATTCAGCAGCATTTTTGGGCTGGAGGATGCAATGGAGGATAATCCGGACATGTATCTCGCGATGATGAAATATATGCCGCTGCGGGCTATGATCGGGTTCGGCCAGGGAAAATACACGGAGGCTGATTTGACTCGGGATCTGCACGAGCTGAATGCGCTGGCGGCGCCGAAGCAGTTGCAGAGCTGAGCATGAGTGTTCATGACGGGCGAAGCGAAGCTCAATGAGAAAGCAAGCAGCGGCCGGTATTGTGGACCGCTGCTTAAATATATTTCCGAGGTTAAAATAGTCCAATTGCAGATTGCCGGATTGTCCAATTCATCAGGGGATGCAAGAGTTATGATGAAAGCGCAACCAATTTTACAGTACCGCCTGACCCGGCGAACCGGTCCGGGCCTGCTGCTGAATACTTAAGTCCAGATGGAGGGTGCACATAATGACAAATATACAGCTTAAATGGTTCTCCAGCACAGAGCAGGCACTTTGGACAGACCGTGAGGTGCCCGAGGCGGAAGCTCCTGGCGGGGAGAGTGCTGCTCCGGCTAATCTGACAATTACAGATGATGCCTGCCAGACGCTGGAAGGCTTCGGCGGCTGCTTCAATGAACTGGGTTATGCCGCGCTCTGCCGCCTGCCGGATGAAGAACGGGCAAGGGTCATGCACGATCTGTTCCATCCCGATGGAGAGCAACGGTTCAGTATTTGCCGTCTGCCGATCGGAGCCAGTGATTATGCGCTGGAATGGTACAGCCTGAACGAGACGGACGGCGATTACGCCATGGAGCATTTCTCCATTGAACGTGACCGGCAGCTGCTGATTCCCTATATCAAGGAAGCCCTGGCATTGAACCCGGAGTTGAAATTGTTCGCTTCCCCCTGGAGTCCGCCGACTTGGATGAAGGCACCCAAGGCTTATAATTACGGCACACTCCGCTCGGAGCCGGAGATTCTTGCCGCTTATGCCCTTTACTTCGTGAAGTTCGTCGAGGCTTACCGGGCAGAGGGAATTACCATACATCAGGTGCATGTGCAGAACGAAGTGGTGGCCGGTCAGAAATTCCCGTCCTGTGTCTGGACCGGAGACCAGCTGAGAATATTTATCCGCGATTATCTGGGACCGGCCTTTGAGCGCTATGGGCTGGAGACGGAAATCTGGCTGGGCACCATCAACGCCCCGGAGCCGTGGGATGAATGGCTGAAAAAGAAAGCCAGCGATCATGATGCCTTTGCCGGTGTGGTGCTTGGTGATCCTGAGGCTTACAAATACGTCGCAGGCGTTGGCTATCAGTGGGCCGGCAAGCATGCGATCCAGCGTACGGTGCAGAGCTACCCGGAGCTGCGGTACATGCAGACGGAGAACGAATGCGGCGATGGTGAGAACACCTGATTTTACGCCAAATATATATTTAACCTGTATCAGCATTACTTCACAAACGGAGTGAATGCCTATATTTACTGGAATATGGCGCTTGCCCCGAAAGGGCGCAGCACATGGGGCTGGGAGCAGAACTCCATGCTGACCATTGATCCTGCCATGGGCAGGCTACCCGTAATCCGGAGTACTACGTGATGAAGCATTTCTCCCGCTTCGCCGCGCCGGGCTCGGTAAGGCTGGGGCTGAAGGGACCGTGGAGCGGCCATGCCGTCGCATTCCGCACGCCGGAGGGCGGGCTGATGCTGGTTATTGCCAACCCGTACAGGGAGGCGCGGATGCTGCGCTTGCACAGCGGGTCCTCGCTTCATTCCTTCCAGCTTGAAGCAGACTCCTTTCATACCTTTGTCATCGGGTATTTTTGAGCATAGCTATATTTCAACGAACTAACGTCCGGCTGTTACAGGGCGTTAGTTTTTTGCTGCTATATAATCAATCTGCCTTGGGATAAACTACGGCAAATGAAGCAAGGGGGCTGGCGCACTCAATGTTTGCCAAATGGATGATGAAGCTGTCGGGTTTCGGGACGGGAGGTCGCAGCGAAGGAGGAGCTTGAACTTCCGCCTTGGGGAGTTCTGATTCTGCTGGAGCAGCAGACGGCATAGAGGGTTGCCTTTCAAACGGGGATTTTCTAATATTGGAGTGGATAAGACAGGTATGAAGTTAGAGGGAAATTGTAATGCGCCTTAATCGTGCTGAATGGTGCGGAGTCTGCTGAATCGCACTGAGTTGTGCGGAGTTTGCTGAGCCGTGCTAAGTCTGCAGAGTTTGCTGAATTGTGCGGAGTTTGCTGAGCCGTGCTAAATGGTGCGGAGTTTGTGGATTCTATGTTTTGCAGGGAGGAAGCGGGAATAGAGCAGGTCCAACCGAGGCCGCTATTGGGGCAGGGACATGTAGTGGAATGGAGTGAATGAAGTGAATGAAGTGGAATTCGTAAGAATTAGTACATTTAATTGGACGGAAAAGTCTTAAAGAAATCGTGGGAAAAAGCTGGCTTCATCTAAAAATTAGGGGCCGGCATTAAGTGCGAACACAGCGGAGGGTCAGAGGAATTCCGGAGAAACGAAAGTGTTCGCTTTTAAAGCCCGGTTTCAACCTGCAATCCTATTCCAATGAGGAAACCGGGCTATAACAGCGGCCGGAAGAACCATCTGAGCCCGCAGCGGACTTCATTCACATCGTCAACCGCTGATTTTGGTGTTGAGCCAAAAAGGTAATTAAATGTATTGGAATGGAACCGGAGAACCTGAAAAAGCTGATGAAACGCAAGGAGATTCATAGGGAACGGAAGCGAAGTGGAAAAAGTAACACTAATGGGCTGGAATCCTGGCTTGAACGGGCTTTAGTGGGATTTTGTACACTTCGTGGAGGCCCGTTCACCCCATACGGCTGATTTCGGCCGAATTAGTTGTACTTTTTCCCACTAGAGATGATCCAGGATCGGAATGCGCTGGATTAGTTGTACTTTTTCCCACTAGGGATGAGCCGGGATCGGAATGTGCTGCCTTAGTGTTCCTTTTTACCACTAAAATGGCTGCCCTTTTAATGAATGTGTTTCAAGTTCATCTTAATGTAGGCGTATTCCTCTGCAAGGGGGCGAAACGGATCGGTTAGGTCTCCTTTTTCCCGCTAACGCAAGCGAAAAAGGGAAAGTGGGGATTAAGTTTCCTTTTTCAGACGGTTGAGAAAGTAGCTTTTTGGAGGAGATCGGAATAACCTTTGATTTATAAGGCGTTTTCTAATCGGAAATCATTAAAATTCGGGTTTCTCAACAGTCTGACTTTTTCCACTTGGGCTTAGGCCGCCGGGTCTGAGCAGGAAGGTCTGGTGGGATCGGGGAGGAAGAGCTTCAGCCGGCCAGGGGAACCGGAGAGCCGGGGAACCGCAGCCAGCCTTACACCTGAAATGCAAACAGCTGCGCTGCCCGGTCAAGGACGGCGTAGCCGTTTTGTTTTTTTTACACAGGTGGAGATACAGCAAAGAAGAACAATACTGTATAGCTGGGAAATGCCCCGGACTATCTGTATCGTAATGATTCTTGGGGAAGCTGCCGGACGCAAAATACTTGACTGATTTGCTGCGAATTAATGAAATGGACATCTGTACGATGTTTCGAAAAGGGCAACATGGTAAGTATATATAGTAGGTATATTTAAGTAATTCAATCCAAGAGTTAAGGGAGACTTTCACAATGAATACAAATACATCTGATGTCACCACGCTGAAGGACGGAACGCCCGTAGCGAAAATTGGCCAGGGAACCTGGAACATGGGCGAGAGCAAGGCCGCGCGGGACGAGGAGATTGCCGCCTTGAGGCTGGGGGTGGAGCTGGGCATGAATCTGATCGACACCGCAGAAATGTACGGGGAGGGACGCTCGGAGGAACTGGTCGGCGAGGCTATCCGGGGTATTCGTGACCAGGTTTTTCTCGTCTCCAAGGTGTATCCGCATAATGCAGGGCTGGACCGGCTGGCCCGCAGCTGTGAAGATAGCCTGAAGCGTCTGGGGACGGATCATCTGGATCTGTACCTTCTGCATTGGCGGGGGAAGGTGCCGCTTCAGGAGACCGTAAAGGGAATGGAAGAGCTGGTAGCCGCCGGGAAAATAGCCCGCTGGGGCGTATCCAATCTGGATACGGAGGATATGCGCGAGCTGCTGCGCATCCCCGGCGGAGACCGCTGCGCTGTGAACCAGGTGCTCTACCATCTGGGCTCAAGAGGCATTGAGCACGAGCTGGTGCCGTGGCAGCGTACCCACAAAATCCCTGTGATGGCGTACTCTCCGCTGGCTCAGGCGGGGTCTCTGAGAAAAGGGCTTACGGAGAACGGGACGGTCCAGGAAATAGCCCGGAATCATGGAGCCACACCGCTGCAGATTCTGCTGGCCTGGAGCATCCGGGAAGGCGATGTCATCGCCATTCCCAAAGCTTCCTCGCGCGAGCATGTCGCCGAGAATGCCGCAGCGGCCAAAATCCGGCTGAGCGACGAGGAATGCTGGAAGCTCGATGACGCATTCCCGCAGCCGGCCTGGAAGGTGCCGCTGGATATGATTTGAGTGGCTTTAAGCTGAAGGCTGTCCGCTGCTGCGGACGGTCTTTTTTTGTTCAAAGATAAGATTTTATATGTTCACGCTAGAAGTGGAGTGGAATGGGAAGGAAGTGAAATGGAATGAGTGCACTTACATGGACGGAAAAGCTTGCGGTAGAGAGAATAGCGGTAAAAAGGTAGCTTGTTTTAAGCGATCTCCCTGTAAGGGGGGGAATCGGATGATTTAGGTTTCCTTTTTCCCACTAACGCTTGCGACAAAGGGGATATGGGGAGAATAAGTTTACCTTTTCCACTTGGGTGGACTTTTCTCCGGGTTTCAGCAGGCCGCCTTACACCTGAAATCCCAGACAGCTACATTGTCCAAGGAAGGACGGCGTAACCTTTATGTTCTGCGCTTGGCGGCGCATCGCGGCAACGGGTCTGCTTCCCGGGTACACCGCGAGGCGTATGAAGCACACAGCTAACCCCATAGTGCGCTGGTTTTACAACAGCCTCAGCCGCTGTATTCCTGATCTGTATGGAGAAATTCCGATTTATATTATGGAATTTGGAGCATGCTATACTGACGGCGGACGGACAGCATGGCGGCAGACCGGAAACGGACGGATTTTATCCATAAGTAACTGATTCATGCTTCAAACGGCGGGGGTCTTGCGGTAAAATGCGGGCTTCCGTTTTTGCTCTATAGGCCGTTTGCAGCAGAAAAATGCCGGTAAATAGCCCTTTGGCAGGAACTCTTAAATGTTGTCAACAATGTTCATGACGAAACCGTGTTTTCAATTTGATGACAAAGAAAGCGCTTTGATTTACGATGTGTGCATAGGGGATAACCTTTCAGGAGCTTCGGGATGGGGCATCCCATTTACTAATATTAAGGGGGCATTTCAAATGGCCACAACGGCAACAACGAAAACTTCATCCGGTGGTGTAAGGGTGAAGGTTCAACAATTCGGCCGCATGCTCAGCGGTATGGTTATGCCGAACATCGGCGCTTTTATCGCCTGGGGATTAATTACGGCTTTATTCATTCCGACGGGCTGGTTACCAAATAAAGATCTGGCAATGCTGGTTGACCCAATGATCAAGTTCCTTCTGCCGCTTCTGATTGGTTATACGGGAGGACAGATGGTGGGCGGCAAGCGCGGTGGTGTCATCGGCGCCATTGCGACTATGGGAGTTATCGTCGGGGCAGATATCCCGATGTTCCTGGGAGCAATGATTGTCGGTCCACTGGCGGGCTGGGTGCTGAGAGTCTTCGACCGTGCGGTTGAAGGAAAAATCAAGGCAGGCTTTGAAATGCTGGTCAACAACTTCTCACTTGGGATTATCGGCGGTGCCCTGACGCTGGGAGCTTACAAAGGGATCGGGCCGCTGGTTCAGGGACTGACCAATATCTTGTCGGACGGCGTTGAAATTCTCGTCAACCACAACCTGCTGCCGCTGGTTAATATCATTATCGAACCGGCCAAGGTATTGTTCCTGAACAATGCGATCAACCACGGGATTTTAAGTCCCATCGCTGCTGAAGAATCGGCGCGGATCGGGAAATCCATCCTGTTCATGCTGGAATCCAACCCTGGTCCAGGTCTTGGTATCCTGCTTGCTTACTGGCTGGTTGGTAAAGGTTCGGCCAAATCATCCGCTCCCGGTGCGGTTATCATTCACTTTCTTGGCGGGATCCATGAAATTTACTTCCCGTATATCCTGATGAATCCGCGTTTGATCTTGGCAGTCATCGGCGGCGGCGTGAGCGGCACCTTCACCTTCCAGTTTCTTGGTGCGGGACTTACCGCTTCACCATCGCCGGGCAGTATCTTCGCCTACCTTGCCATGACACCTAAGGGCGGTTACGGTCCGATGCTTGCCGGTGTTGTTGTAGCGACAGTTGTTTCCTTCGTGATTGCTGCGCTTCTGCTCAAGACAAGCAGCAAAAACAACGAGGAAGAAGCCGATCTGGAAGAAGCCTCTGCCAAAATGCGTAATCTGAAAGCTGCCGGTTCTGCAGTTAACCCTGCAGCAGCAAATGCTGCAGCTACAGCAAATGTAATTACTCCTAATACAGCGGCCAATGTGCGCAACAAGGCAGATGTGCATAAAATCGTATTTGCTTGCGACGCCGGTATGGGCTCCAGCGCCATGGGGGCTTCCGTGCTTCGGAAGAAGCTGCAAAATGCAGGGATCAATATCACGGTTGTCAATTCGGCGGTCAGTGAAATTCCTGCCGATGCCGACATTGTAGTGACGCAGAAAACATTGACAGAGCGTGCGATTGCGAGCAATCCGGAGGCGGAGCATATCTCAATTGACAATTTCCTGAAGAGCCCGAAATATGACGAGCTTGTGGAACGTTTGAAATAAGAAAGAACGGTGTACAAATAGCGTATAAGCTGAACTTAAGAATTGGGCAACCAATGGATCCGCAAGTTCGCTCTGTATAATGCTAAATTAGGAGACGCTGGCCCTCAAGCCAGCGTTTGTCTCCAGTTAAGGCGAGGGTTCAAGGGGTATGAGGAAAATCACCGCCAGACAGCGCCAGATTCTATGGATTCTCTTGGGCGTAAATGAAGAGATCACCGCCGCTGAAATTGCCGAGTCCACCGGGGTGAGCGTGAGAACCGTTCACCG
Source organism: Paenibacillus sp. S150 (assembly GCF_019352175.1). Taxonomy (GTDB): domain Bacteria; phylum Bacillota; class Bacilli; order Paenibacillales; family Paenibacillaceae; genus Paenibacillus_AQ. The sequence continues at coordinate 14,270 of NZ_JACBYI010000062.1, forward strand.
GGAGATGGAGGACATCGGGAAGCTGCTGGGAGAATTCGGGCTTGATCTGATCAGAAAATCAGGAAAAGGCATTGCTTTGAGCGGCCCCGAGGCCGGTCTTGCGGAGCTGCGCCTGTTCTTGCGGGAAGAAAAGCCGGCGGAGTATTCCGGGGAGGACCGCAAAATCTATGAGCTGTGTGCGCTGCTGGAGGCCGAAGAGCCGGTGAAGCTGTTCACGCTGGCCCATTCGCTGAAAGTAACGGTAGCTTCCATCAGCTATGATCTGGATGAGCTGGAGCCGTGGGTGCGCAAATTCGGTCTTGAACTGGTCCGCAGGAGAGGCTACGGTGTGGAAATCACCGGCCTGGAGGTCGACAAGCGCCGGGCCATCTGCCGCTTGGCCGCAGAGCACCTTGATCTGTCCGATCTGGTAGGCCATACGCCGCAGACTGAGAGTAATCCGGTCTTCCGCATACTTCTGACTACAGTGGGCAAAGCAAGCCTAATGAGTGTGGAAAGCATGCTGTGGGACATGGAATGGAAGTGGACTGCCGAGCTTCCGGAAATTGTCTACATGGAAATGCTGCTGGGCTTGGCCGTAACCGCGAGGCGGATCGAGATTGGCCGGGGCATGGACGCCGTTGAAGAAGCCGGGTATTCCCGGATGTCCGATCACCGCAACATTGCCGGCGCCGAGCAGTTTGTGAAGCGGCTTGAAGCGGCATTAGGCCGGGAGTTTCCCCGGGCGGAAATTCTCTACATTGCCGGATTGTTCGACCGGGTGCAGGAGTCATTCTCCGCAAGCGGTTTTGCTTATGGTGACATAGAGCTTATGGAGATCGTTTACCGGCTGACAGAGAGTGTGGTCAAACGTACAGGGCTGCCGTTCCAGAGCGACCGCTCCCTGCGGGAAGGATTGCTGGAGCATATGGAACCCGCGCTGAAGCGCATCCGTGAGGGCACACGTATCCGCAATCCTCTGCTTGGGCCCATCCGTAAGGACTATGAATATTTATTCGGAGTTGTCCGGGCGGCCGTAGGGGACATGAAGCTGGAGCTTACGATTCCCGATGAAGAAGTCGGTTTTCTGGTAATGCATTTTGGAGCATCGGTGGAGAGGCTGAACCAGCTGAGGCGCAATGTCCGGGCGATTCTGGTCTGTGCCAGCGGCCTCAGCTCCTCCCGGCTGCTGGCCACAAGGCTGGCCAAGGAAATGCCGCAGATTGAGGTTCTCGGCAATATCTCCTGGTATGAGGCCGCGCGTCTGCCGGATGTGGATTATGATCTGATTATTTCAACGATTGATCTGCCGATCGACAAGGACCGCTATATCAAAATCAGCCCTTTGCTTACAGGGGAAGAGATAGAGAAGCTGCTGAATTATATACAGAATATCACGCTGAAGGAACGGGAGCCGGCCCCATCCGGCGGTTCCGACCGGAACGTACGCGAGGAAGGCGCCCTGGACCGGCTTAAGAGCTATAAAGGGATACTGGATGAAATAGTCAGCCTGCTGGAGCGCTTCCGGTTCCATTTGCTGGACAACAGCGGCCTGTCTCTATCCGCGACACTCGCAGAGATGCTGGCCCTTTTGAATGGCGCAGGCGTGGTCGGCGATGCCGGCATCCTGCTGGAGCGCCTGCTGGAGCGGGAGCGGATGGCCAGCCAGGTTATCCCGGATACGGGGCTTGCGCTGTTTCATACACGGAGCAGCCATGTCCACAGATCCTCTCTGACGCTGTACCGTTTACGCCAGCCGGTTCTTCTGGAAGGGGACACGGAGGTCCGCGTCATTCTGCTTATGCTGGCCCCGCGCAAGCTGTCCAAGGAAAGTCTGGAGGTGCTCAGCGAGATCAGCGCCCTGCTGCTGAATTCCGAGCTGGTCAAACTGCTGGAGGAACGGACGGAGCCCGAGATCAGGCGATATTTATCATCGGAGCTGCTGCATTTTTTCGAAAATAAAATGTGAAAGTGAGAGAAACCATATGAGTATACTGTCAGAAAACAAAGTAATTATGAACGGTGCCGCCAAAGATAAATACGAAGCGATCACCATGGCGGGAAAGCTGCTCGTCGATGCCGGCCATGTAACTGAGGAATATGTGCCGAAGATGCTGGAGCGTGAAGAGGTAGTATCCACCTACATGGGCGGAGGACTTGCGATTCCCCATGGCACCAAGGAAGCCAGACCTTTCATCAAATCCACCGGTTTGTCTATAATCCGCTTTCCGGACGGTGTGGATTTTGGCGGGGATGAGCCCGCCTTTGTGGTTATCGGCATTGCAGCTGCGGGCGACGGGCATATGGAAGTGCTGACCAATGTGGCGATGATCTTCACGGAAGATGACGCAATTGAACGGGTAATGAACGCACCTACTCCGGCTGATGTTATTGCCATCTTTGAAGGAGGCATGGAGTAATGAAGGCTGTCCATTTCGGTGCGGGCAATATCGGCAGAGGCTTTATCGGCCTGCTGCTGTCGCAGGCGGGTTATGAGGTTTGTTTTGTGGATGTGAATGAAGCGTTTGTGTCCCAGCTGCAGGAGCGCAGAGAGTATCCGGTGACACTGGCCAGTGAAGGCCGGGAAACGGTGACCGTTAAGAATGTGACTGCGCTGAGCAGCGTAACCCATGCAGAGGAAGTGGCTGCGGTCATTGCTGAAGCCGATCTGGTCACCACGGCCGTAGGCGTATCAATCCTGAAGCATATTGCCGGTGTACTGGCTGAGGGCATCCGCAGACGGGTTGCCGTTTCCTCCGCTCCGCTGCATGTGATTGCCTGTGAGAATGCCATCGGCGGCAGCGCCCGGCTCAGGGAGCTGGTGTATGCCAAGCTGGATGAGGAGTCCCGCGCGAAGGCGGATGCCTCTGTAGCTTTTCCGAATGCGGCTGTAGACCGGATTGTGCCGCTGCAGCAGCATGAGGATATTCTCCAAGTTGTTGTAGAGCCCTTCTATGAATGGGTGGTAGATTCTTCGCAGATGATTCCGGGGTACACTCCCGTTGAAGGTGTGCATTATGTGGATAACCTGGAGCCTTACATTGAGCGTAAATTGTTCACGGTGAACACGGGACACTGTTCGGCTGCTTATCTTGGCTACCTGCGCGGTTACGGGACGATCCAGCAGGCCATGGCTGACGGAAGCCTGACCGCTCTGGTGCGTGAAGTGCTTGAGGAAACCGGTGCGGTGCTGATTCAGAAGCATGGCTTCGATGAAGCACAGCACAGCCAATATATTGATAAAATTCTGGAGCGCTTCCGCAATCCGGCACTGACGGACGAAGTCTCCCGTGTGGGCCGCTCGCCGCTGCGCAAGCTGTCGCCGGACGACCGTCTGGTCTCCCCGGCGCTGCAGGCATATGACAGAGGCCTTAGCTATACCGCACTGACCCGTTCCATGGCTGGCGCCCTGTTGTTTGATGTGAAGGATGACCCGGAAGCCGCTCAGCTTCAGGCAGCCATAGCGGAGCTTGGCGTAGAAGCCGCGGTCACGAAATACACAGGCATTTCCGCAGACCACGCGGTGCACCAGTCCGTAATGGCGGAATATGCGAAATTGAAATAAAGTGATCTAAAATAGAGGTCTGATAGTGAAAGATCAAACAACCAATGTGAGCTTCAGGCTGGCTTTAGTTGCATGAAATACATTTAGAGTAAGAATAGGGACTGGAGAGTAATGAAGGCTGGAGCAAGCACCGGCAGAGCTGTTGCCGGGGCTTATTAAAACTTGGGAAAGGGCTTTGTAGCCTCTCTGCTCAGATTCAAATAACCCCGGTGCTGCCGCGCCGGGGTTATTTGGATTAAGAAATGCGTATCGTCTGTGCTCATCGGATAGCTAAGCGCCTATTTTCTCTATAGCCCGCGACGGCACCGCCTAACGCTTGAGCAGGCGGACCCAGGCCGCATCCGGCGAGGTCGGGCTTTCGCTGCCGCCTGTAGGCTCCACGGTCAATGCGATATTGTCGGCTTCCCTGAGCTGGCCGCCCTTTACATACAGATGGCCTTTCGCATCCTCAATCTGAACGAGGCCCAGCGTGTTCCGGCTTCCGTTCTTCACCGCCCAGGCCTGGATGGACAGGCCTTCGCTGAGCGCGACATCCTCGATGAGCACAAACAGCTCCTGGGAGCTGCCGTTGTACCAGACATTGCCGGAGAACTGGTCCTTCCGGCTCCAGTCCAGCGGGTACGCCACCGTTTCCGGCCTGCTGAGCACGGCCATGGCCTGAGGCTCATAGCTGCTCACATAGCGGTTGCGCTCCGAGCTTCCGTTCTGCTCTGTCCCGAATAAGCCCAGCAGCAATAAGCCAACTGCGCCGCAGACGGCCAGCGCTGCCGCGCCGCGCCGGTAAGCGGGGCGAAGAGCCGCCAATTTGCGCCGCCATCCTGTCCGGCGGACGCGGCGGTTCAATGCTCTCCTCACTCTGTCAGAAGGATAAAGGTACCCCATCTGCCCCATAGAGGAGCTGTCCGCTGTTATGTGTCCGCGATCGGAGAAGCTGCCCCCCGCCACACTCGCGGAATCTACAGAGCTATACCCGTCCATCCGCATCCCCTCATTTGCATGTACAGAGCCATATTCATCCTGCGCTGTCCCGTTTTTCGCACGTACTGTGCCGTAGTCATTATCCGCAGACTGTGCTCCGCCACGGCCTTCGGCATCTTCGGAAGGGGACGGCCCTGCAAGCAGCGGTATCCATAGGCCATAGAGTTCGCGGCAGGCCGGACAGCGCTCCAAATGGCGCTGCATATCCTCCCGCTTGCTGCCCTGTATGTCATTGCCGATCCAATCGATCCATTCTTCCTCGCTGTAATGGCGGAAGGGGACACGCGGGCCGCTGCCGCCGCTGCGGGATTCAAGACTTTCGTTTCTGTAACGGTTCATGGGAGGGGTCTCCTTCCGGCTGCTCAATCCAGCCCTGCTTGATGAATTGCCTGCGCATATTGGCAACGCCGTATTTAATCCACGATTTAACAGTGCCCAGCGGAACGCTCCACGAGTCCGCAAGCTCCTGATGCGTGTGGGAGGCATAATAGGAGCCGAGAATCGCCTTCTTCTGGTTGGCGGGAAGTGCCTGAAGCGCATTCCCCAGCGCTTCACATTGCAGCCTGCGCACTGCGGCATCTTCCTGCAGCGGCCCGTCCGTATCCCTCCGCAGCGGCTCGGGATCGGCCAGCGGCTCGGTCCGGGCCTTGCGCCGCTGCCTGTCGATGCAGCGGCTGCGCGTCATCACGGCCAGCCAGGCCTTGATCGTGCCGCGCGACGCGTCGTAGGTTCCGCCCTTCCGCAGCACCTCCAAAAAAATATCATGGCAGATGTCCTCCGCCTCCATCCTATCCTGCGTCTGCCGATAGGCAATCTGCATGACGAACGGCGCATAGCAGCCGTAAAATTCGTCAAATGCAGCTGTGGAGCCTTCGCACATTTGCGCCAGCGCTTCTGCCATCGCCTCGTTGTGGGGATCCATCGCTGTTTTCCTCCCTTTGCAACCAATAGATAGAACACGTCGGAACTTTCATTTGAAGGAGCTTCGAATGAAGGAGCTTTCGAACCGGCATAAGCTGCCTGACCGTCCCGCCTTAACATTCCGGGTTCAAATTTCAGAAGCGTTTTTTGTAGACAGGCGGAGACCGGAAATAGATTGATTTGTTCCGGTTCATTTCGCAGTTTTCTTGTTCCTTTTCTTCTTTGTACCACTAAAGCGCTACTTTTTAAAGTCTTCAAAAAATATATTTTTCGCGGTAAATCCAATGGCGGCTTTCGTTCGTATCTTTAACGGATAAATACCTGAAGGAGGAATTATTAATGCGTACACGGTGCAGTAAACCGTCCGCGGCAGTATTGATTCTGCTGCTGTGCGGTCTGGTATGGAGTTCAAATACGGGCCTGCCGAAAGCGGCGGCTGCGGGCGCGGTAGAACTGTATACGCCGTATGTTGAGTTGTCTGCGGCACCCGGCGAGTCTGTGTCCTATCCGGTAGATGTAATCAACCACGGTACGGCTACAGAGAAGGTGGGACTGTCTTTTGACGCAGGGGGAAACTTCTGGAAGTATGAGCTGACGGCCGGAGGACGCCAGGTTCAGCAGCTCGCTGTCAAAGGCGGGGATACACAAAGCGTTACCCTGCAGCTGGAGGTGCCGCTGGAAATCAACAAGGGAAGCTACACCTTCGCAATAAATGCTCCGGGGGAGGCTTCTCTGAACCTTAAGGTTAATGTCTCCGAGCAGGGAACCTTCAAAACTGAGCTGGCGGTCGACCAGTCCAATATGGAAGGCCATTCCGATACCACGTTTACTTACAGTGCGGTGCTGCGGAACCATACGGCCCAGAAGCAGTCTTACGCGCTTGCGGCACTGGCGGAGGACGGCTGGGATGTGCGGATCAAGGCAGACGGCAACAGCGTTACCTCTGTCGAACTGGATGCGGGGGCGGAGAAGAATATCAGCATCGAAGCCAAGCCGCCGGAACAGGTAAAGGCGGGCACCTACAAAATTCCGGTATCGGCGACCAGCGGCTCCACCAGCACCCAGGCTGAGCTGGAAGCGGTAGTCACCGGAACGTACGGCATTCAGCTGAGCACGTCGGACAATCTGCTGAGCACAGATGTGAAGGCGGGCGGAGAACGGCGGGTCAATCTGGTGATTACGAATACGGGCAGCGCCCCGCTCGAAGATGTATCGCTGACCTCGCAGGGCACGCCGACCGGCTGGGAGGTATCCTTTGATCCTTCCACTGTCCGCACGATTGCCCCCGGTGCAACGGCAACCGCCCAGGCGGTCATCAAATCCAGCGGCAATTCGCTGCCGGGCGATTACGTGGTGAGCCTCAGCGCCGCCTCCGCCGCCAAGTCTGCAACAGCCGACCTGCGGGTTACAGTGAAGACCTCGGTATTCTGGGGCTGGATCGGCGTGCTGGTTATTGCCGCCGTCATTGCCGGAATCTACTACCTGTTCCGCAAATTCGGAAGACGGTGAGCATATGGAGACGAACATTGAGCAGCGGTTAACAGCCGTGCCGGCAAACCAAGAATATGGTTCGGATCACAGTGCAGAAGCTCCACCGGTCATCGAACTAAGCGGCCTGACCAAAAGGTACGGCAGCTTCACTGCGGTGGACGGCTTAAGCCTGACGATCCGCAAAGGAGAGGTTTTTGGACTGCTCGGCCCGAACGGTGCAGGCAAAACAACGACGATTCTGATGATGCTTGGCCTGACGGAGCGGAGCTCCGGCAGTGCGCTCATCTGCGGGTACGATCCTGCACGCTACGCGCTGCAGGTCAAACGCCGGGTGGGGTACATGCCGGATGATATCGGCTTCTATGAGGACCGCACCGGTCTGGATAATCTGATCTACACGGCCCGGCTTAACGGAATTGAAGCGGAGGAAGCGGCGCGGAATGCGAAGAGGCTGCTGGAAAAGGTGGGGCTGGCCGGCAGCGCGCGGGCCAAGGTCGGCACTTATTCCCGCGGGATGCGGCAGCGGCTGAACCTCGCCGATGTGCTGATCAAGAATCCCGAGGTTATTATTCTGGATGAGCCAACGCTGGGCATCGACCCGGAAGGAGTGAGGGAGCTTCTGGTTCTGATTTCCGAACTGAGCCGGAACGAGGGCATTACAGTGCTGCTGTCCTCGCATCAGCTGCAGCAGGTGCAGCAAATCTGCGACCGGGTGGGGCTGTTTGTCCAAGGGCGGCTGATCGCCTGCGGAGATATTGCCGCGCTGTCCAAGGAGCTTAACCAGGAGCTGCGCTTCGAGGTGGAGCTGGCTGTCCAGCCATGGAGCGCGGAGCTGGCCGGGCGTCTGCAGGGAATCGAAGGTGTGCTGGGACTGGAAACAGAGGATTGGAAAGGGGACAATGCACCGCCGGGCAGCCTGCTGGCCACCCTGACCTGTGACCGGAACCTGACCTCCGCTATCGCTTCTGAGGTGATACGGAGCGGCGCGGAACTGCACTATATCTCCCGCAAGGAATTTGGGCTGGATGAAATCTATCACCGTTACTTTGAGAAGAGGGAGGAAGGACGATGAACCTAAAAGCGCAAAATGCTGCAGCGCCGCTGCGGGTGGGCTGGTCCAGGCTGCGCGCTTGGCTGGAGGGCGGAGGCCAGGCGCCAGCGGCGCGGCGCAGACCGGAGGGAGGCAGCGGGTCCGCCTTTTGGGTCATGGTGCAGAAGGAGATGGGAGACCATGTCCGCAGCTGGCGGTTCACCATCCTGATTGGCATAATCGTATTGGCCTGCATCGGCTCCATTTATTCCTCCATCAGCTCGATCAGGAGCGGGGGACAGGAGGAGCAGGGCAACGCAACGTTTTTATTTCTGAAAATGTTCACCCTGTCCAGCACCACTTTGTCTATTCCGACCTTCACGACTTTTTTGTCCTGGCTGGGTCCGCTGATCGGCATCTCGCTGGGCTTCGATGCGGTGAATTCGGAGCGGAACAAAGGCACGCTTGGACGCCTGCTCTCCCAGCCTGTCTACAGGGATGACTTTCTCAAAGCCAAGTTTACCGCTTCGCTGCTGCTGATCGCGGTTGTGGTTTTTTCGCTCGGACTGCTTGTGACCGGGCTGGGGCTGCTGACGATCGGCTATCCGCCGACTCCGGAGGAATTCTGGCGTATTCTGTTCTTTCTGATCATCGCTACCGTCTATATCGGCTTCTGGCTTAACCTGTCAATCCTGTTCTCGATCCGTTTCCGCCAGGCGGCTACCTCGGCATTGTCCGGCATTGCCGCCTGGCTGTTCCTGACTTTGTTCTACAGCATGATTATCAGTCTGATCGACAGTGCGACCGCCGTTTCCGAAATGGCCCCGCTCAGCGAGCAGCTCCGGCATGTCCATTTCATTCTCGCGCTGAACCGTCTCTCGCCGACTGAGCTGTTCTCGGAAACCATCACCACGCTGCTCTCGCCGGGCATCCGTTCCCTTGGACCGCTGACGATGGATCAGCTGGTGGGTGCGATCTCAAGCCCGCTGTCCCTGGGACAGAGCCTGCTGCTGGTCTGGCCGCAGCTGACCGGCCTGCTTGCGGCGACCGTGCTCTGCTTCGGCCTGTCCTATTATCTGTTCATGCGCCAGGAGGTCCGCTCGCGGAACTAGGCGGACGGATTTAACCATAATTTATAAGAAGAAACGGCTGCGCCGTCCTTGACCGGGCAGCGCAGCTGTTTGCAATTCAGGTGTAAGGCTGGCTGCTGAAGCCAGGCGGGAAGCCAGGTGGAAAAGGTCACTTCATATTCCCCCAGCCGCTTTTTCGCATGCGTTAGTGGGAAAAAGGATAACTAATCCGCCGCATTCGGATCCTGGATCATCCCTAGTGGGAAAAAGTACAACTAATCCGGCTGAAATCAGGCATATGGGGGGAGATGGCCTCCATTAGGTGTACAAAATCCCACTAAAGCCCGTTCAAGCCAGAATTACAGCCCATTAGTGTTACTTTTTCCACTTAGCTTTCGTTCCTGATGAACCTCCTTGCGTTGCATCAGCTTGTTCAGGCTTTCCGGTTCAATTCATCCTGAATTGTTTTAAAAAACGGGCTGGCCGGGAAAGATATTCCCGGCCAGCCCGTTTATGCAATTGGGGAACCGTGTCCGGCTCTGCCTGTCCGTTAAGGACGGCTTAAGCGGCTCTGCCTAGCTGTTCTCCAGTATCGTCTGCAGCGTAGTGCGGTCCAGCCCCTCCACCAGCCTGACCAGCAGCTCCTTCGCAGCGGCGTAATCATCGCTGTGAATGATGGAGGAGGAGGTGTGGATGTATCGCGAACAGATGCCGATTACAGCGGAAGGCACGCCGATCCCGCTGAGATGCACCTGACCGGCATCCGTTCCGCCTTGGGAGACATAATACTGGTACTTGATCTTGTGGGTTTCCGCCGTATCCTGCACATACTCGATCAATCCCCGGTGAGTGATCATCGTTGGATCATAGATGCGCAGCAGCGCTCCCTGGCCCAGCTGGCCAAAGGCCTGGCGGTCGCCGGTCATGTCTGCGGCCGCACTGGCATCGAGGGCGAAGTAAATATCCGGCTGCAGCAGATTTGCCGCTGTGCGTGCGCCGCGCAGTCCCGCTTCTTCCTGTACAGTGGCCCCGGCATAAACGGTATTAGGCAATTTCCTGCCGTGCAGCGCCTGCACCAGCTCAACCGCCAGCCCCACGCCATAGCGGTTGTCCCAGGCTTTGGCCATGATCTTCTTCGGGTTGGCCAGCGGGGTAAACGGACAGACCGGAAGGATCTGCTGCCCTGGAGCCACGCCGAAGCTCTGCGCCTCTTCGCGGCTGTCTGCACCGATATCAATGTACATTTTACGGATATCGCCCGGCTGCTTCCGTTCTTCATCACTCATCAAATGGATCGGGGTGCTGCCGACAACACCGTTCAGTATTCCCTTGGGAGTGAATACCTGCAGCCGCTGTGAGGCGACCGCTGAGGCGAGCCAGCCGCCCAGCGGCTGAAAACGGATCATGCCCTTATCCGTAATGCCTGTAACCATGAAGCCCACTTCGTCAAAATGTCCGGCGACCATGATTTTGGGGCCGTTTTCTTCACCGCGCAGCACGCCGAACAGGCTGCCAAGCCGGTCCTGCACGAACTCATCGGTATAAGGTGCCAGCGCATCCTTGACGTAAGCGCGCAGTTCTCGCTCGAAGCCCGGGGCTGCGGGAAATTCAGTCAGTGTTTTGAATAGTTCAAGTGTTTCTGGATTCATTTCTGCATATCGCTCCTTTACTATCATCTAGTATGAACATTGCGGCTTCAATTGTCCATGACCGGAGGGCAAAATGAACACCGGGCACTAGTGCTGCGAATACTATGCATTAGTGGCTCCGCAGGCAGGAGCCGGGAAAGGAAGCGAAGCGGATGAGGATGGCAGGAAGCATGCCCCGGGCGCCAGTCCCGGGCTTCTCCGGCAGAGTGCATACCCGGGGAATGCAGAGAAAATACAGCCGAAGCTGCACGGCAGAGCGCGAGGCTGTGCTGATATTGATTCTGTTCATGCTGCTGATTATTGTATTGTTGTATTTTTCCTGAGCTGGAGGGACATAACGAAACGGCAAATGGCGAACAATAAGAAAAAACTTCTAACGAAGAACATTCCGGGAGGGAGACAGCCTGAGCCTCCGGGCTCAGGCCCAACCCTTTCGCATCCTTTTCAGGAGGTGTCCTATTTGCCGGCGAAAACTAGAAAATCAGGTGTCAAACTGCGGCTTGACACCTTGACTCCGCAGGATTATGAGAAATTGTCCAAGCCTTACGTTCCCTCACGTCCCGTGTTCAAAAACTGTATCCGCGCTTTTCTCTCGGGCGGTTTGATCTGTGTAATCGGACAAGGCATTCAAGAGGCTTTTATGGCGATCTTTGATATGACCGCACGGGAAGCCGCTAGCCCGATGGCCGGAGTGCTGATTCTCATTTCCGTGATTCTGACCTGCTTCGGCGTATACGACAAGCTTGCGCAATGGTGCGGTGCAGGAAGTGCCGTTCCTATCACGGGATTTGCCAACAGCATGTGCTCGGCTGCACTGGAGCACCGGGCGGAAGGCCTGGTGCTCGGGGTAGGCGCGAACATGTTCAAGCTGGCCGGATCTGTCATTGTGTTCGGGGTAGTTGCTGCTTTTGCCGTAGGCGTAGTATATGCCGTTTTTGGATTGGGAGGCGGTCACTGATTATGAAGCAGCTTGGCAGCCAGACCTGGCAGTATACCACCCGTCCCGTTATTCTCGGCTCGTCCGCAGTGGTTGGCCCGGAGGAGGGGGAGGGGCCGCTCGCTTCGGATTTTGATTTTATTTATGATTCGCTGAAAATGGGCGAGAAAACCTGGGAGAAGGCGGAGCGCGCTCTTTTCGAAAAAGCCTCCAAGCTGGCGCTGATCAATGCTTCGCTTGAGCAGGAGAAGCTGGAGTTTTTTGTCGGAGGAGATCTGATGAACCAGATTATCAGCAGCTCATTTGCTGCGAGAAAGCTCGGTGTACCCTATCTCGGTGTGTTCGGAGCCTGTTCCACCTCCATGGAGAGCCTTGCCATTGCTTCAATGATTGTGGATTCCGGCGGCGGCAAGTATGCACTGGCGGGAACGTCCAGCCATAACTGTACCGTGGAGAAGCAGTTCCGCTATCCGACCGAATACGGCTCCCAAAAGCCTCCGACGGCCCAATATACCGTAACCGGCTCCGGCTGTGCGGTTATCGGCGCGGACGACGGTACTTCGGAGGGGCCGCATGTTGTCATGGCAACTCTGGGCCGCATTATGGATTTGGGCCTCAAGGACCCCTTTAATATGGGGGCGGCGATGGCTCCGGCCGCAGCGGATACGATAACAGCGCATTTTCGGGATACGGCTCTCTCCCCGGGGCATTATGATCTGATTGTAACGGGCGACCTTGCTTCAGTTGGCCTGCCGATTGCCAAGGATCTGCTGGCCAAAGAAGGCATTCCTATGGAGCAGACCGCCTTCAATGACTGCGGTCTGATGATTTACGATCTGGACAAGCAGAAATACGTGATCGCCGGAGGAAGCGGCTGCGGCTGTTCTGCAACGGTAACCTATGGCCATATCCTCAAGCGGATGAGAAAAGGGGAGCTGAAGCGGGTGCTGATCGTGGCTACCGGAGCGCTGCTCTCACCGCTGTCCTACCAGCAGGGAGAGACGATTCCGTGCGTGGCCCATGCCGTAGCCCTGGAGATGGGGGGTGAAGGAGCATGATTTATTTATGGGCCTTTCTGGTTGGAGGTGCCATCTGTGTCATCGGCCAGCTGATGTTTGATGTGCTGGCAATGACACCCGCACATACCATGAGCACGCTTGTGGTGGCCGGAGCGGCCATGGATGCCTTCGGAATATACGATCCGCTTGTGAAATTTGCCGGTGCCGGTGCCGGTGTGCCGATCACCAGCTTTGGGAATTCCCTCGTGCACGGGGCATTGACCGAGCTGGAGCGGGATGGCTGGATCGGAGTCGTTACAGGCATATTCGATGTGACCAGTGCAGGGATTTCAGCGGCCATTGTATTCTCGTTCCTGGCTGCGCTCGTAGTGCGCCCAAAAGGCTAGAGACAGCGACAGCCGAATATCAGTTTCTCCAAGACCGCCAATGGGCGGTCTTTTTGTAAATATAGAATTAATATGCCTTGCACATTAAATGATCCTTCTATTTCTCGCTGAAACACCCCGGCCCTTAGAAGGACAGTGTAGCCGTTTCTGCTTGAAAGATAATTTTGGGGTCCCGGCAAAGTACCTGAGTCATCATCGAAGCCAAGGCCCCACTACCCTGGAAATAACTTTACGGAAGAGGATAATCGCATAAAGGCCGCAAGAAATTAAACGCAACAAAATCTACCCCCATTTCCATCATCTGTGGTGCCGTGTCGGCGGCATGGATGGCTTTGTGGGGTTATTTTGTGTAATATCAGGCCCCGCCCCCCTTTCCTTCTGTGCCCGCCGAAACGGTCATCTCATCCGAAAAAACGGCTTAGCCGTTTCTGCTTGCGTAAAGAGGAATAAAGAGAGGGTTTGATCAAATTACAGTTAAATACTTGTCGAATAATGACGATATTAAATTTGGGAATAAGTCCAATATATTAAGACGGGGGAAGTGCCAACGTTGCAGAATCAAAGGTTAACGGAAATTATTTGGATGAGAAGCAGAATTATTATCTTTGCAATTTGGATTGTGGCCCTGCTTGGCGTGATTCTGGCATTTCAAGTACCGTCACTATGGGTCATCAATGCGCTTGCGGTTGTTCTAAGCGCTGTTTTAACCTTGCTTCATCTGAAAAAAATAGGAACCCGTATTATCCCCTGGGTGTTTACCGCCATTCTTGGAGGGAGTGCGGTTTATCTGAATCTGATTGAGGTTAACCTCCCGGTAACGCTGCTGCTGTGCTCAATGCTGCTTTTTTATCCGAGCTACCAGTATTTTGCGATCGCCGCAGGGGTGAACGCCATCAATATTTTCATTCAGTTCGAATCCGGCACGGGTCCGAAGCTGGCGGAATACGTGAGCGGAGCAGGCATATTCATCCTGGTCTGCGCTGTACTGCTTGGCGTATCCTCGGTTAACCGCAAAATGTTCCTCCAAATTGAGCTGCAAAAACAAGAGGTCGAATCTTCGGGCACGCATGTGGAGTATCTTTTGAACCGGGTAAAGACAGCTGTGGACGGCTTATACGCTTTTACGGGGAATTTCAAACAGGAAGTGGAAATGGTCGACGCCATTACGAATGAAGTCGTTATCGGCTTTCAGGAGGTATCCAAGGGCATTGAATATCAGGCGAGCAGCATCGCGGATATCACCGAGTCCATCTCCGTGTCGGACAAGCATATCCGCGATGTGGCCGGCTGCTCCCGGGAAATGAAGCAGCTGTCTGCGGATACGGCGGAGGTCAGCGAACAGGGCGGCAGCAATATCTCCTTGCTCACGGATCAAATTGCCGAGCTGCAGGAAGTGATGAACAGCACCTCCGGCCAGATGCAGGAATTCTCACAGCGAAGTCTGGACATGCATGCGATGCTGGAGGGAATCATGCAAATCTCGCGGCAGACCAATCTGCTGGCATTGAACGCTTCTATTGAAGCGGCGCGTGCCGGAGAACAGGGACGGGGGTTTGCGGTAGTGGCCGGAGAGGTGCGCAAGCTTGCCGAAAGCTCCGGGCAGACAGCGGATTCCATCAGCGGGGTGCTTGCCAGCCTCCGGGCGCAGACAGAAGGGCTGATCACACAGTTTGGACAGAGCCTGGAAATCCTGCTCACGGGCAGCGAATCCGTGCAGAATACAGTGAAGGTGTTCCAGTCGATTCAGGCCAATGCCCACAAGGTGCTGGCCCAGGCCGGCGATGTGGAGCAAAGTTCAGCGGGCATGAAGCATTTTTCCGAGAAGGTGGTCGGAGAAATTACGGAATTCTCCAGTGTCACAGAACAGTCCAGCGCCGCAACTGAAGAAATTCTGGCAGGTGTGGAAGAGCAGCGCAATATCACCCGGCATATGGTGGAGAGCTTCAATCAGCTGGAGGGCCTGATAGTAGGCCTGAATGAGCTGGTTTCGGACAAGAGCGGGGCTGCCGGGCAAGAAGCATAAGTCCTATATAGGAAGCCTGAGAAGCCGGGCCGGCGCACCTGCCGCTCGGCTTCTTTTTTTGAAAGATAAGAATTTATTTTCACGCTATAAATTAGCCTTATCTTTCCCGCTGAAACGGATACCGTCCTTATAAGGACGGCGAAGCCGTTTCCACTTGTTGCCAAGGAAATGATGAACTTCATTCAATTGCGGATAAGGTATGTGTACAGCCGGGGAGAAGTTAAAAGACCAGGGTAGCCGAGCTGAACCCGCGGGTTCTGGATTTTGCAGGAGGAAGCGCGGAATTGAAGGGGGCTAACCGGAATTGCTGCCGGGGGCAAGTGGAGTGGAATTAGTGAACCTAATGTGGATAGAAAAGCTTGCGGCAGAGGAAATAGAGGGAAAAAGTGAACTTAATTTAAGCATATATGCCCGTAAAGGGATGGCGTAAAATAGTATGTGTAAGGATCGGGGAGTCTAGTAAACGACAAAAAAGTAGGGTATCCTTGGGATTGCAAAGTCACCAAGAAAAGGAGCCCTACTCAATGACCAGTATACAACAAAAC
>NZ_JACBYI010000063.1 GCF_019352175.1 Paenibacillus sp. S150
TTGGAATAACGGCAGAAATGCCGTTATGGGAGAGCCGCCGGCGAGAGCGGGTTGGAATAACGGCAGAAATGCCGTTATGGGAGAGCCGCCGGCGAGAGCGGGTTGGAATAACGGCAGAAATGCCGTTATGGGAGAGCTGCCGGCGAGAGCGGGTTGGAATAACGGCAGAAATGCCGTTATGGGAGAGCTGCCGGCGAGAGCGGGTTGGAATAACGGCAGAAATGCCGTTATGGGAGAGCCGCCGGCGAGAGCGGGTTGGAATAACGGCAGAAATGCCGTTATGGGAGAGCCGCCGGCGAGAGCGGGTTGGAATAACGGCAGAAATGCCGTTGAACGTGAAAGGAGAGGAAGGCACGTGTATAACATCGTGGATTACGGTGCGTTGCCGGATAGTCCGGTACCGGCTACAAGCGCAATTGCCGCCGCCATTGCAGCGGCAAGCGGGGCAGGCGGAGGAACGGTGCATGTTCCGGCAGGCACATTTGTGACCGGAGCGATCCGGCTCCGCAGTAATATTGAATTGCACCTAAGTCCGGGAGCGGTGCTGTCCTTCAGCACCGAGCCGCAGGATTATCCTGCAGTGGATTCCAGATGGGAGGGAGTGAAGCGGCAGGTTCATTCGCCCTGCATTTTCGGCGAGAATCTGGTCAATATCTCTATTACAGGGAGCGGCATCCTTAATGGAAACGGTGCGCCATGGTGGGATAAGCACCGTAATCATCCGGAGCAGCTGGAGTATCCGCGTCCAACCTTAATCGGCCTCAGCAGCTGCCGCAGGGTGACGGTCAAGGATGTTACACTGACGCAATCCCCCAGCTGGACGGTCAACCCGATTGGCTGCGGCAATGTGACGATTGACAATGTATCCATTCTCAACCCTGCGGATTCGCCGAATACGGATGGCATCAATCCCGAATCCTGCTCGGGTGTCCATATCAGCAACTGTCACATAGATGTGGGCGATGACTGCATCGCCATCAAAGCGGGAACCGAAGACACCCTGGAGCGTGTGCCCTGCGAGAATATCACGATCACCAACTGCACTATGGTTCATGGCCATGGGGCGGTTGTGCTCGGCAGTGAGATGAGCGGCGACATCCGCAATGTGACGATCACTAACTGCGTCTTCAAGCAGACGGACCGGGGAATACGCATGAAATCCAGACGAGGGCGCGGGGGAACCATTGAAGATATCCGCATCAGCAACATTGTGATGGAGGACGTTATCTGCCCTTTTACGCTGAACCTGTATTATTTCTGCGGGCCGCGCGGCAAGGAAAAGTACGTCTGGGATAAGAACCCGTACCCGGTCACTGCTGAAACGCCGTGTTTTCGCCGGATTCATTATGCTAATATTACAGCGCGTAACGTCCAGGCCGCCGCAGGGTTCCTCTATGGCCTTGCGGAGCAGCCTGTCTCGGAGATTACCTTCACGAACGTGGATATTTCGATGGCGAAGCACCCGGTACCGGGTGCTCCCGATATGATGACAGGGCTTGATCCGATGAAGGGCCGCGGCTTTTATCTGGGATATGTAAGGGATGTGCAGTTCAATCAGGTGACAATTGAGAACCATGAAGGTCCGGCTTTTTACATTGAAAATAGTGAAGAGGTGGAGTTCTCGGGCTGCCGCTCCAAAAATACGGCAAAACCCGAAAAGCTTGTCGAGCAGGTGACGGTGGAGCCGGTGAGCAGCTAAGGGGACCGGAATACCTGCAGTGGGGAAAGAGAAGGGATGATTTGGCAGCCATTTACGGCTTTCCGGATCATCCCTATTGTTTGTAATACGGCGGCAGGGGCCTTGAAAAACGGGTAATAGTTAATTAGATGCAGAGCTTCTGTGGACATCTCCAAAGTTGAAGGGATGTAAAAAACGCATATTGTCTCTGGTTCAAACGGCTTATCAGATGAAAGGCATGTCAAGTGCCGAGCTTGGGGTATTCCTGCAACTGCTGTGAAGGAACTTCATTTTGGGCTGGGATAGGAAATCCGCAGCAGTTTGTTTTTGCCAAACAGGCAGTTTCAGGCTATAATTAGCACCAAGTACTAATATCAGATACTAATTACGGGGTGATACTCTTGAAAGGTGCCAAAATTACCGCAATCGGAGCTTACGTACCGGCCCGGAGACTGACGAACAGCGATTTGGAGCAGATGGTGGATACCAATGAGGAGTGGATTGTCCAGCGGACCGGAATCCGTGAACGCAGAATCAGCCGTGAGGATGAATACACCAGTGATTTATGTACAGCCGCTGTGCAGGATCTGATGAAGCGTTACGGCAAAAGTGTGCAGGATGTCGATATGATTCTCGTTGCTACAAGCACACCGGATTTTTCTTTTCCTTCTGTGGCTTCCATTCTCCAGAATCGTCTGGGTATTCCGGTTACCGCTGGAGCGGTGGATCTGAGCGCGGCCTGTGCCGGGTTCGTCTATGCACTGCATACAGCGCATGCCTATGTTGCCTCCGGTCTGCACCGCAAGGTGCTGGTGCTTGGCGCGGACACTCTGTCCAAAATTACGGATTACACCGACCGGAGCACCTGTATCCTTTTTGGCGACGGTGCGGGTGCGGTGCTGCTGGAGAGCGGCGGGCTGGTTGACGGCTTTGCCGGATTCCATCTGGGCAGCGACGGCAGCGGGGCGCATCATGTCTACCACCCGGGGCTGTCGCATGTTGTGAATGAGGTTGATCTTATAGATACAGGCAAGCTGGTGCAAAATGGGCGCGAGGTTTTCCGCTGGGCTGTGCGAACGGTGCCTCAGGGCGTGCAGCAGGTGCTTGACAGCGCCGGAGCCACTCTGGAACAGGTAGACTGGTTCATTCCGCACAGCGCAAATCTGCGGATGATTGAGCCTATCTGTGAGCGGATGAATTATCCGCTGGAGCAAGCCTTGTACAGTCTTGAATATTTTGGAAACACCTCGGCAGCCAGCATTCCGCTCGCGCTGGACCTTGGCATCCGCGCAGGCAAAGTGCTTAACGGCCAGCAGGTCCTGCTGTACGGCTTCGGAGCCGGGCTTGCACATGCCGGGCAGTTGCTAAGGCTGACACTGGACACCGAGGTCTCGCCTCCTGCCCCCCTATAACCGAAAAATGACGCCCAAAACCAGAAAAACAGTGCCTTGAACCCTTACATCAAATGAGGGATTATAATATCGAAAGTGTTTCGATCAGTAGGAGCAAAGTCTGGAAATAAAGTTTCGCCAAGGGGGGCTGCCGAAGGGCGTTTAGTGCTGTTGCGGACCGGGAAGAACGCTGAAGAACGCTGAAGAACGTTGAAGAGCAAAGAGGGCGCAGGTTATGTAATATTGAAGCAATAAAAGTAACGCTTAGGCACTATGAGTAACCTTTAGCCGTTCAAGGTAACATACAGTACTCAAAGTAAAGCTCAGGCGCTAAAAGTAAGTTAAGACAAATAAAAGTAACGCTTAGCCGTTCAAGGTAACATACAGCTAATCAAAGTAAGTCCAGCCCCTAAAAGTAACACTTGGCATTTAAGCAACCCGTAGACATCAAAAGTTGCGTTAAGCTTTTTTGTGCAGTAGAATCACTCCGAATTGGGCTGGAATTCGTTTTAATTGCACTTTGTGCAGCAGAATTTAATCAGTTTCTTTATTTTAGGGGGGCTGGGCTCATTATAATTGTACAAAGTGCAATTGAATCGTGATTTGGCTGATTTCAGCCCATATCTATCCTGCAAATTCATTTCACTGCTTATATTTGCATCCTCTAGGGTGCCGCTCGGCGGCATGGATGTCTATTGTACAAAGTGCAATCAGACAATTCCCTGCGGATTGGCAGAGGTTCGAAACCGCAAGAAATCGCCGGCATTGCTGGCAGCTGGGAAGCTGGCAGCGGAGTGGCGAGCAACACGCAGCTGGGGAGCTGGCTGCGAGCCGCAAGCAACACGCAGCTGGGGAGCTGGCTGCGAGCCGCAAGCAACACGCAGCTGGGGAGCTGGCTGCGAGCCGTAAGCAACATGCAGCTGGGAAGCTGGCGGCGGAGCCGCAACGCCAGCTGCAAGCCGCCAGCCAGCCAAGCATTAGCCTCGCATGCGGCTGCCGCAGGATTCGCGGACGATCAGCGCCGGTTCGACAACGAAGGAACCGCCGTCCGATTGATTGTTGATGAGGTCGAACAGCATATGTGCGGCGAGGACGCCCAGGCGCTCTTTGTTCTGGCGGATCGTGGTCAGCGTGGGACTGGTATATTTGCAGGCTTCGATGTCATCACAGCCGATGATGGCGACATCCTCCGGGATGCGCAGGCCCTTTTCCTTCAAGGCGCGGACCGCGCCGAGGGCCAGCAGATCGGAGGCGGCGAAGACCGCTTTTGGCATACTGCCGGTCTCCAGGAGCTGCCGCATCGCCGTGTAGCCGCTGATTTCGAAGAAGTCCTCCCCATGCACGAACCACTTGCGGTTCAGCGCCAGGCCAAAGCTTTCAATCGCCTTGGCGAACCCGGCTTCCCGCTGGTTGGAGATATCCGAGTCGGCCGTGCTGCCAATGAAGCCAAGCTCCCTGTGGCCCAGCAGATAGAAATGCTCCACCACCTTGGAGGCGATCTGGAAATTATCCGACATCACAAATCCGGACTTCTTGCCGCTCAGCTCCAAATCAACGCCGATGCAGGGAAGGCTGCTCATATCCAGGTCGCGGATCGCCGGCTCCATCTTTTGCCCGGATATGATAACACAGCCATCCACATTAAAATGCAGACAACGGGAGTAGTAATCCCCGCTGCTGATGAATTTCTCGTTGGAAAAAAAGATCAGATCGTAGCCAAGCACCCCCATCTGCTTCTTGAAGGAATTCAACACCTCTACAAAAAAAGGATGCGTAAATTCCACATTCAGCTCGCCGGCAAAAATCACCCCGATCAGATTGGACTTCTTGGTGGCCAGTGTTTTGGCAGAGTTGGAGGGGGAATATCCGGTCTGTTCGATAATTTCCATAACCCTTTTTTTCGTTTTTTCGGAAACATCGCTGTAATTGTTCATGATTTTCGAAACTGTTGAGACGGAGACTCCCGCCATTTCAGCGATCTTTTTAATATTCATTTGCATGGAAAAGCCACCCTCCGCTTAATCACTGTACCCGGCCAAAAGACTGTCCCGCCGCGCTTCTTCATGAATTTAAGTCTATTCAACTTGCCGGAGCAAGTCAAACGGTTATTGTGCTGCAGCGGCTGCGGATATTTTCGAAACCGATTTCGATTTTGAGGCTGGAATGAGTAACAGGACTTGGAATAACAGTACTTCGGGATAACAGTACTTCAAGATAACGGTACTTCAAGGAGGAATGAACAGGATGAAGAAAAAAGTATCCGGCCTGCTTACTGCCATGGCCCTTCTGACAGGCTTGCTGGCTCCGCTGGGCAACGGCGGGGGCTTCGCAGAGGCCGCTTCCGGGCGGCTTGCGGCGGCAGATTCAGCTGTAATATCAAGCGGCGTAACTTCAGTTACGGGCAGCACATCAAGCTCCAATGAATTGAAAGCGTTTACCGATGTTCCGGCGGACAGCTGGGCCGCCCGTGCGGTGCAGCGCTGGAGCGGGAATGGCATTGTCGGCGGCTACGGGGACGGAACCTTCCGGCCGAATGCTCCGGTAACGAAGGCGGAATTTGCCGTTATTATGAACCGTATTTTTAATTACGGCGCGGAAGCTGCACCCCTGCCTGCCGATGTGCCTGCGGCTGCATGGTTCAGCAGCGATATCGCCAAGAGCATAGCCGCCGGCTATTTAAGTGCGGACAAGGACAACCGCATAGCCCCTTCTGCTCCATTGACGCGTGCGGAGGCGGCTGTGGCGCTGCAGAAGATATTTCAGCTGGATACGGGGGAGGAGCAGGAGGCTGCCGTTTACAGCGATTTGGCCGGGTCAGACAGTGAATCCAGGGAGGCGGCAGCAACGCTTTCGGCTGCCGGCTATTTCAAGGGCTATCCTGGCGGCTTGTTCAAGCCGGAGGGCAGGCTTACCCGTGCCGAGCTGGCCCAAATCGCCGACCGGATGGTACCGGGCCTGCTGCGCTCTCAGGGGGAATTCACATTAGGAACGGTACAGGGAAATGCGGTGCTGAGCCATGCCGGCATCGTACTCAAGGACAGCGTGATTGAGGGCAATCTCTACCTCACGGAGGGAATTGGTGAAGGCAATGCCTTGCTCCAAGGGGTAAAAGTGACGGGAACAACCTACATCCGCGGCGGCGGAGCGCATAGCGTAAGCCTTCAAGACAGCACTATAGGCAAAGTCGAGGCCGCCAAGCAAGACGGCAAAATCCGCATTTCTGCCGGCGGTACATCCTCAATTGGAACGGTGCGGCTGAATTCGGGAGCCACGCTTGAGGAGAACGGGCTGAGCGGAGCGGGATTTACGGATGTGCAAATCTCAAGCGCAGCAAAAGAAGCGGTGCTAAAAGGGGGCTTCACTGCTGTCTCCACAGCGGAATCCGCCACCGGCGTCCTTAGACTGACGCTCTCCGGGACGGTGGGCAAGCTGACCCTGGGCAGTCCCTGCCAGGTTGTGCTGGCGGATAATGCCCAGGTTGCGGAGCTGCTGCTTGCCGCGACAGCCAGGGGTACATCCCTGGCGGGCAGCGGCAGCTTCATCGCCGTTGTGAATAACGCCGAGGGCGTGACTGCCTTCGGCGCTCCGCTGCTGCAGGGCAGCAGCGGGCCGGTTGCCGCAACGCCGCCAGCGGCGACCCAGGCACCGGCCGGCGGCTCGGGGCCAGCGCCGACGGCCACGGCAGCGCCGACGGCTACGCCAGCGCCGACCGCCACGGCAGCGCCAACCGCTACGCCTACACCTGCCGCCGACCCGTGGACATTGGTCTGGAATGATGAGTTCAACGACGGTATCATTGATCCGGCGAAGTGGACCTACGACCTGGGAGACGGCACGGCAGTCGGAAATCCGGGCTGGGGCAACAATGAGCTGGAATGGTACACGAGTGAGGAGAAAAACGTCAAGGAAGCGGACGGCAAGCTGATCATCACTGCCCGCAAAGAGGCGCAGGGCGGCAAGGAATACACCTCCTCCCGGATCAAAACGAAGGATTTGTTCAGCAAAAAATACGGTAAATTCGAAATCCGGGCCAAGGCGCCCGTGGGCAAAGGCCTATGGCCTGCGATCTGGATGCTGCCGGAGGATTATGTCTACGGTACATGGGCGGCATCCGGCGAGCTGGATATTATGGAGGGCTGGGGAAGCCGCCCGGACACGGTTGCCGGAACCATCCATTATGGCTCCCAGTGGCCGGATAATGTATATTCCGGCAAGGAATATGTGCTGCCGGACAACTCAACCATCGCACAGTTCCACACCTATTCCATTGAATGGGAGCCGGGTGAAATCCGCTGGTATGTGGACGGCATCCTCTATTCAACCAAGAATGACTGGTACAGCCTGAGCAGCGGACAGCCGGCGAACAACGCCTATCCGGCACCGTTCAACCAGGAGTTCCATCTGCTGATGAACCTGGCGGTCGGCGGCGATTTTGACGGCAATCCCACAGAGGAGACCGTATTCCCGCAGTCGATGGAAATCGATTACGTCAGGGTCTACGAACTGACGGGCCGGGCTTACCGTGAGCCGGTTCCCGTAACGATTGAGAAGGAGCCGTATCTTGAAGGCTCACTGCCGCAACTTGCGGACGGCAACCTCATTTACAACAATGGCTTCACGGAGCAAGTAGCCGGCGATGCCGGAATGGGCATCCCGAATACGGCCCATTGGGTGCTGTATAAGGAAGCCGGAGCAGATGCGGCAGTATCGCTTGAACCGATCGCCGGGCAGAATTACCTCAAGGTGAACATCAGCAGCCCCGGAGGGAATTCATACTCTATTCAGCCGCAGGCCATTGTGTCCCTGGCCAAGGGGAGATTCTACAAGCTAAGCTTTGACGCGAAGACGGATGCCGCGCGCAATATCGGCGTCCGGCTGACGGGCGGAGAATCCCGCGGGTACCAGGCTTACTCGCCAACGCTCAAGGCAGGCCTGACCTCATCGTTTACCCATTACGAAACGGTGTTCCAGATGAAGGAGAACTCGGACATTGCTGCCCGGGTAGAATTCAATCTAGGTACGGATGCTTCGCCTGTATGGCTTGGGAACGCCCGGCTCGAAGAGATTGACAGCATTCAGTTTGACCATGACAGCGCCAAAACTCCCCTGGGCAGCGGCAACCATCTGTACAACGGCACCTTTGATCTGGGCGAGCCGGACCGGCTCGGCTACTGGCATGCCGAAGCGGACGGAGATGCGGCGGTCAGCCCGAGCGTTGACGCTGCGGGCAGATTAAATCTGCAGATCAGCGGCACCGGCGGACCAAGCGCCGATGTCCGCCTGCTGCAGAAAGGGGTCTTTCTGCTACAGGGCCAGGATTACAGGCTCACCTTTGAGGCGGATGTCCCTTCCCCGCGCACAGCGGTAATTGAACTGCAAGGCAGGGATGGCACTGTCTATGCATCCGGGACCATTCAGCTCAAGCCGGGGGAACAGCAGGTGGAAGCGGTATTCCCTGACCTCGCCGGAGCAACCGATGCGCTGGGACAATTTGTGCTTCATCTCGGCAGCGCTGCGGGCACCGTCAAGCTGGACAATTTCCTGCTGCTGCGTACGAGCTTCTATTACGATCCTTCACTGGTCTACTATCCATTGGTGAACGGGGATTTCAGCTTTGGCTTCACCAGCTGGGAGCGGCTCTTGACGGAGCAGGGCGGTGCGAGCACCGCTTCAGTTACGGATGGAGCAGCCGCCTTCAATATTACCAATACCGGAAGCCAGCCTTATTCGGTGATGCTGTTCCAGAATGGACTGAGGGCGGCCGGCGGCATGGACTATATTATTGAATTTGATGCCAGTGCAAGTGTGGCCCGCAAAATCAGCGTCAATGCGGAGAACGCCTCCTATCAGTCTTCGTTTACCCAGATCGTGGATATCGCCCCGGAACCCGCCCATTACAGATTCGAATTCCGGCAGGGGGCCAATGATACACTGTCGCTGAAATTCCTGCTGGGCAAGGTGGATGGAGTGAGCATTCCGCAGGCGCATCAGCTTGTGATCGACAATGTGAAGCTTGAGATTAAGAATGCGCCGGCCAAACCGCAGGAGCTGCTCGGCGACAGCACGAACAACCGGGTGTCGCAGCCGGTAGAGCTGACCTTTGCCGATAATGCAGCCTGGCGCAGCAGTATTAAGACGGTTAAGGTGAACGGCACTGCACTTGCCGAAGGGCAGTATACCGTCCAAGCGGGCATGATTATCATTGCTCCTGAGGTGTTTCCGGCTGAAGGCAGCTATACCGTTACTGTGGAAGCGGAAGGGTATGTCAGCGCCACGGTATCCCAAACCATTCTGGCGAATGACAACAATCTGGTCGTCAACGGATCGTTTGCCGGCGGCAAAACGGGCTGGTCCACATGGTCCGGGGAAGGCGGGGTTTCTTCTTTCAGCGTCAATGAGGGGGTGGCGGAGATCGGGATTTCCGTTGCCGGCACAGCGGCCTGGCATACCCAGCTGTTCCAGGAGGGCATTCCGCTGCAGGCAGGAAAAACCTATGAGCTGAGCTTCAAGGCCAAGTCAACGGTGCCCAGACAGATCATTGTGGAGTACAGCGGCACCTCTGCCGCCCCGGCACAGGCGAAGTTCGAAGTTTCTGCCGCCTGGGAGACCTACAGCGCGCAATTTACCGTGGAGAACGACAATCCGCTGAAGCTGAACTATCTGATCGGTGCAACCATGGGAGAGGACAAAACGGCGAATGGCATGCCGCATACGCTTTCTTTTGACGACATCAGGGTTACTGAGCTGGAAGGCGGGGGCGGCGTACCGGTAGAACCCGCCAGCGGTACGCTGGACAACGGAGCATTTGATGAGGCGGCAGGTCTTGCCGGATGGACACAATATTTTGACGGCACCGGCTCCGCCGCCGCACAGGACGGAGAACTTGCCGCCACACTGACCGGGACGGGAACAGCCAACTACAGCGCCCAGGTCGATTATGCCAATTTGAAGCTCGTGCAGGGCAAGACGTATACGCTGACTTTTGAGGCACGCTCCGATATTGACCGTTTGATCGAAGTGGCTGTAGAGCACAAAGGCGGGGATTACACGAAATATTTGCCGGCACAAGCTGTAGTCCTGACGGGCAGCATGAACTTATACAGCTATACCTTCACAATGGATGGCGCGACGGATGCGGGAGTGCATCTGGTGTTCCTCATGGGCCTGATTGCCGGCAACAGCGGGGACACGAATAATGCGATTCAGGCGGGCAACCATATTTATATTGATAATGTAAGTTTGACAGAGGCTCTGTAGGCGGCAGCATTCCATAAATCTCAAACAGCCGAAATCCTGTGCTTCAGGATCTCGGCTGTTTGTTTTGCGGGGATATGAGAACAGTATGCTAGGTTTCTTTAGGAATCAGTTCAAAGATTTTGCCGGTTTCCAGTGCTTCGATCAATTTCAGAAGCCAGCGGTAATATTTAATTGCTTCCTCAATTTTGGCTTCGTCATTGCTGAGCAGCTGCTCCATGCCCGGTTGATCGGCATATTCACTCTTCATTTGTTTGATTTCGTTCAGCGATTTGCCCAGCGCGGCCATGTTTCCTTCGACCGCTTTTCTCCATTTAATAGAGAAGTAATCACTGAAGTTCTGATGCCAGTCGGGAACAACCTCGAACAAATCCTTCCGGGTGCCTTTTCCCCATACCTTGTCGATCATCTTCAGATCCAGCAGGGTTCGCACGCCGGTGCTCATGGACGTTTTGCTCATTCCCATGGTCCGGCTCAGATCGTCCAGTGTAACGGGACCCTGATTGAAGTACATATAGCCGTATAAATGCCCAATGGACAGTGTAATTCCGTACAGATCCATATTTTTGCCGATGGAATCGATCACGCGTTCCCGGGCTTTGCTGATTCTCTCCACTTGCTCGGGCGCAAGCCCTTCTAAATCATTCATGGTGGTCCCTCCTGAGGTGTAGGCTAATGACTGCAAACCCCTATTGTGTATTGTAATCAAATCCCTGTCTATAAGTAAAGAATTCATCTGGAACGAAATTTGCCGTTAAACAGAGTATTCTTTACATAAAGTACGTAAAGTTAAAACTGTACGCTAATTTTTAACTGAATATGCGCTTTGCGTCTCTTTTCATAAGTCAGTTACACTAATTTGAGTGAAGCAAGATGAAATTTGCAGCCGGAAGAAGGAGGTCACCATGGCAATTATTGAGGTGAAGCAGCTTACCAAGGTATTTGGTCATGATGCGGTACGGGCTCTTCCATTATTGGAGCAAGGATGGTCTAAAGAGAGAATCGCCCAGGAAGCCAAGCTGACGGTTGGTGTCAACAAGGCGGATTTCCGTATCGAAGAAGGAGAGATATTTGTCATTATGGGATTGTCGGGCAGCGGCAAGTCCACACTGGTCCGATTATTGAACCGTTTAATAGAGCCCACAGGGGGACAGGTTCTTTTCCAAGACAAGGATGTCGTCAAAATGAATCCGGAGCAGCTGCGCCAGTTCCGCCGCAAGAATATCGGAATGGTGTTCCAGAAGTTCGCATTGTTCCCGCACCGCACTGTGCTGGCGAATGCCGAATACGGCCTTGAAGTGCAGGGGGTTGAAAAAAAGAAAAGAACCCGGCTTGCCACGGAGGCTCTGGAGCTCGTCGGCCTTAAAGGCTGGGAGCATCACCGGCCCGACCAGCTCAGCGGCGGCATGCAGCAGCGGGTAGGCCTTGCACGCGGACTTGCGAATGATCCCGATATTCTGCTGATGGATGAGGCCTTCAGTGCGCTGGACCCGCTGATCCGCAAGGATATGCAGCAGGAGCTGCTGGAGCTGCAGTCCAAAATGAAAAAGACCATTATATTCATCACGCATGACCTGGATGAGGCCCTGCGCATCGGCGACCGCATCGCCTTGATGAAGGATGGCGTAATTGTGCAGATCGGCACGCCGGAAGAAATTCTGATTCAGCCGGCCAACAAATATGTGGAACGTTTTGTGGAGGATGTCGATCTGTCGAAGGTGCTGACCGCAGCGCATGTGATGCGCCAGCCGGAAATGATCCGCCCTGAACGCGGTCCGCGCGTTGCGCTGCAATTGATGCGGGACAGCGGTGTTTCCAGCCTGTATGTGACTGACAATGAAATGAAGCTGCAGGGTGTAGTCACCGCTGAGGATGCGGCCCAGGCGCTCAAGGAGAATCAATCCATTCTGGAGGTTATGCGCCGGGAGATTCCCCGTGTGTCCCCGGATACGCTGCTGAACGATCTGTTTGAATTAATGTCCGAGACCCATCTGCCGGTGGCGGTAGTTGACGAAGGCAACAAGCTGAAGGGCATTGTCATCAAAGGGGCCGTTCTGTCCGCCCTGGCCGGCAATGCGGTTCCGGAAGGGGAGGGAATTTGATGAATATTCCCAAGCTGCCGCTCGGACAGGCGGTTGAATGGCTGGAGGACTGGCTGACCGCCTACCTGGGCCCTTTGTTTGACTTCATTCATATGCTCATCGGTGGAATGGTGGACGGCATTGAATCAGCGCTCACTTTTCTTCCGGCCATTGTTCTGATTGTAATTATTACCGCTCTGGCGTACTGGATCGGGAAATGGCGCATAGCGCTGTTTGCGCTCATCGGGCTGCTGCTGATCGACAATCTGGGGCTGTGGGGGCCATCAATGCAGTCGCTTGCCCTGGTACTGACAGCCTCTGTACTGGCAGTGCTGATCGGCGTGCCGCTTGGCGTGCTCTGCGCACAGAGCAACGGGGTACAGAATACCGTGACCCCGGTTCTGGACTTTATGCAGACGATGCCGGCATTTGTCTACCTGCTGCCTGCGGTGTCTTTCTTTTCGCTCGGGGTGGTTCCCGGTGTGATCGCATCCATTATCTTTGCGATTCCGCCAACGATCCGGCTGACCAACCTGGGAATCCGCCAGGTGTCCCCGGAGCTGGTGGAAGCGGCGGATGCATTTGGTTCTACCGCAGGCCAGAAGCTGTTCAAGCTGCAGCTGCCGCTTGCTCTGCCGACCATTATGGCCGGCATTAACCAGACCATTATGCTCTCGCTGTCGATGGTCGTAATTTCGTCGATGATCGGTGCTCAGGGCGTGGGTGCCTATGTATACCGGGCCGTGTCGCAAGCCAAGACCGGCGCAGGCTTTGAAGCGGGCATCGCTATCGTAATTATCGCGATTCTGCTTGACCGTCTGACGCAGAAGCTGTTTAAACCTAAAAATGGATAGGAGTGTTGTTCATATGAAGAAGCAAACCTTGGGAATACTGATGCTGATATTGCTGGCGGCAGCCGTTGCCGGTTGCTCGTCCAATTCGTCCAAGGGCAATGAGACGGTGAAGCTGGCCTATGTGGCCTGGGATTCCGAAATTGCCAGCACCTACGTGGTAAAAGAAGTGCTTGAATCCAAGCTGGGTGTTACTGTGGAAATGCTGCAGGTCGACGCCGGCCCTATGTGGGCGGGAATTGCCGATGGCAGCGCCGACGGCATGGTAGCCGCCTGGCTCCCAAGCACGCATGCCTCTTATCTTGAGAAATATGGCAGCGATATCGAGGATTTGGGAGCCAACCTGGACGGGACCAAAACCGGGCTTACCGTTCCTGCTTATATGGATATCAATTCCATTGAAGATCTGAAGAATGCCGATGTGGCCAACTCCCTGAACAACCAGATCATCGGAATTGAGCCGGGTGCCGGTATTATGACCGCCAGCGAACAAGCGGTGGAGGCCTATGGGCTGAGCGATTATACGCTGCTGGAGAGCTCATCGGCGGCGATGGCGCAGGAGCTGCAGAAGGCGTATGCGGACAATAAGCCGATTGTTGTTACCGGCTGGACACCGCACTGGATGTTTGCCAATATGGATTTGAAGTATCTGGAGGATCCGCAGGAAATCTATGGCGGAGCCAAGCAGATTCACACCATGGTACGGCAAGGCCTGAAGGAGGATATGCCGGATGTCTACCGTTTCCTGGATCAATTCCAGTGGACACCGGAGGATATGGCGCAGGTAATGATAGATATTCAGGGCGGCCAATCTCCGGAGGACGCAGCCAAAGCCTGGGTTCAGGAGCATGAAGAGCAAGTCGGCAGCTGGATCGCCGGAATCGAATAACCATTCTGCGGAGGCTGCAGAGTTTTGCAGCGGCTATGGATGTGTGTTATGATGAAGGAACATAAGGCTACAATTCTGTAACTTGTACGCCTTCTGCAATGTTCCTTACATACACAGGTTATAGGCAGACTCATTCAATAAACACCCCGTGAGGGGTGTTTTTCTTGAAAGATAAGAATTTATATGTGAAGTACCTTTGAATTCGCCCGAAGCCGGCTGGATGGTGGAATCAGAGGCAGAAGTACCTTTGAATTCGCCCGAAGCCGGCTGGAGGAGGGAATCAAAGGCAGAAGTACCTTTGAATTCGCCCGAAGCCGGCTGGAGGAGGGAATCAAAGGCAGAAGTACCTTTCAATTCGCCCGAAGCCGGCTGGAGGAGGGAATCAGAGGCAGAAGTACCTTTCAATTCGCCCGAAGCCGGCTGGAGGAGGGAATCAGAGGCAGAAGTGCCTTTGAATTCGCCCGAAGCCGGCTGGAGGAGGGAATCAGGCTAAATGATTCTTCTCCTCCCCACTGAAATGGCAGCATTCTTATATAGGACGCCGATAGGTGTCTTTCTTGAAAAGATAAGAATTTATATGTTTTGGGGTCCCCGCAAAGTACCTGAGTCATCATCGAAGCCAAGGCCCCACTTTGTGGGGTTATTTTGAAAGATAAGAATTCATCCTGAATTTCGAAAGTGAATTGAACCCATCCAGATCGGACAAGAGATAAACCCTCTTCTTCCTTCACCCATTTGGTGCAAGTTGTTTTTAGCAAGAAATCCCTTCGTGTAGAGCTTTTTAGATGATTTGTGGATACTTACTTTCGAAATTCAGGTTTATATGTTTCAGGCTATCAATTATCCTTCTAATTTTGGAGAAACGGATACCGCCTCTTTCAGAGGACGGCGAAGCCGTTTCTGCTTGAATCCAAGGGGTTATAAGCTGTCAGCAGTGGTTCAAGGAAGCAAGAAAGGAGGCTGCTCCATGACAGAGACCATCAATGCCTGGATCGATTGGCTGCTGCAGTCACTTGGACTCAGCGGGCCGTATATCCTGCTCGCCACCATCCCGCTAGCGGTGCTGCAGAGTCTGTTCGGATTTTTCCCCCTGGCGATCCTTATCGTCCTGCATGTGTCCGAATTCAATGTGATCGGAGGGATGCTTGTCAGCTGGATGGCCTGCAATATAGGGGCAGTGGTTACTTATTTCCTCTTCCGGCGCTATCTGTTTGAGTGGTTTGACCGGACATGGCGTTCCAGGCTGAAGCGCTATGACAAGTGGCAGCGTTACCTGGACCGGTACGGCATCTGGACGCTGGTGCTGCTGCGCACGATTCCGATCATGCCGAGCAATATTATCAATTTCATGTCGGCAGTTTCACCCATCAAGACCTCTGCTTTTATCTGGGGCACGGTGCTGGGCAATCTTTCATATATCTGGCTGTTTGGAACGATCAGCTCGACTCTGATTGTCCCCAGGGAGGAATGGAACGGCTATCTGACCTGGTATGGAGTATTTGCCGTTATCCTTATCGGAATTTTCATCCGCCGCCACTGGGGACATTTGCAGGAGGATAAACGCAGCCGGATGGAATAGCATGATTTGAGCTGGTTATACCCAAAGGAACGCAGCCCGGGGCGCATTTGCGCAGGCTGCGTTCCTTTTTGCTGTTGCTGCGGCCAGCCGTGCCCCACTTTGTGGGGTTATTTTGCGCGTGTCCCGAATAGCCTATATTAACTGGAGGCGGCTTGACCTCCGGGAAGGTCGGGAGGGACAAAGAGGCATGGGCAGAATAAAAAAATGGGGGAGCCGCAGCGCAAGAGTACCGAATCTGGGCCGCCTGCGGCTGCCCAAGCTCAGCTGGGACAGCATTCCAAGAACGGCGGGACGAAGCCCGTCGTTCAAGGCGAAGCCTTCAAGGGAAGGCGGCCCCAGACTTGCAGGGCGCAGCCCTTCATTCAGGGCGAAGCCGTCCAAGGGGGGCAGCCGCGTGTCCTCCCAGGGTGTGCAATATGGGGAGATGAAGCGCAGAGGCAGTATGCGGCTGCACTTCAAAAGCAGGCGGAAGGGAACGGCATCCGGCTCTGTATCAGGAAGTCCCGAGCCGCGCAGGCGCGGCAGATTCTGGATCATCCTCAGCCTGGTGCTCCTGCTGGCTGTAATCCAGAGCCTGCGTTATGTGGAGAAGCGTTTGAAGCCGCCCATTCTTCATCTGGCGCAAATCCGCGTGAAGCAGATTGCCACGGAATCGATCAATAAGGCGATAACCTCGCAAGTGGCCGATACGGGAAACGCCGAAGCGCTGATTGACTGGAAAACGGATAACGACGGAAAAATATCGGGCTTCATGCTCAATTATAAAGAGCATATGCGCATCACCTCACAGGCGGCAGAGGTAATACAGTCCACACTTCAGGAGCTGCACAACAAAAAGGAACGCATTCCCCTGGGCCAGGCGCTTGGAAGTACATTGATTGCTTCCTACGGTCCGAATGTTCCGATCAAGATGGAGCCTCAGGGCGCTGTCAAGGTGGAGCTGAACACCCGCCAGAAGGATGCCGGAATTAATATGATCCTCGTTGAGGTCTATATTCATATTGTCACAGAGGTGGCAGTTATTATTCCGTTCGATGTGGAGCCGCAGGTTGTGGACACCGAGATTCCCGTGTCCTATCTGATGGTGGTGGGCGATGTACCAATGTACTATTACGATAACCAGGGCCAGCCTGTCGGAGGAAACGGCAGCAGTGCGCCGGGAATAGCCATTCCGGCTCCTTCCGTGGGCGGGAATAAGACAGGGACAGCGGTGCCAGGCAGCGGCACCGGGTCAAATAACAGCTCCGCCGGGTCAAATACCGGTTCGCCGGATTCCGGTTCAGCGGATACCGGGAATGCAGGGGATGAAACCGGTGCTGGCTCCGGTGAAGCCGGCGGCCAGTGAACCGCTGCACGAATTCATTCCGTTTGAACGTTTATCTCACCGGGCAGTGATGCCTGCGGCAATCCGCTCATACACTATAGGCAGCACAGTTTTTACCTAATGGAGAGTGAGTCCCAATGTCTTATGATTCTGATCATTCTGTCAGTATGGAGCGCCTGGCAGGCAGATACCGCTACCTGGAACGGGAAGGATTGCTGCCGCTGCCGGTGAAGGATGGCGTAACTCTGGTGGTTGAGCTTCGCCATGCCGAGTGGGCCGCGGAATGCCTGAATCTGCTGCTGCAGCATTCCGGCGCTCCGATCACATTGATTGGCGTTGCCATGGATGAGGACTTCCCGCTGCCGCCCTTGGCAGAAGCTTTTTCCGGAGTGACCTTCATCCCCTATGAACCCCGAAATTATGGGGTGAACAAGGCTTTGGCTTATGCCGGGAGCTCTTTTGTTGCGTTGCTTGAAGATAACGTGATGGTGTCTTCCGGCTGGCTTGGCAATCTGCTGTGGCCCTTTATCGATGATCCCTCTGTCCGGGTTATTGCGCCCCGTTCTTCTACAGAACTGGGCGAGACCAGGGAGCGGCTGCATTTTGGCACCGAAGAGGAATTATCCGCTTATGTCAGCCACTCTCTGGAGCGGAGGCAGGGAGGATGGCATGAGGCTGAGGTGCTGGCCGGCTCCTGCCTGGTCTTCACGCGGGAATTGCTGCTCCGTATCGGCGGGTTCGATTCCGCGCTCATTCAGCGGCAGCTGATGGTCGCCGACTGGTGCCTGCGGGCCCGGCAGCTTGGCGCCCTCCTTGCACTGAGCGAGGCCGTGTACGTTCATGCGCTGCAGCCGCTTCCGGAGGCCGGTGAAGCTGCGGTCCCTGACGGTGTGCAGGCAGGGGAACTGGCATACCTTGCGAAATGGGGGCTGGGCAGCAGCCCGGTGAAGCTGGAAGCGGGCCTGCTCCCCGTGCCTGCGGATGTACCCGTGCTGCTGCCACGGCCTGTGATACCGCTTGGGACAGCTGCCGTTGCTCCGGTTCCGCTCGTCACGGCGGTTGTCTATTCCGAGCGGGTGCTTACTCCCGAGGAGTCACGTGAATCCCGGCTGCGGCTGCAGGGGCAGCAAAGCTACGGAAATATCCGCTGGATTTGGGTCCGGGACAGCCGCAGCGGTGCTTTCCCGGAATTTCCGGTACGTGAGCAGGATGCCGTCCTTGCAGTTGCGGGTGAAGATTCCTGGCTGCATGCGCTGGAGAAGGTTTCTGCTATTTATGGCAGTGACATCGTAGTGTACCTCTCTGCTTCCGCCGATTATGACAGCCATTATGTGGAGCGGATTGCCGAGGCTGTCCGGCGCGGGTCTGCCGACCTTGTGGTAAGCGGGTCTGCTGCGGCTGCGGCGGAGCCGGCAGCGCACCGGGCATTGCCCGGCCTGTTCCCGGTCCAGCTTCCATTGGAGCGTATTGCCCACAGGAGCGGGGTAGTCCCGGGCCGCATCACTAAGCGGCAGATGTACAGCCGCAGTCTTCAGCTTGAGCCGGAGCCATCCCTGGCCATCGGGTATATCGGCGGACCGGCCGGGCCCAATGCCCGCACCCAGGCTTCGGACGGGGAGGCGTGCATATGAATTATTTGATTCTCAGTCTGGGTTCCTGGGACGAATATCCATATAAAAGACTGCTGGAGCTTCTTCCGGACCGGGCAGACGTCTGCTTTGCCGGAGAGCTGACCTCCGGGCAGCAGGCGGACAGCGGGATCAGACCGGTGCCCCTGGCAGATCTGAACAATATGGATGCGAGTGAATTTACCATGCTCGTCTCCTCACCCTACTGGCTGCCGGATGTGCTGGCGCTGCAGCCGGCTTATATGGTGGCGCTGCTTGCACCTTGCCCGGAAGGAGAGGACAAGGCGCTTTGGGATAAATACAGCGGCCTGCTTGCCGCCAGGGCCGATCTGGTGGGTACCGCTTCAGAACGGTTATATCTGGAGCAGAATCTGAGCAAATCCGAAGTGGTCTATCTCAGCGGAGATTACCCGTTGTCCTGCGGGCTGATCCGGCGGGGAGAACGGCTGTTTTTTCTGTCCGACTATGAAGCGATTTGGACCCGGGCGCTGACAGAATTGTGGCAGCCGTCATCCTCTAAGACCGGGAGCTGGCTCATCCTTCAGCGGCGCCTGAGAGCAGACTTCTATGTGTCCATGTGCGGGAAGATGCCTGCTCAGCCGACGGTGCATTATCTGGCCGCCACGTATTTGTATTTGCTGGGAGACGAGGCCGCCGGCCGCTATCTGGCGAAATCCTTTGAATTAATGCTGCTGCATGATTATACCGATTGCCTGCATTCGCATTACCGTTTCTTCTCGGCCATAGAAGCCAAGAAAGGAAATCTTGCGCTTGCCGCCGCCCAGTATGAGATCACGGCCTTTACGGAGGAAGAAAGGCAGGCAGCCGCGCAGATGCGGCAGTGGCTGGACA
Source organism: Paenibacillus sp. S150 (assembly GCF_019352175.1). Classification (GTDB taxonomy): domain Bacteria; phylum Bacillota; class Bacilli; order Paenibacillales; family Paenibacillaceae; genus Paenibacillus_AQ. Next base: position 19,528 of record NZ_JACBYI010000063.1, read on the forward strand.
ATGGACAATACGAGCTGCTGCAGGCGGAAATTTACCGGGTGAATGAGGATATAGCGGAGGCTATCCGTATTCTGGAGAAAGCCTCCTGCCCCGAAGCGCAGCCTCTGCTGCTGCAGAACTACATCACCTCCTTCCAATGGGAAAAAGCGCTTCAGCTCCAGCGGGCAACCGGGCTGGGCGTCAGCGAGGCCGCCGGTCCACCGAGCTTTGCCGGAGCGGCGCTGACCTCCGTTACGGTGGGCGGGAGCGGAATTCCTTCGTACGGCGGCGTCCAGCTGCCGGTCATTGAAGGTACGCTGCATCTGCTGCATGGCAGAAGGCATGCGGCGATCCGCAGCTTCCTGCGGGCGGCGGGTGCGGGCGGCGAAGCGCGCGCATTATTCGCGGAGATGGCCGACCTGGAGGAAGCGGCAGGGCGACTGAAGGGGGAGAACCGATGATGAGCAGGGATAAGCCGCTGCGCAAAACCTCCGGAAACCGCTTAACCGCCATGATGCAGGTGCGCAATGAAAGCGGGCGTTATCTGGAGCAGGTACTGAAGGAGCTAAGCGATTTTGTGGATGATATCGTCATTGTCGATGATGCCAGCACGGATAGCACGGTGCGGCTGTGCAATTCTTTTGCCAAGGTGAGCAAGCTGGTGACGCTGGAAGGCTCGCTGTTCGACCGGGAATGGGAGCTGCGCCGGACGCTGTGGAAGCTGGCGGTATCGACGGAGCCGGATTGGCTGCTGTCCGTGGATGCCGATGAATTATATGAGGAAGAAGCCAAGCGGGAAATGCGCCGGCTGATTGACCAGGACGTGTACGACTCTGTAGCGTTCCGGCTGTATGACTTTTGGGGCGGCACAACGCATTACCGTGAAGACGAGCACTGGAACATCCACACCAAGCATACCCGGACGCTGGTCCGTTATCTGCCGCAGTTTTATTATTTTACTCCCCAAATGAATCACCATGTTCCCCGTCTCCCGTTGTCCTACGCCGTTCTGCCGGGTTTTCTCACCGAGCTGCGCGTGAAGCACTACGGCTGGGCGTTGCCGCCCGAAGCCCTCCGGCAGAAATACGAACGCTATATGGAGCTGGACCCCGAGGGAAAATGGGGCAGCCTGGAGCAGTACCGCTCCATCCTGGATGAGAATCCGCGTCTGGTGGAGTGGAAGGAACGGCGGGAGAGTTGAGGCCCGGAACGGGCGGAAAGAATCGGACGGAGACAATCGGGGGGAAGGCAGACAGCAGCGGGACTGGCGTTGTTAGCGCAGAAGCGGAGCGGGCTGCTGGATGAGCTGGTTAAGGAGCCGGGGTAAGGAAAAGATCTGGTTAGTAAGGGAAGAGGCGGGAAGTAGAATGGGTTAATTGTGGAATGAGATGGGAGTAGAGCGGGGGAGGGTGGGATTTAAGGTAGGAAGAGAATAGGTTAAGTGCCTATCCCAAAATAAGTTACCGGGAATGAATGGATCGTACGCTTCTCCAAACGGTCTGAGCGCAAATGAAGCAAGGCTTCATAGTTGCGTGCCTTCTTTCAAGCGAACAACAGCCCGCATCCCTTTTTTCTAAGAGTCCAGTCTATAGGCAACCGTGCAGCGGGCTTTTTGGGCTTATCCCCTTGTGCAGGTGCGGAGTGGGCAAGCTGGGCGTCCGGCAGCTCCCTTCCCAACGCTTACTTCCACACTCCTTTGCTTACTCTTTCTCGCTGTGTGAGATTATTCGCAAGATTACGGCAGCGCGCCCCGAAATAACGGCAGAAATGCCGTTGTTGAGGCGAAGCTGTCCCGTGCGCCCCGAAATAACGGCAGAAATGCCGTTGTTGAGGCGGGGCTGTCCCGTGCGTCCCGAAATAACGGCAGAAATGCCGTTGTTGAGGCGAAGCAGGCCCGCGCGCCCCGAAATAACGGCAGAAATGCCGTTGTTGAGGCGAAGCAGGCCCGTGCGTCCCGAAATAACGGCAGAAATGCCGTTGTTGAGGCGAAGCAGGCCCGTGCGCCCCGAAATAACGGCAGAAATGCCGTTGCTGAGGCGAAGCTGGCCCATGCGTCCCGAAATAACGGCAGAAATGCCGTTGTTGAGGCGGGATGGCCAACTCTCATCACCTCTTACTTTTTTCTTAACCATAGTTCTTACTTAATTTATTCTGGGATAGGCTCTAAGTGTGGAATGAGGTCTGTCCGCCGCAGCCGTTACCTTCTCCGATGCCCTACTTAAATGTACTTCATACAGTTATTTATCAACGATTTGGAATGGTGAATAATGTAATTGAAGTCTGTATAGTTATATTTGCGTAATTCGGCTGCAGTGAAGAATTTCGGCATTTCTAGTTGCAGAACTACACTTATAAATCAAAAGCCCGATTTCCGCACGTTTTAACTGTATGAAATACATATACTCCATTAATTCACCCCATTAATTGGACCAAACCCCCCCATACCTCCAATATCACATCAACTGCAGTTTGTGCAACAGAATTGCCGTTCCAGAGGAAGGAGTTCGGTTTCATTGCACTTTGTGCAGTAGAATTTAGCAGATAGCCCTTAAAACGCCGGATGGTCTGATTTCCAGTGCACGAAATGCAATTGAATCCTTTACAGCTTACTTTACAGGTATTCTACTGTACATTCTGCAATCAGAGGGCATTCGACTATGGATGCGACTTATTTTCTCAAACATCATTCACCCGTTTCCTGCTACAAGCCGTCCCGTAGGGCTGTTCTTACGAGCAGCAGCCAGGAAATTCGTCCCGATGGGGCGCTTCCGGGAAAAGCCTCTTCTGCCAGCAGCAGCTTATGGCAGCTGAGGGCCACGGCTGCGGCTGCGCTTCCGGATTGGCGCAACGCGTTCTCGGCTGCTGGATCGAGGCATGGCACTCTTCCGCATGAAGCGGCTACGGCGGCATAAAGCAGCCATTCGGCGGCAGAGGCAGGGGCGTTGCCGTATTGCTGCGCATGATTCCTGTGGATCGAGCACCACTGCTCCCGGAAGGGAGCAGGTGCTTGCAGCAGTCCGCGCAGCAGCGGCTGAGGCAGGCGGCACCATTGGAACAGCGAGGGGGCCGTATTCCTGTATAGCGAGAGCAGACTGCTCCAGGCTCCCGCCTGAAGCAGCAGCTGTGCAGCGTAAGACAGGTCAGAGAAGGATAACGGCTGTGCCGGAGCCGGATCACCTGGTTGATCCGTGGAAAGACGCTGTGCCGGAGCGGGTTTATCTGCATGCTCCGAAAGGTGCTGCATCGCAGCGATATCACCTGCATGCTCCGAAGGGCGCTGCTGCGCCGCCGGAGCACCCCGGTGCTCCGCGGTGCTCCGCAGCGGCTGCGGTCCGCCGCCGGATTCCTCCCATATCCGGTGATGGACCGCAGCGACGCCTGGCCTGAAGGCGGCCAGGTGTGCGAGCCATTTCCCTGCCGCTGCGGCGTTGCCGCTGCGGCAGGACCAGGCCCACAGATAGCCGTGTATCGGCGGCTGATCCGGGGCGTCCCTCAGCAGCCGCTCCAGAGGGGCCGCTGCTGACTCCGCGGGCTGCCGGAGCATTTCGGGCAGCACCTGCAGGATGGCCTGCACCGAAGCCGGCAGCTGCGGTGCGGAAGACAGCACCGCCAGCCATTCATGGGCATGGGCATTCAGTGCAGCAGGCACACATCTGCCCGCCAGCGCGGGAGGCCAGGCCTGGAGGGTCCGCCGGGTTAAGGCGGTTAGGCGCTGCTCTTCTCCCGCCAGCAGGCAGAGGGGGACAAATTCATTCCAGGCAGCAGTATGGCCGGGATCATAGCCTATAGCTTGCTCCCAATAATCAGCAGCCTCCTCATATCGGAGCAGCTTTTCACAGACCAGGCCCATCACGAAGCCGGTCCGGCTGGTTCCGCTCCCGGTGGAGGAAGGGTACCGCTGCGAGGTGTCTCCGCTTTGCAGCGCTTTTTTCAGCAGACGGTAAGGCTTTTCCAGATCCCCTTTTTCCAGCAGCAGGCCGGCATAGCTCTCCAGCAGATCGGTGAAATCGGGAAATAACCGGAGACCTGCTTCAAAGACAGTGCCTGCTTCTTCCGGACGTCCGCTGGCCTGCAGGGCATAGGCAGTCTTCAAATAGATATCGGGAAGATAGCCGGAGCCGGAGGGGACTGTCTTCAGGAGAGGAAGCAGAATATCTGCAGCCGCTCCATATTCACCCTGCTGATAATGCTCTGTGCCCAGCGCATACAGAAGGGGAATACTTGCCGGATCAAGCTGCAGAGCAGCATGGATCAGCTGCAGATTGCGGCTGGTTTTGTCCTTGCGCCGCAATTCCGCGTCAAGGTATCCGTAATGCCGGATCGGCAACGCGGCGTACGCGATGTTCCCGCCAGGAATTGCCCAGATGCTGCTCGCAGCTTCCTCATGGATGCTTCCCTGAAAAACAATGCGTTCATCATTCCGGAACAGACGGCAGACATTGTCCGTCACGTACTCCCCGCCGGCAGCCTTCCCCACATAGTGGATAAAAGGCAGGAAATAACCGTGCACCTGCTGTTCGCCAAGCAGCTTGTTCAGAACCTCTGCCCGCCAGCCGCTTGCGGCTTCGTCGGCGTCAAGAACCAGAATCCAGGAGCAGGAGGCCTGCCGCAATGCCAGATTGCGGGCTTTGGCGAAATTTCCCTCCCAGGGAATATTAAGCACCCGCGCTCCGTATTCCAGGGCAATCTCCACGCTGTTGTCGGCAGACCCCGTGTCGGCGATGATGATCTCCGCCACCAGTCCAGCAACCGAGGACAGGCACCGTTCCAGATGCCGAGCTTCATTCTTGACGATCATGCATAGCGAGAGATCCGGAATGGACATCGAAGATCACCTGCCCTCTCTAGTCTGTCACCCGGGGAAGCGGAAGCACCCGGCGTGCTCTGCCGGCCGCCGGACTCATGGCAGCGGAAGCGGGAAGCGAGGCCAGCGCATGGTCAGCCAGCAGAATCCAGGTGCGGCTATGCTGGTAAGCCGGATTGTCCGTCATTCCAGCAGCATCTTGCGGAAGAACACAAGGCTGATTCAGCAGGACAGCCACATCCCCGTGGCTCAAGCTTCCTGCAGGAGCCGCCGCCGCTTCTCGCAGCGCCTGTACGAAGGAGCCGGTCCCATCCGGGCCAGCCGCAGCCTCGCCTCTCACTGCCGGCCCCGCCCCTGCCTGATGGCCAGAGCCAGCCCCGGCGGCATACTCCGCCGTCCATCCGGCACCCGGCAGTTCAAGCGGCTCCCCGGGTCCGGCTGATGCAGCCTGCCCAGTCTGCGCCCCTCTGCTGTCCAGTTCCACGGCACCGGCAGCGCTCTGCTCCATATGCGCCACAGCTCCGTTTATCCTGCTCTTTTCCAGCAGCCTCGCCGCCGCTTCATAGCAGCCTTCATTCAGCAGCAGAACCGCCAGCCTCCGGTGCTCCGCCGCTGCTTCGGGGATGTGCAGTCCCAGCCAGCCGGTCAGCTCGTTCTCCCGGCCTGCGCATTTCAGGGTCCGCACCAGATGTGCAAGCAGCAGCCACGGCTCCGGATGGAGCCGGGCGGCTTTGGTGTAGAAGGCCGCCGCTTCGCGGTCTTCGCCGATCTCCTGGCACAGCCGCCCCAGCAAAGACCATGTAGCGTAGGTTCCAAAACCGGATTCCGTGTGATAGCCGGGCGGGGAAGCACCGATGTCCAGTGCCTGGCGCAGCGCTGCCTTTGCCTCCATCCAGTCTGCCTCCTGCAGCAGCAAGGCGCCTTTTAGATGATAAAGGTCCGGATAGTCGGGAAATAAAGCGATTCCCCGCTCACAGGCCGCAAGCGCCCCCTGCATATCCCCCTTGACCGCCCGGCAGCGGATTTCGTACTTATACAGCAGGTGGATGTAGCTTGTGTCCGGGTCCGCTCTTTCAAGCGAAGTATGGATATGCTCCAGCGCATGGTCATATTCGCCGAGCCGCATGTACTCCACCGCCATATTGAAATGGTGAAAGGCATCCCCCGGGCTCAGCTTGAGCTGCTCCTTCAGCAGCTCAACATTGCGCCGGATCTTATCCCTTTTGGCCACAACGCCGGCCGCATAGCCATAATGGTGAATGACCACAGTGCTCAGATGCATGGCTGCGGCCGGTGCCGCCTGCACGATGACTGAGGCGATTTGTTCATGGATAATGCCGCTGAAACGGTATTCCGGCCGGTTGCGGAACATCCGCAAAATCGGGTTCACCGTAATGGTCTGCGAGGAGCGGGACGTTCCTTTGTGATTATGAATCCGCAGAAAAAAGGCCTCATACTCCGTATGCTCCGCACACAGCAGCAGTTCTCCCCTGCTGCTCTCATCCAGCTCCTCATCCGCATCGAGCACCAGAATCCATCGTCCCCGTGCCTGCGTAAGACCGGCGTTGCGGGCAGCGGCAAAATCGCCGCTCCAGGGAAAGGCAACAATCTCCGCCCCATACCTGCGGGCAATTTGCACAGTGGAGTCCGTAGAGCCGGTGTCGACCACTACGATCTCGTCAGCCACACCGCGCACACTTTTTAGGCACCGGTCCAGGTTGCCGGCCTCATCTTTGACGATCATGCAAAGGGTAATCCGGTTTCGCGTCTTGCTCATGATGCGGCTCCCTTCCGGGTTGTCTGATAAAAGCTCCATTGTGTATGCCAGGCGGTGCGGTTCAGCACGGCAATGGCCTGGTTGACATCTGTAATATCCTCCTGCAGAGGACCGTGGGTATAAATCTCCGGAAAGCTGGCCTCAGCCCCTGCGAGCTCCTGCCTGGCGAGATGAAGATAGCACAGCGACAGGCCGATACGTGCGGGTTCATCCCCGGAAGCTTCCGCCAGCATTTGCCGGAACCATAGGGCAGCTTCTTCATAGTGGCCTTTATCAAAGAGCATTTCCGCGAGATAAAAAGAAACCTTCCCCCGCGCCTGCTTCTCGGTGGCCAGGGCAATCAAAAGCTCGCCGGCCGCCTCCAGCTGGCCTGCCTCATACAGCGCCTCTGCCAAATCGCTCCGGTGTCCAGGCATGACCTCGGCCACTTCGGCTGCCAGTCCGTAGCTGCGCAGCTCCACCGCTTGCCTGATCAGCTCCGTGACCACCATGCTGTGGTCACTGTTATCGCTGGGCATCGGTGAGGCTGACTTGTGGCGGCGGTGCGTCAACCGTTCGCCGATTAGCAGCAGCGCAGACAGCAAGGGTTCCGGCGCGTCCGTGAATTTGAAGGCTTCCGCCTGAAGAGGGTCCTCTTGCTTCCAGCGGCAAACCGCTGCAATCATCCACAGACGCCGCATCTCATCCCCCATACCGGCAGCTTCCTTCAGCAAAGGATAAGCCTCGAGCAGAGCATTCCGGGCTTCGTGCAGCCTGCCGGTAATGACCCATGCAGAGATGATGGCCGGCAGGGTTTCCCGCTCCAGCGGAAACCCCGCCGCCGGCAGCTCGGCAATAGCCTCATATGCACAGACCGCCTCCAGCGCACGGATCACCGCACTTCTCCCGGCTGCCTGCTCCGTACCGGCAAGCTGTATCAGCAGAGCGGCGATTCTCTGATCCGGCACATCCAGGCGCTGGAAGGCTGAGGCAATTCCCTGGAGCGCCGGAGCATACAGGGAGTGATGCTGCAGGGCGCGGTGAAACCACCGGGCAGCTTCCTCCGCGTGTCCAAGCTTAAGTGAAATTTCTCCCATGCGATGCAGCGGGCGGAAGCTGTCCATGCCTTTTTCGGAGACGTATTTTTCACTGGAGGCCGATCTGCTGCCCACCCTGTCTTCTGAACCCGCCGCTGCGCGCTGATAGGACTGAAAGGCACGTTCCGGCAGTCCCTGGCTCTCCCAGGATTGTCCCTGAATGAAATGCAAATCGGAATAATCGCCGTATCGCTGCAGCTCCCGGGCCAGCAGGGCATCGACCGCCTTCATGTTGTTCAGGGACAGCTGGATTTTGCATAAATCGCGGATCATGGACGGCCGGTAGGAGACCTGAAGCGGAGCGCGGCTGATCGTATGGCTGAGCAGCTCGGCAGCTTCCTCCAGCTGTCCGCTTTGACAGCAGGTGACCGCCAGATTATAGCTGTAAAAAACATTTTCCGGCTCTTCCGCCAGCGCGCGGCGCAGCAATTGCTCGTTGCGTCTGACTTTGTCTTTTTGGGCCATGATGCCCGGCAAATATCCCAGATGGATAATTTCAATGCCGCTGCTGCGGATGACGGAAGCACCGTGCTTGCCGATAACTGAGGCGTCCACGCCTTCATGAATGATTCCGTGGAACCTGTATCCTTTTCCATTGCGGAAGAGACGGATTGCACTGTGCGTTAACCGTTCCTCGGGCGCACTGCCCAACCAATTTTCTATATTTACTGTAAAAGCCATGGCTTCGGTGTTCCGCAGCATCCCGGCGATATTGCCCAGCGGTGTCTTCAGTATTTCATCGGCATCGAGGATGAGCACCCAATCCGTTTGCGCATAGGATAGCCCTGTGTTGCGTGCTGCCGAGAAATCGTGGCTCCACTGCATAGGATATACCTTGGCTCCATAGCTTTCAGCGATAGCTGCCGAATTGTCGGTTGACCCGGTATCTACAATTATAATCTCGTCCGCAGCGCCGGCCAGGCTTTCGAGGCATTGGGGCAGAAGGGCCGCTTCATTGTGAATGATGAGATGTACGCCGAGGGTAGGGATGTTCACGGGTGGTCCTCCCTTAGAAAGTCAGATTCGTCACTGTTCTGATATGCGCAGCAGGAGTGTTGTCCGGCATTGGCAGGCAGAACAAAGAGTACATGGTTATCCATGCACTCTTAGTTAGCTACTGTATGATATGACAGAGCATTGGCTTACGTTCCCTGAGCATCGAAGATGACGTTGACGGCAGATGCTGAGCCGGGAGTAGCCGATTGGTAGGACAGACGGGTGTATTTCAGGAACCGCGCCGGGACAATAACATCCACGGAGCCTGCGGGCAGCGGATTATCGCCGGTTGTATCGACAAAATAATTCGTTCCGTCCGCGCTGACCTCGACCCGAGTATTGACAGGACTGGCACCGGTATTGACGATAAAATAAGAGTAGGTGCCCAGCACGCTTGTCGTGTTCGCAGGCAGCGGCGTATAGGCGTCGCCGGTAGTGATGCCGGTAGTAGCCAGTTCAATGAAGCTGCGCTGTGAAATCGAGGTTACGCTGCTGAGTGTACCTGCGGTAATGGTAGCGCCCAGCACGCTGGTAATCGTGCCGTCGAGCAGGTTGGTTACAGTACCGGCGGACGACAAGGTACCTGCAGTGATGGTAGCGCCGAGCACGCTGGTAATTGTGCCGTCGAGCAGGTTGGTTACAGTACCGGCGGACGTTAATGTCCCGGCGGTGATGGTAGCGCCGAGCACACTGGTAATTGTGCCGTCGAGCAGGTTGGTTACAGTACCGGCGGACGTTAATGTCCCGGCAGTGATGGTAGCGCCGAGCACGCTGGTAATCGTGCCGTCGAGCAGGTTGGTTACAGTACCGGCGGACGTTAATGTCCCGGCAGTAATGGTAGCGCCGAGCACGCTGGTAATCGTGCCGTCGAGCAGGTTAGTTACTGTACCTGCGGACGACAAGGTCCCGGCGGTGATGGTAGCGCCGAGCACGCTGGTAATTGTGCCGTCGAGCAGGTTGGTTACAGTACCGGCGGACGACAAGGTACCGGCGGTGATGGTAGCGCCGAGCACGCTGGTAATCGTGCCGTCGAGCAGGTTGGTTACAGTACCGGCGGACGTTAATGTCCCGGCAGTGATGGTAGCGCCGAGCACGCTGGTAATCGTGCCGTCGAGCAGGTTGGTTACAGTACCGGCGGACGTTAATGTCC
>NZ_JACBYI010000064.1 GCF_019352175.1 Paenibacillus sp. S150
CATGCAACCTAAAGAGATGGAATTTTATACACGTGCTCGTGGCAACACTCGGCGTTTCTCGTCGTTGCAGCCGGTCAGATTAAGTGTCGGGATTTCTCACCAATATTTTATCGACCTCTGATCCACAACACCATTTTACCAAATACGCACTCTGTCTTCATCTGTTTTTCATGACCGACGGTGGCTGCCAGGCCATGGTTGATTAAGTGTACTAATTCCACTCCGCCTTCAGCTCAAACCCAGCCGCTCTCCTTATTTCACGTGTATCACACTATAAAGATTGTTTTCCCGGGCTTCTCTTACTCCTCCTAATTTTCATTCCGAATTCCTCTTCCTGCCGCAGGAATTAGTTGGAGCTTACACGTAACTACTTAGGTACAACATTTTGATTTTAAAGGCTACTTAAATACTTTATGTTGTGTTTTTTATCTACTTAAATTTGAGTTTGCACCTACGTTCAAGGCAACTCGACCCGATAAACATCTACATGTAGTGTTTCAAATCCCAATTGGTACAAAATGCACTATATGGGTACCTAAGTAGTAACGCTTACACTCCTCACCTTACTTTTACCTTACTCTCCCTCCGACTTCCCTTACCTTACACCGCTCCTGCCTACCTTAGCTTACGCATCCTCCTATTTACTCTACCTTACGCATTCTCCTACTATTCCCTCACGTTACCTTCTACTCTACTTACTCTGCGGCCCCTCCTACTTTCACTTACGCTTACGTTTCCAGCCTCAGCTTACACTCCTCACCTTACTTTCACCTTACGTTCCCTCCAACTTCCCTTACCTTACTTTCCTTCCTACTCTACCTGCCTTACGGTCCCCTTACTTTTCTTTGCCTTGCGATCCTTCCTACGCTGCCTTACCCTGCGTTCCCTCCTACTTGCCCTTACCTTACACTTCCTACCTCACTTGCTCGGCCGTTCCAATCAGCTCCAGGCTGATAATCGTATTGAGCGACCACTGCGACGCCTCATTGGTATTCATCCAGTCGATTTCATTCAGCTCTCCCACATAGGTCACCCGCTCCGCCTCTTCCCGGAGGTTGACGCGGCCAAAGGGGTTGCCCAGCAATATGGCCCAGCAGCGCTCCGCCGTAACTGGATCTTTACGGTAATAGGCGCCGAAGGCGGCAATCGCCACGCTGAGCACCGGATGCTCAAAGCGGAGCTTGCCGGTGATGGCCCCGCCGCTCAGCTTGTGCTGCTCTTCCTCCGGCAGATTGTAAAATACGCCGAACTCGGCCAGCATATCCTCCCACTCCGGGTCCTCCAGCATCGCCGCCAGCTCGAACCAGACCTGCGGTCCGCCCATGCTGATGGCCAGATGCCGCCCCCAGTTGTCGTCGCCCATCCCCGTCAGGATGCCCGTTTTCGGATCATAGCCATAGGTAGGCCCGGACAGCAGGCGCAGATTCGCCGACTTGATGCAGCCGATGCCGGTCAGGATTTTGTCACGGTAGGCTGTATCCCCGAACCTTTCCCAGCGCGTCATCCAGTTGGAGCTGAAGGCCGCCCAGTCCGGACCTACCCGCACATGTGTCGGGAATTCATCTTTGGGAAAATAGGCCCGCATCGGATCGAGCGCAACGGTACTGTAATCCGCATCCCTGACGCTGTCCATGATGTCGCCGGTCCGCTCATCGCCGGTCAGGTAATAGTAATAGCGGTGCAGGCCGGCCATGGCAATCCGCGCTTCCTTGCAGCCGCAGCCCCAATGTACGACATTGTGCCTGGAGCCGAGTCCGGCATATTCGCCAAAATGATACACATCCACCTCGCTCGTATGCCGGGTCATGGCTTCGGCCATGCGGAACACATCGGCCCGGCCTGAGCGGAGAAATGTCACCCACAGCCACATGTTCGGCACCAGCTCCGAATTCTGCCAGGCACAGCCGCCCAGATCATAATTCCAGACATGCCGCACCGGATCATAGCTGTGCATGAAATCGCCGTAATCCCAGAAGCCGTACCACTTCCGCTGCTCAATCTCCTCCTGGTAAAAAGCAATAATACCGTCCAGCCGCTCCTCCAGCCGGGCTTTGACCGGCGTGCTGCTGTCCGGCAGGCTCCAGTATCCAAAAGCGCCCGCTGCATGATAATAAGCCGGCTCACAGACCAGCAATGAAGGGGCCGAGGCTTCCTCCCGCATCCTGTCCAGCAGCTCCATGCCCGGAGTCTGCGAGGTGCACCATAGCGTCAGCTCGCTGGTATTGGCGATGCCGTAAGGCGTCGCCCGCAGCTCCTCCGCACCTTCATAAGCCGATTCCACATGCGTCCTCGTATCATAATGGCGCAGGTCCATGGCCGCAGCATCCGGCGACCAGAACCAGACGGTGAGGACTGCGGCACCGCCTGAGGTCCCTCCGGTCTCCAGCCCGGACGGGTGCTTGCGCCAGAAATCCTTCATTCCGGCCGCAAGCCCGCCGCCTTCCGAACCGACATAGCCAAGCCCTCCGGCCCGGCGGCCTTCGGCCGATTTGATCCAGGCGCAGTCTTCCCCCGTCCGCTTCCGGATCACGTAATGGTCAGCGGAATCCTGCACAAGCCTGAAGCTGTCCCAGACAGCCGAATCCTCCAGCAGCCCAAGGAAACAGGCATCCTCCGCTTGATCGAACGCCACTGCATGCCCCTCCGTCTGCTCTGTGAACAAATCGCGGTATTTGCCCTTCGTCCGGCGGGTATGCAGCAGCTTGGGCGACTCGCTGAACCAGCCGCTGTCACCGGCAAAACGGACATGGCGGTTGTATTGCGCCCCGCGCAGCGGCACGGTAAAAGCGATTCCCAGCCCTTTGATATAATCCTCATGCGGATTGCCGTCATAATGAAAGGTGTGAACGAGCCGGATCGACTCCAGTCCGGCATGGAAATACAGCCGCAGCGTATAGGGAATCCACTCGCGCGTCCCTGCCGCCGAGCGGTGCCGGCCCTCCAGCTTCACCACCGCACGCACGGGTCCGTCCTGCTCCAGGACCGCCCTCAGCGTCCTTCCGGTGAAGCGCTCCTCGCGCACGGTCAGCATGCCGGAGACCGCGCCGCGACACTCGCGGATGCAGATGAGTTCGCCGCCGCTGCACAGCTCGATCCCTCCGGCAGCTTCAAGCTCTTTCAGTGCTCTGCGAACTCCCGGATCAGAAGAAGACGCTCCCGCTCCGGCGGATGTCCCGGCTTCACTCCCGGCCTCTCCTTTAATGTCCGCTTCCGCTGCGCCAACGCGCACAATGCTGCGGATCAGCCCGGCTCCGCTTTTATTGACCGTACACACGATGGCCCCGGTATCGACAATAAAGGCATCATCGGTCTCGCTTACAGATACCGCTGCACCCCCGCCAACATCCGACGACACAGGGGATTGCTTCAGCCCGTGCTGTGGTTGCTTGTACTGCTGTTGCCCGTACTGCTGTTGCCCGTGCTGCCCGTGCTGCGATTGCCCGTACTGCGGTTGTCCGTGCTGCGGTTGCCCGTGCTGCAGTTGCCCGTACTGCGGTTGCCCGTGCTGCAGTTGCCCGTAATGCGGTTGCCCGTGCTGCAGTTGCTTCAGCTCGTACTGCGAATCATCCGCAGCCGTAAAGACTGCCGAATGGGTCGACCATTTGACGCTGCCATCCGGCCAAAAGGCGGCAGCCCGGCTCTGGAGCGGAACAGGCTGTGCAGATCCTGGCGCGTCAAGACACAATGTGTCCAGCGCGCTGCGGGACAGCCGGCCTTTGGACCAGGGAACCCCCCAGGTGACGCCTGCGGGTACCGCGGGCTTTTGCAGCCAGTGCAAGGTAATCGGCAAGTCCGTGGACAATGAAATCAACTCCCTTTTACATTGTTTTCAGTGATTTGGAATCGCTGCATCTCGTGCAACCATGCTTGTGTCCAAAAAACGCTTGAATTGTATTCGGTACATCTAAATGGACAGCATTCTTGAAAAAGAAGGCTTTTCGCCATTTACCATTTATAGCCGGACAGATACAGCTGCCGCTAAAAATAGGAAATTCGGCACTATATAGATTGAACTTGTGATTGTTATAGTTTAGGCTCGGTCGTGACTCCAGAGAATGTTTGGACTTCCGGCCGCTGCCCGCCCTGCAGATTTCTTGATTCAATACCGTTGTTCGCGGTGGAAATCCGCAGACAAAGGCGGACGCTTCCGCTCCTACAGTTCCAAAATCCCCTTCCGCCGCTTTTTCTCCAGCCGTAATTAGTGGTAAAAAGGACCCCTAAGGTAGCGCATTCGGATACTGGATCATCCCTAGTGGGAAAAAGCACAACTAATCCGGCTGAAATCAGCCGTATGAGGGGAGTAGCCCTCCATGAAGTGTACAAAATCCCACTAAAGCCCGTTGCCGCCAGAATTCCAGCCCATTAGTGTTACTTTTTACACTTCGCTTCCGTTCCCTATGAACCTCCTTGAGTTCCATCAGCTTGTTCAGGTTCTCCGGTTCAATCTATATAGTATAACGTTCAGAAGTTCTTTCCCCGTGGTTAGAATCCTAAAGGAAAATAAGGTAAATCAAAGCGCTTCGGTCCATTTGCACTGCCTTGCGAACCACAAAGGCTATTGGGAAGCGACCCCCTTGCAGGGGAAGAGTGTGTGCCTTTGCTGTGTAAGCAAGCCCGTCGGTAACTATGGGAGAGGAAGCTTGAGCACTTTAGCTACTAGCCAGCTGCTCTGCTTCAACAACGGCAGTTCTGCCGTTGTTTCCGGCCAATCTGGCCTGAACTGCTTCAGCAACGGCAGTTCTGCCGTTGTTTCCGGCCAATCTGGCCTGAGCCGCTCCAACAACGGCAGTTCTGCCGTTATTTCCGGCCAATCTGGCCTGAACCGCTTCAACAACGGCAGTTCTGCCGTTGTTTCCGGCCAATCTGGCCTGAACCGCTCCAGCAACGGCAGTTCTGCCGTTGTTTCCGGGCAATCTGGCCTGAACTGCTTCAACAACGGCATTTCTGCCGTTGTTTCCGGGCAATCTGGCCTGAGCCGCTCCAGCAACGGCAGTTCTGCCGTTATTTCCGGCCAATCTGGCCTGAACTGCTTCAGCAACGGCAGTTCTGCCGTTGTTTCCGGGCAATCTGGCCTGAACTGCTTCAACAACGGCAGTTCTGCCGTTATTTCCGGGCAATCTGGCCTGAGCCGCTCCAACAACGGCAGTTCCGCCGTTGTTTCCGGCCAATCTGGCCTGAACTGCTTCAACAACGGCAGTTCTGCCGTTGTTTCCGGGCAATCTGGCCTGAGCCGCTCCAGCAACGGCAGTTCTGCCGTTGTTTCCGGGCAATCTGGCCTGAGCCGCTCCAGCAACGGCAGTTCCGCCGTTGTTTCCGGGCCTGGTGCAGCCTCTCGTACCCCGCAAGCCCCTTGTTGACATGGGGGAGGAACTTATGGGACGCCGCATTCGCTAAGTGATGTTATATCATCCGCCCTTTCAATCATGATGGCCCAGCTCACGGTAGCGGCCCGGCGTTATGCCCTCCTGCTTCTTGAAAATCCGGTTGAAATAGCTGTGCTGGTAGCCTACCTGGTCGGCGACATCATTAATCCGCATGTCCGTATCGCGCAGCAGCTCCTTGGCTTTGTTCAACCGGAGACCGGTCAGATAATCGATGAAGTTCTGGCCGGTCACCCGCTTGAAGGATTTGCTGAGCAGGAACGGGTTCGTTCCGGTGTAATCCGCACAGCTGTCCAGTGAAATATTGTCCATGTAATGCTCCTGAATGTACTGCATGGCAAGTGCGATGGTGCGCTTGATTCCGGCATCCGAGCGCTCGCACAGCTCCTTCAGGAACGGGGCCGCGACCTTCTCCCGGAACCAGGAGAGAATCAGCTTCGGCTCATGAATTCCTGAGAGTGCGGCGTACATATTTACCCCTTTGAACAGCTGGTTGGGGTGGATGCCCGAATCCATAATCATATGCTGGATGGTGCCGAGCAGATGGAGCATCCCCTGCTGCACATCGATAGCCTTGGCCCCTTCGGCGCAGAGCGCTTCCAGAAATTCCTCCAGCAGGCGGTCCGCTTCCCCGGCGTCGCCGCTGCGCAGCGCCTGAATCAGCGCCCGCTCCAGCATGAACGAATATTGGGTATCCGGCGCAGCCTGCCCTTGCCCGGCATACTGATCCAGATGGATAATCTGGTTCTCTCCGCCGAATTGGCGGTAGCTGGCCGCCTGCTTGGCAGCTTCAAAAGCCGGAGGAATGGCCGATATGCTCCCGGCAGGGGGACTGAACGCCACCGTGACCCGCATGTTGAGCATCCGGTTAATCATTCCCGCCAGCTCCTCACTGAAGCTGTGCACTGTTGACTCAGCAGGACAGGCACCAGGCTGGATAAGCAAAAGCCCGGCGGTCAGGTCATGAAAATTAACCACGTCAGCCTGGCTGAAATGCTCGGCGGACAGCTCCGCGATAATGTTGACGGCCGCGAAGGAGACCAGGCTCTCGTCTCCTCCCCGGAACTTCCCCTCCAGACTGGAAATTCCTGTAAGCTGAATATAGAGGACAATGAAATGGCAGTCCTCCACCTCCCATTTGAACCTTTTCATCCGGCACCGCAAATCCGCCTCGGAATAGGCGTACAGATACCCCTTGAACAGCTGGTGCAGAAAGCTTTCCTTCACATGGGGAAGCTGCTCGGCCAAGGTGTACTGGAGCGCATGGCTTTGTCCGTGCAGTGTCTGCCACTGCTTTTCAATCAGCTTGAATTCATCCTCCCTCCCGGCGGCAGCCTGTTCGGGCATGAGCGTCTGCAGCAGCCGGCGGACCGGTGAATAAATCCGGCGCGAGGCGAACCAGGACAACAGCGCCGACAGCAGCAGCGCACATGCGCTGACCAGGAAGATCAGCCGTGAAATGAAGACAACCGGCGCGGTAATGCTGGTAATCGGCGAAGCGGATACATACATCCACTCGTCGGCGATCCGCGAGAACCCGCCGAAGGTAACCGCATAGGTGGCATTGTTCCAGTCAAAGAGGAAGGACGAGCCTTCTTCGGCCCCCCGCTTCCGGATTTCGTCCCGCAGTGCGGCTACGAATGGCGATTGTCCGGTGCTGCTGCCTGCAGAGATGAACAAGGGACCGAAGGTCTGCTGCATAAAGGTCTCACCGCTGTTATACGGAGTCATGGTCTTCAGCATACCGGCCACCTTCTCCGGGTCCATCCGCAGCAGCAATGCCCCAAAGGGCTTCAGGTTGCCGCCTGGAATATGGTGCACCAGGGTAAGCTCCCTGGCCTCCGGACGGGCCGGGTCAAATGCCCACTGGGTCCAGTACGTGCTCTGACCGGTGCGGAGCAGCCTGTCGTATTGGCCGGACACGGCGGCATTCTCCACGTTTCCGTATTCGGGATTAAAGAGCAGCGGCTCCCCGCCGGACAGGTACAGCTCCACCCGCTTCACCATTGTGTTCGACCCCTGCATGACAAGCAGCGTCTTCGTGATATCCCAGGCCCGCTCATAGTTTACGGCGGCATCCAGATCCTTCAGACTGTAATCAAATTTGGGATCGAACGCCCAGTGGGCCAGCATCAGCTCCAGATTCCCCAGCTGTTCCCCGATATTGGCCGCCCGCTGCTCAATCTGCCGGTTATGCATCTTCAGCAGCTCGCTCTCCATATTGCCTACCGCCATCCAGTAGATGAGCGCGCCGACAATAAAACCGGGGATCGAGGACACCGCCAGAACAAGAATCAGATTCTTCCGGTAATATCTGCCCTTTCCCTTTGACCTTTCTTCGCCGTACCGCTTCCATCTCGCCACCATTCCGTTTACCATGCTCTCACCAGCCAAATCGGTAGAATTGAAGTGCAGCCGAACGTTATCCGCCCAGCGCCCCAGACGCTGCCCGCCGGATGGCTCAAGCCGCTAAGCGCCTATTGTTCAGCCTTTGCGTACAGCTCATTCATTTCCTTGACCAGGTCATCTCCGCCGGTCTTCTTCCAGACCTCGAACGCCGACAGCAGCTCCGCTTCGTCAATCTGGCCGACAATAAACTTGATCCGCGCATCATTGATAATATTGTCCAGCTGGGAGCCTTTCAGCGAATAGACGCTTGAAATGAAGGCTTCGGCCGGATTGACCACGACATTTGCTTCATTCGCCTTGATAACCTCTTCCTGCTTGATCCGCAGCGGGGTTTGCTTCACTTGTTTGGCGATTGTCTCGGGAATGAAGGTCAGCATCTGATTCAGCCCTTCCACCTCGGACTCCAGGAGAACGGTATCGGAGGACACCTCAACGAACCCGTCCGCCAGCTTGTAATGCTGTCCTTCCAGCCCGTAGCTCAGCATGGTTTGCATATCCTCTTCATTCAGCCGGTCCAGAAAAGTAAGAATCTCCTTCAGCCCTTCCTCGTCTTTCACCGCCGATTTGGGAATGGCCAGAATTCCGGAGAAGCCGGAGGTCGGCAGGGTGTGCAATTGGCCGTCCGGCCCGGTGACGCCGCCTGTCACATCCACAAAATGCTTATCCGGCTCATCCTTGCCCTCTTTGACCAGTGCGGCATGGATCTTGTCGTCGATCCGCGCTCCGGTGTCGATCACGTCGACGATGACTCCCGCCTTGTTATTGACGATCGGGTCCGTCCACTTCCCGCTGTCCATGACCGCGAAATCGGAGTTGATCAATTTCTCGTCATACAGCTTTTTCATGAACTTAAGCGCTTCCAAATATTCAGGGTACTGATGCTCCGGCACAAGCTTGCCGTCCTGTATGCCCCATTTGTTCGGCGTGCCGAACCACAGCTTGATCGTATCGAAGCCGCTGGCCCACTGGCCGCTCCATTTCACCAGCACCATGCCGTAGGTGTCGTCCTTGCCGTTGCCGTCCGGGTCCTTCTCCTTGAAGGCCTTCAGCATATTGTAGAAATCATCCACCGTCTGCGGCGTCTGCAGCCCCACCTTCTCCAGCCAATCCGACCGGAACACAATGCCGTTGCGTCCCAGCGGCCGCCCGCGGTAAATGCCGTAATTCTTCCCTTCAATTGCCGAGTTCTTGAGAATTACCGGGTTCGACTGGCCCAGATTCTTATAATCCTTAAGGTAAGGCCCAAGCTCCCAGAAAGCACCTGATTTGGCAGCGTTGACAAAGCTGGATGCCTTCACATCAGCCACATACATGATCGTCGGCAGCTTGCCCGAGGCCAGGGTGATATTGAATTTATCTGCGTAGGAAGCATTTGGAACCCATTCAAAATGGATTTTGGTTCCGGTCTGCTTCTCCACCTCCGCAGCGACGGGACTGCCATCCTTGGGGTAATTTGTCTTGAAAATCGGCAGCATGAGCGTCAGCGCAAGCGGGGAATCCGCCTGCTCACCCGTACTGCTCCCTCCGGCTTCCTCCTGGCCCGGGGAGCTCGCGGAATTATTGCCGGAGCAACCGGAAAATACAGTTATAACCATAATAGCAGCAACTGGCAATAACAACCAGCGCTTCAAAGCTGCTGAACGCTTCCTTTTTATCGTGGACATGATAAGCCTCCCTTGTATCTTTTATATCGAGTGGACCAGGCTAACCCTTGATGGAGCCCAGCATCACCCCTTTGGCAAAATGCTTCTGCAGGAACGGATAGACGCACATAATCGGCAGAGTCCCGACTACAATAACGGCCATCTTGATCGACTGCTCCGGCGGCTGTACGAAATTCGGGTCCATTGAGCTCATATCGCCCGCCGCCGATTGGGACAGCATAACGATCTGCCGCAGCATGACCTGCAAGGGCCATTTGCCCGGATCGTTGATATAGAGCAGGGCCGAGAAGAAATTATTCCAGTGTCCTACCGCATAGAACAGTGTAAAGGTCGCCAGCACCGGCTTGGAGAGGGGCAGAACAATCCGCCACAGCAGCCCCAGCTCCGCACACCCGTCAATCCGCGCGGCCTCCTCCATTTCCAGCGGCAGCTCCTGGAAGAAGTTTTTGACGATAATCAGATTGAAGGCGCTGATGGCTCCGGGCAGAATGAGCGAGCCGAGCGTATCCAGCAGGTGCAGCTCCCGGATCACGAGATAGGTCGGAATCATCCCGCCGCCGAACAGCATGGTGAAAATAATCAGATTCAGAATCAGATTGCGTCCCATCAAATTGCGCTTGGCCATCGGATAAGCCATGGTCACTGTAAAAAACAAATTTACCACGGTCCCCACCGCCGTTACATACACGGAAATCCCGATGCTGCGCATAATGGTGTCAGTCGAGAAAATAAAGCGGTATGCATCCAGCGAGATCGTGGTCGGAATCAGAAATACGGCGCGTCTGGTAATCTCGGCATCTGTCGCAAAGGAACCCGCAACCACAAACAAAAAGGGGAGCAGGGCCGCCACGCCGATTGTACCAAGCAGCACATAGTTGAACAGGTCAAATGCGGTTTCTCCGGCGCTTTTATACCGTTTTGCCATGGCAATTATTCACTCCTTTCAAGTAGAAACGGCCCTTATCTTTTCAATAAAGTCCGGATTCCCCGAATTTTTTGGCCAGCCAGTTCGTACCCAGCACCATCGTTACGCCAATGACGGATTTGAACAGCCCGACAGCCGTGCTGTAGCTGAATGCTCCCTGGGTAATCCCGAGCGCATACACGTAGGTATCGAACACTTCCCCCACCTCGCGGTTGAGCGCATTCATCATCAGGAAGATTTGCTCGAAGCCGTTGTCCAGAATCGTGCCCATGCGCAGAATGAGCAGAATAATAATCGTGCTGCGGATCGCGGGCAGCGTGATATGCCAGATCTGCCGCCAGCGGCTTGCCCCGTCCACCACGGCTGCTTCATACTGCTCCACATCGACTCCGGCCAGCGCCGCCAGAAAAATGATCGTCCCCCAGCCGGTTTCCTTCCAGATGGTCTGCAGAATAATCAGCGGCCGGAACCAGTCGGGATTGGACAGAAAATCAATTTTCCTGCCTGTAAACGTATACAAAAATTCGTTAACCGCTCCGCCTTCCGTCGTCAGGAATACATAGCTCATACTGGCCACAATCACCATGGAGATAAAATGCGGCACGTAGATCATGGTCTGGATTGTTTTTTTGTAAAAAGACAGGCGGATTTCGTTGAGCAGCAGGGCCAGAATAATCGGCGCCGGAAAAAAGAACACCAAATTGTAGAACGACAGCACCAGCGTGTTGCGCAGCAGCATAAAGAAATCGGGATTCTGGAAAAAAATCCGGAAATGCTCAAAGCCCGCCCAATCACTTTTCCAAAATCCCAGGAACGGCTGATAATTCTTAAACGCCAGCAGGATTCCCCACATCGGAACATATTTAAAAATAAGGAAATACAGCAGGCCGGGAGTCAGCAGAATATACAACCACTTATCCCGTCTCAGCCGTCTCCAGCGGCTATCCCGCCTTTCCCTGTAGGTCAGGGCCTGTATATCCCTGCCGGCAAGACCTGGAGCACCCGCTTGCTTCATCCATTTCACCTCCATCATCATATACACCCTTGGCGACTCCTATTATGCTGGGGCTTGCATTTTCCGGCAACCGGACTTTTTTGACCCGATCTGCAGCAGCAGCAACAGCGCTCCTGATCAAAAAAGTCCAAACCGCGCAAATCTTTACTCTTGCGGGCCGGGAGGGCGGCAGCCTATGCTTCCCCTGATCTATATAAGCTGAACTTAAGAATGATGGCCAACTGACTGACCCAATCCATGGGAAACAGGGATTCCGCCAGTGAGCAAGATGAATTCTTAAGTTCACTCTATATATCCTGAAATTACGGTGCCCGGTCTGGAGATTTGGAGGGCTTTCAGGAGATGGGAAGCCTTCTCTGAGATTGTATTATCCGATGGCATCTGATGGCGCAGCGAAAGAGCGGCAAGGGTGTATTCGTGTATTTATGGGCGTAAGGAGGAAGAAGAGAATGGCGGAGAAATTATACTATGGGGCCTCATGGTATCCCGAGCTGTGGGACCGCGGCATACTTGAAGAGGATATCAGAATAATGAAGGAAACCGGAATCAATCTGGTGCGGATCGGGGAATTTTGCTGGTCCAGTGTGGAGCCGGAGGAGGACCGGATTGAGACTGGAGCCTTTGCCGAATATATCGGCATGCTCCATGCTGCCGGGATTGATACAATCATGTGCACACCTACGCCGGCGCCGCCCGTCTGGCTGACCCACGGCCATCCGGAGCGCTTGTTTGTGAATGAGAACGGAACTGTGATGGGACATGGGGCAAGGCAGCATGTCTGCACGAACCATCCGCATTTCCGTTCGCGCGCCGCCATCATTACAGCTCATCTGGCCCGGGAGCTCGGCAGGCTCCCGGGCCTTACGGCGTGGCAATTGGACAATGAGTTCAAATCGCATGTGGCGGAATGCATGTGCGGGGCCTGCAGGGATTTGTGGCATCAGTGGCTGGAGCAGCGCTACGGCAGCATCGGAGCGCTGAATGCCGCCTGGGGAACAGCGGTGTGGAGCGGGAGCTACCAGCGCTTTGACCAGGTGCCTCAGCCCGGACCCGTCCCCTTCCTCCATAATTCCTCGCTGCGGACCATGTACCGCCTGTTCTCCATGGAGAAGCTTGCCGAATTCGCGGATGAGCAGGCGGCCATTATCCGCCGCAGCTCCGCTGCGCCCATTACCCATAACAGCAGCGTGGCGTTCCACCTGGACAATGAGCGGCTGTACCGCAATCTGGATTTTGCCGCGTACGATACCTATGCCTCGCAGGCCAACAGGCATGCCTATCTGCTGAACTGCGACCTGTGGCGCTGCTTCAAGCCGGGCAAGCCCTTCTGGCTGCTGGAGACCAGCCCTTCCTTCGCCGCTTCCCTGGAGAACTATGCCGCGCCGCATCCGCGCGGGTATCTGGTTGCGGAAGCCGTCGCGGCTTACGCTCTGGGGGCGGGCGCATTCTGTTATTGGCTCTGGCGCCAGCAGCGTTCCGGGAGCGAGCAGACACACAGCTCGATCCTGAGCGCCTGGGGAGAGCCGGCGGCAGGCTACGGCGATGTGCTGAAGGCCGGGCAGGCGCGGCGGGACATCGAGCGCCTTATGCTGGCAAGCCAGCCTGCACAGGCCGAAGCGGCAATTACATATTCGGACCGGGCCAAGGTGTTCTTGACCACCGAGCCGCACCGGGGACTGAACTACCGCAGCCTGCTGGGCAATTTCTACAATCATTTGCTGCAGATGGGGATTCACCGCGATCTGGTGCCGGAAGGCGGCAGCCTGGACGGATACAA
Organism: Paenibacillus sp. S150; assembly: GCF_019352175.1. GTDB lineage: Bacteria > Bacillota > Bacilli > Paenibacillales > Paenibacillaceae > Paenibacillus_AQ. The sequence goes on from NZ_JACBYI010000064.1 coordinate 13,172, forward strand.
GCTGCTGTTCACGCCGTTCGTCCATTATTTATCCCCGGAATTCCTGCAGAAGACCCTGGCCTTCGCGGCGGCAGGGGGCATCTGGATTGCCGGTCCTCTGAGCGGAGGACGGACAGGAGAGCATACCATTCACACGGAGGCGGGTCTGGGAGAGCTGGAACGCGCAGCCGGAGTGAAGACCAGGTACATCTATCCGATGGAAGGCACCGGAACAGTCGGGCAGGCCTTCGGCCTCTCCGCCGGGCTGTCCCTGTGGAGTGCGGTGTTCGAGCCTCTTGCCGGAGGGGCTTCCAGCATGGGAACCATTACGGAGGGGCTGACGCCGGGCTTGGCCTTCCTGACCGAGCAGCCTTACGGGCAAGGCGCCGTTGTCATGCTCGGCTCGCTCCCCGCCGCAGGGGATGAGGGTGATTCCCTGCTGCGCGGGATCATAGACCATTATTCACAGCAGGCGGGCGTTGTGCTGCGCAGCGATGTCAGTCCGGGCACCCTTGTGTGCCCAAGACTCCAGGAGGGCCGTGAGCTATGGGCCATCGTCAATATGGATGGCCTGGGCGGAAGCGTCACCCTGCCCCGCAGCGGCAAGGACGCCCTGACAGGGACCGTGCTCGAAGCCGGGCCGCTTACGCTCGGCGCTTATGAGTACAGGATTGTAACGCTGGCGGCGGATAATCTGCCGCTGTAGCGATGCCAGCCATGCGGGCGGCGCGCAATAAGCGCCGCCCTCTTCCCTTGGGAGCGGTACAACGGGGAGACAAGCGCAACCTCTCAATTCGCCCTATTGCTCATACGTGACGAATTCAAAGGTAATTTCCTCTCTCATTCCACTATCTAGGCCGGGTACGCCGGAATCAAAGGTACTTTTGCCTCTCATTCCGCCATGTAGCTCTTTCCCGCCAAATTCAAAGGCACTTCTGCCTCTCATTCCGCCATTTACCTCGTCTGCGCCCAATTCAAAGGCACTCTTACCTCTCATTCCCCCGTCTAGCCCACTCCAGCCAAAATCAAAGGCACTCTTGCCTCTCATTCCGCCATTTACCTCGTCTGCGCCCAATTCAAAGGCACTCTTGCCTCTCATTCCCCCGTCTAGCCACTCCAGCCGAAATCAAAGGCACTCTTGCCTCTCATTCCGCCATTTACCTCGTCTGCGCCCAATTCAAAGGCACTCTTGCCTCTCATTCCCCCGTCTAGCCCACTCAGCCTTCTTCTTTAAGAAGTACGCGGAGGCGGAATTGCCGTCGATAGGCGGAATTCAAAGTAAATTTCAGTGCTAAGCGCCCATGGGTAATTGTATTCTCGGCAGTTAAAAGACTGCGAAAACCCGGATTTTTAGCGCTCTATGAGTTGAACCGGCGATCCTGAAAACGCTGATGGAACGCAAGGAGGTTCATAGGGAACGGAAGCGAAGTGGAAAAAGTAACACTAATGGGCTGGAATTCTGGCTTGAACGGGCTTTAGTGGGATTTTGTACACCTAATGGAGACCCGTTCACCCCATAAGGCTGATTTCAGCCGGATTAGCTGTACTTTTTCCCACTAAGGATGATCCGGTATCCGAATGCGCTACCTTAGTGTTCCTTTTTCCCACTAAGGTGGGCTGCCCTTTAATCCCAGTAAGTCTGCATTGGATAAGTTGGACAAGCAGCCAAGCCAATCTCAGCAGGTCGCTTAGTTTTTTATAAACTGACCTCAGATTTTGGGCCAAGTATGCTGTTCAGCTCCGCAATCCGGAAAACAGCTCAGGGAGCCCCAAACCGTCCATACCAGGACAAGAGCAGGAGCCTACCGCAAGGACAACAACAAGAGTATAGATAAAGGCAACGACAGAAACCTCGGAATGATTTCATCAGGGCATCCGTGTGACGCATTGGCGTTCCGTCTGTTTGCCGTCTGTTTGCCGGCTCTTCGCCTATCAGGCCGCCCCCGTTTCGTCCAGCCGGCCTTCACCCCTTTAACCAGAAGCCTACTTCTTCAGTCCGCTTGGCGCTACGCCCCAATATTTGCGGAACACCTTGGCGAAATAGCTGATGTCCCGGTAGCCGGTTGCCTGAGCAGCGTCGTACACCTTGGCATCTCCCAGCAGCAGCTCTTTCGCCCGTTCCATCCTTCTCGCCAGCACATAGCCGGAGAACGATTCGCCCGTCTCCCGCTTGAACAGGCGGCTTAAATACGAGGAATTGACGTACAACGACTCCGCCAGCGAATACAGGCTTAAATCGTCGGCCAGGCGGCTGTCCACAAGCTCGCGAAGCGACTTCACCAGATGGTTGCTGGAGCTGCTGCGCTCCTCCTCCGCATATGAAACGATGCGGGCCGTCACCCGCTTCGCCCATTCCGTAATTTGCTCTTTCGACACGAGACCCTCCAGGGACAGAAAATAGGCGTAATCGGGGCCCAGCACCTTTTTCATCGGCCAACCCTGCGACAGAATAATCCGGGTAAAGGCTCCGCTTAAATACAGCAAATGCTCATAGATGAGACCGGAGAAATCGGCGGCGGCGAACGCTTCCTCCGCGTAAACATCAACCTGCTCCAGCGCCAGAAGCCCTTCTCCGGTACAGATGGCGATCTCCAGCTGCTTCTCAAAGCTCGAATCGGGCAGGATGGTCCGCTCGCTGCGCCTTACCTCCAGGTACGGAATGGCGATTTCATGACCGTATACGGCCCGTTCCCGCAGCGCAATGCACGCCTGCCGGTACGATTGCGAAATATCGGCCAGCAGGCAGGTTGTGCCCATGCCGGCGCTTGCCGTCAGCTTCAGGCATTCGCGCACCGTACCCAGCAGCCGGGACATGCGGGTGTTGATCCGTGTCGTCAAATCGCCTTCCGTCTCGCCGGGCCTGCCCGGAAACACCAGCACGGCCACTCCGCCGGCGTCACTGAAAACGCGGCATTCGCCGGCAGGCACAAACTCCCTGGCGATGCTGTGCAGCGAGAAGCGCAGCAGCGGCAAATCCGCCGGTGCAAACCGCCGTTCCCCTTCCGCCAGCGGGTCCATGTCACATACGGCCACCGCGTAGCGCCGGTCCTCCGGCAGCTCCAAATTCAGCTCCATGCAATGCTTACGCAGCTCCCACGGGGCGTAGCGGGTCGTCATCAGGCCCCGCAGAAAATCCTCCTGCAGCTGCGGCAGCCGGCTGCTCCACATCCGCTTCAGCTCGCCGAGACTATGCTTTTCGGACAGCTCCCGCCTGATCTCGGCGGCCAGCTCGACCACGCTCTGCAAAATTTCCTCTTCTCCTGCGGGCTTCAGCAAATACTTCGTGACACCCAGTCCGATTGCCCGCTGCGCATAACTGAAATCGTCATGTCCGCTCAAGATGATGATGCCCGTCTGCGGCGCCCGTTTCAACAGCGTTTCCGCCAGCGCCAGACCGTCCATTTCCGGCATTTCGATATCAAGCAGCACAATATCCGGCATCCGCCGCTCTGCGATGGCTAACGCCTCGCGGCCGTTTCCGGCCAAACCCACCACCTCGATGCCATGGCGGTCCCAAGGAATGTTATAGGCCAAGCTGTTCAGAATACGAATCTCGTCTTCCGCGATGAGCAAATTCATAGCTGTTCCTCCTACCCTTGATTGACGCAGCGCTCTGCCGGCAAAGCGATTCGGGAAACGGTTCCTGCCCCTTCTTCACTCTCGATTGTAAATTCGGCCTCCTCGCCGTAATAGAGCTTGATCCGCGATTTCACATTCAGCAGGCCGAAAAACTCGCCGCCGGACTCGCCGCCACCCATCCCGGCGTTACGGGACAATGCCTCGCGAATCCGTTCCAGCCGCTGCGCCGGAATGCCCCTGCCATTGTCGGCGACCATTAAAACCAGCCGATCTCCCTTCCTTTCCGCCGCAATGCGCAATTCGCCGCCGCTCTCCCTTTTTTCCAGTCCGTGCAAAATGGCGTTCTCTGCCAAAGGCTGTAACAGCAGCTTCAGCACATACAAGCCTCCCGTGTCCGGCGCAGCATGGAAGCCCGCGCTGAACTGATCGACAAATCGCAGCTGCTGGACACGGATGTAATAGCGGAGATGGGCAAAATTTTCTTCCACCGTAAAGGTATCGCGCCCTTTGCTTAAGCTTAGCCGGAAGAAGCGGGACAGATTCAGCACCATTTCGCTGATTTCGTCCGCTTCGTAATTTTTGGCTGACCAATAGATTGAATCAAGCGTATTATACAGGAAATGCGGATTAATTTGGGATTGCAGAAACTTCAGCTCCGTTTTCGTCAGCCGCAGCTGCTGTTCATAAATGTCCTGGATCAGATGCCGCTGCTGCTCTACCGTCTGGTTAAAGGCGTCGGTCAAATAACCAAGCTCGTCCTGGCGGTTATGCTCCAGCCTGGCGTCAAAATTGCCCCGCCGCAGCTGCTTCATACCGGAGACGAGCGAGGAGATGGGCGAGGCGATGCTGCTGTAAATGAGCCAGGAAATCCATACGGCAAGCAGGCAGCTGATGACAATAATCCAATAGGTAAACAATTGCAGCGGCTGTGACTTGCGGTAGATTTCCCCTTCCGGCTGCATCAGTTCCAGCGACCAGCCGCTGCGGCGGGATTCCGCCCGCAGCACCAGATCCTTCTCTCCCGGATTATGCGGTCCGGAAGTGTTGCTGACGATAAGCCGGCCGCTGTTGTCATAGAGGAAGACCTTGGACGCATCGCTCGGTGTGAGATTCATCAGATAACCAAGCAGCTGCCGCTTGGGCAGGGACAGCATCAGCACGTTGCCGTCCCGCTCCCGGCTGTAGAGATCCATCAGTTGCATAAGCACGATCTGCTCCTCGTCATATACAGGATCGGCCCATCCCATCAGCGCTTCTTCGTGTTTGTCCGGCACGTAGAGGATGTAGCTGCCGCCCGCGCGCATCACCTCGTCGAACCACGGCTCGGTTACCGCTTCGGGCCTGTGCAGCGCTCCAATCCGGCTCGAAAGCAACCTCCCCGAGCCTCCGTGATAAATGGTTACGCCGGACAGGCCGGGATTGACGTTGGCGATATTGGTTAATTGCAGCATCACCTGAGTGAAATCAACCAAAGCCTCGGCGGAAAGCAGGTCACCTGTATATTTAAGGCGCGAAGTTAATCCGGAATCGGTGGAGAGAAGAGTCGATAAATTCTTCATGCCATCCATCGTCAAGTCCACGTACTCCAGCGCCGAGCTCATCGCGCTCATCGTCCTCTCGCCCAGCTCCTGCTCCAGAATACTGCGGGAACGGCTGTTGGCGTACAGGCTGAAGCAGATAAGCGGAAGCAGGATCACAATAAAATAACTGGTTAGCTTGACCTGAATCGACCGGTTGAATGACTCTTTCAGTTTGGTTAATCCTTTCATGCTCTTCCCCCCCGGGATGTCGAATTCCAGCGAATGATGCCATTCTCCTTCTTTTTATAACCGCTCTTTTCCACAGCGGAGGCGGCGCTCCACATTCATGGAGCGCCGCCTGCTTTCCGCCTTCGGCCGTTTCTTTCATTAAATTGGATGTCCGGCGAAGAAGCAAGCTGCCGGCTTATTGATTTTCAGCATACCAGGCATTGACCTCAGCCGTGATTTCGTCGCCGCCTCTGCGCTTCCATTCGCTTACGAACTCGTCGAAAGCGTCGATCGGTAGCTGGCCCACTACGATTTTGGTGAAATACTCGTTCTCCATCTTCTGCAGGTCGGCTTTGTATTTACCCATCGCAGGAGTCGGTACGCCAAGGTAAGCGTCGCGGATGGCGACCGCGCCGATGCGGTCGATATTGTCGTTGAGGTTAAACTCCAGCCCCAGCGAATCACGGCGGTCGCGTTCCTCCTCCGCACCGTACGGACGAATCGATTCGCCCAACGTCTGGCGGTAAATATGTTCGTTATGCTTTTCGAAATCGGTGACAATTTTGCCGTCCTGCGTCGTCCACACTTCATTTTCGAAGCCCAACAGCAGAGTGCGGTAGCCTTCGCCGTTCATGAAATTGAGCATCCGCACAACGGCGTCGGGGTTCCGGCTCTTCACAGGCACGACGTTGTAGCCGGCGATGTAGCCATTGCCCAGCGTCCCTTGCTTGCCTTCCGGACCGACCGGGAAGTCAAGCGGAATCCACTCCGCCTCGGGATCGTTATTTTGGCTGGTCAGAATGGCGCCGCGCGTGTCGTACCAGAACGCGGAGAACAGCCCCGCCTTGCCGCTGGCGATTTTCTCGCTGAAGTTGGCTTCCTTGTTCAGCATCCATTCCGGATCAAGCAGCTTGCCGGCATGCAGGCCCGCCAGGAAAGCAAGCGCTTCCTTCATTTCGGGCAGCGTGCTGGCGTTCACGAGCTGGCCGCCTCGCTCCGTCCACATCCCCCGCTGAATGCCGTAAGCGCCGACGATCGGGGCGATCCGGGCCACGTTTTCGGCCATGATGTAACCGAAGGTGTCGTTTTGGCCGTTGCCGTCGGGATCGTCCTGAGCGAAGGCGCGAATGACTTCGCGGTATTCCTCCAGCGTCTTCGGCGGCTCGAGGCCCAAACGGTCAAGCCAGTCCTTGCGCACGTACATAATTTCGTTGCCCGGCTCGGAATTCATGGAAGGAATTGCATAAATGTTGCCGTCAATCGTCACCGTTTTCCAAGCATCTTCCGGAATATTCTTTTTCAAATCCGGTCCGTATTTATCGATCCATTCGTTGAGCGGCTGCAAGGCGCCCTGCTTGACGTAGTTTTCAAACCAGCTGGCATCATAGGTGTAGATGAGGTCTGGCAAATTGCCGGAAGCCATGATGACGTTCAGCGAATCCTGATAGCCGTCTGCCGGCGGATATTGCATCGTGATGTCCAGATTAGTGTTTTCCCGGATGTAGTCCAGATAAGGATTGTTATTTTCGTCCATCCCGTCCGGGAATTTGCGTCCGCCCCCGTTGTACACGACCTTGATGGATTTCTTCTCCAGCTTCTCCGGCGCTTCCGCCCCCGCATTTGCGGACGGTGAAGGCTGGTCTTCCCCCGTTGGGGAGGAGGCGTTGTTCCTGCCGCCGTTTCCAGAAGAGCAGGCCGTTGTCAGCAATGCAGCAAGCAGCAGGGCCGCTGTTACCGGTTTCCATCTTTTCATGCTTTGTTTATCCCCTTTCGTCTCTCGCCTTTTTGCGTCTAGCCCTTGACCGAGCCGAGCATAAGACCTTTCACAAAGTATTTCTGCAAAAATGGATACACGACCAAAATCGGCACCGTGCTGGCGATCAGCGCCGCCGCCTTCAGCGATTCCATCGCCAGCAGCGTGCTGTCCATATTGGCCGAGTAACCGGAATTGTTGTCGATGCCCGACTGGTTGAACATGATCAGCTCCCGCAAATAGACCTGAAGCGGAAACAAATCGCGGTTGGTCACGTACAGCACAGTATCAAAAAAAGCGTTCCAGTGGCCAACCGCGTGAAACAGGGTAATGGTCGAAATAGCGGGCATGGACAGCGGAATGACGATGCGGAACAATATGCCAAGGTTAGAGCCGCCGTCGATTTTGGCCGATTCCTCCAGCTCCGCGGGCACGCTCTGAAAAAAGTTTTTGATGATGATAACATTAAACGCGCTGACCGCTCCAGGTATGATGTAGGCCCAGAACGTATCCAGCAGCCCCGTCGCCTTCACGACCAGGAAGGTCGGGATCATCCCGCCGCCGAACATCATGCTGAACACGATCAGAAACATGACGACCGATCTGCCCTTCAGATACGTTTTGGACAGCGGATAGGCCAGCAAGCTTGTAATGACCACGTTGAACAACGTTCCGACCACCGTACGCAGCACGCTTACCTGAAACGCCTGAATAAAGTCCGCCTGGCTGAGCACCCGTGCATAGGCTTCAAAGGAGAAGTCCACCGGCCACAGGCTGACCAGACCGGACGTAATAGCCCGGTGGCTGCTGAAGGATTGCGCCAGCACGTGCACGAAGGGTACCAGCGCCAGCAGACCGAGCAAGCCGAGCAGCACATTGTTGATGCCCGATGCGATTCGTTCGCCTCTCGTCAGTCTCATGGGTTCGCCTCCTCTTTTACCATATGCCCTCCTGGCCGAGCTTTTTAGCGCCCTTGTTGGCAAGCGTCACCAGAATGAGTCCAATCACGGCCTTGAATAATCCGACAGCCGTCGTAAAGCTGAATTTAGCCTGCTGGATGCCGACCCGGTACACATACGTTTCGATTACGTCGGCCACTTCGTACACCAGGGAATTGTAAAGGACTAAAATTTGCTCAAAACCGACGTCCAGCACATGGCCCAGGCGAAGCAGAAACAAGATGACGATAACTCCCATCATGGCCGGCAGCGTAATGTGGATGATCTGCTTCCATTTGTTCGCCCCGTCCATGATCGCCGCCTCATACAGCTGGGGATCGATGCCCGCGATGGCGGCCAGATATACAATCGCTCCCCAGCCGACTTCCTTCCAGATATCGCTGGCGACAATCACCGTGCGGAACCAGTCCGTGCTCGTCAGGAAGAAAATCGGCTCGATGCCGAGCGCGTCCAGCATCTTGTTCACAATACCCGTTGAAGGGGACAGCACGTTGATGAGAATGCCCCCCATAATGATCCATGACAGAAAATGGGGCAAATAAACGAGCGTTTGAATGGAGCGCTTGTAGAGCATGCTGCGGATTTCATTCAGCATGATCGCCAGGATAATCGGGCCTGGAAATCCCCACAGCAGCTTGTAGATGCTGATCAGCAGCGTATTGCGGAAGATGATGTAGAAATCCTCGTTCATGAACATTTCCCGGAAGTGGGCCAAGCCGACCCATTCGCTGCCCCAAATGCCCCTGAACACGCTGTAATCCTGAAACGCGATGACCGTGCCCCACATCGGAACATATTTGTAGATAATGAAATACAGCACGCCAGGCAGCATGATCAGGTATAAATCCCAATGGGAGCGTAAATATTGGAACCGCTTCCTGTTTGGCTCGTAAGCCGGCTGCTTCTTTATTTCTTGCTCTGCAAGTTCGATTGCAGACATCCCTCATTCCCCCTTGCCAGTGTAGTAATCTGCGTCTGCTTCCGGACAATTTCATTGTAAGGGATGACCGGGCGCGGCGTTAGGGGAGGGAGATGACCTTTATCGGTAAGTTGATGACTCTTTGGCCCACACCTCGATTTCAAACAGGCGGGCAATGGCGTCATGGGCGCTGCCCTTCGTGATGACAAGCTTCAATTTGTTGGTGGTGACGGCAGGAAAGCTCAGCTCCGCCCACTGGTCGAGGCGCCCGTCCTGCGTGTTTCCGGTAACGGCCGCGACAGTCTGCCAGTTGCCGCTATCCCAATATTGGATTTCGAAATCGGCGATTTGGCGGCCGGTCAGTCCTTTAAACCCGCTCCACAGCTTCACCCGTTCAATCTCGTAATAGCCGTCCCAATCCAGCTGCAGCCAATGCGGATTCGGCAGGTTAGTCTGCGTAATCCAGCGGCTGGCATCCTGGTTCACGATGCCGTCGGCAACAAGCGCAGGTGGAAACTGTCCGTTTTCATGGCTGGAGCTGGCGGTCAGCGCCGCCAGGGGCGCGATGTTCTCCGGTCCCGGCGGCGGGGGCGGCGATACCGTCACAACCGTTGTCGCCGTCTTAAGCCCGTCTTCCGTCGTCACTGTAACGACGGCTTCTCCCTCCGCGAGCGCGGTTACAGTGCCGTTCGGATGCGCTGCGGCGACGGACGGATGGCTGGAGCTCCAACTTATCGCCTTGCCGGCCGCGTCTACCGGCAGCACGGTTGCTGATAAGACGGCGGTATCGCCGGGATGCAGCTCAAGCGCGGACGGTTCAAGCTCCACGCCGGATACCGGAGCGGATGGAGCGGATTCGCCGTGCCGGATCAGGCGGAAATAATCGAACTCGGCGGTAAGACCGGTGCCCGCACAGACGATCAGGCCAATCTTCAAATCCGTCAAATCGGCCGTTTGCTCCGTCCATACCTGCGTATAGCTCGTGCCGTCTGCCGAATAATAGCCGCTGTAAGCATTGCCCTGCTTGACGATACGCAAATAGGATACCGGTGAAACGATGGTGTCGGCAAGCTCGGCATGCTGGCGGACGGCGTCCACTTGCCTGGTGAACTGGAACTGGCTGCCCGAGCCGAACAAGCGGGTCAAGCGGAAATAGGAGCGGTCATTCTGGTAAACGATCAGGCCGCCTTGAGACCATTGCGAAGTCGGCTTGCCGATCATTCGCGTCTCTATCGTCCAGTCGCCTTCCGGAGCGCCGGTCAGCAATATGTTTCTTGCCGTCGCCTGGCCGTCCACGATATCTCCGGCCTGGCTGGCGATTTGCAAATATCCTGGCGTATCGGCCAGCGACCAATGATCGCCGCTTTCCCTGATCCAGTTCCACTGGCTGGCCAGCGCGGAGCCGTTAAACTCGTCGGTCGAGCCTTCCGTAAAGACCGGGACGGGCGGCACAATGCCCGGTGATGAGCCCGGCACCGGCCCGTATTCAATCAGCTGCAGATCATCGAAGCGAATTTCACCTGTGCCGCCGTCTTTGTACAAATAAATCGTTGCGCTTGTGTCCGTGTCTCCCGTGCGGAAGGCGATTTGCCTCCATGCGTAATTGGCGCCGCTGAAATGGGTGTCTTGAAAGGCTGCGCCGTGGTTTTTGACGCCGAGTACGGCGGAGCCGCCGCCCGCGCCTTTGCCGTAGGCCGATAGCAGGTACATCGTCCCCGGCTTCAATCCGCTTGCCTGCTGCTCCATGCCGGAGCCTGCTGCCGTCAGTCTCGCCGCGTATTGCCCTGTGCGTGCGTCGCTGGCCGTAATCTCTGCCCCGTTGTAATGATAGCCCCAGCCGTTGAAATCTCCCGTTTCAAAATCCGGGTTAAGCAGCAGATTGGCTTCCTCCGGCTTCGGCGGCAGCTCCGGCAGGTTATCCGGATCAAGCCCCGGTCCTTCGTAGGCGCCGATGTTGGGCGCGCTGTCCGCAGGCACAGGATTGCCCCAGAAATCGATGCCGCCGCTATTCGGAATGATCCTGCCCGCGCCGGCGGCGGGGGAATCCGCCAGCAGTTGGTAACCTCCCGTCGTGCCGCGGCCGATAACCGCCGAGCCGGGCGAAGCCAGACGCGGATCAGACGTTACAACGTTGGCATCCATATCCAGCACGGCCTGCGGATGATTGCCGTACAGCAGGTTGCTGTCAAACACATTGTTCACGCTCTGTCCGAACGCATACCCTCCGCTTCCCAGATTAACGACCAGATTATTATAGAAATAGGTATCACTAGAATAGCCGCCCCATGGGCCGCTGGCAAACACCCTGGCGCTTGATTGCTCGGGAATATAGACAGTGTTGTTGTGGATAAGTGTATTCTGCACCGGTCCGCCAATCGTAAAAATGGTATGCTGATCATTCTGGCTGACATTGTAGCGAATGATCGTATCCTCATTGTAGTTGGCCGGATTAGTGCCATCGTTGATAGCCAGCACGAACCCTCCGGCGTTGTTGTGGCTGTAATTATACTGAATGATTGTGCGGTTGCTGTTGAAATCCGAATCGTAAGCCATGGCATCTCCGCCGGGATACGTATTGAACACTTCGTTGTACTGGATGACGGCGTCATCTGTCCCCCATGTCCAGAGCGGCACATGATAGCCGCTGGCCCGCTTGTGCGTATCGAACACCACATTATTCTCGATAACACCGTTTTTCGTATTGAGCAGGATAGCACCGTCCGCCGAAATATCGTAAATCATGTTGTTTTCAATGCGGTTGTCGGAGGAAAAATTGCGGGTCGCCCCGTTCAGATACACGCCCACGCTGTCCAGAGAATAAATGTTGTTGTTGCGGACGACGACATCCGATACGGCATAGTTCCAGCCCGGGCTCCAGACGATGATGCCGCCGCTGTGCCAGCCGCCTCCCTGCTGCCCTTTTACGTTATGAATATCGAGATATTCAAACACGAAATGGCGGTATTCCCGCATATTGTTCCAGTCGCTGCCGCTGTCGCCGGACACATGAATGCCTCTTCGCTGGCCCTCCGTCTCGGCGTGGTTCGTAATTTCCAGATTGCGGACTTCCCAATATTCCTGGTTGTAAAAATACACGGCCGCATCCGCTCCGTCGCCCGCGATCAGCGGCTTGGCCCCTTCCCCGTACCGGTCGATAAGAATCGGCTGCCCGTCGCTGCCCGACCCCTGCGGCCTGAGCGTTCCCGACCAGACGCCCCCGGCCTTGAACAGAATAGCGTCTCCCGGCTGGTATGCAGCGCTGTTTACTTTGGACAACGACCTCCACGCCGTCACAGGGGTTGTACCTTCGTAGCTATCATCGCCGCTAATATCGTCAACATAATAAACCGTACCCGCCACGGCTGCTATAGCGGATGCTTCAGCCTCAGCCGAAGCCTGCCGCGCTGCCGATACGCCCGCGCCCGAAAATGCGGGCAACAGCAGCGCAGCGGCCAGCACTCCCGCCAGCCATAGGCAAGTACGCCTCGGTTTTGTCGCTTGCTTTCCGCTTAAGTTCATCAGTAAACCTCCTCTTGGAATCAGTTTCTTGAGATGGGCTGCTTCTGCCGATAAGACTGAACAGCCCGTCTTCCTGCCCTAGCTTCGAATGCTTATTCCACCGCCATTTGATGATACAGCGGCATGCTCTTGATGACGGCCCCGTGCCGCAGCCCGTTCAAACGGCGCTCCAGCGCGCCCTCCATATAATGCTTGCGCACGTTGTCCCTCTGCTCGGAGAAACTGCGGTAACCTGTGGTGCTGCTGGAGAGGACTGCGGCCAGCACGTACCTCCCGGCAGCGGGATCGTCGATAACCGGGCTGACATCGCCCTGCTGCCTTCCTCCGTTCAGCCATTCGTAAAGCCCGGGCAACGCCCGGTAATAATATCTGGCTGTCCTGCTGTCAAATACGGCTTCGGCAACGCCGGCATGAAGCCCGGCGGCGAGCGTTTCTGGCGGAAGAGCCGCTGCCGCAAAGACTTCCGCTGCGCTCTCCTCCATCGCCTCGCCCCGCTCAAGCCGCTGCCCGAACGTTTCAAGCTGCTGCTGGGCCCGATCCTTGCGGTACACTTCCATACCTTCGCCGCTGCGGTAAGGAAACGAAAGGAGCTGGAAGATCACCTCGTCCTCCTGCCGAAACAACGGGTCTTTGATTTGCTCGTAATGCTGCCTTAACTGCTCCTCCGTTACGGCTTGCCCGGATGACGCCATCGCCTCCTTCAGCTCCACCGCAATCCGGGCTAAATAGAATTCGGTAAAATCGTCCTCGCTGAACTGCAGCGGCCCGTAAACCGGGCGTCCTGCCCGTTGAGCCTCCAGCCGCCGTTTGTTCTCCCGCTCCATCTCCGCCAGCAGGTACGCATAGGCCGTATCTTCGACTACGCTGTACGCTTTGGCTTCCTGCAGCAGCAGCTTTCGGTACACAATCGCTTCCAGCGCCCGTTCCTTGAGGATGGCGGCCGGCGTCTCCCCGCCGAAATTGCCTTCCCAGAAGTCTCCGTCCGCTTCGCCTCCATAAGTTTGCCTGAAATAAGCGATCACCGAAGAACGCTGCTTCTGCAGTTCATGTTTCCATTCGCCGGCCGTCACCGGCTCACCGTTCACCATCGCCACAGCCGCAGCCTCTGAGGCCGTCTGCGGATGCTGCGGGAACCCGGCGGCTAGTCCGGCAGCAACGAGCAAGGCTAACAGGATGAGCAGAGCAGTGGACGGGAGCCGGATGGGTCCGCCCATCCGGCCGCCGTTCTTCCGCTCACCCGCTCCTCCGCCGACTCCCGCTCTCCCGCTGCCTAGCACAGCACCCCCAGATCTTCCAGCAGTAGAACCCTTCATTTAACTGTCCTCCTTCCCGCTTTGGCAGATTCCGCGGTTCATTCCTTGATGCAAAAGCATTCGGCATCAGGCAAATTGTAACCGCTTTCTGTTTATTGCGTTAGGCGACAATGATGACCTTTTTCAGTAGTTCCATGACCTCTTGCCCGCAGAGTCTGTTTGCAGCCGCCGCTTTCGCTTACACTGGTTGAAACGGGCTGGGCTGCCGCCCTATTACACTGGAGAAGGAGATTTGCAAAATGCCGAACCACGAGCTTACACTTAAGCGAAAGATCACAATCCATGACAGAGCCGATATCGTTGTTATTGGCGGAGGACCCGCCGGGACAGCGGCCGCAATTGCCGCCGCACGCAGCGGCAAAACCACCATTCTATTGGAGCACTCCGCACAGTTAGGCGGAATGGGCACGCTGGGCAATGTCAGTGTATTTATGGGAGTGGGCAACGTGACGGGGATTTACCGCGAGATTATCGCCGAGTTTTTGCCGGAAGCGCTGCCGGATTCCCATCACCAGTCGATCTGGCCGGAATATTCGCCGTTTGAGTTCCGCCATTATTTGAATAACAAACTGGAGAAGGAAGGCGTTAAGGTTTACTTTCACGCCAGCTTCGCCGCAGCCGTGCTGGAAGGACAGCGGATCAGCGCCGTTATCGCCAATACGCGGCAAGGGCTGCGGGCTTTTGAAGGCGCCGTCTTTATCGACTGCACCGGCGACGCGCGGGTGGCAGGGGACGCGGGCGTTCCGCTAAGTACCGGACGGGCGGGAGACGGTTTGACGCAGCCGATGACGCTGATGTTTATGATGCAGGACACAGGCAAGCCCGTTTCCCCGAAGCTGCCTGAGGGCTGTAACCGCTACGAGCGGGTGGAGGATTTGCCGCAGGGCCGGCATCTGTATTGGGGCGGACGGGGCGATGGTTCACTGCTCGTCAATATGACGCGGGTGAAGGGAAACGGAGCCAACATCGAGGATATCAATTATGCGGAAAAAGAAGGGCTGCGGCAGCTGTTCTCCGTCGTTCATTATTTGCAGCGCAATCATCATTCAACCTACACGCTTTCCCATGTCGCCCCGCAGATCGGCGTACGGGAAACGAACCAGATCGAAGGCCGGTATACGCTGACGGAGGACGATCTCGTTAAGGGCCGGCGGTTTGAAGACGTTGTGGCGCAAAGCAACTATGAAATCGATATTCACAACCCTACTGGAGGAACGCATACGGATGAGCGGAAGCTGGACGGCTACGACATCCCTTACCGCTGCATGCTTCCGCAGCAAGTCGAGGGGCTGATTGTCGCCGGACGCTGCATTTCCACCACGCATGTAGCCATGTCCTCGATGCGGGTGCAGGCCACCTGCTACGCGCTGGGCCAGGCAGCCGGCGTTGCCGCGGCGCTCGCCGTCGAGACGGGCTCTCCCGTCGCCGGCATTTCCATTGCCGGCCTGCATGAGCGGCTCGCCGCCCAGGGCGTTTCCTTTAAGCTTTAGACGCGGCTTTTGAACACGGCCCTGCTGTCGATCATGTGCTCAAACCCCAAAACAAGAAGGTGAATATTTTAGAGTCCACCGTCTCTGTCTGCGTTTGCTAAATGGATTTTGTACCCTTAATTCAGCCCAAAGCTCCTTTTTTCGCTGTTTTCAACATAATTAAGCCTACTCTTTCCCACTAAGAACCTATCCCAAAATAAGTTATCGGGAATGAACGGATCGTACGCTTCTCCAAACGATCTGTGCGCAGGCGAAATGAAGTAAAGCTTCATCGTTCCGTGCCTTCTTTCAAGCGAACAACAGCCCGCATCCCTTTTTTCTAAGGGTCCAGTCTATAGGCAACCGTGTAGTCGTGTAGTGAGCTTTTTTTGCTTTTTGGACTTATCTCCTTGTGTAGGTGCGGAGTGTGGAAATAAGCGTCCGGCAGCTCCCTTTTCAACGCTTACTTCCACACTTAATTCGCTTACTCTTTATCGCCCGCTGTGTGAGATTATTCGCAAGATTACTGCAGCGCACCGAAATAACGGCAGAAATGCCGTTGTTGGGGCGGGGTTGGCCCGTGCGTCCCGAAATAACGGCAGAAATGCCGTTGTTGAGGCGGGGTTGGCCCGTGCGTCCCGAAATAACGGCAGAAATGCCGTTGTTGGGGCGGGAATGGCCCGTGCGTCCCGAAATAACGGCAGAATTGCCGTTGTTGAGGCGGGGTTGGCCCGTGCGACCAGTAATTTTGCAAAGAACTTAACACAGTACAAGCAGGGGGGCAGCCTATTGGAAAAATATCAATATGGACTTGGGTTGGAGGCGGATTTGCATGGGGGGCAGCTCCAAAGGCCCAAAAAAGCCTT
>NZ_JACBYI010000065.1 GCF_019352175.1 Paenibacillus sp. S150
GAATTTGCCCGAATTCGCAGTGTGATTTCTTCCCTTCGCAAACAATCTCGCCCCCTTCTTCCTTCCTTGCTTCTTGCGATCCAAGATCAGTTTTCGTTCTCGTGACAACCAGGACCTAAGTAGTTACGAAAAAGTAACACTAATGGGCTGGAATTCTGGCTTTAACGGGCTTTAGTGGGATTTTGTACTCTTAATATAGGCCCACTCCCTCCCATATGGCTGATTTCAGGCGAATTAGTTTTACTTTTCCCACTAGGGATGACCCAGGATCCGAATATGGTGGATTAGTTATACTTTTTACCACTAAAAATGGCTGCCCTTTGGATAAATGGTTCAAGTTCATCTTAATGTAGGCGTATTCCTCTGTAAGGGAGAGAAACGGAACGATTAGGGATCCTTTTCTCACTAACCCTTGCGAAAAAGCGGCTGGGGGAATATGAAGTGACCTTTTCCACTTGGCTTCCCGCCTGGCTTCAGCAGCCAGCCTTACACCTGAAATGCAACAGCTGCGCTGACCGGTCAAGGACGGCATAGCCGTTTTGTTCTTACCACAAGCTCTTCCCTCCCAAGCAGCAGCGGCTTCCCGGCATTCATCAGCGCACTGATTCGTCCCGCACCGCACAGTCCGTTCTCGCTCGGTTCCATTTTTCACGGGGAACCCGGCTTATAGGATTCACCTATCGGTTTTATAGAAATTATATCTTGGAATTATAAACGTGGCGATGTTATATTTAGATCATTCAAGAGAGACTCCACTTTCTCTTCCAATGAACGATTCTACTTTATGAGGTGAAAACAATGGGCAACAAGACAATGTTTGAAAAGATTTGGGACAATCACGTAATCCATCAGGAGGAAGGCAAGCCGAGCATCATTTACATCGATCTGCATCTGGTGCATGAGGTAACTTCCCCGCAGGCTTTTGAAGGGCTTCGCCTGAGCGGCCGCAAGGTACGCCGTCCGGGCCTTACTTTTGCCACAATGGACCATAACGTTCCCACGAAGGACCGTTACAATATCAAGGACCCGATCTCCAAGCAGCAGATTGATACGCTGTCGCAGAACTGCCGTGACTTTGGGGTAAGACTGTTCGATCTGAATGATATCGACCAGGGTGTAGTACATGTCATGGGTCCCGAAATCGGGTTGACCCATCCTGGCAAAACCATCGTCTGCGGCGACAGCCACACCTCCACACACGGGGCTTTCGGCGCACTCGCTTTTGGCATTGGCACCAGTGAAGTTGAGCATGTGCTGGCCACGCAGTGTCTGCAGCAGTCCAAGGCCAAGACCATGGAAGTCCGCTTCACCGGCAAACGCAACCCCGGGGTTACTGCAAAGGATATGATTCTCGGCGTAATCGCCAAATACGGGACTGACTTTGCTACCGGCTATGTTATCGAGTACACTGGCGAAGCGATCCGCGAGCTGTCGATGGAAGAGCGCATGACGGTCTGCAACATGTCCATTGAAGGCGGGGCGAGAGCGGGGCTGATTGCTCCGGACGAGACTACCTTCAACTATCTGCGCGGACGCCAATATGTGCCGCAGGGCGAAGCTTATGAAGCTGCCGTTGAAAGCTGGAAGAGTCTTGTCAGCGACGAAGGCGCCGAGTATGATACGGTTGTTGAATTCGATGTGGAGACTTTGATACCGCAGGTTACCTGGGGAACCAGCCCGGGCATGGGTACGGACATCACGTCCACTGTGCCGAATCCGGCGGACTTCACCACCGAAAACGAACGCAAGGCTGCTGAAAAAGCGCTTGAATATATGGATTTGGCTCCGGGAACGCCGATTTCCGAAATTGGCATTGATTACGTCTTTATCGGCTCCTGCACGAATGGACGCATTGAAGATCTGCGCGCTGCCGCCGAGGTAGCCAAAGGGCACAAGGTGTCCGATCAGGTGACGGCAATTGTGGTTCCGGGATCGGGACGCGTGAAGCTGCAGGCAGAGAAGGAAGGGCTTGACCAGGTGTTTACAGAAGCAGGCTTTGAATGGCGTGAAGCGGGCTGCAGCATGTGCCTGGCCATGAACCCTGATGTTCTGCAGCCCGGACAGCGCTGCGCATCCACCTCGAACCGCAACTTTGAAGGGCGGCAGGGCCGCGGCGGACGTACACACCTGGTATCTCCCGCTATGGCGGCTGCGGCTGCGATCAAGGGACATTTTACCGATGTCCGTGACTGGAACTACAAGAAGGAAGCCGTCAACGCATAGAACTTGAGAGAGCAGGAGGAGCTTATCATGGAAGAATTCAAGAAATTAACCGGAATTGTTGCCCCGGTAGACCGGGTAAATGTGGATACGGATGCTATTATTCCCAAGCAATTTTTGAAACGGATCGAGCGCACGGGCTTTGGGCAATTTCTGTTTTACGAATGGCGTTTTGATGAAGCCGGTAATGACAATGCCGCATTTGAGATGAACAAACCCCGCTACAAAGGGGCCTCTGTTCTGATCTCGCGGGCCAACTTCGGCTGCGGCTCCTCGCGTGAGCATGCGCCTTGGGCAATTATGGACTACGGCTTCAGGGTCGTCATCGCCCCTTCATATGCAGATATCTTCTACAACAACTGCTTCAAAAACGGCATTCTGCCGATTAAGCTTTCGGAAGCCCAGGTGGATGAGCTGTTCAAGCGCACGGCAGAGCATGATGGTTATCAGCTGACAGTGGATCTGGAGAACAATCAGCTTAGTGATGCTTACGGACTCAGCATTACATTTCAGCTGGATGAACACCGCCGTCAATTTCTGCTGCAGGGTCTGGATGATATCGGTCTGACACTTCAGCACGCGGATGAAATCGCTGCGTACGAGGAGCGCCACGCCGCCAAGCTGTTTTCGTAACCAAAGTCAATACGAAAACTTTACAAGATTTACACAAAACTTCTATTTCCGGGTGTCGGAAATAGAAGTTTTTTTGCTATAATCGATATATTCATTGCCGGAGAAGGTAACTTTTGGAGTTTTCTGTCGTCTTAATCGTATCTATGTATCTATCATTTGCCAGAAGGAGAGGAAAGGATGAGAAGAGCCGGACAACGGGTGCTGTTTCTATTGCTGCTTCCACTGCTACTGCTATCATTCGCCGGCCATGAAGCCGCTGCTGCCGGGAACAGCACGGGTCGAATTGTAATGGACAATAAGGAGCTGGAGCTGCCGCGGGGAATCAACCTGGAAAATGTAAATGGAAGCGTTATGATTCCTATACGTGTGGTGGTCGAGAATCTGGGGTTTGAGGTGCTGTGGGAGCAGGAATCACGCAAAGTAACCGTTCAGCAGGATGGTAAGAGCGTGCAGCTGGCCGTGGGCAGCAAAACAGCCGAAGCCGACGGGGTGACGCTGGCATTGAATGCCGCCCCGAAGCAGAACGGCGGCACGGTGCTGGTGCCTATAAGGTTTATCAGCGAGCAGTTCGGACTGAAGGTTGGCTGGGACAACACTGACAAGACCGTCTACTTGAGCGGTGGAGTTAATGATGTTGCAGCCGGTTCAAGCGCTCCTTGGCCAGCGGAGGATCCGGCTTCAGCAGCTATACCGGCGCCAACCCATGTTCCTGCAGACAGCCAAGGGACAGACGAAGACATTGTAACCGGAGCGGGAGAGCCTACGCCTACCCCTATTCCGGGGAGCGCGGGTACGGTTGCCGCTTCGCCGCAGGTCATGGGGGCTGTGTTCAGCGAGAACAGGCTGATTATCGCGGTGGCCGGGGCAGCCAAGCCTACTGTGACAAAGATAGGCAGTCCGGAGCGGATTATCATTGATTTTCCCGGGGCTTCGTTTGCCTCCGGTTTTGCCGGCAGCTTCCCGGGTGTTTCCGCCAGCGGCAGTCCGCAGGGCAAGCTGGATGTCAGCGGATATCCGTTGATTTCGGAGGTGCGCTATGCGCTCTTCAGCGTGAATCCGCCCACCGTCAGATTTGTAATCCAAACGGTCGCCAGCCAGCCCTATGAAGTGAGTACGGAGGACAGCACGGGGCTTGTGACCGTGGATTTGAATGTGGAGGGCAACGGAACACCCTTTCCGGGAGGCACGGGATTCTCCGGCAGGCCGTTAGTTGCTCTTGATGCCGGGCATGGAGGAACACAATCCGGAGCCGTCAGTCTTACGGGCAGGCTGGAGAAGAATTTCAATCTCGCCGTGATTCAAAAGGTGGGGACACTGCTGCTGCAGGAAGGAGTGGCAGACGTAGTCTTCACCCGCACGGAGGACAGCACGCTTGGGCTGCAGGAGCGTGTAGCGATTGCGGAAGCGGGACAGGCCAATCTGTTCATTTCTCTGCATGCAAACTCTTTGCCTGTTGAATATCCGAACAGAGATAAAGTCAATGGCAGCGAATCCTATTATTCACGGACGGAAAGCTTGCCGCTGGCCCAGATTATGCATAAGCATCTGGTAGCGGGAACGGGGTTCAAGGACAACGGGATAAGGAGCAAGAGTCTGCATGTCACG
The DNA here is from genome assembly GCF_019352175.1 of Paenibacillus sp. S150. Classification (GTDB taxonomy): domain Bacteria; phylum Bacillota; class Bacilli; order Paenibacillales; family Paenibacillaceae; genus Paenibacillus_AQ. The sequence continues at coordinate 4,459 of NZ_JACBYI010000065.1, forward strand.
AGAGAAACCAGCATGCCTGCAGTTCTGCTGGAGGCAGGATATCTTACAAATCCGGGGAACGAATCGGCAATGTACAGCGAGCGGCTTCAGGACAGCCTGGCCCGGGAAATTGTGGCCGGAATTAAGGAATATCTCGGACTGTAAACTGCGCTTTCTGATAGATACAGGTGAGAAAACATGTTTTTAAATGGCATTTATTCGCAACTTTTAAGGGAAGCCGGCGTCTAATCAATGTCGAAGGTTGTCAGGCGGACTGTCATCATGAACGCTGCTATACAGGCAGAATACTAGATTCTTAGAGGTGAAGAATGAAGAAATTTGCTTTTATGCTGTTGCTGCTGCTCTTTGTATTGGTTCTGCCGGAGCAAGGGCATGCTGCTGCCGGGAACAACAAGATTTTCCTTGACGGCAAGGAGCTGACCGCGGGGCAGAACGTTCCGGTTGAAAATGTGAACAACTCTATCATGGTACCGCTAAGAATGATTGCCGAGAACCTTGGCTACAAGGTGGATTGGGATCAGAAGAGCAAGACGGTTACAATCGAACAGCAAGGCAAGACCATCAAGCTGGTTGTTAACCAGACCGCGGCTTCCGTGGATGACAAGACTGTGGTTCTTACAACAGCGCCGCTTCTGAGAAGCGATACGACGCTGGTGCCGATCCGGTTCATCGGCGAACAGTTCGGTCTTACGGTCACCTGGGACAACACGGCAAAGATCGTAAATCTTATTACCCCGGAAATACCCGGAAATAACACCGGTACTGGAGATGGCTCAGATGGAGATGGGACAAGCGTGGTCGTGCCGCCGGCGGATACGACAACAGACTTGACTATGGTCAATGGCGTCAGCTTCAGCGAGAACCGGTTGATGATTGCCATGGACGGGAATTCACAGCCGCTGGTATCCAAGGTATCCGGACCTGACCGGATTGTGATTGATTTGCCTAATGCCACGTTCTCGGATGTGTTCGGGACAGGCCAGGAGCTTGACCCTAACCTGAACGGCAAGCTTACCGTGACGGATTATCCGGATGTTTCAGGGGTGCGCTACTCCCTGTATAATACCGCACCGTATACCGTTCGTTTTGTAATTGATTTGAATAATGCCAAAAATTACAGCGTTGAGGTGTCGGGAGATGCCTCCAAGCTTGTCGTTATTGATTTGAATGCGCAAAGCACGGACGATACTGCGACCTTGCCCGGCAACAGCGGACGGAAGCTTGTGGTGCTTGATGCGGGCCATGGAGCCAAGGATTCCGGCGCTGTCGGGGTTACCGGCAAATACGAGAAGAACTTCAACCTGGCAGTTGTGCTGAAGGCTGCCGCACTGCTCAAGCAGGAAAACAATATTGATGTAGTGCTCACCCGCAGCGATGATACCTTCCTGGAGCTGAAGGACAGGGCGGGGATGGCCAACAATCTCAAAGCCGATTTGTTCATCTCCGTTCATGCCAACAGCAGCAGTTCGTCAGCGGCCAGCGGATCGGAAACTTATTATCAGCGTGATGCCAGCAAGGCGCTGGCGAACGTGATGCATAAGTACCTTGTCCAGGCTACCGGATTAAGCAACCGTGGAGTGCGCTATGGGAATTTTCATGTCATTCGTGAAACAACCATGCCTGCCGTACTGCTTGAAGTCGGTTACCTGAGCAATAAGGGAGATGAATCCCTGTTGTTCTCGGAAGCACTGCAAAACAAGGTCGCCGCAGGCATTGTCGCCGGAATCAAGGAATATCTCAAATTATAGCAGCAGCCAAGCGGCAGAGCAGGGCCGCAAAGTCAGCTTTCGGCCGTACGAACAGGTCAAAAAGGCTTTGCGGCCCTGTCTGCCCATATTCATCCAGAGGGGGTAATTGTTGATGAACAAGAAATTGACATATGCAGGTATTGCAGCTGTGCTTCTGCTTGTGATAGCCGGCTGCGGTGATAAGCCTGCTGCAGCACCGGCCGAGGGTGCTGGACAAGGCTCCACGGTCGCAAACGGTGCCGGCGGCGCTTACGGCAGCAATGCCGGGGGAGAGGACGCGGCGGCCACGGCAACCGCTCAACCCACAACTGAGCCTGCTACCGCTTCTCCTGCAGCTACAGAGCAGCCGGCAGCACCGGACAAACAGACTCAGAATATATCCGTTTATTTCACGGACCCTCAGCAAATGGAGCTGGTTCCGGCCAAGGCTTCCATAAGCTTTGCAGATGAAGCGGAGAAATACAGCGAAGCCTATAAAGCGCTGCAGAGCAGCGGGAATGCGGACCAGATTCCATTATGGGCCAAAATTGAGCTTATCTCCCTTGAATTTGCCGGCGGGCAGATTACGATGGATATTCATAAACCGGATGAAGCACAGCTTGGTGCAGGCGGTGAAGCTTTTGCCATCAACGCTCTGGCCAAAACCCTGTTTCAGTTCGAGGAAGTGAAGAGCATTGAGGTTCTGGTGGATGGCGAACAAGTGGAAAGCCTGATGGGCCACGTTGATCTGGAGCATCCAATGACCAGAGAGAACAGCGGTTTGTAAGGTAAACGCAGGAAGCAGCGGGCTAGCTGGCGAATGTACATTTTTAGAGGCTATTTAATTGATTCATAGAGAGGGGAATAACCTATTGTCCAGGCAAAAGAGGTCAAAACGTTCAATTTATACTTATTCCAGCAAGGCGGCAGCCGCAATTCTGGCGGGCACGATGGTGTTTGGCGGAGCGGGCGCGGCTTTTGCCGATACGGCAGCAACCCCTGCAGCGACCGGCGCGACAGCTTCAGCAGCTGGGATTTTTAGTGATGTGAAAAGCGGCTTATGGGCCGAAAAGCATATCTATAAACTGGCCTCCCAAGGGATTGTTGTCGGCAATAACGGTCTGTTCCGTCCGGGGGATTCCGTGACCCAGCAGGAAGCGGTGCTGATGGCACTGCGCTTCATGAAGCTGCAAGGCAATGCGGACAGCAGTACTGCTGTCGAGTTTCCGACAGATTTCAAAGTAACGAATTACTACAAGCCTTATGTCGTGTTGGCTTTCCAGCAGGGGCTGCTGGACAAGACGACCGAAATGGCTCCCGATAATCTGAAGACTTCCTGGGGAGAACGCAAGGCCAGCCGTGAATGGGTAGCCGAAATCTTGATCCGGGCACTGGGCAAAAGCGCCGAAGCTGCTGCTGTGTCCACTGAACCAACCGGTTTTGCCGATGATGCCAAAGTTACCGCAAATAAACGGGGATTCATCAATGCCGCAGTGGACCTGGGTCTGGCCAACGGACTGGACGGCAACCGTTTTGATCCGCAAGGGGCTGTAACCCGGGCGCAATTGGCCACCTTCTTCAGCCGTGCAGAGGCTCAGAATACGCTGGATTATGACAATACCTTCAAAGGCAGCATCAGCGCCCTTGAGGATGGCAAGCTGACGTTATACAGCAATGGGAATACTTCCGTTTTCAATTTGACGAACAGCACGGCCTATTTTACCAGCACTTCTGAAACCAGAATCAATCTTAGTGATATCAAGCCGTATACCCAAGTGACCGTAATCGGAGCTACCTATAATGCGGCTTACGTAGAAGTAACGGACCCGGTGCAGCAGGTGCAGACCATTGAAGGCGTATTTGCCAAAATCACTCCGGGTACAATCTGGCTGGATTCTCCAACCGGGTATGACCAGTACAGCTATGATGGAACCACTTCCTTTGTAGATGTGAACGGTGCTGTAATTGCCGCAGGCTCGATTACCGCTGCCAGCAAGGTATCCCTGCTGCGGGAAACCTACAGCGGTACGAATAAGCTTGTCAAGGTCCAGGTCACTTCCGGCATCGTAAACAAGACGGCAACCGGAACCGTTCAAAGTGTGGACACCGCCGCCAAGAGCATTACATTTACAACAGCGGACGGCACAGCAGAAACCTTCAAGTGGGAGGATGGCACTACACTCTTCAGCTCGCAAAGCGCGGTGCTGCTGCCGGCTGATCTGAAGGCAGGGGCCGCGGTCAAATATACAATTAAGGATAATATTATCCGAACTGTAGAAGTGACTTCAGGGGTAGAGCGGACTGTGCAGGGGTCGTTAACTGAATTGACCAGCTCTACGGTTGTATACAAAAAGCCGGACGGCACGCGTGAGGTGAAGCTGCTTGGAACAGCACCGGCCATCGTCATTCCGGGTATTGCCGCCCCGGTCATTGGGGAGCTGATCGCGGATGCAACGGCCGGAGACAATGTGCAGCTCACGCTGAACAGCAGTGACCAGGTAACGAAGATTGAAGTCCTCAGCCGGCAAATCGAGGAGTTCACCGGAGCGACTGTGGTGGACTACAGTGCCAAGACCTTGCTGTTGACGGTTATGGATACCAGCAATAAAGCGCATTTGGTGCAGCTTGATGCGAATACGAAGCTTGCTTATGACGGCGTGGCTACCACATCCTTAACCAATATGGGATATAACCTCACCGAAGGGCGCAAGGTAGATGTGGTGGCTGCCGGACAGCGTGCAATCTCTGTGGAAACAAGCACCAAATACACAGGAATCTTAACCGCAGTGAATAACACAACGAAGATCATGACCCTGAAGCTGGCCGGCGGCCAGACACTCAACCTGGCTTATCCGCAGGCGGTGGATTTCTTTGGGCGGACCTCCGTGGCGGTTACAGATATTGCACTGAACAGCTCGGTGACTGCCGTACTCGCCGGAAACCAGGATATCGTATCCATCCTTCGTGTGAACTCAAACGTACAGCTTGAGATTACTTCCCTGAATGCGGCTGCCAACAAGCTGGGGGTGAAGTGGTCTGGGGGCACTGCCGATATTTATACGGTTACGGCGGCTTTGACGGATGAATCCGGACAGACCATCACGATCAGCGATTTGAAGGTGGGAGGCTTTGTAAATGCGACGTTCAACGGCAGTACACCTTTGACGCTGCAGGCGGTTAAGCTTACAACAGGCCAGGTATCCGCAGTAGATGCCGCTGCCGGAACACTTACGGTGAAGGATTATGCCGGTGCAGCACAGAGCTTTACGGCCGGCGGAGGCGTTAAGGTTATCCGGGAGGGGGTTACTGCAGCCACTCTGTCCGGCATCACTGCGGCAGACCGCGTGGAAGTGCGGAAGGATGCCGACGGCTCAACGATTATTCGCGTAATGAGCCAGCAGAGCCGCGCTTTTTCCCGTTATGAGAGCGGATCTGGTGAGATTCTGGTCAAACGGACGAGCCTTGACGATAACAATTACCGCTTTGTTCTGGGGGCGAATGTATATATTCATCAAGGCGACACTACTTTATCCGTGCAATCTCTCAAAGAAAATGATAATATTATAATGTATTTCAATAACAATATTCTTGTTGAGATTGTGAAACAATAAGGGTTTGGTGATTTTCCGTGTGAAACACCGTCTTGATTCAGGCGTTTTGCCTGCATCAAGACGTTTTTTTTGAAAGATAAGAATTTATATGTTTCATGCTATAAATTAGCCTTATCTTTCCCGCTGAAACGGATACCGTCCATATCAGGACGGCGAAGCCGTTTCCACTTGAAATATAGCTGGTCATGTGTTTGCTGACAATGTATGAACCTGTACGTTACAATACATACTTTGCTTATATTTCCTTAGAATCGAGAAGTTACTCTCTCTGCTTGCGGCTGAGAGGTAACACTTCGTGGAGGGGACGCTATGAAAGTCGCAGAGGTCCGCCACATCCTGGATACCATCGGAGATATGTTCCCTGATGCGCATTGTGAGCTGAACCACAGCAATGCTTTCGAATTGACAATAGCCGTGCTGCTCTCAGCCCAATGTACGGACGCAACGGTGAACAAAGTGACCGGGGACCTGTTTCAAAAGTACAAGACCCCGCTTGACTACATTTCTGTACCTATTGAGGAACTGGAGAGCGATATCCGGCGTATTGGTCTATACCGCAACAAAGCAAAGCATATTCAAAGCCTTTGCTCGATTCTGATTGAGCAATATGGCGGAGAGGTGCCGCAGGCCCATGATTTGCTGGTAACCCTGCCGGGTGTTGGACGCAAGACCGCCAATGTGGTAGTGTCCAACGCGTTTGGAGTGCCGGCCATTGCTGTGGATACGCATGTTGAGCGGGTGGCCAAGAGACTCGCCCTGGCGGGCTGGAAGGATTCCGTGCTGGAAGTGGAGAAGAAGCTGATGAAGGCGGTGCCGCGTGAGGAGTGGACACTTACGCACCACCGGCTAATCTTCTTCGGACGCTATCACTGCAAGGCACAGAATCCCATGTGCCAGGTCTGCCCGCTGCTGGATGTCTGCCGGGAGGGCAAGAAACGTATGAAAACATCCGTAATCAGGAAACCTAAGAATCATACCGCAACAAGAGTCAAGAGTTAGAGATGAAGAAGAGGATGGGATAGAGATGAAGTGCATTTCTGTATATACCGACAATTTTGAAGCATTTTCCGATATTTTTGAACGTGTAGTTGAAAGTCCGCTTGAAGAAAATGAAGAGCAGGAAGTGGAAGGGATCACAATCAGCCACTCCGGCGATGTGCCTGAGCATTACCTGGAACGTATGTCCCAGAAACCTGAAGTTGTGGTGATGAGAGACAAATCCCGTGGTCTGACGATTCTTCAGCACGGCAAGGTGTTTGAAATTTTGCTGCCGGTTCTGGAAACTGCTTAATTCGAAAGCCCGGGTGCATCATCAACAGCTGCAAAGTGAATTGGAAAAGCCGGCCCCTGGGCCGGCTTTTTTTAAAGATAGGAATTTAGATGTTTTGAGGTCGCCGCAAAGTACCTGAGTCATCATCGAAGCCAAGGCCCCACTTTGTGGGGTTATTTTGCTGTATAGTCAATTATGAGTTCTCGTGAATTGTGGATAGGGTTTGCCTAAAGTCAGGTGCAAGCTGCTATTAATTGAGCCGTTGAAGGACAAATTTGTTCTTGTTAAGGAAATTATGAGTTTCTTATATTGAGGATGAGATATGTATAAATTTAGGGATTGGTTAAAATCCATTGAAATCGCGCTGAATCAATAGGCGGTTCTATGCTTTGCTGGCGGAGGCGCGGAATTAGGAAGTCTAACCGGTATGGCGTTACCGGGGCAGGCAGTTTGAATGGAGTGAAGTGGAATTAGGTAACTAAAATGGACAGAAAAGCGTTCGGCAGAGAGGATAGTGGGAAAAAGTAAACTTAATCGAAGTATTTTCCCCTGGAAGGGTGAGAATCGGACGGATTAGTTCTCCTTTTTCCCACTAACGCTTGCGGAAAAGGGGATGTGGGGAGAATGAAGTTCACTTTTTCCATTTGGTGGAACGGCGGGCAGGTTGAGACAACCTTGAACCTGAAATCCAAGACGGCTGCGCTGTCAATGAAGGACGGTCATAGCCGTTTTGTTCTTTGCCATTCATACGGGTAAGGATCATTCTTCAACGAGATCCTTCAGCGGCGGCAGCTTGTCGTCCCAATAGGCTTCGAAGAAGGAAAGCCGGTCTTTGAGCTCTGTTAACGGCTCCGGTTGAAGCTTGTACCGTGTTTCCCTGCCTATCCGTTTGCGGCATACAAGAACGGCGTCCGACAAGATGTGCAGATGCTTGTTAATCGCTGTCCGCGAGAGGGGAAAACACTCTGCGATGGCGACAATCGGCATATCGTTGCGGGCAAGCAGCTTTAACACACTGCGGCGGGTGGGATCGGCGACCGCCTGAAATACATCATGCTTGAGTGCGGGAACAGACACTGCTCAAGCCTCTGCGAACGAGATTTTCATGGATAATTGTGAATTCGGTTTGTTGATTCTCCAGCTCTAAAGGTGTTATATTCCAACTGCAAATTATTGCAGTTTAGCTGTTTTGCTCTGTTTCGTGAGGGATTATAGGGGATTTTGTAAATAGTTATGATTTGAATTGTGGCAAACTGGTGATAAAATGTAATTATTCTATTCTTGCGAAACGTACGATACTGGATACAGCGAAGGTGGGAGTTAACGTGGGAGCGGAACAGGCCAAGAAGGAGAAAGAGATTTTGAGCGAGCTGCCCTATCCCGGGCTCAGGAAGCTTATGCAACAATGGGGCGATACGGCGGCGGAACAAATTATTATGGAGCTGGAGGCCAAAGCCGCTGCCGGTGAGCTTACCTTTGCTTTTTGCGGTCATTTCTCCGCAGGGAAATCCAGTATGGTCAATCTTCTGTGCGGCCGGCCTGTGCTGCCTTCAGGACCGGTGCCGACCAGTGCCAATATTGTGTCCATCCGCAGCGGTGCTCCGCGTGTTCTGCTGTATCCCCAAACCAATGAATCGGGAGTGCGGCCGGCTCCGTGGGAGACAACACCGGAGCAGCTGCAGGAATTTTGCCGCAGAGGCGGAGATTACTCTGCCATTGATGTGTGGGAGAATGTGCCGCTGCTGGGGAGACATGGGGTTCTTATGGATACACCGGGTGTGGATTCGACAGATAACGGGCATCAGGCGGCAACGCATTCGGCGCTTCATCTCGCCGATGTCGTTTTTTATGTCATGGATTATAACCATGTGCAGTCCGAGAATAATCTGGCCTTTGCCAAAGCTCTAAGTGAATGGGGCAAACCGCTGTATCTTATTGTCAATCAGATCGACAAGCACCGTGAACGTGAAATTTCCATCGAGGTGTACCGGCAGCAATTGGAAAGCGCTTTCGGTCAATGGGGAATTCATCCGGCGGGAATTCTCTTTACTTCGCTTAAGGTGCTGGAGCATCCGCTGAACCAGTGGAGGGAATTGCCGGGCCTGATCGGGCGGCTGCTGGAACAGCGTGAGGAGCTGCTGCAGTACAGCCTGTCCCGATCCCTCTATCACACGGCGGATGCTGCGCTTGCCGCTTACCGGGAAGAGCAGCGTGAGGAGCGGGAGCAGCTGCTGGAGGAAGCGGGGACGGCGGACCGGGACGCCGTGGAGCAGGCGCTTCTGGAGTGTGCGGGTGAACGGGAGAAGGCCCTGGGGCTTGCTGAGGAGGCGCGCACGGATCTGCGCGCCAGCCTGGATGCGCTGCTGGGCAACAGCAGCCTGATGCCGGCAGAGGTCCGGGAGGCGGCCGGAGCCTATGCCGAAAGCGCCAGTCCCGGCTTCCGCAAGGGACTGCTGTTCACGCCGGCGAAGCGGGAGAAGGAACGGCAGAAACGGCTGGCCGCCTGGCATGCGCTGCAGACCCGGGAGATTGCCGCCCAGCTGGAATGGCATCTGCTCCAGCTGGTGCGGCAATGGGGAGAAGGCCTCGGGCTATGGGACGAGGCGGCGGAGACGGCGCTTAAGCAGGCGTTCCCGGCGGTCAGCCCCTCCTTTCTGGAGGCTGCCGTCAAGCCCGGAACGGGCTTCAGCGGCGAGGCGCTGCTTAATTTCTGCCGCACCCTTGCGGCTGAGATTAAAGCCGGCTTCCGCCGCGCTGCCCTGGGGGCCGGCGATGAGCTGCTGGCGAAGCTTCCGCCGCTCGTAGACGAGCGGTGCGCGGAGCTTGCGCGCCGCGAGGCGGCCCTGCAGCGGCAGGCGCGCGCGCTCGCCGCGCTGGCCGCCCTTGACCGCGCGGCGGACGCCCGCGCGGCAGACCTGGCGGCGCTGCTGCTGCCGCGCCGCCCCCTCACCCCCGGCACCCTGCCGGAGGTGAGGGTCACCCCGCGGGCGGGCGCGCAGCACGCCGCTCCGCGCACTGCCCAGCCGCCGCAGCGCGCAGCGGCTGGAAGCCCCGCCGCAGGGCTTGCGGCGGGTACGGCTTCGCCGGCGGGCGGACGCCGCCGGCTCGGGCAGGCCGCAGCGGCGCTGGACGCTGCGGCGGAGCTGCTGCGCCGCGAGCCGGCCATGGCCTCGGCCGCGCGCAGCCTGGCGGCGCGGGCGGCGGATCTCGCCGGCGGCCGCTTTACCCTGGCGCTGTTCGGAGCGTTCAGCGCCGGGAAGTCCTCCTTCGCCAACGCCCTGCTCGGCGAAGAAGTGCTGCCTGTGTCTCCGCATCCCGCCACGGCAGCGGTGAACCGCATATTGGCGCCGGAAGGGGACTTCCGTCACGCCAGCGCGGTGGTCACCATGAAGAGCATGGAGGATTTCTGGGAAGATATCCTCCATTCCTTCGGCGTGCTGCAGCTTGCCGCTCCGCAGCGGGAGACCTGGACCGCTGCCGCCGCAAATCTGCAGGTCGGCGGACTCCATCCCTCGTCGCTGCCGCATGCCGGATTTCTGCGCGCGGCGGCCGCGGGCTGGCGGGAAGCGGAGCCGCTGCTCGGAACCGTGCGCACCGTTGATCTGCAGGAATACCGCCTGCTGGTCGCCGAAGAGACGCGGGCCTGCTTCATCCAGGGAATTGATCTCTACTACGAATGTCCGCTGACAGCGGGCGGCATTGTGCTGGTCGATACCCCCGGAGCGGATTCGCTGCACGCGCGGCATACCGGAGTGACCTTTGGCTACATGAAGAATGCCGACGCGATCTGTTTTGTGACCTACTACAACCATGCCTTTTCCAAAGCGGACCGCGGGCTGCTGGCCCAGCTCGGCCGGATTAAAGACAGCTTCGCGCTGGACAAAATGTTCTTCATCATCAACGCATCCGATCTGGCCGCGGATGAGGAAGAGCTGCAGGAGGTGCAGGAGCATGTCGTGCAGAATCTGCGCGCCGGGGGGCTGACCGCACCGCAGCTGTATTCCTTGTCCAGCCTGCTGGCACTGGAAGGCAAAACGTCCAATAACCCGGAGCTGTACGGGGCTTCCCGGTTCAGCCGCTTCGAGCAGGCGCTTGCGGATTTCGCGGGCGGAGAGCTGCCCCGGCTGTCTCTGGCCGCAGCGAGGGACAGTCTGGTCGCCGTCCGCCGCCGGACAGAGGAATGGCAGGTGAAGGCCCGGCAGGCGGCAGGCCGGCGTGAAGCGGAAATGGAACGGCTGCAGGAGCAGCGCCGCCTGGCCGAACAGCGGCTGGAGCTGTTGGCAGCGGAAGAACGGCCGCGCCGGGATTTGCGCCGGGAAGGCGAAGAGCTGCTCTATCATGTCCGCCAGCGGATTTCCTTTTCCTTCGGCCGTTTTTTTCAAGAATCGTTTCATCCCTCTTTGCTCCGTGAGGATGGGGGCCACCTGAAAGAGATTTTTACAGCCTGTGGAAGAGAGCTGGAACGGACGATCCAGCGTGAACTGGAGCAGGAGCTATGGGCTACGACTCTGCGGCTGGAGGCTGCCGGACGCAGACTTGTGCGCACAGCGGCGTTATCGGCTGCTGCAGAGCTGTCCATACCGGCTGATGAGCTGCAGTTTCTTCAAAAGGACAACGGGCCTTGGGCCTCGCCGGCCAAGCTGGAATGCAGGCTTGCCCCGCTGGACTGGATGACGCTGTGGAACCATTTCAAATCACCGCGCCACTTCTTCGAGGGAACGGGGCGGAACGAGGTCAGAGCGGCGGCAGAGCCCCGGATGAAAGAAGCCGTTGCCGGAGCGTCTTCAGCACTGGAGGGCTTTCTTCTGGATTTCTATGCGGACGGTGTGCAAGCAGCTTTGTCCAGTGCAGTGAAGGCACTGCGCGAGAATCTGGCCGAACGGGAAGCCGCCATTACTGAGCTCCTGAAAGGGGGTGATTCTGCAGAGCATTGGAGCCGGCTCAGCCGGGAACTGCTGGGCCTGGAACAAGCTTTCGGAGATATCGTGGATAACATTCTGTGAAGTTTGTTGGAAAATGTCGAAGAACACTTGCATTCTGACGGATGATGGAAGAAAATAAAGGAGCCTGAAAATTTACAATTGAAGCTGCATCGTTTACAGAAAAGTGGAACGGACAGTTACAATTGCCGAAAGAGGTTGGAATCGACAATGTGGGGAGCTCCTTTTTCAGCCCAGAGCCGTAAGCTGCTGCTGTTGGGCAGCGGGGAATTGGGCAAGGAAGTCATTATTGAAGCTCAACGCCTTGGCGTAGAGACTGTAGCTGTGGACCGTTATGAAGCTGCACCGGCGATGGGGGTGGCCCATCGCTCCCATGTTCTGGATATGCTCGATGCCGAAGCGCTGAAGAAGCTTATTCGCGCCGAGAAGCCGGATCTGATTGTGCCGGAGATTGAAGCTATCGCCACTCATGCGCTGCAGGAGCTGGAAGCAGAAGGGTTCTTCGTCGTACCCACCGCCCGTGCGGCCCGGCTGACCATGGACCGGGAAGGCATCCGCCGGCTTGCGGCCGAGGAGCTTGGCCTGCCGACCGCCGCTTACCGCTTCGCGGATAGTCTGGACGAGCTGCGCCGGGCCGTGGACATTCTTGGCACACCTTGCGTGATTAAGCCGATCATGAGCTCATCCGGCAAGGGCCAGAGCGTATGCAGGAAGCCGGAGGATGCAGAGAATTGCTGGAATACAGCGCTCGAAGGTGCGCGCGCCAAAGGCACCAGGGTAATTGTAGAAGCCTTCGTGACCTTCGAGAGCGAGATTACACTGCTGACGGTGCGCTCTGTCAGCGGCACAGTATTTTGCCCTCCGATCGGCCATATCCAGAAGGACGGCGATTATGTGGAGTCCTGGCAGCCCCATCACATGAGCGCAGCCCAGCTGGCCGAGGCTGAAGGGATCGCCAGAGCGGTAACGGATCAGCTTGGCGGGTATGGTATTTTTGGAGTGGAGCTTTTTCTTACAGATCAAGGTGTACTGTTCAGCGAGGTCTCGCCCAGACCGCATGATACCGGCATGGTTACCATGATTACTCAGGATTTATCGGAATTTGCTCTGCATGTCAGAGCCATTCTTGGATTTCCGCTCGACGGGGTGCAATTGCTGTCACCGGGCGCATCGGCAACTTTGAAGGCAGATACAGCCGGACAAGCCTTTAAGGTAACCGGTATCGGCGAAGCGCTGGCGCTTCCCCGCACACAGGTTCGGGTGTTCGGCAAGCCGGAGCTCCGCCCTGGACGGCGGATGGCCGTAGCGTTAAGTGCAGCGGAAGATGTGGAAATCGCGCGGACAGCAGCCAAGCAGGCGGCGTCTATGCTAAAAGTGGAGGTAATTGAGGATGAACAGTAGTACTCAGGAGCAGGTACTGCAAATTCGCAAATGCGGCTTGAATGATCTGGAGAGAGTGACAGCCCTTCTGCGGGAATTCGGCTATCCGACAACGCTTAGCGTGATGAAAGAAAGAATGGAAGACATGGAGAATGATCCGTTCAATTGCACACTCGTTGCAGAACTGGATAATGAAGTTGTGGGAATGGTTGGACTACGGAAGGTAAGATCCTATTACAAGCATGCAGAATGTATTACGGAAATTACCGCGCTGATTGTAGCAGAGGAGCTCAGAGGCAACGGGCTTGGCAAAAGACTGGTATCCGCAGCAGAGGATTGGGCCCGCCAGCAGGGATGCTGCCAGCTTTTCCTGAGAAGCGGCAACCGTGTGGAGCGTGCGCCGGCGCATGCTTTTTACCGTCATATCGGATTCGAAAAAACCACCGGCTACCGTTTCAACAAATCATTGCTATAGATCTTATATGCACCAATCATCCCATCCCGGTTCAAGCGGGATGGTTTTTTTATATAATTTATAGGCTGGACGCTATAAATTATTCTTCTATATCTCGCTGTAACGGATACCTGAAAGCGATGCATAATATCGCTGCTTCTGAAACATACGCTTCCTATATTAAGGGCGGCGCAGCCGTTTCTGCTTGAAAGATCAGAATTTATATGTATTGGGGGAAGCGAAGCTTATCCGTTATTTCACGGCTGCGCTGTTGTATGAAAGAATGGATCGGGACTTCGGCCAAGCAAACTGCGCGATTGCGTTGGCCGCAGCGGTCAGGTAGAGGGAATCAGAGGCAGAAGTACCTTTGAATTCGCCCGAAGCCGGCTGGACGGTGAAATCAGAGGCAGAAGTGCCTTTGAATTCGCCTGAAGCCGGCTGGACGCAGGAATCAGCGTGAAAATGATTCTTCTCCTCCCCACTGAAACGGCAGCATTCTTATATAGGACGCCGATAGGCATCTTTCTTGTAAGATAAGAATTTAGATGTTTTGGGGTCCCCGCAAGGTACCTGAGTCATCATCGAAGCCAAGGCCCCACTTTGTGGGGTTTGTGGGGTTATTTTGTGCAACTCCCAGGCCCGGAGCTGTAGAAGCGGTGCAGCACATTTCCGGGCCTGTCACTATTGGCTTTACTGCAGCATAAGCTCTAATCTCGCAGATTGAGAACACGCTGCATTCCTGAAGAAAAACCCTTCAATTCCATACAAGTGACCCTCCGGCGGGCCCCGCTATTTCCACCGCGGCAGCTTCACCTAACTTAACCATAGATTGAGCCGTTCGAATCAGCTAGAATGGGGTAGAATGACCTAAACCTGGCTCAAAGAGGGATGAAGGATGTATAAATTGATTCTTGCCGAAGACGAAGAGGATGTAAGAGAAGGGATCATTGCGCAAATTGATTGGGAAAGCTACGGGTTTGAGGTGGTGGATCAGGCAGAGAACGGGCGGGAAGCCGCAGATTCCATAGACCGGCTGCTGCCGGATGTGGTCGTTACCGATATCCAGATGCCATTTATGAACGGGCTGCAGCTGGCCGAGTGGATTCGCAGCCGTCATCCCAATACGAAGATTATTATATTGACCGGCTACGATGAATTCGAGTATGCCCAGAAGGCGATTAAGCTGCAGATTGATGAATATATTTTGAAACCGTTTTCCGCACAAGAGCTGATTGATGTTCTGCTTAAGGTAAGGACGGCGATTGAGGCGGAGATTGCCGAGAAGGAAAATGTGTTCGTGCTCAGCGAGCATTACCGCAAAAGCCTGCCGGTGCTGCGTGAGCAGTTTCTCTCCTCGCTGGTATCCCGCAGGCTCCGTCCGGCGGAGATTGCCGAGAAAAGTGCAGAATACGGCATTAACCTTGACGGAAAACTGTTCCAGGCTTCAGTGATCAGTGTGGATTATATCCGTGAGGGCACAGAGCATGCCGCATCCGCCGGCATGCCGGTATCCCTTAGAGACACCGGAGACCGAAATCTCCAGCTCTTCGCGGTGCTGAATATTGCCGAGGAAATATGCCTCAGGCACAGCTTCGGCAAAGTATTCATTTACCGGGATGACGTTGTCCTGCTCTCGGTCAGCGATGAGAAGGAGGAGACGGGAATTACCGGCAGGACCTATGCCATTCTTGAAGAAATCCGCCAGAACGTGCAGCGTTTTCTGAAGCTGACGGTGACAGCGGGTTCCGGCACGGCCTGCAGCTCTCCGTCCCTCTTGTTCCATTCCTTCAGCGATGCGCTCCAGGCGCTGGATTATCGTCTGATTCTTGGAAACAACAGAGTGATCTGGATAGAAGATGTGGAATCCCGGGCAGGACATATGCTGGCTTATGATGAGCTGACCCGGCAGTCGCTGATCCGCACCATCAAGCTGGGCACCCTTCAGGAGCTGAAGGAGGTTATGGACGAGCTGTTTGGAGGACTTGATGCGGCGCAGGTGAGCACGCAGGAGGTTCAGATCTTCCTGCTGGAGATTATCACATCGATTCTGCGGGTCGCCAAGGAGTCGGGAAGCGAGCTGGGCGATTTTATCGGCACGGGGATTTCTTCACTGACAGAAATTCATAAGTTCAACAATATGAGCGAAGCCAAGGAATGGATTATCGGTGTATGCAGCCGGCTCATGGATTCCATTGCCTCGGAGCGGCAGTCCAGCTACAAGCTGCTGATTGATCAGGCCAAGGACTATATCCGCAGCCATTATGAGGAGTCCGATATTTCCATCGGGAGGGTCTGCCAGCATTTGCATATCAGTACAGGCTATTTCAGCAGCATTTTCAAAAAAGAAATGAAGATGACCTTTGTCAGCTATCTGCTGCAAATCCGTCTTGAAGCGGCCAAGGAGCTGCTGCGCTCGACAGAGCTGAAGGCTTTTGAAATCGCGGAAAGGATCGGCTTTGCCGACCCGAACTATTTCAGCTTCTGCTTCCGCAAGAAATACGGGCAATCACCCAAAGAGTACAAAAACAGCTCCCGGGGAGGATAAGCCATGAACAAGCCGAAGGCTTATTTTTTTCCGCTCCGCCCGCAGCCGCGCAAAAGGGGCAGGCTTCGCTTGCCCTCCAAGCTGCGGAGTATCCAGCTCATTATTACGTTAACCTTTACGGCGGTCACAGTGCTCGTTGCAGTGATCGTCAGTTTTATGCTCTACAACAAATTTGCCAAGACGGCTGAAGAGAACGCCAATATGAACATGCAGCAGATCATCGAGCAGGTGAATTATAACCTGGAGCTGTATGTCAAAGGGATGGGCAGTATTTTTGAAACTGCGGAGGAACAGATTACAGCCAGTCCTTCCATTGATGCTCCGCTGCTTGGAGAACGGATGGATATGCTGATGAGCAGCCGCGAGGATCTGGTCTCTGTGGCGGTGTTCACCCCGCAAGGGAAATATGTTGTCGGCACTCCGGGCCAGACCATGCGTCTCAACACACAGCTGCAGAGCCAGAGCTGGTTCGCCTCGGCGCTCAAAAGCCCGGAGATCTCCTATTCCGCTCCACATATCCAGAATCTGTTCAAAGGACACTACACCTGGGTCGTCTCCATCAGCAAAATGATTGAGTACCGGGAGAACGGGCTGGCCAAGACCGGCATTCTGCTGATTGACTTCAACTTCCGCACCATTGATGAGCTCAGCCGTCAGGTCAAGCTGGGCAAACGGGGATACGCTTACATCCTAGATCCGCTGGGCAACATTGTCTACCATCCGCAGCAGCAGCTGATCTATGCCGGGCTGAAGTATGAGAACGTGGAGCCTGTGCTGGAGTATGAATACCGCAGCTACCTGGACGAATCGACAGGGGAGAAACGTTTTATTACAGTGCGCACACTGGCCCAGACCGGCTGGAAGATTGTCGGTGTGGCCTATTACGATGAGATTGTGACGACCAAGCGCGACCTGAACCATTTTTTGGCCTGGTTTCTGGGCGTCGTTATTCTTGGGGTGATCGTGTTATCCGTCTTATTGTCCTGGCTGATCGCCAGTCCGATCCGCAAGCTGGAACGTACCGTCAAGCTTGTTGGAGAAGGGGATCTCAACACGCCGATCAATGTCAGCGGCGCTTATGAGGTGGAGCAGCTGTCGCGGCGCTTTAACTTGATGCTGCAGCGGATCAGGCAGCTGATGGACCAGATTATCTATGAGCAGGAAACCAAGCGCAAGGGTGAGCTGGAGGTGCTGCAATCACAGATCAACCCCCATTTTCTGTACAATACGCTGAATTCGGTGATCCGGCTGGCAGAACGCGGCAAAACGGATGAAGTGGTGACCATGATCCAGTCGCTGTCGAAGTTTTTCCGGATCAGTCTCAGCAAAGGGAAGAATATGATCACCATGAAGGAGGAGCTGGACCACATCCGGCATTATCTGGTGATTCAGAGCTTCCGCTTCAAAAATAAATTCCGTTATGAGATCAAGGCGCAGGACGAGGTCCTGCCGTACCAGACGATTAAGCTGATTCTGCAGCCGATTGTCGAGAATGCCCTCTACCACGGCATTGAAATGCTGCCGGATGAAGGTCTGATCACCATAACTGCGGAGCTGCGTGAAGGCCTGATTGTCATCCGGATCAGCGACAACGGACTGGGCATGGGCAAGGAGACACTGGGCATGATTCTAAACGGCAGCAGTAAAAGCGGCAGCGGTTCAGGCGTGGGCGTGCGGAATGTGAATGAGCGGATCGGGCTGGTCTATGGACGGGAATACGGACTTGCCTTTGAGAGCGAGCTTGAAGAGGGCACCACAGTTACTGTTTCCTTTCCTGCGGCTCTGGCCCGGGAGGGACCGGAAGAACAGAAGGGGGAATCCATATAATGAGAAGCTTGCGCTTAGGACTTGTCCTGCTGCTGTGCATAGTGTTGGGACTTGCGGTCACTTCCTGCACGGGCACCTCTCCGGCATATATCGGCACAGCGAAAACACGCAATGTCCACTTGATTGTAAAAATGAATAAGGGCGATTACTGGAACACCGTAAAGCTGGGTGCGGAAGCTGCCGCCAAGGAGTTCAATGTAAAGCTGACCTTCAAGGCTCCGGATTCGGAGAGCGATATAGATGAGCAGATTACGATGGTGGAGGAGTCCATTAAGCAAAAGGCGGATGTGATCATCCTTGCGGCCAGCAGTTATATGGGACTTGCCCAGGTTGTGGACCAGGCGGAATACTACAGAATTCCGGTGATTTCCGTGGATGCGGAGGTGGGCTCGGCCAAGGTGAAGACTTATGTAGGCTCGAACGGCTATGAGGCCGGGCAGAAATCCGCCGAACGGCTGATTGAGCTTTTGCATGGGTATGGTGAGATCGGCATTATCAACTTCACCAATTCTACGAACGGCCAGCCCAGCTCTACAGGGACGATTGATTACGGGGCCAGGGATGCGGATGAACGGGAAAAAGGGTTTCTGAACTACGCTGCCCGGTATCCGAACGTGGAGGTCGTGCAGATTTCATATACCTCTTCGAACACCGCCAATGCGGAGCGGCTGACCCGGGACATGCTGATCAACCACCCCAAGCTCCGCGGCATCGCCGCACTGAATGAAACAGCTTCGCAGGGGGCGGGCAAAGTGGTTCAGGAGCTGGGCTTCAGCCAGCTGAAGATGGTTGCCTTTGACAGCTCGCCATCGATGATGGAAATGCTGCAGGACGGAACGGTTCAGGCGACAGTGATCCAGAATCCCTTCAGCAACGGCTATCTGGCTGTCAAATATGCAGTTGAAGCCACTGAGGGCATTGATGTTCCGGAGCGGGTGGATACGGGCACGAAGCTGATTGATCTGGACAACATGCTGTATCCGGAGAACCAGAAATTGCTTTTTCCCTTTGTCCGGTAGAAAGCTTACATCATTAGAATTTTTATAAAAGTGAGTAGGATTTTATATTCGCAACCGTTTTCACGTCAGGCATAATAAGGATGTGCCCGGGACATACCGGGGCAAAATTAAAAAGAAGAATCATCAGGAGGTCAAATAATCATGAAAAAAATCACTTCCGTTTTACTCGCCAGTGCTTTGCTGGGGGCGGCTCTGGCAGGGTGCGGCAGCAACAATGCTGATACGGCTAATACAGGCAACGCTGCAGAAGCTGCCAACAGCGCAAACTCCGGTGCTGCTGGTGAAACTCCAAAGGTCGGCGTGGCCATCTACAAATTTGATGACACCTTCATGACCGGTGTCCGCAACGCTATTGACACGGCTGCCAAAGGCATTGCCACCGTGGACATCGTAGACAGCCAGAACTCGCAGCCTACGCAGAACGACAAGGTTGACCTGTTCGTAACCAAGAAATACGACGGGATGCTGATCAATCCGGTTGACCGTACAGCGGCAGGCGTCATTATCGACAAAGCCAAGGCAGCAGATATTCCGGTGGTGTTCCTGAACCGTGAACCGCTTCCGGAAGATATGAAGAAATGGGACAAAGTATACTACGTTGGCGCAAAGGCAGAAGAGTCCGGCACCATGTCCGGCCAGCTGATTGTGGACTACTGGAAGGCCCACCCGGAAGCTGACAAGAACGGCGACGGCGTGCTCCAATACGTAATGCTGAAGGGCGAGCCCGGACACCAGGACGCCGAGCTTCGCACAACCTACTCCATCCAGGCCATTGAAGATGCCGGCATCAAGGTAGAGAAGCTGGCTGAAGATACGGCAATGTGGGATCGTGTAAAGGGCCAGGAAAAAATGGCTGCCTTCCTAGGCTCCCATGGCGACAAGATTGAAGCCGTTCTTGCAAACAACGATGACATGGCCCTCGGTGCCATCGAAGCCCTGAAAGCGGCCGGATACTTCACCGGTGACAAGTACATGCCGGTTGTAGGGGTTGACGCAACTGCTCCGGCGGTTCAGGCCCTGCAGGATGGAACAATGCTCGGTACGGTGCTGAATGATGCTAACAACCAAGGAAAGGCGGCCATTACGCTCGCAGCATTGCTGGCCAAAGGCGAAGCTCCCACCAAGGAAAATGTGGGCTTTGACATCACCGACAACCAATATGTATGGATCTCCTACAAGAAGATTACCAAAGACAATGTGGCTGACGCCAAATAAAGTCTAAGACAAATAATGCCGGGGAGCAGCGATGCTTCCCGGAATTCCTTACGGGTAGGGAGCAGGATGGAACCGCTGTGCCTCTCATGGAAAAAGAAAAAAGCGTAGGGGGCGTAACAACATGGCAAAAACTGAATTTTTGCTGGAAATGAACCATATTACCAAAGAATTTCCCGGGGTTAAGGCGCTGGACGGCGTCAGCCTCAAGGTTAGACCGGGTTCAGTCCATGCCCTGATGGGCGAGAACGGCGCGGGCAAGTCCACACTTATGAAGTGTCTGTTCGGGATTTATTCACCGGATGCCGGTGAGATCTTTTTGGACGGGGAAAAGGCACATATTACGAACTCGAATGATGCTTTGGGCCACGGGATTTCCATGATACACCAGGAGCTGCACCCGGTGCCGTTCCGCAATGTGATGGAGAATATCTGGCTGGGACGGTTCCCGACTAAGGGCTTCGGACCGCTTCAGTTCATCGATCATAAGAAAATGTATACGGATACTGAAAACCTTTTCAAGGATCTGGATATCGATCTGAATCCCGAGACCCTGGTAGGCAGGCTGTCCGTATCCAAAATCCAATCTATCGAAATCGCCAAAGCCGTCTCTTTTCATTCCCGGGTCATAGTAATGGACGAACCGACCTCGTCTCTTACCAGTGTGGAAGTAGAGCATTTATTCCGGATTATCCGGGATCTGCAAAAAAGAGGCGTAGCCATTATTTATATATCTCACAAAATGGAAGAAATTCTCGAAATCTCCGATGAAGTAACGATTATGCGCGACGGCAAAAAGATCGGCACCTGGCCTTCGGCGGAGCTGACCACCGATCTGATCATCTCCAGAATGGTCGGCCGCGATCTGACCAACCGGTTCCCTGAACGCGCCAATGTTCCCGGTAAGGTCTTCATGAAGGTGGAGGGCCTGACCTCTCCCGAACCTAGATCCTTCAAGGATGTGTCCTTCGAGCTGCGGCGCGGTGAAATTCTGGGCATCGGCGGTCTGGTCGGCGCACAGCGGACGGAGGTTATCGAAGCCTTGTTCGGCCTGCGTGCCATTAAATCCGGCAGCATTTCCATTGACGGCAAGAAAGTCAGCATTCAATCGCCCCAGGATGCCAAGAAGCACGGTCTGGCCCTGCTTACCGAAGAGCGCCGTGTAACCGGTATTTTTCCGGTATTGTCCGTTCATGAGAACGGGGCGATTGCGAATCTGGACCGGTACAAGACCCCTTATCTCCTGCTTGACGGCAAGAAGAAAAAGGCTGAGGTCGATAAAATGATTGAAAAGCTGCGCACCAAAACACCGACCACGAAAACACAGATCATGAATCTGTCGGGCGGGAATCAGCAAAAGGTGCTGCTGGCCAGATGGCTGCTCACAGAACCCGAGGTTCTCCTGCTGGATGAACCGACCCGCGGGATCGACGTCGGGGCCAAGTTCGAAATCTATTCGATCATCGCCGATTTGGCGAAGCAAGGCAAAAGCATCATCATGATCTCTTCCGAAATGCCGGAGCTGCTCGGCATGTCCGACCGCGTAATGGTCATGTCGGAAGGCAGGCTTACAGGAATTCTGGAAGGCGAGCAGGCTACGGAAACCGAAGTGATGCGTCTCGCTGCACAGCATTAAGGGGGAAACTACTAATGAACGTTAAAAGAGCGCAATCCTTCGTCACGCAAAACGCGATTTACATTGTATTGGTACTGCTGATTATGGGGATTATCATCTACGAGCCAAGCTTTATGTCCATCAATACCCTGCGTGACGTGCTGATTCAATCGTCGACTCGTGTAATTATCGCACTTGGGGTTGCCTTTATTCTGATAACGGCCGGTACGGACTTGTCCGCAGGCCGCGTCGTTGGCTTCACGGCAGTAATCTCTGCCTCAATGCTGCAAATACCGGATTATTCCCGCCGCTTCTTCCCGGATCTTCCGCAGGTTCAGGTGTGGCTGCCCATCCTGATCGCCATCATTGCCGGTCTGCTCTGCGGCCTCATTAACGGTATTATCGTCTCCAAGCTCAATGTTCCGCCTTTTATCGCCACACTGGGCACCATGCTGATTGTCTACGGTCTGAACTCCCTGTACTTTGACATGGACCCCAACCAATCGCAGCCGATCGGCGGTCTGCGTCCCGATTTCACCAGAATCGGCTCCGGTTTCATAGGCAGCGGCAAATACTCTCTGCCGTATATCGTCATCATAGCCCTGGTAGTCGCCGCCATTGTCTGGGTGCTGTTCAACAAAACCAAGCTGGGCAAAAACATGTACGCCATCGGCGGCAACATGCAGGCGGCCAAGGTATCCGGGATCAATGTATCCAAGAACCTGATCTATATTTATGCCATTGCCGGCGCCCTGTATGGTCTGGCCGGTGTGCTTGAGGCTGCCAGAACAGGCGGCGCCACGAACAACTACGGCAACATGTACGAGCTGGACGCCATCGCCGCCTGCGTAGTCGGCGGAGTCTCCACCACAGGCGGTATCGGTACCGTACCTGGCGTATTAGTCGGTGTAATTATCTTCACCCTGATCAACTACGGCCTGACGTTTATCGGCATCAGCCCGTACTACCAGCTGATTATCAAGGGTCTGATTATTATTGCGGCGGTGTCGTTTGATATGCGGAAATATTCGTCGAAGAAGTAAGGCGAAGTGCTGGGGGGAGGATGTAGGAGTGAGCTGAGGGAAAGCTGCGTGTGGTGATGAAGGCGCGGCGGCGGGGAAGGTTTGGACTTCCGGCCGCTGCCCGTCTCCAGATTCCTTGATTCATACCGCTCTTAGCGGATGGAATCCGGAGACCGCATATGCTTTCGAAGCGAGCTTTTCTGCGGAAAGCTTTCAGGCGGACGCTAACGCTCCGTAAGTATCCATGCTTCCCCTCCGCCGCTTGCATCACCTCAAAAGGTTCCCCCCGCTTCGCAGGGGAGGGGAAGCAGAAAAAGCGTTTGCTGGTAGCCGGCAAACGTCTTTATTTAATGATAAGAGAATTTATATGTTTCACGCTATAAATTAGGCTCAATCTAAAAATTAGGGGTTGACTCTATGTGCGGACAAAGCGGAGGGTCAGAGGGATTCTGGAGAAACGATAGTGTTTGCCTTTAAAGAACGATTTCAACCTATGAGTTTATACTAATCAGGAAATCGGGCTTTAACAGCGGTCGAAGAACTCTCTGAACCCGCAGCGGACTTCATTCACAACCGCTGATTTTGGCTTTGAGCCAAAAAGGTAATTTGAACGTATAGGAATTGAACCGGAGAACCTGAACAAGCTGATGGAACGCAAGGAGTTCATAGGGAACGGAAGCGAAGTGTAAAAAGTAACACTAATGGGCTGGAATTCTGGCTTTAACGGGTTTTAGTGGGATTTTGTACACTTCATGGAGGCCCGTTCAACCCATACGGCTGATTTCAGCCGGATTAGTTGTACTTTTTCCCACTAGGGATGATGCAGTATCCGAATGCGCTACCTTAGTTGTACTTTTTACCACTAAGATTGCTCCCTTTTTATTAATGTTTCAAGTTCATCTTAATTTAGGCGTATTCCCCTGAAAGGGATCGATTAGGGATCTTTTTTTTTCACTAACGCAAGCTAAAAAAGGGAAAGTGAGAATTAGGTTCACTTTTTCCACTGCTATGAACGAATTTGTCAATTCCCCTGTTTTTCACCCTTAAACCAAGGGGGTTCAATCCCTTGGGCATAGAGACAAAATGCGAGTCGTCGGCTGGCACACTGCTATCCGTGGGT
>NZ_JACBYI010000066.1 GCF_019352175.1 Paenibacillus sp. S150
AAAGAGCCGTTCAGCTCCCAGAATCCAGCCCACGATGAGGTACAGCAAAATGCGGTACACAGGAAACAACGCATTCTTCGCTTTCGTGCCGGAAATCTGCTGTAGCGCAGAGCCGAGCTTAATTTTTTCGAGATAGTCCAGGAAGATCTTGCTGCCTCCGACCGTCGTGGCGTGCGGCAATGAAAATTCGGTCTTGATTTGATGGAAGGGTATGGTAGACTTCACCTAAAAGGTGCTCCTCTCTTTGGGTGATGTTGTTTTCGCAAACACCATTCTACCAAAGGTTTGAGCCCTTTTTTTGTTTTTTTATGAGAAGTTACTTTCGAAATTCAGGATAAATTCTTATCTTTCAAGTGGAAACGGCTTCGCCGTCCTTGACCGGGCAGCGCAGCTGTTTGCATTTCAGGTGTAAGGCTGCTGCTGAAGCCAGGCGGGAAGCTAAGTGGAAAAGGTCACCTCATATTCCCCCAGCCGCTTGTTCGGGTAGTGTTAGCGGGAAAAAGGACCCTAATCGATCCGTTTCCCTCCCTTACAGAGGAACACGCCTACATTAATATGTACTTGAACCATTCATCCAAAGGGCAGCATTTTAGTGGTAAAAAGGATAACTAATCCACCGCATTCGGAGACTGGATCATCCCTAGTGGGAAAAAGTATAACTAATCCGGCTGAAATCAGCCATATGGGGGGAGATGGCCTCCATTAAGTGTACAAAATCCCACTAAAGCCCGTTCAAGCCAGAATTCCAGCCCATTAGTGTTACTTTTTACACTTCGCTTCCGTTCCCTATGAATCTCCTCCTTGCGTTCCATCAGCTTGTTCAGGTTCTCCGGTTCAATTCAGGATAAATTAAGTTTCTTTATTGTGTTTTTTAAAGATGACAGAACCGCCTCCCGCTTAAACAGCGGATGGACGGACTCGCGGAACAGCGGCAGCGGCCGCCTGGGTCTCCGGATTTTCACCGCTAAGGGGAATGAAATTAATCTGGAGAGCACAGCGACCCAGACAACGGTCCGTTCGCGGAGCTTCCACTCCAAAAAACCTACGTATATCCTGCGACTAAAAAAGGGCTGACCCAAGCAGCCATTTCATGGCTTTTGGGTCAGCCCCTTCAGCGAGAAAGATAAGGCTAATTTATAATGTGAAGCATATAAACCTGAATTTCGAAAGTGAATTGAACCCATCCAGATCGGACAAGGGATAAACCCTCTTTTTGCCTTCACCCATTTGGTGCAGGCTGTTTTTAGCAAGAAATCCCTTCATGTAGAGCTTTTAGGTGATTTGTGGATACTTACTTTCGAAATTCAGGTTTATAATAACAACATATATAATGCCAACTAAGAGGTGTATGAATGAGATTCCACGAATTTTTTGCCGGACAGCTCTTTAAAACCGGGTCCCTAATAATGACGAAAGAGAGTATTACGAAGTTCGCAGCGGAGTTTGACCCGCAGTACATGCATTTGGATGAAGAAAAAGCAAAGCAGGGAAGATTTAATGGAATTATTGCCTCTGGAATACAAACCATGGCGGTTTCTTTTAAGCTTTGGGTTGAAACGGGAGCCTACGGGGACGATGTTATTGCCGGAACGGCTATGAATAATCTTAAGTTTATCAAGCCGGTGTATCCGGAGGATGAATTGCATACAATGGTCGAAGTGATTGCGGTAAGAGAGAAGAGAAATGCAACGGGGAGCGTTACCGTATTGTTGTCAACGTTCAACCACAAGGATGAGAAGGTTTTTGAAGGTGAACTAACGGTTATAGTTAGGCAGTAGGGCCATTCCGGCTCATAAGATGAAGCTGAACAGCAAAAAAAGCGGCTATGACCGGAAAGCGGATCAGAGCTGCCTTTTTTTAAAATATAGAATTTATATGTTCCACGCTATCAGTTATCCTTCTATTTTTGAAGAAACGGATGCCGCCTCTTTCAGAGGACGGCGAAGCCGTTTCTTCTTAAAAGATAAGAATTTATATGTTTTGGGGGAAGCGAAGCTTATCCGTTATTTCACGGTTGCGCTGTAAATGAACGAATGAATCGGGACTTCGGCCAAGCAAACTGCGCGAATGCGTTGGCCGCAGCGGGGAGGTAGCGGGAATCAAAGGCAGAAGTACCTTTAATTTCGCCCGGAGCCGGCAGGACGAGGGAATCAAAGGCAGAAATGCCTTTGAATTCGCCCGAAGTCAGCTGGACGGTGAAATCAGAGGCAGAAGTGCCTTTGATTTCACCCGAAGTTGGCTGGACGAGGGAATCAAAGGCAGAAATGCCTTTGATTCTCCTAGAAGTCGGCTGGACGGTGGAATCAAAGGCAGAAATGCCTTTGATTTCGCCCGAAGTCGGCTGGACGCTGAAATCAGAGGCAGAAGTGCCTTTGATTTCGCCCGGAGCCGGCAGGACGGTGAAATCAAAGGCAGAAGTACCTTTGAATTCGCCCGAAGCCGGCAGGACGGTGAAATCAGAGGCAGAAGTGCCTCTGATTTCACCCGAAGTCGGCTGGACGGTGGAATCAGCGCGAAATGATTCTTCTCCTCCCCACTGAAATGGCGGGTTACCGAATGTAAAAAGGACCTGAAGCAGAGCTTCAGGTTTTTCTTACAATACGGGCAATACGGGCAATACGGGAAATGAAAATCCGCTGTGAAAAGATAGCGCCGGCCTGCACATCAGGCAAGCTGCTTGCCGTCATACATATATGTTTTTTCCTTGCCGCCTACTATGGTGCGCAGGTGTACCGTACGGCCCCACAGCTGATGGACCATCGGCAGGGTACGCTCAATATATTTCCGGTCCAGCTCCAGCCCCTCATAGTGGTTGTACAGCAGCAGCTCGCCCCGTCCATGCAGGTCATCGTCCTTGACGGTCAGATACGGGAAGCCGCCGTTGGTGCGTGAGCGGATCAGATTATCCTTAATTTCCTCCAGGCTC
Source organism: Paenibacillus sp. S150 (assembly GCF_019352175.1). Taxonomy (GTDB): domain Bacteria; phylum Bacillota; class Bacilli; order Paenibacillales; family Paenibacillaceae; genus Paenibacillus_AQ. Next base: position 2,927 of record NZ_JACBYI010000066.1, read on the forward strand.
GTGGCAGTGACCTTGTATTGCTGCTGCTCCTTCTTGAATACGAACAGATCCATCTCCTCCGCCAGCTCGCGGGTCAGATAGTTGCGGATGAACGATACATCCGATTCGATCTCGCGGATCTCGAAGAGCGCCTGCAATCCTTCTTTTTTCTCGATATGCCGCAGCATCATGAGGCCGAGATAGTAGGGATTGATCCGGCCCGGGGAGGGCTGGATGACGCCGGAGTTCATTTTGGAGAATTCAATAATCTCCGAATCGCTGAGCTCCAGCTCCCGGACGAGCTTCAGATGCCAGTAGCTGGCCCAGCCCTCGTTCATGATCTTCGTCTCCATCTGCGGCCAGAAGTACAGCATTTCGGCGCGGAGCATGTAGAGGATCTCCCGCTGCCATTCCTCCAGATAGCGGCTCTGCGCTGCGATATAGCCGATTACATCCTTCACTTCACCGTCAATCTCCCGGAAGCCGCCGGGCCGCCCGGACCGGGCAAAGAACGGATCGACATGCTCTTGAATGGCGATTCCCGCATCCAGAAACCGCTCCACCTCGTCGGTGCCGTATTCCTGCCCGAACCGGTCAATCCGCTCGGCGAATATGGCCATCCGGTCAACCATATTGCGGTCGGTGCCGCCGAACATGGCGTTGTTCTTGAAGAAATCACTGTGCCCCAGCACATGGGCTACGATCAGCTTGTTCTGCAGCAGCGTGTTGCTGTCGAGCAGAAAGGCGTAGCAGGGATCGGAGTTGATCACCAGCTCATAGATTTTGCTGAGCCCGTGGTCATATTCGGATTTCATGCGGTGATAGGCCTTGCCGAAGCTCCAGTGCGCGAACCGGGTGGGCATGCCGTAAGCGCCGATGGAATAGAGCACCTCGGGCGGGCACATCTGATACCGCATGGAGAAGAAGTCCAGTCCGTTCTCAAGTGCCAGCTCGGTCAGGCGTTCTACGGATTCCTCCAGCTGCTCCGTTTCATGGTTGGTCATCGCGCTGCTCCCTCCTTTGGCATTTCTTGTTGCGGTATGCCTCTGTTAGCAATTCTTTCGGGCCTGGCCGGAGCCGCTCAGCTGGCCAGTTCCTCGCCGAAGAAGGCTTGCAGCGTCTTGAACACATCCTCTTTCTCCTTGAGAATCGAACGGCTGAAGGAGGGGGAGGCGATGCCGGACATCGACTCCCACAGCTGCTTGCTCCCATACACATGCTGGCGGATTTCGCCATAGCCCAGCATATTCACACGCTCCAGCAGCTCTCCTGCCAGACGGACGGTGGCCGGGTTGTCGCTGTTCAGATTGTCACCGTCGGAGAAATGGAACGCGTAGGCATTATGCTGGGCCGGGGGATAATCGGCCTCCAGAATGCGCAGGGCCAGCTCATATACGGATGAGCATTTGGTGCCGCCGCTTTCGCCTTTGTGGAAGAAGGACTCTTCATCCACCTCCTTGGCATCTGTGCTGTGCGACAGGAAACGGATCTGCACGTTCTCATATTTGGTCCGCAGGAAGCGGGTCATCCAGAAGAAGAAGCTGCGGGCCACGTATTTCTCGAAGGTGCCCATGGAACCGGAGGTATCCATCATTGCCAGCACAACGGCAGAGGACTGGGGCTTCCGGATGTCCTCCCAGGTCTTGTAGCGCAGGTCATCGCCGGTAATCGGTCCCAGTACAGACCCGGAGCTGACATGCTGCGGCTCCGGCGGCGGAGTCCAGTCGGACCGCACTGCTGCCGCATGCGGCATGGACTGTCCGCCGCCCAGCGCCTGGCGCTTGATCGCCTCGAACAGGGTGCGCCGCTTGTCGACGTTCGACATCATGCCCTGCTTGCGCACATCATCGAAGCGTACATCTTCTATGGTCAGCTCCGGAGCGGCCTTCGGCTTAAGCCGGGGCAGCTTCAGATCCTCGAAGACCATCTCGGCAAGCTCGTCAATCGTCAGCTCTGCCTCGTAATAATCCTCACCCGGCTGATCTCCGGCTTCATGCCCGCCTTTGCCGGGGCCTTCGGCTCCATCCGGTCCGGCTTGGCCGATCACATCACCGACCTGTGTGCCGCCCTGGCCTTGTCCAACCTGCGGCTCGTTTTGATAGTTGTAGCGGAACTTTGGCTCGTCCAGACTGCGGATCGGCACCTTGATTACCTTATCACCCTGGGGCATAATAATCGATTCTTCACTGACCAGATCGGCGAGATTATGCCGTATGGCCTCTTTTACCTTGCGCTTGTGACGTTCCTGGTCAATCTCTCCCTTGCGGTGCAGTGACCAGTCGTCGCGCGCGATCATGAACAAGCGGTTGTTCATGTCGTCCACCTCCCGCTTTGAATTAAGGAATGATTCCGGTGTACCGGGTTAGCCAAAAGCTACCGGTTAAGCAGACCGCCGACATATTTCATCAGCTCGTTGGCGCAGGTGGCGCAATAGCCGTTATGCTCAATCAGGCGCCGTGAAACCTCGTTCATGCGTTTCAGCTGGTTCTCGTCCGGATTCATCGAGGAGGTGGTAATCTTGATCACATCCTTCAGATCGGCAAACAGCTTCTTCTCGATGGCATCCTTCAGCGGCTCATGGGAAGTGTATTCGAACTGCCGGCCCCGGCGGGCAAAAGAAGAGATTTTGATCAGAATCTCTTCGCGGAAGGCCCGTTTCTGATTCTCGGTGATGCCGATTTGCTCTTCAATCGAGCGCATCAGCTTCTCATCCGGGTCGCCTTCCTCGGAGGTGATCGGGTCCTTCATTTTGTAGCCGCTGCAGTAGGCCTCGACATTATCGAGGTAATTGTTCAGGATCGTGCGTGCCGACTCTTCAAAAGAGAAGACAAATGCGCGCTGCACCTCGGTTTTGGCCTTATGGTCATATTCTTTGCGGGCCAGGGTGATCAGGTTCATCAGGCGCTCGCGTTCCTCCTTGGAGATCGAGGCATGCTGGTCAAGGCCTTCCTTCAGCGAGCGGAGCACATCCAGAGCGTTGATGCAGGATTTGTTGCCCTTGATCAGCGCGCTGGAGATGCGGTTGATGACATAGCGGGGATCAACGCCCGACATGCCTTCGTCCGAGTGCTCCCGGCGCAGCTCTTCGACGTCGCCGCCTTTGACACCGTCGACTTCGACGCCGTCGTAAAGATACATTTTTTTGACCAGATCAATGCCGGGCTTCTTCGGCTCCTTGAGGCGGGACAGCACGGTGAAGACAGAGGCGGTCCAGAGTGCGTTAGGGGCAAGGTGCACCTGGTTGTTCAGTCCTGAAGCGTCCACCAGCTTGCGGTAGATCCGTTCTTCCTGGCCGGCTTTGAGATTATAGGGTATACGCATTACAATCATGCGGGAATGGAGGGCTTCGTTTTTTTTGTTGGAGATAAAGGCGCGGTATTCGGTTTCGTTCGTGTGGGCGATAATGAGCTCGTCGGCGGATATGAGGGCAAATCTTCCCGCTTTAAAATTTCCTTCCTGGGTAAGCGACAGCAGATTCCAGAGGAATTTCTCGTCGCATTTCAGAATTTCCTGAAACTCCATCAGGCCGCGGTTGGCCTTATTCAGCTCACCGTCGAACCGGTAAGCGCGCGGGTCCGATTCGGAGCCGTACTGGGTGATCGTGGAGAAGTCGATGCTGCCGGTAAGATCGGCGATATCCTGAGACTTGGGGTCGGAGGGAGCGAAGGTGCCGATGCCTGTCCGTTCACTCTCCGAGAAAAGCACCCGCACCACAGGCATCTCCTCGATCCGGCCGCCATGCTCCTGCTCCAGCCGCATCCGGCAGACCGGGCAGAGCTCGCCTTCAATATGGACACCGTATTCCTTGCGGAATTCCTCGCGGAGCTCGCGGGGGATCAGGTGCAGCGGCTCCTCCTGCATCGGGCAGCCTTTGATGGCATACTGGGCGCCCTCGGGAGTGCGTGTGAAGGCCTCCAGCCCGTTCTTCATCAGGGTGACCAGCGTGGACTTGCCTCCGCTGACCGGACCCATAAGCAGCAGCAGCCGTTTGCGGACATCGAGGCGCTGCGCAGCCGGACGGAAATATTCCTCCACCAGCAGCTGAACCGCATCCTCCAGCCCGAACAAGGTGCCGCTGAAAAATTTGTACTCCCGCCGTCCGTCACCGAGTTCATTGACGCCAGCCGACTCAATCATCCGGTAAACCAGCTCATGGGCGGTTCCGGCGATTCTGGGGCTCTCCCGGACAAGGCCCAGGTAATCGAGAAAGGTGCCTTCCCAGAAGAGGTCGTTTTCTTTGTCCCGATAGGTACGAAGTTTTTCTAAGAACGTCATGCTTACCGCCTCCCAAATGTAATGTCATTCACGTAAGGTACGAGGTGACCGGTCCGGCATCATGCAATGCGGCAATACGTCCAGGCTTCCGACAGAGCAGCAGAGACATTCTTTGAAGCTATGCGGTTATCTTGGGTTCTCCTTAAAACGGCTGCCTGCAGGCGTTTCTATTTAATTTTAGCATATTATCTGCCATTGTTCGACAACAAAAATGTCATTGTATGATGGCAATTACTAGATTTGGAACTTATTCAGGGAAAAAATTTTGTTATCAGGGATATAATGATAGGTTACATAACATATAAATTTTGGCGTTCGTAACTATGGTCCACAGCCTATCTTACTTGGATATGGCGGTCCTGGTTGGAATAGAGCCGGCTGGCTCCAGCAGAAATCCGGTTTTTGTTGAAGCATCCGGTTCTGGCAATCCTATCGAAGGCGGAAGCCTGCCGCCCGCTATCCGATTTGCTGGGATAACAAAAAAAGGATCGCCCCTATTGCTGGACAATCCGCGGAACCCAAATGTCATTTGAAGGAGCTTGCAAAAAAGTTGGGCAGGTATTCCTTATTCGCTTCCAGCATTTCATCGAGCATGGCTATTGCAGCCTCCACGGAAGGCACCAGCGGATGATGAGCCAGCGCCTGGAGGGCCAGGCTGCGGTCCCCGGTGACGGCGGCGTCAATCGCCAGCTGCTCGTAGGTTTTGACAGCATGGATCAGTCCCTTGGCCATCGGCGGAATCTTGGTCAGCGGCAGCGGCAGCGGCCCGGTCTTCATCACTACGCAGTTGACTTCAATGCTGGCATCCTCCGGCAGGAAGTCAAGGACGCCGCGGTTTGCGACATTCAGCGTCTGGATGTCATTCGTGCCATTGTGCAGGGAACGCATCAGATTGACTGCAGCCTCGGAATAAAAAGCCCCCCCGCGCTGCTCCAACTGCTTCGGCTTCTCGCTTATCTCCGGATCGGCGTAGATTTCGAACAGTTCTTCCTCTACCCGTTTGACTACCTCGGCACGGCTGCCGCCCTGCTTGAAGGCCTCAAGCTGCTCGGCGAGCATGGCATCGGTCATATAGAAATATTTCAGGTAGTAGGAGGGCAAGGCATGCAGTGACTGGAGGAAATCGGGATTCCACTCCCTGGCCGGAACATTCCTCGCGCTGTAGCCTGCTGTATCAGCAAGCATGTCATTCAGCTTGTCTTCTCCTTCTACCTCAACGCGGGTAATCCAGTGGAGATGATTCAAGCCGACGAATTCGGCATAGACCCGGTCAGGTGCAGTATTGTATTTGGCCGATACCTGCTTGATTAGTCCAATCGGGGCATTGCAGAGGCCCACGCTTTTGACGTTCGAATATCTCAGCACGGCTTCAGTGACCATACCCGCCGGATTGGTGAAATTGAGCAGCCAGGCATCGGGGGAGAGCTCCTCGATATCCCGGCAGATGCCGAGGATGACAGGTATTGTGCGGAGCGCCTTCAGCATTCCGCCGGGGCCGGTCGTCTCCTGCCCGATCACGCCGTATTTCAGCGGAATCGATTCGTCCCGGGCGCGGGCGTCCAGCATGCCGACACGAATCTGTGTGCTGACGAAATCCGCGCCTTCAATCGCCTTGCGGCGGTCAGTGGTGAGATGGACCTCTATCGGAAGTCCGGATTTCTCCACCATGCGTCTGGCCAGGCTGCCGACGATATTCAGCTTGCGCAGGCCGGGCTCGATATCCACAAGCCACAGTTCGCGTACCGGAAGCTCCTTGTGATGCAGAATGAAGCCTTCGACAAGCTCCGGGGTATAGGAAGAGCCACCGCCGATGACGGCGATCTTAAGACCTTGGTTTGCTGTCAATTAAATCACTCCTGTCCGGTTGTAATGGGGATCGCATCGAAATCCTGAAATCCCCGCATTTTCTTATAAATGTCGTCCGTTATGGTGATGCCTCCGCTCTCCATGGCTGACCAGAGGGCACCGACAACGGGCTCTGTAGCTAAGGTGACCACAGAAGCATCAGGGGCCGCGCTGTGAACCGCCTGCTCAATCGGCGCGCGAATCCAGCCCTGATCGCCCCGAGTGAGCAGGCTTCCGGCCAGGACGACGTCGAACACGTCGCTCTTCATGCCCAGCCGGTGAATTACGGCAGCGGCGGCTTTGCCCAGCTCCACACCCTGGCGGTGGAGGATTGCCAGCGCTGCGGCGTCGTCTTCGGCCGCCGCCGGAAACAGCAGGCGTGCGGCGTCCAGCGGTACAGACTTCCCATGATCCAGGAAGTCATCGAACATGTCCTCCACCCGCGTATAGCCGAGCAGCTTCAGCAGCGGCTCTGTGAGCAGGGTGGGGGCTTCGCGGCCGTCCCAGGCCCGGAGGACGGTACGGAACACCTCGATATTCAGCGCCCCGCCGCCGCCGAAATCGCCGTACATATAATCAAAGCCGCCGCACTGATAATGCCGGCCTTCGCGGCTGCGCCCGGCGGCATTGGTGCCGGTGCCGCAGATCAGGGCGACGCCGTAGGAGCGGTTCGTGCCCGCCCGCAGGCCGATCATCGGGTCGCCGCTGATCGTATATTCCGTAAATCCGATACTGCGGATTATCGGATGAAGGATGTCGTAATCCGTCTTGCGGTCGGCGCCGGCAAGCCCCAGATATGCGTGGCTGATCTCGCCAAGCTGAAGTCCGGCTTCCTCCAGCGCCGCGCAGGATGCCGCACGTATGCTGGCGGCGGCCTGCCTTGCTCCAGTCTGGTGGTTGCCATTGCCGCTTCTGCCCTTGCCAAGCACATTGCCGTGCTCATCGCCCAGCAGGGCGTGGGTCTTGCTTCCTCCGCCATCAATGCCCAAATAGTAAGCCAATGGTCGTCACTCCTAAAGTTTTGTGGGCTTTCACATCCTGTCTACCCGGAAAAGGTAGATTCACGTACAATCAACTCCGGATCAATCTTCACGTTGCCGCCCCGCTTCATGGTCCCGCTGATGCGCTTCAGCAGCATGCCGGCGGCGGCCGCTCCAATCTGGTCTGCCGGCTGGCGCAGGGTTGTCAGACGGGGGCGAAGCCGCGAAGCGATGAAGTGGTCGTCATAGCCGACAACCGCCACTTCTTCCGGCACGCGGACCCCGGCCTCCATCAGGGCGTTTACCACGCCGAGGGCGATATTGTCATCGCCCGCAAAGACAGCGGTGGGCAGCTTGCCCCCAGACAGCCAGCGTCTGGCCGCGTCGTAGCCCTGGCTGATTTCGAAACCGCCGTGGACGATTTCATACGGTTCAAGGCCTTTATCTTCCAATGCCTTGAGAAAGCCGGCGCGCCGCTCTCTGGTGCTGCGGAACATCTCCTGGCCGCAGAGGTGGGCGATAGAGGTATGTCCCAGCTCCAGCAGGTGGCTGGCGGCGGCATACCCGCCTTTGAAGTTATCGATGGTAATTGAATAGCTGTCATTCTCCGGATGCTGGTTATCGATCAGCACATAAGGGATGCCGCGCCGTTTCAGCTCCACAATGTAATTGTCCTCCTGCAACGGTGAGAGCAGAATCAGGCCGTCCACCCGGTCCTCCTGGATCAGATAATGGTTTTCGTCCGCACCGATGCCGGCAGATATGGAGACAGCCAGAAAATAACCGTGCAGCGCAAGCACCTCATTCAGCTCCTTGACCACCGCATCGAAGAAGGAGTCCTGCAGGGTGGTTACAATCAGGCCGATGATGCCGGTCCTCCCGCTGGCCAGGCTGCGGGCAGCCGCATTCGGGCGGTAATCCAGCTCTTTGATTGCCGTCAGCACCTTCTGGCGGTTTGTCTCGCGGACTGAGCCCGCACCGTTCAATACCCTGGATACCGTTACCACCGATAACCCGGATTTTTTGGCTACATCAAGTATACTCACTTTCATCTCAAATGCTCCTTGCGGCGAATTTCCCGAATTTGTATCTTACCTTCAGTACAGGGGGCCGGATATCTGTTAAACGTATGAATTTAGCTCTCGATAATTTTACGGCCCATCTTCATCTGAATTCACGGTATAATCATCTTATCCAGTGTTTTATGTCCGGTCTCAACAAATGGCAGCCCGTTGATGGATAAATCGTTGAAATGCGAATAGCCGGCGATCAGCTGGTAATTGGCGAATCCGATGACCCTTGGCGGGTAGATGATGTCATAATCCGTGAAGCTGTAATTGTAATACAGCGAGCGACGGGAGAATGGGATACAGGCGAATACCGGAAAACCGATTAGCCAAGGATCCATGAAATATACATACAGAACATCGGCCGCCGGTTTCCGCTCTTAAGCGCAAACACAATAGCCTCTTAGCTAAAAAAGTATAAGCGCTTTAACTTTTGTGGCGGGAAATTTTTTCATGCTGATTCCAAAAAGGAAGGTTAATAATTAAGTTTAACCGTTTAAACTTAATGCACATCCTTATAAGATTATCATAGGGGATGGATTGGAATGAATCAACCTTTATTTCAGTAGATGAAGGGCTATCAGTGAATAAATGCAACGTGCAGTTAGTTGGTGTGCCGAGCCGAAGCTGGCTGCAACAACGGCAAAAATGCCGTTGTTGGACGAGCGGAGGCTGTCCGTGGTGAAAATAACGGCAAAAATGCCGTTATTAGGCGAGCAAAGGCCGAAGCTGGCTGCAACAACGGCAAAAATGCCGTTGTTGGACGAGCGGAGGCCGTCCGTGGTGAAAATAACGGCAGAAATGCCGTTATCAGGCGAGCAAAGGCCGAAGCTGGCTGCAACAACGGCAGAAATGCCGTTGTTGGACGAGCGGAGGCCGTCCGTGGTGAAAATAACGGCAAAAATGCCGTTATCAGGCGAGCAAAGGCCGAAGCTGGCTGCAACAACGGCAGAAATGCCGTTGTTAGACGAGCGGAGGCTGTCCGTGGTGAAAATAACGGCAGAAATGCCGTTATCAGGCGAGCAAAGGCCGAAGCTGGCTGCAACAACGGCAAAAATGCCGTTATTGCAGTGCCGGAGCATCAAGGCGGCACCAAACATGCTCCAGCGCACATTCCCCGCATACCCCTTGGCTCAAAAGCTCTCCAGGAGCCTGGTCAGCTCGTCCTTGAAGGCAGGCCGGTTGGGATATGCGGCCAGCAAGGCATGGGCTACCGGTTCGGCAGCGGCGGAACCTGAGGCTTTGCGGAGCATTTGGATGCTCAGGCAGACCTGCCGATACTGCTTGCGCGTAGAAGCCTGGATAGCCAGCTGCTCAATATAGGTCCGGAAAATACCGATTACCTCCTGAGGGTGGTCAGCGACAAGATGTGGATAATATTTTCCAATTTCATAAGGATGGGCTTGCACATATCGCAGCAGCCGGTCGGTTTCTTGCTCCTGAATCAAGAGCTTCGTGTACACGTTATCCCACGAGCTGTGCTGCTCCAGCCGATCCAATATTACTGTATAGATGGATGGCCACTCCGCAGCAGAATAAGCAGACTTCACGGCCGGATAATAGGACAATTCCCCACCGCAGAGAAGTTCCAGGCCGAGATCCCGCTGGGACAGCGTATCCCCCGACAGCTTATAGGCTTCATAGCGAAGCTGTTTCCACTGTTCCACGAGTCCGGGCAGATGGTTTGCGGTGTCCAGCTCTTCCCCTTCTACGGCCAAACGAATTGCCTCATCATACCGTGCGGCGTCTAATGCCAGGAGGATTGCTTGTTCCCGGAAGCTGGGGAATTGCAGGTTGTTGTGCAAATAAACCTGTAATTCATCACCACTATCCTGCCTCTGCAGCCGTTCCAGCCGGATGTCAGCTATGCCGGCTGCGAAGTGTTGATTACTCCAGGAGCTGGAATCCGAGCTTTGGCTTAACTGTCCAGCTTGTTCTTCCCACCGGGCCTGCAATTCCGTTGAAACGGCCAGCCCGTCGGCACACTGGAGCAGGGCAAGCTGCCAATCGGGCCATCCGTCAAGCTCAGGATGCTGCGTCATGCCAAGCACCAGATGAAACAGCTTCTCTGCGACCTCCGGCGGCAGCTGCTCACCAAGCTGCGCAACCTCATAGATGCGGTCCAGGCTGTCATCAATCATGCCGCCAACGGTGCCATCCGAGTCATCTGCTTCTTGCAGCAATTTCAGCATTTCTTCAAGAATGCACAGGTTGATTAGTACCGCCTGGAGCGGCTCATCTTCTTCGAAGGCCTGAACGGCTCGGGCGGCGACCAATTCGGCACCCTGCACTGCACCATTCACTTTTCCCCAACCCACAAACCCGTGTCTGTCCGCATGCAGGTCAATATAAGAGCGGATTAAATCCCGATAATCTTGAATTCCACCGCTGTCATGAATATCGGATAAGTAGATCCGGATTCTCTGTTCGGTCTGTTCCGAACTCAGGGCCAAGGATAACAGCAGAGAGACCAGCTCGCTTTTATCCTTCGCCTCCAGTATTTGCTGCAGGCTTGAAGCCGGGGCGGATTCGTTTGAATCAGCGCTGGCGTTCTCTTCCAGATGATCGCTCAGATACATCAGCACCGCTGCCTGATGTTTGCAGATAGCTTCCATATTGTACGGACAGGTACATGAAGTGGAAAGAACTTTGTCCTGTTCCCCGATCTGGACCTGCACTTCGTAAATTTCGGTTCCTGCGACCTTTGCCCTGTAGAGCCCAGGCTTCAACTCGCGTACGGATTCCACATGGCCGGAGAGCAGGTAGTCCTCGCCTCTCTTCATGATTACGCTGCTTATGCTTTTATCTAGATTCCGGAGATTCATGAATCTTTGACTCCTTCCTGGCGGTTCCTTTTGCCGGATGACTTCTATCGTTATTAATTTCAATTATACCAAAACATATCGGCTCCCCTCCATAAGCGGAGCTGGACTCATATAAAAAAAGCCGCCGGAAATTTCCGGGCAGCCTGTCTGATAGCCTGCATATAATTATTCGTTGCGCGTCTTGCCGGTCCACTGCTCGTCGCCCGACAAATACTTCTCGGTGAGTACGGACAGCAGCTGAATGCCGACTTCATTCTGTCCGCCTTCAGGGATGATCAAATCCGCATATTTCTTGGAGGGCTCAATGAAAGCTTCGTGCATCGGTTTGACCGTCGTCAAATACTGGGTGTGAATGGAGCGGATGGTCCGTCCGCGTTCCTCGATATCCCGAAGTACCCGGCGGAGAATGCGCACATCCGGATCGGTATCGACAAAAACCTTGATGTGCAGCTGCCCGCGGAGCTTTTCGTCGGAGAGGACATGCAGCCCTTCCACAATGACGATGTTGTTCGGCAGCAGTTCAACGGTCTGGTCGGCCCGGCGGGCATGAACGGTAAAGTCATACACGGGAGCATAGGCAGCCTGTCCGGCCTTGAGGCAATCCAAATGCTCAATCAGCAGCTCGGTATCAAAAGCAAGCGGGTGATCGTAATTGATCGCTCCCCGCTCCTCGAAGCTGAGGTAAGAATGGTCTTTATAATAGTTATCCTGAGATATAAACGTCACTTTACCTGTTCCCAGACGGTCAATGACGGAGCGGGCTACCGTCGTTTTGCCGGAGCCGGTCCCGCCGGCGATACCAATAATGAGCATGGTTTTGTAATAAACCTCCCTAAGCGATTGCCTCTGCAATTCCAATATTGTAGCACAGCGGTCCGTTAATTTCACCTAAGCGGCAAGGAACAAAACGTGAACATCCGAAAAAGGAGAATTTCCGGCGGGAAATGATATAATTTTATATATTGGTTAGACACAAGCACGGCTGAGAGGAGAATTACCAGATGGATACCCGCAAAACATTAAGAGATGAGAGTAAACTTTTATTGGAGGCCTTTAACGCTGCCGCTGTACAGCTGGCCGGCCACGGCAAACGGGAGGCCCGCGCGCTGAAGGAGGCTTTTGCCGGAATAGAGGACAGCTTGGCGAGTGATATGTACGGTACGGGTGAGCTGATCGAGGCATTTCAGGCTGAAATGGCGGGGGTGCTGGGCAAGGAAGCGGCGGTGTTTTTTCCCAGCGGCACGATGGCGCAGCAGATTGCGCTTAGGATCTGGAGCGACCGCAAGGGCAGCAAGCGTGTAGCGTATCATCCGCTCTGCCACTTGGAAATTCATGAACAGGATGGGCTGAAGAAGCTGCATCATCTGCAGCCTCTGCTGCTTGCGGACAAGGAACGCCTGATCACACTGGACGATGTGAAAAATATGGGCCGGGGAACCGCCTGCCTCTTGCTGGAGCTGCCCCAGCGGGAAATTGGCGGACAGCTGCCGGAATACGCGGAGCTTGAAGCGATATCCGCCTACTGCCGGAAGCAGGGCATTATGCTGCATCTGGACGGTGCCCGTCTGTTTGAGGTGCTGCCGTATTACGGCAAAACCGCCGCTGAAGTCTGCGGCCTGTTCGACAGCGTATATATTTCCTTTTATAAAGGAATCGGCGGGATTGCCGGAGCTATTCTTGCGGGAAGTGGGGACTTTGCCGGGGAATCGAAAATTTGGAAACGGCGGCATGGCGGCGACCTGATCAGCCTGTATCCATACATTATCCCCGCCCGGTATTATTACCGGCAGAGAGTGGACAAGATGGGACAATATTATGCGGAAGCCAAGGAGCTTGCGGCTCTGTTCAACGGCTGCCATAACATATGCACACTGCCGGAGGTGCCGGTGTCGAATATGTTCCATGTGCATTTTGCTCTGTCTAAGGAACGGATGGAACCGATCCTGGTCGCAGTCTGCGAAGAAACCGGGGTTGGCTTTACCCCGCGGCTGAAGGAAACTGGCGCATCGTCATGTTCCTGTGAATTGAGCGTTGGCGATTTATACAGCGGTATTTCCAAGGTGAAGCTGGAAGCGGCGTTCGGGCTGCTGGACCGGCTGATGACGGAGGGTTAAGGTTTTAATAGCATTTGTTTATTCTGAAGCTCCCGCCGGACAGCTCTCCTTCGGGCTCGTAAATAACCACAGGCGCTTTCATAGCCTCGTTTAGATTGAGGGCTGTGACTGTTGCGTTGTTGAAGCGAAATATTGCCTTAATTCCATCACTGTCCGCGCCAGCTTCAACTGTATGGGATTTTATGTGCCGAGCGCGCGCTTTTCAGGGAAAACAGCCACCGGCAGATTCCTCTGCCAGGGTGGTTGTTGGATTATGGCAGCATGCAGGATTTGCCTAGCGGTTTAGCAGCGTCCGGACGAACGATACGCGCAGCAGCTGCTTTTTCATCAGCTTGGTGCGGAATTGGCGCTTTAATTGGCTGTAAGCCTTGGGGCAATGGTCGCTGGCCCAACTGTACATTGACTTGAAGTCGGTATGGCTTTTGGCGGAATTCATTAGGTAATACGAGATGGTGTCATACACGTTGTGGTTGAACCATTCGTTCATGTCCGTCTTGCTGTAGCCGTAACGCTCGATGGCCATGTTGCGGATCAGCCGTTTTTCCTCCAGATTCTCGATCAGGAAGGACTGGCTGAGATTAAACGTAATATTGTTGCCATGAATCCGGTACACTCCGGCAAGAGTGTCGATAAATCCGGCATCGCCAATCAGCAGGGCCCGCAGGTAAATGGAGGCATCGTTGACCATATTCATGTTTAGGATATCCATTTTCATCAGCGCCTCGCGCTTGAAGATCGCCGTCAGGGTAGAGGCCGGTTTGGGATAGCCTTTTTGCTCGAAATTCTTGAAGTAATCCGCTTTCGGAGTAATCTCGCCTAGCTTCAGGCTGGAGGGCTTGAGCTGCTCGGTCTTGGAATACTCCAGGAACACATTCGCGGCCACAAAAGCAATCTCCGGGTGCTGCTGATGAAAATGCACAGCCTGGCTGAAATAGCTGTGGTCAATCAGGTAGTCATCATCGTCCAGGAACAGGATGTATTCACCATCGCCATGGGCGGCTAGCGCCTTGCGCCGGTTGTTGCCGGGTCCTTGATTGGTCTCATTCTGCATGAAGATCACCCGTGGATCATCGCCAAAACTCCGGCTCATGAGCTCTGCCGTACCGTCGCTGGAGCAGTCGTCGATGACCGTGATCTCTTTATGGGGATAATCCTGCCGCAGGATGCTCTGAACGGCCTGCTGCAGGAAATTTTTTCTATTATAAGTAGTGATGATGACACTGACTTTGGGGAGCGCATAGGGACCGGTAGTTGAAGGGGTACGTCTCTCTTGCGCTCTGCCGGCTGATTTTAACTCAGCAAGACCATTCATCAGCTCGCAGATATTCACGGCCTGGATGTTAAATTGCTGGGACAAGTAATAATCCACAGCGTCTTCCGAAGCGCGCCCCGACAAATAAGCCTGGAGTACTTCACAGAGGGCTTCCAGGTTTTCTTGGATAACGGCATCTCCTTCGCTGCTGAAGCTGTGCCTGCATCGGTGTATAAGCTCTTCGCTGGACAGCATCCCGGCAGGCAGATGCAGTATGTCATCATTGAGCTGGTTCAGCAGTCGGTATCCGGCCTGGTGCAATTCCTCGCTGTGAGCCATAGTTCGACCTCCTAAAAGTTTTATGGAGCTGGGCTCCCTGAAATTATTTCATAAATAACTTCGCTTCGAAAGCACTGGTATTATGAGCTGGGCGCTCCTGAAATCGCTTCGTCAAACAGCTTGCTTCAAAAGCATCCGCCAGGCTTTAGCCGTGCTCTCATAGATCGCTGCCACAGGCAGTCAGATCATGAGCTGACGCTAATTTCTGTGAGCCATCGCAATTCGCCGCACATATGCTGCACAAATACAAATTTAGTGGGAATTTCTACACTTAATTTCTTCGGGCGATAGCTTCGGCAAGTCGCAGTGGGAAAAAGTACACTTAAATCAGCGTTACAAGGAAAAAATCGGCCGAATAGGGAGAATTAGGTTTACTTTTTCCACTTAGATGCCTTGAAAAACGCCAAATCCAATAAATTAGGTTACCTTTTTACACTTGGTGCAGGATCGGGACGATGCAGTTTTGGATCAGGTTCGATGCTGGGCCGGTACAGCTCTGTTGCCCGGTCAGTGCAGCTCTAGTGCTGAACTAGCGTAGTTCTTGTACGGCCCATGCCCAGCTTTGAGCCGGGTTCGGCTCTTTGCCGAGCGGCCGCAGTCCCGGCGCAGCGTAAGCTTAGGTTCTCTGAAGCTTATGCTGTCCCCAAGACCGCCGGCCCTCAAGTCTGGCTGGCTGTAACCTTGCTGCGCTTCAGCTTCACTTTGGTTATGAAGCGTTTGGCGTAGCCCCAGGCATAGAGGAAAACCTCGCGTTCGGCAAGGGAGCCGACTGCGTAATAGATGGGCAGGATTACCAGGCCGAGTACTATACCCCATAGAATCACTCCGGTGTAGGAGGTGATGCTGAGGTCAAGCTTGGTGGTGATGAAGACGATAGCCGCGAACACGGCGACGTTGGTCAGCCATCTGCGGAAGGTTACCCATGGACTGCGCTCAAGCAGCACACGGTTGGCGTAGATCACGATATCGATGGAACGGTACAGCAGCGCGGCGATGGTCCCCATCAGCACACCGTAGAGTCCGAAGAATACGACGAAGACAATCGAAGCCCCCAGGTTGATGGCCGACTCCATGATCGAACGGAACTGGGTGTTGCGGAAATGCCCGGCAATCGTGATCAGATTGTTGGAGGAGGTGCGGGCATTGGTCAGCAGCTTGATCACCACGAACAGGATCGGCAGCCAGAAGTTGATATAGTTCACATCATTGACCCCGGATGTATACAGCCGCATGAACGGCAGAATGAGAATGTACACTACGGTCAGGATCGAGAAGATCAGGCCCATGAAATAGACCTCATATGCATCATAGAATTTGACAAAAGCCTCTTTGCCCTCATGATAGCTCTGCCCCAGCGCCGACTTCACACTTCCGTTGACAGTCTGGACGATGTTGTCGACGATGGTGAAAATCATATTGTACATTACATAGATACTGACAACCTTCAGGTTGGTGAATATCGTCAGGATCAGCACGTCGGTGTTGCGGAAGATAAGATAGGAAATTTCATGCACCATGACCGAATTTTTTTGCCCGATGGCTTCAAAGTCCGGCTTCAGGCCCAGATCAATCCATTTGTAATGCCGCTTCGAATAGATATAAAAGGCCACAATCTGCAGAACCGTCAGTACGAAGAAGGAGGCCTGCACGGCAATAATATCCACACCCTGCAGCAGCAGAATGATCCGCACCACATTGTTCAGAATATTCGCGGCCGTGACGATCGAGGTTTCGATGTAGCTTTTGCCTTCGGCAATCAGCAGGACTCTGAATTTGCCCTGGTAATAATAATTGATCGCCCCGCCCAGGCCCGAGAATAAGATAATCGCCATGATGCTCAGCTTGCTGATCTCCGAATGGATCACCAGCGGATAGACGACTGCCAGCAGGACAACCGAGATGAAGTAATAGATCCCGGTTTTTTTGTAATAGCTGGAGGTGGCGGCGAGAATCGAATTGATATGGTTGTAGTCATTTTTGGCTACCGGTTTATACAGGGCTTGCAGCGAAGCTGCGCCGACGCCTGCTTCCAGCAGAGCGAAATAACTGATAATCTGCACGATGGAGGCGATCAGCCCGTTGGCCTCCGAGCCGTAATTGACCATGATCAGCCGGGGGATGAAGAAGCCGAGAATAATGGTGATCACCTGGCTCGTAAGACCGAAGCCCAGGTTCAGCATGCTGCGTTTAGCTTTCATAGCTCCTTCTCCCTTCCACAAGCGGCGCAGGCGTGAGGTAGGCATCCAATTGCTCGAAATGCTTCTCCGCCTGGTTCGCCTGCAAGGTAACATCAAGGCTGTTCCCGGCCATGCTCTCGAACACCTGCTCCGGGGTAATCTCAGCCAGATGGGCGAAATCCGTATATTGTCCGTCAAAATGAGCATCCTGCATGACATTGATCATTTTGCTGCTGTAGGCTACCGGAAATACCGGCTTGCCGAACACCCAGCCGAGAATCATCGCATGGAAGCGGGACGCCACGATAAAGCTTGCGCCTGCCAGCGCGCCCAGAATCTCATCCATACCGGTTCTGTAAAAGTGAACCTGTGTCTCCCGCTGCAGCTTTGCCGGAATCAGGCCCAGAATCTGTCCGATCGCCTCCTGGTCGCCTTCATGCTGGCAGAACGACAGAAAATGCACGGCATAGCCCCGCTGAATGAAATGAATTGCAACATCTTTCATTTTTTCATAATAGAGGTTGTCAAAACCGTCCAAGGCCTTCGAGGAAGGCTTGATCACCGAAATGGCGATATACCGTTCTTCCGGAGCCTTTCCTGCGGCCTGCTCATATTGCAGTTGAAAAATAAGATCCGGCGCCATCCGGACGTTGCCCAGATCCTGGAACAAATTATAGGAATACTGCTCTCTGAAGGAGATGTCGGTGTATTCCTGAAAGATCCGCCGGTGCTCCTCATAATATGCATTGTCGGTATAAGGACCGAAATTGGCGCCCATCAGATAATACGGTTTGCTCTTGTTGCGGAGGCTCTCGTTATTCGCCACATATTCGGCCCATTGCTCTCCTTGCATAAAGATCGATCCGCCGATATGCACCGTGCCGTCTGCCTGATCCACCAGAAACTTCTGCATGAAATTTGGATGCAGCTTCAGCTTGCGGAAGAAGTAGTTGATTCCCCGGAACAGCACAGAGTCCGAAGCAAAGACCTTTAGATTGCGGAGATCCTTGAAGACCACTGTATATTGGCGCGGCGCAATAAGCATGAACCGGGTATCCGGATAGCGTTCGCACAGCACCTTGATAAACAGATCATCGCCGAGGTTGAACTCCGTATATGCGTAGATCATCATTTTCTTCTTCATATCTTAATTTCCTTTCTGCTGATCACGGCTTTGAGCTTCTGTTTGAACTGCAGCCAGCTGCGGTCCAGATGAATCAACCGCCCGTACAGGGACGGGGAAATTAAGAAGGCTTTGATTTGAAAAGCGAGCTGCCGGTCATCGCCCTGGTACCGCCGCATGATCGGAAGCATTTCCTGGTTCACGCCGGGGTAGGCGAGATCAATATCCTGAAGCAGCTTGCGGGTGCTGATGCCGCTCGTGCCGTTCAGGCAGGTCTTGAGATTGTAGAAGTAATTCTCGGTCATTTCACGGTTCAGCAGCAGATCCGATATCGTGTGAGCCTCATTGAAGGGATGGGCCCGGAAATATTCATCCACCCGCTTGAAGGCGGCGACCACATCGAATTTGTTCACATTGTAGGTACCTGTAATCGATGACGTCCGCTGAAGATAATAGGACAGCACATCGGGGATCGAGATCACCCGGGAGGCCCGGGACAAGGCTTTGTAGATAAACTCCTGATCCTCGCCGTTCACGCAGCGCTCCGTATAGCGGATACCGTTCTCCAGCAGAAAGGTGCGCTTGAAGGCGATGCTGCCGGTCCAAATCCGCAGGCTTTTATGCACAAAAATATTCTTCAGCGCTTCGCTTCCCGTGGTGTCTTCGGCGTCTGAAGTGAAGCTCACAATGGTCGATCCGTCCTCGCGGACCAGGTTATATCCCCAGCAAAGTATGTCTGCCGTCCCGCCCGCAGCAGCTGCCAGAGCACGCTGCACCAGATCGGGGTCCGCATAGTCGTCGCCGTCCAGGAAAAGTACATAATCGCCGGCTGCTGCCGCCAGCCCGGTATTTCTTGCGGCACTGACACCGCCATTGGGTGTGCGGATCAGCTTAGCCTGCAAAATAGGCGAGCGCGCGAGCATTTCCTCGGCAACCTGGGCGGTGCGGTCCTTGGAGCCGTCATCCACCAGAATCAGCTCGAACCGCTTATCCCTCTGATCCAGGAGTGAATTCAGCAAAGGTATTATATATTGTTCTAAATTATACATGGGAACTACAATGCTTAGGCTCATGCAGCCACTCCCTTCCTGAATTAGAGTTGGGTTATCCGGCGGTCTGCCTGGAGAAGATTTCTTTCAGCCCTTTTTTGTAGCCGTTGATTGCGGCGATATTCTTCTTGGGCTGCTCCCGCAGAATGAGGTAGAGTGTGGTCCAGACGAGCGCGAGATATCCGACGGGGCCCGAGTTCTTGTCCTTCAGCAGATGTACATGGTTCAGCACCCGGGTATAGGCAACGTCTTCAAGATTGTCTCTGGAGGCCGGGGATTCATGATGCAGGAGCTTCAATTCGGGATTGATGTACAGGGGGCCGGACTTTTGGGCGATGCGCGACATGAGAATGTCTTCGCCGACACTGTAGCTTTTGAGCCAGGGAACGGGTCCCAGATCCTTGATGGCTTCTTTCTTGAACGACATATTGCAGCCGTGCTGGAATTCGGTCTTGAAAATCTTCCTCGCCTTATGCCAATTGTACATGGAGCCGGCTTGGCCGCTCAGCGAGAGCTTGCCGCTCGATAGGGATTGCTGGAAGGACAGCAGGCAGCGGATTGTACCGAGGAAGCTGTTGCTCATCCCGATGGCGATGCCGCCGACCCCTGCGCAGTTTGGATAGTCGAGGTAGGTTTGACTCAGAGTGGACAAGTAATGCCCGGGGATTTCGACGTCGTCGTCAAGGAAGAGGATCTTATCCATGGAGGACAGCTCCACTGCCTTAAGCCGGGACAGCCATAACCCCCGGTCAGTCTTGCTGTGATAGACAAAAGAATAACCGCAGCCGGTCAGTAACGCTTCGTATTCACTCAAAATTTCTTCGGGTATATCCCCGTCATCTATAATGATAACCTCTATGGGGCAGGTCCGGCCTATGTCCTGCTTGGTGATAGAATGAATGCACCGTGTCAGGTCCTGTACCCGATTCCTCGTGCAGATAACCACTGACAATCCTTGCATATACTCCACTCCCTTATCCAATTCTCCCATCTATGTTTGGTATTATAACCTGGGATTATAAGCTAACTTAAGCTTACTATTGGCAGAGAAAGGTTGTATATACTACTTTAGTTTACTTATTGGAGGGGATTCAGCTGATTTCTATCGTCAGGGAGCTGGCGAAATTCTCTCCCGGCGCCAGGGTGATGACGCCTTCTTTTTCTGACAGCTCGCCTTCAAATCCATCGCTGTCTGCGAATCCCTGCCAGGGCTCGATGCAGAGAAAAGGCGCGTTCAGCTTCTGCCAGATGCCGAGATCCGGGAAGCCTTCGAAGGATACGGCGACGCTTTTCTCGGTAACCCGGCTCTTCAGCGTGATTTGCCGGGAGGCTACATTGCGGAAGACCAGCGCGTCGTCCCTGAACATTTCATGGGTCAAGGGAAGGAGGCGCTCACCCTTCAGCACAGACTCCGTTTTGCCGGTGATCCGAAGGCCAGCACTATTCAGGAACTCCCGGTCCAGCGTTTCGGTCTCGGAGAACTCCAGGACATAATCGCTGAAGCTTCCGTTCTCATCCAGCGGACAATTGAATGCAGGGTGCGTGCCAAGCTGGAAGAAGATGCTCTGTCCGTCGGTGTTTTCTACACGGTAGTCCAGCTTGAGGGTGCTTTCATTCAGCGTGTATGTAATATACAGGTTGAACTGGAACGGATAGCTGGACAGGGTATGCCCGCTGCTGGTGAGCCGGAATACTGCATGTGACTCGTCCGCTTCAATTATCGTAAACTCGCTGTGTCTGGCAAAGCCGTGATTGGCAAGCTTGTAGGCTTGTCCATGGACCTTGATCTCCCCATTCCTGACGGCACCGATAATCGGGAACAGCACCGGAGAACGGCCTGTCCAATAAGCGGCATCCCCGCTCCAGATGTAATCCGTGCCCGTGTCCTTTCTAATGAAGCTGATAAGCTCCGCTCCGAGCGGGCTGATCTCAGCCTCCGCCGAGCCGCTGCGCAAAATGGTGTTCATAGTAGATTGCTCTCCTTTCACAATGGTTGCCGGCACGTCTTCCCCGCCGACAGCTCATATTCTAACAGACTTCCGCTGGATCGTTGTAACACATCGTGTACAATTCAGAAAAATAATTATTACAGTGTGTAAAATGACAATCAAGCGGAATGGTATAACATATATAGCAGGCAATGATTCTATAATAAGTAAGCGTTCGAAGCGGAGGGATAGGGCCATGCAGCTTAAGCAGATATTCGTGAACGGTGAGAGATTGAAGAATACGATTGAGGCCTTTGCCGATTTTGGGCGGACGGAGAAGAATGGCGTGACCCGGCTGTCGCTGTCGGAGCAGGATGTGAAGGTGCGTAATTATTTCCGTGCGTGTTGTGAAGAGCTGGGAATGTCGGTCACGGTGGATGATATGGGCACCATGTACGCCACCCTCGAAGGAACGGAAGCCGGCCCGCCTGTGGTGATCGGCTCGCATCTGGATACGGTTAAGAAGGGCGGCCGCTTCGACGGTGTGCTTGGTGTCATTGCCGGTCTGGAGGTAGTGCGCACGCTGGTCGATCATGGGATCAAGCCCCGGCTGCCGGTTACGGTAATGAATTTCACGAACGAGGAAGGGGCGCGGTTCGAGCCTTCAATGATGGCTTCGGGCGTACTCTCCGGCAAGTTCGACAAAGCGGAGATGCTGAAGAAGAAGGACCCCGAAGGGACGGCCTTTGCCGAAGCGCTGGAGGCCAGCGGCTACGCCGGGGAGGCCGCGAACCGGATTAGGGAGGCGGCGGCTTATCTGGAGCTGCATATCGAGCAGGGTCCTGTGCTGGAAAAAGAAAATCTCGCCATCGGCCTGGTTGACTGTGTTGTCGGCATGGCCTGCTATGAAATTGAAGTAACAGGCGAATCCGACCACGCCGGGACGACGCCGATGGATATGCGCAAGGATGCCCTGTTCGCCGCGGCCGACCTGATTACAGAGCTGCGCGGCAGGCTGGGGGTGCTGGATTCCGGCCTGGTCTTCACCATGGGCCGGATGAACGTGCTGCCGAACATCCATACGGTAATTCCGAACAAGGTCATTTTTACCGTTGAAGCCAGACACAAGGACATGGACATTGTCCGCACGGTAGAAGAAATTATTAACGGTCTGCCGGAGGAGCTGCTGGGCTGTGCAGTTTCGAAGACCAAGCTGTGGGGCCGCGATACCGTATGGTTTGACCCTGAACTCTGCGCGCTTGTGGAGCAGGCGGCATTGACCCTCGGCTATTCCGGCAAAAAAATGGCCAGCGGAGCAGGGCATGACGCCCAGTTCGTAGCCGGCTTCCTGCCGTCGGCAATGATTTTTGTGCCCAGTGTGAACGGTAAAAGCCACTGCGAGGAAGAACTGACCTCTTATGAGGAATGCGAGCAGGGGGTAAATGTCGTGCTGAAAACGGTGCTGTCTGTATTGGACAAATAACAAATGTCACAAAACATAACGCAAAAATTCGAATTTTAAGCAAATATTATTTTGCAGCAAAGGGTGATTTCTTGGCTGCTGTATCAGCTCTGCCAAGAAGACATCGGTGACGGTGTCTTTTTTTTTATGCTTTAAATGCAGATTTGTCATATATACCAATGGATACCGCTTCCGTACATAGGGTTTTCACCCCTCCATTGTGTTAAAACACAATCATGGCAGATAAAGTTTTTCTTTTTACCCAAAATGCAAAAAGAGTTCGTATGTTATCATTCTTTACATAAGGGAAAGACATAAGACGGGAGCGATTAACAATGATTATTGGAGTACCCAAGGAAATTAAAAATAACGAAAACCGTGTCGCCATTACCCCTGCAGGAGTTGTCAGTCTGGTAGCAGATGGACATAAAGTGCTGGTGGAAGCCGGAGCCGGAGCCGGCAGCGGATTCCTCAATGAAGAGTATGCCGCAGCCGGTGCGGAACTGATCGCTGAAGCTGCTGCAGTATGGGCTGCCGCAGAGATGGTTATGAAGGTGAAGGAGCCGCTGGCAAGCGAGTATGGCTACTTCCGCCCGGGCCTGATCCTCTTCACTTACCTGCACCTGGCTCCGGAGCCGGCCCTGGCTTCGGCCCTGAAGGACAAAGGCGTGTTCGCCATCGGATATGAAACGGTTGTCCATGAGCGCACACTGCCGCTGCTCACACCAATGAGTGAAGTAGCCGGACGGATGTCCGTGCAGCTCGGTGCGCAGTTCCTGCAGAAGAATTATGGCGGCCAAGGCATTCTGCTCTCCGGCGTTCCCGGCGTCAGCAGAGGCAAGGTCAGCATTATCGGCGGCGGTGTAGTCGGTACGAATGCAGCCAAGATGGCGATCGGTCTTGGAGCCGAAGTGACAATTGTTGACCTCAGCGCGGACAGACTCCGCCAGCTGGATGATATTTTTGGCGCACAGATCAACACGCTAATCTCCAATCCTTACAACATTGCCAAGGCTGTAGCTGAAGCAGACCTGCTGGTAGGCGCGGTGCTGATTCCTGGTGCGAAAGCGCCGAAGCTGGTTACCGAAGAAATGGTTAAGACGATGAAGCCTGGCTCCGTCATTGTAGACGTGGCGATTGACCAAGGCGGTATCGTTGAAACGATTGACCGGGTAACCACACATGACAATCCTGTTTTCGAGAAATACGGCGTCCTGCATTACTCGGTAGCCAATATGCCGGGTGCTGTAGCCAAAACCTCGACCATGGCTTTAACCAACGTTACGGTTCCTTATGCGCTGCAAATTGCAAATAAAGGTGTGTTCAAGGCGATTGAAGAAAATGCCGGCCTGAAGAGCGGCGTCAATGTTGCCAACGGCAAAATCACCTGCCAAGCCGTGGCAGAGGCTCTTGGGGAAGAGTACTCCACGGTAGAGCAAGCAGTAGAACAAGAGTTCACTCTGATCTAAAGCAAGAGAGAACCGACCACAGACAGAATAGACAGAACTGAGGGGCAACAACAATGGATGCAGTCCGGTGAGCGATCTCCGGGCTGTTTTTTTTTGAAGGATTTATATGTTTTGGGGGAAGCGAAGCTTATCCGTTATTTCACGGTTGCGCTGTAAATGAACGAATGGATCGGGACTTCGGCCAAGCAAACTGCGCGATTGCGTTGGCCGCAGCGGGCAGGTAGAGGGAATCAAAGGCAGAAGTACCTTTGATTTCGGTCGAAGCCGGCAGGACGGTGGAATCAAAGGCAGAAGTACCTTTGATTTCGCCCGAAGCCGGCAGGACGGTGGAATCAAAGGCAGAAGTACCTTTGATTCTCCTAGAAGTAGGCTGGACGGTGGAATCAAAGGCAGATGTACCTTTGAATTCGCCCGAAGCCGGCAGGACGGTGGAATCAAAGGCAGAAGTACCTTTGAATTCGCCCGAAGCCGGCAGGACGGTGAAATCAAAGGCAGAAGTACCTTTGAATTCACCTGAAGTAGGCTGGACGGTGGAATCAA
>NZ_JACBYI010000067.1 GCF_019352175.1 Paenibacillus sp. S150
CAAGACGCGAAGCAGTAAGGGGCGAAGGAAAAAAGGCGGCCGGCCAAGAATTCATCCCAAGCGAATGGAAAAAAGGCGGATTCTCTTTTATTAAAAAATAACCAGATGGACAACTGAAGCCAGACCATTCTAAAAAAACGGGTGTTGTTAATGCTTGATTGGAGGAAGGCTTTTTTGGGCCTTTGGAGCTGCCCCCCATGCAAATCCGCCTCCAACCCAAGTCCATATTGATATTTTTCCAATAGGCAGCCCCCCTGCTTGTACTGTGTTAAGTTCTTTGCAAAATTACTGCCAGGCGGGCTTCAACAACGGCATTTCTGCCGTTATTTCTGAGTGAGCCGGCCAGACGAGCTTCAACAACAGCATTTTTGCCGTTATTTCGGGACGCACGGGCCAACCCTGCCCCAACAACGGCATTTCTGCCGTTATTTCGGGACACGCGGGCCTTCCCCGCCTCAACAACGGCATTTCTGCCGTTATTTCGGGCAATCTGGCCCGGGCGAGCTCCAACAACGGCATTTCTGCCGTTATTTCGGAGCAATCCAGCCTGACGGGCTTCAACAACGGCATTTCTGCCGTTGTTTCCGGGCCTGGTGCAACCTCTCGTAAGTTCTTTCCTCGTAAACCCCTTGTTAACATGGGGGAACGAATTTACGAGACGTTGTGCTAGTCTAAAAAAAGAGCGGCAGTGCACCCTTGCCGGGTGCCTGCCGCTCTTAAGCAACCAGCTGACAGAGTATAAGTTCTAAATCTGTGGGTTCGGACCGTCCCTCTGTGGTTCCGCAGACAGGTCCGTCATTCCTCCTGATTCTTACAGACTGCATAGCCTTTATTATTCCGAAAGGAATACATTTAGCCGGGCTAACGGACCGCAGTGCGCTTATCGCCTCTCCGGCAGATAAGTTTGGGCTGCCGCCGGATCTTCACACCTTCATCCGCCTGTGTCTTAAGCTCCAGTCCGCTCCAGCATCCCCTGCGCAATCCATATCCCCGCCGCTCCGGCCTGGGCCAGGCCGCGGGTGATGCCCGCTCCGTCTCCGCCGCAGTACAGGCCGGAAATTTCGGTTTCCAGCTTCTCCGTAAGCTTCGGCCGGGCCGAATAGAATTTCGCTTCCACGCCATAGAAGAGCGTATGCTCGGAGGCAATGCCCGGGGTGACCTTTTCCAGCGCCTCCACCATTTCAATTAAGCTCTGCATCGTCGTATAGGGCAGCACCAGCCCGAGATCGCCGGGCACCGCTTCCTTCAGCGTCGGCTCCAGAAAGCCTTCCTTGATCCGGTTTTCCGTGGAGCGCCGTCCGCGCAGGATATCCCCGTATTTCTGTACGATTACCCCGCCGCCGGACAGATCATTGGCCCGCTTGCAGATCTCCCGGGCATATTCATTCGGCTTGTCAAATGGCTCAGTGAAGGTATGCGAAACCAGCAGCGCAAAGTTGGTGTTCACCGAACCCAGCGCGGGGTCCATATAGGAATGGCCGTTGGCCGCCATCACGCCGCTGTGATTCTCCACGACCACATGTCCTGAAGGATTGCTGCAGAAGGTGCGGACACGCGTGCCTACGGATGTATTGAAAACGAACTTGCCTTCATACAGATGCTCGTTGATCTCCCGCATAACCACATCGGACGTTTCCACTCTCACGCCCACATCGACCTGATTATTGTACATCTTGAGCCGGCGCTTCTTCAGCACCTCGGTCAGCCAGGCCGAACCGTCACGTCCCGGAGCGATCATGACCCTGTCCGCCTCGTAGCTCTCGCCGTTCTTCAGCGTAATGCCCGTTATCCGGTGCGTACCCTCTTCCTTGACTGTAACAATATCCTGAACCTCAGTCTTGAACAGCATATCAATGCGTGTACGCAAATATTCATATATGGATTTCAGGATTTCCAGATTCTGCTCCGTTCCCAGATGGCGCACCTGCGCACGCAGCAGCTTAAGGCCGGCGGCATAGCCCCGCTGTTCAATTCCCCGGATGCTCTCGGTGGTCGGATCGGTAATTGCCGGAGTCGCCCCGTGCTCCAGATTAATGGCATCCACATACTGGATCAGCTCCAGCACCTTGGACGGTGCCAGATAATCGGTCAACCAGCCGCCAAACTCAGTGGTAATGTTGAATTTGCCGTCGCTGTAGGCACCCGCCCCCCCAAACCCGGCGGTAATGGAACAGGCTGGCAGACAGCCGGCGAATTCCTTGCGTCCCGAGGCCGGAGGGCAGAGCTTGATTTTTTCCTCCAGAATGGGGCAATTGCGCCGGTAAATATCATGTCCCTTGTCCACCAGCAGCACCTTCAGCCCAGGGGCTTTGCGCGTCAACTCATAGCAGGCGAATATTCCGGCCGGTCCGGCACCTACGATAATTACATCATATTTACTCATCTGTTTTCTGTTCCTCCCAGGAAGAAACGGCATCGCCATCCTCCTCCAGCAAGGAAGGTATCCGTTTCTGCGATATTAATAGAGCCCTTTTACAGGCAGCACAAAAATTCCTGACTGCTTGATAGGCATGCAAAATGCACCCTATTCGTAGCCAGGAATTTACGGTTCCCTGTAGAGACCCCCAAACCTTATCTTTGAGGATATACGAACAGCTGATCATTGTTTGTTGAGCCACTTGAAATATTACAGAACACAGGCGAATGTGTCAAGTAGGTTTCGCGCCAATAATTCGTGTTTCTGGTAAATTAAGAATAAGAATCACAGGAAATCCGCAAAACATATAGCCAAACACGAACATTATTGCCGATATGGATCGCGTGTTGGATTTTGGAGGAAAAACGTGATTTTTGTCGAATATAATATATAGTTATATTGCCACCGGAAAAGAGGAACACCTTATGCGCATCCCGCCGCTGACTCCTCGCCAAATGTACTGGAACCGCGTAATCCTCAATGCCTTCTGGTTAGTTCTGCTTGTCTATCTGGCCAGTCAAATCGTTATCTACTTATCTATGGGGAGGCAACATCCGGAGCTTTCGGCCGGAAGCTTCGACAATGTGCTGGTTCCGGACTTAATGATATTGGGTTTATTGCTCGTGCTGGAGGCCATACACAAATGGCGTCCCTTGTTATCGGAAGTCTCAATCTTTACCTCCAGCCACTTAATCGCAATACTGATGACCTTGAACCTCAGCTCCGAATTTCATGTCAGACCTTTCCTTATGCTCTTTCCTCTACTGATATCCATATTCTACTTGAGAAGCGGCTATTTGAAAGCGACCTCCATCCTCTGCCTGGTATACATGGTCCTGCTGTTTGTGGATGCATCGGCCAATAACTATATCCTGCGGATTCAGCATATGATTACCGCTCTGATCTTCACCGGATCTGCCCTGGCAGGCTTTGGCATTATTGCCCGGGGGCGCGATCTGATGCAGGCTCTGGAGAACTCGCTGAAATCGGAGCAGGATCTGCGCATCCAGAATATCGTCATGGACCGCCTGTCCAAGATTGATCCTTTGACCGATCTGTATAATCACAAGACCTTTCATGAATATCTCGGCTGGCTGATTGAGCACCAGCAGAGCAATCCTTTTCCCCTGCAGCTGGCAGTGCTTGACATCGACAATTTCAAAAAAGTAAACGATCAGTACGGGCACCGGATCGGCGACATCGTGCTCAGGCAGGTTGCCGCGGTCGTGCTTGACCGTATCGGTTCCGATGATTTCGCTGCCCGCTACGGCGGAGAGGAATTCGTTGTCATTCTGACAGCGAAGCCGCTGGAGGATTCCCGTGGCATTATGACGCAGATTCTGACCGGTATTGCCGATATGGCCATCGCCGAGATGGACGGGAATTCCGTAACTGTAAGCATTGGCATGCATGAATACACTGGCCTGGAATCCAAAAGCTCCATCTTTCAGCAGGCCGATGATGCATTGTACGAGGCCAAAAAAACCGGCAAGAATAAAATTATCATCATCTGAAACCAGGCTGTGCATTTTGCGAAGCCCCGGATAGCCGGAACAGGCCCCGGAGCGTCTCGCTCCGGGGCCTGTTTTATGCCATGCTTATCCAGACTCTACTCCGGATATCCCGGTCCATGGCGCCTCTGAGGCTCCAGCAGCCCGACCACTCCATGCGGCGGAACGGGGCGGCTGATCAGATAACCCTGCACCTTGTCACAATCCGAATCCTTAAGGAAGGCCAGCTGTCCGGCATCTTCCACACCCTCAGCCACAACCTCCAGTCCCATTTTATGTCCCAGAATAATGATTGTCTGAACAAAGGACTGGCTGTAGGCCTTGTCCGCCAGCGAGTCAATGAAGATTTTGTCCATCTTGAGAGTGGAGATCGGCAGCTGCTGCAAATAGCTCAGGGAAGAATACCCTGTTCCAAAATCATCAAGAGCAATGCGAATCCCGCGCGATTTCAGGAATTCCAGCTTGCTCACTGTACTCTCAAAGGATTCCATAAAGATGGACTCCGTAATTTCAAGCTCAAGACAATTGGGCGCAAGGCCGCTTTCCTCCAGACTCTCCAGCACAACTTCCACAAAATCATCCTGCAGCAGCTGAATAATCGATATGTTAACCGAAATTTTGTAGGGAAGCCCGGTGCGGTCATGGATACTCTTCATGAAAGTACAGGCTTCTCTAAGCACCCACTCCCCGATATAGATGATCAGCCTGGAGTCTTCGGCAATTTTGATGAAGGAAAGCGGCGATACAAAGCCCAGTACCGGGCTGTTCCAGCGGATCAGCGCCTCGAAGCCCGAGATGAGTTCCGTCCGGATATCCACCTGCGGCTGATAATGGAGCTCAAATTCATTGTTGTTCATCGCACTGCGCAGGTGCTTCTCTATGTTCATCCGCTCATTAAAAGGCATGTGCATGGACTTGTCGTATATCACAAAGGTGCTTTTTCCTTCCTCCTTGGCTCTGTACATGGCTACATCGGCATTCATGAGAATCTCTTCCGTGGTTTCACCGTCTTCGGGGTAGAAGGAAATCCCGATGCTCACGGAAACATAGAGATTGCTCTCGCCGATCAGAAATGACCTGCGGAAGGAACGAAGGATATTCTCCGCCAGCTCCAGTACCTCCGCCCGGGCCTTCACATCCTTGATAAATACTACGAACTCATCGCCGCCAAGACGGGACAGCATGTCCCCTTCGCGCATAATCGACTGCAGCCGTTCACTGGCCTGGCGTATCAGGATATCCCCGGATTTATGGCCCAGCGTATCATTGATATATTTGAAATTATCCGTATCCACGAACAGCAGCGCCGCTTTGCCTCCCGGACGCTGGAAATAGCTCTCCATGGCCTCCAGCAGGAAGACGCGGTTCGGCAGATTGCTGAGTGAATCCACATACGCCAAGCGGTGCATATTCTTTTGATTCTCCAGCAGCATATCATATTGGCCCACAAGCTCCTCCTGCGTAGCCGTCAGCTGCTCATAGGTGGCCTCAAGCTCCTGGTAGCTGCTGCTCAGCTGGAATTCGGCCTGCTTGCGCTTGCTGATATCAATCAGCGAGCCCAGGAACAGCACAATCCTGTCTTTGGGGTCCACAATAGCCTTGCCCCGCACTTCAAACCAGACATAGGTATTGTCCTTGGTGCGCATACGGTACTCGAATTCATAGATGGGAGTCAATCCGGCTAAATGCTCCTGCCGGGCCTTGCGTGCAGGCTCCTGGTCATCGGGATGGATAATGCTGAGCACACCGCCCTCGAGCGCACTAAGATCCTCTTCCGTATAGCCCATAACCTCATACCAGCGGTCCGACAGCTTGTAAATGCCGCTTTCCCAATCCAGCTCCCACATATAGGCGCCGGAGCCCTCGGAGGCGAGCCGGAAGCGGCGTTCGCTGACGCCCAGCTTGTTGAGCTGGTCCTGCAGCTCCGCCTCGGTCGCCGCCAGCTCTTCGTAGGTGGCCTCCAATTCCTCGTAGCTGAGCTGCAGCTTGAGCTCATTCTGCTTGCATTCATCAATATCCATCCCGACCAGCACGAATATATCTTCAGCCTGCGGGTCCATCCCCCGGATAAGCGTCGTCCGGAAGGAGAAGTAACGCCCTTCCGGCGAATAGTCCGGAAGCTTCAGTTCCACATTGCTGACATAGTCACGGTACACCGCCCTGATGAGCAAATCCCTGAGCATAGCCGTTCCGCCTTGGAGGCCGGGAATTTCATCAAGGCTTACCTCCAGCACATCCTTCTCGTTCAGTCCGGTCAACGATGCCGCATACTTGTTGAACCTCACCACCCGCTTATCGCCCTGGACCGCCCATACAATCATGCCGCTGTGCTCCAGCACATCCCCGAAGAACTCCTGCTCCGAATGAATGGTCCGCCGAAGACGCCTTATGTAGATTCTGAGCGCAGCAACCGCAGCCGCCAAGAGAAAGAAACCGATAACAATTCCGGATGTCACCCGGACACGGATCATTGAGGCATGGGCAGCGGATTGAGTGAAAAAGTATTGCCGGTACAGTTCTTCAAAGGCTCCCGTGCGCTGCAGCCGCTCCAGCCTGTCATTAATATAGGAGACCAGCTGAGGCTTGGATCTGCTGATGCCATAAGCAACGTCGTGGGGATACAGATCACTCATTTTGCGGATAATATTGCCGGTCAAGCCCTGCTCAATAATAAGATAGTCAACCACCCCCTGATTCTCAAAGAGCAGATCAATTTCGCCTTTTTGCAATGCTGTCAAAGCTTCCGGTACTGTTGCATATTCTATGTATTGTGAGACATCTGTTTTACTGCGCAGCAGGGTCTCCGAAAATTGGTCCTTGCCGACACCAACTTTGTAGTTTTTCAGAGTGCTCAGCTTGATCTCTTCTTGGAGCGGCTGCCGGGAGTATACGGAAATATAGCTTTTGAGCACAGGCTTCGAGAACAATGTCTCCTGCTTGCGTTCCTCCGTTACAGCCATAAGACCTGTTGTGTCAATTTCACCGCGTGTCAGCCGTTTGTATGTATCCTCCCATTCGCCGGTACTGTAATGAATCATATAATCCTGCTTCTCAAAAATCATACTCGTCAGGTCAATATCGAAGCCGGTCAGGTATCCGTTCTGTATGTACTTGTATGGCGGATAATCCAGTTCTGCCTGGTATCGTATTTCCTGTCTTTCGGCGTGAGCGGATGCAGGCGGCGCAAGCATGAGCACAATGCTAATCAGAAGCAAGAGTTTACACCGCTTCATCGCAATTCTCCTTTTTCCAAAATATAAGAAAATTTATGCTTCACGCTATAAATTCCCCTTCTATTTTTCTGCATAAAAAAACAGATAACAGCATTTGTCTCAGCTCTATTCGACAAAAAATGGTAGGGTTCCTGCTGATTGCTTCTCCAATTGCGATAAAATATGCAAATTTTCCCGAAATAACGTTCTAATAAAGTTCTCAAAAAAAATAAGAACCTTTATTTTTTATATTGCTTTTTAGGTGAAAAATGTGGATAATATCATTAACGAATGATAATGATTATCATTATTATATTAATTTAATCCATTCACTCACTTCACTATATTTTAATTAAAGGAGACTGAACACCCATGAACGCAGCCACTACCCGGACAGCACTGAAGGTTGACGATTATCTGGATCTGCTCAATCTTGCTGTAAAAGTTGGAGATTTGAAATGGCAAAAGGAAATTAAATCCAGATTACAATATATACTCTGCCTGCAAACCAGATAGCAGCACTGCAGCTGTCGCCGCACTTCCCGATCGGGGAGGGCGGTTTTTTTTGTTCTCTGGGTGCCGGACCCAGGCAAAGGGACGTAAGTTGTTTAATGATATAGTATAATAATCAGCATAATATACTGTACAATAGCCCATCTGCAGATCGGAGCGTGCCAGTTTGAAAAAATATTTTGTCTTGTTCCTGATGTTCAGCCTTCTATGGATGCCCAACATGTATGCGGCGGGAATTCCCGCACAGGAAGGAACGGTTACCGACAACGCCGGCCTGCTCACGAAGCAGGAGGCGGCCGCGATTACTGCCATCGCTGCAGGAGACCGTTATACAGTCCGGGTGCTGACTGTGGAGTCTCTGGACGGAGCCGCGGCTTCCGCCTATGCAACCGATGTCTATGAATCCTGGAGACTGACGGCCCGGGATATTCTCCTGCTGATCTCGGCCGGAGACCAGCAAATTGAGCTGAATTTCAATAACCCGGGACTCCAGGGATCTATCAACTCCTGGTCTCAGGCCAACGGGGGAGCTGCGGGAGCCGCAGCCATCACCGGAATGCTGGACACGTATTTCATTCCTTATGCCAAGGACGGCGATTTCGCCGGAGGCATCAGTTCAATGATTCAGGCCCTGCACTCCCTGGGGGGCGCAGGCAGCGGGACGGCTTCCGGCGGCGGTGCTGCCGGCAACCCGGACAGCGGGCAGACCAGCGGTGCGGACGGCCGTGGCGGGAGCGGCAATTCTGGCCTTGCGCTGCTGAAGGTCATCGGCATTGCCATTGGAATTGCGCTGCTGGCGCTTGTCCTGTTCGTGCTGTTCACCGGACTGCGGAGAAGGGGGCAGCTAAGCAGCCGGCAGGAGCAGCTGTCCGACCTGCTGGTGCGGGCCAACCGCGCGCTGGAGTCCCTGCAGCCCTTTCAGGGTATTGTTCAAGGCAAGACCGGGGAAATGGTCGAGGGCATCTCCCGGCGGCTGACGGCGCAGCTTGTGGACATATCCGCGCTGCAAAGCTCGGGTCAAGGCTCCTTGCCGCCGTTCTACCGTCTGGCGGCACTTAAAGCCGCCGGCACACAGCTGCAGCAGACCGAAGCGGCCTTCCGCTCGGCGCTGGAGGAGGAAGAGAAACGCATTGCTGTAATCAGTGATGCGGACCGCAACGTCAAGCAGCAGATTTCAGAGCTGAAAAAGGATGCGCCTGAATTAAGCGGCCAGCTCCAGAGTGCAGTGAAGGAAACCGGCTATGAGCTGCAGGAAATTGCCGAGGATCTGAAGGAACTGGCCCAGGAAACGGCCAGAGCCGACGAGCTGGAGCTGTTCGACCCGATTGCCGCTCAGGACATGACCGGAGAGGCCCAGAAGCGGCAGGAACAGATTGAGCAGGATCTGAAGGATGTCGATGCCTATGACGACAAATTGAACGAATTCCCAGAGGTTCTGGCAGCTGCGCGCAGCAAAATCGCCGCCCTGATTGAACAGAATTCCCTGCACAACATGAAGGTTAAGCCCTATGACCGTCTGGACCAGGCCGCTGCCGCAGCAGCTGCGCTAGAAGCTCCGCTGCGCATCGGAGACATGGATGAGGTACGCAAAATTGCCGCTCAGATAGATGCTCTGCTGGGCGAAGGCGTCACCATGACAGAACGCCAGGCGCTGATCCGCCAGAACAACCTAAGGGATCTGGATACGGTGCGCACCCGCTGGAGTGAACTGGCCCAGCGGCGCAATGAGCTGCAAAGCCAGGTCTCCGAAGCACGCGGCCGGTTTGCGGAGCATCATCTAAGCAGTCTTGCAGAGTCGCTTGAGACTGCGGGAGTACAGCTCCGTCAAGGTGCGGGCGAAGTCCCGCAGATTGAAGCCTGGACCAGCGACCAGCGGGGAGAATACGACAATGCCCGCAGCGGTCTGGACCGGCTGCTCAAGCTGCAGGAGGAAGCCGCACAGAAATTCGACAATGCCGGCGAGAGCCTCGCGGCATTGAATCAGCGCTTGTCGAAAGTCAGCCGTCTTCTGTCCGAGGGGCAGGAGCGGGTGGATACGGCAGAACGGAGGCTGCACAGCAAAGGGATCAGCTCCCGAAGCCGCTTCCAGCTCTCCTTGCTTCCGGAGTATGGCGAGCTGCAGCAGCGGCTGGCGGCCCGGCCTTACAACCTGGATGAGCTGGAAGCCGCCGGACGCTCCTACGAATCCCGGATTTCCGCCTTCGTGGAGGAAGCGAACCGTCTCGTTCGCCAGAAGGAGGAAGAGGAGCGCCTGGCACAGCTGGCGATTCTGCGGGAACAGCAGCGACGCGAACAGGCGCGCAAGCGCTCCTCCTCGTCGGGCGGCTTCGGCGGAGGCCGTTCCTCCGGCGGTTCCTCATGGGGAGGCGGAGGCGGCCGTTCTTCCGGCGGCTCTTCCTGGGGCGGAGGCGGAGGCAAATCCGGCAGGAACTCCTCCGGCGGCTCCAAATGGTAGGGTAAGGATGATCACCCAGTTGGGCGCTAATTCCCCACACTTCGCCATTTCGGCCATTACGGCTCATTCCAAGTCTCAGGTCCCCCACAACAAACAGGCCCGTCCCCACGATCAGGTGGAAGCGGGCTTGCTGGGACTTTGAGCCTCAGGTTCAGTTTGCTAGAGCTGATTCGGTCGTCAACAGGCCACCGCTGCCGGTGCAGCGGTTGCACTGCTTTTTAATGCGTATCCTTAGCCCCGTCCTGCGGCTCGTCCAGAAACGGCTTATTCACATAATAATACATCACGCCCATCAGCACCCCGCCGCCGATCAGATTCCCAAGGGTTACCGGCACCAGATTGTGCACAACACCTCCCCAGGAAATCGTACCGGGATGATCCAGAACCAGAGCGATTGCAAATGTACACATATTGGCGATACTGTGCTCATAGCCGGAAATAAAGAAGCAGAACACGAAGAGAACCATGGCGAACATCCTGGCTCCGTCGCTTTTCATGGACATAGGGACAAAAAAGGCCAGACATACCAGCCAGTTACAGAGAATCGCCCGGAAGAACAGCTGCATTGCCGGGGCCTCCATCTTATGGGCCACCACATTCAGCAAGAACCCGTTCACACTGGAATCATAAAACAATCCTGTCAAAAAAATCAGCAGCGCAAACGCCGTGGCCCCGAGAATATTGCCGATATAGCTGACGACCCACATCCGTACAACCTCGGTCCACTGCAGCTTGCGCCTTAAAGCCGCATACGTGTAATAAAAGGTATCTCCGGTGAACAAATCGCCTCCACCATAAGAGATCAGGATGATGGCTGCGCCGAACGTGATCGCAGCCATCGGATACGTCATCGGCGACTGCTCCATGTAGAAGAAGTTCCCCGTCTTAAAAGCCACGATTACGCCGAATCCGATGAACATACTGGCCAGCATTGCTCTGGCGATATAGCGGAAAATACTTTGCTGATAGATCTTCTGCTTCTTGAGAGCCAATTTTTCAACCTGCAGCAGTGCCTCGTTCTCCATGTGACCTCCCGCATTAGCTTCGTATTTTCAGCGATTACAGGCTGGTACAGCCCCCGGTTATTATACCCAATAAACCGCTGGAAATTGCTTGAACCACGGATCGTCTAAATTTGTGGAGATTCCGGCCAGGAACCCCGCCGCTGCTGCATCAGCTGTCATCCCCCGGATCGTTCAGCCTGACAATCGCCTCTGCCTTCTCGCTGCTGGCCACGACGATAAGCACCAGTATCAAACACCCCAGAATCATCGCTTATCCCCACTCTCCATAGGTCGCCTCAGTGACAACTTATGTGGGGGAGCGGAGCATTATGATTGCTGATTGGTTCCCCGCTTATCATGAAGATGATAATGTAATCCTCGGGTCTAGCGCAAACAGCAAAAAAGCCTGCCAAAAAGCTGTGCAGGCCTGCCCATAAAAGATATTGCGCCACTAATCGGATGGCCGTTAGTTCAGAAAGCTGCTAAGTTCGCTGTCGGTACCGGCCTGCTTCAAGGCCTGCGGCTGTGAGGCTTCATTCAATCCGAGGCGGTTGTTCAGCTGCGTGTTAATCGTTGTCATTTTGGACGTATAATCCTGGCAGCTCTCAATGATCCGGCGGTTGGACTGCTCAGAGGTATCCAGGGCACTGAGCAGATCACCGATGGCCTGATTCACCGCTTCGAGCGACATCGAGGGCTTGGAGAGCAGCTCCGTCGTCTTCTCCGTTGTGGTGCGCAGCAGACGTGCATTTTCCTTGAATTGGTCTTCAATGGTCTTGTTCGTTGCTTCTACGGCAGAGATGATGTTCTCCTGATCGGCCAGCGACATGGCAATCATCGCCGAAACTGTAATCAGATTTGAAGTCTTATCAATTGCGTTGTTTACGGAATCAATCAGCTTGTCATTGTTGTCATTGATGATATCCGTAGCGGCAATCGCCTGATTGTAGAGCAGAATCATTTCGGTCATCGACTGGATACGAACCATAACCTTGCGCAGCCCGCGCTCCAGATAAGCCTTGCGGAACTCGTTCTCCGGCTTGGCGATTTCAGCCTCGAACAGCTCCTTCAGCTTGTTGCCGAAGGCGATTTTGGTCTGCAGATTGTAAATTTCCTCCATGGAGGTGCGTTTGAGCTGCCGCATATTCACGATGCTTTCTTCCAGCGTATCGCGTCCGTCGCGCAGGCCGGTTACGATTGCGTCAATATTGGTGCGGACCGACTGATACTTGTATACATAATTTTTGAGCGGACTCTTGCGCAGCATCTTGCCGAAAAAGCTGACATTCTTGCTCTGCTGCAAGGTCTCGCACTCATTGCGCAGCTTCATGATCATATTCGGCACTTCCACACGTTTGCCGGACATCAGATCATTCACCGGACGGTCCAGCAGCTTCAGGGTCTGCCCGGCCTTTTCCTGCGTCTTCACTCCCAGCTTGCCAATATCATCCATTAAGGAATCCAGGGCAACGGTATCCGTCTTGGCGACCTTCTCGATCAACTGCGAGGCTTCCTCTACAACCTTCTGCTCATCCTCTTTCCTGAGCTCAATCAACTGCGTGGACATCGGTTTCCCTCCTCCTATAATTCGGAACTGCTGTACCGCTGATGAATCAGTTCCGCCTTGGTCTGAAGTTCCATCAGGTCTTTATGTTCGATCGTCGAGGCGATATCCGAGATTTTGGAATCGACATCCCGCAGACCGTTCAGCAGCATTCTCCGGTTTCTTGTTTTGGCCTCTCCGCCCAGCCGCAGGAACGGGTTAATCACACCGTTCAGGTCCTTCAGCACCAGCCTGCGGACCGTATGATTGATCTCCCCGTTCCCCAGCTCCTGCAGCAGCGGAATTACACGCTGTAGCCTGGCGAACAGAGCCAGCGACTTCTCGACAATCTCATTGTCGAGCGTATCCTTCTGCCCTTCGGAGATAATCATATCCTCCAAAATGCTGAGATACTCCACCACCGGGGCAAACTCCGCTCCGATCTGAACCTCGGCGCTTCCCTGCCCGGCAAGGGCTTGTCCAGCGGCAGGAGCGGCTCTGCCTTGTTCAAGGCTGCCCGCAGCAGGAGACGGGGCGACCGCCTCCTGTTCCTGGCCGGCGGGAAGAACCTCCGCCGGCAGATTGATTTTGTTGCGCTCGCCCCTCATCATCGCCGCACCTGCACCGGCAAACGGCAGCAGCAGAGAGATTGCCTCGGGTACAAAAGCACTCGTCGCCAGGGCAACAATATAGCCGGCTCCGGCATACAGCAATACTTTCCATTTCAACTGAATAGTTCTCACCTCTTGTGAGCGGAATTCAAGAACTGCCGCTCAGGTTCACGGCATCCGTGATCACGGACTCGCCGTTTATTCTCATGATCAGCGGCTGCTCCACATGGCTGGCCAGCACATTGCCCGCGAATCCGGCTGGCTGAACCTCGCCGCCGAGTGCGCTTTTAACCGCCAGATAAGGGAAATTGATTCCGGACAGGCAGGAGATATGCAGCCCCCCGGACATCCGGGGATTAATCTCCAGCAGCTTGGGCGTTGCGCCGCTGTATTTCATTTGGATATTGAAATTAAAGGGGATACGGTAAACCTCGGCTACCCGGGATGCAATATGCTCAAGCTCGGGAATATGCTCCATCAGCCGCAGGCGCCCGCCCGCCTTACGGCGCGGTACTGCTGCCAGCAGTCTGCCATTCCCGTCGGCCAGGCAATCAATGCTGTACTCAAAGCCCGCGAGAAGCTCCATCACCATCAGATTCGGGAAGGAATCAACACTGGATAGTGTGCGGTACGCCTCCTCGAAAGAGATATGCGGTGTGACATGGCCGAAAAGCTCCTGCAAAGGACTCCGGGTGTTGTTGATAATGCGGAAGCCAAGACCGCCTTCGGTTTCTGTCGGCTTGAAGCAGACCTGGTGCCCTTTGGCTGCAAGCTCCTCATAAGCTGCTTTGAACTGCTCCGCTGTGCTGACCACATGATAATCGGGAATCGTCATGATACCGGTCTCTTTGACGCTTTCATAGAATTTGCCTTTGTCCATGATCGTCCCCAGCAGCTCCAGATCGCGGCAGACGAGCACTTTCGTGCCTATGGCATCAAACATTGGGGCATGCAAGGCAATATCCAGCATATGCAGCCGCGGAATAAAGATATCAATCTGATGGCTGCGGCAGAAGTCTACACAGAACCGCACATATTCAATTCCTTCAAGCTCGGGCTCGGTTCCGGCAACATCGGCGCCTTGCAGCGACATATGCCGGATATCGGGGTGGGTGGCAAAGATTTGAACAGGGATGCCATCCTCATTGTTGCGGATGAGATTCATGTAATGAAAAGCCACGGAAAACCAGCGATTGAAATAAATGTTTACCTTTTTCATTGTGGCCCAACTCCCAATGCCGTTAAATTGTTATAAATCCGCTGTACATAGTGCATAATCTCATCCCCGGCAAATACGCCAGCCCGCTTTGTGAAGGGATATTCTAATTTTACTAGACCAGCCTGCTGCTCGGCAAATATTTCTCCATGGCAGGGGGCAATGGCGTAATCGGCGCTTGCAAGCAGGCTTTTGTCAAGCAGCGAATCTCCCGACGCAACCATCGGCTCCGAATGGACCGTACGGCGAACATGGAGGATCGCGTCGCTTTTGTTCACCGCCTCCGGAACCACATACAGCTTGCGGCCCTGCAGCGACAACCTCCAGCCCAGTCCGTTCAAATGCTCCGCCAGCCGCGTAACTTCATCCATAGGCAGCAAATCACGCTGTACGACAAAGGTATAAAATAATTCGTCGCAATACCGCTCGCTGATAATCCATTCTGCCCGGACCACAGACCGCACAAGCTGCTTCGTTTCCTCAGCCGCTGCGGAGCCCTGTTCCACCAGGTTGCCTACGGCTGCCCGCCATTCCAGATCCACTGCCCCGTTAACCAGAATATTCCCGCCGTTGCTGGTTACCGCATAATCGGGAATGACCGTCTCCTGGAACAGATTAATCCGTCTGTACTGTGCCAGGGTACGTGTAGTCACCGGCATAAAAATGATTTTGGACGCCAGCTCCTGAAGAACCTCCAGCGCATGCTGTGAGATATATGAAGCCGTCCTCCCGCCGATAACCTCCGCCGGAACCAGGCCCGGGGAATCCTCGGGAACGCCAATCGCATTGGGAGAGTAAATCAGAGTGCGGTCCAGATCGCTGGCATAGATCATTCACTTTCTCCCTTCAGCGGCTTAATGATGCCGCAGCAGGAATACGTCAGCCCTGGGAATACCTCCACCGGAACGCCCCGGTCCTCCGCCAGCAGCAGAATATGCCGCAGATTCGGATTATCCATAGTATCGACAAGAATTTTCCAGGGTACTCTGCGCAGCAGCACGCGGGTGGTCTCGCCTACCCCCGGCTTCACCAGATTAATATCCTCTATGCCGAACGTGTCCTGAATGCTCTGAATATCCCGCAGCCCCTGCCAGGTAACCTCAGGCGGAGAGGTCAGCATCTCTGCGGCTATAGCCTGCGCCTCCTCCATCACAGCAGGATAATAGGGGGCAATTGCCTCAATGAACACATTGGAGAGATCCTCCTCCAGCCACTCCTTATAGAACTTGGCGCCATGGAATTCCTCAGCCCCGATGAGGTCGTCCCGCAGAACAGTCCGGCTCATCAGGCCCGAGACAGTGGAGTTCAGGCACGCGCTCGGAATCAGGTAGTCCTCCCGCGTGCCGAAGGTAGCCGAGCAATGTCCCGGATCGGCAAGCACTGCCAAATCATCGCTAAGGACAATACCGTATTTCTTATACATGCTGCTGCAGGCTTCTATTAATACCTGGCGGATAGCTCCTTTGCCCGTCCAGCCGTCGATAAATTGCAGCTTGGCGTCGGTTCCGTGCTGCTGAAGCATATAAAGGATCGCATTCTCATCGATGCCCTTGCCCCGGATAATTGAAATGCTGTAATGAGGCAGTTCCACTCCGAAGCGAGCGGCGATATACCGTTTCATCAGCACACCAATTGGAGTTCCCGCTCTGGCCAGGGATACCAGTACCGTAGCCCCGGTCCCCCGCTGAGACACAATCATTTCGGAGACAACCGCGACCGCCAGTGCTACCTTCTCCGCCGATTGCCGGAGCGTCTCATGGAACAGCTCAATATACTGCGCTGTCGGCTGATATTCAACGGGGAGCATCTCTGAATAATGCACACCGGACTGGATCGCTTCTTCCCGCTCAGCGGTCGCCCGTTCCAGTTGAACATTGCTCAGATCCTTCAGCAGGAACTTAACGTCGGAAGGGGGATAGCTGCCCAGCGGGACAGGCGGCGCTATTCTTTTATTCATGAGTTCTTCAAGTGCTGTACCCTTCATCCGATCAAACCTCCATTATCCGAATCAGAGGCCAGTATGACAAGATGCACCTTATTCCCTGCCAGCCGCTTAAGAATATCCGTCATCGGCTCAATCCGGCGGCGGGGAACATCACGCTCAAGCAGCACGAAAATATCATCATACTGGCCCGGGTCTACATTGTAGATATAATTGGTAATTCCCGGATCACCGGCCGAAGGATATGCCGCTGCGCTGTGCACGCCGTAATCCGGACGCCGCTCGGGATGAATCGGGCTGCGGGTGGAGGACTGATACGCAACTCCCTCACCCATATCCGCCGCAATTCTCATGGGCAGATACATGAATTCACCAACGCCAAGCACGAGTGCAGTTGCCCCCTCACGCAGCCCGCGCAGCTGTGACGCTGCCTGCGCAGCCCCTTGATCCAGCCGCTTGTTATCCTGCGATTCCAATCCAAACCGGCCGCTGAGCTTCAGATAAGGCGACGCATTGATTTGTCCGCAGGAGTCAGCGGAAGTCACGTCCAGCCGTTCCAGACCGTCCTGCACATAAGTCATGATCACAGGAGCTTCAGCGGCAGCGGAAGCTTCCGCCTTCGCCTCCACTAGGCTCAGCTGAGGCGTACCCATCACTTCAATCGTTCCCTGCAGCAAAGATAAAGCCCTGATGCGGATACCCAGCTCCTGCTCCAACTCCCGGTAGGCCTGAATATTGGCACTGCTCCGCCAATCGAGAAGTGAAGCAACTACATATTCCTTGCGGGGAAACTTGGACTGGATATCACGAATCGTATTGATCGCCGTATTGCCGGTTGTAATCTCATCATCCACCAGCACAGCGGGCCCATCCCCGGACAGCAGTTCTGCATTCAGGGCGTAGCATAAATGGTCAACCGCATGGGAATGCTCTTCTTCGAAGCTGACCGCCGACTCAAGCTCCGGAATGTCCTCACGGGTAGTATGAATATATGATGCTCCAGCGGCAAACATGTTGTACATACTGTGGCCCAGGGCAGTTGCCGTCTCTGCAAAGCCGATAAACAGAACCGGCTCCGGGAGAACCAGCTGTGCATCCAGCAAATCATGATATGCCTTCTCGGCATGCTCCGGATGAATCAGCCCGTGAACCGCTTGATCCATCAGCTCGTCCATTCGCTCTGCAGCGGAAGCTCCACCAGCCATCTCCCGGTATAAAAGCAATGCCAGCGCTGCGCCGCTGAGCAAAGGGGTATACGGGTTGACTGGTATATGCTTGCCCAGCACCTTGCTGACAAAAAGAAACGAGCGTTTCTTGTTAATCCGCGCCGCCATGGCAAACAAAGCGTGGGCCGGCATCTGGAAAGGGTTGGAGGTTTCGGTTACCGTAACCTGCAGGTTCTCGACAATATTAAACGTGTGTGTATTCATACTCGGGCAGTAAGAAGGCAAAATGCTGTTGTTCATGTAACACCCCGTATATTTGAGATCGTAGTAAGATACGTTTCGCCCAGTTCAAATGCGGCTTAATTTCATTCATCTTGTTGTAGTATTCGCTTTTGAACACACCGCGGCTGCCGTCATTGCTCTCGACAATGCTTAAGGCGTCCACATATTCCTCATGCATTACAGTATACATGGCTTGTACAGGTCTAAGGTGCGAGGGATGAATGATCGTCTTGCCAACAATGCCGTTTTCCTTATCCAAAAGCACTTCACGGAACAGTCCGTCCACAGAGCTGCTGATGTAAGACTCACGGATGCCGCGCCTCTGCTTGCCATAAGTATCCTCAAGAGGGGTCTGCCGGAGCTGCGGACGCAGTACCCGGTGTCCTTTGCCCCCGAAATATTCCCAGACTGGACCTGAAATCACATACCCTTCCTCCACACGGCCGAATACGTTGATAATATCGGAGATGCAGTCGCGGATCGGCGTCAGATCATAGATGCTGATATCCGGACTGCGCCGCAGCCCAAACAGGCTGGAGAAATCCGTCGCCCCGATCC
Source organism: Paenibacillus sp. S150 (assembly GCF_019352175.1). Lineage (GTDB taxonomy): Bacteria > Bacillota > Bacilli > Paenibacillales > Paenibacillaceae > Paenibacillus_AQ. Next base: position 18,430 of record NZ_JACBYI010000067.1, read on the forward strand.
GGACATTCAGCACGTACTCACGGTATTCGCCCAATAAATCACGGATGCCCAGCAGTGTCTCCAGCCGGCTTTCCCGGTAAATAATCGGTGAGCTCTCAAGGATCGGCATGCCGTACAGCACAGGAGCCGGATAGCTGCGCGAGCTGTTATAATCGGCAAGCGCCTCGAAATATTCCACTCCGTTATCCAAGGTGAACTTGGGGAAAACAAAGCCGGTCAGCATGGTAATCAAGGTGCCCAGCCGGAAAATCAGCTGCTGCAGCTGCTCCGGATTGCGCACACGGATAAACAGCAGCGGAAGACTGTTCCTTACATCCGGCTCGTTGTCGGCATAGGCCGACAGGAAGGCCAGATGTCTCACGATAGATTCCTCGGCAAAATCGACTTCACCATCGCCAATCGCATCCTCCAAATCCATAATCACCGTCACCAGTCCTGAAGCCTTAAGCTTCAAAATATCTTCTGCAACACTGGGACGGGTAGCGGGCATATACAGGGCGGCTCCCACGGCGTAAGCCAGGAGCTCCTTGTCCGTAGCGGGGTCAAACGAAACAGGCGGAGAGTAGAATAAGGACATTTCTTGTTCTTTGGTCAGGTAATCGAAGTATCTCAAGGCCTTTCCCCCCTTATAGGTTCACGAAGAAGCAATATAAAACGAATAACCTCTCCTTATAGAGAGCAGTAGAACCGGCTGCGCCGTCCTCTCGGGGACGGCATCCGGCTTTCTCGAATACAAGCAAAGGCCATGCTATAACCTATACGATTACCCGGGCTGGTGAGATCGTCTCACCTACCCTGCGGACATCCCCATCCTCACATAAAAGACTGACTGTCATTTCCTGCTTAATTGCATTGTTAAGCTTTGCGGCTGGCCTCTCTTTTCTTCTTGCCGGTGCTGTACAATATCGTCCCCACAAAAACTGCAATCAGAATGGTGAAGAACACAACATGCGACATTTCATATCCAAAAGCTCCTGCCAGCATCTTGCCGGCAATAATGGCAATCAGCAGAAACGCAGTCTGCTCCAGTTCGGGAAATCTGGCAATGAGCTTCAGGAACAGCTGTGCCACGCCGCGCATCATCAGCACGCCGAGTATGCCGCCCAGGAAGAGCACCCAGACCTTATCGCTAAGTCCAAAGGCCGCCACCACACTGTCAATACTGAAGGCAATATCCATTAATTCAACCATAAGTACCGTCCGCCAGAAGGAAGTGCCCTTGTTCTCCGTGTGTTCTTCTCCGCCGCTGCCCTTAAATAACCCTTTGTAGGCGATATAGAAGAGATAGAGCGCCCCCAGCACCTTGACGAGCGTGAACTTAATCAGGAATGTCCCGAGGCCAATAGCCAGGAATCTGAATAAATACGCACCCAGAATCCCATAGAACAAAGCCTTCTTCTGCTGCTCTTTTGGCAAATGCTTGACCATAACCGCAAGGACCAGCGCATTGTCCGCAGAGAGCAAGCCTTCCAGAAGAATCAGACTCCCGATAATCCCCCAGCTTACAGGGTCGGAAAGTGTGCCGGCAATATCGCTCCACGAGAAGAAATGCCCATAGTTATCACTGATGTTTCTAAAAAAATCGCTGAACCAGTCCATTCCAATATGCCTCCGGTAAAATAGTTTATTTGCTGCCCGCTACCCACTGCAGCCCCCATCCGTATGCCTGGTCCATCTCGCGATGCCCGCTGAAATACTGTACGAGCCGTTCAATGCTGAAGGTTTCATTCCCGACATTCTGAATCATGGCAATGGCGCACATTCCCTTACGGTTGTTATGCTCGTCCAAATTCACAATAATATCCGGCCCTCCGCCCTGCGTAATCGTGACCACGCCATCCGCCTCTGACCATTGGGTAACGCCTTTATAGATAAAAGCAAAAATTAAAATCCGTTTGATTTCCGCAACCTTGCTTCCGTTTATACGCAAGTTTTCTCCAGAGGTTACGGAGCCTGTACGGTCATCGCCATCCAGCATGACAAAGGGCGGCTGCTGTAATTGGCCAAAAGCGTTGCCAAGCGCCTGAACAACACCCTTGCGGCCATTTTTCAGTTCAAAGAGACAGGCAAGGTCCAAATCCACGCCGCCTTTGCGGCTGAACAGCCCTCCGCCCTGCTTCTGATTCCAGTTGAGATTGACCAGGATCTCGCCCAGGCCCTCAGCCGGTTTCTTCAAGTTGATGGAATCGCCTTTTTTCTTCAGCTCAATTTTCTTCAGATTAAGTTCAACCACTTCAATTCCATAATTGCTGCAGAGCGCCTTCAGGCCGCCGTCAAAGCCCGACATAATGGCACTGAATTTCCATTCACCGCTGTATCTATATAATTCTCCTACCACAACAGCCGTTTCCACGGAGAAATGACTTCCAAGATTACATCGCAGGATTTCCGAGCCTGTCGCCAGATTCAGAATTCTGCAATGGGCTTCACTCATTTGCCCGAATGTCTGCTTGCGGTGTTCGCCGTCATAGAGTGTAAGCGTAAATGCAATTCTCGTCACACTTGCGGGAATCTTATCCAGCTCAACTTCGAAATGCTTGATGCCCCCTGGGCTTCGGCCTGGCACATCCTTATACCTTATATAAGATGTAGACGGATTATTATAAAAGATCAGGTCATCGTCACCGCTCACCTTCCCACCGGGTCCAAGCAGAAAAGCAGAGGCGTCGATCTCCATCGCGGAAGGGGCTTGCCAGGCGATCTCCACAAGCATTTGCCGGAGTCCCGGACTGCCCTTGGTCAGGTCTGCTTTCTGCCCTTTTACCACTTGAGTGCTCATTCTTACGCCACCTTTGCATGGATAAAGAGTCAGGCAAAAACGGTCTCTCCGTCTTCATCATAGACGGTACCGTTTCAACAAGAAATAGAAATATATAGGATTTCGCGAAACATATACCTTCTTATATTTATAAAAAGGGCAGGATCGCTAGTGATCCCGCCTTTGAAGCTACTATTGCGCGTCAAGCCCGTAGTTCCTGCACAAGGCACTAAGGCCGCCGGCAAATCCGCTTCCCACCGCCTGGAATTTCCAGTCCGCACCATTGCGGTAGAATTCACAGAACACAACTGCGGTTTCTGTTGAGAAATCCTCGCCCAGATCAAACCGCAGAATCTCACGGTCACTGGAGGCATCTACGACTCGTACAAATGCGTTGGATACTTGTCCAAAGTTCTGTACCCGGGTCTCGTAATCATAAATGGTTACCGTAATCCCGATACGCTGGATATTCGCAGGAACCTTGCTGAAATCTACCAGGATCTGCTCATCATCCCCGTCGCCTTCGCCTGTCCGGTTATCTCCTGTATGGGTTACAGAGCCGGAGCCGCCGGAGGGATTGTTGTAAAAAACAAAATCGTCCTCGCCTTTGGCATTGCCGTCCTCATGCAGCAGAAACGCTGAGGCATCAAGGTCAAAATCCTTGCCGCCGCTATATTTGTTCGTATCCCAGCCGAGTCCCACAACTACCTTCGTCAGACCCGGATTGGTCTTGGTAAGATCAATCCGCTGTCCTTTGGAAAGACTGATCGTCACTGGCAATAACCTTCTTTCATGAAAAGTTTAGCCTACAGCTCCAGCAACATTTATTGCAGGCCGTAATCGCGGGTCAATCCGGAAAGACCATCCTTGTAGCCGCTGCCGATGGCATTGAATTTCCACTCCGCACCGTTGCGGTACAATTCGCCTACCACTACACCGGTTTCAATGGAGAAATCTTCTCCCAGGTCGAAACGGATCAGTTCCTCATTGTTGGCATCATTTACAATACGTACATAAGAGCGGGATACTTGTCCAAAATTCTGGCTTCTGCTCTCGGCTTCATAGATGGTAATGGTAAAAGCCACTTTCTCAACGTCTGCCGGAATGTTGAGCAGATCCACCTGAACCTGTTCATCATCTCCTTCGCCTTCGCCTGTGCGGTTGTCACCGGTGTGCACAACAGAAGCGTTCTCGTTCTGCTTATTATTGAAGAAAATGAAATTGCTCTCTTTAGCCACTTTGCCGCTGGCATTGGTCAAAAAGACGGAAACGTCCAAGTCGAAATCTTTACCGCCATCGTATTTATTGGTGTCCCAGCCGAGACCGACTGTAATTTTGGACAAGCCCGGGTTCGTTTTGGTCAAATCGATCTTTTGACCCTTGGATAAATTAATCGCCATGAATAGAAACCTCTTTTCTTAAATTGGAATTAGATGTAGCGTTCAGCCAGCTGGTTAATATGTGCTGCGTGTGCCCCCTCACCGATAGCTGCGAATTTCCATTCGTCGCCATGCCGGTAAAGCTCTCCGCAGATCAAAGCGGTAAAACCTGTGTAATTGTCCGTCAAGTTGAACTTGATCAGCTCGTTGTTGCCTGTTGCATTAATAACCCGAATGTACGCCGATTTAATCATTCCGAAATCCTGCTTGCGGTTCACGGCATCATAAATATTGACGACAATCAGAACCTTGTGCACATCGGCCGGGATCGCCTTCAGATTCACCCTGATCTGCTCATCGTCTCCGTCTCCCTCACCTGTAAGGTTATCCCCGGAGTGGACAACAGAGCTGTTCGGATTCTGCTTGTTGTGGAAGCAAACCAGATTCAGCTTGTTCTGCAGCTTGCCGCTCTCGCTAAGCAGCAGCGCCGAAGCGTCACAGTCCACATTCGCCTGCTTCTTGACGCCGAAGAATCCGCGCGCCGGCTCGGCAGGGTCCCAGCCAAGTCCTACAATGACGCTGGACAGTCCAGCATTGCCTTTTGTTAAATCAATCTTTTGACCCTTTACCAGATTAATACCAGCCAAATTTAAGTACCTCCGTTTCAAAAAAAATTACAGCTGCAAGCCTAACTTGTCGATGTTATAACAGTGATACGACACAAAAGCAAATACGTTTCATTCGTTCTCCGGTAAACTTTCAATCTGTGCTTACAGGCTGAATTCACTGGGACTTAGCCCCAGCACACTGCAAATATTCCGCACAACCCCTTTTTCGTGCTCATCAAAATCACCGTCAGCTGCACCGATTGCAGAGCATACCCCTACAATTACGCGTCCGATTTCCGGCTTGCTGCTGAATTTGGCGATGGCTTTGAGCGCTTCCTGCTTGCCGATCTCCGGAGAAAACTCGAAATTGCTGACATAGAAGTTGAACTGGGCAATCACATCTCTCATATCGAATACCTTCAGTTCACTGCTGAGATTCATATATCCGGCCATTTTATTCTTTTCGGATTCTTCAATCTTGCCGTCGGCAGCAGCAACCAGGGCGCAGCCTGCTACTACAGCATTCATGAAATCTTTATTTTTAAATTTTTTTACCTGTTCGGTCAGTCCGTTCTTCGTTGTGTTCAGCCAGTTTTTAAATGTGCTCATCGTATTCTCCTTCTATCATTATAAATTATGATATACAAAAGATATCCCAGAGCCTCCTCTCCGCCATTCGACAGATATTTACTTAAGGTTCCATATCCCAGTACTTACCCTTCTAATATAACCGATTAAACTGCAAGATTCTACTTTGCCAGGATTTCACAGAACCTTAGATAAAAAGGCCTGCGTACGCTCTTGCGACGGATTGCCGAACAGCTGCTCCGGATTGCCCTCCTCGACCACGACACCCTGCTCCATAAACAGCACACGGTCCCCCACCTCGCGCGCAAAGCCCATCTCATGGGTAACCACGACCATCGTCATTCCTTCGCGGGCCAAATCCTTCATGACCGCCAGCACCTCGCCGACCATCTCGGGATCAAGCGCCGAGGTGGGCTCATCAAACAGCATAATCTTCGGCTCCATCGCCAGCGCTCTGGCAATCGCTACCCGCTGGGCCTGTCCGCCGGATAGCGAAGCCGGATACACCTCCGCCTTCTCGCTTAAGCCGACCTTGTCAAGCAGCTCCAGCGCCTTCTGCCGCGCCTTGTCCGGGGGCCATTTGCGGACCTGAACCGGGGCGAGCATGATGTTCTCGATCACTTTTTTGTGGGGGAACAGATTGAACTGCTGAAAGACCATGCCAAGCTCAGTGCGGATATCATTAATCCTTGTGCCTTTGGCCATCAAGGAAGTGCCTTCAATAATAATGTCGCCCTCTTGCGGCTGCTCCAGCAGGTTCAGACAGCGCAGAAAGGTCGATTTGCCCGAACCCGAAGGCCCGATCACCACGACAACCTCCCGGGTGTGAATATCAACGTTAATGTCGGTCAGCACCATATGGGCGCCGAATGATTTGTGCAGATGTCTAACTGAGATAATAGGCTCCATGCGGTTACACCTTCCGTTCGATATAATTGAGCAGCTTGCTGAGGGAGTAGGTGAGAATGAAATAAATAAACGCGGCGGTCAAATACGGTTCCCATATCCGCAAATACTGGCCTTTCATTGTGTTGCTCCAGTACATGATTTCCGGCGCCGCAATCAGCGCGAGCAGGGAGGAATCCTTCACCAGAACAATGAACTCGTTCCCGAATGCCGGAACCATCCGTTTAATGGCCTGCGGCAGAATGATAAACCGCATAGCTTGAAATTTGGTCATTCCGAGTGATACGGCGGCCTCCCGCTGCCCCGGATCAATGGACTGTATCCCCGCACGGAAAATTTCGGCCGAATACGCCGCTGAATTCAGGGATAAGGCAACAAAGGCGGTTAGAAGCGCATTGGTCTGCCCGTACAAAGGCGGAATCACCCCAAAATGCACAATCAAAATCTGTACATACAGCGGCGTACCGCGAAAAAAGTTGATATAGGAATGAAAAGGCCAGCGAAGATATGCCTTCGGAGCCATTTTGCCCAAGCCCAAGCCCAGTCCCAGAATGGAGCCGAAGATGATCGAGACAATAGATACACCAATCGTAAACGCCGTACCTCTTAACAAGACCGGTATATAATGTGCGATGATGTCAAATCTGAAATCCATAAAATTCTTCCCTTCTCTTCTGCTTATAGCTGCTCTTGCTCTCTCTCTGTTTCTCAAAAAAAGAAGCATGCGCAATAGCAATCATTACGCATGCTTGGGTTGTGCCCGTCCGCTTACTCTGCGTTCAAGAGGGTCTGTGTGTCCGGCTCTTCACCGAACCAGGTTTTGTAGATTTCGGCATACTTGCCGTTCTCGATTATCGTCTTGATCGCCGGGTCCAGCTTCTCTTTCCACTCGCTGCCCTTAGGATACAGAATGCCGTAATACTCGGACCCGAAGTTCTCTTTGTCGATGATTCCGGTCAATTTCTCATTCGGGTTGTTCTTGATATATTCATTGACGATAGCAATATCGGCCACTACCGCATCCGCTCCACCGCTGTTCAGCTCCATCAGCGCTACCGCATTGCTGTCAAAACGCTTCAGGTTACCGTTGTCGACACCCAGAATGCCGCTCATCAGATCGTCTGCCGTAGTCGCCGCCTGGACTGCAACCTTCTTGTCCTTCAGGTCAAGCGCACTCTTAATGTCGCTTCCTTCTTTTACCAGAATCATGTTGGTGGATTCAAAATAAGGAATGGAATAATCATAGGTTTCCTTCCGCTCGTCTGTAATGGACACCGCGGATAACCCGGCCTGATATTCCGTGCCCTGCTTCACGCTGGTCAGCATCGTATCCCAGCCTGTATTCGTAACGGTGTACTCATAACCGGCTTCTTCCATAACCGCCTTGATGAAATCGATATCAAAGCCTTTAATTGTATCCGTATCCATGTACTCCATCGGTGCGTAGCTCGCGTCGCTGGCAAACTTGAGGGTCTCACCGGCAGCGCTTTCGCTTTCTGCATTATTGTTGGAGCCGCAGCCCGCCATCGCAAGCACCATGAATGCCGCCAAAGCTGACATCGCCCATTTTTTTCCGATCCCCATTCTCTAATCCCCCTGCCTTATTTATAAAATACTTAAGGAGATTTTATCAGATTAAAGTGTTGGTGACAATTATCTTTTCCTGCATATGTTATGTTATATAACATATTTATCGCTAGATTGTAACATTTAAGCTAATAGTGCCCATTCAGGCACCGATCCGGTAGATTAAGAACCTATCCTAAAATAAGTTACCGGGAATGAACGGACCGTACGCTTCCCCAAAAATGATCTGTGCGCAGGCGAAATGAAGCAAGGCTTCATAGTTCCATGCCTTCTTTCAAGCGAACAACAGCCCGCATACCTTTTTTCTAAGGGTCCAGTCTATAGGTACGCGTGTAGCGGGCTTTATTTGCTTTTTGGGCTTATCCCCTTGTGTAGGTGCGGAGTGGGCAAGCTGAGCGTCCGGCAGCTCCCTTCCCAACGCTTACTTCCACACTCGTTCGCTTACTCTTTCTCGCTCGCTGTGTGAGATTATTCGCAAGATGACTGCAGCACACGCCCCTCAATAACAGCAGAATTGCCGTTGTTGAGGCGGGGCTGGCCCGGGCGTCCCGAAATAACGGCAGAATTGCCGTTGTTGAGGCGGGGCTGGCCCGGGAAACCCGAAATAACGGCAGAATTGCCGTTGTTGAGGCGGGGCTGGCCCGTATGCCCCGAAATAACGGCAGAATTGCCGTTGTTGAGGCGGGGCTGGCCCGGGCGTCCCGAAATAACGGCAGAATTGCCGT
>NZ_JACBYI010000068.1 GCF_019352175.1 Paenibacillus sp. S150
ACAGACTGCGAGTTACCTAATCCAAAAACTGCAAAAGCTAGGGTTCCAAGTGGAACTGACGCCCACCACGGGATAACCATTTTAAAAAAAAATGAAGTTCCACGATAGGACCTCTGACAGTCAATTACCCTTTCGAGCTGTAAAGCGGTAAAGCTTTTTTTCGTATAAATTGGACGGAAAAGTTTTAAAGGAATCGCGGGAAAAAAGCTGGCTCCATCTAAAAATTAGGGGCCGTCACTAAGTGCGGACATAGCGGAGGGCCAGAGGAATTCTGGAGAAACGATAGTGTTCGCTTTTAAAGACCGGTTTCAACCTGCAATCTTATTTCAATCAGGAAACCGGGCTTTAGCGCGGCCGGAAGAACCCTCTGAACCCGCAGCGGACTTCATTCACATCGTCAACCGCTGATTTTGGTGTTGAGCCAAAAAGGTAATTTTAGTAAAAAGGTAATTGAATGTATAGGAATGGAACCGGCGAACCTGAAAACGCTGATGGAACGCAAGGAGGTTCATAGGGAACGGAAGCGAAGTGTAAAAAGTAACACTAATGGGCTGGAATTCTGGCTTCAACGGGCTTTAGTGGGAATTTGTACACTTAATAGAGGCCCACTCCCTCCATATGGCTGATTTCAGCCGGATTAGTTGTACTTTTTCCCACTGGGGATGATCTAGAATACTAATGCGCTGCCTTAGTTGTACTTTTTCCCACTAGGGATGATCCAGGATACGAATGCGCTGCCTTAGTGTTCCTTTTTACCACTAAAATGGCTGCCCTTTTTATTAATGTTTCAAGTTCATATTAAGTTAGGCGTATTCCCCGTAAGGGAGAGAAACGGATCGGTTAGGTATTCTTTTTCCCGCTAACGCAAGCGAAAAAGGGAAAGTGGGGATTAAGTTTCCTTTTTCCACTTGGGCGTAGCCACCGGGTCTGAGCAGGAAGGTCTTGGAGGAATCGGGGAGGAAGAGCTTCAGCCGGCCAGGGGAACCGGAGAGCCAGGGAACCGCAGCCAGCCTTACACCTGAAATGCAAAAAGCTGCGCTGCCCGCTCAAGGGCGGCATAGCCGGTTTGTTCAAAGATAAGAATATATAGGTTTCACGCTATAAATTAGCCTTATCTTTCTCGCTGAAACGGATACCGTCCTTATCAGGACGGCGAAGCCGTTTCCACTTGTTTGCCATACCCCGAGCCAATCTTTGGGGAAGCTATGGCTCCATAGGCATATGCTATTAAGCATATTGCTTCCATATCTTAGACGATAACCGCCCTGGAGGGTTATAGTAGGGATAACTATTTCGAACAGAGGAGTCCTCGCCATTGATTCAAAAGGTGTTATCCACTCTGGTAGAGGTGATTGTGCCGCTGTCCATTCCAGTCATATCGGGTGCGCTGCTTGGACGGTTCAAGAATCTCGATACCAAGCCGCTGTTAACATTGTATCTGTATTTCCTCAGTCCGGCGATCATTCTGGACACGCTCGCAACGGCTGAAATTTCCTTCGATGATGTGTACAAAACGCTTGCCTTCTCGCTGCTGAATCTGCTGGTGCTGTGGGCGATGGCCAGGCTTATTGGGAAGGTTCTGAAGCTGGCTCCGCCGGAGGCAGCGGGTCTGACCCTGATCTCCACGTTTACGAACAGCGTCAATTACGGTCTGCCGCTGGTGCTGCTGGCCTTCGGGCAGCTTGGCCTGGACAAAGCCTCGGTCTATGTCATCGCCCAGATGGTGATTGTCAACACCATCGGAGTTTACTTTGCGGCAAGGTCACAGTTTTCCGTTAGAAACGCCGTCCGTTCGGTATTCTCTCTGCCGGCCATCTATGCGGCGATTCTGGCTCTGCTTCTGCGGGCACTCGGCTTGCATATGCCGCATGAGATTGCCTCGGGAGTGTCGATGGTAGCCGGAGCGTATTCGCCGGTGGTGCTGGCCATACTCGGTGTGCAGATGGTCAGGGTGCAGACCGCACATGCTGCACGCAATATACAGCTGGCATTCTGGACAGGCATGTCGGTACGCCTGCTGCTGGCTCCGCTGACCGCAGCGCTGCTGCTGTACCTGCTGAACATTTCGGGAACGCTGTTCGCCGTCCTGCTCATTCTGGCCTCCATGCCGGTTGCGGTCAATTCTGTTGTACTGGCCGAACGCTTCGGCAGCTCGCCTTCGTTGGTGTCACGGTGCATCCTGTGGACAACGCTGGCCTCCTTCCTGGTGCTGCCGTTATTAATCGCTGCCGTAGGCGGCAGCTAGACTCCCCCGGTGAAATCCATATATCCTGCTGCCCCCGTTGCTCTGCATACTCCGCTGTAAGGCGGGGTGTTTGCATGCCCGGAGGATGAAGGCTGGCTGCAACCTTTTGAAGGGTTAACCGTCTGAAAGGAAGAAGAAGCCAATCCTATACATGCAAATCCCATAAAGAGGTGACAGGAATGAAGAAAAATAACATAAAACAACTCACATTAACGGCAGCGGCCGTACTGGCTCTGAGTTTTGCCGGTCAAAGCTTTGCAGCGGCTGCGTCGTTCCAGGATCTCTCCGGAATACCTGCCAAAGATAAAATCCTGCAGCTCCAGCAGAGAGGCGTCATTCATGGTGTGAGCGACTCTCAATTTATGCCGGATGCGGCGGTTACAGCGGCCCAAGGCATTCAAATGCTCGTCAATGCATTCGAGCTGAACATTGATTTGCTCCGGTTCATCAAGGCGCCTCAGGCTACCGACTATTTCGCCAGTGCCAATAATGATGCCTGGTATGCAAATGCCCTGATTATTGCGGCTAACAATGATATTGGCTTATCTGCCGATCTGGACCCTGCGAAGAACTGGACCCGTGAGGAATTCACCCATCAGCTGATCCTGACGATCGAGAAGCACAGCAATCTTCCGATGATCAAGATTATGCCGGTGGATATTGCCGACAATGCTGACTTTACCAACGGCTATGACGGCTCCATTCAACGGGCGCTGGCGCTTAGGATTGCCACTCTGGACAGTGCCGGCAAGTTCCATCCGGCGGCCGGTATCACCCGTGCTGAAGCGGCGGAGATGATCTATAACGCCTTGGATTATATCGCTGCACATCCGGCTCCATCCGGCGGCCTGCCGGAATAAGCACGCCGAAGCCTTCCGAACGAACGGCAGCAATGCAAAAACCGTAAGCCTCATCGAAGGCATAGCCGGCAGTAAAACCAGCTTGTCTTGCCGCTTCAGATAAAAAGCGCCATAGCTGCCCCCAACGGCCTCCGCCAGTCTGCCGATAAAAATACGTGCCGCCGTCTGCATCTGCACGGAGCCTTGAAGCAGCAGAGCCATTTCGTAGACCTGGTCATTGATCCAGGCCTGTTCTTCAGCCTTCAGCCGCAGCGTGCGTTCTTCAGCAGTTTTGTGCTGCAGATCCACCGCCACGGCGTGGAAGGAACCGGCCAGCTGCCCGAATTCATCCTGCGGCTGGTCCGCTTGCAACGAGCTGCCGACGGTGCCGCGGGCAATATCTCTGGAGATCTGCATGATCCGGTTCATGCCGCGCGTAATATTCCGCAGCACGCCGATAATCAGAAAAATAGACAGGGCAATACCGGCAGCACCCAGCCCCAAAGTGGCTGCCTGCGGAACCCCGTCCATATAAATGCTAGATATAGAAATCATACTGCCGAACAGCAGTATCGAGATCAATGCCGCTAACCAAACCTGATGTTTTATTCTCATGCTCGCCCGCCCTTGTTCAGTTATTGTCATTAGAAATTAATTATACTTTTAATAGAATGGCGAAGAGAGAGGCAAAGGTGAGAAAATGCTGTTTATACAGCATTTTCTGGCGTTTCTATGAAATTCATGCTTATAGTGTGCACGTAACCGGCGGAGGCGTCTGGTGCCCCGCCGCCCCTTGCCCGCTGCCTTGTTCAAGGCATGACCTCCTGCCCCGCCGCCGACGGCCTGCTGCTGTCTTGTGCCGGGACTTTCGATGGCCGAATTGGTTCCGCCTGTACTGTAGGTTCCGCCGCCACTGCCAACCTGAGTCGCCGAGGAAGTGCGGCTGCCCCTGGGAAGCTTAACGGTTTGATTATTAATGACAACAACAATCTCCCTGCCGTGCAAATAGGGGGGCGGAAATTGCGGTTTGCCTCCGCGCCGCCGCCCTTTGGTTCCCAGGTTCGCTGCGTTCCCTCCAGCCCCTACACTCTGCTGCTGCCGCGTATAGGGAGACGCGATGGCCGCATTGCTGCCGCCTGCGCTGCTTCTTCCGCTCCGCTGGCGATCTGTGTGGTATTCGCCGCATTGGTATATTGGTTGTTGATGACGAACACCAGCCGTGCTACTCCCGCAAGCGGGGTACGGGTAATAATCCGCCGCGCTCCTTTTTGAATAATGACGGTAATCCGGTCCTGCCGTTTCGCTTCAGGTTTAGCCACCCGCCTCATCCCTCCTGTAATATAAGTTTCCTTATCATTAATGCTTATCTGCGGGAAGGGTGAGCAATCCGGGCGCTCCGGGACAATAAACCAGCGGCTGCCTAAGGGAAGGCGGCCCGGAGGATTTTGGAGCGGAGACCGTAATTTCCGCTGTTAATACTTAAAATTTTGCTTGTATGGAGCGGACAGAGCGTGTAAGATATACGAAGGTTTTTAAAAAAACACATCATAACAACTCATATAATCTTGGGAATAGGGCCCATAAGTTTCTACCGGATAACCATTGCAATTATCCGACTATGAGTGAAATAGCGCATCTAGGGTTCCGCTTTTTTGTGCCATGGCATGAGAGGGGCTGGTCCAAGCGATGCGGACACGTATTTGTGTTACACCACTAAGGGACAAAAACCCAGAAGGACAGATTCACTTGAGAGAAGCGCTCAAGGGGATCTGTCTTTTTTTAGATAAAAATTTATATATTTCAAGCTTTAAATTATCATTCTCTCTCACGCAGTAACGGATACCGTTCTATAAGGACGGCGCAGCCGTTTCAGCTTGTTGAACAGGAAAGGTTGTCTGCATTATGAAAGTATTAGAGGAACGCATTAGGCAAGAGGGCTTGATTCTGTCGGATACGGTGCTGAAGGTGGACTCGTTCCTGAACCATCAGGTGGACACGCAGCTGGTGCTGCAGATCGGGGAGGAATTCGGGCGGATCTTCGGACATCAGCCGGTTACCAAGGTGCTGACCGTTGAGGCCAGCGGCATTCAGTTCGCCATGGCGGCCGGAATTGCGCTGGGAGTGCCGTTCGTTTATGCCAAGAAGAAGAAAGCCGTTACCCAATCCGAGGCTGTCTATTCCGCACTGGTCCACTCCTTCACACGCCAAGAGGATTACCGTATAAGCATCTCGCAGAAGTACTTGGGTCCGGAGGATAGAGTGCTGATTGTCGACGATTTTCTGGCTACCGGAGCAGCGCTTGTGGGGCTGGCGGATATCGTTGACGAGTCTGGAGCAGAGCTGCTGGGTGTGGGCTGTGTGATCGAGAAGAGCTTTCAGCAAGGACGCAGCCTGCTCGAAGACAGGGGCATTGCTGTGCATGCTCTGGCAAGAATCTCTTCAATGGCGCCTGGAGAGGTTCACTTCATAGAGCATATACCTGCAGAAGAAGTCATCAAGGAGAGTGCGGAATGTTAAGCAAACAAAAATTATTTGCCCTGGGGCTTCAGCATGTGCTGGCTATGTATGCCGGAGCTGTAATTGTGCCGCTTGTTGTTGGAGGGGCGCTGAATCTGAGCGGAACGCAGATGGCCTACCTGATCGCCGCAGACCTCTTCACCTGCGGGCTGGCAACACTGCTGCAGATTATCAGCAGCAGGCATTTCGGCAGCGGGCTTCCGGTCGTGCTGGGCTGTACGTTCACTGCAGTCAGCCCGATTATTGCCATCGCCTCCGGCTCGAATCTGGCGACAGCCTACGGCGCGATTATTGTCTCCGGGCTGTTCGTTGTTCTGGCAGCCCCGATCTACGGGAAGCTGCTGAAGTTCTTCCCTACAGTGGTTACGGGATCGGTAGTAACGATCATCGGGCTGTCACTTATTCCGGTAGCGATGAACAATGTGGCCGGCGGCGAGGGCAGCGCCGATTTCGGCGCCCCCCGCAATCTGCTGCTGGGCCTTGTCACCCTCGCCGTGATTCTGGCCGTGAACCGGTTCACAACGGGATTTCTGCGTTCGGTATCCGTATTGGTCGGACTGGCGGCCGGAACCGTGATCGGCTATGCCATGGGCCTCGTTCATTTCTCCACCGTGGGCAGCGCCTCCTGGGTCAGCATCGCCCGCCCGTTTTATTTCGGGTGGCCCGAATTCAGCATTACCGCGATCTTTACGATGATTATCGTCAACATCGTCTCCATGGTCGAATCCACCGGTGTGTATTTCGCCGTAGGCAAGGCCACGGACCAGCAGGTGGAGCAAAAGCAAATCGTGAACGGCCTGCGCTCCGAAGGCCTTGCCATCATGCTGGGAGGCCTGTTCAACGCCTTCCCGTATACGGCCTTCTCCCAGAATGTCGGCCTGCTGTCGCTGACCCGCGTCAAGACGCGCAATGTGATCTTTGCGGCGGGAGGAATCATGATCGTGCTCGGGCTGCTGCCGAAGCTGGCTGCCCTGACGACCGTGGTGCCGAATGCTGTGCTGGGCGGGGCCATGATTGTCATGTTCGGCTCGGTGGCGGCATCCGGGATGTCGATTCTTTCCGAGGTTGATCTGCGCAAGGACGGCAATCTGCTGATTGCCGCCTGCAGTATCGCTGTGGGCCTGGGCTCGGCCGTCCTGCCTTCCATGTTCGAGCAGCTGCCTGAGTTCGCCAGAATGCTGCTGCAGAATGGAATCGTATCCGGCTCGCTGACAGCGATTATCCTGAATATCTTACTCTCCAGAACGCAGGAGACCGCAGCCCAGGCTGCCGCAGCGCCTGAAGTGAAGTGAAAATTTCTGTCCTCAAATACTAAAAAGTTAGCCTGCCGATTCCGAAATAAAATGGAATCGGTTTTTTGCTTTATCTGCTAAGTGTTCCAAGGTATAATTTGCTAACCGCAGCTGAGAGGGGGGAGACGATGAAGAAATACTGGCTTAGCTTCACAGGCAGCATGCTGCTGGTTCTTGTTCTTCCGCTGCTCTCAATCCTTCAGCTGGTTACGGATCAGCAGAACAAGCCGGTCATACGGCAGGGAGTCATGGACTTACGGGATTGGGACTTCGGTAACGGGGGCGTGGTCCGGCTTAACGGAGAATGGGAGTTCTACCGCGATGCGCTGCTTGGCCCCGAAGACTTCCGGCCTGCGGCTGCAGGCGCGTCCCTGCCTGCTGTCTCCGCGATGATTAACGTCCCTGGCAAGTGGAATCATGTTATCTCCGCCAGCGGCAAAAGCAAGGCGAAAGGCTACGCAACCTACCGGATGCAAGCCACGGTTACTCCCGGCGGAGCCGTCGTCTATGGACTTAGAACGAGCAATATCCGTACGGCCAGCAAAGTGTATCTTAACGGTCAGGAGATTGGAAGCAGCGGCAGTCCGTCCGCATCGGTCTCCTCCGGAAGCCAGAAGAATATTCCTTATATGGGCTTCGCCGCAGTCACGGGGGACAGGCTGGAGATTATTGTACAAGTGTCCAACTACAGCTATTCTTCGGGCGGAATCATCCGGCCGATTGTGATCGGCGGCCAGGCCGCCATTCTGAAGCACAGGGAATTTGCGCTCTTTGCGGATGGGGCGGCGCTGTTCGGATTTTTTATACTATCCGTATTTTTGCTGATGTTCTCCAGGGTCAGGGAAGGCCGGGGAATTACGCTGTATCTCGGTTTGTTCTGCATGGCGGCATTCGTATATACGCTGACCCACGGAGAGAAGCTGATTGCAAGCGGCCTGCCCGGACTCCCCTATGAAATAGTCTTGAAGCTGCAATTAGCCTCATCGGCACTGGTCTACTATTATTTGCTCCGGTATGCAGCCCATTCCATTAACTACCCGATGCCCCGGGCGGTGATGACAGCCTCCAGGCTGATTACCATTCTGCTGATGGTTACAGCGGTATTTGTACCTGCTTATTATTTCAGCTACCTGGAGCCTTTTCTGCTTACCTGGAGCACCGTCAGCCTCAGCTTCCTGCTGTATGTCATGATCAAAGGCACGAAACAGAACCCCGATAATATGTTTCTCATGATGGTC
Source organism: Paenibacillus sp. S150 (assembly GCF_019352175.1). Classification (GTDB taxonomy): domain Bacteria; phylum Bacillota; class Bacilli; order Paenibacillales; family Paenibacillaceae; genus Paenibacillus_AQ. The sequence continues at coordinate 8,132 of NZ_JACBYI010000068.1, forward strand.
AGCATAGAGAGTCTCAGCGTGGTGATTCTCTATTATCTGGTCAGTATATCGCGTCTGACGCCCAGCTATTCTGTGATTTCTTACGAGATTATTCTGTTCGGGTTCGTTCAGGCTATTGTAATGGCCCGCAAATACAGATCCTCGTTCCTTGAGGTAGAGCAGCTGTCCCGCCGCCTGATTACGCTGGATGGTCTGAAGGACGACTTCATGGCGGACACCTCGTACGAGCTGCGCAAGCCGCTGCAGAGCATCGTAAATATGGCCCAGACCATGTCTGAAGGTGCTGCAGGAGCGCTGAATCCGCAGCAGCAGGGGCAAATGTCGATGATTGTCTCCACCGGGAAGCGGCTGGCTTCATTAATCAACGACATGTCGGATTTCGCCAAGCTGAACCATGGAGATATCTTTTTGAAGCGTCAGGCCGTGGATTTGCGAATGGTTGCGTCCTCGGTCATGGAGGTGACCAGCCATGTGTCGGCCAAGGCGGGGCTGGCCTTCAGGCTGGAGCTGCCTTCGCCTCTGCCGCTGCTGGAGACGGACGAGGAGCGGCTGGCTCAAATTCTGTTCAATTTATTGTCAAATGCTGTGAATCAGACCCATGAAGGTGTGATAACGCTCTCAGCCCGGGTTAAAGAAAAGTATGTTGCCGTCATTGTGGAGGATACCGGCCCGGGAATTGCCGCTGAACGCCTGCGGACGATCTTTGACGCGTACAACCCGGAGGCGAAGACTGCCACAAAAGCCTATCAGGAGAACGGCCTGGGCTTAAGCATTACTCAAAAGCTGGTGGAATTGGGCGGCGGGCGGATTGAAGCCCGGTCGGAACCCGGCCGGGGCTCAGTGTTCACCTTCACCGTGCCGATACTAAAGGAAAAGACAGCCTTTACAGATCAGGAGATACCGGAGCTTACCGGATGGGAGACGGCGGCGGCTCTGGATATGCCGGGTGGGCTGGCTGATCCGCCCGGAGGGGAAGAAAGCTGCTTCATCCTGATTGTGGATAATGATCCCGTGAACCGTCAGGCGCTGGCTAATGCGCTGCGGCTGGAGAATCACACGGTCATGACAGCGGAGAGCGGATCCGAGGCGCTTCTGCAAATGCGGGATTATTCCGAACTGGATCTGGTCATTACCGATTGGGTTATGCCCGGGATGCCCGGCCTTGTCTTATGCAAAGCCATCCGGGGGCGCTTTGTCCTGTCTGAGCTGCCCATTCTGGTGCTTACGGCCAGCAACCGGCCGGAGGATATCCAAGCCGCCTTTGAGGCGGGCGCCAATGATTACTTAAGCACACCGGCAGATCTTCGTGAATTCAGAGCGCGGGTACGCACACTGCTGGATATGCGCAAATCCATCCGCACCTCGGTGCAGACGGAAATCTCCTTTTTGCAGGCCCAGATCAAACCGCACTTTCTGTACAATGCCCTGAATGCCATCATCTCCGTTTGCCCGGATGATCCTGAAATGGCGACGGAGCTTCTGCTGGAGCTCAGCCAGTATCTGCGCAGCAGCTTTGACTTCCAGAACCGCGGGCAGACCGTGCCGCTAGAGAAAGAGCTGGAGCTGGTAAGGTCCTATCTGGCACTGGAAAAAGCGCGTTTCGATGACCGCCTGAACGTTGCCTTCGATGTGCCGGAGGATATGATGGGGCTGGTGCCGCCGCTCAGCATTCAGCCGATTGTGGAGAATGCCGTAAACCACGGCCTGATGCAAAAGGAAGCCGGGGGTACAGTTACCCTGTCGATCAGGCAGCTGCCCCGGCAGCTTGTCGTTGCCGTCTCCGATGATGGCATCGGCATGTCTGCCGAGCGGATCGCCGTTGTGCTGTCTGAAGAGCGTACCGAAGGCGGCATCGGCCTGAAGAATATACAGCGGCGGCTGCTCAAGATGTACGGGGCCGGCCTGTCCATAACAAGCGTGCCCGGTCAGGGTACAACAATCTCTTTCACCATACCGCAAGCAAGCGCATCCCGAGACTAGTAAACAAGAGGTGACACATCCCCATGAAGGCGATATTGATCGATGATGAAAAACCTGCATTGCAGCACCTTGAACGTCTGCTGGTCAAGGATGGACGGCTGGAGATCCGCGGGAAATATACCTCTGCCCGGCTGGGGCTGCAGCATTTGCAGCAAGAGAAGGCCGATATTGTGTTTCTCGATATCGGCATGCCGGAGATGAACGGTCTGGAGGCGGCAGAGCATATAGGGACCCTCGACCGCAACATCCGCATCGTCTACATCACAGCATACACGGAGTATGCCATTGAGGCCTTCGAGCTGAACGCGGTGGATTATCTGCTGAAGCCGGTGACCGCCCAGCGCTTAAGCAAAACACTGGAACGGCTGGAGAGCCGCGGGAAGCAGCCCGGACAGGAGAGTGGGACATCCGCAGACCCCCGGAGCCTTTCCATTCTCTGTTTCAAACGGCTGGAATTTCTGGACAGCGGCGAGCCGGGGAGGAAACTGCAGTGGCGGACAAGCAAGGCACAGGAGGTATTCGCCCTGCTGCTTCATAATCGCGGGCAATGGATGCTCAAGGACACCATTGTTGATCTGGTATGGCCGGATTTCAAGCCGGAGAAAGCGGTCACCAATCTGCATACAACGGTCTATCATATCCGCAAGCTGCTGAAGACCTGGGACATGGGCGTGCTTGTTGAATTCTCGCAGGAGCGCTACCGGCTGACCTATGAGAATATATCCTTTGATGTGGAGGACTTTGTTCGGGGCTGGCGTGGAACTCCCGTGGAATCGGATCAGGAGCTGGCCGGCAGGGAAGCGGTGCTGTCCCTGTATCAGGGAGATTATCTGGCCGAGCACCACTACGATTGGGCGGAGCCGAGACGCAAGGAGCTTCAGGCAGCCTACCTGCAGATGGCGCTGCGTTCAGCGGAATATGAACTGAATTTGTCCCGGCCGCGGGAAGCTCAGGCCCGGCTGCTCTCCCTGCAGAAGGTGGACCCTTACTCAGAGGAGATTTGCCGGCTGGCTCTTCGGAGCTACGCCGACCTGGGAGACTTCATCGGATGCAGGAATCACTATGACACATACAAGGCGCTGCTGCACAGCGAGCTGGGCATCCATCCGGGCAGCGTCATGGACAGCTGGGTTCAGAAGGTTCTATGAAGCCGGCTGCCGGACCGATCTGCTGCTTCGGCACGGAGTGCCGCTGCCATGGCATTGTTTGCCTTGAGCCTGCCGGCCTCGCTGTTTGTGCTCCTGTTCCGGGTACCTGTGCTTCCCGCCGGCTCTTCCGGCAACCGCTGCGTGGATAAAGCTGCCCTCGGTCTTATGATCGAAGAGGCAGCTTTTTTTGCAAACAATTGAATTCTTTGATGATTTTGACACATAATGATCAATTGTATGGTTAAATTTGTGACTTATTTTACCGTTATATTATATGGATAACCATATGAGTTGAACCGGAATTCCGGGTTTAACGGGCTTTAGCGGGATTGTACACTTGATGGTGGCCCGCTCCCCTTTTTATTATTGTTTCAAGTTCAGCTTATACAGATGGTTTCTATGAAGGAGGTGATGGATTGACGAGTAAACTCAATGCTGCAGCCGCGCTGCTGCTCGCGCTGCTGCTGGCTTCCTGCAGCGGCAGCAAAGCGGCAACCGAACCCTCCGCGGCTGCGAATGGCCCTGCGGCCGCAACTCCTGCTCCTTCCGCCGGATTCCGGAGCATCGATACCCGGAAAGAACGGCAGGTGCTGAGCGCTTTTATTGCCAGGCAGCTTACCGGCCCTTACGGCGTGTATACCACTCTGCTGGAGGCAGACCAATCGGGTGAAGCCGCAGCCGGTCACGAGGTGCTGAGTGAATCGGCCTCGCTCCTGATGAGAGCAGCCGTGCTTGCCGGGGATAAGGGTCGGTTTGCCAACGAGTGGAGGCTGGCCGAGCGAACCTTTGATATGCAGGGCGGCTTCAGCTACCGCTACAGCCCCGAGCTGCAAAAGCGGTATCCCGTGAATGCGGCTGTGGATGATCTGCGGCTGATCGGCGCCCTGTATGAAGCCGGACAGGTTTTTGACGAGCCGGACTATACGGGGCAGGCAGATAAATACAGCCGGCGCTTCTATGATAATAATGTAAAAGAAGGATATATGTACGATTTTTATGACAATATTTACAAAACCACGAACAGCTTCGTAACTTTGTGTTATATTGATTTAAGTGTATTGCGAAAAATGTCGATTTCTAGCGAATTGCGCGATGTATTATTGCATAACATGGATGGAATTCTGCAAGAAGGCTATCTCTCGGATTCGTTCCCGTTCTATGAGACGAGATTCGATTATCATACCGGAGCTTACAGCTCGGAGAACATCAATACGGTGGAATCGCTGCTGAGCATCCTGCATCTGGCGGAGGCAGGCCGGCACAAGTCCGCCAGCATCAGCTACATCAAGGAGCAGGTTGCGGCGGGAACGCTGTACGGGCAATATTCCCGTGACGGCAAGCCGCTGAATGATACCCGTTCCACGGCGATTTATGCCTTGACGGCCATGATTGGCGCAGAGCTTGGGGACGATGCTCTATACCGTTCAGGCATTGAACGCATGAATGAATTCCGGGTTCAGGACTCGGACAGTCCGCTGTACGGCGGGTTCGGCAATACGGATACCGGTCAGGCGTATTCTTTTGACAATCTTATGGCTCTATTGGCGTATTCTTATTCACTCTAAACCACAGCAACGAAGGTGAACCAGCATGATGGACAGCAACATTGTAAAAACACCCTTGCAGCAGCATTTGATGCCTGCCGGACTGCGGGTCCCGCCCGCATTTGTAGCCGCCTTCGGAGTACTTCTGGTTACAGTTATTGCTTTGTTTACGGCTCCCTACATAGGAATGGCCGACAATGGTGACTTTTTCCGCAACATATACAGCAACGGACTCTATTTCAGCCTGCCTGACTATGACAGCAAGTATTTTGGCTATTTTGTGAAGCAGTATGGAATCTATCAATATTATAACGAGAATGGCGCCACGCTGGATTCCTCGCAGTCGCTGTTCATCAGGCTGGCTGTCGGCCTGAATAAGCTGCTGTTCAGCAGCACGGTGTTCGACATCCGCTTTCAGGCGGCTATATACACGGTGCTTTATGCTGCTGCCGTCTATCTCCTAATCGAGGCGGTCACCTGCAGAATGTCACGCAAGCAAGGCATGATTATTGCCGTTCTTGCTGTTTTTGTGTTCGGGGATACGGGATACACCGCCTATTTCAGCTCCTTCTACAGTGAAAGTGTCGTTATGATCATGATGATCCTCGTCTTCGCCTCCTGGCTGCTGCTCTGCCGCAAAAGATACAACGACTATGCCCTTCTCGGCCTGTTCGTCCTCAGCAGTGTCATTCTGACAACCTCCAAGCAGCAAAATGCTCCGGTGGGCATAATTATTGCTGTGCTCGGAATATCGCTTGCCTGGGTCCGGCGGGACCGTCTGTTCCGCACGCTTACGTTTGTCTCGATGGCGCTCCTGATGCTTGCGGGAATTGCCACCTACCTGAACATCTCCAGAGAATTCGTGAATATCAACCAATATCATGCCATGACCCGCGGGGTGCTGAAGGAATCCTCCAATCCGGAGGCCGCGCTGAAAAGCTTCGGAATTGATCAGCAGTATGCCATTCTGAAGGACAGCATCTATTACGAGCAGTACGGAACAGTGGATGTGAATTCGCCGATTCTGCAAAAGGATTTCTACAGCCGTTACGGCTTCGGCCCGATTCTCAAATACTACGCCGCGAACCCGGATCAGCTCAGCTCGATCCTCAATGTGGCGGCCCGAAGCGCCTTTTCGATCAAGCCTGCGGCGATGGGCAATTATGAAGAATCGGCAGGCAAGGCCTTCCGCGCCCAGAGCCATTTCTTCACCGCCTACAGCCTGATTAAGCAAAAGCTTGCACCCAAAACCTTCGGCTTCATTCTGCTCTGGATGGCGCTGGTTATCGGCCTCTACATGCCTTCCTGCGTGAGGGCGGCCAGAGCCCGGGATATGCGGGGCCTGCAGCGGATGGTGCTGATTCTGGCGAGCATGGGAGTGGGCCTGTCGGGGATTTTTGTCTCGATTATCGGAGCGGGCGACGCCGATATCTCGAAGCATGAATTCCTGTTTACCTTATCCTTCGATCTGGTCACCTTCATGCTGGCTGCAAGCGTAATTGGCCGCAAGGCAGCTGCGAGCCGCCGGCCCGCAGCCACCGCAGCAGGCCAGTATACCGAGGTACAGGAGAGTGTAGGCGCATGAACCGCCGGAGGCTTGCCATTCTGCTGCTGCCGCTGATCACCGCCGCTCTTGTAGTCCTGTCCGCCGCTCCGCAGGCTCAGGCGGGGGCGACGCAGGAACCGTCCGCTCCGCCGAAGGTGCTGCTCCTGTATGATAGCCTGGGCAAGGGAACTGCCCGGGAAGGCAATGTAAGTGAGCTGCAGCGGCTGCTGTCAGCCTTTGGCACCCAGGTTACGCTGCTCAGCCTGAACCGTTACGAGCAGGGGACCCTGAATTCCTTCTCCCGGACCATCACCGTAATCAATGCGGCAGATATTGTCCCTGCGAACCGGGCTTATCTTGAGGATCTGGAACGCTACCAGGGTCAGAGCCTGCATGTGGGTTATCATCCTCCGGCAAGGCTGCTGCAGGCGCTGCAGCTGACCACGGGAGTTACCGGCGAAGACTACGCCGACCTTACCGTCGGTGAATTCACCGGCTCCAGTCTTCAGGTAAGCGGTATGCCTTATATGGCGGCCGTGAAGGCGGAACGCACCTATGGCAGCTTCACGCTGGGGAGCAGCGGCCGCAAGCTGCCTTATGCGGCAACGGGCGGGCAATATACGTATGTCCCTTATCTGGAGCAAGGGAACGCCAGTGTAATCGGCATGGCTTATGTGCTGAAGGATTGGCTGGAGAGCAGGGCGGCTGGACCGCAGACCTATCTGGTTCTGAAAGAAATCTATCCGTTCTCCGATCTTGCCCTGCTGGAAGAAACGGCGGAACGTCTGTACAAGGCCGGCATTCCGTTCATCGCGAGTATCCGTCCGGTATTCAGCAATACCGGTTACCCTGCGATGCAGCGCTATCTGGATGCCCTTAAGGTGGTCCAGTCGAGGAATGGCAGCATTCTGGTCAATGCGCCTGTAGTCATGCCGTCGATTAACAGCAGCGATCATTCGCTCGGGGAGAAGATGAGCGCATTTGTGGATCTGCTGGTGAAGAACGGCATCGGACCGCTTGGCGCCGGGGCTGACTTGCACTGGACCTATGATAAGGAGTATGCGGAGGCCGGACTGGGCTGGTTTGACTCCGCCGTGCTGTTCCCGGACGGGAACGTTCTGCACATGGAGCAGACGAATGTATCCAAGGTCTTTGCGTCCTCGCTTTACAGTCTGACGCCGGAGTTTCTGCAGGGGCTTGGCCACACCCCGCGTGCGATGCCGCAGCTTCCGCTGGATACGGCGGTCACCGCAGACCTTCCGGAAGATGAAGCCGGCCTTCAGGAGCTTCTGCAGACCCTGGACCGGCAGTGGATCTCTTTTGCCGATTACAAGCAGACAGCCCATACGGCCGTTACGGATATTAACACTGTGGCATCGGCGGACGGGGTGTTGTCCGTGAACGGAGTGCCCCTGAATGTCGATTATGTCCCGGAGGCGGTCAACAGTGACTACCGGTACAAAGAAGATCAGCTCCAAAGCTTCACGAAGCTGTTCAGTGTGCAGAATCAATTTTTTATCGTTGTGATTATTACCGCACTGCTGATGTTCGGCGGCCTGATCACCATCGGGTACCGCCTGTACCGCAGGAAATATTTGAAATAACGAAACCTGGAGCTTAGGAGAACAACATGACGATCTCGGATGTGCTGATGGTAATTGCAGTGATCTGCATCTGGTCCCTGCTGCTGGTCAACGTGGCTCTGATTATAGCGGGCTATCTGTATTACATTAAAACTGAAAATGAGGATGTCCCGGAGATTCAGGGCGAATATCCCTTTGTTACAATTATGGTGCCTGCGCACAACGAGGGCGTTGTCATCAGCCAAACCGTGGAATCCCTGCTGGCGCTCGAGTACCCGCATGACCGGTATGAGATCATTGTCATTAACGATAACTCCTCCGACAACAGCGCAGAGCTGCTGGGCCGTATTCAGCGCCGCCTTCCGGAGCGCAATCTGATTATTATCAACACGGATGCGGTTACGGGCGGCAAAGGGAAGTCAAATGCGCTGAACATCGGCTTTACCCGCAGCAAGGGTGAATTAATTGCGATCTATGATGCAGATAATACACCGGAGAGAACCGCGCTGAAGTATCTGGTTGCCGAAATTATGAATGATGCCACGCTCGGAGCGGTGATCGGCAAATTCCGGACCCGCAACCGCGATGCGAGCCTGCTCACCCGTTTCATCAATATAGAGACGCTGTCGTTCCAATGGATGGCGCAGGCCGGCCGCTGGAAGCTGTTCAAGCTGTGCACGATTCCCGGCACCAACTTCATTATGCGCAGGTCGATTGTGGAGAGCATCGGCGGCTGGGACGTCAAGGCGATTGCCGAGGATACGGAGATCAGCTTCCGCATTTACATGATGGGCTACCGGATCAAATTCCAGCCGAAATCGGTCACCTGGGAGCAGGAGCCGCAGACAGTGAAGGTCTGGTTCAAGCAGCGCACGCGCTGGGCGAAGGGGAATATCTATGTGATTGTCAAAAATATCCCTCTGCTGTTTGACCGGTCGGCGGCCAAGATCCGCTTCGATATTCTGTATTATCTGTCCATCTATTTCCTGCTGCTGATCTCGCTGGTCACCTCCGACCTGCTGCTCGTGCTGCATGCTATGGGCTATGTGCATACAACCATTGCCGGACTCAGCAGCTTCCTGTGGCTGCTCGCGGTCATTCTGTTCGTGGTGGGCATCTTCGTCACGCTGACGACAGAGAAGGGCGAGATGAGCCTGTCCAATCTATGGATCATAATGCTGATGTATGTATCCTATTGCCAGCTGTGGGTGGCCGTTGCCGCTTACGGACTATACCACTACCTCAAAGACGTCATCTATAAACGGGAAGCCAAATGGTACAAAACCGAACGCTACTGAAGCATCGGGAAGACAAGAAATCAGGGTACAGGTGATATGGACTATGATGAAAAAAAAGATGATGATATGGGCGCTCTGCCTCTCCCTTTTACTGCTCCCGGTTCAGGCGGCATCCGCTGCGGCCGCAGTCCCGGACGGCGGAAGGCTGACGTATGAGACTCCGTTTGCCGGCAGCTCACTTACCGGGACAAGCTCGCAGCAGCAGTATTTCACAGTGATGGATTACTGGAATGTGGAGGATCTGAAGATTAATCTGCATTTTCAGATTTCGCAAATCACCGGGGATCAGATCTCCAGTGTCACGCTGTCCCTGAACGGCAGCCCTTTCTACTCCTTCAGGCCCTCTCTGCAGAACAACGGAGAGCAGAGTATGGCAATTGCGGCCCCGAAGGGCTTCCTGAAGGATGGGGTGAACACGCTGAGCATTCAGGGGTACCTGCGGACAGCAGCAGAGAATAACCAGGTCTGCTATGTGGACAACACACCGGATAACTGGCTGCATCTGTTCAATACCTCCAGCGTTGCGGTGGGCTATACGCTTAAGGCTCTGGGCGGCGGCATCAGTGATTTCAGCGAGCGCTTCTCCGGTATGGATTATGTGAAAAGGGGACAGAGCCTCCTCAGTGTGCCGGATAATGCCAGCGGCTCCGAACTGGAAGCGGCCGCCTATGCCTTATCGGGCTTCGCCAAGGGCAATACCCTGGAGGACAAGACGCTTCCGCTGCTGCCCTACAGTGCGGAGGCCATCAGGGACAAGGGGCTTGTAGTTCTGGTCGCCCTGGCAGACCGTGTGCCGGATGAGCTGAAGCGGCAGCTTGATTCTTCCGTCGATCTGGCGGGTCAAGCCCTGATCCAGCTGGTGGACAAGGATAACCGGCCTACCCTGGTGGTCACCTCCGGCGATGAGAGTCTGCTGATCAAGGCGGGGCGGCTTCTTGCCGGCAGCCAGCTGGTCAGCCAGATCGGCGATGATCTCAAAATTGTCGAAGATGCCACCGAGGTCGCGTCTCCGGCACTTGCCATCAGCTCGAATGTAAGCTTCACCGAGACCGGTGATAAGCTGACCGGCCCGAACCATCAGGAGCAGACCTACTTCGTCTCCCTGCCGTCCAACCGCTCGATTGCCGATTCCGGCAAGATCAGCCTCGATTTCCGCTATGCGGAGAATCTGGACTTCGGGCGCTCGCTGGTGACGGTGAGCATTAATGATACGCCCATCGGCAGCAAGAAGCTGACGAAGGAGCTGGCGAACGGCGATATTCTGAATCTGGCGATTCCGCAAAGTCTGGACATCTCCGGCAATTTCTCGGTGACGGTGGCTTTCGATTTGGAGCTGGTGAACGCCCCCTGTACACTGAATACGGGGCAAATGCCCTGGGCCTACATCAGCAAGGAGACGGAAATGCAATTGAATACCAAGGACCGCACGGATCTGCTGTTCAACAATTATCCGTATCCGTTCCTGCGCGACGGGATCTATAACCATGTGGCGGTTGTTCTGCCGCAGAAGATGGACAGCTACACCTATCTGAGCCTGGCGAATGTCTTCAATCTGCTGGGTCAATATGCGGATGGCAATACAGGGGACGTTCACTTCTACACCGACACAGTCAGCGCAGATCATCTGAAGAACAACAATATCATCGCTATAGGCTCCTATGCCGGCAACAAGGTGATCCGAGACAATAATGACAAGCTGTATTTCCGTTACAGCAAGGACGGGTCCGCGTTCCTCTCCAATGAGAAGCTCAGCATCGATCAGCAGTATGGGGCGGAGATCGGCACGCTGCAGCTGCTTGAGTCGCCTTATGAGAGCGGGCGCGGCCTGCTGGCGGTGACAGGAGCCGGTACGGAGGAAATCTATCTGGCCTCGAAGCTGATCGCAAGCAGTAAGGACAAGTGGAAGGTGTACGGCGACGGCGTGATTGCCGACAAGGACGGCAATGTCAGAGCGTACCGCTTCAAGACGATTGCCGGCAGCGCGAAGGATTCCGCGCTGCAGCAAATCGCCGGGCGCAGTGATGTTCTCGGATTTGTGGCGGCGGCCGTGCTTGCAGTGACGCTGGTGCTTGTGTCGCTGCTTCTGCTGTTCCGCAAACATATGAAGAAACGTGGTGATAAGCGTGAGACGTAACCGCAGCAGCCTGTTCTCCGATCTTGCCTTTCTGACGTTTCTGGTGCTGGTGTTCGTATGTATAGTGTTTATTGCAGGCTCGCCGGATCATTATATTCAGAACATTATTATTTTGAATATCGCTTTTCTGCTGGCGCTGGTCACCTATTTCACCACCGTTACTGCGGGGCTGGTGCTGAATCTTGCGTTTATCTTCGGCTATGGCTTCTTTGTCCTTTACCAGACGGTGTCCCAGGGCATGACTATTGGTGTCAATACGTATTTCTGGCTGATCATGACTCCGCTGCTGACGGTTGTGCTGTGGTTCTTCACCTCAACCACCCGGGAGCTTCAGGCGGAGAATGAGCGGCTGGAGAAGCGAACGGCCGCCCTGGCTACGGTTGACGAGAACACGGATCTGCGGAATACCCTGTCTTTTCAGAAGGATTCCAGTTTGTTCACGGGCATTTCCACCCGCTACAATATTCCGCTGACGCTGCTTGTGGTCAAGGTGAAATATTGGAATGAAATCCGCCGCCTGATCCCGGAAGAGCAGCTGTCCGAGGCGATCTACGATGTATCCCAGCTCAGCCAATCCAGTATCCGCACCAATGATGCGCTGTATCTGCTGGATAAGGAGGATGCCACCTGGGGGCTGCTGCTGTTCACGGACCGGGAAGGGGCCAAGGTTGTGATCGAACGGATTAAATTCAAGCTGCAGGAATTGAATGACACGGAATTCTCGGCGAAATACAAGGTGAATCTCGGGCTGAAGATCGGCGCGGTGCAGTATGAGGCAGAGACGATCGAGAATCCGTTCGACTTCATTCTGCAAGCCAAGAAGCAGCTGGAATATGATGTATAGCTGGGAGGCAGGTCTGGACCCGGAGCCAGGGCTGTACTAAAATTAGTCTGTCTGCTGCTGATTGCCGGCAGCACTGGAGCTAATTGTACGGAGCCCCGAGCCTCAGCTGCCGGAAGTGCCCAATCAGGCAACCGGCTCCCGGGGTATCGGAACAAGGAGGCGGAGAGAATGGATTTGGGTCTTGCAGGGAAGTCGGTATTTGTTGCAGCTGCCAGCAAGGGGCTGGGCCTTGCCACCGCGCTGGAGTTTGCGCGCGAAGGCGCGAAGGTTACGATTGCCAGCCGGAGCCTGGAGCAGCTTGGGGAGGCACGGCGCATTATTGCGGAGGCAACAGGCCGGGAAGTGGCGGCGGCGCAGATGGATGTGACCCGTGCCGAGGATATCCGGCGGGCGATAGAGTCCGCCGCTGAATACGGAGGCGGGCTGGATGTGCTGGTCACCAACGCCGGCGGGCCTCCGGGCGGCGGCTTTGAAGAGATGGCGGACACCGACTGGGACGGCGGCTATGAGCTTACGCTGAAGAGCACGGTGCGCATGATCCGTGAGGCACTGCCTTACCTGCGCGAAGGCGGAGGCGGGCGCATTGTGGGTGTCAGCTCGGTATCCATCAAGCAGCCGATCCGCGGGCTGATCCTCTCCAATGTCTTCCGGGCGGGTGTGAGCGCGCTGTTCAAGACGCTCGCGGCCGAGCTTGCCCCGGAGGGCATTCTGATTAATTCGCTTGCGCCCGGGCGTATTGGCACAGACCGGATTCTGCAGCTGGACGGCAAGCGGGCGGAGGCCCGGGGCATTCCGCTTACACAGATCGAGCAGGAGGCGCTGGTCCAGATTCCAATCGGAAGGACCGGCACCCCGGAGGAATTCGGCAAAGCTGCTGTGTTTCTTGGCTCTTTTGCCAATAGCTATATTACCGGCCAGTCCCTGCTGATTGACGGCGGGATGGTGAAGTCGCTGTAAGCAACTTTACTTTCAGGGCGGACAATGGATTAATTTAGGTGGTTGACTCTGCGCCTGTGATCGCGTATGATAGTATGGCGTGTAAATCTGTGGATTTAGTTATCTCCCAAGAGATCGCTTCATTTTGCCATAGAGATTGTATATGTACGGGAAGGAGGTTACTACAATGAAAGAAGGCATACATCCTAAATTCAACCAGGTGATTTTTCTGGATGCCAGCGTAGGTTTCAAATTCCTGAGCTCGTCCACCAAATCGTCCGGTGAAACTATGGAATGGGAAGACGGCAACACTTATCCAGTGATCCGTGTGGACTCCAGCTCCGCATCCCACCCGTTCTACACCGGTAAACAAAGAGATACCGAAACTGGCGGCCGTGTTGACAAGTTCAAACAACGGTTGGCTCAGAAGAAATAATAGCTTGGACCGCACAGAGGATGTTCCGCAGCCATGCAGATGGCAGTTGGAAGGTCCTCTTTTTTTTGAAAGAATTTATAAGTTTTGGGGGAAGCGAAGCTTATCCGTTATTTCACGGCTGCGCTGTAAATGAAAGAATGGATCGGGACTCCGGCCAGGCAAACTGCGCGATTGCGTTGGCCGCAGCCGGCAGGACGAGGGAATCAAAGGCAGAAGTACCTTTGAATTCGCCCGAAGCCGGCTGGACGGTGAAATCAAAGGCAGAAGTGCCTTTGATTTCGTCCAAAGCCGGCAGGAGGAGGGAATCAAAGGCAGAAGTGCCTTTGAATTCGCCCGAAGCCGGCAGGACGAGGGAATCAAAGGCAGAAGTGCCTTTGAATTCGCCCGAAGCCGGCAGGACGGTGAAATCAAAGGCAAAAGTACCTTTGAATTCGCCCGAAGCCGGCAGGACGAGGGAATCAAAGGCAGAAGTGCCTTTGAATTCGCCCGAAGCCGGCAGGACGGTGAAATCAAAGGCAGAAGTACCTTTGAATTCGCCCGAAGCCGGCTGGCTGGTGGAATCAAAGGCAGAAGTGCCTTTGATTTCGTCCAAAGCCGGCAGGACGAGGGAATCAAAGGCAGAAGTACCTTTGAATTCGCCCGAAGCCGGCAGGACGAGGGAATCAAAGGCAAAAGTACCTTTGAATTCGCCCGAAGCCGGCAGGACGGTGAAATCAGCGCGAAATGATTCTTCTCCTCCCCACTGAAATGGCAGCATTCTTATATAGGACGCCGATAGGCGTCTTTCTTAAAAGAGAATTTATATGTTTCACGCTAATAATTAGCCTTATCTTTCTCGCTGAAACGGATACCGTCCTTATAAGGACGGCGAAGCCGTTTCCACTTGTTTAGGAAATTGTGCTTATCGTCAATTGTGGATAAGGCAGGTATGAAGTTAGGGCAAAATTATAATGCGTCTTAATCGTGCTGAATGGTGCTGAGTCTGCTGAGTTGCTGGGTTGCTGGGTTGTGCTGAGTCTGCTGAGTTGCTGAGTTGTGCGGAGTTTGCTGAATCGTACTGAGTTGTGCTAAGTCTGCAGAGTTTGCTGAATGGTGCTGAGTCTCCTGAGCCGTGCAGAGTCTGTGGGTTCTATGTTTTGCAGGAGGAAGCGCGAAATAGAGCGGGTCCAACCGAGGCCGCTACCGGGGCAGGGACAGGGACGTGAAGTGGAATGGAGTGAATGAATTGGAATTCGCAAGAATTAGTACACTTAAAATGGACGGAAAAGTGTTAAAGGAATCGTGGGAAAAAGCTGGCTCCATCTAAAAATTAGGGGCCGTCACTACGTGCGGACATAGCGGAGGGCCAGAGGAATTCTGGAGAAACGATACTGTTCGCTTTTAAAAACCGGTTTCAACCTGCAATCTTATTCTAATCCGGAAACCGGGCTTTAGCAGCGGCCGGAAGAACCCTCTGAACCTGCAGCGGACTTCATTCACATCGTCAACCGCTGATTTTGGTTTTGAGCCAAAAAGGTAATTTAGTAAAAAGGTAATTGAATGTAAATAAATTGAACTGGCGTACCTGAAAACGCTGATGGAACGCAAGGAGGTTCATAGGGAACGGAAGCGAAGTGTAAAAAGTAACACTAATGGGCTGGAATTCTGGCTTGAACGGGCTTTAGTGGGATTTTGTACACTTCATGGAGGCCCGTTCCCCCCATACGGCTGATTTCAGCCGGATTAGTTGTACTTTTTCCAGGCCTGTTGATTAGCTAAATTATGGATGAGGAAAAACCAGATCGTTTGCTAAATAGACCCTCCACTCCACGGGTAAGGTTTGTAAACTAAACAAGCGACCAAAATCGGCAAACGTCAATCGGGCACTCCAATGAACCACCGTGTTTCCTTGGTCGAACAGGAACTTCAGCAATACGTAAACCAGCAGAGCAG
>NZ_JACBYI010000069.1 GCF_019352175.1 Paenibacillus sp. S150
ACCCGGTGGTATCCAACCCACGAATAGCAGTGTGCAAGCCGACGACTGTATTTTTGTCCCGTGCCGAGCCGTTTAGCCCCTGTATGCAACGGTGTGCTTGACAGATTTGTTCATAGCAGAATTTATAGGTTTCACGCTATACATTAGCCTTATCTTTCCCGCTGAAACGGATACCGTCCTTATCAGGACGGCGAAGCCGTTTCCACTTGGAAAGCCCGGGCGTTGCTGTGCTTTGGGCTTTGGGCAAATTCAATCGCTTCTGGAAAAGGTCCAACCCTGCAGCCATCCTAAACAATGATGAAAACGCCCGATCGACGTTATTGAACGGCTTTGGCTAAAGGCTACGCTGCTTTACGCCAATTGCCGAGGGGATAAGCTGAGGACTCCTTAAAGGAGCTGCAAAGGGGAATTGCTTAAACGAAGTATTGCTGGCCCCGCGCCGGCATTCCCCTCTAATTTATCACAGAAAAGGATATCTTCCTTGCTTAAGTAGGCGTTTTTCTTATATAAGTCCAGCCCGCAAGTAAGCTACAGCCCGAAATGAAAGGTAGAAGTGCCTTTGAACCCGGCGCACGCAGGCTGGATGGCGGAAGGAGAGGCAGAAGTGCCTTGAGTATCTGCGCCGCGCCTCTGCCTGGCAGGAACGTGAACCGGCAAACGTTAAGATTGTGTGACATGCGTGATATTACCTGACATTATCAATTGTTTTTTTCACTTTTCTCTTTCCAACATAGGTCTCTTTATCTATAATGTTACATAACGTAACATAAAGATCGTATGGATTTTCAATATATAAATTTAATAAAAGGAGGGGTGGCTATGCATCTTACGGTTGAAGAAGCGTTGTCCATTTATCCTTTGTCCGAAGCGAAGCTGATTGCCGGTTCGAAGGGCAAACACCGGATTATCAAATCTATTAATGTGATGGACGCCCCGGATATTTCCGATTGGATCAAAGAGGGCGAAATGCTGCTTACAACAGCATATTTAATTAAGGACAGCCTGGAGGATGCTTCGGCCCTGCTGCAGACCTTGAACCGGCGCGGCTCTGCGGGACTCGGCATCAAGCTGGGGCGCTTCTGGAACGCAGTGCCGGAGAAGCTGATTGCCGAAGCGGAGACGCTGAATTTCCCGCTCATTGAGCTGCCTTTCCAGTTCACCTTCTCCGACCAGATGAACGGTCTGTTCCGTGCCGAGCTTACGCGCAGCACCAGCGTGCTGCAGGGGATTATGGAGAAGCAGCGCAAGCTGATGCGGTTCGCCCTGCGCTCGGGGCGCAGCCGCCCGCTGTTCGAAGCGGTGTCGGAAGTGATTGAGCATCCGCTGGCCGTGATCAGCGCCCGTGGGGATGTGGTGTTCAATAATTCGGACAATACCGCGCCGCAGCTGCTGGAGGGCTGGCCTTGGCAGATACGGAATCAGCGCTTCCGCAGCGCCGACCGGACCGGGTACAGGATTCCATTGATGCAGGGGGACAAGTGCTCCGGCTATCTTTTATATTGCTCAATTGATCCTTTGCTGCTGCCTGTGGAAGAGAGCTTATTCGTCCAGGGCGCCGAGCTGATATCCTACCACATTCATTCCGGGTATGAAGATTATTTCGAGCATGCGGAGCACAGGGAGTTCAGCGGACTTCTGCGGCGCTGCCTGAATGGCGGAATGTCCTGCGGCGAACTGGCCCAGGCTGCCTCCAAGCTGGATGTGGAGCTGCTTCAGGCTCCGTTCCAGCTCATGCTTACGGATACAGCCGCCTCCGGAGATGCACGCCAGGGTGAGCTGCTGCGCCTGAAAGAGGAATATCTGGAGCAGCCGCAGCTGCGTGAGCTGAATGGAATCCACGTGATGATGAACGAAGGTCTGGTATCGCTGTATCCGGCTGGTCCGCATAGTCCCGAGCAGTTTCGGGAGCAGGTCAGCGCCTGCTTTGATAACCTGAAATTTGATAAAGGCTATTATCCCCGGGCCGCGCTCAGCAGCTCCAAGGTGAAGCCGGAAGGGCTGAAGGAGGCTTTTGCCGAGATTAAGGAATGCATGGGCATGCTCCAGCATTGGGGCGCGCACGGAAATGTTGTGCATTACCGGCAGCTTGAGCTGGACCTGCTGCTTGGTCAAATACCGGCGGAAACGATGGAGAAATACTGCAGCAGCAGCCTGCGCGGTCTTCAGAGCCGGGAGCCGGAGTATGTCAGGGAGATGCTGCACACGCTGGAGGTCTATCTGGATAATGACGGCCATGTGAATGAGACGGCCAAAAAGCTGTTCATACACCGCAATACCGCCACCTACCGGATCGAGAAGCTCAGCGAGCTGCTGGATGTGGATTTCAAAAAAATCAATGATCTCATGCGGCTGAAGCTGGTATTTATTTTCCGCAGAATGCTGGAGCGTGAATGAGCATGGGGCCTGTCTTTTTCAGCAGCTGCATCATCCGAGCCGATACAGCAGGATCTGACACGGAAATCGCGGATTTTCAGTTTTATGTGATGAATTATCACATATTTTAAGGATAATTAGGGGTATTCTAGTGCGTTCAGCACAAAAAAAACAGCAGTTCTTATAAAATGGCACAAACGTATGTTATATAAATTTACGTGGACGCTGTGTCTCAGTATAGTAGAGATACATTAATGGCTACAGCTATTATGAGAGATTTACTGGAGGAGGAGAATTATGAAAAGAAGGGGTCAGGCAGTTATTTTCAGCTTCGCATTAATGTTCCTGCTGGCGGTGGTTTTGGCAGGGTGCGGAGGCAACAATAATTCGGGCACCAATGCCGCTACAGAAGCTCCGTCAGCATCGAATGCGGGAACAACAACAGAGGCAACGGCAACCGCAGAGCCGGCAGCAGAGAAGCCGACAGTTGCTTTTGTCTACATCGGACCTCCGGGTGACGGCGGTTATACGTACCAGCACGACCAGGGCCGCCTGTATATGGAGCAGGAGCTTGGGATCAAAGCGGACACTGTGGAGAATGTCCCGGAAAGCGCCGATGCTGAGCGCATTATCACGGAGCTTGCCCAGAATCACGATATCGTATTTACAACGAGCTTCGGGTACATGGATTATACCCTTAGTGTGGCCCAGAAATTTCCGAATGTGAAATTCCTGCATGCATCCGGCTACAAAACAGCTGAAAACATGGGGACATACTTCGGCAAAAACTATCAGGCCAGCTATTTGTCCGGCATCGCAGCCGGCAAAATGACCACGAAGAATCACCTTGGCTATGTCGGGGCTTTCCCGATCAGCGAGGTCATCTACAATCTTAATGCCTTTACGCTCGGCGCACAAAGCGTCAATCCGGATATCAAGGTGGATGTGGTCTGGACGAACACCTGGTACGACCCTGCAACTGAGCGCCAGGCGGCAATCAGCCTGCTTGATAAAGGTGCGGATGTGCTGCTCGCCTACCAGGATTCACCTGCAACCCTGCAGGCAGCGGCTGAACGCGGCGCATTTGCCGGAGGCAACGACTCCGACATGGGCAAATACGCACCGGACAATTATTTGACCAACCCTGTATGGAACTGGGGACCTTACTATGTGAAGGCTGTACAGTCCGTTATGGACGGCACCTGGACCAGCGAACAGTATTCCGGGGATATGGCTGATGGTATGGTAGATCTCGCTCCGTTCGGCAACAAGGTTCCGGATGATGTGAAGACGCTCGTGGAGGATGCCAAAGCCAAAATTATCAGCGGAGAGCTGGATGTATTTACCGGTCCTATCTCTGATAACCAGGGCAATATTCAGGTTCAGGAAGGCCAGACGCTGACCCTTGAAGAGATTCTGTCCATGAACTGGCTTGCCAAAGGCATTGAAGGTACAATTCCGAAATAAGCGCTGAACCAAGTGTATACTGCAAGGCCTTATGGGTGGGGCGGGTTCCGTACAGCGGAGCCTTCCCCACCCGTACTACAACATAAGGAAAGGAGCATTCCATAATGCAGGACCCTTCGGTTGAGATGCGCGGGATTGTGAAGAAATTCGGTTCTGTAACGGCAAGCGATCAAGTCGATTTTTCGGCAAATGCGGGTGAAATTCACGCGCTGCTTGGAGAGAACGGAGCAGGTAAAAGCACGGTCATGAGCATGCTCTCGGGTGTGTACAGAGCGGATGAAGGCGAAATTCTCCTTCATGGCCGGCCGGCCAAAATCCGTTCCCCCAAAGATGCTGCTGCACTTGGCGTCGGCATGGTATTTCAAAACTTCAGACTGGTGCAAAGTCTCACGGCAGCGGAAAACATCGTGCTTGGCGAAAAATCGTCTTTCTGGCGTGGAAGCAAATGGATTAAGAATAAGCACAGGGAAATTGGGAGTCTGGCAGAGCAGTTCGGGCTGAAATTCCCGGTGGACCGCCCGATCTGGCAGCTGTCCGTCGGCGAGCAGCAGCGCGTTGAGATCGTCAAGACGCTCTACCGCGGCGCGGATATTATCATTCTGGACGAACCGACCTCTGTGCTTACGCCAGGCGAGGTGGAACAGCTTTTTGCAACACTGCAGGTAATGAAGCAAGCCGGCAAGACGGTCATCATGACCACGCATAAAATGAAGGAGGTCATGGCTTCCTCTGACCGGATTTCGGTTATGCGCAAAGGGAAAATGATTGCGACGCTGGTTACTGCCGAGACCGGCGAGCTGGAGCTGGCGCGTCTGATGGTAGGCCGTGAGATTGAAATCACCCGCCAGGAGCGTGAGGCTACGACCGGCGAGCCGCTGCTGATTGTCAATAATCTGGAGGTCGCTGCCGATCATGGCCGCAAGGCGCTGGACGGCTTGTCCCTGAAGGTGCGGGAAGGCGAGATCGTAGGGGTTGCCGGGGTTGCGGGCAATGGACAGAAGGAGCTGGCAGAGGTGCTGACAGGGCTTAGAACCTGGAGGAACGGTGAGATTATATTTGATGGCAAACCGGTCAAAACAGCTTCGGTAAGGGGGGCTATTGACGCCGGAATCTCCCATGTGCCGGAGAACCGCATGAAGAGCGGTCTGGCCGGACGCCTGGGCTCCGTGGATAATCTGCTGTTCAAGTCCTACCGCAGCAGCGAGCACTCCAAGTTCGGTTTCCTGAAGGCGGCCAAAAACCGTTCCTGGTCGCAGGAGCTTGTGGAACGCTTCAATGTGAAGACACCGGAGCTGGATACGCCGGTGCAGCAGCTGTCGGGCGGCAATCAGCAAAAGCTGCTGTTCGCCCGTGAGGTCAGCCACCAGCCGAAGCTGATGGTCGCCGTCCATCCTACACAGGGTCTGGATGTAGGGGCTACAGCCGGTGTGCATGAGCTGCTGATGGAGCTGCGCGCTTCAGGCAGCGGCGTGCTGCTGATCTCGGAGGATTTGGATGAGCTGCTGCAGCTGTCCGACCGGATTCTGGTAATTTACAATGGTTCGATTATAGGCGAGAGCGATCATGAGCAAGCGGACCGGGGGAAAATCGGTCTGCTGATGGCCGGTATCCGGAACAAGGAGGCAAGCGCCGTATGAGTCCCAAAAATGCAAGCGACACCGTGCTGCTGAATTCCGCTCCGGCCAAACCCGGCACACGGCTCCCGATGCGGCTGGAGTATGACGCGAGCCGCACGAGGTCACCCTGGTGGTCGCCGATTCTGTCTGTGGTCCTTGCGCTGCTGCTCTGCGCAGTGTTCATAGCTGCCAACGGCATGAGCCCGATAACTGTATACGAAAAGATGTTCCGCGGGGCCTTCGGCACCTCCTACGGCTTCACTGAAACGATGGTAAAGGCAATACCGCTGCTGCTCTGCGGGCTTGGGATTTCCGTCGCGTACCGGATTTCCGTGTGGAACATCGGCGCGGAAGGCCAGTTGACAGTCGGGGCGATGGCGGCTACGGCAGTTACGATATATTTTCCCGATCTGCCTTCATTCTGGTCAATTGCACTGATGCTGGTATTCGGAACGGCCGCCGGAGCGCTCTGGGGACTGATGACTGCAATTCCGCGGACCCATTTCGGCGTCAATGAGCTGATTACCTCTTTGATGCTGAACTATGTGGCTCTGCTTGCGCTGGATTATGTGGTGTTCGGGCCATGGAAGGACCCCGCAGGCTTCAACTTCCCGGGTTCCCCGATGTTCACCGCCGCCCAGTCGCTGCCGGTGCTGGGGACCACCAGACTGCATATCGGGCTGGTATTTGGCCTGGTTGCGGTAGCCATTTATTATCTGATGATCAAATTCACCCGCTGGGGCTATGAGCTGCGTCTCATCGGCGCCAATCCCACGGCTGCCCGCTACGCGGGAATTCATATCAAGAAGCATATTATTATTGTCATGCTGATCAGCGGCGGCCTGGCCGGCATTGCCGGGATGGCTGAGGTCTCCGGGGTTACGCATAAGCTGATGCAGGGAATCTCGCCGGGATACGGCTATACTGCGATTATTGTCGCCTGGCTTGCCAAGCTGAATCCGCTCGGCCTTATCGTCACCTCGATTCTGTTCGGCGGCCTGATCGTCGGCGGCTACAGTGTGCAGACCATCGGACTGCCTTCGTCCATTTCGGAAATGCTGCAGGGTGCGATCCTGTTTTTCCTGATTGCCGGCGATATGATCCACCGTTTCCGCATCCGCCGGAGCGCTTAGCGGCATCCTCTTAGAGAAGGGAGTTTAACCATGGATTTCACTACACAGTTATTAATAGCCGCCATCTCCGCCGGAACCCCGCTGCTGCTCGCCACGCTTGGCGGCATCCTGAATGAACGGGCGGGCATTATCCAGCTGGGGGCGGAAGGGCTGATGCTGATGGGGGCGGTGATGACCTGCATCGTCTACATCCGCAGCGGCAATCTGCTGCTGGCTCTCCTGGCCGCCGTAGCCGTCACTGCGGTGCTCGGTCTCGTTCATTCCTTCCTGTGTGTCACCTTGCGTGCCAACCAGACCATGTCGGGACTGGCGATGACGCTCTTCGGGAGCGGCCTAAGCGCTTATCTTGGCAAGTCCATCAGCGGCATTCCGCTGCCGGGCACTTCACCGAAGCTCGATCTTGGCTGGGTGAAGTCGATTCCGGTCATTGGTGATATTTTCGGCAGAATGGATTATCTGACCTGGTTCAGCCTGCTGCTGGTGCTGGCACTGCATTTGTTGATTCACCGCACCTCCTGGGGGCTGCATTTGCGGGCAGTCGGAGACAGTCCGGCTACAGCCGATGTCATGGGCATCCGCGTGCAGCTGGTCCGCTACGGCTATATCACGGCCGGTACGGTATTGATCGGTCTGGCCGGGGCAGACATGGTGCTGGCTTACGCTCCAACCTGGAACGAAGGGCTTACGGCAGGCCGGGGCTGGATCGCCGTCGGTCTGGTGATTTTCGCCAGATGGAACCCGCTGCGTGCGTTGTTCTGTGCCTATTTCTTCGGGGCGCTTGATTCGCTTGGCTTCCGTATCCAGCTGCTGGGCAGCGCCATTCCGCCGTATTTCCTCAAAATGATACCGTACGTTGTAACGATTCTGGTGCTGATGTACCTCGGTTACCGCAACCGCAACAAGCCTTCAGGCACACCGGAATCGCTGGGAACGCCGTATGTCCGTGAGCAGCGGTTCTGACTGCCCGGAGCGTGGGTTAAGCCCGCATTAATGAGATTGCCTTTTGAAGCACCCGTCCATTTTTTGCAGTTCGAACATCTAAACGACAGCGGGAATCCGCACATCCGGCGCAGATAAACAAGTAGATGATTGGATGCAGGGAATGGGCTTTTCTGTCCAATAAAAAGGATTATAATTACATTTATATAATAATATGTATTTATTTAAAGAGTGAAGGCTATGAAATGGGCCTGATAAAAGTTAAAATTAGAACTAACCATTTGAGGATAACTGAAGGAAGAGGGGAAGCCCGTGGCGATACCGCCTTTATTTTGGACGCTGG
Organism: Paenibacillus sp. S150; assembly: GCF_019352175.1. GTDB lineage: Bacteria > Bacillota > Bacilli > Paenibacillales > Paenibacillaceae > Paenibacillus_AQ. The sequence continues at coordinate 7,872 of NZ_JACBYI010000069.1, forward strand.
AAAAGATTAACCGAATGAGCAAGGAGGAATTTGTGGCGGCCCTCGGAGGAATCTTTGAGCATTCGCCTTGGGTGGCAGAGGGGGCTTATGACCATATTCCGTTTGAGTCTGCTGGGCAATTGCACGGCATCATGCTCGAAACGGCGCGGAATGCGGAGCGCAGCCGGGTAGAAGCGCTTCTTCGTGCACACCCTGATCTTGCGACCAGAATGCAGGTCAGCCCGCTGTCGGCGGCAGAGCAGCAGGGAGCGGGCCTGGACCGCCTGGCCTCTGAAGAATTTGCAAGGCTTACGGAGCTGAATGCAGCGTATACGGAGAAGTTCCGGTTTCCCTTTATCCTGGCTGTACGCGGCAAAGATAAGGATGACATCATTCAGGCCATTGCAGAGCGCGTGAACCGCACACAGCAGGAAGAGTGGGACCAGGCGCTTGCCGAGATCGGCAAAATCACCGCTTTCCGGCTGAAGGATCTGATACAGGATGAGGGTGTGGAGCTGTAAGGCCCGGCCATGCGGGAAGAAGGCGCAAGGACAATAAAAAGCGGAGGTGCCCTGCCATGACGGAAACTGGAATACAAGCTGTACAGGCAAGCGGCAGAAAAACATATGTATTGACGGCAGCCGCCGATCCGCTGCATATACGCAGAGGCTGCCCCATAGACGGATTCAGCCGGAAAAGGGTGCTTGAAGCATGAGCGGGCGCCTGACGACTCATGTGCTGGACCTGTCGCGGGGGCTGCCGGCCGCAGGTATGAAGCTGCAGCTCTGGAAGCTCGCGGATGGAGCGGGCGTGCTGCTGCGCGAAGCGGCTACGAACAGTGACGGCAGGCTGGATGCGCCGCTGCTGGAAGGCGCGGAGCTTGCGCCGGGCTGCTACGAGCTGCTCTTCATGGCCGGGGATTATTTTCGCGGCAGCTCTCCGGAAGGATTGGGCAGCGCCGCGCAGGGGGCGAACCAGAACGGCCGGGAGGGTTTTTTTCTCGAACAAATCCCGATCCGGTTCAACATTGCCGGCACATCAGAGCATTATCACGTTCCGCTGCTTGTGGCTCCAGGGGGATACAGTACCTACCGGGGCAGCTGAACAGGAGCACAATAAATGACCGGAGGTGAACGGTTCATGGAGGAATCATATGAGCTTATTATCAGAAATGGGGATGTCGTGCTGCCCGGAGAAGTGCGCAAGCTGGATGTGGGAGTAAAGGATGGAAAGATCACTGCGCTGGGCCTGGGGCTGCAGGCTGCTGCGGAAACCGCGGTCATTGATGCCGGGGGGCAATATGTGCTGCCGGGAATGATCGATATGCATGTCCACTTCAATGAACCGGCGTTCGGCCATTGGGAAGGCTTCCGCAGCGGCTCGGCTGCTCTGGCGGCAGGGGGCTGCACCTGTTATGCGGATATGCCGCTGAACGGCAATCCTCCTACGGTGAATAAGGCTGCGCTTCAGCTGAAGGCGGACGCCGCTTCCGGAAACTCCGCAGTGGATTATGTGCTGTGGGGCGGACTGGTGCCCGGCAATCTGGAGGATTTGGAGGAGCTGGCCGCGGCTGGGGTGACCGGCTTCAAGGCTTTTATCTCCAATCCCGGCGGCTTCGGTGAAGGGCGTTTCCGTGAGGTGGACGATGAGACGCTGTATCAGGGAATGCAAAAAATCGCCGGGCTGGGCGGTATTCTCGCCCTGCACGCGGAGAGCGAGGACATCACGGCTGTGCTGTCGGCGGCTGCCGCCCGCAGCGGGAAGACCGGGGCGCGCGATTTCGCCGCTTCCCGGCCGGAGGCAGCGGAGCTTGAGGCGGTATCCCGGGCGCTGCTGTACAGTGAGCGTACCGGCTGCAGACTGCATTTCGTGCATATCAGCACCGCAGCCGCGATTGAAATGATTCACGAAGCCAAGCTGCGCGGGCTGGATGTGACAGCGGAGACCTGTCCGCACTATCTGACACTTACTGAAGACAGCATGGAGCAGCTGGGGCCGGTAGTCAAATGCGCTCCGCCGCTCCGCAGCCCGGAAGAGCAGGAGAGGCTGTGGGAGGTGTTGGCCGGGGGCCAAATCGATCTGATCGCTTCCGACCATTCGCCCTGCCCGCCGGAGCTCAAGCTTGATCCTGATTTAACATTCTTTGAGGCCTGGGGCGGCATATCGGGAGCACAGAGCAGCCTGGAGCTGATGTTTCATGAAGGCGTTCATGTGCGCGGCCTGCCGGTCAGCCAGATCTCCGCCCTGCTGTCGGAGCTGCCTGCACGGCGTTTCGGGCTTAATCACCGCAAAGGCTCGATTGCCCTTGGACTTGATGCCGATCTGGTGCTGCTGAACCCGCAAGCTTCGTATACGCTGGCTGCGGAGGATCTGCTCTACCGGCATAAGCATAGCCCGTACACCGGAATGACCTTATCCTGCAAGGTCACGGCGACGATCTGCCGGGGAAATGTAGTTTACACAGCTGACCAAGGCGTGATCCTGGCAGACGGGGGAGAGTGGCTGCGGACTTATCAGGGGCAGCCGGTCCTATGAATAAGAAGCTGCCTCTGATCCAGGTTCCGGCTGAAGGTATGCAGCTCCTGCTGGAGGAGCTGGCGGCGTTCAGCGCCCCGGGACCGGGGGTTACCCGGCTGCTGTATACGCCGGAATGGAGCGGGGCGCAGCATTTTTTGCAGGAAAAAATGGCTGGGCTCGGGCTGGAGGTGCATACGGATTCCGTCGGCAATGTCTTTGGACGGCTGAACGGATCACGGCCATCCGATAGCGTGATTCTAACCGGCTCGCATATAGACACCGTTGTGAATGGCGGCAAATATGACGGGGCTTACGGTGTGGCTGCAGCGGTCACTGCGCTGCATTATTTGGCGGAGACCTTCGGGCCGCCGCTGCGGACGCTGGAGGTTGCCGCCTTCTGCGAGGAGGAGGGAAGCCGCTTCCCGCTGACGTTCTGGGGCTCGGGAAATGTGACGGGCCTGTATGACGGGACCGGAGCGGAGTCTATCGCCGATCCGGAGGGGGTTACGCTGGAGGCGGCGATGGAGGCCTGTGGTTTGGGAAGCCGGGAAAGCCGGACTGATGGTGCGGATCAAGCTGGCGGCGGCGTCAAGGTCTCCCGGAGAAACGACATCGGCATGTATATTGAGCTGCATATCGAGCAGGGCATTATTCTGGAGCAATCGGAGCGGCAGATTGGAGTGGTTCAGGCAATCGTCGGGCAGAGACGGTTCACCGCCAGGGTGACAGGAGGCGCCAATCATGCCGGAACCACGCCGATGGGACTGCGGCGGGATGCGCTTGCCGGTACTGTGGAGATGCTGTCTGCACTGGAGAGGTCCGCTTTGGCGGCGGGAGATCCGCTGGTGGCAACCACCGGCAGGCTGGAGGTTATTCCGGGTACGCCGAACGTAATCCCGGGAGAAGTGCAGTTCACGCTGGATATCCGCCACAGTAAGGCGGAGCAGCTGGAGAGCTTCTGTTCCTCCATCGCTGCGGAATTCGGAGCCGTTGCGGCGCGGCGCGGGCTTGAGCTTGAGCTTGTGCCGGCACTGGCTACTTCTCCGGCTCCGATGAACCAGGCGCTCTGTGAAGCCCTAGAACAAATCTGCCTGGAGCAGGGGAGGAGCTTCCGCAGTATGGTGAGCGGAGCGGGGCATGATGCCCAGCTCTTTGCGGTGCAATGTCCTGCGGCGATGATTTTTGTGCCCAGCCGGGCGGGGATCAGCCATTCGCCGGAGGAGTATTCTTCGCCGGAGGAGCTGGCAGGCGGGCTGAATGTGTTGACGGCATTATTATATAAGCTTGCCTATGAGGCAGGATGAACCTATAGAGGGAGAGATGTTCATGAAGCGGTACGAAGATTTATCGCCGTCCCTGCGGTGCATTATGACCCCTGGACCGGTAGAGGTCGATCCGCGTGTGCTGCGGGCAATGTCTTTTCCGGTACTCGGACAGTTCGATCCCGAATTTACGGACATTATGAATGAGACGATGGGAATGCTGCGCGGGCTGTTTGCCACAGGCAACAGGTGGGCTTTCCCCGTGGATGGCACCTCGCGCTCCGGCATCGAGGCGGTGATGGTCAGCCTGATCGCTCCGGGCGACCGGGTGCTCGTTCCGATCTTCGGACGGTTCGGCCATCTGCTGCATGAGATTGCCGAACGCTGCGGCGCAGAGGTATTCACGATTGAAAAAGCCTGGGGCAGTGTGTTCACACCGGAGGAAGTCATCGCGGCCATCCGAAGCTTCAGGCCCGATGTGGTCGCCATCGTTCATGGCGAGACTTCGACAGGCCGGGTGCAGCCGCTGGCGGAGATCGGGAAGTACTGCCGCGGGCACGATGCGCTGCTGATCGTGGATGCGGTCGCCACCATTGGCGGCGTGCCGGTGGAGACGGATGCCTGGATGCTGGATGCCGTAATCGGCGGCACGCAGAAATGCCTGTCCGTCCCTTCGGGCATGGCGCCTGTTACTTACAATGAGCGCGCCGAAGCCAAGCTGATGAAGCGCAAGCAGGTGGAACGCGGACTGCGGGCCGGCGGAGAGCTGCACAGCGAGCTGCCGGCGGTGCGCAGCAATTACTTCGATCTGGGCATGCTGCAGGATTATTGGAGTGAACAGCGGCTGAACCACCATACGGAGATGACCTCCATGCTCTACGCACTGCGGGAAGGCCTGCGGCTCGTGCTGGAGGAAGGGCTTCAGGAGCGTTATGCGCGGCATGCCCTGCACGAACGGGCGCTGGCCGCCGGACTTGCGGCAATGGGCTTGAAGCTGTATGGAGACCCGGAGAGCAAGCTGACGGTCGTGACCTGTGTGCTCATACCGGAAGGTGTGGATGGCGAATCGGTGCGGGCAATGCTGCTGAACCGCTTCGGCATCGAGATAGCCAGCTCCTTCGGCCCGCTCAAAGGCTTGATCTGGCGCATCGGCACCATGGGCTTCAGCTGCCGCGGGAATAATGTGCTGCGTCTGCTTGGAGCGCTGGAGGCTGCGCTGCTGCGGCATGGCTATGCGGTTCCGTGCGGACTTGGTGTCCAGGCGGCGCTTGATGTATACGAGGCGGAATAAGCAATCCGGTTGACGCTGTGAATCTCTGATAAATACTGAAACTACACAAAAGCGCCTGGATGTCGTTAGCCGACTCCGGGCGCTTTTGTGCCGGAAGAACTCAAATGAAGCTAAAACCTGAAGCGGAAATCGGTTTTTGAGGCTTACTTCTGTACCTCCAACCTCGCGTCCGCTGATTTGGTTGTTGCGGATGGCAACAAGCGACTGGTCCAGATTCTGGACATCGTTCAGAACGATTTCGCTCTTCTCTCCGAGCACCTCTGCGAGGAAGTCCACCAGCGGGATGTATCTGTTTAATAATGCATCGTGATCAGGCACTTAGAAAGCCTCCTAAAATATTATTCCGTCTTCCTTCAAGAATTTCCGCCGTTTTTTATCGGCTGCCGAGTATGCTTTTGGTCGCTGTTGTTTAGGCCTTTGGAGGGCTTTTATCCCTATCCAAAGGCCTAAACAACGGTTTTTTTTATTTTCGGGCTATAATTTAACCATTTCATCACATTTAGAAACATATTTTTATAAAATTTTAATGAAAAACATTAACAAACCGCAAAAAATAGACGATAATAATTTTAAATTAATTAAAATTATATGAATATCGTGATGCTGACAAGGTACTGAAAGCCCAAATATGAGGAACGGGGTGTATGAAATGATGAGATTGGATACACAGGACATCGTGAATATCACCAGAAAGCAAATTTCCGCGATTTTTAAAATGGAGCCGGTTGAGCTGAGATTCGTCAATGATTTTCAGGGTGAGCAATATCTGCTCACGAATGACAAGCTGCATCTCAGCAACCAGCACTATTGGGCCAAGGTGATGGACTGCGTCTTTGACAACCATACCCGTCCGGTTTTGATGTGCGAGGTGCTGTACTTCCTGAGGAGCGAATTTTTGGAGAGCGACATCAAGCTCCGTTTTTCCTATGATTTTGCAGAGGGAGCATTTGGTGAGGCAGTTGCTTCAGCCGAGGTCAGCTTCAATGATTCGCCTGAACTGCAGCCGGGAGAAATTGCCGAATTGATCGATTTTGCGCTGTCCCTTCAGGATAAGCAGTGGTTCGAGGAATTGACCGCCAAATATAAAATGTTGACGGCATGAGGCTCGCATTCATTCATGGCATCGCTCCGGAAACAGGCTGACAAGCCGCTCCATTCGCAATCCTTTATGCGGACGGGCGGCTTGTTTTAGGTTGTCCGGCATACGCGGAGAGCATCAGGCCCAGCCTTGAGCGTGTCTTTCTACCAGCTGCGCCAGGAAGCTGAGCCATTCTCCATTGTCATTCAGACATGGGGCGGCAACAAGCTCTTCCGCCTGTCCGCCGCCTGCTGCGAATTGCTCCCGGCCTTCGACGGCCAGCTCATGCAGCGTTTCCAGGCAGTCGGTGGTAAGTCCCGGGGAGAAAATCAGAGGTCTGCGGATGCCGCGTCCGGCCAGCCCCTTCAGCACTTCAGCGGTAGAGGGGCCGATCCATTCCTCGCGTCCGAAGCGGGATTGAAACGCGGCCTGCCAGCGCCCGGGTTCCCAGTCCATGGACTCCGCAAGCAGGCGTGCGGTTTCCAGGCACTGCAGCGGGTACGGGTCTCCGGTATCGGCATATCTGCGCGGGATGCCATGGAAGGTCAGTACATAATAATCCGGCGCGGAGCTTAAGCGGCTTAGCTGCCGCAGAAGATGCTCCTTCATTGCCGAGATGTAGCCGGGCTCATTATAGTAGGCTTCCATGAAGCGCAGCGCAGGCACAAAGCGTTTGGCAACCGGGCCGCTGGCGCTGCGGCGTCCGAGGGCGGCAAAGCTTGCGGCATCGTAGACCGAAGCGGTTGTTGTAGAAGAGTATTGCGGGAAGAGGGGAGCAACGATCATCCGTGTCACGCCGGCCGCTTCCAGCTTGGATACCGCCTGCTCCATGCCTGGCGTGCTGTAGGCCAATCCAAGCTCTACCTGATAGCGGCTGCCGAGCAGACGCTGAAGACCTGTGCGCTGCTCCAGCGAATGGAGCAGCAGCGGCGATCCGCCATTCTGCCAGATTTGGCTGTACAGCCGGGCTGAACGGCGCGGCCTCACGCGCAGAATAATTCCCCTCAGCAGCGGCTGCCAGAAAAGCGGTGAATAATCAATAATCCTGCGGTCTGACAAAAAACGGCGCAGGTAGGGGCGGACCGCCTTGGCAGTAGGCGCTTCGGGAGTTCCAATCTGGGCAAGAATCACTCCGATGGGAGGGGGGTTCGGCATGGCAGGGGCTCCTTCCAACAACTTGACATCGTTCTAAAATATCACATCCTTGATTGTGAACACAATATAGGGAATCACAGGAATCTCTTAAGACGGTGTAAATGGAAGGAATTTATAGAAATAAAAAGCATGTCTTTTGTGTTAATTCCGAAATAGTGATGTTTCTTATAGGGTGTGTGATTTTGTATACAGAGAAGTGCAGGATAAATTTGATACCATCAAGCCAGAAATTACCGCTGGCAGACTTGAATCCTTTTATGTGAAACATTTCACCCCTTTATGTGAAAAGTTTCACCTTTTTCAGAAACGTATAAATGGATGCATCTTTTCGTACACGGGATGGGTCGCGCAGGAACGGGAAAGGGGGGATGACCTCTTAGGTCTTATGAAGACACAGGTGGTTCTTCGTAAGAACGGAAGAGAGATAATTATGGAAAAGCTTGGATTTGCAAGGTTACATACTACTGGGGATATGGTAAAGGAGAATACTCATTGAAAAAGTTAATTTCTTTGACAGTCAGCGCAGCTTTGCTGCTCGCGCCACTCGCGTATACGATTAATGCGCCTGCTCTGAATCTGAAGGTGGATGCGGTTTCAGCAGCTTCGGAGGAACCGCCGGCAGCCACCGCCAAACCGGCGGCAACGCCAAAGCCGACAGCTAAGCCAACCGCCAAACCAACGCCAAAACCAACGGCCAAGCCGGCGGCCACAGCCAAGCCGACGGCAACCGCCAAGCCGGCGGCAACGGCCAAAGCTACCGCCAAGCCGGCGGCAACTGCCAAGCCGGCCGCTACCGCCAAGCCGGCTGCTACGGTTAAACCTGCCCCTACCGCCACTCCTGTGACAGTGAAGCAAGCCGTGTATCAGGACGGAGTGTATACAGCTTACGGCAATGCGTACTCCAAAGGTACTGAAGGGGCAACAGTCACTATCAAAGACGGCAAAATTGCCGATATTGAGCTTCTGAGAACCAATCCCAAGATTATCGACAGAAACGCAAGCGAAAATTACAGCGGCGTTTGGGTTGCTTACGGATTGATGAAAGACAGACTGCTAGGCAAAACAAGAGACGGCGCAGCGGCAGTGGATGCCGTATCCGGCGCAACCCGCACCAGCGACGGCTGGAAATTGTCGGTAGACAGAGCGTTCCAAAGATCGCTGGAAATCAAACCTGCGGATGCCGCTTATTTCGACGGCGACCACATGGGTGTGGACCCGGAAGGCAAATATGCCGTATTCGCAAGCTATGATGCCAATGAGCTTACTGCGGTTAAGCTGTATCCGCTGACTGCAGCCGGTGATTTCGCGGATGAAAAAGCCTACACTGCAGAACAAACTGCAGCGATTGCGGCCATTACTCCCGTACTGCTTGCAAACGGTTCTTCCGCACAGCCGGTAGCCGGCTATGAGGCTGAATCCAAGGCTGCGATCAACGCTTTCTGGGATGCGGAACAAAATGCCTCCATTAACAATACTTCCGCTTACATTGACGGATTCTACTCTTCCTACGGCACTGCTAGAAGCGTGGGCGTAGAGAGAGCCGATGTGGTCATCCGCAACGGCAAGCTGGTTGACGTGAAGCTGTACAGACTCGGCACCAACCTGATTGACAGAGGCGCAACCGCTTATGCCGAAGTCGTTAAGGCCAATGCGCCCATGACTGCTAAATTGCTTGCAAACGGCTCTTATTTCGCCAATTATGATGAGAAGATAGACGGAATCTCCGGCGCTACCGAAAGCAGCCACAGCTGGAACGAGGCTGTAGAAAGAGCTTTTGAGAAGGCGCTGAAGGTGCCGGCTCCAGGCGAGTATTTTGACGGCAAATTTGCCGGAGTAGACAATGCCTCCAAGATTTTCCTGCTCGTTGACGTTGAGGCAGACCAGGTAACAGGCATCAAATTGAGCTTGTTCGGAGCAGACGGCAAACTGATTGCTGACGATAAGCTGACTGCCGAACAAAAAGCTGTGGTTGATCAACTGACTGCAGGACTGCTCGACAAAGGCGTGCAAAGCCCTGATGTTACAGGTCAGGAAGCCTTGTCGGCAGCGGCAAGAGCAGCACTGGCAGATGCATTGGCCAATGCTTCCAAAGAACAGGGAGCCTATAAAGACGGCACCTTCACTGCGTATGGCGATGCTTATGACAAAGGATCGAACAAAGCAGATGTAACCCTGCGCAACGGTAAAATCGTGAGTGTCGCCCTTTCCCGCGTAGGCATGAATATGGTAGACCTGGGCAAAAGCGCTTATGCCGAGGTTCAAAAAGCCATCCCTCAGCTGACTGCCAGCTTCCTTGCCGCAGGCACAAGAGAAGGCGTACAGGAAGCTGATGCGGTATCCGGTGCAACCAGCAGCAGCAATGCATTGAAGGCTGCGGTGGACAGAGCTTACGGCAAGGCTGAAGTTACGGAAGAGAGCAAAGCGGCTTACTTTGACGGAGCATTCATCGGCGTAAGCACCGACAAGACTGTAAATGTAATGGTATATGTTAAATACGGTGTTCCAGTGAACATGGTAGTGTACTATCTCGACGCTGCGGGCAAAGTAAAACCGGCAGCCCAATTAACCGATGCCGAAAAAACGGTTAAGGCTGAGATCGAAAACACATCCACTGGCTACAGCTTGCATAAGTACGGTTACCGTGCAGCGGCATTCGGCGATAGTGATGCCGAGAAGCTGGTTTCCGCCAAAGCTGTAGAAGCGATCAAGGTCGCTCTGGAAGCAGCAGGCAAATAATTTTCCCGATTATCTATAAGGGGTTGTCCTTGGGTCATGCAAATGGCCCGGGATAACCTCTTTTTCTTGTTTTGGAAATTATGAATTACTTTAACCTTGGATAAGGTGTGTATAAAGTTGGGGATAAGTTGAAAATGTGGTCATCGTGCTGAACCTGCGGGTTGCGCTTTGCAGGAGGAACAGCGGAATTTGAGGAGCTAACCGGAATCGCGGGGTGAGGAAGTGAAGTACAATGGAGTGAAGTGGAATTAGTGAACTTAAAGGGCGCTTGGGAAGAATTAAGCTCACTTTTTCCACTTGGGTGGAACGCCGGGCCGGTTGAGACAACCTTAAGCCTGAAATCAAAGACGGCTGAGCTGTCAATGAAGGACGCATAGGCCGGTGTGGAAGCGCGGAATCAGGGGCTACCTGGATTGCTGTCGGAACAGGCGGACGCGGGTAAAAACGGCTTATGGTGGGACGAGACATAAATAGAATTAGGAATCGTATAGTAATTTAGAGGGATTTCGGAGGTGAATGTCTAAAGTTTAATATACACAACGGGCTTTTGGCCTGTTAGTAATGGGAGGCTCCAAAATGACGCTAATTAAACAGCTATCTCCACAGGATGAATTTGTCGGCTTTTATCTGCTGCGAGAGCTGGCAATCAAACAAACAAACGGTACTCCTCCAAAGGATTATTTTGATATTGTTCTGGGCGATTCCAGCGGCCAAATCTCGGCCAAATTTTGGGATGTAAGCACGGCGGATAAGGAAACCTTTTTCCCGATGGCGCTGGTGAAGGTGCGCGGGGTTGCGCATACCTATCGCGAGAAGCTTCAGGTTAAGGTTACCAAGATCAGACTTGCCAATGATTCGGACAACGTTTCACTGACTGATTTTATAAGGTCCGCGCCGATCCGGCCGGTGGATCTGATTCATACGATTAAGGGCGTTATGTCAAGTATCACCGACCCGGAAATTGCGGCAATCGTATCCTTTTGTGTAGGCAAAGTAGAAGAGAAATTAATGCATTATCCGGCAGCAAAAACCCATCATCATGCTTATTTCGCCGGTCTTGCTTATCATATGGTGCGGATGCTGGAAATCGGTGAATTCCTCTGCAGGCAGCGGCCATTCCTGAATCCCGATCTGATGAAGGCGGGTATTATTCTGCATGATATCGCCAAGCCGGAGGAGATGATCTCCCAGTTCGGAATCGTGTCTGATTACAGCGTGCAGGGCAAGCTGATCGGCCATATTTCCATGGCCTCGAACTGGATTACCGAGGCGGCGATTCGCTCCGGCATAGATTTGGAATCGGAAAAGGTGCTCGGCCTGCAGCATCTGGTATTATCCCATCACAACCTGGGCGAATGGGGCAGCCCGGTTCAGCCGCAAACGGCCGAAGCGGTGGCGCTGCATCATATTGATGCAATGGATGCGAAGCTGCAAATGGTAGAGGATGCGCTGGACACAACGCCGGAGACCGAGGAATGGACGCCGTTCATCCGGGGGCTGGAGAACAAGGCTGTGTACCGGATGAAAATCTAGATCTATTTAAGAGACAGTGCCTGCATTTCAGGAGTCTGCCGTAGCTGGGCAGCAGGAAGAAACCCCCGGTCCGTTCGCCTGGACCGGGGGTTTTGTGTGCGGATAATGCTGAAGGCCAGTGTAAGATTAGAAGAAGCTGCTCGAGGTTGAGGTGCTGCCAAAGCTCTTTTGGCCTTGGGAGGAAGAAGAGGCCGGCAGACTTTTTGTATCGGAAAGCTTTTGGGCGGCCGGCTTTTTATGGGCCGGCTTTTTGGCTGCTTTCTTGGGCGGGGATTTGAATGGCGTGTAGCCGCCCGCATACATCGTTCCGGCCTTATACCCTTGGCTGCCGGCCAGCAGCAGGGGATCGGTATGCTGCTCGCGTTCCATCAGCCTGAGCAGTATGGCGGCTGCCGCTCTGGCATCATCCAGCGCATCGTGATGCTTCAGGCTGATCCCGAAATGCCGGGACACCACATTCAGCTTATGGGAGGGCAGCTCCTGAAGCATTTTTTTGCCGAGCAGGTAGGTGCACATGTATTGAAAATCCGGATAGCTGAAGGCCGCACGGTCCAGGCAATAACGCAGGACACTCATATCAAAGGCAGCATTATGCGCGACTACAACCTCTCCATGCAGCAGCGGCTCAAGCGTCGGCCACAGCTCGTTGAATGTAGGCTTTCCCTCCACCATTGAGGGGGTGATGCCGTGAATCGCAATATTCATGCCGTCGAACCGCTGCTGCGGATCAATCAGCCATACATGCTCTGCACTGACTATGCCATCTCTTACCTGAACAAGCCCCAAGGCGCAGGCGCTGGAGCGGCTGGAGTTGGCCGTTTCAAAGTCAATCGCTGTAAAATTCATAGGTAAAGCCCCTTATCTTTCATATAAGGTTAATATTAAAGTAGTGGGTGCCCAAATACAATCTATTAAATGAATAAAGGGAAGTTGGTGGAGTCGGGGATTCCGGCTTTGAAGCGGCAGATATCGAGGATACAGCCTGTGCCGGGAATATGCAAAGGATACCTCCCCTGACCACCGGGAGGTATCCTTTGTGTGCCTGCACTATTTCGAAGTTACTTACTGTCTCCAGCCTTGCGGCTGCGGAGGCGTTCCAGCTCGGCTTCGACGGCGCTGTTCAGCGGGGATTCAGCAGCTTCGGGGGAAGGATATCCCAAGCCTTCGGCCTGTGCTTCCCATTCATTGATTTTGTCTTCCATCCGTTCGAAGCCGCGTGAGGCGGCGCCGGCGTTCAGGATCTGTCCGGGATTGCCCGGATAAGCAGAATAGCTGCTGCTGCCGGCAGAACGCTTCAGCTCAGACGCTTTACGGGCGCGGGCTGCCAGCTCGGTTCTTTTGGCCTTGAGCCGTTTGTGCTCTTCCCTGGCATTCAGGAGGCTGCTCTCCAGCACCGCAAGGGCTTCGCGGGTTTCCTCCAGTCCCTGGCTGCATTCCTGGATGCTGTCGGTGTAGCGCAGTTTAGCCATGACCGCTGCTCTGGCCGCAGGCTCATTGCCTTCGCCCATGGCTTGTACGGCCTCTGCTTCGCTCCGCTCGGCCAATACTTTATTTTCGTAAATACGCCGCTCCAGAACACTGGCTGCCGATTTGAACTCACGCTGCTTGTTTTCGGCATTTGCAATTTTTTCCTCCAGATCCCGCAGATATTGTCCGGTCAGCAGTACCGGGTCCTCCAATTTATTCAGGCCTTCGTGGATTGCCGCTTTGGTCAGGGTTGTAATTCTTTGAAAGATGCTCATGTTTATTTCTCCTTTTTTTGTTTGATTTGATTGTTACCCGGGATTAATAATGCTCGTAGCCATCCGGGTAGCTGTTGTAAGTTTCCTTAGGCACCAGAATGCTGGCCAGAATGTACAGGAACGCTACAGTGCCGAAGCTGAACAGTGAAGTGGCGACCACCAGCAGCCTGATGATGGTGCTGTCGATGTTAAGGGAACGGGCCAGACCTCCACAGAGGCCGCTGATTTTTTTGTCTCTTTCGGAACGGTATAATTTTTTCATAATCTGATCTCTTCCTCTCCAATGGGTTAAGCTGGATAGCAGGTTGCTCTAGCCGTTGTCTATGTGTTCATTGTAAAGGTATTGGCGATGCTGTAAAACGGCCTGAAGACTGTTCTTGATTCCCGACTTTAGTCGGGGATGGCCTCGGCAGTAAGGCGGGGCAGCAGCCTGGTGAAGCCAGAATGAACGGGCCTCCCTTGTCCACGTCTTTTCATTGTTTAACACAACCTGTCAACTTGTTAATTCCTACTTAACATTGGCCGCCTATACTGTACGATACCGGATCATATCCGCATTCTATTCACATCAGGACAAGGGAGGAGCACATGGGAATCCATAAATATTTCCGCTCTCTGAACGAACTGGAACGCATCATCCGCTGCCCCGGCAAATTCAAATTCGAGGAGCACAGCGTAGCGGCCCATTCCTGGAAGGTTGTGCAATACGCCAAAACCCTGGCCGACATCGAGGAAAAAAACGGCGCAGCCATTGACTGGAAGAAGCTCTACGAGATTACGAGCAGCCACGATTACGGGGAGATTTTTATCGGTGATATCAAGACTCCGGTCAAGCATTCCTCGCTCCAGCTGCGCTCTCTGATCCAGCAGGTGGAAGAGGGAATGGTCAACAACTTCATCAAGGAGCATATCCCCGAAGAGTTCAAAAGCATCTTTTACCATCAATTGCGCGAAGGCAAGGATGAGTCCATAGAGGGACTGATTCTGGAGGTTGCCGACAAGATGGACCAGGTATATGAGGCTTTTGCCGAGCTGCAGAGGGGGAATACGGAGAAGGAATTTGTGGTGATGTACCGCAATGCCCTGATCAAGATCAAGAACATTGATCTGAAATGTGTCGAGTACTTTCTGGCGGAGATTCTGCCGGATATGGTAAATGAAGAGACGGTTTCTTCAATTAATATCAGACAGATCACGGAAGAGGCGCTGGCCCTGTAGGAGGAGCCGGGCACTCTTTTTTTAAAAGATAAGTTAAGATGAACAAAAAAGGCCAGCTCACATTTGCAGGGCGTAGGTTAAAATGGAAGCAAGAAACCCCATTTCAGAGCTACAAGCAAAGGAGCTGGTTGAAATGAATTATACCACAAAATATGCCGGATTGGATGTATCGAAAGAAACCATAGCGGTGGCGGTGGCGGAAAGCGGCAGAGACGCCGCCCGCTATGTGGGAGCGATCAAACACGAAGCTGGAGCGATCCGCAAACTGCTGAAACAATTGGGAAAAAAGGAAGATCTGGAGGTTTGCTACGAGGCCGGACCGGCGGGATGCGTTGCGGCTCTCGGAGCTGCTACGGGCCGGGGAACGGAGCGGAGTCTACGTGCCGAGCGCGGAAGATGAAGCGCTGCGGGATCTGGTGCGGGCGCGGGAGGATGCCCGGGAAGATCTGCACCGGGCGAAGCAGCGGCTACTGAAGTTTCTGTTGCGGTACACGATCACACCGCCAGCGGGAATCAAGCGCAGATGGACCAAACGCTACCGGCTGTGGCTGGAGGGGCTGGAGCTGGAGCTGGAAGCGCAAGCGATCACGTTTCGGGAATATCTGCACGCAGTAAAAGAAGGAGAAGAGCGGCTGAAGCGGATTGAAACCGGACTTTTGGAACAAGCCGCCCAGGGGGCGAACGGAGCATGGGTCCAAGCGCTGCAAGGGTTGCGTGGAGTGGCGTTCGTGACGGCGGTGTCGCTGGTGGCCGAAATCGGCAGCTTCCGACGCTTT
>NZ_JACBYI010000007.1 GCF_019352175.1 Paenibacillus sp. S150
TACGTGTTACTCACCCGTCCGCCGCTAAGCAGGAATGGAAGCAAGCTTCCATTCCTGCTCCGCTCGACTTGCATGTATTAGGCACGCCGCCAGCGTTCGTCCTGAGCCAGGATCAAACTCTCCAAATCGGTTTTTTTCAAGCGCTTACTTCTCCCGAATTACTCCGCGAAAAATAACCATCCGAAAACGTATTGAAAGAGCGATTGCTCACGTTGAAACTGACGATTCATTAATGAATCTTGTAAAAATTAACGCGTTCCATTTGTTCAGTTTTCAAAGAACTTGCTCCCGGCATTTCAACATTATGTATCAAGCGCAGGAATTAGAATGTATCATGTACCCATATTTCCTGTCAACTTATTTCTTCTTCGCCCGCTTGCCCAGCGTCGATGCCTCATAAGCACGAGAAATGATATATCATGCTGATTTGAGGTTTGCAAGCTTTTATCAGAAATAAATGTACTCACGCATAATTAGTGCCTATAGGGTACAAATTGATTTTCATAATGCAATGTTATAGCACGGAAGCGAAATGCAAAAAGCGAATCCAATCCGCGTATGGCTGAACTTTTCATAATTAAAAGACAATACATTTCAGAGGAAATCAGCAGGAAATTTATGACGCGAAGCGTAGAAAGCCTTATAATCTAAAATAACGTTTAATACAGCCAGTATTATTATTTTTAATAACCAGTTTGGAAAGGAGCTCCGATGAACAACACTTCCATAACAGCCACTCCGGCAGCCGCAAATGACGAACAGAAGCACCTGCAGCAGGCTACCATTTACCGTATTTTGCTGGCGGTCAGCTTTGTTCATTTATTTAACGATTCCATTCAGGCGCTTATCCCGGCCATGTTTCCGATTCTGAAGGACAACATGCTGCTCTCTTATGCTCAGGTGGGATGGATCGCTTTTGCCCTGAATATTACGTCCTCGGTCATTCAACCCGTGGTCGGCTATGCCGCTGACCGCAAGCCCAGACCTATGCTGCTGCCTCTGGGAATGTGCTGCACCTTCGCCGGAGTGTTCCTGCTCGCTTTTGCCGGTAATTACGCGCTGGTTATATTCTCAGTTATGCTCGTTGGTTTTGGATCAGCCGCTTTCCATCCGGAAGGCATGCGTGTAGCCCACATGGCAGCGGGTCAGCGCAAGGGGTTGTCCCAATCCATCTTCCAGGTTGGCGGCAATGCCGGACAGTCGTTGGGGCCGCTTCTGATGAAGTGGGTATTCATCCCGTTTGGACAGATGGGGGCGCTTGGGTTCACTGTGATTGCCGCAGCCGGCATCGCCGTTCAGACCTACGTGGCCAACTGGTACCGGACAATGCTCGACCAGGGATATACCTTCCGTAAAAAATCAACCGCACGCACCCTTGACCCTGCACGCAGCAAAAGCATTCTGACCGCCACAATTATTCTGGTCTTCCTGGTATTTGTCCGTTCCTGGTACGGTGCCTCCATTGGCGGCTACTATGCTTTCTATTTAATGAAGAATTACGGGATGACGATAGACAATGCGCAGATCTATATTTTTATGTATTTGGCTGCCGGCGCGGTCGGCACATTCTTTGGAGGTCCGCTCGCCGACCGCTTTGGGCGGCGCAATCTTATCCTGATCTCCATGGTCGGAACAGTCCCTTTTGCACTGGCGCTTCCTTTTGTACATCAGGGCTGGGCAGCGGTGCTGCTGGTGATCTCAGGGTTCGTATTGCTGTCCAGCTTCTCCGTTACTGTAATCTATGCGCAGATGCTGTATCCGGGAAATATCGGGACGGTCTCCGGATTGATTACCGGACTAGCCTTTGGTCTTGGCGGCATCGGATCTGTTGTTATCGGTGAGCTTATTGACCGTATCGGCATTACGGCAGTTTTCGTAGCCTGTGGGTTTCTGCCTCTGCTTGGTCTTCTGGCCCTGCTGCTCCCTGCCGACAAAAAGCTTGAGGAATGGGCAGCTGAATAAACGGCTTGTTATACAACTAAAACTTACTTTTATCTTGGTCCATCCTTTTATCTTGGTCCATCCTTTTCGCCGGTCGGCAGGATGGACTTTTTAATAAATATGCGACCTCGCCGCCTTGTCTTCGTTGCTCCAAACCATAAGGCCATGAAGGCAGCCGGACAGCGAATTATTCAACAGCCGTATTTTGCGGTACAATTAGTTAAAAGTTGAAATGCTTGTCATGGCTTAAGGTTCGAAGGAGGGACAGCATTGAAAAAAGCATTGGCCAGACTCCGCAAGGGGTACGGGAAAAAGCTGGTTTCTATTCACATGTGGAATGCATGGCTGGTGTTGTTTCTCGCGGTAAGCGGCTTACTGCTGGTAGGAGGCTTCTGGCGGGAGCTGCTGGGCGAGGGCAGAGTATGGCTGAAATGGGCGCATATCGCTTTTGGGCTGGTTCTGCTTATACCGGTCATCTATTATTTACTGCTTGCGGCAAAGCATTGGAAGAGGTTAAAAGGCAAGAACTCGCAGAAAGCCAATGTCATCTTTGTGCTGGTTCTGCTGATCGGCTGGATTGCATCAGGGATTGTCCTCTGGCAGTTCCGGCTTGCCGGGCCTAGAGCGGCCAACACGGCGCTGTTCATTCATGATCTGCTCACATGGGTGGGGCTGCCGGTCATTATCTACCACTCCATTACCAGAGTCAAATGGCTGAAGGAGCCGAGGAAGCGTTCAATCGTACCGGAAACAGCATCTGAAGGGGAGGACAGGGTTGCAGGAGGTACTCAACAGCCGGCAGCAGCACAAGGCCCTCAGCCGATGTATTCACGCCGCGGTTTCATTAAAGCTGCCGTTGGCGCAGGACTGGCCATTACGCTCGGTCCAACCTTTGTCCGCTGGATCGGAAAATCCTTTCAGCTCCCCGGTGCCGCAGATTATGCGGCGAGCAATGCCAATGCTCTCCTTCCCGATCCGGTTCCTCTGGCCGATTCTGCCCCCCCGATTGGCGGTGGAGCGGAAGGGAGCTTCCGGGTCTATACCGTAACAGAGATCCCCGCCTTCGATAACAGCAATTGGTCCTTCACTATCGACGGCCTCGTTGACAAGAAGTTCACTTGGAACTGGGAGGAATTCGTCAAGCTGCAGCGCGAGGTGCAGGTTAGTGATTTTCACTGTGTGACGGGCTGGTCGGTATATAAAAACACCTGGGAAGGCCTCCCCCTCGTAAAGCTGCTCGATATGGCCGGTGTACAGGAACGGGCGGCGACGGTAAAATTCTATTCCGGTGACGGAGTCTATACCGATTCACTGACACTCGCTCAGGCACGGCTGAAAGATGTAATGGTCGCCGTGCTGCATGACGGCAAACCTATCCCCAACCAGCTTGGCGGACCTGTCCGCCTGGTCACTCCGCAAATGTACGCGTACAAATCGGTGAAATGGCTGAACCGGATTGAGCTGATCGAAGAGGACCATGTCGGGTATTGGGAGCAGCGCGGGTACGATAAGGATGCCTGGCTGCCGAATGCAAAGCGCGTGTAGGCTTCATGCAGCAGCCATCCTGAGGCAACAATCTGTTGCGGGCTTGATTGAAAAACGCTGGGATGTAAATCATACGAAAACGCCCGGTCCCGTGAATGCGGGAGCCGGGCATTTTACTATTTACACAGAGGCAAAAGTCTAAATACGGCTTAACCTTTTAACAGCCGGATCAGCTCTTCCTCATCCTCAATCACTTGAATGCCGAGCTGCTGTGCTTTGGCCAGCTTGCTGCCTGCTTTTTCGCCGGCAATGACGAGGTCGGTTTTTTTGGAGACACTGCCGGATACCTTGGCGCCGAGCGCCTCCAGACGTTCTGCGGCTTCCTCACGGGTAAGCTTCTGCAGCGAACCGGTCAGTACTACTGTTTTGCCGCTGAAGAAGGAATCGGCGCTCACCTGGCGCGGAGCCTCCGGTGCCTTCGCCTCTACCCCGAGTTCAAGCATGCGCTTAATGCTGGTTACCACAAACGGGTCGGCGAAGAAGCTTACAATACTCTCCGCTACAATGCCTCCAATGTCGGGGAGCCCGGACAATTCTTCGGCCGTTGCGTGCATGACCGCTTCCAGGCTGCGGTAGTGATCCGCCAGCATTTTGGTGGTTGCCTTGCCTGTGTTCGGAATTCCGAGGGCAAACAGGAAGGAGGCAAGATCCCGGCCTTTGCTCTCTTCGAGCGCCTTAATCAGATTTTCTGCCTTCTTTTCCCCAAAACGCTCCAGCTTCACCAGCTGTTCAAAGGTCAGCTCATATAAGTCTGCGGGTTCGCGCACATTCAGCTCCTCATGCAGCTGTCCGGCTGTCTTATCGCTGAAGGTTTCAATATCCATCGCATCCCGCGAAGCAAAGTGGGTAATGCGCCCAATGATCTGCGGCTTGCAGTTCAGCTTGTTGTTGCAGAAGAGATGAGCGCCGCGCATTTCCAGCGGGAAGCCGCAGGCCGGACAATTCCCGGGGAAAATAATCTCTCCGCCGTCGCTCTCTTCCGTTACCTTGCCGAGAATCTCCGGGATAACATCATTGGACCGGCGGATGAACACACGCGTACCGAGGGCATGCTTGAGATTCTTGCGTTCAATATCGCCAACATTGTTCAAGGTGCAATTCTGGACTGTAACTCCCGCCAGCTCAACCGCTTCCACACGGGCCAGCGGGGTGACTTTTCCGGTGCGGCCCACGTTCCAGCTTACCGACTCCAGAACCGTCGTGGTCTCTTCCGCCTCGAATTTGTAAGCCACTGCCCAGCGCGGAAACTTGTCTGTATAGCCCAGCACTTCGCGGATGCGGAAATCCGTCACCTTGATGACCGCGCCGTCTATCAGATAGTCTAGGCCGGAACGGCTCTCTTCAATCTCGGCCAGCTGTCCGGTCACATCATCAAAATTATCAAAATAAGTAAGATACGGATTGACCTTAAAGCGGTTGGTCCGCAGGAAATCCATCATTCCCTGATGGTCGGAGAACTGGATGCCTTCCGCATAGCCCACATTATAGAAGAACGCATTCAGCCTGCGCTCGGCAGTCGTCTTGGGATTAAGGTTGCGCAGCGCCCCCGCCGCCCCGTTCCGGGCATTCTTCAGCGGTTCAGCCGCTCTTGTATTATAGTCGGCCAGAACGGACAGATTCATCATTCCTTCGCCCTGCACTTCAATAATCCCTTCCTTAAAAGGAATGGTTAAGGGAACCGACTTAATCGTCTTCACCTGCGCCAGAATGCCTTCTCCGGTTACTCCATTGCCCCGTGTCGCCGCCTGTACCAGCACCCCGTCACGGTAGGTCAGGTTCAGCGTCAATCCGTCAAACTTCAGTTCTACCGCATAACAGGGCTCCGGAAGAGGCATTTCAGGATTCTTCGTGTTGTAGTCATTCACCAGCTTCAGCACCCGGGTATTCCAGCTCCGAAGCTGTTCAATATTCTGCGCTTTATCCAGACTCCATAGCGGGGCAAGATGCCGATGCGGCGTGAAGCCCTTCAGCAGTTCCCCGCCCACACGCTGAGTTGGAGAATGTGGCAGCACAATGCCGCTCTCAGCTTCAAGGGCTGCCAGCTGATCGTAGAGCGCATCATATTCTTTGTCGCTGATCAGCGGCGCATCCAGCGTGTAATAATGATAATTATATTGATTCAGCTCGGCTACGAGCTCCTCCATAGTGTGCATGGCATCCATCCGGGCACATCCCTCCGTCAATAAGTTTCCTACGGTTAGCGTGTTCTAAAAATGCAATCGTTAACCGCAGTCTTTTATTCGACTTTGGTAATCGGCGCAAAGCCCGCCAAGAGCCGCTTCACGCCAACCGGTGCAGGAAAAGCAATCTGCAGCTCCGTATCGTTGCCGCTGCCCTTCACGGACACAATGGTGCCGATGCCCCATTTGCCGTGTGAGACCTTGTCGCCCGCCTTGAAATCGGCGGGCGCCGCAGTCCCAGCCCCCGGAGCGCGCTGTGCGCCTCCGGTGGTCACGGTCACGCGGCCTGTACCGGCTGCCGCGGACGCAGTGCTGCCGCCGAAGCCGGCGGACCCGCCGCCTGCCGGCGCATTTCCGGCAGCGCCGCTGCGGCTGCCGAAGTTCCCCCGGCCGCCCCCGCCGAAGCCGCGGCCGTCATAGGCACCGCCAACCTTCGCGCCGCGCCGGAAGCGGTCTGAGGCACCGCCGGCATCTTCCTTCAGCTCCTCCGGAATCTCCTCCAGGAAGCGCGACGGCGGATTCGCCGCCGTCCGCCCGAACAGCGTGCGCATCCGTGCACAGCTGAGGAACAGCTGCTTCTCCGCACGGGTGATCCCCACATACGCCAGACGCCGCTCTTCTTCCAGCTCGTCGTAGTCCTGGAAGGCGCGGCTGTGCGGGAACACGCCCTCTTCCATCCCGATAATGAAGACGGTCGGGAACTCCAGCCCCTTTGCACTGTGCATGGTCATCAGCACTACAGCATCGCTGCGCTCCTCTTCATCGTTCACACTGTCGATGTCCGCGATCAGCGCCAGATCCGTAAGGAAGGAGACCAGCGACTTGTCTTCATTGTTCTTCTCAAATTCCATGGTTACCGACAGGAATTCGTCGATATTTTCCAGACGGGACCGGGATTCGAGAGTATTCTCATTCTGCAGCTCCAGCCGGTACTGGGACAGTTCCAGAATCTTCTCCGTCAGCTCCGTCACGGACAGGAACTCCACCATCCGGTGCAGCGCCTCGATCATATCGTAGAATTCTACCAGCGAATTGCGGGTCCGTCCGGCGAAGCCCAGATCATCCACGGTCTGCAGCGCGCGGAAGATGGAGACTCCCTGCGAAGCAGCCGCAGCGGCCAGCTTGCCGACTGTCGTATCCCCAAGCCCCCGCTTCGGAACGTTGATGATCCGCGTTAAGCTGATGTCGTCATCGGGATTGGACAAGAGGCGCAGGTAGGCCAGCAGATCCTTGATTTCTTTGCGGTCGTAGAACTTGATCCCCCCGACAATCTGATAGGGAATATCCGATTTGATCAGAATTTCTTCTATTACGCGTGACTGCGCATTGGTGCGGTACAGAATCGCATGATTCTGATACGCCTGGCCCTGCTTGACATTCTTGCTGATCTCTCCGGTCACAAAATAGCCTTCATCATGCTCGGAATCGCCGCGGAAAACCTTAATCTTCTCGCCTTCGTCCGAATCCGTCCACAGCTTCTTGGGCTTGCGTCCGGTATTCAGCGCGATCACGCCGTTGGCCGCGTTCAGAATGTTGGAGGTAGAGCGGTAGTTCTGCTCCAGCATAATTGTTTTGGCTTCGGGATAATCCTCTTCAAAATTCAGGATGTTCGTAATATCCGCCCCGCGCCAGCGGTAGATGGACTGGTCACTGTCGCCGACGACGCATATGCGGTGATGGCTGTCCGCCAGCATCCGGCAGAGCATGTATTGCGCTCTATTCGTATCCTGATACTCATCCACATGAATGTACTTGAATTTCTTCTGGTAGAAATCCAGCACCTCCGGCACTTCCTTGAACAATTCAATTGTCTTCATAATCAGATCATCGAAGTCCAGCGAGTTGTTGGCCCTCAGCCGCTTCTGGTACATGGTATACACCTTGGCAACGAGGCCTTCCATATAATCGCCGATCTTCTGCTCATATTGCGCCGGCGTTATAAGCTCATTCTTGGCGGTGCTGATCATGGACTGTACAGCCTTGGGCTCAAATTTCTTCGTATCTATATTCAGATCCTTCATGCAGTTGCGGATAACCGACAGCTGGTCCGTAGAATCCAGAATGGAAAAATTGGAGGTGAAGCCGATCCGCTCAATGTCCTTCCGCAATATCCGCACACTCATCGAGTGGAAGGTGGATACCCAAATATCGCGCCCCTCCGGCCCTACGAGCCTCGAGACACGCTCCTGCATCTCCCGTGCAGCCTTATTGGTAAAGGTAATCGCCAGAATCGCCCAAGGCGGCGCTTTGCGGTTCGCAATCAGCCAGGCAATGCGGTGGGTAAGCACGCGCGTCTTGCCGCTGCCGGCTCCAGCCATAATGAGCAAAGGCCCTTCAGTAAATTCTACAGCCTGACGCTGCGGAGGATTCAGCCGGTTTACGGCATCCTGTATGTTAACAAGTTGCATGTGTGGCATGCTCCTTTCTGAATATCACGAATTAAGCAGAAACGGCTTTGCCGTCCTTTTATATTGCAAAACATATAGATCCTTATATTGTAAAATCAATCTTCGGCGTTCTCTTAACCGCCTGTACAGTGAGCAGCGCCTGCTGCACATCCTGGTATATAATGTTGCCGGCCACCACCGTATCACACAGCGCAGCAGCTTGCTCGGCTTCAGCTTCACCGGTAATTCCGCCGCCATAAAAAAGCTGGCTGTGCTCTACAGTCTCTCTTACTGCACGCACCGTCTCCATATCGCCAAAGGCCCCGCTATACTCCAGATAAACAACCGGCAGGCTCATCAGCTTGTCCGCGATCTGCGCATAGGCCGCTGCCCCCTCCCCGCCCAGCGAGCTGTCTGCTCCTGTAAGGCGGGCAACGGAAGAATCCCCGTTCAGCACGATGTATCCTTCTGTAAGCACCTGCTCCCACGGAATCAGGCTCCCGTAACGCTCAATAGCCCGGCGGTGATGGCCCAATACCCAGTCTGTATCCGGGCTGTTAAGCACCATTGGAATCAGATACAGATCAAAACCCGGCACAACCGCCTCAAGATCTGAGATCTCAAGGGCGCAGGGCAGCTCATATTGCCGGACTCTGGCCAACAATGCGACCGTATTCTCATATGTTACCCCGGTGGAACCGCCGATCAGTACAGCATCCGTTCCGGATAAGCAGACCGCCTCCAGCTCTGTCTCTCCGAGCTCGCGGTCGGGGTCCAGCTTGAATACATGCCGCCACGGCCGTATCTTTTGCCGCATTTCATTCATCTTCGCCCATCCTCTATTAGTCTACTGATTGACGCCTCTGCAGGCCTCACTTTCATGCCAAAAACACTTCCGCTGCCGCAAAAGCTGTATCTCTAGTCTATGCCAGCACAGCGGGGGGTGTCAATTTAAAGAGCAGAAAAATGCGAACATTTTTTCGCCTTTTTCACGCCTTAACGAAGCCTTCTGAAGCTGCTTAAATCAACCTCCGAAACAAAATCCGTGTAAAACCCGTCAACCCCCATCCGTGACAGCTTCACAATCTCATCTTCATCATTGATCGTGTGCACGTAGACGCGGGCTCCGGCCTTTTTCAGCTTTTGCACAAAGCTCTTGGTGGCCCGGGCGGCCGGCATGGTAATATCCACGCCGCTCTCTTGTACAAAGTCAATCACCTGCTCATCACTGTCCTGAGACTGGTAGAGGGTATACAATATCTCCGGGAAAACATGCACCTTATTAACCACATCCAGCATATCCCGGCTGTAAATCTGCGGAACCACCCGCTCAAGCAAAGCCGGATCACGGCGCTCGGCAGCCTCTGTAATGAGCTTGAACTGCTCCGTTACCAGCCCGGCCTCAGTCTCCTTAGTATCCGTAACGAGATAGGCATCCGGATAGGCCTGCATAAGATCGAGTATTTTCTCAATATCCAGCGGAGAATAGATGTCCAGAATAGGGCTGTCCATGAACTGGGCATATTCCAGCACTGTCCCTTGCTTGGCGGCAGGCAGCACCGTCTGCTGGCCCAGCAGCTTGCTCATATTAATGGTCCACTCGTGGCGGGCAACCAGCCGGTCATCTGTTGTGAGCAGTAAATCGGCCTCAAACACACGGCTTCCCTGCTCGTAATTGGCTACAAAAGCTTCAAGGGAGTTCGTATACGTATAGCCATTGATTCCTCCCATCGCATGGGCTACAATCCGGTGGGACGCAAAGCCGGTTGCGGGTTCTTTGTCCTCCTCCCCCAGAGCAATCACAAGCAGAAGGGCCAAAGCGCCGATCATGACGGCTGTGGCAATGGTTTTTCTCTTATCCATATGTGCGGTTTCCTTTGCAATAAGTTGGAGTAGAAACAAGAAGAAACGGCCAAGTCCTTCTTCAAACAAAGGGCGGCAACCGTTTCAGAAGTGAAATATAACTTAACTGTAAAAGTTCAGTAAGCATTTTTGAAGCCGTTGCGGATGGTCTTGAAGATGATCCGGATATCGAACAGCAGCGACCAATTTTCAATATAGAAAATATCATGCTTGATCCGTTCTTCAATCGAGGTGTCTCCGCGCAGGCCGTTGCTCTGTGCCCAGCCGGTAATTCCCGGACGCACATGATGCTTGACCATATATTTCGGAATTTCATCGCGGAACTGCTCCACGAAGAAGGGACGTTCCGGCCGCGGGCCCACCACGCTCATCTGGCCGAACAGCACATTGAAAAACTGCGGCAGCTCATCCAGGCTGGTTCTGCGGATAAAAGTTCCGAACCGGGTGCGGCGGGGGTCCAACGGAGTGCTCCAGCCCGTGTCCTCCTCGCCGTCCTGCTGCATTTTCATGGAGCGGAACTTGTACATCATGAAATTGCGCCGGTTCAGCCCTACCCGCTCCTGCTTGAAGATAACGGGGCCCGGGGACGTCAGGCGCACACCCAGTGCCACAATCAGCATTACAGGCGACAGCATAATAATGGCGAACAGCGAGAAAATAATATCAAAGGACCGCTTAGCGAGCTTATTGCCGGTCATATCCAGCGGGATGTCGCGCACATTGATCATCGGCATACCGGCAAAATTATCGAAGTACGGCCGGGCGGGCAGGTAGTCAAAGAAATCGGGAATAATCAGCGTACGCACTCCGGCCTTCTCACAGGCGGCGATAATTGCCGGATATTTGGAGTGGGCATCCAGCGGGAGAGCCAGAATCACCTCGTCCACCGGCAGCATTTCCAGCATCCCCGGCAGCTCATCCACCGTTCCCAGAATCGGCTTGTAGCACTCCCCTTCAATGCCATCCCAGGTATGGAAATCATCCAGAAATCCAATGGCCTCATACCCAAGCTCCGGATACTGCACCAGATTGTTGTAGAACCTCTTGCCCAATGTACCGGCACCCAGAATAAGTACGAACTGGCGGTTGAAGCCTTTTTCACGCAAGGACTTCAGCATCTTCTTCAGCACATAACGGTACAGCATAATGGAAAGAATATTAAAGCCCATATAAATCGCGAGATATTGACGGGATACATCAATTTCCTTCAGGAAAAACATCAAGCCGAGCAGCATAAAGATGGCCATGATGTGCACCTGGAAAATCTTGAGGAACTCATCGACAAAACGCTTTTTGCGCTTGGGTAAATAGAGTGACAGTACAATTCCTATTAATATTGAGATAGCACCATAGATAAAGCTCCAATACGCATAAGACTCCACCGGCAATGTGTTATAGGATTCCAGCAGACCACTTCGAAATTTAAGCCACCAAGCAGCCAGAAAGGACAGCTGAATAACTAAAAAATCGGCTACCATATACAGCTGTGTTAAAAATTTCTGATTACGGCGAATCATAATCTCACCTCAGCATTCGATTCCGTTCTTGAACCCGCTTCCCCTGGAACTGTAAGGCTCTGCGCCGGGGAAGGCACTGCCCGGGGACGGATCAGCGCATTGCGCACCAGCGAGAGCGCGAACTTCACGCCCACGCCGGCGTAGACCGCTCCATTTATCATACTGTTGTACCGCTTGCTATAATGCTTACGGTGAAATAAAATCATCGCCCGATGAAACTCATAGACGATCCTGAACGGCCTGCGCCGCGCGCTGCCCCCCTTCAGATGCACAATGGACGTCTGCGGATAATAGTAAATCCCCCAGCCGGCCTCCTTAATCCGGAAGCACCAGTCCAAATCCTCACCGTACATGAAAAACTCCCCATCCAATCCGCCCACCTGGTCGATCGTCTGCCGCCGCACCAGCATGAACGCACCCACCAGGCAATCAACCGGATAAGCCTGATCGGGATCGAGATATCCCAACTGGTAACCGTTGAATCTCGGACGGTCGGGGAACAGCTTGCTGAAGCCGAACGCATAATAAAAGGACGCGGCTGGAGTCGGAAAACCTCTCTTGCAGGCCTTATCCAGCGAGCCATCCGGTAAAATCACCTTGCAGCCCGAAGCCCCGAGATCCGGCCGGCTGTCCATAAATTCAAGCATCGTCTCCAGCGTATCCTTCCGTATCACCGTATCAGAATTGAGCAGCAGCACGTAACGGCCGGAGGCCACTTCCATCCCCTGATTATTGCCACGGGCGAACCCGACATTTTCTGAATTGGCGATTAACAGCACATCGGGAAATTCCCGGCTGATCCTCTCTACCGAATCATCCCGGGAGTTGTTGTCTATTAGAATAATTTCATAGAAAAACTTCGTTTCGGAATCATACACCGACCTCAGACAATCCATCGTCAGGCGGCATGTGTTGTAATTGAGAATTATTATGCTTACATCTACACTCACTGCACTACGCTCCTGACAAATATAGTAATCTATCGACAATTATTATAACACAAAAACCTCCCTGATAGGCGCGGCCTGGTCAGGGAGGTTTTAACAGGTCCAAACTTCTCATCCTTCACTTTTCTCCACTATATGAATTGAACTTAAATTCTTGAGCATGTAATTTAAATAACCAACGAGGATTGGTTGTTTGACTGTACTTTGTGCAACAGACATCCATGCCGCTCTATCGCTGCGCTTCAGACGATGAAATTTTCGGGGAAGGCCCTCAATTGGGCTTCGCTAAATTCGAGGCTTCCATCACAATGCCCTCACTCCGGACAATGTTATTTCAGGATAGAATGCACCCGAACCCTCCTTTGAATGAACTTCGAATTGCCATACGTAACTTGATAGGCCATTCTTCACTGTTTCAAGTTCAAATGATATAGTGAATTTTCCAAGTTCTATTTATATAAAGTTCCTTGTTCTGCTTATATCAGTTGCTGTTGACGCCTTCCAGTCTTTTCACTTTCGCCTGAATGTACTTCCGTTTGGCTTGGAGGTTCTTCCGCTGTGCCCAAAACAAGCTCCAGGCTTTAATCAGCTTCGGCTCCTTTAACAGCATATACGCGTGTGCTGCTGCCTCGTAGGGCAACGAATAGAGTAAAGTCGGCAGCAGTGTACGGGCCGGTTCATTTTTATAAATCATTTTGTACCGGTTAATGTACGAAATCCTCCGGATGAACATCGGCTTGCCGTTGCGTCCCGACGTTTTCCAGCCCCGTTCGTGGTAGCCCACCGCTTCCGCATCGTAATAAGCCTGCCAGCCGAACAGACGCGCCCGCCAAGCTACGTCCACATCTTCCTTATAAGCAAAGAAATCCGCATCAAAAAACTCGCCATTCACGCTGATATCCTCAATCATCCGCCTGGAATACATCGCAGCTGCACCGGATACCCCAAACACAGCCCCGGACTCCGGCCAGCTCGCAGCAGCCTCTCCCGCACCACGGTCAAAAGCCCTCCGCGCCCTGTTCATCCGCAGTCCTGTACTGTCTATGAGTGAGTGATCCGCTTTCAGTAAAAGCTTGCCTGTCGCACTGCCGGTCCGGAAGCCGGCTTCCATCTGCGCAATCAGACGGGAGATATAGCCGGGTTCCAGTGTCAGATCGGGATTAAGCACCAGCACATAATCTGTATCCGTAGCGGCGATTGCCTGATTGTGGGCAGGTGCGAAGCCCGTGTTCACTTGGTTTTCTAGAATAATAAAGGAAGGGTATGGAATAGAGGCACCAAGCCCCGTCCCCTTATTTGTAGCTTCCTGCTCATACGATTGAACACCCGTTTCAAGCTGACGGCAGAACTCCTTCACTTTGTCCGCACAGCCGTCTCCCGATGCATTATCCACTACCACGATCTGCTCTATGGGATAGTCCTGGGCGAGCACTGCCGTCAGACAATCAATAATGTCATCTGCGCTGTTATAGGCAACAATATGTACACTGACTGTTTTGTTGTTCATATAGTTATTCATAAGTATCCTCAATATCCTCAAATTCTGGTTGAAAACAGGTTAGTAATTGATCAAAGAACAGAATCAGCTGCTCCTAATTATACCGAAAACAGAAACAAGAGGCGACCGTCTTCTTTTAGAAAAGTGAAAATTATGATGACATAATAAATATCCTCACAAAATAACCCCACAAAGTGGGGCCTTGGCTTCGATGATGACTCAGGTACTTTGCGGGGACCCCAAATCAGCGAGAAAGATAAGGCTAATGTATAGCGTGAAACATATAAATTCTTATCTTTTTTAAAAAAACTCCTGACCCGCCAGCTGCGGTTCAGAAGTCTCTAGGTTCAATTCATTTCAGCTCAAGCAGAAAGTCCCTCAGCCCTTCACGCCATGGCCGGATATCCTGAAACCCGTTCGTACGGATGGACAGATGCTCCATTACCGAATAACGCGGGCGCGGTGCCGGACGGGGAAACTGCTCGGTTGCACATGGCTCCAGCTTGGCTGTAAACTTCAGCCCCAGAATCTCTTCGGCTTCAGTGAAGATTGCCTGAGTGAATTCGTACCAGGTACAGAACTCAGTATTCGACGCATGATATACGCCATACTTCTCCGTCTGGATAAGCTCCAAGAGAAAGTTGGCCAGATCGACGGTATAGGTCGGCGAGCCTTTTTGGTCGTCTACTACCTGAAGCAGCGGCTTCTCCTGCCCGAGCTTCAGCATCGTTTTCACAAAGTTGTTGCCATACTTGCCGTATACCCAGGAAGTACGCACAATGAAGAACTTAGAGGACAATGACTGTACCAGAATCTCGCCAGCCCGCTTCGACTTGCCGTAAATACTCTGCGGGTCAGTATTATCATATTCATGGTAAGGGTGGCTTCCCATACCGTCAAAAACATAATCTGTGCTGATATACACCAGCTTCGCCCCCGCCTTCTCAGCGGCAAGAGCTACATTCCGGCTTCCGGCAGCATTGATCAGATAAGCGGCATCTATATCGGTCTCGGCAGCATCCACCGCAGTATGAGCGGCACAATGAATGACAGCATCCGGAGCAAAGCCGCCGATGATCTCTGTACATTGATCCAGATCAGTAATGTCCATCTCCTGCCGGTCGCAGCCCAGAACCTCATGACCCTGTCCCTGCAGCAAAAGCACAAGATCCCGTCCAAGCTGTCCTGCTGAACCTGTTACCAGAACCTTCATCTTCGACATTATAGAGAATCCCCCAAACGGCTGCCGTATTGGAGCGCGGCATATTCCTGGTATTCCCCGGATTGGATGCGGGTCCACCATTCACGGTTATTCAGATACCACTGAATAGTTTCCTTAATGCCCGTTTCAAAAGTATGCTTAGGCTTCCAGCCCAATTCGTTCGTGATCTTGGTTGGATCAATGCCATAACGGCGGTCATGTCCAGGACGGTCCTGAACATAGGTAATCAGCGAATCCGGCTTGCCCAGCTCCTGCAGCACCGTATTCACAATATGCACATTTGTACGTTCATTGTTGCCGCCAATGTTGTAGACTTCGCCATTCACACCTTTATGAACAACCAGATCAATCGCGCTGCAATGATCTTCAACATACAACCAGTCGCGGATATTCATCCCATCGCCGTACACCGGCAATGCCTGATCTGCAAGCGCACGCGAGATCATGAGCGGAATCAGCTTTTCAGGGAACTGGTAAGGCCCATAGTTATTGGAGCAGCGGGTGATATTTACCGGCAAGCCAAAAGTCTCATGATATGCACGCACCAGCAAATCCCCGCCCGCCTTGCTGGCGGAATAAGGACTGTTCGGAGTCAGCGGAGTTTCTTCAGTAAAAAGTCCCGTCGCTCCCAGGGTTCCGTATACTTCATCTGTCGAGACTTGAACAAACTTGGTCACACTATATTTCTTTGCCGCATCCAAGAGCACCTGCGTCCCCATTACATTCGTCTTCACAAACACATCCGGCTCCAAAATACTCCGGTCCACATGCGACTCTGCCGCGAAGTTGACTACCACATCAACTCCCTGGCTGAACAGTGTATCCATCGCCTGCGCATCGGTAATATCCGCCTTGGCAAACGTATAATTCGGATTCCCTTCAACCGACTTCAAATTCTCCAGATTCCCCGCATACGTCAACGCGTCTACATTGACAATTTGATACTCCGGATGCTGCTGCAGCATGTATATTACAAAATTGCTGCCGATAAACCCGGCCCCGCCGGTAACAAGCAGTTTCATGTGTTTAGCCCACCTTTTGTTCATTAAAATATGATGTCCATCGTATCCTATTAACCTTACAACTCGAAGTTCAACTCCGCATCCTTTAACAGCGGATGACGCTGGTCTTTATCCGACAACACAGGAGCAGACGTCGGCCAGTCAATGCCAAGCGCCGGATCATTCCATAATATGCCGCGGTCATTCTCCGGGGAATAATATTCGTCCACTTTGTATAAGACTTGGGTGTTTGGCACAAGCGTACAGAAGCCGTGTGCAAAGCCCTTGGGCACCAGCAGCTGGCGCTTATTATATTCACTGAGAATAACACCGACCCATTGGCCGAATGTAGGTGAATTACGCCGAATATCAACGATTACATCATAAATAGCCCCTGTGAGCACACGAATCAGCTTCGTCTGTGCCTTGGGATTTAGCTGGTAATGTAAACCACGCAGCACACCCACCTCTGCTGAGAGGGATTGGTTGTCTTGGATAAACTTATAGTTTATGCCGAGATTATGCATAACTTCTTCATTGTAACTCTCCATAAAAAAACCCCGGTTGTCGCCATGGACCACGGGTTCGAGAAGGCTTGCGCCTTGAAGTTTTAAAGGAGTGACATTCATTCTGGAGCTCCTCCTCTTTTCTACAGTTTCAATTTTTCAGCATTTCATTAAATGTGATATCCTTAGCCAATTCGTATTTGTAGTAAGAAGTATGTGTGTCAGCATCTATCCACCAGCCATTTAGAACGCTATAAGTTAGCTGATTTCTTTTGATCTACGCATGATTTAACATTTGTTATTTGAAGCGCGCCACGAAATAAGTGGGAAGCGCCTTTTTAACCCCCTGCTTCCAAACATATATATGCCGGTCGCCGCAAAACTGCTCTTAGGATTTTGTGGTTTCTCTCCAATAGACTACGAAATGCCGCGGATCATAGAGCTTTTAAATAATAAAATTTTCAGCTCTAACTCGGGTCTCAAAATTCTTCACATATTGCGAAAGGTCCTCTTCAAATACTTTATCCCCAAAGGGTAAATACACCGCGGTCAGAGCCCACAAATTTATTCTACCAGTCAAAGTGCCAAGAACTTTCATTAAAAACACCCGACCTCTATATTACATGGGAAATATTTACTTATTAATAATTTTTAATTGAGTCGACTTCGGTTCAACATTCATATTCAACTCTTCTTTAACCAGATAAAGGGGTCTTCTCTTAGACTCATTATATATTCTACCAATATATTCTCCTATTACACCTAAGGTGATAAGTTGCACTCCACCAAAAAATAAGATAGCAACCATGAGAGATGGATATCCAGGTACAGGATTCCCCATTGTAACTGTAGCTATAACCAAGTAGGTTGCGTACACCAATGACAAGGCGGCAATTATAAGTCCTAAATAAGTAGCGATCTGTAAAGGAGCAAATGAAAAAGAGGTTATCCCCTCAATTGCAAAATTCCAAAGTTTCCAATAATTAAAACTACTTTTACCTGCATATCTTGCTTCTCTATAATAAGAAACACTGGTTTGTTTGAAGCCTACCCAACTAAATAATCCCTTCATAAATCTATGTTGCTCAGGGAGTTGATTTAATGCTTCAACTACTTGCTTAGTCATTAGACGAAAATCACCGGTATCGGCAGGAATTTCAAATCTTGTCATTTTGCCCATTACTCTATAAAATGTATGCGCAGTTGCTTTTTTCAACCATGTCTCTCCGTCTCTCTTTAGACGAGTTGCATATACCACATCATAACCCTCCATCCATTTCTCTATAAGTAATGGTATTACCTCTGGGGGGTCTTGTAGATCAGCATCAATAGGAATCACAATATCAGCCTTAGAATAATTTAAGCCTGCAGACATTGCAATCTCCTTGCCAAAATTCCTGGATAAATTGATAACTTTAATTCGTGAATCTTGGTTTGCTATTATGCGAAGTCTTTCCATCGTATCATCTTTGCTACCATCATTTATACATATTATGTCATAATCATAATTATGGCTCTCTAGAACACCAGTAATTTTCTCATAAAAAAGGGAGACGTTTTCACCTTCATTATACATCGGAACAATAATAGATAAATTAAAGCCAGTTGATTGCATACCTTAATCCTCTCCGTAAGAACACTATTTAATTAACAAGACTATTATACCGCAGAAATACACCCGAAAGGTATTAATAAGTCGTTACCTTTGTTCATTTCCTTTCCTATTTAGAGATACACTTTTCCACATCGATAAGCGGTGAAGATAAAAGCGGATACTTCGTATTCAATATCATTGTGATGTTAAGCTGGCAAGATACCACAACAAATTTTTTAATAGCCTTTAGTTACTTTATATAAGCTTAATTTATACTTTAGGTTTGTTCACCCTATATTAACCTCAAATGTAGTTAGGGTGATACAGGATCTAATCTAAGGTTTTCAACAGAGAGAGCTAGTATTCTTTCATCTTCATTCATTTTCAAACTTTGAGGAGATGAAGCATCTGGTAATATCAGCGATATCTTAAGTTGATCGCTTATTATTTCTTTTGGAATACTAAATTGATAAGTATCATTCGACGTAATGCTTAGTTCTTTAATCTTTTGATTATTTGCATACACAATTAAACGTTGTTCTTTTATCTCTCCTCCAAGAAGCGGCGACATCTTCATAGATAATACAAGATCTGTCTCGGGATTTTTTAGGGTAAACAATAAATCCGCTTGTTTACCTTCTGTCCATGTAGCATTTTCTTCAGCAAAGCTCCACCCTGCAGCTTTAATCAAATGCGAATTCCCAGTAGCACCAAAACTTATAATGCTTCCAACTTTATAATCAAAGCCGTATAAATTCATATTCAAGCTATTTAGTTGTGGATCAAGTGCACCATTTGGTATAAATAAATTATAACCATCCGCTGATAAGAATAAATCGTTATCTTTTTTGTTTAGAATAGTTTGTTCAAATAAAAAATTATCAACTATATAAACACTTTTCGAATCCCAAATACCATTTCTAAAATTCTCCACTAGCTTGTTATTATAAAGTTCTTTCTTTTTAAAATCATCTCTTGCGGTATAAACAGCATTTATTGTCATACCTTTTTGAGCTGCTATCATTGAGAAAGCAACATAATTATTACTTACATTCGCAGGAACAAAAACAATGTTTCGGTAGGTATCATTATTTATCTTTTCCCATACATCTGTTCTCAGAGGGCTTTCCCATGCTGTATCACTCGCATACATATTATGAAAATCATTGAATTTTCCCGAAAGATCTGCAAACTGGATGGATAGGGCTAAAGCAAAAAAAACTAAAGCCCCCTTGGTTTTCATAGTTTTTAGTAATGAGGACAATATAAATAAGAGTAACATGTAATATACGGGCCAAAAAAATCTCCCCGATGCTCTTACTATGCTGCATAATTTCAGTAGCGCTTCAGGCAATGGAATCACAAATAATGTTTTCCCCGAAAAGGTTATTACGTTACTTAATGCAGTCACTGTAAATATTATAATAATTATTATTAACCCTTTTTTACCTTTCATATTAATTTTCCCGTTATTAAGCGTTGTATACATTGAGCAAATTAGTAGCAGGATTACCCCACTCCCTAAATAATTAAACCCTTCATATTGTCCAGGTGTTGCTGTCAGTTGATCCTTTAAAAAATAATGTGACCATCCTTGAGGATTGAATAACGAATTAAGATTCATCGAATAAACACCAAAACCATCGGCTGTTCCAGATGAACCTATGTAAAAGTATCCAATCAACCAAAGAGTAATTATGATTAGACTTCCTGCGGTGAAAAGATATAAAAAAGTCATCCTCAAATTTAAATCTTTGGAGACTAACATCTCTAACACCTTTACTACAAAAATTAAAAAACACATAATGAATAGATATGGATGTACTAGAAGGCTAATAAACAATAGTAAAAGCCATTTCAGATGATTATAGGGAGACCTATGAAGATATAATGAAGCCAAAATTATCCAGTGGCCCATCAATGCTTCATGTCCATATGCACGCCATAACATTATGGGACTCATTATAAAAAACATTGTTCCGAGAATCTGTAGTGATATGTTTCGAGTCAATTTTCTCATTAGCAATAAACTAAAGAAACCTTGTAAAATGTAGCAAATTAAAATCCATAAACCCAAATATTGAAATGTATCAGGTAGGAATATATTAAAAACCTTAAATATAAACGCCAAAAGAGGAATAGAATCTGTATA
This sequence comes from Paenibacillus sp. S150, assembly GCF_019352175.1. Lineage (GTDB taxonomy): Bacteria > Bacillota > Bacilli > Paenibacillales > Paenibacillaceae > Paenibacillus_AQ. The sequence continues at coordinate 20,354 of NZ_JACBYI010000007.1, forward strand.
AGTAACAGTGGTTCCGATAGGAGTATTCAATGAATTTATTACTGCTGGTGGAAAGCTCCATGGGTCATTTCTAAAAAAATGCCATCCAAGAAAATGCTGTGCAGGATCACCTCTCTTTAAAAGCCAGTTTATAGCGGATGTATCCAATACTTTGGGACTTAAAACGTTAATAAAAAAAACTGCTCCCAGTCCACTACTAATTATTAATCCAATAGAAGTATAGTGTTTGTCTTGAAGAATAGCTTTTTCAAAAAAAAGAAAAAAAACACTTATTAGTAATGAAAGACCTAGAGCTGTATACACAGCACCATACTTCAAGCCAAAAATCAGAACAACAATTAATATAAAAAGAGTGATAATATAATTTTTTTTATTTAATAAGCTAAAGTTCATGTTCCCTCCAAGGGTTTTGATATAAATGTAATTATTCATGTCCAATAAATCCAAATATTATATAAATCCCAGTATATACGCCTCTCCTTGGTAAAATAACCAGGAATCAGGAAAGCCGAAAGCTATATGGTTCATTCTTTAAATTTTACCCGTAACATATGTGAGTTTTAAGATTATATTATCTACAAAGGATTGTCTGTAAAAGGGAAATGATCTAGTATACATTATACGATGAATCCAGTGTCTTTCAAGTTTCTCCAATAAGGTCTCAATAATTCTGATATTGTCAGAATTTAGTTTAGAATAAAAGCAGGAAATAAATTCACTGATCTGATTCTTACGTATATAAAGATTTTTACCTGCAGTGTAGTTTTGATATTTATTTTTGAGCCTTGCTTTCAATGATCCATTTTCTCCTCCTAACACATTAGCAGAGTGTTGCCTGTAAAGAATATATGGATCTTTGTCAAAAACAACTTTTCCGAAGACAGAAACACATAGATACATCCACCAATCATGCATAATGACATGATCCTGGTTCAGAGGGAGATGATTCGCAATAAGATCCAGAGTACTGCGATTTATCACAGTCGTGCAACCAACAGCCACATTTTCTACCATTGCGTTATACATAGTCAATGGCTTACGAGGAACTTTAGGCCAGGTAGCTAAAGGAGCAAGATCATTGTCAACCATCTGTGTAACAGAGCAATACATTAAGGGCTCTTCCTTATTATCATACCCTTTTTCATTCATTAAACTAATGGCTTGAAACAATTTATTTTTCTTCCACACATCGTCCTGATCGCAAAATGAAAAATAATCATAATCGATTCCCTTTTCAAATGCGTACTTTATCAATTCAAAAAAGCTACCTTTCGCTCCGAGATTTTCTCCTCTATATAAGGAGATACTCCCACGATATCTCGATTGATACCGCTGTATAATGTCCAATGTAGAATCAGCAGAACCATCATCTCTTATCAGGATTTCTATCTGAACCTCATCTTGACTCAGTAGACTATCGAGTTGTTCCTCTAAATAATCTTTTCCATTGTATGTGGAAAGCAACACTAAGACTCGAGGTTTATTCACTAAAAATACCTCCGCATTTCATGGGTTTTCACAATTTAAAATTATCTCGTCGTAAAGTCTTATAAAATTGTTTTCATTATTTCTTCCCATGTTAAAGCATATCTGTTGATATCTTCTTCAACCAGTTCACCTTGTTGGATCTCAATGATCTCTAAATCCTCATTGGCTCTAATACTATGTTTCTGTCCAGCGTTTATCTTTATAACATTTCCTTCATTTACTAGTATCAGTTGATTGTCCAATACTATTTCCCCTTCACCGCCTATGATATTCCAAGTTTCAGTTCTCTTGAGATGTTTCTGATAACTCAAACATTTACCTTTTTTTATACAGATTCTTTTTGTTAAGACTTCTTCATTTTTAGCGTTTATAGTAAAGTCCAAAACTCTAAACCATCCCCATCTACGCTCTTCATACATTGGTTTTGTTTTTATGGAACTAAGTGTATCTTTGAGATTTGGAGTCATTGAGATATCTGATACCAATATACCATCTGGACTTGCAGCTACTATTGTATTCTGTAATCCCACTAATACAATAGGTATGTCTAATTCATTTATTAAATTGACATTTGAACAATTGGAGATTTTACCTTTACCCAAAAGTTTAGAATCCATTTCTTCTACTAATGCATCCCATGTACCCAAATCTTTCCAAGCACCATTGTAGGGTACAACAAAAAGCGGATTCTCTTTTTCTAAAACTTCAAAATCAAAGCTGATTTTTTTCAGATCCTTATATTCCAAGAGGAGTTGTTCGTACTCTCTTGGAATACTACGATCCTCCATAATATCTTTTAAGTACTTTAAATTAAACGCGAATACTCCACAATTCCATAGCGCAGACTTTCCAATTAATTTTTGCGCTTCTTGTGCTGGTGGTTTTTCTACAAAATAGTCAACCTCAATTAATTCATCAAGTGTAGAAGAAACTAATGGAATAATATAACCATATTTCTCGGCTGGAGATGATGGTGTCACTCCAAGCAATGAAATGTTAGCTTTATTTCTCACCATCATATTTTCCAATTTAATTATATGAATAAAAAAATCATCCTCTACATACATATCAACTGGTAGAACAACAACAATTTCATCTTCTTGTATATTTGTTCTTGATAATAAATATGAGACAGAAAGTGCAATAGCAGGAAATGTATCCTTTCTTTCCGGTTCAATAATTAGGGGAGGACATTTCTCGATCTGAGATTGTAGCATCTCCACCTGAGACTTACTAGTTGTTATAAAAGCTGAATTTTGTAAACCTACTTTGTTTATTTGTCTCCAAACTCTTTGCACCATTGACTCATAATTAAGATCATCATTTTTCAATATCCTTAGGAATTGCTTAGATCTTGAGTCATTAGATAAAGGCCATAATCTGGTTCCAGAACCTCCAGAGAGCAAAATCAATTTCATACTACACCTCGATTATTTTTTCCTTTTTTCATGTAAAACGGTAATAATTTAATACAACCAAATATCGCCTTAACTTTAGATTTCTTCAAAGCATACTTTTGCCGCGTCGTAATTATTTCTTTCAAAACTTGAAGAGTATACCGTATGAATTGTTTAATAAATATTGAGAACGAAAAATTTTTGAATATGAATAATAATTTATTTCTATATATATGGTATACAAAAAAAGGAGACCACTCTTGGCTACTTCCTGTATGAATATGCCTTACAACCGCCGTTGGACAGAAATATAATTTAAGTCCCAGATTCTTTACACGATAAGCAAGATCAGTATCTTCATAATACATGAAAAAGCGTTCGTCAAATCCACCAACATCATTAAACAGCTTTCTATTCATCATCATTGCAGCACCACAACACGAATCCAACTCATAAACTTTATTGTATTGTTGATTATCGACTTCACAAAATCCAATATCGTACCCGTCATATCTCTCATTCAAACCAGAACCTGCGTTTTGAATAAGCGTCAGTTTACCAGAAGATATCCGGTCGTCTCCCAACTCAAGCTCTTCTGTCATGGGGAAATTTTCATCTTCAATAACCCAAAAATCGGTTTCTGAATTATTCAATTTCACATAATCAAATTTAATTTTGCAGCCTGTTTCTTTGTAGTTAATAAGTGGTAAGTAAATAGTAGTATGTCCAAAACAGGTAATTTCATTTTCACCGTATAATACGTTATTTGTAAATTTCGCATCGATTTTATATTTTTCACCGTTAATTTCTACACTTTTAGACAAAAACACTTTATCTTGCGTCTTAATATTTAATTTAATAAAGTCATAAAAGAATATTAACTTTGAGGATACTATTCCAACCTCAGAATGCGTATTGGTGAAATCACACAACTGCTTTATCCAATCTTTGGAAACAGCCGTATCATTATTTAAAAATACTATATATTCGCCTTCCGCAAATTGAACTCCATAATTATTCCCACCAGCAAAGCCCAAATTGATCTCTGATTTAATGATTTTTAAAGAGGGTAATAAATTTTGATATTTCTCTGTTAAAAAAGATACTGAATCATCATTTGAATTATTATCAACAAAAATGATTTCAAATGTAACTTCCTTATTGTCTAAGTTGATTAAAGAATTAAATAAATTTTCAATATACTTTTTCCCATTATAATTAACAATAACTATTGAAATATTATAAGGCATTGAATATCTCCTCATTATGTTTATAGAAATTTTCAACTGAGAAAAACTCCGCACGCTCTATAGCTTGCAAAGCTAATATTTCACGTTTGTTGGAGTCGGAAATTAATTCAAGGGAATATTCCAGGAGTTCCTCCCTACTATTCCATAAGAACCCGTCTTTTCGATGATTCACTATCTCTGTTTGTCCACCTTTGTTAATGACGATTGGGACAACACCATTACTCATTGCCTCAACTGTAGTAATTCCAAAATGTTCCATTTTATCTGGAAACATGTCACTTTCTTCATCTAGTCCTGTTGCATGCCAAAATAATTTTGCTTTACTGTATAACTCATCAACTTCAACTAATGGTATATTTATATGAAGGTGTACAGGATAATCTTTAATCTTATTTTTAATACTTTTAACATAATCTACATCATGCGGATTGTTAGATAGTGCGCCGACTAAGTGTAATTCCCACCCCTCAAACATTGTATGATTGGCAATGAAAAAATCCACTAATGTGTCTTGTTTTTTATTATGCGCACCAACAAAAAACCTTCCAACTGACAAAATAACATTTTCCTTCTTCGATAAATCAGCTTTAACCATTTCAGTTTCTGAAAAAACTGGTGGATATATTGGTTTGTTCTTTTTACCAGTGTCCCAATAATGTTGCTGCCAATGATTCGTAAATAATGAGTTGGTAATAAAATAATCGTAACTATTCTTGAATTGAAAATCTAAAGAACTACCAATTATATTCTGTGGAAATTTACTGAACTTATATTTTTGAGGAGGAAACATACAGAAATAAATGTTTTTTTCGGCTTTCCCCACATGTTTACTAAGGAACATGAAATTAATGAACAAATCATATTTCTTTGTAATCCTTTCAATATACCGTTTATTTTTATAATGGCTAGTCAGTGTGTTAGCCGGAGGTAGATCCATTTTCAATATTTTTGTCTTCTCCAATCTAATGCCGAACCTTTCTTCTAAATCATTAATTGTAGGATAATCAATGGAATGTATATTCACATTATTATAGTTATGAACCATAATGTCTATGGTGACATCCTCATAGTAAGATTCTATGAATTTGCAAAGATACCCCATATGTTTTTCCCCGCCTCCTAATGTAGGTAAATACGGGTTTAAGACAAGCACTCGTTTAGTCAATGATTTCCTTCCTCTCCAAGACCTTTATAAATCTGATTTAATAAGTTCTCATTTTGATGTTTCAGTTGATGGAATTCTTTTTGAATACTTTCATATACATCTACTAACTCTTTATTTTTAACCGTATTTTCATGATTTTGTCGTGCTAAATGTTTGTTTTGCAGGTCAACATTATGATATCTATCTAATATTTCAGTTAAATGAGTCTTCAAATGATTAATTTCCAGCTGATCCGATAATTTACTTTTTCCAACCTGCTCCAGTTTAAGTTCCATTTCTTGTAATCTGCTTTGTAGATCCATAATTTCTTCATTTTTCTTAAGAACGAGTTTCGACTGATATTCTTCTATCCTAACTTCATTAGACTTTTCAAGCTCTTGACTTTTGCCAAAATATTCGATGCCTATAATTTTCTTTACAACAGTTCCTCTCCAAGTCCCTTCAATCCTTCTTATTTCCTCAAGAATACTGGAAATATGAACATCCGCAGTTAGTAATGAGTTACTTAAAATATCTATTTCATTCTTTGCTTGATGTATAGAGCTTATAAGATTGCTGTTAACTTCTTCTAAATTTTTAACTTTATTTCTGAATTCTTCAGATTGAAATTGAGCATGTATGAGCTTCGAGTTAATTTCATTTTGTTGTTGCTTAACAAAATCAATTTCTCTCTTTAGTTCTTCGTTTTTCATTAAAGTATCTGATAATGACGCTTCGTTTCTCTCTATACTAACAAGATACTCATTAGCTTGATTTTTTAATTCAGACAAATTGATAGTTTGCCGACGATATTGACTGCCTATTTCGTATTCGCGATTTCCTAAAACATACGTTTGAAAGCCTCTCTCCATTTTTTGATATTGCTCAATATTTGAAATTTTTAATTCACTAAAAACTTCCTCAATCTTCAAGAACCCTCTCAAATAATTGCCATACTTCCAAAACAATCGACTAACACTCCGGAAAATAATATAATCCATTGGAGTATTTGCAATTAAAATCCATTCAAAATCAATAATTACCTTATTAGAATTAGATTTATTTACTAAAATATTATCAAAGGTGAGATCTACGTTTGTTTCTGAAAAACACTCAACATTCTCTAATTCAGGTTGAAATTTAAAAACCTTTAGGAATTCATTATCTGCTTGAAATTTTGGAATTACATTTGTTCCAAATGATTTTAAAAGATCAATATATTCTCTCAGATATTTAAAAAAACGATTCATATCATGAGATCTTATTGATGACAGTAACAATCCATCCAATGTATTTCCTTCAATAAATTCAAAACGAAGTTTATCTTCCCCCAGTTTAGTTGTTCTGACAAATTCCACATTCTGATACTTCGAATGCAATAAAGTATAATTGTTATATATATTTTGAATATGAGCATACGCCTCTTTATTTAAAGCCTGTTTTTCCACATAGATAATTCCTTGATCCTTAAGGATACTAGTTTTTATTTGAAAACAAGGAAGTCTATTTCGACTAAATTTAGAATATAAGATTTTCATACTGGGTACTCCTCACAATTTTTACAAAACACTAAAAATGAATTGGCGAAAAAGTCAAATTGCGCATTTTCAATAATATTGTTAAATGCTAAATATTCTTGAAAAGTTGTCACTTGATCGGAATCAAAACTGTGAAATTCTTTATCTAAGTCACCAAAACCGGGAAGGTACTCGTCAGAAAATATTTGTGTTGGGATTTTATAATCTGGCATTGGGTAATAAAACTCATTTTCCATAAATCCCGCTTCTTTTATTAATTTCTTCAGTTCATTTTTACTGAATGTTTTAATCCCTTTGTCATCTACATAACCTTCAATACCCTCAAAACTTATTCCTGTATGATCTTCTTTTTTTCCAGCCCAATATTTAAGACCGAATTTGTTTTCAATAGCTATAATTAGTTCTCCGCCAGGCTTTAAATATTTTTTTATATTCTTGATAAACTGTAAATATGGATCATGAGCTTTTGTGAATTTCCCTGCATATTCCAGTACACCTATTAAAGTGATATAATCAAATTTTTGCTCGAATATCATATTTTCCATATTACCAACGATAATTTCAAGATTATCCCGCTCACTATTTCGATGAGCATTTATTTCAGCTCTTTTCTTAGACAGTTCTACAGCAACTACTTTTTTGTTTTTTTCACATAATACTCCAGTTATTCCACCACAACCCGCACCTACCTCTAAAAGTGTACTTTCAGTTTTAAAAGGAAACCATTCCAGTAAGTTGTATCGATAGGGAGTTAAGTGGTATAGTATTGGCCATCTGTGGTCACTAATAAGAACATTATTAATCTCACTCTTACCCTTTTTGACTATAGAGAGCAATTCATCTTCAATTTCTCCGTCACTATATTCATCTTGCCCTGTATAAAAATCCAGGTTCAGATATACATTTCCAATCTTTTCTTTCATAACATGACCCTCAATTTTTCATTTTTATAAACCTCAACTGATGATTCAACATCATATACTCCAACAATATTCTTGAAAATAGATGCTTCAAAAGAGAGAACATCATATAATCTGTGATAAACTACTAGCTCTTCATTATGGAAACCTGTACAACCTAGCGAAAGAGTGTAGAATCCACTTTGTAATTTAAAACTTTGGGTAAAGGCTATTGTTACAATTTCACCCGGGTTAATTGGTGACATTATAACATTCTCATACATTGTATTTGTACCGCAAAGTTCATTGCCTTTTAAATCTTTAATTGTAAAAGCAAAAATCGGTTCACTGATATATTCGTTAAAAACGACCCTCATTTTAATTACAACGGGCTCTTCACTAATAATCTTAGATGAAGGATAATTATCCGAATCAAATATTCCAAAATCAATTATTTCAGCGTTTTTATCTCCATATTCTAATAATGTCTTATTCAGAGAAAAGTTGCTTTTCCATTCTCCTTCTTCAGACAATTTTGTATTTTTGTTAATCTTCATTTCTTCACTTATATCATATAAGTTAACTAAAATCTTTTTATATACATCAACCATCTCTTTTGCTGTACCCTCGGCTACATTTTCACCATTGTGTATTACTACAGCCCTGGTGCAGTATTTTAGAATAGTGTCCATTGAATGAGTAACAAAAATTATTGTTTTCCCTTGCTCAATAAATTCGTTAATCTTTCTGAAGCACTTAGTCTGAAATGCAACATCCCCAACAGACAATGCCTCGTCGATAATCAAAATATCCGGATCAACATTAATAGCTACTGCAAATGCCAATCGAGCAAACATTCCGCTCGAATAAGTTTTAACAGGCTGATTGATAAAGTCATTAATGTCTGCGAAGCTTAAGATTGATTCCAAACGATTATTCATATTTTCTCTAGAAAAACCCATAATATGACCGTTGAAGTATATATTCTCTAACCCAGTTAGCTCAGGATTAAAACCTGCTCCAAGTTCTAATAACGCCGCAACTTTTCCATTTACACTGACTTTCCCACTTGATGGGCTGAGAACTCCAGTTATTATTTTCAATGCAGTTGATTTGCCAGCACCATTTTTCCCCAAGACGCCAATACACTCCCCCTTATAAATATTTAAAGAAAGATTTCTCAAAGCATAAAAATCTTTATGTCGTTTAGCTTTCCCTGGGATGATTGCTTCCTTTAAACGATCTGAATTACTCTCATATAGTTTATAAACTTTTGAGACAGAGTCTATTTTAATAGCAACTTCTTTTCCTTCATATATGGAGTTATTGTTATCCTGTGCATTGATATTGTTCATTGTTTACCTCCCTATTATAAAACATCGGCGAAATGAGGACGAAGTCTTTTAAATAATAAGCGCCCTATAAAAAGGATAACTAGAGCAATTATCCAAAAATATATTGATATTTGTGGGCGTTCCCAAAACCAGAAATGATAAATAAAAATCCCTCTATAGCCTTCTGTAATATAGTAAAGTGGATTCAATTTAATTAGAAATTCAAATTTCTCGGGTAATGCTGTATATGAATAAAAAATTGGAGTTAACCAGAACCCGAACTGCAACAACATAGATATTAATTGACCTATGTCCTTCAAAAACACCACTAAAGAAGAGGTTATCCAAGATAAACCTAAAAGTAATACAAACAAACAAACTAAATAGTATGGTATCTGTAAATAATAAATATCTGGATAATACTCATAAATGGAGAAAAGAGCAAATAAAAATAATATAAAAAAGAAATGTATCAATAATGATGAATAAATCTTAATCATTGGTAAAATTTCCACTTTGAACAGAACTTTTTTAACTAAAAAACTTGTTTCTACTATTGCATTCGTCGCTGATTGTAACGCCTCCGAAAAAAAATTCCATGGAATCATAGCAGCTGCAAGCCACAAAATAAATGGAACATCGTCTACAGGCTGACTTTTAAGCCCAAATTGAAAAACAAACCAAAAGATCAAAAGATTAATAGTGGGTTGAATGAATGCCCAAGCAATACCGAGATAAGATCCTGCATATTTCCTTTTGAAATCATCCTTCGACATTTGAATAATGAATTTTTGCTGTTTAATAAAAGATCGAAACCAAATTTTGAACATTTGTTTTTTTCCAACTTTCATTTATTTATTCTTATCAATCTTAAAAAAACTTAAAAGAAAATTATATATAAATACCAGAAAGTAAAATAATGGAAATCAGCTTATTTAGCAGTCGAATTTAGTATACGGCAAAAAAACCTTTCAGTCGAGACATGCCTTCCCCTTCAGATTTTTATGATATAGTACTATTGTATTTTTATTATTGACAGACTATCAAGTGGGATTATTTAACGAAAAGGAAGTGCTCAAGCGTTTTTTATTTATCAATTTACGAAACATACTTTATTTAGGGAGAGTTCGCAATTTGGAATATCGCTTCAGTACACTGTGCAACCCTATCCGGATGGATTAGCTCAAGCATTCATTTTAGGCGAATCATTCATTGGTGATGATGCGGTTGCCATGATTCTCGGAGACAATATCTATTATGGAAACGGAATTCGTAAAATCTTGAATCGCGCTTCCACCAAGGAGCAAGGAGCAACTGTATTCGGGTATCATGTTCAGGATCCCGAGCGTTTTGGTGTAGTTGAATTTAATGATGAAGGTAGAGTACTTAGTGTGGAGGAAAAGCCTCAGCATCCGAAGTCAAATTACGCCATTACTGGATTATATTTTTATGATAACCGTGTTGTGGAGATTGCCAAGAAAGTTAAACCTTCTTCACGTGGAGAGCTGGAGATTACTACCATTAACGAGGAATACCTGAAAATGGGGGAACTGGATGTTGAGCTTCTTGGCCGGGGATTTACATGGCTAGATACAGGAACTCACCAAAGTCTAGTTGACGCTACTAACTTTGTAAGAACGATAGAAGATCATCAGGGGATTAAAATTGCAGCCCCAGAGGAAATTGCATATATTAATGGATGGATTACTAAAGAGCTTTTGTGGGAATGTGGGCAAAAATTAAGTAAAACCGGATATGGGCAATACCTCATGAAAGTGGCAACCGGAAAAATACAATATTAAATAACAGAAAGTGTGGAGAAGATGAAATTCACAGAAACAGCGTTGAAGGATGTATGGGTTGTAGAGCCTCAAGTCTTTGGCGATCACCGCGGCTGGTTCATGGAGACTTACAGTACGAGCAAATTTAAAAACCACGGAATCTCACTGGACTTTGTTCAGGATAATCAATCCTTCTCAGCAACCAAAGGAACACTGCGCGGCCTTCACTATCAGTTAAACCCTAAAGCACAAAGCAAGCTGGTGCGTTGCACACAAGGCTCTATTTTTGATGTAGCTGTCGATATTCGGAAGGGTAGCCCTAACTACGGGCAATGGTTTGGTATTAAATTATCTGCGGAAAATAAAAAGCAATTACTAATTCCAAAAGGTTTTGCTCATGGCTTTATGACTTTGGTTGAAGATGTCGAAGTTCAATATAAGTGCGATGAGCTGTATGCGCCTAATTGTGATGGAGGAATACTGTGGAATGATCCATCGATAGGAATTAAATGGCCTATTGATGTTGTGCCAGTGTTATCGGCTAAAGATGAGACAGCTCCGCTTTTAAAGGATGCAAATTTGAATTTCACATATTGATTACAATGAAATTGGCCTAAGAATTATTGTTCCAATTGGAACGATAGGTTCTTAGGCCAAATATATTTACGAGCTACTTATTAGCTTCCCTACATATTACCTACAGTTAGAAAGTGGTCGGAGATCTATGTATATGTTAAAATATCCACGTACCTACAGGAAAAGGAGATTAAAACGTGTCGAAACCAGTATACGGTAAAAATGCAGCTCAGTCGAGAAATGTAGAAAAGATATCCGGCCCGGTGTGGGCGTTGGTTGTTGCTTTCATTGTTTTCTTGGTTTGGACCCCGTTTCAGGTTGGTTTGTTTAATGGCCAGCAGATTGATTTTGAGAAGCCTTTGTATGTGTCTGCACTGCTCAGCGGCTTGATGCTGCTGGTCTGGATGGGCTTGTACTATAAGAAGTTCAAGCTGGAGGAACAGCGCGATTTGGTGGTTGCGGCTTCGATTCTGCTGCCTGTCACTTATGCTCTGTCGCTGTTTGTCGCTGTTTCGCATTATATGGCGATGAATATTCTCTTTGTTCAGAGTATGTACATCGCAATATTCATTATAGCGTTATATCTCTTGAAGCAAAAGCAACTAAATGTTGTCATTCAAAATGCTATATTGGCGATTTCTTATTTTATTGTGGGTTTCGGGCTGCTGAACTGGCTGGGCAGCTGGAAACTGGCCGGCGGGCTGGTGGGCTGGTTCTCTAACACCGTACGCGGCGGCAAATATCTGGATGCGGTCATGACGGACTCCAACGGCCTGCGTCTGACCTCGATTTTTCAGTATGCGAATACGTATGCCGCCTTCCTGATGGCCTTCTTGTTTGTGGCTGTCTTCGCACTGGTCCGCTCTAAAAAATGGTACGGGACGCTGACTCACGGCTTTATGCTCGTTCCAATTATTGTGTCCCTGCTGCTGACCCTGTCACGCGGCGGACTTGTCATGCTGCCTGTTGTGTTCATCGTGCTGCTGCTGTTCCTGAAGCCAGCACAGCAGATTCTATGGATCATCCAGCTTGGTATTGCCGGTATCGGGTCGCTGGCTGTCACTAGCCCCCTGACCAATCTGGGAACTGAGCTGAACGCCGCCTTCACTTCCTCCGCTGCACTCAAAGGCTGGGCATACCTGCTCGGGGCTTCCGCCGTTGTTGCCGTGCTGGGGTGGCTTGTACAGCGCTTTGTAGCGCCTTGGCTGCAAAAGAAGCTCGGCAGCTGGGAAACACGGAAGCTTGCAGGACTATGGCTCCCCCTGCTCTCTGTGGTGCTGGTAGGAATCATTGCCTTCCTGCTGATTGGAACAAGCGTCCGCAGCATACTGCCTGCCAATATGGAGACGCGTCTGGAGAACATCAACTTCCAGCAGCACAGTGTATTGGAGCGTATTACTTTTTATAAAGATGCCATGAAGGTGATCAAAGATTATCCGATTCTTGGCGCCGGGGGCGGAGGCTGGACCTCACTCTACGAGCAATACCAGAACAACCCTTATACCAGCCGCCAGGTGCATAACTTCTTCCTGCAGTATTTGATTGAGGTCGGCATTGTCGGATTTATTGTGTTCATGGGCTTTATCGGCTACATCTTCTATAAATATATCCGAGCGTATCTGAAACGTGAGAAGGACGAATTCCATAATGGATTCTTTTTCTTCATCATTGCATTATCGATTCTTCTGCACAGCTTGCTGGATTTCAACCTTAGTTATGCGTTTATGGGCATCCTCGTCTTCGTCGGTCTCGCCGGAATCGGTGTAGCGATGGACAGCAGACCGCTGCGCCGTAACTGGAACACCCCTGGCCTTCGCTTCGGTTATCTTGCGGTGCTTGCGATTGGCACGGCCTTCATGCTGTTCCTGTCGATCAGCGCGATCAGCTCCGGCAGCGCCGCTGTGAAGGCCAAGCAGCTGATGGGTGTGAGCCAATCCTATGAAGAGCTTAAGGCGCCTCTGATAGACACCTTAAAGGACCGTCCTTACCATCCTGAGGCGGCGGCGTATCTCTCTGCTATGGATCAGCAGGTATATGGACAGACCCAAGATGAGCAGTACCTGGAAGAAGCTTACAGTGTATTGACCCGCGCGCTCAAGGATGAGCCTTACAATAAAAATCTTTTGAAGCAGCTGGCAAGTTATTACGATCTGAAAAACCAAAGCGAGCTCGCCTTCGCCCTCTATCGTGATAATGCAGCTAAGTTCAACTGGGATATCGATTGGTACGATGCTCTGATCAGCCGTTCCGTCGCTCTGGCCAATGCAGCAATCACACAAAATGACGATGCCAAGAAGCAGGAGTACCTGACGACTGGTCTGGATGCATTCAAACATGTGGCAGACGGTGTAGAGCATCTGAAAACATTGCCTCCTGAACAGCTGCAAGGCCGTCCTTTCTCGGTAACGCCAACGATTGCGCTGAATGCCGCCAAATTGCAGCAGCTGTCGGGACAAGAAGATGATATAGTTGCAACCCTGCAGCTTGGACTAGGTGACAATTATGCCGATGTCTTGAGCAGTGGAACCCTGTGGGATGCGGAGTGGTACAGTGCGTTCATTGCCCGCTCGTATGAGCTGGCCCAGCAGGCTTTCTCGAACCAGGATGCCGACGGTAAGACTGCATATCTTAATGTCGGCCTTAACGCCTATAACCAGCTGCTCGCAGATCTGCAGGGACAGTCATCCCTTCCACCGGCGATTGCGCTGAACGCAGGCAGAATCCAGCTGATGGCCGGTCAGGTCCAGGCTGCGGCGGAGACCTTGAAGTTTGGGCTAAGCGAGGATTATAATGATGCCGCTAACCGCGAGATTGCCCGTTGGTACCTGGCGGCCTTGAAGAAGGCTAACCTCGCTCAAGACCAGACGGTTTATGACAAGCTGATTGCAGCAGACCCTGCCGAAGCCGCCCAGATTGATGCCATTGCGGCTACACAGTACTGAATCATTGCGATTATAAGCAAAACGGAGCTGTCCTTTATTAAAGGATGGCTCCGTTTTTGTGAAACGATAAGAGGACAGGTACAGTCATAGAGCGCTCCGCTTACCGGTTTCAGTGAAGCGCTCTTTATTCGACAACAATTGGATGGGGGGCCGCCTTCTCCACCTCGCTGTCGATCACCTCTTTGAGGTATTCCAGCAGGCCCTCCTTGAGCTCCTCATGCTGAAGCGCATAGTGGATGGTCGTCTGAATAAAGCCCATTTTCTCGCCGACGTCATGGCGTTTGCCTTCGAAGTCATAAGCAATAATTCGTTCAACCTCGCTTAATCGGGAGATCGCATCCGTAAGCTGGATTTCTCCGCCGACGCCTACCTGCTGTTCGCCGAGCATGTCAAAAATACGCGGAGTCAGGATATACCGTCCCAGAATGGCAAGGTTGGAAGGCGCGTCCTCCCGCTTCGGCTTCTCCACCAGCCGGTTGGCCTTATAGACCCGGTCGGCCAATACCGAACCATCCACCAGCCCGTAACGGGAAACCTCTTCCCAGGGCACCTGCTGAACTCCGACAATGGACGACTTGTATTGCTCGTAAATTTCAATCATCTGCTTAAGGCAAGGCTTGTCCGCTTCTACGATGTCGTCTCCGAGCAGAACGGCAAACGGCTCATTGCCGATAAATTTGCGGGCACACCAGATGGCATGTCCGAGGCCTCTCGGTTCTTTTTGGCGGATATAGTGGATGTCGGCCATTTCCGAGGATTTGCGTACAGACTCCAGCAGCTCCCACTTCTGTTTCTCCGCCAGATTGAACTCCAGCTCGAAAGAATTGTCGAAATGGTCTTCGATCGCCCGTTTGCCCTTCCCCGTTACGATGATGATATCCTCGATCCCCGAAGCGACCGCTTCTTCCACAATATACTGGATGGTTGGCTTGTCTACGATCGGCAGCATTTCTTTGGGCATAGCTTTGGTAGCGGGCAGAAATCGGGTCCCAAGACCGGCGGCGGGAATAATGGCTTTACGGATCTTCATGACATGGCTCCTTCTATAATCTTCTTCTCATTTCCGGATCAGCAATTGTAATAGGAAAATGGCATATTTATTTTAATTATAGCAGTTATGGGCGATTTTTGGCAGAGCGCTTCTTCCGGAATTGCAATAATCTGCAAGACTTGCATGTACAGTTCCAGTGAGGATTGAAGGATAATGATAGCGAGACAGCTATATTGCAAAAAGGGCCAATGTGCCGGGGGCTTGTCTGCAAGGCCCTCCAGGCACACTGGCCATGGACAGAAATTCAGCAGCGATAGTGCCAGTGCCGGCGAAATTCCAATGGCAAAAACGGCAAGGCGCCGCTGTGCAATAGTTTCAGGCTACTTCGCGTTAACCAGCTGTCCGCGGGTTACCCCAAGCTGGTTGGTTGCCTTCAGGCTTTTCCATACCTGCGTGCCGGAAATCTCCCCGCGCAGCGCACGGCTGTAGAGGCTGATAACCTCAGCGACCTGCTCCGGCGTTTCTTCCAGAAACTCGACCCGGAAAGAGGAAACCCCAAGCTCGCGGAAATTGTTCAGGTATTCCGCACCGGACTGCTCTACGGCGTTGTACACGGTGTTGCGGCAGCCTTCGTCTACGCGGACGGGATGAGCCATGCCGATCCGGTCCTGAAGGGAAGCACGCTGCTCCTCGCAGGGGCGTCCGCAGTTCGTGTAGTCGGTGCCTTCGCTCATGAAGGTGCAGTACACACAGTGCTCCGTGTGGAACATCGGCAAATGCTGGTGGATCACGACCTCCATACGCGAGGTATCACTGTGTTCCAGCAGGTCTACCATCTGCTGGATGTTCAGGTCATAGGACGGCGTTACGGCATCGCAGCCCGCATTCAGGAACAGGTCCACCGCTTTGTGATTGGCGATATTCAGCGAGAAATCGCCGATCAGGCGCGGATGCACGGCATCCGGCTGCTCCATGCGGCGCTTCAGATAGTAATAGAGCGCGCCTGTATTGCGTACCAGGACCGCATCCGGCTGCAACCGCAGGATATTGGCATGGTACCCGTTCTCGCCGGGCATATGGATGCGCGGCGTGGCCAGCGCAATGCTGGCCCCCGCAGCCCGTACAGCGTCCACCGCTGCCGGGAACTGCTTGATGAACTCGAAATCGGCGTAAATACTCGTTACGCCGGCTTCGAGCGCAGCCTGCACCTGCGGCAGGCTGCGGCACAGCGCGGTAAGCTCCGCTTCACCGCGCAGGCCCGCGGCGCCCCTGCGGGAGGCGCCGCTGTAGACCTCCACCTCCCGTTTCACGTACACGGGAGGCTTCGGGCGCTCGCCCGCAAGCAGCTCCACCGCGCGGCGGCGGATGCTGTTCAACTCGCGCATAGGCACGATCACGCCGCCTTCCAGGTGCGGCTCCAATGCCTCCAGTTGGAACACGGTCCCGCCCAGGCGGCCGAATTGCTCTTCCAGCAGGGCGGCATCCATCGGACGCTTCTGCGCGGCTTCCAGCAGAAGCTCCGAGTCCACACGGACGGTGACGTTCTTCTGAACGTCCGTCCACCAGGTGGCCAGGGGCGCGCCTGCGCGCCCCTCCACCTTCACATGCACCGGGAAGACCCGGTAGGGCTTCCCGGTCTCATAGGTCTGACGCAGCGCCTTGTCGAGCGCCGGGTCATTCGTCTTCCAGATGCGGTCGCCCACATGCAAACGGCGCAGATCCACATCGCTCCGGCCAGGCACGATATCGATGATCCAGCCTTCCCCGGCTTCGCCCTCCAGCTTCACGCCTTTGCGGCGCAGATCGTAGACACGGCCTCCTTCTTCTTTCTTCGCCGGATCACCGGCGTCAAACACGATGCCGTCCCCGCGCTTCAGCGGAGCATGAATGCGGCAAACTACACCATCGCGCAGAATTTGTTCAACGGTCCCCATGTACACACCCCGGCTTTTCGGGAAAGTGCCGTCCACCAGCTTTTTGTTATTCGTTCCTTCGAGGAACCCATGTGTGAAGCCGCGGGAGAAGCTCTGCTGCAGCTCACGGATGTCTTCCCTGGAGGCAGGTGACCAATTCCCCTCAAAATACCGGTCAATCGCCTTGCGGTACTTGCCCACCACGTTCGCCACATACTCCGGGCTTTTGAGACGGCCCTCAATTTTGAAGGAGGTTACTCCTGCTTCGATCAGCTCCGGCATGAGATCAATTGCCGCCAGATCCTTAGGCGACAGCAGATAGGTTACATCGCCCATCGGCTTAATCTCGCCATCCACCATCAGGTCATACGGCAGACGGCAGGCCTGCGCACATTCACCGCGGTTGGCGGAGCGTCCGCCCCACATTTCCGAAGTCAGACACTGGCCTGAATAGGAGACGCACAGCGCGCCATGCACAAAAACCTCCATCGGCAGGCGGGCCTGCTCCCCAATGGTGCGGATTTGCTTCAGGTTATTCTCGCGGCCAAGCACTACGCGCTCCAGCCCCCAGGGCTTCGTAAATTCCACCGCCTCCGGCGATGTGATCGTCATTTGCGTGGAACCGTGGATCGGGAAGTCCGGGGAGATCTCGCGGATCATTTTGACCAGCCCCAAATCCTGTACAATCACCGCGTCCACACCTGCATCCGCACAAGCGCCGATCAGTTCCTTGGCATCAGACAGCTCATTCTCAAACACCAATATATTAAAGGTCAGGAACCCCTTCACGCCGTAGCTGTGCAGAAATGCCATAATCTCCGGCAGCTCGTCCATGCGGAAGTTGTTCGCTCTCGCCCGTGCATTAAACTTCTCTACGCCAAAAAAGACAGCGTCCGCCCCGTTCGCCACCGCCGCACGCATGCAGTCCCAGTCGCCCGCCGGTGCCAGCAGCTCCACGTCTTCCCTGCGTATTCCTTGCTCGTTCATTTATATCCTCCCAAACCGCCTTGCCGGCGGGTCATTTAAAGCTTTTTAACCTATTAATTGTATCAAATATCACACCTCCGCGCCATCGGTTTGCCAAGATTTATATAGAATACAAAGCAGCCTGGCTGCCTTTTCACAAATTCACAAAAAAAACGCCCGGCTGCCAAAATGGCAATGGGACGTTCTACGTTTGACCTTTTTAAATCTACTCCCCACCCTCCGCCAGTCGGAAGGAATTCAGCGTCTGCTCCAGAACAGCCTGCTGCGCAGGAGTCGCGTTGGCATCGTTCAGGGTGGCGGTGAGGGTGTAGACCAGATCATTTTTGCCAAAAATGATTTGCCGGGTCTGGCCGGAAATGCCGCCCCTGGTCTGGCGGACAGTCAGCTCAGTAGCCGGAACTCCCGCGAAAAGAGTCTCTTCCATACGGATTACACGGGGACCCTTGGGATCGTTTTTGCTGTTCTTGTAGTAGCTTTGCAGCAAGCTCACGGCGTATTCCACCGACCCCTCCGGGCTTGCATTGATCTGGAACCGCCCGCCGGGGAAGCGGTATTCCACAGTCTGGGTCTCGAAAATATCCTGGTAAGGCGTCCATAGCCGGGGAATGTCGATGCTGTAGCCGTAGGCTTTGGAGCTTTTGGTTGCAGCCTTGCTGCGGAGCGCAGTGTAGTCATCCGTCTCCAGCCTGCCGAAATTCTCCTTAACCATGGCAAAATCAATATCTATGGAGCTTAAGATCGTCCCGAATCTCTCCTTATCCTCATCCTGTCCCGCCGCAGCCAGATACTCTATATAGTAGCGGTAGCCGGATTTTTGCAATAGAATCTGGTATTGCGTGCTCCAGCCGCTGCCGGGATTCAGCCGCGTTTCCTTCACAAGAACCGGTTCGCCGGAAACCTCAAACCTCACATCCTCTTGAAGCGCATAGGCATCCGGCACATAGCTGTCTTTAAGCTGCGCCTCCAGGTCCTTGCTCCAGCTCTCCAGCGCAGCTCCGGAAGGGGCGGAAGAAACTTTTACACGCAGATGGCTTCCCTGGCTGCTCTCATAGTATAGGCGCTGATCATCCATGCTCCAGTCCGCAGGGATCTGCAGCGATATGCCGTAATCGTCGTTGTAGCCCTCACGCATTCCGTTTTTGACGGTGGAAAGGTCGCGGATGCTTCGGTCACCGGCGTTAAACGAAGGGGTGAATGAGTCCAGCAGCGGCGCGTATTTGTTCAGATCCTTGTAATTGGCGGCAGTATCGTCAGTCAGATATAGCTCGTATAATCTTCCGCCGCTGTAATACTGCCGGCCTTCCCACAATGCGCCGCTGGTATCCTTGCTGACAATACGCGCGTATGGAAACGCCGCATCCGGAAAAGTCGCCCGGTCCAGAATGGTCTCCCCGCCTTCCTCCGCCTCACGGACCAGCCTCTCCTGCAATTCATCGGGATCTGCCGCTGTTTCCAGCGGTGAAGCATGAATCTCCAGATAATACAGATTCTCGGCGCTCATAAAGGTCGCTACGCTCTCATTGCCGCCACTGTCGCCGACAACAAGACCGGGCGGATAATTCAGGCTCCATTCAAAGTAGCTGTTGCCTATCCGTGTTTTGCCGGCACCGCTGTCAATGCCGCCGGTCTCCGGCGTATCCTCTTCACCACTCTCCTCAGGCGCCAGCGTCACCAGCAGTCCGCCGCCGCTGCCTTGGGCTATCCGCGCTCCCAGCACCCCGGCCACGAAACGCAGCGGAACCAGCAGTGTTCCGGAAACCATACGCGGCGGAGCGTCAAGCGTAATTTTGGTTCCATCCTTCCAGGCCGTCGTGCTGCCTATGGTCATCGCCCCGGTATGGGGACCGTACATCACCTTGACCACATCGTCCCCTTCAAGGGAAACGGCGCTGCCGAAGGCTTTTTTGAACACGCCCAGCGGCACGAGTACAGTCCCGTTGTCCACTATGGGCTTAGCAATCACGATCTTCTCCCCGTTCACGGTGGCGGCTGTGCTCCCGACCTTAATATTCAGCTGCAGCAGCTTCTGCTCCGCCGCCTGCGCTTCCCGCACCGGCAGCAAGGACGCAAGCAGCAGCAATGCGAGCAATGCGCAAACCCCTCTCCGCATCCTGCGGCATGCAGCCATTATTCCTTTTGCCGCCGGAAACGTGTTACTTCTCTGCTTGTGGTGACTCTGCAGCCTCATCGCCCTCCGCCTCCTCTCCGCCGAGCAGCGGATCACCCTGTCCCAGCACAAGCCTGCGGGTCACGATATCCCCGTCACTTTGCATCAGCAGCGTCACTGCTGCGCCCGGCTTGTAGCTTTTGAACCATTCGTTTATATCTACCAGCGAAACGACACGGTGGCCGTCAATTGCATACAGCACATCACCTGCGGCAACGCCTGCTTTTTGGGCTTCCGCAGATACGACCTTCGTTACAGTCAACGGGTCCTGGGCAGGCAGGCTGACAATGGCGGACCAGCTTTCCTCCAGCTCCAGACCCAGACTTGGACGTTTCACCTCGCCGTATTTGAACAGCTGGTTCATAATATACTGCACCGTATCCGCCGGAATGGAGAAGCCCATATTTTCCACACCAACCGCAGCGTATTTCAGGCTGTTCACGCCAAGCACTTCCCCCTTCATGTTGATCAGCGGCCCCCCGCTGTTCCCGGGGTTAATCGCCGTATCACTTTGAATCAGCCTGTAGGCGGCATCCACCGCACGGTTCAGCCCGCTGACCACACCCACGGTAGCCGAATTCCGCAACGCAAAAGATATGGGAGTTCCGATGGCAATCACCTTTTCCCCCACCTGGATTTTGTCCGGTGAGCCGGCAAATTTGGCAGGCTTCAGGGATTTGGCGTTGATTTTAACCAGTGCCAGATCACTGACCTCATCGAAATAGGAAGCGGTAATCTTGTAGTTTTTTCCATCTGAAGTTACCGCTACGGCGTTCTGCAATCCTTTCATGACATGCGCATTGGTAATAATCCAGCCGTCCGCTTTGACAATGATTCCCGAGCCATGGGTCAGATTGTACCGGTCATCCGGTCCGCTGCTGCGGCCGCCGTTATCTTTGCCGATGATGCCCACTACTGACGGGGACACCTCCCTGATAATCTGCGGCACAGGGTCAGCTGTGACCACCGCATTCTTTTTGCCGGCGGCTGCTGTAGCGGCTGCTTGCCTGATAACCCCGTCCTTGAAGCCGCCGGCCGCAGCCGGGCGTCCTTCCGAATATGCCGCAGCAAGCACTGAAGATGTACCGCCTCCCGCACCTAACAGCAGCAATCCGCTCAGCAGCAAGCCAAGGCATCTTTTATACAAACGATCCTTCCGCATCCGCCTTCACCTCCCTTTCATAATCTATAAATAACTGAAATATAAACCGGAATTCTCCAGTAATGATAAAAAGACGCCTTCAGCAGCGCCAGCGGCGGTTAAAGGTGTCTTTGGGAAATGTGAAGCTCTGCGATTGTCTCTTGCGTACTAGCTTAACCAGTTCATCACCATCGCGTAGTCGGAAACCGCAAACACCAGCAGGCTCACCACTCCAAAGGCAATGGCGAATTTGTTCTTCTGGGGCGCCCGGAGCAGCCGGACCACTCCAATGAAGATCAGAATGGTGAACAAAATCATAAATACATCGAAGGTATGAAATTTAGACGGCTCCTGCACGGCAGCTTCAGCAAGCAGCAATGGCATTACCTCCCCGAGAGTATTGTCAAGCAAGTTCATCTAATCCATATCTTCTTCTATGTTATCGCTACCATTTCAGTGACGCAATAGAAAATCCTTAAAAAATTATGTAATTGTCACGAAAAATATTTTTCCCGGTGTGTATATGCTGCACATCAGCGATTTTTATCATTGATACTTACGCTTGTGCATTCTTATCAAAGGGCTGGCTCCATGGGTCAGAGGCTTTGAAGTCCTTATTAAGTATTCAACGAAAATGCCTCTCTTTGAATCTTACGGCGGACATGCTCTGCATATGCCTGTCTGAACTATCAGCAAGTCCTTATTTATTTATAAACAATCGTTATACCGTTTGCTACAACCCTCACTGCCGGGCGGCTGCCGGCTATGTTACCATCGGGCTTGTGATCCTAATTGCCTGTTGGCTTGGGCAGATACCCCGCTCTTTTCGCGGAACCATCAGCAGCTGATATTTCGCAGGATAACTACATAAGCAGAGAGGATGTTAGGTATGGCTTACGAACCGTTGTGGAGTGCCAGCCCCGAGAAATTGGGCAAGTTCGAATTCGTCAAACTGCAAAAGGACGGACTCGATGTGATCCGTACCATTATTGAAAAATATGCCCTGGAGGGCTACAGCTCCATCCCGCCCGATGATATGGATCTGTTCAAATGGGCAGGGGTGTACCAGCAAAAGCCGCGTGAAGGTTATTTCATGATGCGTGTACGCATCAACACCGGTATTATGAGCTCAGTTCAGGCCAGAGCGCTGGCCGAAATTGCCAGACTCTACGGACGCAGCCTGATTGATGTGACTACACGCCAGGCTATCCAGTTCCATTGGCTGACCGTTGAGAATTTGCCGGATATTTTCAAGCGCCTGGAAGCTGCCGGACTCTATTCCTTCGAAGCCTGCGGCGACTGTCCGCGGACGATTGTCGGCAACCCGCTGGCAGGCATTGATAAAGATGAGCTGTTCGACACAACGGATATTGTGGAGCAGCTGAATGACTTCTTCATGCTGAACCGCGATTTCTCGAACCTGCCGCGCAAATTCAAAATGTCTGTGTCGGCCAACAAGTACAACAATGCGCAAGCGGAAATTAACGACTTGGCCTATACCCCCGCTGTAAAAGTCATCGGCGGCCTGGAAGTTCCCGGCTTCCATCTGATGGTGGGCGGCGGATTGTCGGCCAAGCCCCATCTGGCGCAAAAGCTTGATGTCTTCGTGAAGCCGGAAGAAGCGCTTAAGGTTGCGGCAGGGGTAATCACGCTCTTCCGGGATTACGGCTACCGTGAAAAGCGCCATCATGCCCGTCTGAAATTCCTCGTCGCCGACTGGGGCGCGGAGAAATTCAGAGAGAAGCTTATTGAAGCAGTCGGCGAGCTGCCCACGCGCGGTGAAGATCAGACGATTGGCTGGCAGGCCGCTTATTTTGACGGAGTCCATCCGCAGGTTCAGGAAGGCCTCAATTATGTGGGGCTGAATGTTCCAGTCGGACGGCTGAACAGCGATGAGCTGGTACAGCTTGCCGGGCTTGCCGATCAATATGGCGAAGGCAAACTCCGCACTACCATGTCGCAAAATATAATCATCAGCGGTGTACCGGATGCGAAGCTTGAAGCACTCCTGGAAGCACCGGTTCTGAAGCGGCTGTCTCCAACAGCCAAAAACTTCATCAGCCGCACCGTCGCCTGCACAGGCAATGAATTCTGCAACCTGGCCATCGTGGAGACCAAACAGCGCGCTATCAGCGTTGCCGCATACCTGGATGAGCATGTCCGGCTTGAAGAGAAGCTGCGGATACATTTCATCGGCTGCCCCAATGCCTGCGGGCAAAAGCAGGTTGCCGATATCGGCCTGCAGGGCACACTGATCAAGACACCGGACGGCATGACCGATGCATTCGACATCGCCGTCGGCGGTACACTGGGCTGCGGGGACCGCGGCCCTGCGGCCGAATTCGCCCGCCCTCTAAAAGGACGCGTGAAGGGGGACCGGGTGGGACCGGTTCTGGAGCAGCTGATTTCGTTCTATACTGAACAGCGGCAGGAGCAGGAGAATTTCCACGCATTTACAGGCCGGGTGGGAGTGCCTGCTCTTCAAGAGCGGCTTACCGCGATATTGGCGGCCGAGCTGTAATCTCACAATGCGGATCAAGGTCTTCTGAAATATATTGTATATAAGAATCTGGATGCGTATTGGAATCAGCAGCCATTAAATCGCAAGCTTGTATAGTATGTAAAAGGGCCGCGGTGTATTGCCACGGCCCTTCGTGTTCTTCTGTTCCCCGGCAGAACGCTTATCCCTCTCCGCACAGAAAGTGATGTCTGTTACCCTATGTTCGAGGTCTGCAGCTCCAGAGCCTTGGTCCGCTCCGTATCGCGGATCAGAACCGGCTTCAGGTATTTACCAGTGTAGGATTCCTTCACCTGAATCAGCTTCTCCGGTGTTCCTGTAGCGAGAACCGTCCCACCGCCGCTGCCGCCCTCCGGTCCCATATCAATGATATAATCGGCGGTCTTGATCACATCAAGGTTGTGCTCAATGACGAGAACGGATTCGCCCGAGTCCACCAGACGGTGCAGCACCTCCAGCAGGCGGCCGATATCATCCACATGCAGCCCCGTTGTCGGCTCATCCAGAATGTACAATGTCTTGCCTGTACTGCGGCGGTACAGCTCGGAAGCCAGCTTGACGCGCTGTGCCTCACCGCCCGACAAGGTTGTTCCCGGCTGGCCAATATTGATGTAGCCCAGTCCAACATCCAGCAGGGTCTGCATTTTGCGGTGAATCTTCGGAATGTTTTTGAAGAACTCAGTAGCGTCTTCCACGGTCATCTCCAGTACATCGGAGATGCTTTTGCCTTTATATTTCACTTCCAGCGTTTCGCGGTTGTAGCGTTTGCCTTTGCACACTTCGCAGGGGACGTAAACATCCGGCAGGAAGTGCATCTCGATCTTGATAATACCGTCTCCACGGCAGGCCTCACAGCGCCCGCCCTTGACATTGAAGCTGAAGCGGCCTTTCTGGAAGCCGCGCACCTTGGCCTCGTTTGTCTTGGAGAACAAATCGCGGATATCATCGAAAACGCCGGTATAGGTGGCCGGATTGGAACGCGGCGTGCGTCCGATTGGCGACTGGTCGATCTCGATGACTTTGTCCAGGTTCTCAAGTCCGCGGATTTCCTTGTGCTGACCCGGCCGGACCTTGACGGCCTTATTCAGCTGACGGGCCAGACTCTTGTAGAGAATCTCGTTAATGAGAGACGACTTGCCTGAACCCGATACGCCGGTTACTGCCGTAAACACGCCGAGCGGAATTTTGACATTCACATTTTTCAGGTTGTTCTCCTTGGCGCCGCGGATTTCAATCCAGCGGTCATCGGTTGCCCGCCGTCTGGAGCTAACCGGAATGAATTTGCGTCCGCTGAGATATTCACCGGTTAAGGAATTCGGGTCATTCATAATCTCCTGCGGCGTGCCTTGCGCCATGACCTGACCACCGTGAATTCCGGCACCCGGACCAATATCTATAATGTAGTCCGCAGCCATCATCGTATCCTCGTCATGCTCAACCACGATCAGGGTATTGCCCAGATCGCGCATATGGCCAAGTGTAGAGATCAGACGGTCATTATCCCGCTGATGCAGGCCGATGCTCGGCTCATCCAGAATGTACAGCACGCCCATCAGACTGGAGCCAATCTGGGTCGCCAGCCTGATCCGCTGCGCTTCCCCGCCGGAGAGCGAGCCCGCCGCACGGCTTAGCGTCAGGTAATTCAACCCTACATTCACCAGGAAGCCCAGACGGCTGCTGATTTCTTTGAGGATCAGGTGGGCAATGGCCGTTTCCTTCTCACTCAGGACGATATTCTCGAAGAATTGCATGCAATCCCCAATCGACAGATCGGTAACATCGGCCACATTCCGTTCGTTGACCGTTACCGCGAGAATTTCCTTCTTCAATCTTTTGCCCTTGCACACATGGCAAGGCTTGGCGCTCATGAAGCCTTCAATGAATTCGCGGATGCCCTCTGAAGCCGTCTCACGGTAGCGCCGCTCCAGATTGGGAATAATCCCTTCAAACGCCACGAGCGCATCCTTACGCTGGCCGAAGTCATTCTCATACCGGAACCGGATTTTCTCGCTGCCTGTGCCGTTCAGCAGCTTGTTCATATGCTCCGGTGACAGACTGCCGACCGGAACATTCCGGGGAATTTTGAAGTGCTCGCATACCGATTTCAGAAATTGCGGGTAGTAGTTCGAGGTGCTTCCTGTCCAGGCCAGGAACGCGCCTTCTTCAATCGTTTTTTCCTGATCCGGAATTAACAGGTCCGGATCGACAACCATCTTCACGCCCAGTCCATCGCATTCCGGACAGGCACCGAAAGGGCTGTTGAAGGAGAACATCCGCGGCGCCAGCTCCTCGATGCTGAACCCGCATACCGGACAGGCAAAGCTCGAGCTGAACAGCAGCTCCTCCTGGCCGATGACATCAACCAGAATTTGGCCGCCGGAGAGCTTCAGAGCGGTCTCAAGCGAATCCGTCAGGCGCGTCTGCACATCATTCTTGATGACGATCCGGTCCACCACAACCTCAATGGTATGCTTCTTGTTCTTCTCCAGCACAATATCCTCGGTAACTTCACGCAGCTCACCGTCTACGCGCACGCGGACAAAGCCCTGCTTGGAGATATCGGTGAACAGACCTTTATGTTCGCCTTTGCGGCCGGAGATCACAGGTGCCAGAATCTGCAGACGGGTCTTCTCGGGGTACTGCATAATCCGGTCTACCATCTGCTCAACCGTCTGGGAAGTGATTTCTATGCCATGATCCGGGCAATGCGGATGCCCCACCCGTGCGAACAGCAGGCGCAGATAATCATAAATCTCCGTTACCGTACCCACAGTGGAACGCGGGTTGCGGCTTGTTGTCTTCTGGTCGATGGAGATTGCCGGGGACAACCCGTCAATGGAATCGACATCCGGCTTTTCCATCTGGCCAAGGAACTGGCGTGCATACGCCGACAGGGATTCCACATAACGGCGTTGTCCTTCAGCGTAGATCGTATCGAACGCCAGCGATGATTTGCCGGAGCCGCTAAGTCCCGTCAGCACGACGAAACGGTCACGCGGAATCGTTACGTCAATGTTCTTGAGATTGTGCGCTCGCGCACCTTTGATTACAATATTTTCGTTCGCCAACGGTACCTCTCCTTTATAAATATTTTCGATCCCTCCCAAACCCTCCCTTAGCCAAGGGAGGGCCCCAAGGGTTGCACCCTCTGGACACCCGCAACGTTATCGTAGAAGTTAGGCGGGAACGGACTTAGTTGCTGTGGTGCGAGGAGCGCTTGTCCCTGACGGGACCGCTGGAATGCAGACGCTCCAAAAAGAAAAACCGCTGTCCCTCCGGGATACGCTGGGTGACGAGTAATTTATTCAAAAAGAACGGCCTGGAACAGCGCCGTCCTGTTCTTGCCTGGCGGATCAAGTGCAGGAAAGGGGCGCTATTCGGCCCGCAGCTCCAGGAGGGCGTCACGCAGCTCGGCGGCGCGCTCGAATTGCAGGTTCTTGGCGGCGTCCTTCATCTCGGCCTCCAGACGCTGCAGCAGGCTGTGGCGGTCCTTCTTGCTCATCTTGCCGCCCACGCCTGTGAGATACTCGGCCTTGGACTCGGCAACCTTAGTGGCCTCGATAATATCCCGCACCTTCTTGTTGATCGTTGTCGGTGTGATGCCATGCTTCTCGTTGTAGGCCATCTGAGTTTCCCGGCGGCGCTGGGTTTCGCTTATAGCCTTTTCCATAGAATCAGTGATACGGTCGCCATACATGATCACGCGGCCGCCGGAGTTGCGGGCCGCGCGTCCGATGGTCTGAATCAGCGACCGCTCGGAGCGGAGGAAGCCTTCTTTGTCGGCATCGAGAATTGCAACGAGAGAAACCTCCGGCAGATCCAGCCCTTCGCGCAAGAGGTTAATTCCCACAAGCACATGGAAAGTGCCAAGCCGGAGATCGCGCAGGATCGCCATCCGCTCCAGTGTCTTGATATCAGAGTGCATGTAACGCACCTTAATGCCGATTTCCTTGAAATAATCGGTCAGGTCCTCGGACATTTTCTTCGTCAGGGTCGTAACCAGCACACGCTCGTCACGCTCCACCCGGTCACGGATTTCACTGATCAGATCATCGATCTGCCCTTCAGTCGGACGCACCTCAATAACCGGGTCCAAAAGACCGGTAGGACGGATAATTTGCTCAACCATGGTGTCGCAATGCTCAAGCTCATAAGGTCCGGGTGTCGCAGACACATATACGATCTGGTTCACCTTGTCTTCGAACTCCTCGAATTGCAGCGGCCGGTTGTCCAGTGCGGACGGCAGGCGGAAGCCATGCTCCACAAGGACCGTCTTGCGCGCACGGTCACCGTTGTACATCGCCCGGATTTGCGGCAGGGTCACATGGGATTCATCGATGACAATCAGCATATCGTCCGGAAAATAATCCATGAGTGTATAAGGGGTTGCTCCGGCCTCACGGAAGGTGAGCGGTCCGGAATAGTTCTCAATCCCGGAACAGAAGCCAACTTCCTTCATCATCTCGATGTCGTAACGGGTCCGCTGCTCCAGCCGCTGGGCTTCCAGCAGCCTGCCGGCGTCCCTCAGGACAGCCAGACGTTCTTCCAGCTCGCGCTCAATATTGACCAGGGCCACACGCATGGTTTCTTCCTTGGTCACAAAGTGCGAAGCCGGGAAAATCGCCACATGGTCGCGTTCACCGATCAACTCGCCGGTCAATACATCAATTTCGGTGATCCGTTCTACCTCATCACCGAACAGCTCCACACGGATCGCATGCTCGCCCTGGGATGCGGGGAAGATCTCCACCACATCGCCGCGGACACGAAATGTGCCGCGCACAAAGTTAATGTCGTTGCGCTGATACTGGATATCCACAAGCCGGCTCAGAATCTGGTTGCGCGGCTTCTCCATCCCTACGCGCAGCGACAGCAGCAGGCTTCCATATTCCTGCGGCGAGCCGAGACCGTAAATACAGGACACACTGGCTACAATAATGACGTCACGCCGTTCGAACAAAGAACTGGTTGCGGAGTGGCGCAGTTTATCTATCTCTTCATTTATGCTGGAATCTTTCTCGATGTAGGTATCGGAGGAAGGAATATACGCCTCTGGCTGGTAATAATCGTAGTAGCTGACGAAGTAATCTACCGAATTGTTCGGAAAAAATTCCTTGAATTCACTAGCCAGCTGCGCAGCCAGCGTCTTGTTATGCGCGATAACCAGCGTAGGCCGGTTCAGCTTGGATATCATTTGTGCGATGGTAAAGGTCTTCCCGGTACCGGTCGCTCCCAGCAGCGTCTGGTGCTTCTTGCCCTGCCGGATGCCGTCCACTAATTCTTGTATGGCATGAGGCTGATCGCCCTGGGGTGTATACTCGGACTCCAATTGAAAAGTCTGCGTACTGACGACAAGATCATTCATTTGCCCGTCTCCCCTCTATCGTCTAAAATATATGAATATATTATAATTGTGGCCCAGATAATTCTCTCTCCATAAAAAACTGAAATATATGGAAGATAAGAATGCTTGTTCCCGTTTATTATACAGTGTTGCCCAGATTCATGCAAACCATAATATATAGAAATTTAAGGAGCCAGAACCCATGGATATTACTTCAATTATCGGCCTGCTGGCCGGTCTGGCCGCGCTTGTCGGCGGTTTTTTTTGGGAAGGCGGAAGCCTCTCCGGCCTTCTGCAGCTGAATGCCGCGCTAATCGTTTTCGGAGGCACGCTCGGCGCCGTGCTGATCAGCTTCCCTGCCTCCGGGCTGCGTTCCGTACCGGCGGCGCTGCGCCTGGCTTTTGGCAAGCATGCGGACACTGCGGAAGAACAGGCCGAGGAGCTGATTTCCATGGCTGCCGTTACAAGACGCAGCGGCGTGCTGACCTTGGAGAAACGGGCCGAAGAGCATCCCGATCCCTTCACCGGCGAAGGTCTTCTGCTCATTGTTGACGGAACGGACCCCGAGCAGGTCCGGCAGATTCTGGAGCTGGAGATGGACGCCAAGGAGCTGAAATATGAAGGCTATGCCAAGATCTTTGAAGCCGCAGGCGGCTATGCGCCTACCATGGGCATCATCGGCACGGTCATGGGTCTGATTCGCGTGCTCGGCAATCTTACCGATCCCTCCAATCTGGGAGCTTCCATCGCGGTAGCTTTTACGGCGACGCTGTATGGAGTTGCCAGTGCTAATTTAATATTTTTACCCATTGCCTCCAAAATCAAATCCCGCAGCCAGAGCGAGCTTGGCAATATGGAAATGCTTATGGTAGGCATTCTTGCCCTGCAAAATGGGGATCATCCGCAGCTTGTGCGAAAAAAGCTCCGCTCCTTCCTGGCCGGGTCCGCCCGGCAGCGCAGCAATGAGGACTCAAGAGGCGTCTCATGAGACATAGAAACCGGAGAAAGCCGCGTTGGGGGGAACGGGAGAGCAGCGACCGCTGGATGATCACTTATGCGGATCTTATTACACTGCTGCTGATTTTTTTCGTGGTATTATATGCCATGAGCAGCCTGGACACACAAAAATTCAATATTATTACAGGCTCCTTATCGGACACCTTTAAAACCGGGAGCTCTGTATTGGATGGCGGAAACGGTGTGCTCGACGGCGAACAAGGAGCAGAGGACGCGGGGACCGGAAACAATGCTGAAGCCGGACAGGGAAACACAGGGGACGGTTCACAGGCCAGCGCTCCCCCTTCAGATGCGGCGGAAGACCGCCAGCCCACGGCGCGTGAGCTGGCCTTCCGCGAGCAGGAAGCCAGGCTGGCCGCACTGATGGGCGTCATTACCCAATATGTTGCCGACAATAATCTGGAGGATCAGATCTTCGTGACAGACAAGCCGCAGGGGATTGCAATCACGCTCAGCGACCGTTTTCTCTTCGATGCGGGCCAGGCCGATCTGAAGCCGCCTGCGCTTCCCGCATTGCGGCAGCTGTCCGGCCTGTTCCGCGGAATCGGCGCGACCATCAGCATCGAAGGCCATACGGACAACACCCCGGTGTCGGCCGGCTCACGCTATAACGACAACTGGGAGCTGTCCGGCGCCCGCGCCCTCTCGGTGCTGCGCTTCTTTCTGGACAGCGGGAAACTCGATCCGAATACTTTTCAATATGCTGGTTATGCGGATACCCGCCCTGCTGCAAGCAATTCCAGCGCAGAGGGACGGCAAAAGAACCGCCGCGTCGAAATCACGGTGCTGCGGCAGCTTCAGGATGAGGAATAGCCTCAGCTTTCAGCGCAGAGCCCGGCAGATGGTTTAATACTGTATTTTCCTTTAATTTAATTTTTTGCCAATTATTCACTTCCCCACTGATAGGTTTTGCGCCGCTTTGGCGCTGCTGCTGTCTTCACCCTCCTCCATCTTCCGGGGAAAAGGGCAAATACGTATACGACGGGCGAATTGATCCGGCTGTGTGTGCTTTTTTTTCCAGGAGACGCATTAAAAATCACAAAAAGACAGAACTCACACATTAGTAACGCCAAATGTTACATGTGAGATCTGCCTTTAAAGAAAACCGAAACCTGCTGCGTTCCGGCTGATTTATTCTCCGACCAATTCGCGGTAAGCCGCCGCGTCTAGCAGTCCGGAGGTCGCCTCAGCGAATCCGCCAGTGATTTCCAGTTCAAAAATCCATCCGCCGCTATAGGGCTGTTCATTGATCAGCTCCGGGCTGGCTTCCAGCGCATCGTTGACTCTGGTCACTGTTCCCGATACCGGGGAGTAGAGCTCCGAAACGGTTTTGACGGATTCGATGCTGCCCACACTCTCGCCTGCCGCTATGGCCGCACCGATCTCCGGAAATTCCACAAATACGATATCGCCAAGCAGATGCTGGGCATGATCCGTAATCCCAACACGTACTACGCGTCCTTCGCCCTGCTGTGCCCACTCGTGCTCCTCGCTGTACAGCAGGTTGTCTAGCACCTCACTCATTCTTAAGCCGCCTCTTTTCCAAATTAGGAGTTGTAAATTTAGTTATAGACTAAGTTATCGCGCCGCTCAATGTCAATATAACTGACAGGAAAATAAAATTTGTCATCTTTTTGACGTTTTTTTGTTGACAGCAGAGTTGTATACCCGGTTTAATGGAGACAGTAGAAAACAATACGGTTTGCGAATGATGGCACAGGGAGAGACTGTCTCACAGGAAGACAGCGCCGAAGGAGTAAGCCCGGGAGGGTGAATCTCTCAGGCAAAAGGACCTTTGCCGGACGCATCTCTGGAGAGCTGTCTGAACCTGTATAGCAGTGTTCGGATCACCAACGGGGAAACCTGCGTGCCTCACAGCAGGGTAACTCTCAGGTACAAAGGACAGAGCGGAAGGCTATTTATGCGTGTATGCATATTTGTCTTCCGCCTGTCCTTTTTCGCATGTAATCAGATAAGGGAGTGAGCAGATGGATGCTTTGAAAAGAACGCCTTTTTACGACCTCTACTCCGCCTATGCGGAGTCCAGATGCATTGATTTCGGCGGCTGGGAGCTGCCGGTGCAGTTCACCGGAATCGTGAAGGAGCATGAGGCGGTCCGCCGGCAGGCCGGACTGTTCGATGTGTCGCATATGGGAGAATTCATGGTCAGCGGCCGCGGCTCGGAGGCCTTTCTGCAGCAAATGACCACGGGCGATGTCACCCGCCTGGCCGACGGAGGTGCGCAGTATACGCTGATGCTCTACCCCGGCGGCGGAGTTGTCGATGATCTGCTGGTATACCGCCTCGGCGAGGAACGCTATATGCTTGTCGTCAACGCCTCCAATATCGACAAAGACTTTCAATGGCTGCAGGAGCATCTCACCGCTGAATTCAGCGGCGTAACGCTGAAGAATGTCTCGGAGGAAACCCTGCTGCTTGCGCTGCAGGGCCCTCTGGCCGAGACCATTCTGGCCGAAGTGACCACAGCACCCATCGCGGGGCTTGCGCCCTTCCATTTCATCGAGCGCGCCGCGGTCTGCGGTGTGGAAGTGCTGCTCTCCCGAACCGGCTATACCGGTGAGGACGGCTTTGAGCTGTACGCCCCGGCGGAAACGGCCGCTGCGCTATGGAATGGCTTGCTCGCTGCCGGTGCTCCGCACGGCCTGACTCCTGCGGGTCTTGGCGCGCGCGATACTCTGCGCTTCGAAGCCAAGCTGCCGCTGTACGGCCAGGAGCTGTCGGCGGACATCACGCCGCTGGAAGCGGGTTTGCAGTTTTTCGTGAAGCTGGACAAAGGCGATTTTCTAGGCAGGGACGCTCTTGTGAAACAGAAGGAAGCCGGACTGTCCCGCCGCCTCGCGGGCCTGGAAATGATTGACCGCGGCATACCGCGCTCCCATTATCCGGTCTATTCGGGCGGAGTGAAGATCGGGGAGGTCACCACAGGCACCCAGTCCCCGACGCTGAAACGCAATCTGGGCCTGGCCCTGCTGGATACCGCCTACACTGAGATTGGAACAGAGGTTTACGTGGAAATCCGCGGCAAGCAGCTTAAGGCGGCCGTGGTCAAAGCGCCATTTTATAAAAAGAGCCAAGGAGTGAAGCCGCAATGAAGCACCGTTATCTGCCGATGACCGAGCAGGACCGCAAGGAGATGATGGAGGCTGTCGGAATTCAGTCCTTGGAGGAGCTGTTCGCCGACATCCCGCAAGCTGTCCGCTATCAGGGAACGATGCCGATGTCGGAGGCGCTGGATGAGTACGCGCTGCTGCGCCATATGAAAGAGCTGTCTGATAAAAATGCCAGCTTCGACACCCATGCCAGCTTCCTTGGCGCAGGCCTCTATGACCATCATATTCCCGTCGTCATTAACCATGTCATTTCCCGCTCGGAATTCTATACCGCCTATACGCCTTACCAGCCGGAAATCAGCCAGGGCGAGCTGCAGGCGATCTTTGAATTCCAGTCCTATATCTGTGAGCTGACCGGCATGAAGGTAGCCAATGCCAGCATGTACGACGGTGCGACCGCCTTCTCGGAAGCCGCTGTGCTTGCCGCCGGTGCGACAAAACGCAAGAAGCTGATTGTCTCCCGCACCGTGCATCCTGAAGCGCGCCAGGTGCTGCGCACCTCTGCGAATGCATGGGGCCTTGATGTGATAGAAATTGACTACAAAGACGGAGTAACAGACCAGGCCAAGCTCGCCGCAGCGATTGACGGCGGCACTGCCGCCGTGCTGGTGCAGTCTCCGAACTTCTTCGGCGCGATCGAAGACCTTGGAGCCATCGAGCCGCTGATTCATGCCGTCAAGGGCCTGTTCGTGGTCAGCGCCAACCCGCTCGCCCTCGGCATTCTCGAAACGCCGGGCAGGCTCGGTGCCGATATCGTAGTCGGCGATGCCCAGCCGCTCGGCATTCCTGCATCCCTCGGAGGACCAACCTGCGGCTTCTTCGCTGTAGCCGAGCATCTCATGCGCCGCATGCCGGGCCGGATCGTCGGCCAGACCGTTGACCGCAGCGGCAAGCGCGGCTTCGTGCTTACGCTGCAAGCCCGCGAGCAGCATATCCGCCGCGAGAAGGCGACTTCGAACATCTGCTCCAACCAGGCGCTGCTGGCGCTGTGCGCTTCCGTCTACTTGTCCGTGATGGGCAAGGAGGGCATGCGCGAGGTTGGGGAGCTGAACATCCGCAAGAGCCATTACGCAGCAGGCAAGCTTGGCGGGTTAGCCGGTGCTGCCCCTGCGTTCACCGCACCGTTCTTCAATGAATTTGTCCTGAAGCTGCCGGAAGGCAGCAGCGTAAGCGGGATCAATTCCAGGCTGCTGAAGGAAGGCTGCCTGGGCGGCTATGATCTGGGCCGGGATTATCCCGAGCTGGCCGGACATATGCTGGTTGCCGTCACGGAGAAAAGAAGCAAAACGGAAATCGACCAATTTGCAAGCGCACTGGAGGGCTGTATATGAATCCGGAACAAAGTCTGATCTTTGAGCTTAGCCGCCCCGGCCGCTCGGCCTATTCCCTGCCGCAGTGCGATGTTCCGCAGGAAGAGGGCATTGATGCACTGATTCCCGCCGGGCTGCTGCGCCGCGAGCCGGCAGTCTTGCCGGAAGTATCGGAAGTGGATGTCATCCGCCACTATACTGCACTTTCCCGCCGCAACTTCGGCGTGGACAACGGCTTCTATCCGCTCGGCTCCTGCACGATGAAATACAATCCGAAGATCAACGAGGACGTTGCCCGCTTCCCCGGCTTGGCCAAGATTCATCCCTACCAGCCGGAAGAGAGCATCCAGGGCGCGCTCGAGCTTATGTATACTCTGCAAAAGGACCTGACCGCTCTGACAGGCATGGATGCCGTGTCCCTGCACCCGGCTGCCGGCGCCCATGGCGAATGGACCGGGCTGATGATGATCCGCGCCTACCATGAGAGCCGCGGCGAGACCCGTTCCAAGGTCATCGTGCCTGATTCCTCGCATGGCACCAATCCGGCCAGCGCGTCCGCAGCCGGACTGGAAACCGTAACGATCCCTTCCAACGACAAAGGGATGGTTGATCTTGAAGCGCTGAAAGCGGCTGTCGGCAGCGACACCGCCGCCCTGATGCTGACCAACCCGAGCACATTAGGGCTGTTCGAGACGCAAATCACCCTGATCGCCCAGATCGTGCATGAGGCCGGCGGTCTGCTCTATTACGACGGAGCGAATTCCAACGCGATTATGGGCATTACCCGCCCCGGCGACATGGGCTTCGACGTGGTGCATTTGAATCTGCACAAAACGATGAGCACCCCGCACGGCGGCGGCGGTCCGGGAGCCGGACCGGTCGGCGTGAAGGCGAAGCTGATTCCGTTCCTGCCGCAGCCAACCGTGGTTCAAGCACAGGACAACAGTTACTCGCTGAACTATGGGGGGCCGGAATCTATCGGGCGCGTCAAGGCTTTTTACGGCAACTTCGGCATCCTGGTCCGTGCCTATGCTTATATCCGCACCTACGGACCGGACGGTCTGCGCGAGGTTTCCGAGAACGCCGTGCTGAACGCCAACTATATGATGCACCGGCTGGCGCCGCATTTCGAAATTCCATATCCGGGTGTCTGCAAGCATGAATTCGTCATGTCCGGCAGAAATCTGAAGCAGTACGGGGTACGTACGCTCGACGTAGCCAAGCGGCTGCTCGACTTCGGCTACCACCCGCCGACCGTCTACTTCCCGCTGACGGTAGAGGAATGCATGATGATTGAGCCGACGGAAACCGAAAGCAAGGAAACCCTCGACGGCTTCATTGAAACGATGATCCGGATCGTGAGGGAAGCCCGGGAAACCCCGGAGATCGTCATTAATGCCCCCCACACCACGGAGATCAGCCGTCTCGACGAGACGCAGGCTGCGCGGAAGCCGGTGCTTAACTGCTCTTGCGGCTAAGCTGACTGTACAAGTATAAGAACCCCTCCAAGGGCCAGTAGCATTGCACCCGACTAAAAGCGGCTATCCCCGAAGTCATTTCCGGCTTCAAGGGCAGCCGCTTTTTTCACGGGCATCATGTCTGTAGCAAAACTGCATTTAGCCCCCTTTTTCAAAATTCGCCATAATCTTATAAAGTTATTTATGCCGCTCGAGCTAAAGTGATAGTTTTCGACATCCGCCTGGTGCTATATTTATTTATACGTCTTTGGAAGCTTGTGATGAAGGAGGTCTATTCTTGAGTATTATTGAAGCCCGCGGGCTGTCCAAGTCATTCATGCAGGCGGTGAAGGCGCCCGGACTTGCGGGAGCGGTCAGGCATCTGTTCGTCCCGAAGCATATTGAAAAGGTTGCGGTGCAGCCGCTTGATCTAAGTGTGGAAGCCGGCGAGACGGTAGCCTATGTCGGCCCGAACGGCGCAGGCAAGTCCACCACGATCAAAATGCTGACCGGCATCCTCATGCCCTCGGCAGGCAGCATTTCTGTAAACGGTATTAATCCGTATAAGAAACGGATGGAGAACGCTTCGCAGATCGGAGCCGTGTTCGGACAGCGCACACAGCTGTGGTGGGACATCCCGATTGTAGAATCCTTTTCGCTGCTGAAGGATATTTACCAGATTCCAGAGCCCGTCTACAAGGCTAACCTGGAGCAGTTCACAGAGCTGCTGGGCATGAATGAATTCATTCACCTGTCCGCGCGCAAGCTGTCTCTGGGCCAACGCATGCGTGCGGACCTGGCAGCTGCCCTATTACATAATCCGCCGATCCTCTATCTGGACGAGCCCACCATCGGTCTGGACGTATCCGTGAAGCAAAAAATCCGCGAATTCATCAAAAAGATCAATCAGGAGCAGCAAACAACAGTCATGCTGACCACCCATGATCTTGGCGATATTGAGGATTTGTGCAAACGACTGATCATTATTGATCACGGCTCCATCATCTATGACGGAAGTCTGAGCGAGGTGAAATCCCGTTTTGCCAGAAACCGCGTTATCTTCTTTCAGGTCGGCTCGCCCGTACCGGAGTTGTACACGCAATTGTCCCGGACCGCCGGAATGAAGCTGGACCGGCAAAATGACCGGGAGTTCTCCGTCTCCTTCGACCGGTATGAATATACAGCCAGCGAGGTGGTCAGCCGGGTGATGAAGATTGGCGAGGTGATTGACTTCCGCATGGAGGATGCCAATATCGAACAGGTCATCAAAGCGGTCTATGATGGCAATTTGGACCTGAATCAAGCCGGGAAGTAAGAAAGGAGGACGGCAGCCGTGCCAGCAGCCAAGCTTAAGAAATACCGCAGTATTGCCAACCGATCCTTGCAAAATGTGCTCTCCTACCGGTTCTCCTACGTCGTCACCCTTTTATCCAATACGATCAGTCTGCTGGCGATCTATTTTTTGTGGGCAGGAATTTACAGCGGCCGTGATGCCGTGGGCGGATATACCTGGGATGAGATGAAAACCTATCTGCTCGTTACTTTCCTGGCCAATTCGGTGCTGTCCTGGTATTCCGAAACCGCAATTTCCGGAAAGATCCTCGATGGAAGCGTCGCCGTGGATTTGCTGAAGCCGATTGATTTTCAAACTGCCCGTTTTTCCGAAACACTGGGCGCAAGTCTGCTTGAAGGAGGAATGGGTGCGATTCTGGTTGTGATTTTCTCCTTTTTCATTACTGGCCTGACGCTTCCGCATTCCTCGCTGGTCTACGTGCTGTTCATGCTTAGCCTGCTTGGTGCCATCGCGGTGAAATTTGGCGTGGTTTATCTGGCAGCCCTGCTCTGCTTCTGGTCCACTGGCTCGATGGGCATTGTCTGGACCCGGATTGCCGTAACCAATCTGCTGTCGGGGGCTTTGGTGCCTCTGGCCTTTTTCCCGGACTGGCTGGAGCGGACAGCGTTGCTGCTGCCATTTCAAAGCATTATCCATACGCCGACGATGATATTTCTGGAACAGGCGGGAACCCTGGAGAGTCTTAAGCTGATCGGCATTCAATGCCTCTGGGGAACGGCGCTCTGGATCGCCGGGAAATTCATGTGGAGCTGGGCCGTTCGCCAGGTGACAATTCATGGAGGCTAGCCGGGAGGAGAAGATACAATGACTTTAGCACGAATGTTCTATCTATATAAAAGGTTCTATATCCAGCAACTGAAAGCGATTCTGGAATACAACAAGGATTTCTACATATTAATGTGTTCGGCTGCGCTGACACAGGTGCTTGGTTTTATATTCCTCTGGGTGATTTATGACCGGATTCCCGACATTAAAGGCTGGCAGTTCTGGGAGGTCACCTTCATGTATGCGATGATCTTTCTTACGGAGGGGATCAGCTCTTTGTTCTTCGAAGGCACCTGGCGGCTCGGGCGGCTGGTGAACATGGGAGAGCTGGACCGATATTTACTGCGGCCGGTGCCTGTTGTACTCCAGGTATTCTGCAGCGGCATCGGCATCAACGGTCTTGGCAATCTGCTGATCGGCGGAGTCATTGTCTGGCAATCGCTGGTCCACAGCCATATCCATTGGAGCCTGTCCAAGGCTGCGATCATTATACTATTACTCGTGACGGCGGTCATTATCCGCGTGTCGATCAATCTGGCCGGTAATTCAGCGGCCTTCTGGATTCGCAATGCCGGAAACGCCTTTCCGCTGATGGTGCATAATTTGGCCGATCTGGCCAAGTACCCGATCACGCTGTTTCCGCAGGCGATAAGGGTGGTTATTTCCACCGTGCTGCCTTATGCGTTCATCAGCTTCTATCCGGCGACATATGTTTTCGGCAAAGGCGAGTGGTCCGGCTGGTGGATGCTGGCCCCCGCCGCAGCAGCTGCCAGTGCAGCGGCAGCCTACGGCGTGTTCCGCTATGGGCTTTCAAAGTATGAGAGTACAGGAAATTAGGGGAATTCCACTTCACTTCATTATACTCCACTTCCCCATCCCGCGATCCCGGTTAGCTCCTCAAATTCCGCTGTTCCTCCTGCAAAGCGCAATCCACAGGTTCAGCACGATGCCCATATATTTCAACTTATCCTAAACTCTATACACACCTTATCCACAGAAAAAGCAATTCATAATTTCCTAAATAACAAAAAAGCCCTCCTTCATCCGATGGAGAGCTGTATGCACCTGGTTTACCGGAACACGGCTTTCAGCAAAGGCGGCGTTACCAGCGTGGTCAGAATCACAACAATAATGACGGGGGTAAAATACTGCTCCGGCAGCAGGCCGTTCTCCAGTCCGGCAGCAGCGATAATCAGCGCAACCTCACCTCTGGAGATCATTCCTGCGCCAATCACCGCTGAAGAACGTGTGCCAAAGCCGGTAAGCCGGGCACCCAATCCGCCCCCAAGCAGTTTGGCCAGGATGGCGACCA
Source organism: Paenibacillus sp. S150 (assembly GCF_019352175.1). GTDB lineage: Bacteria > Bacillota > Bacilli > Paenibacillales > Paenibacillaceae > Paenibacillus_AQ. The sequence continues at coordinate 60,110 of NZ_JACBYI010000007.1, forward strand.
AAGTCAGCAGGGCCACGAATCCGGTTTGGCTGCCTACGCCCCCAAAAGTGACACTAAGTCCAATACCCACAAAAAACACCGGGACAAACAGTGAGTAGGCAACCGGCTCCACCTTGGATTCCACTACATGCTTAAAGGACGTCTGGGCGATGGCAATGCCGGCGGCAAAAGCGCCGATAATACCGGCCATTCCCATCAGCTCTGCAAAATAAGCGTAGCCGAAAAGCAGCACCAAAGCCGCCGTAATCGTGGCTTCCGTCACCCGGAGCGGTGCAAGCCAGCCCATCACCCGGGGCACAACCAGCCATCCCGCCAGAACGGCTGCGGCGAAGAATGCAATTTTTTTGCCGATCATCAGGCCCAAGGACACTTCTGTCCCCGTCCCAAGAAAGCTCATCAGCACTGCCAGCAGAATAACCACCAGAATATCATCCACTACCGCCGCACCGAGAATCGTCGATCCCTCCGGCGAGTTCAGCCGGTCCATCTCCTTCAGCACCTGTACGGAGATGCTGACCGAGGTCGCACTCAGCACAACCCCCAGGAACAATGCGTTGGCATAGGCCAGGCCGAACCACTCCCCAACCGCCAGCCCGCCGAAGAACGGCAAAAGAATGCCGCCGACTGCCACTGCGAATGCCGATTTCCAGTTTTTGCGCAGCTGTGCAAGGTCCGTCTCCAGCCCGGCAATGAACATCAGCAGCAGCACGCCAATCTCCGACATGTAATGAATAAAGTCGCTGTCCTTCACCCAGCCAAGCACGGCCGGACCCAGCAGAATGCCGACAATCAGCTTGCCGAGCACCGCAGGCTGCCTCAGACGTACGGATAAATCCCCCGCCAGCTTGGTAAATAGCAGAATCAGCATCAGATATAAAATAAATTCCATAACTTGTTTCTCCACTCCTTTTCTCTGTGCAAGGACCCGCCCCCAAAGCTTCCTAAAGGCTAAAAAACAAGTGGAAACGGCTGCGCCTTCCCTGACCGGGCAGCGCAGCTGTTTGCATTTCAGGTGTAAGGCTGGCTGCTGAAGCCAGGCGGGAAGCCAGGTGGAAACGGTCACTTCATATTCCCCCAGCCGCTATTTCGCAAGGGTTAGCGGGAAAAAGGCTCATCGATCCGGTTCTCTCCCTTGCAGAGGAATTCGCCTGCATTAAGATGGAACTTGAACCATTCATTCAAAGGGCAGCCATTTTAGTGGTAAAAAGTATAACTAATCCAACATATTCGGCTCCTGGATCATCCCTAGTGGGAAAAAGTACACCTAATCCGGCTGAAATCAGGCATATGGGGGGAGCGGGCCTCCATTAGGTGTACAAAATCCCACTAAAGCCCGTTCAAGCCAGGATTCCAGCCCATTAGTGTTACTTTTTCCACTTCGCTTTCGTTCCTTATGAACTCCTTGCCTTTCATCAGCTTGTTCAGGCTCTCCGGTTCAATTCATCCTGAATTCCGAAAGTGAATGGAACCCATCCAGATCGGACAAGGGATAACCCCCCTTTTTCCTTCACCCATTGGGTGCAAGCTGTTTGTAGCAAGACATCCCTTCGCATAGAGCTTTTTAGAGGGTTTGTGGATACTTAATTTCGAAATTCAGGATAAAATCTTATCTTTCAAGTGGAAACAGCTGCGCCGCCCTTATAAGGACGGTATCCGTTTCAGCGAGAAAGATAAGGCTAATTTATAGCGTGAAACATATAAATTCTTATCTTTGAACAAAAAGGAGCCTTGGTGACAGGATCCTCCAAAAAACATTTACGTATTCAGCTATGCATTGTTTAAATTATAACTATAAATAAGAGGACTGTAAACTGATCTACTCCAGATAAAACACCTCCCGCAGCGGCACCATCGGCGCTTCGTCATTGAAGTCAAAAGAGCCTTCGACCATCTTCGAGGTAATGGCGTTCCATCTGTTGCAGGCATCGCTCTGCGCTATGTAGGCAAAAGCCGCTTCCGGGTCATTGCATTCAAAGCAATAGAAGAATTGATTGCCGTTCTGAAAAATCGAATAATTCGTAATTCCCGCTTTGGAGTGCTCCTCCAAAATTTCCGGCCAGGGGTTCAGATGCAGCTGCACGTACTCCTGCAGGCTCTCCTCTTTCACCCGCCAGGTCCAAGCCAATTTGTTGCTGCCCATCTTCTCATCCTCCTAAAGGTTTTGTGAGCATAGCTTCCCTTAATTAAGCTTCGAACAAGCCTCGCTATGTTATCGCTTACAACTGTGTTTCCGCAATCGATTTCTGAATCTACCTTTGCAAGCATTATACCATAATTGCCTTACTTTGCATTACAAGCAGAAATGGCTTGGCTGTCCTATTCTTGATTTCTGCAAAAATCAGCCGGCCGCTCCGGCTTGTGTCCGGATACAGCCGGCTGATTATACTGCGCAGCGGCTGCATGCCTACGCGCTGATTCCGGCCTCATTTGGCCGGAGAATGACAGACCCGATAGCCAGCAGAACCACGGCCATCAGGCCCAGGATGGCAAAAGGCAGCCACAGCTCATCCCAGCCGCCGCCGGTTGCCGCGATATCCACCGCCTGGATTGCCCATTTCTGCGGCATGAAGTTGGCCGCTTTTTGCATATAGTCAGGCATCAGCGAAATTGGCCAGAAGCAGCCGCCCAGCATGCAGGTCGGTGTAAGAATGAGCGAGTTCAGCATGCCGGCGTTGCGCGGATTGCGGACGAGTCCCGCTACTGTACTGGCGATTCCCATGGATACGAGCATAAAGGCTGCCAGGACAAGGAAATACAGGTACATAGGAACCTCATAATCATAGCGGAACACCCATTTCCCAAGCGTAAGCACAACGGCAATCTGAATGACCCCCATCATGAAGCTGCCCAGAAAATTGCCCAGGGCAATTTCGTAAGAACGGACCGGAGCGCTGAACATCCGCATCATTGTCCGCCCCTTGCGGTCGTCCATAATCAGGGATACGGTACTAGTTACCAGCCCCATAAGGAACATCAGCGTCAGGCCTGTAATCACGCCAAGCGTCTCCCGCGGATACAAGTCATAATCCGTGCGTGTGCTTCCTACGTTATGCTGCTCCGCCTGCTTCAGAATCGCGCCGAGCCCGGCTTCAGCATCGCCCGTTCCTCCGCCGGCAGCCTGCACCGTTTGAGCAGTTCCGAGCATTTCGCCTGCGATGGCATTCACTTTCATTTTGACCATAATCGAAGCTTCTGTTGCTCTAAGCTCATAGATACTCAGCTGGGGCTGCTGTCCTCCCGCAAGCTGTGCGGTATACCCGGCAGGAATCCATATTCCCGCTTCCCCTTCCTGCTGGGTGATGCCTTCCTTCAGCGCCGCCTCATCACTTCGTGATACAAGCTTGTAATCCCCCGTGTTCTCCAGTTCAGCAAGTAAATGCTTCCCAGCCGCTCCAGTGTCCATATTGGTGTATAATACGGTTGGCGTGCTGCCTTCCACGCCTCCGGTGACAAATATGATTATGGCGACTACGATACTCGGCAGCAGAATATACGTAAGCATTCCTCTGCGGGAAGCGATAGACCGCATGACCATATTCCAGGCAATCGTCAGAATATTATTCATGGTACCCCACCTTCCGGTATGAGAACATCGCTGCGCTGAGCATCACTAGACAGATGACAGACAGGACGAGCAGATTCGGCAGCAGCTGCGGCAGTTCAGCATGCAGCATCATACGGATTATCGCCTGCTGCGCCCAGTGATTAATGGTAGCCGCGCCGATAGTATTCACTAAGGAGTCGGGCAGCGGAGCCATCCCCCCGCTGAGAAACGTCATGCATACCGTGATTACACTGATGACGCTGCTTGCGCTTGCTGCGGTTTTACTGAACAAGCAGATGACAATGGAGAGCATCATCGAGGCGATAATCATCAGCAGGCAGAACAGCAGCAGCAGTCCCGGGCGGTTGCCCCAGTATACTCCGAACAGCCAGTCGCTGAGCAGAATAATCGCCAGGCATTGAACAATGGACACAAGGCCGATGCCCAGGACTTTACCGGTAAACAGCTCGGAGCCCTTGACCGGCATCGAATTGATGCGGTGGAGGGTATGGTTATCCTTTTCGCTGAAAAGAGAGCTGGTTACCGTTATTCCGCTGTACAGCAGAAACATCAGCAGCATGGAGGCGGCGTAGAACTGGGAAGCCGTATAGGTTCTGCCCCCATTGCTAAGATCGCCCAGCTTGACCGCTTCATGGTCTGCGGAAGAGGATGCAGTCACCGCCAGTGCTTGCGGTCCAAGCGCCGCCGCTGCCGCCTGCTTATAATTTATTGTGCTGAGGAAATTGTCAAAGGCTGTTCCCGCCACCATATTGTCAGTATGGTCCTTGCCGAGAATAAATTCCAGCTGAGCTTTTTCGCCGTTCTGCACCTTGCTGTCAAAATCCCATGGAACAATTATCGCATAACCATACTTTCCGGTACGCAGACCGCTTTCTGCCGCCCCGCGGCTCTCTGCTTCATGCGGAATAATCACTTCCTGAACCTCCGGCGACTCCAGAAAGGCTGCAATCATGGCCGAAGGCCCAGCCTCTCCGCCTGAGGGACTGACTACCGCCACCCGTACGGGTTCTATCTTGGCCGCGCTTTTGACACCGACCACTCCGGATAGTGAAGTCCCAAGCAGAAAGATCAGCACCAGCGGCAGCAAAAACAAATTGATCAGCAAGGAGCGTGAGCGGAATAATCTGCGCAGTTCATAGCTCATAATCGTCCAAATGTTCATATAAGCCTTCCTCTCTCCCCTAGTCCCGCAAGGTCCGTCCGGTCAGACTGAGAAACAGCGTTTCCAGATCCGGCTCTTCAATGTTCAGTGAAGCTATAATCCCTTCATGCTTGGCAAAGATAAATAAAATATCCTGCAGTTCACTTTGTGAGGAAGGCAGGTACAGCTCTACCGTATCTTCATTCAGCTCAACCCGGCTTATCCGCGGATGCTGCCCCAGCTCCCGGATCAGGGCAGGTGTAATATGGGATGCCTTCACAACTATCTTTTCTTCATGGGCTACCCGTTCCCGCAGCTCGCGTTCGGTGCCGCAGGCGATGATATGGCCTTGATCCATAATCGCTACCCTGTCACAAATGGCGGCTACCTCTTCCATGTAATGGCTTGTATAGATCACCGTGGACCCCAGCTTGTTCAGCGCTTTGACCGATTCCAGGATATGATTCCGTGACTGGGGATCAATTCCCACGGTCGGCTCATCCATAATAATCAGCTTGGGACGGTGCATGATTGCGCAGGCGATGTTCAGCCTTCTTTTCATTCCGCCGGAGAACGTGGACGGTTTGTCCTTGGACCGTTCGCTAAGTCCGGTAAAGGCCAGCGCCTCCCCAACCCTTTCCTTCAACAGCCTGCCGCGCAGCCCGTAGAGCTTGCCGAAAAAGCTCACATTTTCCGCCGCTGTCATATTTTCATATAAAGCCAGCTCCTGGGGAACAAGACCGATCCGCTTTTTCACCTCAAGCGGTTTGTTCATTACCGACAGTCCGTCAATCATGATATCGCCGCCGTCGGCCTTCAGCAAACCGCAGATCATGCTGATTGTGGTGCTTTTGCCCGCTCCGTTCGGGCCGAGCAGGCCGAAGATCTCGCCTTCCTGTATGCTGAAATTCACGTGATCCACCGTCAGTTTTTGATCATACCGTTTCACTACATTATTTAGAACCGCAAACGCCATCGTCCATCTCTCCTGTTCCCTGAGGCTTCTATGGATTCATTGTAGCTTAAAGACCGGTCCGGCCGAAGGTACGAAAGGTCATTCTTTGGAGGTGACTTAAGTCATCTCCTGAAGCAGCGGCTTCTTATGCTAAGATAAGCATACCAACTCTATAAAGGATGACCCCCATTTGAACAGAGAAACGAACGTCCTGCGCTACGCGCTCATTATCCTTCCTGCACTGATAGCCATATACGTCTATGACTATGCCGACTATGAGCTGTTCACCCTTCATTTCCTGCTGCTGCTGCTGATTGTGACTCTGGGCGGGCGTCTGCCGGGTTTCCTTCCCGCGTTGGCAGGAGCTGTTGAACTGCTCTACACCGCCTGGCTCTGCGGGCAGTATGGGGAGCTGATGATTTTCCCGGCGGTTTCTGCGCTGATCTATTACTCCAGACTGGAGCGAAGGCCTGTGGCGTTTGTCTTCTTGATTCTTCATCTGGCGGCGCTAAATGCGGCATTCATCGGCTCAACGCCAAGGGTCACGGCTTATATGAATCTCACCTTCCTGCTGTCCGCCGCCCTGAACAGGCTGCTGCTGAAATCCGGACGCGGACGCGCCGATACCCTGTTCCTCTATGATGAGCTGCGCAAAAAGCATTTCGAGCTGGAGGAAGCCCGCAGCCGCCTGCTTCAGTTCAACTCCCAGATCGAAGCAGCTGCGCAGGCGGAGGAACGGGTCCGGATTGCCCGCCAGCTGCATGACGATATCGGTCACCGGCTGATCCGGGTCAAAATGATGACCGAGGCAGCCATCCATACTCTGCCGCATTCGCCGGAGACTGGAATGGACATGATGAGCCAGATCCGTGACCAGCTCGCCGCCAGTATGGATGATATGCGTACAGCGGTAAGGCGGATCAACCATGCCCCGCAGCTCGAAGGAGCTTATGCGCTGGACCGGCTGCTGGAGGAGCTTGGCCGCGATACCGGCATTGACACCTCCTATCAGGTACACGGCATGCCATATCCGCTGTATCCCAGTGTTCAGGTCACACTCTTCAAAAATGCCCGGGAAGCGCTCACCAACGCTCTCCGCCATGGTCATGCCACCGCAGTATGGATCAAAATGTGTTTCAGCGAGCACGAGATGGTTATGGAGGTTGGCAACAACGGAGAGCAGCCGGAAGAGAACCCGCTTCTTTCAAGGCTCCGGGGCAAGGGAGGCATGGGCCTGCAGGGAATGAGCGAGCGGACCCGCTGGGTCGGCGGGACACTGGAGCTCCGGCTTGACCCGGAGTTCACTGTAATCACCAGGGTGCCATTGCTTAGTCAGCCCAGAGAGCGCCCGCTCTGAACTTGTAAAACATATGTATATGGGTATGGCTTAAACTGCTATCTTCCCGTCTGTTAACTGCAGGAAATGCAATTATCCGCTATGCCCTCCCCTTGCAGATTCAGGGTTCTGCGGTGGATATCTTTTGCAGGTTCAATCCATCTAGTGCAGTGTCGCAAAAGCTCCTCCCTTATGTTACCAAGAGGAAATTTCTTCCAACGTTTCAGAAGTCACGGCCGAACCTAAACTATAACAATCACAAGTTCAATTTATATAGCGGTATAAAATTTATATGAATGTCCATTCCGGGTAAAGGAGACAAGCCTCTTATGATCCAAGTAGTAATCGTTGACGATGATTCATTTATCCGCGAAAGTCTCAAGGTGCTGGTCGCACTGGACCCGGACATCGAGGTTGTGGGCTCTGCGGGCGATGGCCATGAAGCTCTGGCCCTGCTGAAGCAGCTGCCTCATGCCGATGTGGTGCTGATGGATATCCGGATGCCTAACTGCGGCGGTGTCGAGGGTACGAAATCCATCAAGGAATTCTTCCCCGATATCTCCGTGCTGATGCTGACGACCTTCGACGACGACGAATACATTATCGAAGCGCTGCGGAACGGGGCCAGCGGGTATTTGCTGAAGAATATTCCGCCGGACCGGATTATCCAGGGCATCAAAACTGTACATGAAGGCAATCTGCTCATCCACCCCGACATTGCCCGCAAGCTGGCGGGTTTTCTGCAGCCGGCCGCGCGTCCGAAAGACGTTCCGCCCAAGGCGCTGGAAACGTACGGATTGACCAAAGCCGAGCTGGCTGTCGTGTCCTCCATCGCGGAGGGCCATACCAACAAGGAGATCGCCGCAGAGCTCTTCTTAAGCGAAGGCACCGTCAAAAATTACATCACCGATATCCTCAGCAAGCTCGGCCTGCGCGACCGGACACAAATCGCTATCTTCTATTTGAAGAACCAGCGTGGAGACGGGCTGTAAGGATTATGGCTGCACCTCTCCTATCTTCCATGAAAAAGGCCAGTGCTTCCTGAATATCAGGAGGCACTGGCCTTTGGCTTGTTTCGATTGGACTCTTCTCTCTCAAGGGCAGCAAAAGTGGAATTGCCCGCTGTCCGAGGCTGAAAAATCCTGACTCACTAGACTAGACTCCGGCAGATTCCTGCTTGCCGTCCGCAGCCGCGCCTTTGGCGCGTCCCAGCCCGCCGGACGGACGGCTCCGGCGGCCTTGCCCGGTCTTCATCGCAATAATACTGAAGATGCTGGAGGGCTTGGCCTCTGCGGTGACCGATTCATCCGGCTCGGGCACCAGAATGATGCCCAGCTGATGGTGGTCACCATCATAGATCGCCCGCTGGAGGTACTTGCTCTCGCCTTCGCGGTTCTGCACCTCCAGCTTGCAGAATGCAGGATTCATGCGCAGCGCCTCATGCAGCTGCGCGGCCTCGGTCAACAGGACCCCGTTGACCTTCAGCAGGATCTCGCCCGGCAGGATGCCCAGCTCCTGCGCGGGGCTGCCTTGCAGCACGGCCAGCACCTTGCGGCCGGCCGGGGGATGCACGAAGACCGGGCTTAGACTGCGCTCCTCCAGAGCGCTGTACCAGCCAAGCCCTTCGTGCAGCAGTACCGCGGCGAGCGCCGCGAGCACGGTGAGCGGGCTCCACCAGGCGGCCAGCAGGCTCAGGCACAGCAGGACGCTGCTGTACAGCAGCAGCCGTCCTGCTGTGCGGGCCGCCTTGCGCCCGGGCAGCAGGCCCTGGGTCATCTCGCTGAAGCCGATGATGACCGGCAGGGACACCACGCCCAGCCCGCCGCCAAGCAGCGGTTGCCAGGGCAAATCGCCGATTCCCGCGCCGGAGGGAATCAGCAGAAACAGCGGCAGCGGCCAGAAGGCCTGCAGCTGGTAGCCGCCGACAACCTTGCCGCGCTTGCCTTTGAGGAACAGCGGCGTAGCCAGCCCTGCGCCCTGCCAGCGCGCCAGCAGCGCCTCGGCCAGATGCAGCAGCGCGGCCAGCACCAGCAGCGCCGGAATATCCATTCCGCGCAGCGCAGCGGCAACAGTTCCTGCCGGTCCGCCCTGCAGCGTATCGGGAAAAAAGGACAGGATAAACTGCACTACTCCCAGCAGACCTATGGAATAGGCAAAACACAAATAGCGCACACGAAACAGCATGAGCACCAGACTGACGACCCAAATGCAGGCCACCGCCGTGCCCGTTAACGAAATCCCCAGCGCCACCGCAGCGAGAGAAACAGCCAGCCCCATCACCAGGCCGCTCCAGACGGTGCGCCAGGTCTCCCGGCCCCAGCTGTGCAGCTTCACATGAATCAGCTTCCGCTCCAGCGCCACCTGCCTGCGGTAATAGACAGCAATAAAGAGAATGGCTATATAGTAATAGGGCTGAATCAGCAGATGTAATACCGCCGAGCCCCAGCTAGTAAGCAGTTCCAGCATCCCATTCAAACCGTTCGTCACACTCCTTTAAAGTCCGGTAAGGATAATTTATGACGTTGAAGCAAATAAGCTCTATATAAGGGTTAAGTTCACTCTGTAATACTATTCAAGTGGAAACGGCTTCGCCGTCCTTATAAGGGACGGGGTGTTTCAGCGAGAAATAGAAGGATCATTTAGTGTGCTAAGCATATAAATTCTATATTTTTAAAAAAAGAAGGCTGGAATCAGCCTTCTTACTTTTTCGACGCCGCCGCCTGAATTTCCTTCTGAACCTCGGCAATTCCCTTGTTAAGCTGATTGTCGTTGACAGGGTCCTGAATGATTTTGATCAGCGCCAGCTCCAGCGCCTCGGCAGTCTTGGCGTCAATAATGCCGGTCGCCTGCAGCCTGGACGCGCTCTGGAATTTCTTAACCGCATCCTTCGTCGCGGCATCAAAGTATCCGTCCTTGCGGCCCGGCTTATAGCCCAGACCGTCCAGCATTGTCTGCGCGCTTTTGACATCCGTGCTGTTCATGTTGTATTGCAGGGTTGCACTTTTGTTAATCGGCGCCACCGAGAAGTAATCCGGCTGGGCTACCGCTATATCCGGCTTAATGCCCTTGCCGTGGATCCAAGTGCCGTTTGGCGTCAGCCATTTGGCAATGGTGATCTTCAGCAGGCTGCCGTCCCCAAGCTGCTTGTCGAAGCTCGTCTGAACGGTACCTTTGCCGAAGGAGCTTTCTCCGACCAGCTTGGCTCCTGCGGATTGCTGCAGGGCTCCGGCCAGAATCTCCGAGGCGCTGGCGCTGCCTTTGTTCATCAGCACAACGACCGGATAATCTTTGCTTGAGCCTTTGGAGGTGCTGACTTCAGGCTTTTTATCTTTTTCCTCCACCTGAACAATGACCTTGCCCGATGGAACGAACTGTTCCGCCATCTCAATCACCACCGGCAGTACACCGCCCGGATCGTTGCGGACATCAATGACAAGTCCCTTCATCCCCTGCTTCTCCAGCTTGCCAAGCTCTTCCTTAAACCGCTCGGCGGTATTCATTGAGAACTGGGTGACTTCAATAACGCCCACGCCATCCTTCTCAAGCCTGGCGTAGACGGTTTCCAGCTTCACATCATCACGTGTAAGCACAAATTCCAGCGGCTCCGCAGCTCCGGTACGCTGAATCTTCAGCGTGGCCTTGCTTCCTTTGGGTCCGCGAATCTTGGCTACTGCAGCATTCAGCTCCATGCCTTCGAGCGTTTCTCCATTCACCGACAGAATTACATCCTTGGCCTGGATACCGGCTTTCTCGGCGGGTGAGCCTTTAATCGGGGAGACCACGACGACCTTGCCGTTATCCGAGGAGACCTCCGCTCCGATTCCCGAGAAGGAGCCTTCGATGCTCTCTTCAAACTTCTCCGCTGTTTCCTTGCCCATATAATTCGAATAAGGGTCGCCCAGTGCCTCCATCATACCGTTGACGGCACCGTCGATCAGCTTGGTCCGGTCTACCTTTTCGTAATAGTAGCCCTCTATCAGACTCAGCGCGGTACCGAGCTTCTGCGACTCCTTCTCCTGCAGGCCGCCGGCCGCCACGACTGCCGCCGCTCCCTCACCCGCAGCTTGTCCGAATATACTCGCATAGCCGGTGACGCCCAAGGTCAGCAGGCTGCCGCACAGCAAGGCGGCGACAATCATAAACGCCGCTGTGCTTTTTTTCAACATGATGCTCCCACCGTCCCTTCTTGTCCATCTCATGAAGCCTGGAGTCTGCCCGTTCCACAAAGAACGGTATCTCTTCCAGTATATGCCGCAAACCAGATTAATATTTATGAATCAATAAAATCAAAGATAAGGCATCGGATCGACCGTTTTGCCGTCGATCCGCACCTCGAAGTGCAGATGCGGGCCGGTGACACGGCCTGTGGCTCCCGATTCAGCAATGGTCTGGCCGCGTGACACCCGGTCGCCCACCTGAACCCTGATGCCGCCTTCGCGGATGTGTCCATAGAGCGTCCACACTCCGCCGCCATGGTCGATTACCACAGCATATCCATAGCCGCTCCACCATTCAGCCACAATGACTGTACCGGCTTCAGCAGCATGAATGCTCGTTCCTTGCGGAACAGCAAAATCCGCCCCGGTATGCATTTTGCCAGTCTCACCTGTTACGGGATGCGTCCGCACCCCGTAAGGAGAAGAGATCCGCGCCGATCCCACCGGAAGCAGGAACGGTCCGTTCCCTCCGGCATATTCGGCGGAGCTGCCGCTGCTGACTGAGCTCAAGCTGCTGCTGGAGGCCCGGGCCTTGGCCGCCGCGGCGGCCGCTGCCGCTCTGCGATCCGCTTCGGCCTTGGCTGCCGCCGCTTTGCGAGCGGCTTCCTCGGCTTTGATCTGGTCCTTCTGATTCTCCAGCGCCGAACGCTCGCTGGCAAGCTTCACCAGCTTGGCATCCTGCTCTTCCGTGAGGCCGTCGGTCTCCTGAATCTCCTTGTCATAGTAAGCAATAAGCTCCTGCTTCTCCGCCTCCTTCTCCTTCAGCACACTGCGCTGGGATTCCAGATCCGTATAGAGCTGCTTGGCCTGGGCGTATTGCCCTTCCAGCTCCTGCTTCTTGGCAATGATGGTCTGCTTGTCCAGCTTGTGCTGCACCAGCAGGTCCTGGTCCTGATCCACAATCATCTTGAGCGAGTCCGCCCGGTCCAGGAAATCGGAAAAGCTTGTCGATGAGAGCAGCACATCCAAATAGGAAACGGCACCATCGGTATACATCAGGCGGATCCGGGATTCCAGCAGCTTCTCGCGGGAAGCCACACGTGCCTCCGCCTCATCCAGCTCGGTCGCTGTAACGTTCAGAGATTCCTCTGTGCTGGCGATCTTGCCGGAGATTACCGTCATTTCGCCCTTCACCTGATCAATTTGCTCCAGAACATACTGGAGATTAAGATTCGTTTTATTCAAATAATGCTTGGCTTCCTGATTGCGTGAAGCGGCCTTTTCCTGCGCGGCCTTGGCTTCCTGCACCTCTTGCTGCAGCTGCTTCAGCTGCTTGTCGATTTCTTCGAGCGTAGTTTTTTTGGCATATCCGTCAGAGGGCTGGAATAGTGTGGCAGCCAGCAACACAGCGGCCAATCCTGCGGCAATCTTCTTCAACTCGCACTCCCCGTCCTTTGTCTTATATGATGGTCATCTTGCACCCGCATAAATGGATTATACTTTCAAGAACTTGCGGATCGATACGGTACTGCCCCATACACCAATCAGCACGCCCAGGCCAACAAGCAGCCCGCAGAGCAGAAGCCAGATATCCCCAAAGGGAATCAGCTGCAGCCCCAGCATCGGGTCTCCCTGCACGGAAGATACCAGGCTGCTGTAGCCCACATAAAGCGCACCCGAGGTGACCAGCGAGCCGATCAGGCCAATCAGTGCTCCTTCAACAAAGAAAGGCCAGCGGATAAAATAATTCGTCGCACCCACCAGCTTCATAATGCCGATCTCCTTGCGGCGGGCAAGAATCGTAACCCGGATCGTATTGGAGATCAGGAACATTGACATCAGTGCCAGACCCGCTACAAAAATAAATCCAATGTTCCTTACAGCCTTCGTCACCTTAAAAAGCGTTTCCACCGAGCCTTTGCCGTAGTTCACTTTGTAAATCGGCTGCTCTTCATGGGTTTGGTTCAGTGCTTCTATCTTCTCCGCCACGAAGGGAACCGTTGTCGGCTCGATCACTTCCACGAGCAGCTTGTCCGGCAGCGGGTTGTTATCTTCATCAAAGCCTTCCAGTAGCTCGGCGGCATCCGGCCCCATATCCTCGCGGAATTCCTTCAGCCCCTGCTCCTTGGAGACGAATTCCACCTTGCTGACCTCCGGCATGCTGCCGATTTCATTCTCCAGCGTTTCACGCATTCTTTGGTCGGTATTCAGCGTCAGATGCACATTGATCTGCACCTGGCTGTCCGCTTTGTCGGCTACCGCGTTCACATTAAGCACAAGCAATATAAAGACACCAAGCACGAATAGGGAGACGACAATGGAGGTGATGGAAGCCACCGACATCCAGCCGTTGCGGAATACGTTTTTGAAGCCTTCCCGCACATGCCGCAAGAAGGTTTTAAAACTCATAGCCATATTCCCCTCTCACTTGGTCTCTGACAATACTTCCGTTTTCAATGGCCAGTACCCGCTTGCGCATTTTGTTGACGATATCCCTGTTGTGTGTAGCCATGACAATGGTTGTCCCGCGAAAATTGATTTCGTCGAGCAGCTGCATAATTCCCCATGAGGTCTCGGGGTCCAGATTGCCGGTAGGCTCGTCCGCAATAATGACGGAAGGATTGTTGACAATCGCCCGGGCGATTGCAATCCGCTGCTGCTCCCCGCCTGACAGCTGCGAGGGCTCACGGTTCGCTTTGCTGCGCAGGCCGACCAATTCGAGCACTTCAGGAACACGCTTCCTGATAATCTTTTTCGGAGCCTCAATAACCTCCATCGCAAATGCTACATTCTCATAGGCCGTCATCCTCGGCAGCAGGCGGAAATCCTGAAATACCACGCCGATATTGCGGCGGACATAAGGAATTTTGCGCGGCTTCAGCTTGCCTATATTGAACCCGCCCACTGAAATTTGTCCTTTGGTCGGTGTTTCTTCTCTATAGATTAATTTCATGAACGTTGATTTACCTGCCCCGGATGGTCCGACGACATAGACAAACTCATTGCGGTCGATTTTGACGGATACGCCTTGAAGCGCATGGGTCCCGTTGGAATAGGTCTTCCAGACATCCTGCATTTCGATCAATTCATCACTTCCCGATTCTGACATATTCCGCAGTAAACCGCGGAAGCTTCCATAAACTGCATGAATACCGCAAGTGTATCTATTGTAACAAATCCGTAACTGCTTGAGTACCCGAAAGTTTTACCGATATCGCACATATACATAAAAAGCTTCGATAATTGCCCATAAAAGAATCCCCGGCACCGCTGAAACCAGTGCGCCCGTTCTCCGCCGGTTCTATCTATTATATCGGCTGGCGAAGCCGTTCATTAAGCTTGGCCCCCTGGCCTGCGCCACCCCAGCGCAAATTCCGCCCAGGCAGAAGGAGATTATCCATGAAAAAAATTCACGCCGCCCTGATTGCGGTGATTGGCCTGATCCTAGCCGGCTCGCTTGCAGCCGGAGGGCTTCATTTATATGGCACTCAGCACACCTTGCCGGCAAAGACCTTTGTGGCCGGCTGGGATGTCGGGGGCATAGAGATTTCCGAGGTCCGCACCGGACTAGCTTCCAGGCTGAAAGCGCTGGAAGCAGTCCCCCTGGTGCTCAAGGCGGAAACCAACACCGAGCTGACGGTCACGCTGCAGCAGGCAGGAATGTCGTATGACGCGGAGGAATTTCTCCAGGGGCTGAGCACGCTGACGGAAGGAAGCCTGCTTGAACGGGTCCGCGCCCGCCGGAGCTTTCCCCGCACCTGGGAGCTCGGGGTTCATCTGGACCTTGCACAGCTGCGGAAAAGCCTGAGTCCGGCCTGGGAAAAAGAAACCTTCGGCGATCCTGTAGATGCCGTGCGGCGCATCACCGCTGATGACCGCGTGGAATACACGCCCGAGAAAACCTCCTATGAGGTGGATTGGCGCGCGCTGGAGCTTACCCTGCGGGCGGCTGTACCGATGTCGCTCAGCAGTGCGGACAGCCTTGAGGGCAAGAGGATTGTCCTTGAGGTTCCGCTCAGCATCAAACAGCCGGATGTGACTCTGAAGGCGCTGAAGGAGCAGGGCGTTGAGCGCAAAATCTCGCAGTTCAGCACCTCTCTCGGCGCAAGCGGACCCGGACGCACCTTCAACGTTGCCGCCGCCGCAGAGGCCGTTAATGGCACCATGCTGCCGCCGGGCGCCGTCTTTGATTACGGCAAGGCCATTCAAAAAGCCCAGGCGGACACCGGCTTCCGCGAAGCGCCGGTCATCGTTAACGGCAAGCTGCAGCCCGGTACGGGCGGAGGCATCTGCCAGGTATCCAGCACCCTGTACAACGCCGCACTGCGCTCGGGCCTGGAGATTGTGGAGCGGCGCAATCATTCCCTGCCGGTCAGCTATCTGCCCAAAGGGCAGGATGCCACCTTCTCCGAGGGCAATATCAATTTCCGTTTCCGCAACAATACCGGCAAATACCTGATTATCCATGCCGCTGTCCAGGGCAGAACCTTAACCGTGAAGCTGTTCGGCACATTCCCGAAGAACGTAACCTTCCTCGTCCAATCCCGGACGGTGGAGGTGCTTGCGCCCACCGACAAGTACGTGAGCGACCCTTCGCTCCCGAACGGCGGCACCCGGGTTATCCAGAACGGGAAAACCGGCTATGTGGTTGAAACCCACATCACCCGGCTGGTTGACGGCAAAGCCGTGGAGAAGAAGCTGCTCTCCCGCGACACCTACTACGCGCAGAAACGCATCATTGCCATCAACCGGGGCGGCATGGGCAAATCCACTTCACCTGACCCACGCAAAACACCGGTGGTGGAGGATGGCGTACGCGGCTGATTTTGTCGGAATGAAGCAGTTAACACCGCTTCCAGGACATACGGCAACCTTAAGCCTGCTTCAAGTGACGGCCAGGACATTCATTGTCCGGCCGTCTTTTGGATATAATTTAACTGGTGCAGAAGTTTCCGCTCCCGCTTTACATTGCGCTAACCATTGCAGCCATTGCAGTTTACGATTGAGCATTACCATTGAAGATAGAACAGCATCAGAAAGGATGAACTGCTATGAGCACAATTGCTGCCAATGAATATTCCGCTATGGTCCGCATCGCCCCATCCGTCCCCGCCTCTTATACCTGCCGCGAAACCCTCCGTGTGATGTTCCAGCACCCGGAAGCCAAATGCATCGTTGTCTGCAATACAGACAACGAGCCGGTTGGACTGCTGATGTGCGAACGCTTTTTCCTCAAGGTTACCGGACGCATGGGCATGGATCACTTCTACCGTGAATCAGTCACCAAGCTGATGAACCGCAAGCCGCTGATTGCCGACATCTCTGCCCCGCCGGAATCTGTAGCCTTGAAAGCCTCGCAACGCCCGGAAATGATGAAGAATGACTGCATTATTGTGACTGAAAACGGAACATTTGCCGGGGTTGTCTATGCTTCAGATTTGATTCATTAATGTAAGGCAGAAGCTGATGCAGTACCTGTCTCTACGGTTAATCCTCCCCTGTTATTTTGCGTTTTCCACTCTGTATCTTTTTTCAAATTTCTTACTCCCTAATATAACTAGCGATTTCACAGTAAAAAAAACTTCGCTTCCCCCTCCAAGCGGGACACGAAGTCAATATCGTCGATATTCATGACAGGTGATCTTATTGCTGCCCTATTTGTGCAGCCTCTGTCTGCTGTATATCTTCATAAAAGGCTGTGAAGGATACTGTGGCTGTCAGGACGCTGCCAGGCTTTTGCGGAGTCCGCAGCTCATAAGGCTGCTGGAAGTTAAAACTATCAATGCTGATAATGCGCGGCAGCTCATTCAACTGTTTAAGCCACTCGTGAATTTCTGCGTAGTAGCCTTCAACGGTGGCTGTCATTTTAACCTCTTTCAGACCCGCAAGCAAAGCTGGCTTAATACCTGTCCAGGCTGCAATATTGCTTGCATCGGCCAGCGAGAAGCTGATGTCCCTTACGCTGGCATAGGTGCTCTTGCTGATCCGCTGCAGGTCGAGAATCAGCCCCTCTGTATCATCTCCCTGCGTGATTGCAGCCATCGCCTGTTCCTGATCCTGAGATACTGTGCCTGCTCCCGAAAGCTCGCTAATTTTGTTCTCAAGCAGCGCTTGCTCCTGCTGAAGCTGTGACAATTCGACATTTCGGGAATTCAGATCACTATTGGCCGGATGTATAGCCAACATATAAAAAGCAAACAAAATTAAAAACATCAACAGCAAACCGAGAACGATGGAGGAGCGGTATTTATTAATTTGTTCCACTGCTTCCCTCTCCCCCTTCCGCAAAGGCCTGCACATCTGCTGACGTTTGCCGCGGTTTAGGCTTCATATCTACCGTATAATTAGCCGTATATTGCAATATGGCCGTAGAAATACCTGCGGCAGCCAATGATGCGGAATTGGCGGCACCTTGGGACAGCTTCAGGATCGAGGCCTCCGTCGCAAAGGACATCTGGCGCAGTGCCGCCAAATAAGCAGAGCTATGCTCCATCGCTGTAAAGTTCAGTGTCAGTATCAAATTGCCTTGGAATGTATAATTAATTTCCCGGATCACCCCGCCGTAAGGAAGTTTTGCTTCCAGCTCATCCAGAATGGCAGCCGCATCGGCACGCTTGGCTGTTATAGCTTCGAGAACAGCCGCCCGGTCAACACTATCTGATCCAGAGTTCACGTTCAAGCTGCTTAATTCCAACTGAAGCGTTATATTCCGATCCTGAACCTTCTGAATTTGCTGTGTCCGGTCACTAAGCTCCCCATGGACAGAGGTATATAATATCCCTGTACCGGTAATCCCCAATATCCAGACAGCTGTCAACATAATAGCTATATACGGAAACATAATTGTCTCGCGGTCCTCGCGCGGCAGCAGATTGATGTTGCGGATTTTGTGATCGCGCAATGCCGCCCCGGCCGCTACCCGGTAATCGTTCAGACTGAGGTCTGTCTTAGCCCCTTCCGCGAACTGGTCAACGGCGAGCGTGGCAATGGCCAGCTCCGGAAGAGCGGCTTGCAGCTCCTGTTGCAGCTGATTGCGCAACCCCGGGAAGCCGGTAATCAGCAGCTCTGTGATCCGGGTCGACCCGTCATGCAGACTGTACTGATAAAAGCTTAGCATGCGCGAAATTTCCGCCGTAATCTCCAGCATCTGTTCGGAAGACAAATAATCCTGTGAGGCTGCAGCCACCTCGGCTTCTGCCAGTAAAGGCTGCTCCTTGCTCAGATTCGGCGGCAGCTCGTGCTCCAGGTCAACCAAATTAATTGTCCGCATGAATACCGGATTACCGCTGCGGAACATATAAATATCGAGTAGCGACTGTTCCAGATGGATCAGCATCGTCTCGTTGAACGCATGTCCATACCCGGCCACAATACTGCGCGCCAGTGCTGTTGCCGACACCTCTACACTTTTGACCCGAAGTCCGGCATCCTCTACCACATCCACATAGTCTTGGATGACTTTGCGCGGTGCGGCAAAAATAATCAGTTGGCTCTCATTTTCATCCTGCCCGGCAATGACATAATCATATACCGGATTCTCAAACGGCAGATGCAGCCCGGTCTCGACCTCCAGCTTCACCAACTGGTCGATCTGCTTCTCAGCCGTGCTGGGAATGGCCATTTTACGGATGATCATCTGTGAAGGCGGGATCGACAGATTCACCGCACTCCCTCGTAATCCTTTATTTTTCACCCATTGTCTTAACCGGTCATAAAGCGCCTCACTGTCGGCAATCTGGTTCTCCACGATCATTCCCGGCAGCAGAGGCATGAATCTTTTTTTATGAACTTGTTTTGATTGAATGTTCTTGAAGCTGATATAGCGGATTCCAGTCTGCTCAATGGAGACACCGGCCGCTTTATGACCCATTCCAAACATGCTATAAAGTTCCTCCTAACGGATGAGCGCGAGATAACCGCTGATAAGATGTGAACCGTAAGAGAAAGCAATCATTGAGCCTGCTGCCAGCCAGGGGCCAAACGGGATCGGCTGCTTGCGTTTCACCCTGCCAAGCAGCATTAACGTGCCTCCAGCTACCGTTCCCAGCGCACAAGCAATCAAGAAGGCCAATAATACATTGGGAAAGCCGACTACCCAGCCCAGCAGCGCGAACAGCTTCACGTCCCCCATGCCCATTCCCCCCAACAAGGCTAGCAGCAGCACAATTACACAGCCAACTACTCCACCCAGCAAATGGGACCACAGTGGACCCCCTGGAAAAACGATCACCAACCAAAGCAGCAGCGGCAGGAAAAACAGCAGCACCTTGTTCGGGATCAGCATGAACCTTAGGTCGGCTACCGTTACAATGACGGAGAGACTGACGAGCATCCAGCCGATAACCCCATTGCCGGTCAGGCCAAATCGCATGTAGACCCCCAGAAACAACAACCCCGTAGCTGCTTCACCCAGCATATACAGCGGCGATACCTTCGCCCCGCAGTGCCTGCATTTGCCGCCGGACAGCAGATAGCTTAGCACCGGCACCAGATCACGCGCCGTAAGCTGCGTCCCGCAGCTTGTACAACGCGACGAAGGCCGCAGCAGCGACTCTCCCACTGGCACCCGCAGCGCCACTACATTATAAAAGGAGCCCAGAATCAGGCCGGTAAGGGTGATGTAAACTGCGAGAACAATCGTCATGAATCATCGGTTCCTATCCGGTGGATTTTGAAAAAGGATTCGGGAATTTCGTTCCTTTTTTCGAATATATATTTTCATTATTATTCAGTTAGAATTTTAGTTGCAGTATAAGTACCATCAGTAATATCAGCAGCATGGGGATCTAGCACTACATTCAGAAGTGTCCCATCATCATTAAAATTAATAAGTGTAGTCGCCTCTACGAGAGGGGCTTTAGTGCTTGGAAGAACAATATTCTGATCAACATAATTACCTGCTTTCAGTTCTGTTAGAGTAACCTTGGTATGTTCCCTATAATCACCGTTCGCTTCCCCTATTACATAGAGACGGGCTGCATCATATAATTGCCGCGCAGTCGCCAAATCTGCTTCCTTTCTAGAATTGCTAATTACATTCCCAATCATCGGAATCGCAATAACCGCAATAATCCCCAAAATTACAATAACCGCCAATAGCTCAATCAGCGTAAATCCTTTTTCCTCTTTCGCCGCCTTGCCCAGCTTCTTTCGAATCGTTTGTGCCAGCATGCCATTTCCCCCTTAGAAATAATGATTTTGGATAAGACCGACATTACGTCATTTTAAAATTCTCATGCCTCTTAGCTAATCTAATGGAAATGTATTTGCCCTATCCCGGCAAGCCAGGGACGCTTTCTTCACTCCCTGTCCGACTGCTTGGCGTCACCCCTCTCAAGCTATGTGCAAGGAGCACATAGCTCACATGTTGCTGTACAGACTAAACATCGGCAGCATAATCGCTGCGACGATCACGCCGACTATGCCTGCCAGAAAGGCAATCAACAGCGGCTCCAGCAGCGACTTAAGCCGATCAACGGTGTTTTCCACGTCCATCTCGTAGAAGTCCGCCACTTTCGATAGCATTTGATCCAGTGCCCCTGTTTCTTCACCGATCGCAATCATCTGTGTAACCAGCGGCGGAAATACCCAGGCTTTCTTGAGCGGCTCAGAAAGAGGCTTGCCTTGCCTTAACGATTCACTGGCACTCCGGATATAACCACCGATCACTTTATTTCCGGCAACCTCTTCCACAATGGAGAGCGCCTGCAGAATTGGTACGGAACTGGCATACAGTGATGAGAAGGTGCGGGTGAACTGGGCAATCGAGCCTTTTTGATTCAGCTTGCCGAAGACCGGAATTTTCAGTTTGGCATAATCGAGTGCATAGGCACCTTTTTCTGTCCGCTTAGCCACCTGAAAAGCAGCCACGAGCAGGATAACGGCGATCACCCAGATGTACCATTGTCCCTGGATACTTTTACTGAGGGCCAGCACCATTTTGGTTATTGCAGGGAGCTTAGCATCCATCGACTCAAACATCGTTACAAACTGCGGAACAATTGCCCATAACAGATATATTACAGCAGCAACTGCCATAACGCCGACCGTGACCGGATAAGTCAGCGCTGACTTGATTTTCTCCGTAGTCGTATGCTGCTTCTCAAAGTACACCGCCAGCCGCTCAAGCGTCCCCTCCAAATCGCCGGATTCTTCTCCGGCCCGGATCATACTGACAAACAGCGCGGGGAAAATCTTCTTATGATCCTGAATGGACTGCGACAGCGAAATTCCGCGCAGCAGACTTGAATTCACATCATGCAGCGCTTTGCTCAGCGGTTTGCTCTCCGTTTGCTCTGCCAAAATACGTGTGGCATCCACAATGGACACTCCTGCACGCATCAAAGTTGCAAACTGGCGGCAATAAATAATGAAATGAATCGTCTTCACCGGATTGCCGATATAGATTTCCATTGAAAGGAATGAGGTTTTCTGCTCTACAAGCGAGAACACTGTGAGTCCCCGCTTGCGCAGCTCGTCCATCGCCGATGACTTGTCCGAAGCCGTAAGCTTGCCTTTCAACTGCTTCCCGGCATTGGTCCTAACCTGATATTCGAACTGGGGCATCAGCTATTCACCTCCGGGAGGTAGCCTCTGGCGGCCTCAGGCTGAAGCAGTCCCAGCTGCAATTGTTCCCTGATGTTCATCTCCAGCGTGTGCATGCCCAGCGAACGGCTGGTTTGCATTATATTTTTGAGCTGATGGGTTTTCTCGGTCCGGATAAGATTGGCTACCGCGGGTGTATTAATCAGCAGCTCCGTTGCACATAAGCGACCCCGCCCTCCGGCTCTTGGGAATAGTCTTTGCGAAAGAACTGCCAGTAGAACAGAAGCCAGCTGCGACCGGATCTGTCCCTGCTGATGTCCCGGAAAAGTATCGATAATCCGGTCAATTGTCTGCGGCGCATCAGTGGTATGGAGGGTAGCCATCACAAGATGGCCGGTTTCGGCAGCGGTAACGGCAGCGGAGATGGTCTCCAGATCACGCATTTCGCCTACCAGGATGACATCCGGGTCCTGGCGAAGCGCTGCTCTAAGCCCGCTGGCAAAGCTGCCTGTATCACTGCCCACTTCGCGCTGTTCGATCAGGCAGGTTCCATGGCTATGCAGAAATTCTATCGGATCTTCCAGCGTAACAATATGTTTGCTTGCAGTGCGGTTAATGTAATTCAGCATAGCGGCAAGCGTCGATGATTTTCCGCTCCCCGTTGGCCCCGTCACCAGAATCAGCCCCTGGGGCCTCATCGCCAGACTGGACAACTCTGAAGGCAAAGACAACTGCTCCATGGTTGGAATTTCAACCGGAATAGCCCGTGCCGCAATACTTACCTCGCCACGCTGGCGGTACACGTTGACACGGTACCTTACTCCGCTGTCCAGCGGATAGGAGAAATCCAATTCCCCGCAACGAAGGAACTCTTTGCTTTTGTCGCTGCCAAGCAATACCCCGGCCATAGCGGCCGCTTCTTCAGAACTGACATTTCCGCCGTCCACCGGATGAAGTTTCCCATCGATACGCATGACTGGCGGTGAAGCAACGGAAACATGCAAGTCAGAGGCTTTGGAAGCAAACGCCAGATGCAGCAATTGAACAATATCCCGTGAAAAAGATTGCACCCTCGTCTCCCCCTAACATCTAGTGCGAAACCGTCTCGCGCATAACTTCCTGCAATGTGGTTATCCCTTTGGAGACCTTGAGGAAGCCATCTTCCATCAAATGCACCATACCTTGCGCATCCCCCGCTGCACGGAGTTCTTCAATCGACGCCGAATCCGTAATCAGCTGGCGCAGCCGGCCATTAATCGCCAGTACCTCATGAATGGCGATCCGTCCTCTATAGCCTGTATTGTTGCAGCTGCCGCAGCCTCTGCCATGATAAATCACATGATCCGGCAGTCCGTGTCTTCGCAGCATAATGGATTCCTGTTCGGCTGGCTTATGCTCTTCCCGGCAGTCCGGACAGATTTTGCGCACCAAACGCTGGGCAACAACTCCCAGCAAAGAGGATGCGATTAAATAAGGCTCAACTCCCATGTCCCGCAGTCTCGAAATCGTACTGATGGCATCATTTGTGTGGAGAGTTGATAATACCAGATGCCCTGTGAGTGAGGCACGCACGGCTATTTCAGCCGTCTCGGTATCTCGGATTTCACCCACCATGACGATATTAGGGTCCTGCCGTAGAATTGAACGCAGCCCGGCCGCAAAGGTTAAGCCGATTGCCGGGTTCACATGCACCTGATTAACGCCTTCAAGCTGATATTCCACCGGATCCTCGATGGTTATGATATTCGCGCTTTCGGTGTTCAGTTGGTTAAGCGCCGCATATAAGGTTGTGGTTTTCCCGCTTCCTGTAGGCCCCGTAATCAAAAGAATTCCGTAAGGCTTGCCGATCATTGACTGAAAAGCCTCCGCATTCCCATCACTGAAGCCCAGGCTATCGACTGATTTCACTCCGGCGCTCAAATCGAGCAGCCGCAGCACAATCTTCTCTCCATGCATGGTAGGCAGTGAGGATACACGGATGTCAACCATTTTGTAATCAAACTGCATTTTGATCCGTCCATCCTGAGGCAAACGACGCTCAGCGATGTTCAGCTTGGCCATAATCTTCAGTCTAGCTGTGATGAAACCCTGCATTTGCTTTGGGATGATCCGTTCGGTCCGCAGCGTTCCGTCGATCCGGTAACGGATGGACAGGTTGTTCTCACCCGGGTCCACATGAATATCCGATGCTCTGAGCGAGACGGCCTGCTGGATCATCTGGTTCACAAGCCGCACAATCGGCGAGTCTTCATCAGTAATCTCAGTTTCTTCAATCTCTTCCTGCGTAGGCAGCTCTACCATCATCTGGCTCATCGAATCACGCATGCCATAGTGGCGGGCAATTGCCCGGGTCAGCTCATCCCGGCTGGAAATGGCAGGCTCAATGCGAAATCCTGTACTCATGCGTAAGTCCTCAATTGCAAAATAGTCCAGCGGGTCCGCCATAGCCACCATCAGCTTGCTTCCTTCTTTCATGAACGGCAGCACCTGGTAACGCTTGGCCATACTCTCGGGAATAATCTGCGTAATAGCAGGATCAATCTGATATTTGAACAAGCTGACATGAGGAATGCCAAGCTGGAATTCCAGCACCTCAATCAGCTGCTGCTCGGTGATATAGCCTTGGGTGATCAGCAGGTCCCCTAATTTGCGTTTGGATCTGCGTTGTTCCACCAACGCTTCTTCAAGCTGTTCCTGAGAGATAATTCCATTCTCAACAAGTAGGTCTCCCAGCCTCTTTTTCATGATAGCCATCTCATTCTCACTCCAAAATGCTTAATTTTTTGCAGTTTTGCGGAATCAATCTATGTATATTGTAAAAATATTTCAAATTTTATAGTTATATAGACTCAATTTTCAGGAAAATACGCACATCTTTTAATTGCCTATCTACTAAATATGTCCTAGAATGATATATAGCATAGATTGGATATATTTACAATGAAAACACCGTCAATAATTACTATAATTTTACATTGTTAATCCGAATTTTACATATTATGCGTAATATATATCGGCCAGGGAGTGATGTGATGATGCTTGTAAAGAAGAAAAGATTGGCTTTCATTTCAGGCCTTGTCCTGTTGGCTGTGCTGATAGTTTCTCTGCGGCATCTTGTAATCAATGTGTTTGCAGATCAAACAACCGGCACTATAGCAAAAGCAAGTCTGCAAATGAGCCGCTCCATCACAGATTATTCAGGTGAAGCTGTAACAGCCAGCATTCAGAGCGGCGAAGTGATCCATCTGAATTACACCATTACACCCCAGAATATAGCTGATACCAATGCAGCTGCCATTCAGCAGCAGGTTGTCTCTAATATTGTCTTTACTGAGAAGCTTCCTGCCGGCGTCAGTATTAAAAATACAGACCTGCCTGCAGGGTTTAGCATGAGCGGCACACTGATTGGGGGATACACTATTTCAGGCAATCTGGCTGACATTACCTATACCTGGAGTAATGACAAGCAAGCCTATACTGCAAATCCTGATCCGGACCAAACGCAAAAAATCATTTTCTTCTCCATTCCCGCGCAAGTCGATGAAACGGGGGAATATACCTTCAGCAGTGCCGCAGTCCAGTTTGACGACCTCCATGCTGTTCCTGCGGCAACTGACATCCCTGTACCAGCTGCTACTGCAACTCCAGTACCTACAGCTACCTTTAATCCGGGCACCTCAACCTCCAATTCGTTACTTGGAGTAGCGGGCGATTACAATGTATTTGTCTTCGGAAATGCCAAAATATCCGCTTCGCTTGCGGGCAATCTTGCTTCGGGCGGCACTACAACCACAAGCGGGGTTTCCCTCAACCAAGGCAACGGGCTTAACGTTCCCTACGCCATCGTCACCGGCGGAGATCTTAACTTCACCAACGGTACAGTCTATGGAAATATCCTTCATCAGGGAGAGTATCTCAAAAATGATCCCGGTAACATCGTAGGAGGAACCTATAACAAGGGGACCTTGATAGATTTTAATGCCGCACGCAGCTATTATGAGGCTTACTCCGCCAGTCTGGCCTCTGTTCAAGCCGTAGGAACAACGACTGAGCTGAAATGGGGCGGACTCTATGCTACGGCAACTGAGGCGGTGAGCGTGTTCGATTTTACATCCGACTTTTACAATGAAGCAGGCTGGACCAATCTAACGGCTCCTTCCGGCGCTTCATTAATCTTTAATATCCGCGGCACGACTGTTAATTTCACCAAGGCCTTCGCTCTGCCAAACGGAGTCAGCGGAAGCAATGTTATTTATAATTTTCCGGATGCCACATCGGTAAGCATTTCGAGCGGTGAATACAGAGGCTCCATTCTGGCGCCAAAAGCCGCAATCAGCTTCACAAATGGCCAGATTCACGGCAATATCATCGCTGCATCGATCAACTCATCCTCAACCATTGGTATATTGCCTTATAAAGGTCAATTGCCGGTTATGCCAACGCCGGCTCCGGCTGTAACGCCATCGCCAGTTGCAACACCGGCGCCGACTGCAGTGCCGCATCCATCGCTGACGTTCCCGCCGCTGACGCTGACCGTGTTGGCACCTTCACCCTCAGCATCGCCATCACCTTCAGCTTCTCCATCACCGACGCCGACAACGATCAGAACCCTTGACATTGTGACATACTCTGACTGGACAGCTAAAAACACTCCTTTGGATCTTAAAGCCGTTTACACCGGGTCTTCTGTGGAGACTAATCTCACTTATGGCTGGACCATACTAGATGGTCCTGAGGGCGGCAGGTTTCCAGGCGGAGCTGACGCACCGGTTACGTCTTTCAAAGCCGGGGTTCCAGGCGTATACACAATTCAAGTAACCGCCCAGAGTGATCAATATCCTATACCTGTAGCACAGACCAAAATCATTACGGTGATAAGCTTTAAAATTACAGGGACAGGCACTAAGATTTACGCGGGCCAGAGTCTAAACCTCTCTTTAGAGATAACCCCTGCGAGCGCCGCTGTGAAACCAGAGGACATTACCTGGAGTTTATCCGGAAATGGCAAGGATTACGCCGGCCTGCAAGCTGCTGACACTACCGGCAGGAACTATTCTCTGACTGCTGACAAAGATATCCCCATTGAGACTGCGGTTACTGCCGTTGCCCAGATCGGGTCAGATACGGCAGAATATGCAGTCACCATTTCGCCAATGTACATCCGGTTTAATTCACCTGAACCTGTAGCCGCCGGCGGTCCTGCCTATAATTTGAATAATCTTCTAAAGTTGTACCCGGTCACGATTCCAAAAGATAAGCTGAACTGGACAAGTTCCGATCCGTCTATCGCCGATTTTGATAAACCGGTTAACGACTCTAACCGCGGAGAGATTAAAGGCAAGAAGCCGGGGATCGTTAAAGTGACAGTAACCTATCAAATTTCAGCTGATCATTATGTGGAGGGTACCGTAGATATTCAGGTCGTAGATATCAGCACCAACGGTGATAAATATTAACGCACACTAAAAATAGGAGCTTACCTACGATTGTAGGCAAGCTCCTATTTTGTCATCCAAACATATCATTTCAGCAGTTCCACCGGCCCTACACTGACGCTTACATTGGTTACACGTGGCAGACTAGCTTTCTGGTCTTCATATACCTTATTATTATAGTCTACGAAGAATCTCCTCCTCTTTGCATCCTCTGCAATATCCAACTCAGAAACTAGAGAAGCATTAACTGATCCTGTAACTGCATTGACCTCCAAATCGCCTTTGGCAAAAAAACCTCCCTCCAGCCAGAACTTCGAACCAACCCCGTAGAGAATCCCGTTTGCTTCTGTATAGAAGAAACCCTTCATTTTCATTTCAGAAGCCGAAGTCCCCTCCGCAGTACTTACTTCCTTAAAGGCGTCAAACCGGTTCACTAAAACCCTCCCGCTGGAGATAAGGACCAATTCTTTGCCATCCATCCGCTCGATTTCAGCGTCCTCAATTGTTGTTTTCCCCAGTACAAGCATTGTGGAATTGAAGGCTACCTTGCCTTTGATCGTTACGTCTCCAGTGACCAAAATATTGCCGCGAACATTTAAAAAATCCGCTGAATTGTTCGCAAGATTTAAATCCCCGGCAACAATGAGCCATTTCGGAGGGTTAGCCGCATCACCGTTCTTGATGTCCTCAGAAGCATATTCCAATGATTTGTAACCAATCTTATCTACGGTCAAATCCTTATCAAATATCATTGAGTCATACAGAGTGCTCAGCATCGCAAGCTTACTGTTGTAAATCCTTAATTCCGTTTCATTATAATCATCTATCTCTTTGATTAAATCATGATCTTGATCACCCTCAGGATAATCTCTGCGCAACAAAACCGGAGTTTCCAGATGTCCCTCTGTAGGGTGTGCCCCTATCAGCAGACCATTCAAACCGGAGATATTTTTATTTTGAATGAATGCTCTGGCTTTCGCCATATCCTCTGGCGAGAGCACTCCTGCCTCCTCCAGCTTGTCTCCAAATGATTGTGTAACGTTGATTTCTACAAACTTCTTTTTCTCCTTGATCTTTACCCGGTCAGGAGTAATGTCAAGGATCTCTTTCAATGTGTCGTTTAAATTTCCCGCTTCCTTTGCCAAAGGTGTCTGGCTTATCCCATGCCTAATGCTATCCCATGACTGCACATGCACCTCACCCGCTGACACACTATTGGCGGAGATCTGTGGATACGAGGTTTGCTTCTGATTGTCGAAGCCGTTATACGTATAGTTCGCAATGTTCCGGATAATCAGCTGGTTTCCTGCATAAACATTCCCTTGAAGATGAGGTGCACCGTTAAGGATCAAATTATGCTCTGAGCCAAATGCATATTTCAAAAAGTCAGGATAGCTGTCGAGTGTAATACGCTGTCTTAGATTCCGGTTGACACCATTCACTTCAGCTGTAGCAGTAACGTCGATATAATAAATTCTGCTGTTCAGTACATCGGGTGTACCCGTAATTGAAGTAATAATCCCTTCCGCATCATTGCCCAGCGTTCCCAGATTTGTTGAAATCATATGGTCGGTATCATTGGGAAGAGTCAGTTCTCCTAAAATACCCGCCAGTTGGTCCGGATTGATATTCTCAGGAAGCTGAGAGGCTACATAAGCCGTTGCTTCGTTTAATCCCTTTTGAGCCAGATGCAGGCTCTGTATGTCGCTTTCCCGCGTTTCTGTTCTTGTTGCCCCGCCGATGGCCGCTCCCATTACAGCCATTCCGAGAACGGAGAGCAGCAGAACCAGAAACATTACCAACAAGAGTGCCGAGCCATTCTCGCTGTGGAGCTGTAAGCTTCGTTTTATTTTTCCAAGGTGCATAAGATCTAACCTTTTCTTGAACAACAAGCTTCCCTCCTAGAATCCGAATGTGCTCTCCAAGTTCAACGTGTAGTCTTTGCCGCCATACAATTTAAGCAGATTTAAATTAATATTAATCAGGCCGCTTTCACAGGTCCCCACATCGTTGCAATTTAAAATAATATTGGAAGTTGGTGATAGCTCGGCATCAATACTTATCCTGGAATCCTGTTCTCCGGTTACCGACCCGGAAGGAACGATGTACAGCGCTCCCTCCCTAATGACAATGTCTTTATCATCGGCGCCTGAACCGCTATGCCGTAAAGTAATAAGACTCCAGTTGTTCCCGTCTGAATCCAGTCCACTGTCACTGGAGATCATATCCGGGGCAAACGTGTAGATCTCGGTAATGATCGCCGACATAAGCAAATCGCCATCATCCCGGAGCCTATTTTCAACAGTAATCTGGTTATAGCTGCGTATTCCAAACATCATAACTCCGTAAATTAATCCGGCAACCGTTGTAAATAGCGTTATAGCTACGACAAGCTCAATCAGGGTAACCCCTTTTTCACTGCGGAGAGAATTAACGAATTTCTTCATTGGTGATATATCCCTCCACAACCGTCTGTTTAACCAGGCTGGTATCCCGGACATCCGAAACCATAACCTCAACAGGCAGCAAATACTCGGCAGTCGCAATATCAATAGGATCCGTACTCGTGCGCAAATCGTTATATACAGCTCTTTGATACACGATTCGGATATGATAATCGATCCCATTAATGCTTGGGTTCAGCACCTTCTCCAGAACTTCGGGATCTCCGGCAATGCCTTCAAACACCGTACAGGCCGATACTGCCGGAGGTTCAGTTGTTGGATCTGCCGATACTGTAGGATCTGCTGCTGCACATTCGATCTCTTCATTGCCATCCTTCTGAAAATACTCGCTTAAGCTCTCAAAATCCTGCTTCTCCATATAAAACAGCGCATTCCGCGCCAGGTTGACCATAATTGTCTTGTTCTGGTTCGATTTGGAGTAGGACATGGCATTGGTGAAATAGGAGGTCAGCACCAGAGAGACGATCGAGAGAATGACGATGGCCGCCAGCACTTCGATTAAGGTGAAGCCCTGCTGCATGTTCCATTTGAACATGTTCCGTTCCTTCCAACGCATCCTGTTCGCCCCCTGCGCTATATTGGCTGTCATCCATTCTTATCCAGCGGCTCTGTCTTTTCCGTTACTCTGATGTATGTATTCAAAAGGAAACCCCGGTCTACAGTCCCGGTTCTGCTTCCGCCTCTCTGAATCTTTCTACCTACTTCCATTATATTCTTTCCGCTCTGCACCCAGCAATCCTTGCGCGTAATAATTCTGGAGTTTTCTACAATTTATATCCATTTTGTGCTGTGCTATGATTTGTGCTGGAAAGGGGCGAGGTTAATGGCTTTGATAGAATGCAAGTTTTATTCAGAAGTGCTGGGACTGAGTACCTCAATGACGGTTATTCTGCCGCAGCAGACCACAACGCAAATCGGCATGCAAAATGTAACACACGGAAGTCTGCACCCGACTCTGTATTTACTGCATGGCCTGTCCGATGATGACTCGATCTGGCTGCGCCGGACCTCCATTGAACGTTATGTGGCGCGAATGGGGATTGCCGTGGTCATGCCGCAGGTTCACCGCAGCTTCTACACGGATATGGCGGAGGGAGGACGGTATTGGACCTTTATCAGTGAAGAGCTTCCGGCGCTGGCCCGTTCATTCTTCCCGCTGTCGCCGAAGCGTGAGGATAACTTTGTGGCCGGTCTGTCAATGGGCGGTTATGGAGCGATCAAGCTGGGGCTGCGCAAGCCTGAGGCTTTTGCTGCGGCTGCGAGTCTTTCCGGGGCGCTGGATATGGCGCATCATTTCATGAACGGGGAAGACCCTGCAAAGAAATCGAAGGAATACGAACTCATCTTTGGTCAAGAGGATATCGCCGGAACCCCTAATGATCTGCTCTGGCTGCTGAGGGAGGCCGAACGCTCCAAAGGCGCCAAACCGCTTCTCTACCAATGCTGCGGCACGGAGGATTTCCTGTATGAAGACAATCAGAGCTTCCGCAAGGCCTGCGCCAAGACTTCATTGTCACTGACCTATGAAGAAGGTCCAGGCGAACATGAGTGGGGCTACTGGGATACTAAAATTCAAGATGTGCTGAAATGGCTGCCGCTGGGCAAGTAACCGGTAAAGCCCTGTGCGGCGCCGCTGGGGAACGAACTGTCTGTGGCCGCGTGATAGCAGCGGCCCAGATACGTGCTGACACAGGCAGAATGTATAGGCTCGGCACATGAAATGATCCTGTTTCTCATTAAAACACGCCGTCCTTCACAAGGACGGCGTTAGCCGTTTCTACTTATTTCAGCAGGCCATTTCTGTTCTGCCCAATGGCTCTTAGCCCACAGTATTCACATGCTGCCCAATCCATGCACCGGTTGCCTGCAGAGCAGCCTCAGCCCGCTCAATCGCGGCCTGGACCTGGACGGCGGCCGTGCCGCCGTAAACATTGCGGGCGTTCACCACAGCCTCCGGCTCCAGCACGGCATAAATCTGCTCATCGAACAGCGGGGAGAACTGCTTGAACTCCTCCAGTGTCAGATCAAGCAGGAATTTGCCTTCGTTGATGCAGTAGAGCACCGTCTTGCCGATAACCTCATGCGCCTGGCGGAAGGGAAGGCCTTTGCCCACCAGAAAGTCGGCGATGTCGGTCGCGTTGGAAAAGTCCGTGTTGACCGCTTCGCGCATCCGCCCCTTGTTGACCTTCATGGTGGAGATCATCGGCGCGAACAGCTGCAGTGCTCCTGTCAGGGTAGCTACCGTATCGAACATGCCTTCCTTGTCTTCCTGCATATCCTTGTTGTAGGCCAGCGGCAGGGATTTGAGCACGGTCAGCAGGCCGATCAGGTTCCCGTATACACGTCCGGTTTTGCCGCGCACCAGCTCCGGCACGTCGGGGTTTTTCTTCTGCGGCATGATGCTGCTGCCTGTGCAGAAGGCATCATCCAGCTCCACGAAGCTGAACTCCGTGCTGCTCCACAGCACCAGTTCCTCGCTGAGCCGGGAGAGATGAGTCATAACGAGCGCAGCGTTCGCCAGGAACTCGACGATGAAATCGCGGTCGCTGACGGCATCCAGGCTGTTCTCATAGACACTGTCAAAGCCAAGCTGCTCCGCCACAAAATGACGGTCAATCGGGAATGTCGTTCCCGCGAGCGCTCCGGCTCCCAGCGGCAGCACGTTGATCCGTTTGTAGCTGTCTGTCAGGCGCTCTGCGTCACGGCGGAACATCGACACGTAGGCAAGCAGATGATGGGCGAACAGGATCGGCTGTGCACGCTGCAGATGCGTATAGCCCGGAACGATCGTCCCGACATTGTCCTTGGCTTGTCCAATCAGCGCTTCCTGCAGCTCATGCAGCAGGGCAACCAGCTCCACCACCCGGTTCCGCAGGTAAAGATGCATATCGGTCGCCACCTGGTCGTTGCGGCTGCGTCCCGTGTGCAGCTTGCCGCCGACCGGACCGATTTCCTCGATCAGATTCTTTTCGATATTCATATGAATGTCCTCGTCCGCCACTGTAAAAATAATCTCGCCTGCACGAACCTTGTCCAGTACCTTGTTCAGTCCGTTCTTGATCGTCTCTACATCCTCCTGCGGAAGAATGCCGCATTTGCCCAGCATCGTGACATGGGCCAGACTGCCCTGCACATCCTCTTCGGCCAAAGCTTTATCGAATCCGATGGAGGCTGTGTATTCCTCCACCAGCTTGTTCGTTCCTTTGGTAAATCGACCGCCCCACAGCTTGCTCACCTGTTGTATCCTCCTCTGTTGACGTTAGAAGGGCCGCTCCTGTCCTGACGGGAGGAACGGCCTTCGGCTGTCTGGTTATGTTTACGGGTATAGCCCCTGCCTGCTGTCATACATACGATGACTTATTTCTTCGATTCCGCAACGCCTGCCGAAACCTTCAGACGCAGGGCATTCAGGCGGATAAAGCCTGTAGCATCCCCCTGATCATAGGCCTGGGTCGGATCGGCTTCCATTGTGGCGATGTCCGGATTGTACAGGCTGACCGGCGACTTCACGCCGGCTCCGATAATGTTGCCCTTGTACAGCTTGACGCGTACGGTCCCTGTAACGTTCTTCTGGCTTTCCTTCACCAGTGCCTGCAGCGCAAGGCGTTCGGGCGCGAACCAGAAGCCGTTGTACACAAGTGTGCTGTAACGGGTAATCAGGCTGTCGCGCAGATTCATTACTTCACGGTCCATCGTAATGGATTCCATTTTGCGGTGGGCTGTGAACAGGATCGTTCCGCCCGGGGTTTCATACACCCCGCGGCTCTTCATGCCGACAAACCGGTTCTCCACCATATCGACGCGTCCAATGCCATGCTTGCCGCCGAGCTCGTTCAGCTTCTCCATGACCTGGAGCGGAGACAGAGGCTCGCCGTTCAGCGCGACGCAGTCACCCTTGAGGAATTCCAGCTCCAGGTATTCCGCCTGATCCGGGGCATCCTCCGGCGCATTGCTGAGGAGGAACATTTCTTTGTTCTCCGGTGCGCTTGGATCGAACCAGGGATCTTCGAGCACGCCGCTCTCGTAGCTGATGTGCAGCAGGTTGCGGTCCATGGAATACGGCTTGGCCGCCGAGGCCTGTACCGGAATGCCGTTTGCTTCCGCGTAAGCGATCATTTCCGCCCGGCCCGGGAACTGGTTGCGGAACTCTTCAAGCCGCCAAGGCGCAATCACCTTGATGCTTGGGGACAAGGCCGCCGCATTCAACTCGAAGCGCACCTGGTCGTTGCCTTTGCCTGTCGCGCCATGGGCAATCGCCGTAGCGCCTTCGGCAATGGCGATATCGACCATACGCTTCGCAATCAGCGGACGGGCGATGCTTGTACCAAGCAAATATTGGCCTTCATACAAAGCGCCCGACTGGAACATCGGGTAGATGAAGTCATTTGCGAATTCGTCGCGCAGGTCGTCGATATAGACCTTTGAAGCGCCGGTGGCGAGGGCTTTTTCCTCCAGGCCTTCCAGCTCTTCCTTCTGGCCGATATCGGCTGTAAAAGCAATAATCTCCGCGTCATAGGTTTCTTTCAGCCACTTCAGAATGACCGAGGTATCCAGCCCGCCGGAATAGGCGAGCACGATTTTTTCTTTTGCCATGGGGGGTGCAACTTCCTTTCGTGTGGGGGTATACCGGTGATAGAGAGCGAGCAACTGCGTGAAATGTGTGGACTTCCGGCCGCTGTTGTCTGCAGATTTCCTGATTTGCACCGCTGTTCGCGGTTGAAATCCGCAGACAAAGGCGAACGCTACGCTCCTGCAGTTCCAAACCTTCACTCCGTTGCTCCGCACCGGAATTCTAACGCCCATGCTTAAGTTCAACCTATATAGTATTTTATATAGTATAAGACCCAGCAAGAGCCTTGCAAGATCAATCCTGATTTACTCTAAGCCCTAAGCTAACTTGGCTCAGCCCATCAAAGCGGCCATCAGCGCTTTCTGCGCATGCAGACGGTTCTCCGCCTGATCGAAGATGACCGAGTTCGGGCCGTCGATCACGCCGGTGCTGACCTCTTCCTCGCGGTGGGCCGGCAGGCAGTGCAGGAACAGGTAGTCGCTCTTCGCGCCTTTGACCAGTTCCTCATTGACCTGATAGTCCTTAAAAGCCGCCTCACGCGCCAGCTGCTCCGCTTCGAAGCCCATACTCGCCCACACGTCCGTATAGATCACGTCGGCATCCTGCACGGCTTCCTGCGGGCTGCGGGTAACCACAATGGCAGAGCCGCTCTCTTTGGCAATCTCCCGCGCTTCCGCCACTACAGCCGCATCCGGCTCATAGCCTTCCGGCCCGGCAATGGAGACATGCACGCCCAGCTTGGCACCGCCGATCAGCAGAGAATGCGCCATGTTGTTGCCATCGCCGATATAGGCCAGCTTCAGGCCCTTGAGCTTGCCTTTGTGCTCGTAGACGGTCTGGTAATCGGCCAGCACCTGGCACGGATGCGCCAGATCGCTCAGTCCGTTGATGACAGGCACCGAAGCATAACGGGCCAGCTCCTCTACTTTGTCATGGCCGAAGGTGCGGATCATAATCCCGTCCAGATAACGCGACATTACCTGAGCTGTATCGCCTACCGTTTCACCGCGTCCAAGCTGGATATCATTTTTGCTCAAGAACAGCGCATGACCGCCAAGCTGGTACATGCCCACTTCAAACGACACGCGTGTGCGGGTCGAGGATTTTTCAAAAATCAGGCCAATCGTCTTGCCCTTCAGCGGCTGGAAGGCTTCCCCGCTCTTCTGCTTCCGCTTCAGCTCGACCGCCAAATCAATCAGATACGTGATTTCCTCCGGGCTGTAGTCGTTCAGCTCCAGCAAATCACGGCCTTTGAGCTGCTGCGCAAGCTTCCCGGTATCGCTTTGTACTCCCTGGCTCATGAACCTGCCTCCCATTTTCCATTATTAGCATAAGTATGAATGAGTTCCGAAAGGATGTCCACCGCCTGGTGAATCTCATCGGCGCTTACATACAGGTTCGGCAGCAGCCGAATGACATTCGGTCCGGCCTGCACGAACAGCAGTCCGCGCTTCTGTCCGGCCAGCACGATATCGGCCACCGGAGCTGCACATTCGATGCCAATCAAGAGGCCCCTGCCGCGGATTTCCTTCACAAACGGCGTATCCGCCAGCTTCTCTCCGAGCAGTCCCTTCAGATACCCGCCCATGTCGGCGGCACGCTGCGGCAGCCCGTCTTCGAGCATCGTTTCAATCGTTGCCTCCATCACCGCTGCGGCCAGCGGAGTCCCGCCGAAGGTGCTCGCATGAGCACCCGGGCTGAACGCGTCGCGCAGATATCCCTTGCCCAGCATCACACCGGCAGGGAACCCGCTGGCCACGCCTTTGGCCAGGGTAAAGATGTCCGGCTCAATGCCGTAGTGCTGATGCGCAAACAGCTTGCCTGTGCGGCCCATGCCGGTTTGCACCTCGTCCACGATCAGCAGCAGGCCATGCTCCTTGCACAGCTCCACCACCGCATCCAGGAACTCCTGCCGCACCTCCAGCACGCCGCCTTCAGCCAATACCATTTCCAGCATAATTGCTGCAGTATTCTCGGAAATGGCGGCCTTCAGCGCCGGAAGATCATGCAAAGGCACGGTCTTGAAGCCTGCCGGGAGCGGCAGGAAGCCTTCCTTAACCTTGTCCTGCCCGGTAGCTGTCAGCGTAGCCAGTGTACGTCCGTGGAATGACTGCTCGAACGTAATCACTTCATAGCGGCCTGTCCCTTTCACCTTCTGGTGGTAACGGCGCGCCAGCTTGATCGCCGCTTCATTCGCTTCCGCCCCGCTGTTGCAGAAGAACACCTGATCCGCACAGCTGTTGCCCGTAAGCAGCGCCGCCACCCGGTCCTGTCCCGGAATGTGGAACAGGTTCGAAACATGCCACAGCGTATCAATCTGCGCCTTCAGCTTCGCGCCAACCTTCTCGGGGGCGTGCCCCAGGCTCGTTACGGCCAGACCGCACATAAAATCGAGATACTTGTTGCCCTGGTCATCCCACACCCAGCTGCCCTTGCCCTTGACGAGGCTGATGCCGTATCTGGCGTAGGACGGGAATACCGCAGTCAGCTTGGCAGGAGCAGCCCCCTGAACCTCCGTCTCTATTGGACGGTCCTGCGGCGCCCCTGTCAAAGAATCTTTTTCCGCTTGCGTAAGCTCACTCATTCTTAGTCACTCTCCCACCTGCTGCTTCCGGTATTCCCGTCAGCGCTTGTCATTTAATTATGAACGAATAATCCGTGTTCCCAGCTCTTCACCCTGCAATACCCGGCTAAGCACCCGCGGCTCCTTGCCGTCAACGATCACTACTTCAGACACGCTGCCCTGAATGCAGTCTATCGCGGCACGCACTTTGGGAATCATCCCGCCGTAAATTTCACCGTTCGCAATCAGGTCTTCAATCTGTCCTACCGTCACTGACGGAAGCACGGTTTTGATGCCGTCCAGCGTCCGCATAATGCCGGGCACATCCGTGACGACAATCATTTTGGACGATCCGACAAAAGAAGCCACTGCGCCAGCCGCCGTATCCGCGTTAATGTTGTAGCGCTGGCCCCCGGCATCCACACCGACCGGCGCAATTACAGGAATATACCCCATGGCCAGTACACCTTTTACAATCTCCGCATTAACCTCGGTCACTTCACCAACCAGCCCCACTTCGCCGCCATTTGCAACCTGCCGGGCCGTAATCAGCCGTCCATCCACACCGGATAATCCGAGCGCTTGCCCGCCGCTGCCCTGAATCCTTCGGACAATCGCCTTGTTAATGCTTCCGGCCAGCGTCATCTCCACCACATCCAGCACTTCCTCGGTCGTCACCCGCAGGCCATTCACGAAGCTGCTCTCAATGCCAAGCTTCTCCAGATTTCCGGATATCGCAGGCCCTCCGCCGTGTACGATGACCGGCTGGGCACCGTTCTCCTGCAGCACCCGCAAATCGTCAAAAAATGAATCCGGAAGCGCCGCCAGCGTACTGCCGCCGCATTTCATCACGAACAAACCGTCCGCCTTGCGATCCTCAATAGGTTCTAACGCCATCATATCAAAATCCTCCCAGTAAGCCGAGTGCCGGCCGTGAATCAGGTACGGTATGCGGCATTAATGCGCACATAGTCATACGTCAGGTCGCAGCCCCAGGCGGTAGCCTTCCCGTCTCCGTCAGACAGCGTTACGGTGATCAGCACGGTATCGCTCTTTTGCAAATAATGCAAGGCCTGCTCTTCATCAAAAGCCACCGGACGCGACTGCCTGAGCACCTCGATCCCGCCAAGTGAAATATCCACCTGTTCCGGCGATACCGGCACCCCGGCCCGTCCGACTGCGGCAATAATTCTTCCCCAGTTGGCATCCGCACCAAAAATCGCCGATTTCACAAGACTTGAGCCCACCACCGTCTTGGCAATCGCCCCGGCAGCCTCGTCGTGCACCGCACCGCTGATCCGGACCTCTATGAGCTTCGTTGCCCCTTCACCGTCACGGGCGATTGCCATCGCCAGACTCTTGCAGACATGCGTAAACGCAGCGGCAAAAGCATCCCAGTCCGCATGCAGCCTTGTCAGCTTCTCATTTCCCGCCAGCCCGCTCGCCATCGTGACCAGCATGTCATTGGTGCTCGTATCCCCATCCACCGTAATCATATTAAAAGTCGAATTGGTCGCCGTGCGCAGCAGGCTCAGCAGATCCTCGCCGTCAATCCAAGCGTCCGTGGTCATGAAACCCAGCATGGTCGCCATATTGGGATGGATCATGCCTGATCCCTTGGCCGCTCCGGCAACCGTTACTTCTTCACCGCCGACCATGACTTTCACACAGCATTCCTTTTTGACCAGGTCGGTTGTGAGTATCGCCTGGCAGAACTCCTCCGCCCCGGCGGCTCCGCCGTCCAGCTTCTCCGGCAACCCGGCGATTCCGCTGCGCACACGGTCCATCTTCAGCAGCTCGCCGATGACGCCGGTAGAAGCAACCGCGACATCCTGTTCATTCACTCCCAGGTGGCTTGCAGCAGCTCCGCGCATCTCATAGGCATCGGCTTCGCCCTGCTCACCCGTACAGGCATTGGCGTTTCCGCTGTTCACGATTACCGCCTGCAGTGTACCATTTGCCAGACTCTCCCGCGTCACCTTCAGCGGCGCAGCCTGGAACACATTCGTTGTATACACCGCCGCTGCCGTAGCCGGCACTTCGCAGAGGATGGCCGCAAGGTCGTTGCGCTCGGTCTTTTTGAGGCCGCAGTGCAGCCCTCCAGCCGTAAATCCTTTGGGTGTGGTGACACTTCCGCCTTCCACGACGGTAAAAGCTTGCTTCTCAGTCATTGTATTGTTGACCGCTGCGCCTTAAGGATACACTGGTGTGTAACCCAGGCCGCGGGTTTCCTCCCATCCCATCATCAAATTCAGGTTCTGAATCGCCTGACCTGCTGCGCCCTTAACGATATTGTCAATGACGGATACAATGGTCACCCGACCTGTACGGGCATCTGTGGCGAAGCCGATATCACAATAATTGGAGCCGCTGACCTCCTTGGTCGCCGGAAGCACACCTGCATCACGAACCCGCACATACGGGCGGCCTGCATAATACTTACGATATAATTCCACCAGATCCTGCTCGGTATATTCCCCGTTCATCCCGGCGTACATTGTGCTCATAATCCCCCGGGTCATCGGCACCAGATGAGTGGTGAACGTTACCGTTACCTTTTCTCCGGCAATTTCCGTTAGGGTCTGTTCAATTTCCGGTATGTGCTGGTGCTTATTCACCTTGTAGGCTTTGAAATTCTCGTTGATCTCGGCGTAATGGACCATCAGGCTCGTTCCCCGGCCAGCGCCGGACACACCGGATTTGGCGTCGATAATAATACTATCGTGCTTGATCCGGCCCGCCTGAAGCGCAGGAACCAGTCCCAGCAGTGTAGCTGTCGGATAACAGCCCGGATTGGAGACAAACCCAACCCCGGCCGTTCGTTCCCCGAATACTTCGCATAATCCGTATACAGCCTGCTGCAGGTACGCTTCAGGCGGAGCCGGATGCTTATACCACTGCTCATATTCCGCGCCGTCCTTCAGACGGAAGTCACCGGACAGATCGACAACCTTCAGGCCTGCCTCCAGCAGCTGCGGCACGAGCTTCGCACTTACCCCGGACGGGGTTGCCGTGAACACCACATCCGCCCTGCCGGCGATCTCCGCCGCATCCACCCCATCCAGCTTGCGCTGCACAATCCCCGTCAAATGCGGAAAGCCTTCCTCAATAGGCGCACCCGCGCTTGAAGAAGAAATCACTGAAGTAATCTCTATATCAGGGTGGCCCTGGAGCAGCCTGATCAGCTCCACGCCCCCATAACCCGTTGATCCAACAATTGCCGCTCTCAGCTTGCCTGTCACTGTCATCCCCGCTTCCTGCTTCTTATGGATATGATGAATACCGTCCTTGGAAATATGTATTATTATACGACCGAATTAATATAAATACAACACATAGCGTGAACTTTATTGGATTATCACTAGATCGAGCAGGAACGGTTTTTACCGTCTTTTTTTAAGATTTGCAAAAAAAGACGCAGACTCCCCTAAGGAGACTGCGCTTCTCTTTTGAACCCCTCGCCCAGCACCTCATGCGCCTCGGTAATAATCACAAAGGCGCCCGGGTCTACGGAGCGGACAATAGCCTTGAGACGGGTTATTTCATTCTGGCCCACAACCGCCATCAGCACCGTACGGTTATCGCCTGTATATCCGCCTTGCGCGTTCAGCTTGGTCAAGCCACGGTCCAGATCGTTCAAGATCGCCTGTGAGATCTCTTCCGTCTGCCCGGAAATGATGTAGGCTACCTTGGTAGTACTGAAGCCTACCTCCAGCGCATTGATCACCTTGCCCGTAACAAACAAGCCGATCAGGGCATACATCGCCTGTTCCATACCCAGCACAAAAGCAGCCAGCGTAATCACCGTACCATCCAGCAGCACGACAGACAGCGAGAAGCTGAAGCCGGTAATCTTCTGAATAATCTGCGCCAGGATTGTCAAGCCGCCCGTGGAGCCGCGGCCGCGGAATACCAGCCCAAGACCCAGCCCCACGCCAATCCCCCCATAAATAGAAGCAAGCAGCGGATTTGTGGTCGGAACCGGTCCATCTCTGGTCAAAAAGATAAACAGCGGCAGCACAAAGCTTCCCAGCAGCGAACGGACTCCATATTGTTTGCCGAGGAATACAACGCCCAGGATGAACAGCGGAATGTTCAGCGCCCACTGGGTAAACGCCGGTTCAGCCCCCAACCAGGCTTCTGCAAGCACCGACAGGCCGGATACCCCTCCGGAAGCGATTCTGTTGGGCAGAAAAAACAAATTAAAAGCAAGCCCTGTAATCAGCGAACCCGCCAGGATCAGCAAAATATCCACCGTATGGCGCAGTGGCCCGTTCAGGGGAATCAGCGGGGGTTTGTTTCGTGAATTGATTTTTCGCATGCGCTTCTCCTTAAACAATATGCCTGAAGCATATACATCCTTATATTCTCGAAAAAAATCCCTACACCTCCGAAGACGCGTAGGAATTAGTATACCCTTATTCAGCTTCTGTCTTAATCTGGCTGCGCAAATATCCATCAATGAAAGCATCCAGATCGCCGTCCATTACCGCTCCCGCATTCCCTGTTTCTACAGAAGTGCGGTGATCCTTCACCATGCTGTAGGGATGGAATACATAAGAGCGGATCTGGCTGCCCCAGGCAATATCGGATTGCTCGCCGCGGATCTCATCAAGATGCTGCTGCTGCTCCTGCAGCTTGCGCTCATAGAGCTTGGAACGCAGCATCTTCATCGCCTGCTCCCGGTTCTTGATCTGGGACCGCTCATTCTGGCAGGTCACCACCACACCTGTCGGCAAGTGGGTAATCCGCACCGCAGAGTCCGTCGTGTTAATATGCTGTCCGCCTGCGCCGCTGGCCCGGTACGTATCGATCTTCAAGTCCTCTGTACGGATATCCACCTCAACGTCATCCGCTATCTCCGGTACAACATCGCAGGACACAAAGGAGGTGTGCCGTCTGCCCGAAGCATCGAACGGGGAAATGCGCACCAGCCGGTGTACCCCTTTTTCCGCCTTAAGATAACCATAGACATTGTATCCTTTAATCAGTAAAGTAACACTTTTAATGCCCGCTTCGTCACCTGGCAGATAATCCAGCACCTCAACCTTGAAGCCGCGTTTCTCCGCCCAGCGGGTGTACATGCGCAGCAGCATTTGCCCCCAGTCCTGGGACTCCGTTCCGCCGGCACCCGGATGCAGCTCCAGAATCGCATTAAGCTTGTCATACGGCTGGTTCAGCAACAGCTGAAGCTCAAAGTCATCGACCTTGCCGGCCACACTGCGGATCGTTCCGGCAACCTCTGCCGCAAGGTCCGCATCGCCCTCTTCATCCGCCAGCTCCGCCATCATCGCCGCATCATCATATTCCTGCTGCAGCTTCTCGTACTGATCCACGGAGGATTTCACCGCATTCATCTCGGCGATTACGCTCTGCGCCTTCTCCGGATCATCCCAGAAGCCGGGCGCAGCCATCTTCTCCTCAAAGTTCGCGATCATCTCCTGCTTAAGATCTAAGTCAAAGAGACCCCCTAAGGTCGGTTAGTTTCTTGCCTATTTCACGCAGGTCTTGCTTCACATTAGGATCAATCATGTGGAATCACTTCACCTTTCAAAATAAAATCATCTTGCCAAACCCAGCTCCTGCTCCGCGCCATTATAACCTGAGCTCCCAAAGCCCAAAAAAGCGGCCGGGCCGCAAACGGGGAATCCCCGGGCCGAGCCGCTTTTTATTGTCATTATAGCCCATGAACTGTTGAACAAGACATGAGGTGTACAGTGTAAACAGCGCTTGCAGCTGAATGCCTGCTCTCTGGGTCACTAAGAACGCAACGCCAAAACCGAAGTGCGCCTGTTCTTACGCGTTCTGGCCGTGGCAGTTCTTGTATTTCTTCCCGCTTCCGCATGGGCATGGATCGTTACGGCCGACAGCAGCCTGCACATGCACCGGTTGCTTCTCGGCAGGCTCCCCGTTGGTGGAAATTTTATTCTCTTCCACTACGGATTGCCGTTCCTGGTTGGTCTCAATATGCGCCTTCATAATATAGGTCGCTACTTCTTCCTGAATGCTTGCAGTCATGGCATTGAACATTTCAAAGCCTTCGAATTGATATTCACGAAGCGGGTCTGTACCGCCGTAAGCACGCAGGTGAATCCCTTGGCGAAGCTGATCCATCGCATCAATATGATCCATCCATTTGCTGTCTACGGAGCGCAGTACAATAACCTTCTCGAATTCGCGTACCAGCTCAGAGCCCAGACGTTCTTCACGGGCTGCATATTTCTCCAGCACACGGGCGAAGATGAATTCAACGATCTCTTCAACTTCCTTGCCCCACAGCTCATCACGGGTAACCTGGCCTTCCTCCAAAAGCTTGCTGTTCACATAATCAGCAACCTCCTGCAGCTCCCAGTTCTCGGGAATATCGTCACTGCAATGGGCATGAACGATGCGGTCAATAACCGGCTTGATCATTTCCAGCACGATATCCTTGATATTGTCAGACTCCAGAATTTCGCGGCGCTGCTTGTAGATAATCTCACGCTGCTGGTTCATTACATCATCATATTGCAGGACAACCTTGCGGATATCGAAGTTGTTGCCTTCGACACGTTTTTGGGCGGATTCAACCGCGCGCGTAATCATGCGGCTCTCAATCGGCTGGTCCTCTTCAAAACCAAGACGGTCCATCATGTTCAGCACGTTGTCAGCACCAAAACGCTTCATCAGCTCGTCACCGAGCGACAAGTAGAACTGAGTGGAGCCCGGATCGCCTTGACGACCCGCGCGTCCGCGCAGCTGGTTGTCAATCCGGCGGGATTCATGGCGCTCTGTACCAATAATATGCAGACCACCGAGATCGGTCACGCCTTCACCCAGCACGATATCTGTCCCGCGTCCGGCCATATTCGTAGCAATGGTTACCGTTCCGGGTTGACCGGCATAAGAGATAATCTCAGCTTCCGCAGCATGATGCTTGGCATTCAGCACCTGGTGTTTGACACCTTTGCGCTTCAGCATCTCGGAGACACGTTCCGAGTTCTCAATGGAAACCGTACCCACCAGCACGGGCTGGTTCTTTTTGTGACGCTCCACAATTTCCGCTACGACCGCGTTAAACTTGCCGTTTTCGCTTTTGTACACGACGTCCGGCATATCAATACGCTGATTTGGTTTATTGGTTGGCACCTGTAAAACTTCCAGGCCGTAGATCTTCTTGAATTCTTCTTCTTCGGTCTTCGCTGTACCCGTCATACCGCCAAGCTTGCGGTACATGCGGAAATAGTTCTGGAACGTGATCGTTGCCAGTGTCATGCTCTCGTTCTGCACCTGAATTTCTTCCTTGGCTTCAA
Source organism: Paenibacillus sp. S150 (assembly GCF_019352175.1). GTDB lineage: Bacteria > Bacillota > Bacilli > Paenibacillales > Paenibacillaceae > Paenibacillus_AQ. The sequence goes on from NZ_JACBYI010000007.1 coordinate 104,134, forward strand.
TGGCCTGATGCAGTCCATCGCTGTAACGGCGACCCGCCATCAGCCGGCCAGTGAACTCATCTACGATAACAACCTCATCCTCATTCACTACGTAGTCTACGTCACGGCGCATAATTACGTTTGCCTTGAGTGCTTGTACAATGTGATGATTCAAGGTTACATGGCTGTGGTCATACAGGTTCTCAATTCCAAAAGCGCGCTCAGCCGTAGCCACACCTTTTTCGGTCAAAGCCACGGATTTCACCTTAATATCAACTGTATAATCCTCTTCCGCAGTCAGTCTTTTGACGAAACGGTCTGCCGCATAGTACAGCTCAGTCGATTTCTCAGCTTGTCCGGAGATAATAAGAGGAGTCCGCGCTTCATCAATCAGAATGGAGTCAACTTCATCAATAATACAGAAATAGAGCGGACGCTGAACCATCTGCTCTTTATAGAGCACCATGTTGTCGCGCAGGTAGTCAAAGCCGAACTCATTATTTGTGCCATACGTAATATCGCAGGCGTAAGCTTCTTGTTTATCAGCATGGTCCATGCCGTTCAGGTTCACCCCAACCGTCATGCCCAGAAAGTTGTAGATTTGTCCCATTTGCGCACTGTCGCGCTGAGCCAGATAGTCATTGACCGTTACCACATGCACGCCTTTGCCGAGCAATGCGTTCAGATAGACCGGCAGTGTGCCTACCAGCGTCTTGCCTTCACCCGTTTTCATTTCGGAAATCCGGCCTTCATGCAGCGCCATGCCTCCAACCAATTGAACGTCAAAATGCCGCATGCCCAGCGTCCGTTTGGAAGCTTCGCGTACGGTTGCAAATGCCTCGGGGAGAATCTCTTCAAGGGTTTCACCCTTCTCGATCCGGGCACGGAATTCATTGGTTTTGGCTTTGAGCTCTTCATCCGAAAGTGATACGAAATCAGGCTCAAGCCCATTAATTACATCGACCGTCTTCATGAGACGTTTGACATCACGCTCGTTGGTGTCGCCGAATATTTTTTTAACAAGTCCTAGCATGGTTAACCCCTTTCATGCAACACAGATGGTGGAACCGAGCCCATCCTCACTAATATTGAAAGGGCCATATATTATTTCGATTCCGCTGCTTCATAAATTGTAACAGTTTGTAAGAGAAGCCGCAATACAAGCAACCGCAACCTTATTTTGCAAGTTGGCTCATTGCAGGTAAAGTGACGCTATTTTGACATAAGCACTCAATATACACACTCATATACACGCACAAGAGCCCTATTCGCTTCAGGCGAATAGGGACTCGGTTAATTTTCAACGTCAGACTGAAGCAAATCTTCTTCACCAGGTCAAGGTCTTGGTCCAGCTTGAGACATCAAACCTAGTCCTGTTCGATCAGACCGTATTTGCCGTCGTTGCGTTTGTAAACAACACTAACTTCAGAAGTGTCAATGTTGGAGAACACGAAGAAATTGTGTCCAACCATGTTCATTTGCAGGATCGCTTCTTCTACGTCCATAGGCTTCAAGGTGAAGCGCTTGTTCCGCACGACCTCCAAATCATCGTAATCCTGTTCCTCTACAGCAACGCTGCTTGGCGCTCCCTCCACAAAGAGCGTTTTCAGGCTTCCTTCCTGGCGGAATTTACGATTGAGCTTGGTCTTATGCTTGCGGATTTGGCGTTCCAGCTTGTCCACTACGGCATCGATGGATGCATACATATCATCGCTGCGGTCTTCCGCACGAAGCGTTACACCTGCCAGCGGGATTGTAACTTCCACCGTATGAAGGCCGCGAACAACGCCAAGCGTCACATATCCTTCTGAGGTAGGGGGTGCATCGAAATACTTCTCAAGTCTGCTGAGCTTCTTATCAACATAGTCTCTCAAAGCGTCGGTCACTTCAATTTGTTGACCTCGAATGCTAAATTGCATGGGCACTCCTCCTTTGTTTACATTGCCATTATACCAAATTGTCAGGGCTAAGTAAAAAACAAATCATTACAGCCTTTACATCCAGCTAACAAAAGATGTCATAGCTCCTGATCAACAAAACAAGTCCGGCCAGAGAAACTTAAACCGCCCTGACCGGACCAAGTATAGCCACATTTAGTATTGCTGTTTCGGCGATGATTATGACAAGAGATTAATATTCACCACCCGAATAATTTCACTTCAAGACACACTGGAAGTGCTCTCCAGTCATTTCGTCTGGATACGCAGAATTTCTACTGGTGACCAGATACTGCCGGAACCTGTAATTAAGTAAACCTTGTAGCTGGTGTTGGCTGTCAGCCCAGTCAGACTTAGTGTCTGCCTTACCGCCGGCGATGGCGCTGGAGTGATCCAGCCTGTCCAAGGAGCTGTAAGCTGCGTGCCCGAGCTGTCTTGTCCGTCAGCGATTTGCACTGCAGTTGGATCAGCGGAAGAAGCCGGCAATACAACATATCTTACCGGTGCTGCAGGACCGCCTGCCTGTCCGTAGGTTACATAAACATCCGCTGTTACTGTTCCCGGTTGCCCTGGCTCAACAAGTGTAATCGATGTTGTACTGCTTGGAGCAGTGGTCAAAAGAAGTGATGACACAGCCGACCAATTCCCTGCGGTATCCACAACCGCTATATAGGCCGCATACTCCGTATCAGCAGACAAACCATAGATGGAGAAAGCCGCAATTGTTCCGGCTGACGCAGCTGTTGTCCCGTAATTCACACCTGCAGTTCCAGTACTGGTCACGCCTGCCTGGACCTGTGCTGCACTCGGCAACGCTGCACTGCTGCTATAAGGCGCAACCACATAATACACTGCGCCGGTTACCGAAGGAGTAAGATACACGTCCGCCGTGACTGAACCGACATGTCCATAGGTAAGACCACTCACGGTTGGAGCAGTAATAACGCCGCCACCGCCGCCTGTAACCGGAGTTGGTGTAGGAGTTGGTGTTGCACTTGCTGTAGGAGCAGGGGTTGCCGCCGGAGTCGGGGTAGGAGTTACTGTACCTCCGGGATTTGACGGTTTAAACACAACCGAATTGCTGATAATCCCCACCGCCTCAGCCCGGGTCAGGGATCTCTTTGGACCAAAGGTTCCGTCCGGATAGCCGTTGATGATTTTTTTGTCGGCAGCCGCAGCCACTGCGCCCTTTGCCCAGGCGGAAATTTGAGCATTATCCTTGAATGCCGTGGAAGCCGAAGCTGTATTCAGGCTAAGCACCTTGGCGGCAATGACCGCTGCTTCTTGTCTGGTTAACGCATTAGCAGGACGAAACGTATTATTTTCATATCCGCCGATATAACCGGCCTTTACGGCTTTTGCTACTTCACTGTATACCCAGCTGTTGCTTTTGACATCGGTGAAGCTGACCGATCCCGTATCCGTGAACCCGAACAGACGATTAATCAGCGCCACGTATTCACCGCGGGTAATCGCTTTATTAGGCTGCACCGTGCCGTCAGGATAACCGCCCAGATAACCCTTGTTAAGCCAGTCCTGCAATTGTGCCTGCGCCCAATGTCCTTGAATATCCTTCGGCACAGGCGCGGCAGAGACACCGCCAAGAGTCCCTAGCAGCATACTGGCACCCAGTATTCCTGTCATTAATCCACGCCATGTTTTCTTCATTTTGCTTTTCATCCTCCTGAGTGTTTGATGGGCATAGGCTTGCTGTATCGCTTCTTACAACTATCTCTTTGGGAAAGCCATACGCCTAAGCATAAAGAATGTACGTCGAGGCAAGATAGAAAGCCCAACGTCTTCTATTACCCAATTTTTGGAGGTTGTTAACGTTTTCTTGACAATAAACTTTACACTTTGTCTAACCTCATCTCAATTTCGCTATATCCAGAATGACTTATTGTAAAAAAACAGCATTAAAAAAGACCCCAGGGATAATCCCCAGAGTCTACGCTAGCGTTGTCTCAATTGCTAACCATCTACCATATATGTAGGTCGGCTGCGCCGGATGATTATAATTTGATGACGTTAGCTGCTTGTGGTCCGCGTGCACCTTCAACGATATCGAACTCTACGGATTGGCCTTCATCCAAAGTCTTGAAACCGTCAGTTTGAATCGCGGAGAAGTGTACGAATACGTCGCCACCATCGGCAGTTTCAATGAAACCATAACCTTTTTCTGCGTTAAACCATTTAACTTTACCTTCCATTGACTAAACATTCCCTTCGTCATCAGATGAACGTGAGTCTTGCTCACAAATCGACTATACCACCGCTGCTTCTCCATTGTCAATTGGAATAGCAAATGATTACTTGCAATAATTTACCATACGTTAATAACTAACGTAAAAGCATTCTGAAAGTAATATATCGAAGCAAAAAGGAGCAGATGGTAAAATAGTACCCATTTACTCCTCATGTGAAACAGAAATTTTGAACTTAAAAATCATCAAACTGGTAACACACATGGTACAAGAAAATAAGACAATTTTCGCGCATGGATCCGACAAAATCTTTTAAACTATTTCTTCCCATTTCTTGTTTAGTCTTTCTGACATTAACAACTCTACGATTTTCCAATCCAATGCACTGTCGATATCTATGGATCGTTCTTCTGGCATTTCATAGAGTAAAGTAGAGGAGTTAAACACCGTATCATTCTCCTCATTCAACAGGACATCTCTTCTCCATACATAAATGGAGCCATTCATGTCATAACATTTTGGGGCGTCTTGTCTCCTGTAGACAGGACCCTCTAGCTTCTTAGAGATATGTGCATATCCTTGTTCATTCAACTCAACTAAATTAAAGTACGGCGAACGTCTAGAGTTCATCCCTGTAATTACATTATTGATTTCTGCTGAGCTTAATAATTCCAGAGCATTTGAGATATCTGTCGGAAATCGCAATGGAGAAGTTGCATCCAGATCCACCACTACATCAAAGGTTGTATTCAGCTTTTTTTCCACTTCCAGTAGGCAGTGACGAATAGCCGGCAACTTTGCTGAAGTATCCTGGGCTAATTCTTCAGGTCTGCGGATCATAAAATCTGCTCCGGCCTGCCTCGATACTTCTAAAATATCTGTTGAATCACTGCTCACTGCGATATATTCAAACAGTCCGGTTTGTTGTGCCTGTTCAATGCTATACGAAATTAACGGTTTCCCCGCAAGCAATTTCAAGTTTTTATTAGGAACTCCTTTCGAGCCTCCACGTGCGCAAATAGTGCATATTCTCGACATCTCTCACCCATCCCTCAGTTTTCTTTGCCTATCTGATGAAGTTCTTTCCAAAAATCCCTAAAAACCGATAAAATTCATCAAAATATATTTTTGCTTAAGTGGATATTTATGGCAATTTGAACACTTCTGGATATTCACCGTTGGCCTTGTTAAAATCATCTATTCGCCCTATATCCAACCAATATTCATGAATAGGAAAAGCGCAGGTTGTTTGCTTGTCAGCCATTATCGCATCAAATAATGTCGGCATATCATAAAATGTATCTTTCGGCACGTATGAAAGCACATCGGGATTCAAAATATAAATTCCACCACTAACAAAATAACGATAGATCGGCTTTTCTTCAATTGAACAGAGCTGATTCCTATCAACCTTTACGACTCCATATGGAACTTGGTACTCATACTCACGTACACACATAGTTGCCATAGAATCATTCTCCAGGTGAAATTGAAGAGCATGCTGAAAATTGATTTTGGTCAAAAGATCTCCATTCATTACAAAAAACGGCTGATCCGGCAGCTCCGACATCAAACTTAGAGCACCAGCGGTTCCCATTCTTTTATTCTCATTAATATATCTGATTTCTACTCCCCATTTGGCCCCGTCACCAAAATAGTCCATAATCATATCGGCTCTATAGTTAACACTAATATAAAACCGATAAAATCCGCTGGATATAAAATTTTCCATAATAACTTCCAGGATAGGTTTGCTGCCGACTTTTAATAATGGTTTAGGAGTATCTTTAGTCAGTTCACCAAGCCTGGTGCCAAGTCCTCCAGCCATGAGTATGATCCAATTATCTCTTTTTCTATTCTCCAAAAGCTCATTAAAGAGCTCTAGACCAACAATGATGCCTTCATCATTAATAACTGGAATTTGACGTAGACTGCTTATTTTCATTTTGGTGAGAATAGTCTCTCTACTCTCATCCTGGGAAGCAGTATAAGGGTGCGAATTCATAACTAGACGGACTTCCTGTTCAAGTTTGATACCACTCAGTATTCCGCGTCTAATATCTCCATCAGTTACCGTACCCAACAACCGATTATTTCTATCAACTATAAGAACAATTTGAACAGCTCCGCGGTCAATGGCCTCTAGTGCTTCAATAATCTTAGATTCCGGTGATAGTAAAAGATGCTGAACGTTTTTCATGTAATCACCTCTTTGGCCGGCACACCAAAAACAAGAGAGTCCTCTTTAACATCCCTTAAAACTAAAGAGCCTGCACCTATTATTGATTCATCCCCAACCTTGATTTTTTGAATCAGAGTACTGCCTGCACCGACATGGACATGACTGCCTATATAGCATCCACCACAAACTACAGCACCTGGTGACACATGAGAATGTCTTCCTACAAAACAATCATGCTCTATTACAGCTCGTGTATTGATAATCGCGTTAGCTTCAATAATTGAACCCGTATTAATAATAACTCCAGCCATTAATTGGGCGCCTTCCTGAATCAATGTATCGTCAGCTATGATACAAGAATCGTGGATAATCGTAGCAAATGAGTATCCCCTGCTTTTAAAATTCTCAAAAATCCTTTTTCTTACAGCTGACCCTGAAATCTTCCCGACCCCGTTCACCAGAAGAATTTCTTCTTGAAGGAAGTTATTAATGATTTCATCTGTTCCCATGTAGGTATGCCGGGCATCAAGTTCCGGAGAGGGGGCTGGAGCAACATACCCCAAACAACGTAAATTCTGTCGACTTATCAGATCCAGACAAACCTTGGCATGCCCTCCGCCACCTAGTACAATAAGCGGAAGGGAGCTCATTCAATTAAATCATCCGCTTCAAATGTTTTTTCCGCCTTACGTCCCAATAAGGCCCAATATGAAGATGGCGGATATCCATTGCCGGGCCTCTTTATGGTAAGATTATCCTTACTGAAAATCTCTCCTTGTTGAATGGTTTTTGCAGCAACAACGCTTTTGCGGGCTGCATGAGCATTTTTCATCTCACTGAAGGCCGGGATTTTGGTGAATATACCCAAGGATTGCTCAATGTTTCGAATTTGCTTCACCAGCCGAGTTAATTCCTCTGGTTCAATGGAAGCTTTATGATCAGGACCTTCCATTTGCTTATCAAGTGTAAAATGTTTCTCGATAACCTCTGCTCCCATTGCAACAGCTGCAAGAGATATTTCCAGACCGATTGTATGATCTGAATACCCTACGGGTAGTCCAAAAGCGCGCTTCATGGTAAGCATTTTATTTAAATGAACATCATTGTACTGAGTCGGATAATCGGTAGTACAATGAAGGAGAGTCACTTTAGCACGGAGCATCTCTTGTCCTGCTCTGGAATAATAAGCTTCTTCCATACCTTTGACTGTTGGATTGCCTTCATACAATGTGTAACCCAGAGCAATGGCTCCCAGCGCGTCTTCTAAAGTACCCAATGTAGAAATGCCACTGGAAAGAATAATCTTAGCTCCTGTACCTGCTGTTTCGTATAATAAGGGAAGATTAGTAATATCTCCAGACGATATTTTTATTGTATTTAAACCTATCTGTGTAGTGAGGAATCCCAAGCTTTCTATGTCAAAAGGAGTAGATAAAAACTCAATCCCCGCTTGATTGCAATATTCATAAAGGATTCTGTGATCACTGTAGGTCAGCTCTAGCTTTTTTAGCATTTCAAGCTGCGAGCCCTCGCTGCCTGTTGTCATCTTCTGATAATCTGCTTTCAAGGCTGTTCGGCTTACCAGCTTTTCTGCCCGAAAGGTTTGAAACTTAACTGCATCCGCTCCTGCTTTAACAGCTGTGTTAACTAACTCTTTGGCAATTTCCACTGAACCATTATGGTTTACACCAGCTTCTGCAATAATATAAACTGGTTGCCTATTTGTGTCATTCTCTACAAAGTACAATGATTATTCCTCCTCTCTATCAGTTCTTTTAAGATCGTAAAACTTTTTATAAACTATCCCCTCTAATGTAACATGCTTTAGTATATCCATGATTTGAACAGCTGTATTCCCGTTTCCATATAGAGAGGGTTGCAATTGGCTGTCGCCTTCACAATAAGTGCCCGATAACGCTTTGGCGACCGCCTCAGCAATCGCTTCACTTGATTCACCGCTGTCAATTATGGAAGCACCTTTTATTCTCCCTGTTTGTCTTGGACCAATATTGACTGTAGGTTTATGGAATAGAGGAACCTCTATAATACCGCTAGAAGAATTTCCAATTACCACATCTACATGACGAATGGCACTAAGATATCTTAATTGTCCAAGTGAAGTATACGCAACGGCTCTCTTGGTATTCCGCTGTACATATTCATCAATCATCTGGGAAATGATACGTCCATCTGTATCAGAGTTGGGTTTTGTGAAAATAATTGTCGCTTCCGGAAATGAATCCAGGGCCGACAACAATCCTTTAATTAACATATCGGAGTTAGAATCGGATAATGTTACAGGATGATAAGTGACCAGAAAGTTTTGTTCCCCCAGTTTAAATCCAATCGATTCTTCAAATTCCTTTTGATCCAGCAGCTTCAATTCAATTATATTGTCAATCCCGATAGCCCCTGTATTAAATACGCGCTCAGGCAATTCTCCCAATTGGATAACCCTGTTGCGGTAATCCGATGTAGATACAAAATGAAGATGGGACATTTTTGTAATCGCGTGACGGATGGAATCATCAATTGCACCTTCTGTGATTTCTCCGCCATGTATATGAGCAGTCGGGATAGACAGAATCATTGCAGCTTGTACAGCCACCATAATCTCATATCGATCTCCTAGAACAACCATAATATCCGGCTTGAGTCTGTTAAGGGCATCGGCAAATCCAATTAACCCCAGGCCCATAGATTTAAGGATTCCGGTTGGTGTGTCAGAGGACAACACCGTTTCAACTTTTTCATTGATAAAAAAACCATCGCGTTCAATTTCAAGATATGTCAGACCAAACTCATTGGAAAGATGCATGCCGGTTACGATAATCTGCAGACACAAATCCGGGTCCGCAACAATGCGCTTCAACAGCGGCAATAATAAGCCATACTCCGAGCGTGACCCAGTGACCACACAAATGGTTCTTAACATATTCATCTACTCTTCCTTATAAAATGAATTAACAAGGGTAGGACTGCTGGGGATATTAATTACGCTTGACTCAATTTTTTCAGTCATTGACAAGTCCATTTGAGGTGAAGCTTTATACATTTCAAGTTTATGCATAGGTGTCCAGGTTGGCCGGGTCATAAAACCCGAACCATTAGTTCTCTCTAAGATGCTATCTCTTAAATTAATATCAGGAGCATCAAGTCTTAGCGCATTTAACCAGTAATTGCTGGTCGAATGCGCCGGTTCTTGGACAACGCTTATCCCCGGGATTCCACTGAATTTCTGGACATACTGAGCAGCAAGCTTCCTTTTCTGATCCAAAAACAATGGGAGTTGTTCGAGCTGCGCACAGCCCAGTGCAGCATTTAAGTTCGGAAGTCGGTAATTGTAAGCTGTCTCGTCATGTATAAACAACCAGCGATGCGGTATTTTGGCCGTAGTCGTTAAGTGTTTGGCTCTCCTGGCCCACTCCTGGTTTGCAGTCAGTATTGCCCCTCCGCCCCCGGTAGTAATAATCTTATTCCCGTTGAAACTCAGCGCTGCTATATGTCCGAAAGTCCCTGTGTGTTTCCCTTTGTAGTAGGATCCTAAAGACTCAGCCGCATCCTCCACGAGAACCAGGCGATACTTCTCGCATAGTTCCATTAATCCTTCCAACTCTACCGGATGGCCAAATGTGTGCATCGGCACTACAGCACTAAGTCTTCTACCCGTATTTTTATTATAAAAACGTCCATCCTGTTGTATAACTGCAATTTCCTTCAGGTATTCTCCCAATTTACTAGCGTCCACTCCCAAAGTATCTCCAGCAACATCAATCAAATGTGGAATTGCACCGCAATAAGTCACAGCGTTAGCAGTGGCTACAAATGTCAAAGAAGGAATGAGTACCTCATCCTCAGGCTGGACCCCTGCAACAAGCAGGCAAATATGCAGGGCTGCCGTTCCGTTGACTACTGCAACAACATTGGCGGAACCGGTAAAAGCCGCCAAATCTCTTTCGAAACGGTCTACATATGCTCCCACAGACGATACCCAGCCAGTATCCAAGCATTCTTTGATATACTTCCATTCATTCCCTTTGAATGTAGGCTCATGCAAAGAGACATTTTGGGTTTCATTAGATAGTATTCCTCTGAATATAGAAACAACTTGGTTCGGCAAATCATTGCTGTACATCATATTCACACAAACCTTCCACTTAAATATTGTACTGATCTGCTTTATATCGTGCTAAGTTAGAGGGATTTGAAAACCATTCAATGGTTGATTTTAAGCCTTGCCGAAACCCTTCCTTCCCGCCAAATTTCGGTTCCCAGTTCAACAAGCGCTTCGCCTTGCTGTTATCGGCCCATAACCGCTCCACTTCGCTTTTCTCCGGGCGCAGCCTTATTTCGTCACTGGTGATTTGAATATTTGTATCCATAATTTCAGCAATTGTTTCCGCGGTCTCTTGTATAGACACCTCATAATTGCTGCCAATATTAATAACTTCACCTACCGAACGTTCATTTTCCAGTATGGAAATGAAGCCGGATACTGTGTCTTGTACATAATTGAAATCCCGGGTGGGGGTAACGGCCCCCAGCTTGATTTCATCCATTCCTGCTGCTATTTGGGTTATGATGGTCGGAATCACAGCACGCGCAGACTGTCTGGGACCATAAGTATTAAAAGGCCTAATAATACTTACCGGAGTCTGGAAAGAACGATGAAAAGCCAGCGCCATTTGATCAGCGCCAATTTTGGACGCAGAGTAAGGAGATTGACCTTGCAGTTCATGTTGTTCATCTATTGGCACATATTGTGCAGTTCCGTATACTTCGCTTGTAGAAGTGTGAACCACTTTCTGTACGCCCAAATCCCTGGCAGCTTGAAGTACATTTAATGTTCCCTTAATATTTGTATCCACATAAGTATCCGGTGAGTGGTAGGAATACGGAATGGCTATCAGTGCTGCCAAATGAAGTACAGCATCACATCCCTGAACAGCTTTACGTACTCCATAGGGATCGCGGATATCTCCTGAGAACACTTCGAATTGATTTTTCACCTCTTTTGAGCAAGAGTCCAACCATCCCAGTGAATTAAATGAGTTATAGTAAACAAATGCCCTAACATCATATCCGGCAAGAACCAGCGCTTCTGTTAAATGCGAGCCTATAAATCCGTCCGACCCAGTTACTAGTATTTTTTTCACTTTTTTTGTCACAACTTCACCTTCCCAAAAAAAATACTCACAAACTATTTCCGACGGTTATAGCACATTTATCGAAAAGTGAACATGAGTTTTAATCTTCTATACATATTCCCTACTGTTGAGCGCTCTATATCTATTATACGCAATTATTAAATTACATTTAAGCGCTGATTAGTTCAAGCCTCCGCAGAGCCTCTTCAAATACTTCTTCTAAGAAGGGAACTTCTTTTTCAACTTCTTTCAGAAGTGTGCCAAGAACATCATTAATCAAGTTGGACTTTTGCACAAGATTCTTTTCGGATACAATAGCGGGAAGACCTCTATCATATTCAGCAATCTCAAGGGGCATCAGAGTCTCAAAGACCACCTCGAACCACGGACGCTTAATCACCTCTCCCCACATTTTCTCAATCTCTACGATTGTGCGTTGACATTTATTGGGATTAGCACGGCTTAATTCTCTTAACTTTCCAATATGTTGCCTGATTTTTTTGAATTCCTGCATAATCAAATCTAAATCACGAAGTGAGGCAGATACTTTGTTTCTAACATCAAGCAACTCTTTGTCAGTTGGCGCGTAATCATTTTTGTTTATTAAATCTCGGATCGCATTCTCACCAATACTCTGCTTACTCAACATCTCAAATACTTCTTCAGCAGGTTTCCAGACCGTCCCTTCAATAACTGCACCTTTACGTGTAGAGTTTATAAATTCCACATCCGGGTAAGAACCGAACAAACTTTCCAGGCTCTCCTTCATTGCCAGAAAGGAGGCATTAGTAGAATTATAGGTGCCCTGTACATTTAATACAGTCAAAGTAGAGTTTTTCACTTGACTATCTGTAAACCCCTTCTCAAAGTGACCTACACCGTCTGCATAATATTTTTCATCAGGAAATGATAAATCCTGTCCCATCAGTACAACTCGTTTTGCTCCCAACCATATTGCTGCCTGAACAGCCGTCCCAGCGACCGTTGAAGTCGGCCTGATCTGTGCCTGTTGTTTACTAATTCCCAGATAGTATTGTGAAACTTCGTCATTATGAATGATGGCATGAATTTTGTCCTGTTTTTTCTTATCACCAATCTCATAATATGAGGACGATAGGAACAGAAAAGGAGCAGCTAAGGCAGAAGGATCCGAGAAGACCCTATTATTAATAGGATTGCCGTCTAATAGAGCTGTCAAATGCGGCTGAATCCCATTTTTCACCATGGCTTGGATACTTGAACCAGCACATATGATAAGAGCATGGGGCTTCATTTTCCTTACCCACTCAATGTCAGTTTGCAATGAAGGGCCTGAAGCAATAATAATAGCAGTAGTGTTCTCATAAGCTTTATACAGTTCTTTGATATTTGGTGTAGTTAACATTCCTGCCAGCTGCAACATACTGTTCCTAAGCCAGTCATTACGAAACCTATGCTGTGTAAGCCTGTTAGCATCAAAATTTTCAGAGTATTTCCGAAAATCATTTTTCACTTCCAGCAACACGTCTGCACTGTTCTCCAAATAATTTCTTAGCGCTACAAAAGCCAATTCTCTTCTAATATGTGTACACACGGAATAAAACAACGGATTTAATTGTGACTTTCCAACAGACAGAAAAAATAAGTTGGGCTGCTCTAAAATAAGTCCTAAGTCTATTTGCTCTAAGCTTTTACGGAAGTTCTCTTCATTAGGTTCATAAACAAAAAACATTCGATCTGGATACATTTCTAACAAATCAACTAACCCTAATCCTTGTCCAAATCCATATAAGAAAATAAGCTTTCGTTCTTCAACCGAGCCCTCCACTGCTTCCAACCATAGGTGATCCTTTTCAAGTGGTTCGGAATATAAAGTTTTGTCATCACTTGTCGTTTCCATGTTTAGCATTTTATTCGCTACATGAGGAAACCGTTTTTTCAACACTGTCTGATTTTGCTCAAAGTATGACACTCGGATACCACCATTCCGGATTATTTTATATTCTATATATCGGACTTGTTTCAATGAGAATGAACCTCTTAGAGGCGAAAATCCCCACCCATAAAATGGGCGAGGATTCAATTTATTTACGATGATCTATGAATAGGCTGTCTATTGAATAAGATTGTTGATATGCATTCTGCTGGACACGAACATTCCCAAGATTTTGAAGCCATTCCCCCGCCTCATTCTTCAATTGGTACATCCTGTCCAGAATTACTCTCTCATCAACCAGCATTTGTTTTATAATTTCCTTAGCTGCATCTGACATCAAGGCAAGGTAAGGCTTCATAGCAACAACAATTTCTTCCCGCCGTTCAACAAAATCAACTAATTCGTCTGTATCCAGAACAGCAATATCCCTTACTGTTTGTGACGACAGTTCCCTTAATTCCTCGAGTAATTGTTCAAAATGTCTATCTTCCATCCTGCACCGAGCTCAAACCTTGAGATTTGCTGGCTTCGACCCAAGCTTCTCTAAGATCCAGAAGATATTCCAGAACTTCTTGGGCTTGTGTTACTTGCTTATGAACATTAGATTCAATCAAACGATGCTGCATGTATTCATAGACTTTGAGCAAATCATTTGAAATGGGATAATTGTAGTCCAATGCTGAAATCAGCTCGTTAATGATCGCTTGGGCTTTGCAGAGATTATTATTCGCCTTTTCATAATCCTTATGAGATATACCTTCCATCCCTGCCTTTATAAAACGGATGGCACCGTCATACAACATGATCAAAAGCTTGGGCTTGGATGCAGTTTGTGCTTGTGCCTGCTGATATTTCTGATATGGTGAGTTAATCAAAATGCCTCCCCCTTGTACCTAAAAGCTTAGACTTGATGATATGTTATTGTATTTATTTATAGCGGTCTCCATAGCAGTAAACTTCTTATAATAATTCGTTTCTCTCATCGTCAGTTTATCAGTGAGATCACTGATTCTTTTGTCGAGGCTTAACAGGTTAGTTCCCATCGTGCTATTAGTGAGGAAAGAGGCCGTCAGATCTGAACTATATTTCGATGTGCCGGCAGTTTCAGCCAGCTTAACAAGTGTACTATTAGAAATTTTCTTCATTCTTGCCAATATACCATCTTCTGCTGTATATGTGTTACTTAACGAAGAAGTGGAGTATTTATTCCCCAAAAAGTTAGTGACAATCTCCGGATTATTCTCTATTGCAGTTTTGAGCTTATCAGTATTAAGAATTAATTTCCCTTTGGTTTCATAACTTCCTGTTGTAATTCCAAGTTGAGTGAAATCAATTTTAGACCCATCAGATAACGTAACACCTTCAACGATTGCAGTTCGCATACTGGAAATCGCAGAACTTAGAATACTGTCGTTTTTAAGCATCCCGCTTTTAGCCTTGGTGGTCCATAATTCAATTTCATCATCTGTCATGTCAGCTTTCTGGTCAGTAGTTAATGGTGAATACTTGGAATACCTCTCTTCACTGACCTTGCTGTTCATAAAGGACAGGACTTCATTATAAGCATCTACAAAGCCTTGCACAGCCGTTACTAATGCATCTACATCCTTGGTTACTTCTATGTTAGTGGCAGTACCGCCACTGACACTGTTAAGTGTAAGTTCGACTCCGTTCATTGAGAAGCTGTTGGAGGACCTAGTAATAGCCATTCCATTGACTGTAAGCTCTGCATCAACCCCACCCTGAAGCTTGCTGGACAGTTTCAAGGATGTGAATACTGAAGCTCCGTCTCCCCCAAGCTCAATGTCGTTGCCTGCCGCTCCTGTGGCCTTACTCATCAGAGATACTTGGCCTGTAGCAGAGTCATACACAGCAGAGACCCCGGCAGTACTGGCATTTATTTTAGTGACAAAAGAGGATAAAGTTTCAGTCTGCGGATCAATTTCAATACTGGCGTCGCCTATCGTTACTGAAATTTTATCTGTACTGCTTGCGTCAATGCCCGAACCTGTAATCGCGGATAACTTCACTGCGCCCCAATCAGCAGTCGTACTATCTGTCTTGGCCGGTGCTGCCGAAGATGAAACTCTAGCAGCTGTAGCTAATGTTGTTACCCTGACCTCCAGAGAGCCGCTGGCTGTGGCGGTTGCCTTTGCACTTACGGCACTTGTATTTCCGGTCACTGTAGCTTTCTGTGCACTGATAGTACTGCTTTTGCTTAAACCATCTAATTTGTCTTGAAGAAATGAAACGAGCTTTACACTAGTTTCCCGGTAATTTTCTCTCTTCCACTCCATCAGTTGCTTTTGCTGGTTCAATTTATTGAGCGGCGCACTTTCAGCCGTCATCAGTTTTTTCACCATTGCATCAATATCCATCCCAGAAGCTAAGCCGGTTATTCTGGTTACCATCTAAGCCCTCCTTAGATTTTTTTATCAACAATTATGCCCGTTATTTCCATCATACGAGCTGCCAGATCCAGAATTTTTTCCGGAGGCACCTCGCGTATTAATTCACCCGTCTCTTTGTTAAGCACTTTAATCATGATAGCATGAGTTTTCGCATGCACAGAAATTTCCAGTGACTTTTGTGGTCCTTGAATTGCATCAATTGCTTTTTGTAGCTCTGCAACCACTTGTTCTTGTGACTTGTGACTATCTATGGTAGTAGCGCTTTGGACATTTACCTGCGCTGGAGTCGGTACAAGGCTAATGCTTGCACTTGCCTCTTTTTTGCCTATACCATGAAGTTGCATTGATGTACTTCCAGCTGAACTTTTAGAAATCATCGGATCCATACCTAATCCCCCCACTCACCCCAGTATTAACCCTTACCTGCCGTCCGTCCAAGTAAAATTCATGGCTGTTATCTTATATATCGGGTTAACCTGTTGAAATCTTTATGGAAATCCAGAGAAAATCAAAAAAAGACCCTGCATCCGCAGGATCTTCGTAGAAACCATCTAATAAACAAATTAACGGAGCAGGGACAATACACCTTGCGGAGCGGAGTTTGCTTGTGCCAGCATGGATTGCGATGCCTGCAGCAAAATATTGTTCTTTGACAAAGCAACCATTTCCTTTGCCATATCGGTGTCACGGATACGGGATTCGGATGCTGTCAAGTTTTCGACTGTAGTGCCCAAGTTATTGGATGTGTACTCTAGACGGTTTTGCACCGCACCGAGATTAGCACGTTGGGTAGCTACCTTTTCAATTGCTGCACTGATATCACTAAGTGAGTTGGAAGCTGTCAGATTACTGAAACCAGTTCTAGATACACCGCTAATTTCGATTGTGAAATCCTTATCATCCGCTTGAATGGTAACCGAGGATGTAATAGCAATTCCGTTAAAAGTCGTCTTGGTCATGATGCTGTCGATCTGCGAACCCAATTGATTCAGCTCGGCATTAATATTGGATTTATCACTATCGCTGTAAGTCCCATTTTCTTTTTGTACGTTCAGTTCTTTCATGCGGGTCAGCATGGAAGATACTTCGTTCATTGCACCTTCAGCTGTCTGTGCAAATGAGATACCGTCTTGAACGTTACGTTGTGCCTGTTCCAGACCACGGATTTGACCGCGCATTTTTTCGGAGATGGACAGACCCGCTGCATCGTCAGCGGCGCGGTTGATCCGCAGACCGGAAGACAGCTTCTCCATGTTTTTGCTTGCTGCTGCGTTGTTCAGTCCCATATTGCGGTGAGTATTCAATGCTGGAATATTGTGGTTGATAATCATTTGTTATTTCCTCCCTGAATGGTTTTATGCCCACATCCTTGTGGTATCAGCGCTCTTCACAGGTCGATCGCCCTAGTGAATCAACACTCTACACTATTTATCGTCTGCACACAGGTTATTGTTTATAGCTCATCTCTTATTTTTATGGTTTTTATCTTATTCCTCTAAGAAATTACGATTAAAAAAGGCCCTGCATCTGCAGGGCCTTCGGCAAAACACTTCAAGGAAAAGATATTAACGAAGCAGGGACAATACACCTTGTGGTGCAGAGTTCGCTTGTGCCAGCATGGATTGCGATGCCTGCAGCAGGATATTGTTCTTCGACAAAGCAACCATTTCTTTTGCCATATCGGTGTCGCGTATACGGGATTCGGATGCTGTCAGGTTCTCAACCGTTGTTCCCAAGTTGTTCGATGTGTATTCCAGACGGTTCTGTACCGCACCCAGGTTGGCACGTTGAGTTGCTACTTTCTCAATTGCACTGCTGATTGCACTAAGTGCATCTGTCGATCCCAAACCATTAAATCCAGATGTGTCAACACCATTAATTGTGATCGTGAAATCTTTATCATCGGCTTGAACCGTGACTGAGGATTGAGTGATGTTAATTCCGTTAAAGGTTGTTTTGGTCATGATGCTGTCGATCTGCGAACCCAATTGATCCAGCTCGGCATCAATATTGGATTTATCACTATCGCTGTAAGTCCCATTTTCTTTTTGTACGTTCAGTTCTTTCATGCGGGTCAGCATGGAAGATACTTCGTTCATTGCACCTTCAGCTGTCTGTGCAAATGAGATACCGTCTTGAACGTTACGTTGTGCCTGTTCCAGACCACGGATTTGACCGCGCATTTTTTCGGAGATGGACAGACCCGCTGCATCGTCAGCGGCGCGGTTGATCCGCAGACCGGAAGACAGCTTCTCCATGTTTTTGCTTGCTGCTGCGTTGTTCAGTCCCATGTTGCGGTGAGTATTCAATGCTGGAATATTGTGGTTGATAATCATTTGTTATTTCCTCCCTGAATGGTTTTATGCCCACGTCCTTGTGGTATCAGCGCTCTTCACAGGTCGATCGCCCTGGTGAATCAACGCTCTACACTATTTATCGTCTGAACACAGGTTATTGTTTATAGCTCCTCCTTTATTTTTATTGTTCTAATCTTATTCTCTCTGAGAAACAAGGATTAAAAAAAAGACCCTGCACTGCAGAGCCTTGGCGAAACACTCAAAGAAAAAATTACCGAAGCAGAGACAATACCCCTTGCGGTGCAGAATTAGCTTGTGCCAGCATGGATTGCGATGCTTGCAGCAGGATATTGTTCTTCGACAGAGCAACCATTTCCTTTGCCATATCGGTGTCACGGATACGGGATTCGGATGCTGTCAGGTTCTCAACCGTTGTTCCCAAGTTGTTCGATGTGTATTCCAGACGGTTCTGTACCGCACCCAGGTTGGCACGTTGAGTTGCCACTTTTTCAATTGCATCACTAATTGAAGTAAGTGAGTTGGAAGAGTTCAGACCACTGAAACCAGTTCTAGATACGCCGCTAATTTCGATTGTGAAATCCTTATCATCCGCTTGAACGGTAACTGAAGATGTGATAGCAATTCCGTTAAAAGTCGTCTTGGTCATGATGCTGTCGATCTGCGAACCCAATTGATTCAGCTCGGCATTAATATTGGATTTATCACTATCGCTGTAAGTCCCATTTTCTTTTTGTACGTTCAGTTCTTTCATGCGGGTCAGCATGGAAGATACTTCGTTCATTGCACCTTCTGCTGTCTGTGCAAATGAGATACCGTCTTGAACGTTACGTTGTGCCTGTTCCAAACCACGGATTTGACCGCGCATTTTTTCGGAGATGGACAGACCTGCTGCATCGTCAGCGGCGCGGTTGATCCGCAGACCGGAAGACAGCTTCTCCATGTTTTTGCTTGCTGCTGCGTTGTTCAGTCCCATGTTGCGGTGAGTATTCAATGCTGGAATATTGTGGTTGATAATCATTTGTTATTTCCTCCCTGAATGGTTTTATGCCCACATCCTTGTGGTATCAGTGTCCACAGGTCGGCCGCCCTGAAGAACCACTGCTCTTTAATAAATATCGACAATTAATTGAGCATTGTTTATACCTATCTGTTATTTTATTTAGTAACCGATTGTTTCCTCGAATGTCGATTTTTCTCACATCAATTACTGCCTTTTTTTTGATCCAAATCCAACATGACAGATTTAATAGCCGCCAAATCCATAACTGCAACCTGGTTATTTAACTGAATGGCATCATATATTTCCTTACGGTAGATATCAATATCTCTTGGAGCAGTGATACCCATTTTCACGACATCCCCTTCTACGGACAGTACCGTGAGAACAATGTCATTATGAATTACAATAGATTCTCCTTTTTTACGCGTAAGCACCAGCATCAGGAATCACCGCCTTCATTATCCCTTGCAGGTGCAGTCCAAAGAGGATGTTTCGTTGTGTAAGGTGTATTCTGCAGTACTATTTGCTTCGCTTTATAACTCTCGATATTAAAGATAATAGGTGCCAACAAATTAATAGTGGTATTCTTCCTATCGCTGTGCCATGTAACTATACAACGAACAGAAACTTGGTCGCGATTAACAATTCCTATATCCAATATTGTGTCATCCGAGAGAGCAAATTCGTAGTCGGTTATAAAATCAAATGGATTGACAGTGATAAAACTAACCTCTGGCTGATCCACAGCACTTAGTAAACTGAATACCTCATTATGCTCCTGCAGGGTGAACTCTCTTAGCTGATCAAAACCTGGCAAGCCTTTCGGGAACAAATATACGGGTATAGTCGAAGTTGGAACATTCTCCCGTTGCTCATGAACTGGTGTCATTCTATCATCCTCCTCGGAATACTAACAAAAGAAGCTATGGACTGTATACTTGTCCATAGCTTCTCATTTCGGTTTCAAAGAATCAAGCCTAGCTCATAAAATCCATTAAAGAAGGCTGTAATATTTGAGCTGAAGATTTCAAGGCGGACTCATAGATGGTCTGTGCAGTTGTAGATTTTATTATTAGCTCGGCAATGTCCGCATCCTCTGTTTTCGATTGCAAATTGGTCAGATTCAGATCCCGGTCAACCAGGCGAGCCTGTACCAGTTCTACACGATTTGTGCGTGCACCAACTTCAGACAGGCAGGACTGCATTTTGTTGGATCTCGATTCGATGTTAGCTGTCTGGGCACTGATTTGTGTGTAATCGCCACTGTCTAACGCGGCAATCAGATCATCCATGACTTTAAAGACATTGTCTCCATCCGTAGAGCTGCCAAAAAACTCGCTGCCTGTTGTATTCACCTGAAAAGTAGACTGGTCACCGATGGCATATTTCACCGCTCCTGTATCGGTGTCAATCTGAGAAAAATTCGTAACTGTGCCGGATATTTCATAGGGTACCTGATTATAATTCTGGCCGTTAAAAATGTATTTCCCTTTAATTTGGGCATTTCCGATATTGCCCATTTGCTCCTTCAGCTGCTGTATCTCAAGCTTAATCGCATCCAAGCCAGATTGCGGCAAGGTTCCATTGCCCCCTTGCACAGTCAGCTCTTTAAGCCGTTGCATTACATCTGTAGCCTGCTGCATCGTTGTATCAGTGTAATCCAGCCAGCTTACCGCAGAATCGGCATTGGTCTGGAACTGCTCATTGGAAGCAAGCTCTGCTCTGTATCGAAGCGCATAAGTTACCCCGACCGGATCGTCGGAAGGCTTATTGATTTTGCGGCCGCTGGAGATCTGGTTCTCCATGTCACTCATATTGCGGTAATTTCTGTTCAAATTGCTGAGTGTCTGCATGCTCATCATATTTTGGGTGACTCTGATAGACATTCATTTGCCTCCTTCCGCTATTTTTAGAGGCCTACTCGGCCTGTACCATTGATCAGCTTGTTAAGAAGTTCGTCAAAGGTTGTCATAAACCGTGAAGCTGCACTGTAGGCATGCTGAAATTTAATCAGATCCGTCATTTCTTCATCGAGCGATACCCCACTGACTGACTGTCTGTTCAGCTCCACTTGATCTGTCAGCTGCTCTGCATTCTTCGTTTGACGTTCAGCCTCCTGTGTCTGGACACCTAATTGGCCCACAATGGAGCTGAAGAAATCATCGACGGTTCCTGGCGTTGACAAGGCATCTCCAAAATCAAATTTTGCAGTCTTTAAGCCCGCCATAATAAGCGCCATATCATTATTGCCAACCACTACTTTTTCATTGGCAGTACCTGCGTTCTCAACTCGCATGGAGGTAGAGATTTTGTTAGGGTCCTTTTGAATTTCCGGGTTCAGTGTAATGTTGCCTGCAGTAATGGCTCCTCCGTCTTTGGAAGTGAAGAG
The DNA here is from genome assembly GCF_019352175.1 of Paenibacillus sp. S150. GTDB lineage: Bacteria > Bacillota > Bacilli > Paenibacillales > Paenibacillaceae > Paenibacillus_AQ. Next base: position 125,616 of record NZ_JACBYI010000007.1, read on the forward strand.
CGCAAGTCCTTTTTCAGGAGTTGTTCCATTTACGGTGTACCCCAATTGAAGGATTCCATTTATGCCTTTTACCGTTACCTTAGTGTCAGCCGTTAGTGTTCTGTTATTATTTGCATTCGAATAAGTGACCGCCGTTCCGTTGGTTCCGGTATTCAGCACTGTGCCTTCAGGCAACACAGTACCCGCAGGAAGGGTGATCTCAACATCGCCGTTGGCAACCGTATTGGCTAATTGGTCCATTTGCGCTTTGTAGTCAGTGACATATTTATCTCTGGACATAATCATTCCATACACTTCACCGCCGGTAAGCGTTCCGCCATCGTACGCCGCCTTCAGGCTGACCTCAGTTACTGGAGTAACCTGATTCCCTGCTACTGCCAGCTGTCCCCCCAATGTCACTTGGTACCCGTCACTCAGTTCGGTGACTTGAACGTTAGCAAGCTTGGAAAGTTTATCGATCGCCAAGTCCCGTTGATCCCGGAGGTCATTCGGGTTGTCTCCAAGACCTTCCAGCTTCATAATGTTGGTGTTCAGGTCTGCAACCGTTTGAAGAAGGGAGTTGATCTCCGTAGCCTTCAAAGTAATATTATTGTTGAGGTCCGAGGTTAATGCATCCAGCTGTGTGCTGACCTGATTCATCGCATCGGTAAGTGCCTGTGTAGTTTCTTTGACGATCTTGCGGTTGGTAATGTTCTCAGGGTCCAGGCTCAGATCGGACCATGCACTCCAAAAGTTGTCCAGAACCTTGCGAATCCCCGTATCTGACGGCTCATTCACAATGGCTTCAAGCTTCTCCAGCGTGTCATATCTGATGCTCCAGCTGCCAAGATTGGAATTCTCATTACGGAACTGGTCATCCAGAAAGCTCTGTCTAATCCGTTCAATTGAGGTGAATTCAACACCGGTACCCATTTGCCCGGCTGCTGCAGAGCGCAGGAACCCATAGGCTTCCATGGGAAGAGAGGCTTGCATCTTCACAACTTGTCTGGTGTAGCCTTCCGTATTGGCGTTGGATATATTGTGTCCTGTCGTATTTAAAGCTGCCGTTTGGGTGTTCAGGCTTCGTTTGGCGGTTTCTATACTATGAAATGTTGAGGTCATCTTTTACTCCTCCAAATTAGGCCCGAGAATCAAAGAGTCCGGGGCGTTGCACCCCGGCTGATTTTCCCGCCGGATGATGATAAGTAGCTTCTGTCTCAGAATAATAAGACATGCTTTCAATCGAAAAATCTATATATGAGAGCGCTTGTTGCAGCAATTGCTGATTCAGCGTATTTGCTTCTTTAAGCTTCTGCAGGGTACCCGAAAGCCTCTTCTGGATATCCAGCAGTTTTTGTTTGTCTTCCAGATCAAACACAAGCCGGGAGAGCTCTGTTAAGTTGAGGTTCAGGTTGGACCTTATCCCAACTCCCTGCAGAAAGGCATATGCCGCTTGCCCCCGCTCTTCCTCCAGCTGTTCGATCAGCTTTAATTGCTTGGATTCCTTGTTGAGAATTCTGATAAGATCTTCTACTTTGTTTTCCTTAATGGACTGCTTCTTGGAATCGGCCAGATCAAGCATATGCACATGTGCTTCATCCAGCCGTTCCAATGATTCTAACAATGGTGTAAGTGTCATGGATGGATTCACCTAATTCTCGGAGGATTGCTTGAAGTAGGGGGCGAGTGTGGCTGCGAGCTTAGCTGCGTCGACTTGGTAGGTGCCTGCGGAAACTTGCTGTTTCAGGCTTTCAATCTTGCTCGCACGTTCAGCGTCAACTTCGCCGCTCTTCTGCGCCTGCAATAGCTTTATCGCTTCATCAGAGATCGAAACCTCATCCTTGCGTGAGCTCTTCTTCATTTGTTCCTGCCTTTGCGACTCAGCACTGCGTTGATATGGGTTAATGGGATTAATTCGTCCGGTCTCGTTAATTTTCATAACTTCCACCTTCCTTCTGATATAAAAAAGCCGATAATCTTTACTAAGTTTATCGGCCACGTTTGAAACATTCTTTATAGCTGCAAGCGTTTTTTTGCAGATTTAATTACTCCCGGAGCTTGTCGACAACCCGATACGCGCCTTCGCCAGGCTTTTTGGCGGTTTCGGCAGCAGCGCTTTCCTTGGCCGCATTCGAGAGATCCTTCCGCAAACGGGTCCGGCAGCTGTCGCACATATGCCCATCCCGGATTAAGGACCCGCATACTTCGCAGGGGTACATCATATTGGGGGCATTCGCTATAGAAATTCGGCCTTCGCGAATAAAACGGGTGATTTCCTTGATGGGGATTTCCGTTGCATCGGACAGCTCCTGAATAGTGGTGCCCCGGTTCTCACGCAAGAACTTCACGCAGGCTTCGTACTGGTGCTCCAATTCTTTAACGCAGGGCTGGCACAGTTCCATAATATTTTTGACGTATAACCGGCCGCATCTTGGACAATTGTCTAGATTCATTTTCAGCAGCGGCTCCCTTCTAAACAGTTTGTGCAGCGTGTAGACTTCTTATGCTCCTAGATTACATGATTGCAGGAGCTTCGTCTATGATTAGTATCGGCTATGGAATGTCATAGATTACATTATTATAACAAAAAACACTATGAAATCTGATCCCTATCTTTTACAGATTCAGAAAGCCGCCGTGTTTACTGCATGGAAGAGTTCTAAGAACTGAGCAAATGCGGCCGGGCTGGTCAAAGGAACGGCCCAATGGCTTGGCCGAAGCCGTGCTCTGAGCCTCAGGATACCTTCCCTTATGAGCGTGCCCAGGTCAGGCTGTATATTTCCGCAATGCAGCTGTACTTCTTGGTTAATATCTTAAGTGTCTCCGCACAAGCACGCACCGTGCTTCCTGTGGTGTAAATATCGTCAATAATGATAATCTGCAGCGGCCTTGACCGGATCAGCGGCCCAAGTGAATCCAGCCAACAGGCGAACTGTGCTCCAATTGCCGGATCGGGGTTGGCGGCAAAAGCATGCTTCATATCGGCTAACCGCTCGGCCCGGCTTTTGAAGCTTTGTTTGCCGGTATGATGGGTACGGACCAGCAGCGGAAGCTGCGGAATCCCCCTACTCCCGGACAGGACGCCAGCCAGCCGCTCTGCCTGGTTAAATCCCCGTTCGGCCAGCCGGGAGCCGCTTACGGGAACCGGAACCAGCAGGTCGGCTTGCCATAGGCCCGCGCGGCCGGTACCTTTGCTTTTCAAAACCGGAAGCTGCCGCTGGACTTGTACATAGTGCTTCATCCGCTCCTGCTCAGCTTGGAGTATCGTATAAGCCTGATCCAGCATCAGCCCCAGGATGGGGGCCAGCCTTTCATCCCCCCGATATTTATACTGACCAAGGAGTTCGCGCATCACGCTTGTATAGGCCACTGCACTGCGGTTGCACACAATTGGAACCGGATCACCGCCGCGGCTGCAATCGGGACAGCCCACATGGCGGCCGCATTTGGAGCAGCGCGGATTGCGGATCCAGGGGATGGAGACCATGCAGCTCTTGCAAACTCCGGGAAGCTCGGATGAAGCTTGACACTTTTTGCCGCATATGGGGCAGTCGGAGGCAGAAGGTGCGAGCAGGGACTGGGCAATTTTCAACCATGTGTTCATCAAGTTCATCCTCTGGCTTCCTTGCGTATGTATCCCTGTCTTCGGGCAAGGGCATTCATTGTACGGATCTGTGCGACCGCTCCCCGTTGCGGCCTCGTCCACTGGGGGGAGAGAAACAAAACGGTTCCGGCCGGGTCCTCCCTGGAACGCCCGGCTCTTCCGGCCATCTGGACCAGTGAGGCCTCGTCGAACAGGCTGCTGTCTGCATCCAAAATAAATACATCGCTGCGTGGAACTGTAACACCCCGTTCGAGAATGGTGGTGGTTACAAGAAGCGAGATTGCGCGGCTGCGGAAAGCCGCAACCTTCTCGGCTCTTAGGGGGTCCTGGGCGAAGGTCCCCTCGATAGCAGCAGCGGGGAAGCTCTGCCGGAGCATAGCCAGAAGACCGCCGATGTGGGCAATCCGCGCCACAAACAGAAAGATTTGTGCCTTGCGCGCGAAGGAGCTGCGAAGTGCCTGAAGCAGCTTCTTGGGCAGAGCCCCGCGCTTCAGGCAAGTCTGGACCGAAGCAGCCGCCAAATGACAGGGTACCGGCAGCGGATGACCGTGAAAGCGGACAGGCACTCTGGCATGCGGCAGCTTGCCTGAGCGTGCCAACCGCTGCAGATCTTTGGGCGGAGTGGCGGATAGGTAGATGAACGCCCCTCCGGGTCTGCAGGCATGCTCCGCCGCATAAGCCAGCATGGGATCGTTATGATAGGGGTAGGCATCGAGCTCATCGATGATGACCAGGTCAAAGCTCTGGTGGAAGCGCAGCAGCTGATGCGTAGTGGCCAAGGTCAGCCGGCCATATAACCAGCGGTCTGCGCTGCCGCCGTACAGCACGGCGAGTGCCACCGCCGGGAAAGCCTTGGCAAGCCGCGGCGCCAGCTCCAGTACGACGTCGCGCCGCGGCGTCGCTACGAGTGCGCGGCCTCCGGCAGCGAGCACTGCCTCCAGGAGCGGGAAGGTGATCTCCGTCTTCCCCGCTCCCGTGACCGCCCAGAGCAGGAACCGCTCTGGGCTTAAGGCGGCGGAGCGCCGGCGCGGCTCCGCCAGGAACCCCAGCGCAGCGCCGGCGGCTCCCGCCTGCGCCGCGCTGAGCCCCCACCGGCGTGCCGCCACGGCGGGGGAAGTCCCGGCCGTGCACCGCACGGCCGGAGAGGCCGCGCTGCGCAGCAGCAGCGCGCATGCCCGGCTGCGCCCGAGTGCGAGGCAGGCCTCGCAATAGGCGCAGCCCGCAAGGCCGCACGCGGCACAGGCCGTGCGGCCGGTTGCGGCGCTGCCGCAGCGCAGGCAGCGCGGTTCGGCGCGGCGGGCGGCAGCGCCGCGCCGGGGCAGCAGCTGCGGCAGGCGGAGCGCCGCAGCGCGCACGAGGCGGCCGGTGACCGCAGGGAACCGGCCTGCGCCAAGCCTGCGCGCGCGGGCACCGCGCGCAGGAACTGCACCCACAGCGGCCTCCAGCCTCATCCGCCCCTGCAGATGCGCCAGCTGAGCGGCTGCACGCCACTGCCCGGCCAATTCCGGAAGCTGCTCGGCAAGAAGCGCTTCCGCTTCGGGCTGGAGCATCGAGCGTCCCTCCAGTGCCTGTGCCAGCTGTTCTGCCGCTGCTCCAAGAGAGAATCGGCATCTCTTTTCTTTCAAGTCCGCTGAATTGAACTGTCCTTCTATAACGCCTGCCCTCCCGCTATGTACAGCAGCTTCTTCCGCTTCTTTCAGCAGTGCACAAACCGAGATTTCTTCATATAATCTGCCTTCGCTCCACTCCCCCCCGGCTGTCTTCTCTTCGCCAAGTTCTGCTCTGAGCACCTTCACCATGTACATCCCCCACTCCGCTTTCTGCCATTGCCGTGCCGCTCTAGTTGAAACCCATTGCTGCCGCAGCTTCACTGCCCAACCGAGGGGAAGCGAGTTAGAGAGAACCACCAGCTTATCCGCAGATCGGTTATTCCAGCCTGCCCGTTCCTCCCCTGTTCCGTCCCACCACGCCCAGTCTACACTCATATTGATTGAAATTCTTACCTCCCACTCTCCTCCAAGCTCTACACCATACACAGCAGCCTGCATCCTTTTCGCCTCCTGGAATTTTTTATCAACGCTGCAGCCTTACCACGCAAAAAAGCACACCCTCCCAATTCTGGAGAGTGTGCTTCACCCGTTTCCTGCCTGGCTTGCATATGTTATGATTATTCGCCTCGCTTTGATCTGCATTCCCTGCTCCACGGCATTTGCAGAAAAGACAGCGGTAAAGAATGTCCCGACTCCCGTAAATCCACTATAATTCCGGGCTGCAGCTTAAGCTCCGCTTCCATCAAAGAGTTGGGAGCCGCAGGAGCAAAATCCAGCGCAGAGCCATTTCGGGCAAGCCGTGAGGCTATGTCCACCGTTCCATCACTTGACCCTTCATCCATCAGGGTAATCTGCAGCACCTTTCCGCTCAATAGAGCATGGAAGGCCAGCGCTCTGATGTACCATTCCAACACATATTCATGGTTACGGGTAATAAGAATGTAATGAAGCCGTTTGCCAGACCGGCTGCGCTGCCAGGATTGCTCCCGGCCATGCAGAATATGAACCAACACTACCGCAAAAACATAGATGGCCGCTATCCACATTAACTGGGCTGCCATGGAGATACACCTCCTCTTATACCGACACTATATGCCGGGAATAAAAGGTCGGTGACTGCCCAGAGCAGACTCCCATTTACGTTGAACTCAGGGTTTCCGGATACTCCATAAATTTTGCTTGCACATAAACAGCCGGGTCAAATTCATGATTTGCGGGTACATATTTCCAAACCAGTATCATGCAGAATTCGACACATGCTGCAGACTCAAACAGTACTTTAAATGCAGCAGAGCGGCTGCATCCATTATATGTAATGTTTTGAAGCTTCACCCATGCTTCACAGGGTTACCCAGCCATATTTGATCGAATTGATTACAGCCTGCGTGCGATCGTCAACTTCCATTTTTTGCAGGATGCTGCTGACATGGTTTTTGACCGTTTTTTCACTGATAAAGAGGTATTCACCAATCATCTTGTTGCTCTTGCCTTCCGCCATCAGCCGCAGCACTTCCGCTTCACGCCGGGTCAACGGATTATTATCGCCTGCAACAAATTTGACCCCCGCCTCTTTAACCGCAGTTTCGGCAATCGCTCCTGTCTCATTGAGATAGGTCATGCGCCGCAATTGGTTAATGAGCTTGCCGGTAACCTTGGGATGAATGAACGCATGGCCTTCACAGACCGAACGAATGGCATTAATAAGGGATTCCGCCTCCATATCCTTCAGCAAATATCCATTGGCCCCCTTGCGGAGCGTCTCAAATACATAGCTCTCATCATCGTGAATAGATAAAATAATAACTTTGACATCCGGGAACATTTCCCGCAGCTTTTGTGTGGCTTCCACACCGTTTTCAATCGGCATATTGATGTCCATCAGTACGATATCCGGTTTGTTTTCATTGCAAAATTCAAGCACCTGAATACCGTCGCCGCATTCTCCAATAACCTCAATATCTTCCTCCATATTTAAAATCCGCTTAAGCCCTTCACGAAACAACTGATGATCATCGGCCAAAAGAACCTTTATGGGCGACTTGCCAGAATTCTGGTGTTCCATCACATTACTCCTTTCCTTTTTCCACATTCGTCGGAATGTGAATGACAATTGTTGTGCCCTGATTCTCGGCTGACAGTATTTCCATTCTTCCTTCCAGCAGCTCCACGCGTTCCCGCATGCCGACCAGCCCAAAGCTTTCCCGGTTTGCCTGCTCACTGATTTTTTTCACATTGAAGCCTAATCCGTTATCCTTCACGACAATCTTGATCAACTGAGCCTGGTAAGTAATCTCCACCAATACATAACTTGGAAAAGCGTGCTTTGCCGCATTTGACAAAGCTTCCTGAACCAGACGGTATACCGCTGCCTCCATGGCTGAGGACAGCCGGTGCTCCTTGCCCCTTGTTTCAAAAGAGGTACGGATCTTCGTCTTTTCCTCATAATCATGCACGTATTTCCTCAGTGTCGGAATCAGTCCCAAATCGTCGAGCGCCATCGGACGCAGATTAAAAATCACCTTGCGCATTTCTTCCAGACTGTATCTTACCTGCCCTTTCAAGTCTAATACTTCGTCCTGCACCAGCCCAAATTCCTGCTTTACCAGCATTCTTTCTACAATTTCCGTCCTTAGGACTAGATTCGCCAGCATTTGAGCGGGACCGTCATGAATTTCCCGGGCAATTCTCTTCCGTTCCTCTTCTTGAGCCAGGATGATTTTCAGTCCGATCATCTGTCTATTCTTCGCAGATTCGACAATCCTGGTCACTTGTCCTAGTTCTCCGGACAGATATTCCAAAACAACGCTCATTTGCGAACCAATCGATTCGGCACGCTCGACCGAATTTTCGACACCGCGGACCCGCAATTGCAGCTCGTCGCGCCTGCTCCGCAAATAGGCCTCTCTCTCCCTCGTCATCATAAGCTCAAGCTGAAGCTCTGTAGCTTTCTCATAAGCGATCCGGATATCCTTCTCTGAATAGCGGACAAAATCCCGGCTGACTTCTGTCAGCCGGATACGGGAGCGGTGGTACTGCAGCTCCAATTTGTCTACCTTTTGCAATGTTTCATCCGTTTCTTCCATGACCCGCTGCAGTTCTTTGGTGAGTGCAACAAGCTCATCCCGTGCAACCTGCAATATTTCAAATATCTGATACTTGCTGCTCTCCATCACGTCGATGGTATTCTTAATGACGCGATCTATCGCATCGGCTTGAAATTCCACGGATGCTTGCCCCATTTCTATCGGATCGTATTAAAGGCTTTCCTTTAATATTACCATATCACGATTCGATAGTTACGGTCTTCGTTTTCTGTTCCCATTTTACGGTCAATCCGAGCTGTTCCGAGACCAGTCTAAGCGGTACTAAAGTCCTGCCCTGTAGGATTAAAGGCGCTACTTCCGCACTTTGACGTTTGCCGTTCAGCACATATTCCTTCTTGTTCACCGTCAGATCAAGCGCCTTGGCTCCGCGGAGCACCATGATTTTCTTGGTGTTCTGATCCCATGCCGCACTGCCGCCAAATGCATCCAGGACAACCTTTATCGGCACATAGGTTGTTCCGTCCTTAACAATCGGTGCCACATCAATCGCCTTCTTTGTCCCGTTAACCGTTATGGACTTGGAGCCGATGCTCATTGCGGCGGTTCCCTTTGGAAGTCCGGCCTCACTGGAGAGCGAAGGCATTACGAAGGACAGGTTGTCAAAAGCAACTGTTCCTGTCTTGGCCCGTTCATCCTGGCCCTCCTCCACATTGACTACATACACACGCTTCAGCGCTGCCGGAAATTTGATGCCTGAGTTCGACAAATCAATATTGAGGCTCTTCCAGCCGTTCCAGTCAATTACTTTGGCCAGATCGATGTATGAAGTGGTTCCGCTGCCGTCCACCACCTCGGCCCGCAGCCAGTTCAGACTCATATCTCCCATTACATCCAGTGACATCGATGTTGCCGCTGCCGGAATCTGTTTGCCGCTTGTCCCGTTGAACTGGGCATAAGCATACATTTTACCGCTGCCGGCAGTCATATCATAGCTGAGCTGCAGTACCTTGGAGCCGGCTTTTTCGGCACTCCCGGCCACGACTGCCGCAGTTCCCGTCACACTGCTCACATTTGAGGTAAACGCGATAGGATAACCTACATTTTCGAAATTCTCCCATGGGGTAGCCGCAGCTGCCGATAATACAACCGCAGTACTGAAGCCATCATAACGGGCGATGGCATATCCTGTCGTAACGCCAGCGTTCACCGACGTAACCGTCAGCTTGCCATCCTGCACACTGCCCTTGAAGCCGATAAACTCCCACTTCAGCGAGGCCGGAGGAACTGTAAGCGACGTTCCATTTTTGGCTAAGGCTGTCACCGGTACAGATACAGATGCACCTGCTGTAAGCGGTGCTGTAGCCGTACCCACCGTTAAGCTGGAGAGGTCTTCCCCACCGAGAACCGTAACCTTCGTCGTAGCGGTGGCAACACCGCTGACAGCTGTCAATGTAGCTGTGCCTGCTTTGACTCCGGTCACTTCCCCTGCACTTACGGTTGCACTGCCGTTGCTAGAAGTCCATGCAGGGTTGCCTGAAGCCACATCTACCGGATTGTAGTACGTATCATAGCCTTTTAAAGAATAGGTTGCCTTTTGTCCGATCAGCAGTACAGAGCTGCCGCTGATTTTGATCCCTTTCACTTCCCCTTGCGGAGCCGAGGTATACACTCCAAGCCCGTTGACGATGCTGCGCTGCTCTGTGCCGTATTCCGTATTGAAGGTCAGGGTAGTCGAGGTCTCGGCAAGCGGCCGGTCCACCATGGTTGTAGAGCCGCCTCCGTCCAGATTCAGTCCCTTCCAGACACCGATATTCGTCATGAAGGATTGCAGCTCGGTCAGTGACATGCCCTCGCTGTTGGCATTATCTTGGACTGCAATCACATATACATACCGTCCGTCCTGCGAGTAGCCCAGCGCTGTGCGGGCCCGGTAGCCGCCGATACTTGAGGTGGAGCGCGAAAATGTAGCCGCTTTTCCGTTATTCACCAATATGGTGTGCCCGCCGATCATCATCTGCAGACTGGCCGGGTCGAGTACCTGCTGCGTGGTTTTGGAGCGCAGGGTGTAGACACTGCTCAGCTTTTGCCCTACAGCCAGATGGGATTTAACAAACTGTGCCGCCAGCCCGTGTGTGCGCAGGATATAGGCTCCCTCAGGCACCGCTATGGGCAATGCCATATCCGCAGAAATCTGGGTGATAGTTTCATTCTCCACAAGCACCTCCGTAGGTGTAGTGGAGCTGTTTTTTGGCCGGTCCAGTGCAGTCCAGGCATCCGTATAGATATAAGCCGCATTGGCATGACTATAGGTCGAGCTGCCGCCTTCCGGGCTGTAAGCGCCTTTATTGATACCGGAGAGCGGAAACTGCGCTCCATCCTCTGCTGTTACCAGCCCTTCGAATGAATACTCATCAATCACGGGCTTGCGGTCTTTGGTCACAGCAAAGGCGTACATTCCGTCGAGCTGCGAAGGTGTGGATACTACTATCCCTCCGGACACCTGACCACCAATGGGTGCACCTTCTCCGCCTGTATTGAAATAGTCGCCGTTTACCGCAGCCACTGCACCGGTCTCCGCAGCCATTCCGCCGGTGCTTTGCCGTGTAGTTAAATTGCCGCCCTTCCCCGTCATTACATCAAGAGAAACATAAGGATTGTTCAGGTCTACGCGGATGACATTCGCCAGACCGGTCACCGTTTTCCCGGAACGGGCTGTTGTAAATTTATAATTCATCATAATAGCACCTGAGGTAATCACTTCTTCCCCCAGCTTGGTTACGGTAAAGGATGAGGCTGCCTGTGCGATTGGCGCCGGCCCTGAACCTAACTGCGGCATACCTTCACTGCCGAGAACGGGCATGATCCACAGCACTCCGGCCAAAGAGGCTGCAATCCATTTTTTTGCCGGAAGCTTTTTCATTCCGCGCAATTGCTCTTCGCTCTTTTTCCCCATGAAAACTTCATTCATTTCAGCGTAACTCTCCCATCTCTTTTTTAAAATATAAGAATCTTGCAAAGGCTGGGAACTCGTTCCTAGTTTCCCGTTATACCTTTAATAGACTGAATTTGAGAGGAAAAGTTGCGAATATTGCTAGATTCAAACTAATAGAATTCTTCCCGAAGCCCTCTATCGAACGAAAAAAGGCCCCGCATTCGCGGGACCATGGTTATAAAGAAAGCTATTCAAGCTTATAGATATCCAGCCATGTTCAGCATCCGCTGCAGCATAACCGCAGCTTGAGCCCGGGTAGCATTGCCTTGAGGCTGGAATTCAGCAGTCGTCATGCCCAGGATAATTCCCTGCTGTACAGCCTTAGCCACAAATTCAGCGGCTTGGCTTTGGATCTTGGAACGATCCTTGAAGGCAGCCAATGCAGAAGCGGAGCTTCCATTCAGTGTAATCGGATTTCCGGTGTACTCCATAGCCCTGATAATCATAATTGCCATCTGCTCGCGGGTGATATTATCATCCGGGCGGAATGTTGCATCCGTATTTCCGGTAATAATACCTGCCTTGGCCGCTGCGCCAATATAATCACCCGTTTGTGTTGAAGGCTGCACATCCCTGAAGCGCTGTGCCGTCTCCCGGTCTCCCAGCAGCCCCAGTCCACGGCTGAGCATCACAGCGAACTCAGACCGCGTAATCTTTTGCTCCGGCTTGAAGGTGCTGCCGTAGCTGCTGTCGATAATATTTTTGGCGGCCAGCTGGGATACTATCGAGTAACTCCAGTGCTTGCTCATATCGGTAAAACTGCGGGTCGAGAGGAACGTGCCTACAACCTGGTTGCCTACCATACTGGCACGAATCACAGTATAACTGCCTGCTGAGCTGATTTTGGTAGGAAGATAGGCAGCATCATAGTAGGCAAGATCCAATCTGGCCGCTGAGGTCTGATTGCTATTCAGCGTAGCCGTTGTGCGTACAGCATACTCCGCAGGCACGCTGAGTGCGGTAGCGTTCGAATAATTGGCGCTTACTGCTGCAGTCAACCGGACATCCACTAGACTGGTTATTGTCTGCATTCCCTGTGTCTGAAGCTTTTGTTCAAAGGGCGTAAAGGTTCCTGAAGGAACCTTCTCCAGCCGCAAGACCAGGGATATATTGCTGCTGTCTGCAATCAGGGCCGCGGCGAGACTGTTCATGTCTACATCATTCAGACCCAGCTTATAAAGATTGTCTCCATACCGCAACAGGATTTCCGCCTTCTTATCCCGGTTCACCGCATCCAGCAGCGGCTTGAGCGGCAGAGCCACATAAGCCGCCGGTTCCGTTGAAGGCACTTCAAACGCCAGAGAGGAAGTTCCCAGCTTGTACAGATAATCATAGCTGGCAGTCAGACGGTCAGCAGTCAACGTGTATCTTTTTACCGACTGGCTGTATATGGATCGGTCATCCGCTGTAGTGGCGGAGTCGCTTTGGAGAAGTGGGTATTCTTTTCCGAACTCGCCTGCAGCCAGCGTGCCCAAATAAGAAGGACGTCCTGCCGTCGCAGTGCTTGCCCCCGTCAAATTCTGTACAGAAAGCGCAGTAAAAGAGGACAGGGAGTTACCACTGAGATCTGTAATCGCACCCGCACCGGACATATAGGACAAATCAACGGTTTGTCCGACTTTCACCACACTCGACAAGGTTAGTCTAAGGATATTGCCGGAGACATAATAGGACTGTACCCCAACACTGCTGCCGTCCGCCCTGACTCCGAATTGGCTGGCATACAGCGTGGAAGAGGCCTGCATATTTTTGCTGAATGTTACGGTAAGCTCATCACCCGTTACTGATGCAGAATTAATATCCGGTACGGCTGTTCCGCTGCTCCCTGAAACCGCCAACGGCTGCAAATTAATGTAGGCCGCACGGTTGCCGTTAAGATCGCTGATTCCAAGCGTTCCGGGCACATATGATACTGTAGTGTATTGATTAACCACAAGTGCGGTTTGCAGTGTCAGTGTCACTTGATTGCCGCTTGCCGCAACAGCTGTTACATAATTCGGAGTACTGCCCACCAGCACAGAGAACTGGCTGTTCATCGGAAGACTCGCTGAAGAGATCCCTTCATTATAAGTCAGAACGATTTTGTTGCCTGAACCGGCCGCACTCTGAAATAGAGGCGCAGTCGTATCCCCGGTGTTTCGGATATAGAAATCACTGAAATTCGCGATGCTCTGGCCATTCACATCCTGCACCGGATAAGAGCCCGCATAATAGGCTACCCTGACAGTCTGGGCGCTTGTTGCTGCATTGTTGAGGCCAAGGGTTATCGTACCTCCACTTGAGCTAATAGAGCTGACCCCAAGCGAATAGCCGTCCGCATATACATTAAACTGGCTGTATGCGTTAGGCGAGACTGCATTTAGCATATCGTTGAAATTCAGCACTACTGTCTTGGAGGCCAGTGTTCCGTCTTTGGGTGTAGGGAGCGCCGATTGAATACCGTTTGTGACCTGGCGCGTTGAGAACGTCGCCGCAGGATTCCCGCTCAGATCCTGAATGTTTCGCAAGCCGCCCGTATAGCTGACTGTTACCACCTGCCCAACCGCTACCCCTGTGCTGAGCGTGATATAGACACTGTCCCCCTGAACGTAGATACTGTCTATCGCACGTTTCTCATTATTTACTGTTACCGTGAAGCTGGAAAAGAGCGGTGCGATATCTGTATTCAGAGCCTCATCATATTTCAGCCGAATGGTGCGGTTATTATCCAACTGCGCCAATGACAGCACTGGAGCCGTCCTGTCCAGAGCAACCGTTTGGAAGCTCCAGGAATTCTTGCCGCTTAATCCGCCAAAAGCAGAGCCGTCAATGGAGTCGACGAAGACAGCGTTCGCAATATCCAGATAATAAGTTGTATTATATTCGAACGCCGCCGCAGGAGTAACGATAAATTCCTTAGCCGAGGCACCTGCCGATAAAGTTGCGGCCAGCTTTGTGCCGTCTCCTTTGTAGAGGGCTACCGGATTTGCAATCGCAGTGTTCCAGACAGCATCCCGATTAAACGTGATTTTGATGGATGGATTAAGGCCTACGGATTCACTGCGGTCTGCCGGACTGAGTGCTGCGATGGCAAACCCCGTCTGAGAGGTCGTTGTAAAGCTCCAGGTGTACGCCCCCGAGGCAGGAAAGAGATTCCCATCCTGATCATAAAAAGCTCCCTGTGGCACTGATACCGTATAGAAGGTATTCCCCGCCAGCGGATCGGCTGTTGATGCAGCATCCAGTGTAATGGTTCTGGTCCCCCCGCCTGTAACCGTTGTGGAGTTAACATTGAAATACCTTGTGCTCCCTGAAGCCGGTGTAAGAGTAATCACTCCGGAAGCCGGCATCATCGGGCGGTCAAAGGTAAGCTGGATATCGCCGGAGGGAGAGACAGCAGTGGCTCCGCCAGCAGGCGCAACTGTCACATTTACTCCGGACCCCTTCGTAGAGAAGCTCCACACGCTTCCGCTGGATATCCCTGAAAAGGTCCTGTTCTCATCATCTTTGAGCGCATAATTATCAATTAACACATAATATGTACTTCCGGCTGCCAGCTTACTCGCCAGGGTTAATCTCACGGTGGTGGAAACAGCATCAGCCTGTACCTCAACCCCGGATTCACCATCCTTGATCTTGAACTCCTGAATCAGTGAATTGTTTGCAGAAGAGATAAGCTTGACGGACCCGCCACCTTTTTGCAGCTTCTTGTTAAGCTTAAAGCTTAGTTGGGTCAGCGCTGCCGCATCCACCCGAGAGCTGTTCGCCGGTGAGAATTCACTGGCTGTCAGAGCCTGGTTAATCTCCGGTGCGGTAGTAAAGGTCCAGGAAGCCGCTGCTGACTCCGCACCCGTGCTGTCCTTGAATAATCCCTTTGGAATAGAAACCGCATAATTCTTATTGCGCTCTAGCAGCTTGCCTGCGCCCCATTTGATCTCATATTGATTGGAGCTGCCAATCAGCCCCGAGCTGCCTACAGACACAGTCGTAAAAGGTGTGCTCGAACCTGCAGGGGTAATAGTGATATCTCCACTCTGCGGAATCACTGTACGATCAAAGCTTAATTTAATGGAGGCACCCACATCTACGTTCGTCTCTCCCCCTGCCGGTGAAGTTGCATTAATCCCAAATTCGCTTGCAGCATAGACTGCCGGTGTTGTTTCGATGCCTATTGCCGGGGACACGGTACCCAAGAGCAAATCTCCTGCCAGAATGAGTGCCGCCCATATCGTAACTTTTCTTTTCATGCGGTGATAGACTCCTCTCAAGCCGTACTTTCGTTTGTACATATATTCTTATATTTCGGCTAATAGGCTTCCAAAGTTTAGAAGACTTCCGGGATGAGAGAAGCATGTGTATTAATTCCTCTGCCGCGAATGGAAGCTGCATAGGCAGTATGCGGTTAGCTTCAAATTCGCAGCAAAAAAAAGGCCCGCAGGGCAGCAAGCTTCAACCATCGAAGCGCTGTCCTGCGGACCTCCATATAATGAAGGAAGTAATTGAATTTACACCTAGCTTTGAAAGGCTCTTATTTAAAGTCCTGCCTGGGCCTTCAGCATTTCAGCTCTGTCCACGCGTTCCCAAGGAAGATCCACGTCAGTACGTCCAAAATGGCCATAAGCGGCGGTTTGTCTATAAATAGGCTTGCGCAGATCGAGCATGGAGATGATTCCCGCTGGACGAAGATCAAAGTTGCCGCTAATCAGCTCAGCCAGCTTTTCTTCACTGATTTTACCTGTTCCGTATGTATCTACATTAATCGAGACAGGATTAGCTACACCAATGGCATATGCCAATTGAATTTCGCATTTATCAGCCAGACCGGCAGCAACCAGATTCTTGGCTACATAACGGGCTGCATACGCCGCAGAACGGTCAACTTTGGTCGGGTCCTTACCAGAGAAGGCACCGCCCCCATGACGGGCAAATCCGCCATATGTATCGACAATAATCTTGCGTCCGGTCAGGCCGGCATCGCCTTGTGGACCGCCAATCACAAAACGTCCAGTCGGATTAATAAAATATTTCGTATTCTCATCAAGCAATTCCGCCGGAACCACCGGTAAAATTACATATTCCTTAATGTCAGCCTGTATTTGCTCAAGCGAAATTTCTTCTGCATGCTGAGTGGAGACAACAATGGTATCCACACGAACCGGTCTTTCATTGTCATATTCAATAGTCACCTGAGTTTTGCCATCCGGACGCAGATATTCCAAAGTTCCATCCTTACGGACCTCCGACAAGCGGCGGGCAATACGGTGAGACAGTGCGATCGGCAGCGGCATTAATTCAGGGGTTTCATTGGTGGCAAAACCAAACATCAACCCTTGGTCACCAGCACCGATATTCGCAGTCTCTTCCGCAACCTGTGCAGGATCACGGTTTTCCAGCGCAGCATTAACCCCTTGGGCAATGTCAGCAGACTGTTCATTAAGCGAGCTCAACACCGCACAAGTATTATAGTCAAAACCAAATTTAGCACGTGTGTAGCCAATCTCTTTGATCGTATTGCGTACAATCGCCGGAATATCTACATATTCCGATTTGGTGCTGATCTCACCAATGACCAATACCAGGCCGGTTGCAACAGCTACCTCACAAGCCACACGGGCATTAGGATCATTAGCTAAAAAAGCATCCAATACCGCATCGGAAATCTGATCGCAGATTTTATCCGGATGCCCTTCCGTTACAGACTCGGAAGTAAACAAATGCCGTCCTTTAATAGACAATACAACAACCTCCCATATTGTTAGTCTGACACTTATAAGGGCTTTATCGTAGATACAGGACAAAAATAAATCAAAAAAACTTGTGCCAACCTGCTTGTCCGCTTATGGCGGACCGTCTACTCTATCCCCTGACTCAATAATCATAGTTGATATTGTCAGATAAGTTCAAAAAATGAACCTTTTCCGATTGGAAAAGGTTTATGGCTTCCCACAAATGTCATATTATCTTATTTACCGTATGCTGTCAATTGAAGGAAGCCTCATCCCGTTGCAATAAGAGTTATAATGACAAACTGCTTATAGCTCCAATATCCAAACACAATTCCTTGGAAACTGCGCTGCTGATATTATTTAAAAAGAGACTGCTCGGCTTGCTTCACAAGCCTCTTGGTGATTTCTCCGCCAACAGAACCATTGTCCCGGGAAGTCAGATGGCCCAGATAAGGAATACTGCCTGTCCCTGCACCCATTGCACCCAGCTCGGAGGCAAATTCCGTATCTGTCCCCCCACCGTAAGAAGCCCCATATAAACCAAACTCAGATGCAATTTCATACTGCATTTGTTTCAGCATTGCCCGGCTTTCCGGTACCACTGTGCGATTAGTACGTGCCATGTTAAAGCACCTCCTGAGTATTTTTTAAGATTACAGGAAGTATTGTGTGCTGAATCCATGACTTTGAATCGCCTCAATGTTTGTCAACTGTGGGAATGCGTTCCGAAGGTATTTTCAAGTTATTGCAAGGGCATTATATTCAATAAGTAATAAAATCATTTTCTACTTAAATTGATTACGTGATGCAGACTACTTAAGTGTATAAGTGCCGCGCACCATCACAACCAATCCCAAGGTCTGGCCTTCTTGAACAGCAATTCCCCGGCCTTCCCGCGGAAAAGACAACAAGTGGTTGGCAGGAGCCGCAGCTCCGTTGGCAAGATCGATTCCGTCAGTTAGATCGCCTACGCCATTGCTATCCTGAGTAATGATCACTGCCTTGCCGGCCCGTACAATAAACTCAGCACCTGCTCCGGCAATTAGTGTCTGGCCTGGCTTCACATCGACTATAACAAACGCAGTTGAAGCATTCTGGACAGGTGCACCGGTGGGCGCGGTTGTTGGCACAGGAGTAGCCGTGGCTGCCGGAGCTTGGGTAGCCCCAGCCCCACCTTGAAGAGCTTTCTGAATTTGTTGATCAACATAGCTTTTGGTGACCACCGGATCATCCGCCGTTCCCGGCTGCGAGCCGACACTTGCACCTTCAGCAAAGGGATTCAATAATGACCCTGCAACAAGAGTAACCCCCAGAACTGCTGTAGCCGCAGATATTTTCGTAAGTTTATTCATCGGGTTGAAGCTCATTCCTTTCAATTCATGTTTGAGAAGAGAATAAATAAAAAGGCAGAGAGCATTACTGCTCTCTGCCTTAAATTGAAGCTTAAGTGAAAGGTATTATTTCACTGTGATGCTTGTGCCGGCAGTGATTGGGTTAGCAAGAGCACTCAGGTCAGTTACATGAGAAGCTGTATCCGAAACCTTAACAATGAGGCTAGTAACCTTATTCACATCAAATGTACCAGTAGTTGCACTGGAGCTTGTTTGGATGGAGATATCACCGGTCGAGTAAGTACCGCTGTTATCAAGATCCAGGAACAGACGTCCATCAACCACGGTTTGTTTCAGAGTGACAACATATTTACCAGCATCTGTTCCAGTACCAGGTACAAAGCTTGCAATGTTTTGCAATTGTGCACCAGTAACTGTAACACTGTTGATTACGAATTCGAAATCAGCATAAGTTGCAGGTGTAACTCCCGATACAGTTTCACTGAATCCAATAACGATAAGTCCATTGCTGGAAATTGTCGCAGTGCTCAGTGTTGGAGCTACATCATCAACCAAGGCAAGACCAGTGATCGCAACCGGGTTAGCGATATTGCCCACTTTATCCTTCACATTGGTAACGTTCAGAGTGTAGCTGGCTGTTTCAGCAACAGACCCGGAAGGCAGGTTGATTGTTGCAGTCACACCAGTAGCAGCACTTTCAGAACCGCTTGTAATTGCTACAGTGACGTAAGCACCAGTTGGAAGAGCCTTACCATTCAACAGGTAGTTGCTTACGCTTTGTACAGATGCAAGATCCAGCCCAATGTTATCAGTAAGTGTGATAGCAATTTTCGAACCGGAAGTGGAAGAAGTAGCAGCAGTAGCAGCAGCAGTAGTCGTAACTACAACTGGTTTAGTGGAATCCGAAGATGCACCTACTGTAAATGTCAGAACAGCAGCACCGTTAGTGTTGGATTGGCTGGACAGGTCTTTAGCAACTCCGCTGTTTACACGCAGAGTATAAGTGCCTGCAGACAAAGCAGTTCCTGTAGTGACACGAATTTGCGTTGCATCATCCGCATCGGAAGACAGGCCAGTAAGTGCTGGAGTTGTTACAACAACACCATTAGAGTTAATCAATGTGAAGGCAGTAGTTGCACCAATCGCTGCAACATCTTCACTGAATTTCACTACAATTTCACCACTGGCAACTGCGCTAGTAGTATAAGAAGCAGATTGAACTACTGGAGCTACAACGTCTTTAGTCACAGAAATCGCATGACTGGAAGTCGCTTTGGCATTACCCAGAGTATCAGTGATAGCGTCAGTCAGAATTACTGTTCCAGTAAAGGTTCCAGCAGAGTTGAATGGAAGTGTAGGAAGAATAACACTCAGTGTGCTGGTGCTTACTGTAATTTTGGAAAGATCAAGGGAGATAGCAGAGCCATTTCCGTCAAGAACTTTTACCGCTCCAGCAGTCTGAACGCTGTCAGCATCAATAGATTTATCAAATTTAATTGTCAATTTGTTATCGCGAGTCGCAGTAACACTTTGAACAACCGGCGCAACTACATCAGAAGATACAGTTACAGACAAAGCAGTTGGATTAGGATTCAAGAAGTTGCCAGCAAAATCTTTGAAGTTCAGTGCGCTGATATCATAAGATGTACCAGCAGTCAAAGTTTGGCTAGTTGTTACTTTAATTGTAGTTGGTGTAGAACCAGCAGCTACAGTAGCAGCAACACCACCGACATAAACGATAGCGCCTGTTGGATCAACTGGTTCAGAGAATGTCAATGTAACAATATTTGTGGTAGTTCTAGCAGTTGAACTAGCAGCGCTAAGAACTGGAGCCACGGAATCAGTAGCAGTCAAAGTAGTGCTGTAATCAGCAACAGTTGCTCCTGCAGTATCCTTCACACCACTTACAAAGAACTTAAATGGTGTTCCAGCAGTAATGTTGCCCAAGCTGTAGTTAATAGCATATGGAGTAGTGATTGTTACACTTCTCTTATCAGCAGACAACTCAAGCTCACTGTCAGATGGAATTGCTACATCATCACTCAAGGTATTGATTTGGTATGTGTAGTTAGTTACTGTTTCTGCGGAAGTTTCATCAACAGTTCTGTTGAATGTAACCAAAAGTTGCTTAGCATTCAAAACTGTTACAGATTTCACTTCAGGAGCAGTCAGGGTAACAGTAGTTTTGTAAGTGTAACCGTTGTAAGTGAAGGTCACTTCAGTTGCTTTGTCAGCAACAAGAGCAGTTTCCAATTTGATTTCGGCTGTTTTGCCGTCAACAAAGGTTACGCTCAATGTGTTAGCGTCCAAAACTTCAACAGTCTTGAGTGCCGGAGCTTCGTTCAAAGAATCAACCGCATAAGCAGTTTCCACTACCAAAGAGCGAGTAGCGTTACCTTTGAAATTAGTGCTCTGTGCAACCAGACCAGCGTTGATAACTGCTTGAGCATAGCCCTTAGCCCATGCGGATGCGGAGTTATCAGTTGTAGCAGGAGTTTCAAGTTTCAAAGCGCGGAACAATACAGCCGCTACTTCTTCAACTGTTACTTTGCCGTTGTAGTCGAAGATACCTTTAACAGTATCTTTACCCTGCATCAGGTTAGCTGCAGTAACAGCTTCGATGTAAGGAACTGCCCAGTTGCTTGCAGTGTAACCTTTATCGTTGTAAGACAACTTGCCTGTAATTTCTGTAAGACCGAACAGTTTAGTAACGATCTTAGCAAATTCAGCGCGAGTCAGGTCTTTTTCAAGATGAGATTGACCGTCCGGATATCCGTTGAGAATACCTTTAGCTGCCAAAGCATCAAATTTCTGTTGTGGAGTTGTTGCAGTTTCACCAAACGCTACAGAGGCAAACATCGAGAATGCCATTGCTGTAGATAATGCTACGGATAAAATTTTCTTCATAACCTTTTTTTCTCCTCCTTGGACGTTCATGAACTGAGATTTTTCTTTAGTTGGGTAGCTCATGTCACTCATTAGCCGATGCACCCCCTTTCCCGAGTTGAGCATATTAAGTATAAATAATGTCTGTGACGGGTATCACAGAAACTTGTAAACAGCTTCAAGGCATAGTAATACTAGATTCCTAATTCTACCTAAGTATTATACAATGTGCCTCAAGTCACGTAAAGCTAATTTTTCCATTTGGCAATGTCCTTCAACATTAAATGTTATCTGGCAAATGCCTAGTGTAAATGACTCTACACCTTAAACGCAAATGATTGGAGAAAGTTGCGCTTTGTTAGAAAAATTTTTTTGCGTGTGATCTGCTCCCGTTCCAATAGAAGATACATATGTATGTTCTACTAACTATTTCTAATGATGGGTAGCTACGGGAATCAGTATAGCATAGAGGCTTTCAAAACGTCATTAAGCAATATTTGTTAAGTAAATAAACATAATTACCCTATTTCAAACCCAATGAGTTGTCTAATTATGTGAATAGCAACTTTCTTCGAGAGGGAGCTTCGGCGTTCAGAAAGTGATTTCCGCTGGTCATCCCATTTAGCCCGGACAAACCCATAGCGCCGCTTGGTCACAGGACTACAAGCTTAGAAGCTATCCAACTGTTGCCTGTCAGCCGCAAGGCGTATCTGTTCTTACACCGACCGGACTCTCTCCGGTTAGTTGTCCCAGCTTGGCTAATCGCGAGAAAAACAAAAAGCGCCGTTTCCGGCGCTTTTATCTATAGCTATAATCTAACGAATTTTCATCGATAGTTGGATCAATTCCTGACGCTTCTCAGGACTTGCATTAACATTCTCATACATGGCATCAATTGCCCCGCGGTTCTCGCGGTAGGTCTTCTCATGCTTGATTGTGGTATGCGACCACTCGATCAAAGCATTTTCGGCCGTTACAAGGTCGTTGTATGCATCATGGAACCCTGTAGCCTGTACAAGCTCTTCCATAACCTCTTGTGTGATCTCCTGCAGTGCCCGTTTTGCGGCAATTTCTTTTTCCATAACTTTTGCTCTATTCTCAAACGAATTCTTTGCTTTCATGTAGTCCAGCTGTGCTTTTGATAAAATCGGTTTCATCGATGGCTTTCACCTTTCAGAAAATATTATTTTCTAAATTATTGTAACGTAAAATGGTGCAGAATACAAAGTTTATGTCTGGTAACATCAAGTTATCTATATAAGATGTCGCGATAATTCACATTTGCAGTTCCTTGATCAGCAAAAACGGAAGCGGCCGATCACACACAAGTATCTTGTGTGTATTCGACCGCTTTTATTCCAAGTTGCTTTAGTTAAAGGTTTTCGGGAAAATGCTTGTGCTCTTCTTAAGAAGCTCAACAGCTATCTTGCCTGCCTCTGCACGTGTCAGCTTACCCTTTGGATTGAAATTATAGAGCGCTTTGGTCGAACCGGTTGTCGTAGTAGCGCTGCCTTCCATAATTTTAGCCTTGGAAACCGCTTCGATGGCAGGACGTGAATAGAAGTCCATGCTTCCGCTGTCTACAAAAGATTTGGACAGACTCGTTAATAATTTCGCATCATTTGTTGACATCTTTAATTTCAGTGCCCGTGCGATCATGACGGCCGCCTGTTCGCGTGTAAGCGGCTGATCCGGACCAAAGAATCCATCGCTCAGCCCGGTGACAATACCTGCTCTTGCAGCCGTTTCGATGTATTTGAAATCCCAAGTTGTCGATACAGCTTCCGGCACAATATCAAAAAACGTTTGTTGGCTTGTATTGTAGCTCAAAGGAATGCTGAGCCCCTTAACAAGCAGGGTAGCGAATTCTCCCCGTGTGGTCGTATCATCGGCTCCGAATGCATCAGAGCGCAAATTGTTCATAATACCTTTGGAATAGAGCCCATTCAGAATATTTCTGGCCCAAGGATGATTGGTAATATCGGTATAACCGCGACGCAGCTTCATGACCGTGTAATAACCGAATTCATCAAATGGAACTGTTACGGTATGGGCCTTAGTATCAACCTCTCCGCCAATATTCTCCCATTTTCCCGAGTCAGTATAACGGAATACCGTAATAGTTGATCCGACTTCGTCTACAACACTCGAGTTAAAGCTGAGTGTAAGTTCGCCCCGTTGGGAAGGTACGATTTTTCGTGTTGAGCTGTATTGGGTAAAATATCCTTCAATTGAATATGGAGCAATACCATTTGTCGCCGGAAGGTATGATTGCGAGCCCTTGGTTCCCGATTCTCCAAGACCGCCATTCAGCCAGTAAATACTGGATACTCTTGTGAAATTATTCGTAGCGGCAGTCGATGTAAACCGCAGCACCAGCTCTTGCGGAATGACCAGCGGAAGCTTACCACCGAGAGTGCGCTCATCGGTTGGACTGACATTAATAATGTTCCCGTAATCATTGGTACGCTCGACAACTCCGTCAACAGGATCGGCAATACCAAACAACAGCTTCGTATCCGGGTAGTATTTAGCTGCCCCCGTAGTAGTGTATCCCTTCATTATAGTTCCCTTGGGGAAAGTCAGTTCCAGCGACTTATTGAACACGGTGTACTTCGTCGCTACCTTCTCCGCCATATATTGTGTATCAACCTGAATGGCACTGGCATAGTACACAGAAACCGTATCATTCAGAGTTGAGTCTGCGCGAATGACTTGAATTTTGATGGCTGTTGCCTTGTCGGGTTTCAGGCCTACATAATCATAGGTGAATCTGTTGTCCAAATCGGTACGCTTAGTAGCTTCATATTTGTCGATAAGCACCCTGGTCGCACCTTCTGCTTCAATATCGAAACGGACGAAGTTCTTGTTCACGACAATTTGATCACCAACTGTAGCTACAGGTGACAATATTCTGTATGGTGAAACTTCACGAACTATTTCAAGACGCTGTGTAGTTCTAGCGCCAGTCTTATTAATTAATTCTAAGGTATATACATGGCTTCCTGGGGCATCGAATTGTAAATCACGAAGACGCAGAAGGAAATCAGTACTGCTGCCGTAATAGTCATAATATTGTGCAGTGGTGCCGTAATTTATAGGACCTATCAACTTATCGGAAGTTCCCAGCATGTCCGCTATTCCAACAGATGAGAACACCAGTTCTGATCCTCTGTACAAATTCAGAATCGTAGCGCCCCCGCCTCTTAGCACCAAATCATAGGTTTCCTGATTGGTGGTGTACTTTTCATCTTTATATACAAACTCTGCAGGCAGGGCCAGAATTTTATTGCGTTCCGTTTCATTAGATAAGGATTGATTGGTAAAGGTTGTGCGGCCTGTTCCTAGTGCCGGATGGAATTGGCTCAAGTTCGAAACGTTGGTGTCAATAATATAAATTTTTAATTCCTTGGTGATGATACGTTGATTCTGACCGTTATCCTGAGAAATTCCTGTAAACACAATTTTATTTTCACCGTAAACGAGCGGTCCCGATTGGGTAACCCACAAATCAAAGTTAAAAGTTTGCTTAGTATCCGTAACACCCAAGGCAAAGCTATTCGATCTGACAACAACACCATTGCCGTTCAATGTATCCGGAAGCAGATTACTATCTATACCGTTAATTTGCACCTGCGCACTAACGAAATTCTCGAATCCAATATATTCACCGGAAACGTTAATTTTGGTATCAGTAGTAGAATTAAACTCATAGGTCTGCCCATCCTGCAAATTACTCACATAAATATAGTTCTTGGATACATAAGAAATGTCAGCGTTATAATAAGAATCCGAGGTCCCATACCGGAACTGCACCTTTTGTTGTCCATTGGAGAAGCCGGTAATTTGATAAATATATTCGTTCGTTCCGAGTCCCGCCACCCCGGTGATAGGCGGATCTGACAGCGCTAACGCCTGAGTGCTGAGCGGCAGGTAGTTAGCAGTCAATTTGGTTGCCGCAGGTACTGGTATATTGGTTTTGACCAGGATGTAGAAATTGTCCTTCTCCATTTGTTGGCCGCTGAGCGGCAGTTTCGAAATGCCTGTTATGCTGCCAGTTCCGGTGTATCCCGGAAGGTAGTACATATCTGAAATGACAATTTCACCCGGCAAATATCGATAGGAATAGACCAACGAACTGCTGTAATTGCCATAATCCACAGCCAAAGTAAATTCATTTAAACCTGACACAAGAGTCAGATTACTTGAAGTCGTAAATTTCACCAGCTTATATGCCGGAGTTACTCCATCGGCGCCGGGAATAGTCAATTCTTCAGTTACGCCCAATGAAGTTATCGCCACTGCCTGCGAAGAACCTTTATTAATCGTCATTACGGCAGAGCTGGCGAAGGTAGAACTGTTATAGGGCACAAGCACCTGACCGGAAAAACCAGCCACAGTAGATGCTTCACTGCTTAAGGTAGGCGTATTATTCAACAAATTATAGGTTTGGGTATCATGAACTATATTTAATGAAGCATATGGCTGATTTGTATCAAAGAAATACAGGGAACGCTCAATGTCTATAGAGTCAGAAGCATTCTTAATATTAATTTTCAGTGAGCTTAACCCCGGTTTAAGCGTTAATGCCGGTGTAAAGAAGGTACCGTCTTCCAAAAGTGTAGTCAAGAGCGGCGTTCCACCATTTAATGAGACTGTAACCTGAGTAGCATTCGTCGCCTTACCCTGAAGCGTAATTGAATCGACTGGAACTACCACCTGGGTTCCCTCATTCAAGTTGAGAGCAGTCGGGCCACCCAGTACCTGGAGAGAGGTCAGGTAAGGCACTTTGTCATACAGCACATAGAAAGATTCAGAACGCGTCAGATTCCCCTGCATGCCTGAAAAGGTGATTTTGTTGAACCCTGTATATAAAACCACACCGCTTGCCGTAAAGCGGTTGCTCGGGCTATTGGTGTCAGGCGTAACAGTACCGGTAGTTAACCTGGTAGAATCTGTAACCCATTTCCCGCTGCTATCTTGAGTTAACTGCTCAATCGTAACCTTCATGCTTGAAGCCGTTACTTGTGAGTAAGTCCCTGTAATAGATAAGGTTGGATTTGTGGTCAGATACACATTCGAACGTGTAATTGATCCTACCACATCAGGATTAAGCGCTACCGTATCCCGAAGCGTGAGATCATCCGGACTGAAATAAGTCGTGGTAGCTGCCGCGGCTTGCGGCGTATATTGGCCTGGGAACATGGAAACGATTAGAGCCGCCAGCAGCAGCCAAACGAATGGTCTCTTAAAGCGTAACATGTGTATATCTCTCCTTTGAGTTTATGTTCTCGTTATCCTTCACTTTGTTCTTTATCGGTCATTGGCGAAGGATTTTTTAGGAATATACAAAAAAAGCTCATCCTAAAAAGGATGGGCTTTGTCAGTTAAAGGAAAATAATAGCATGATTACGGTTGGGATGCTTTTATGATTTGGAGCCGCGCTCCGGATTAAGCTTCACTCTCATTCTAAGCAGGAAATTAAGCACAGGACGTTTGGTCTTACTGATGACACCGGTAATCTCCGCACCGATCTGCAGGAAGAAGAGCATGACGCAAATGACTACGAAGGTTACCCAGTTGGCTTCGTACAGAGATGCAGAGGTCTGGATAACAGCCAATACTCCGAAGAAGGCGGCGATGCCATAAATAATCAGTACGGTCTGACGGTGGCTGAAGCCAAGCTCACGCAGGCAGTGATGCAGATGGCCTTTGTCCGGAGCGAAGATTGGTTTCTTCTGCAGCTTCCGGCGGACGATGGCAAAAAACGTATCCGACAGTGGAACTCCGATAATTAAGAGCGGCGTAATAAAGGAGACAACCGCAATCTGTTTGAATCCCAGCAGGGCAAGCAAGGCGAGGCAAAAGCCCAGGAACAGCGAGCCAGTATCCCCCATAAAAATCTTGGCGGGGTGAAAGTTAAAGAAGAGGAAGCCCAGGATACTGCCAAGCAAAAGCAGGCAAAGCAGCGCGACCATGGTGTTGCCCATCAGAAAGGCCATCACCGCAATAGTTGCAATCGCAATACCGGATACTCCGGCAGCGAGCCCGTCCAGCCCGTCAATCAGGTTAACAGCGTTCGTGACCCCGACAATCCAGAAGACCGTCAGCGGAATGGCAATCCAGCTCTCCAGAGAAGAATACGTATTATTAAATGGAATATTCACAAAATCAACAGTGATTCCAAATCCGAAAACAACGATGCACGCTGCGGCAATCTGGCCCAGCAGCTTCACCTTTGCCGAAAGCTCAAACCGGTCATCCAGTGCGCCGATAAGAACGATCAGTCCGCCGCCTGAGAGCAGCGCTTTGATGAAGCTTGCCTCCCGCGGAGTAAAATCATAAGGAATAATCGGCAACACGGCAAGCAGACCTAACACAAACGCCAGAAAAATACCTAGTCCGCCGAGGCGGGGCATAATCTTAGTATGCACTTTACGGGCATTCGGCACATCCGTGGCACCAATCTTAATAGCGAATTTCTTCACCAGCGGTGTCAAAAGCAGTGCAAGTCCCATGCACACAACGAATCCGGCGATGTATATGATTAACATTTGATCAGTCGACCCCCATTTCTCTACCGCATTGAATTATACGCTGAACTAAAAACAAATTCCAATTCCGTTTTTAAGCGGTTGAACGGATTTTCATGGTAAATAACCGGGTTTCAATGGGCTTTTGTCACTTTATCTTTCTCACGCAGCACTTTTACTGCAAATTTCGGCAGCGCAAGCATTCTTTTGTAACGGGTAGGCTCCTTGAGAAGTCGGTATAACCACTCTGCACGGAGTTTCTGGAAGGCCTTTGGCGCCCGGCGGCTCTTGCCCGAGATCACATCAAAGCTCCCGCCGACACCCATCATCACCGGGATATTCAGCCGGGATTTGTATTTGGCGATCCAAGGCTCCTGGCTATCCGCCCCTCTGGCAACGAAGAGCAGATCAGGCTGGACATCGATGATTCCATTTACAATCTCCTCGTCCGCTTCCGGTCCAAAAAAGCCGTCATGATATCCGGCGATGATGATACCGGGATACTGAGTTTGTAACCGGGAGGCCGTCTCGCGAATCACCTCAGGGGTAGAACCCAGCAGATATACCCTCCAGCTATAGCTTTCGCCTTGGCGCAGCAATTCATGTAACAGATCAAAACCTGCGACACGTTCGGCTACCGGCTGACGGCAATATTCCGCTGCCCATACAACTCCTGTTCCATCAGGAACCACCAGCTCGGCCGATTTCATGATCTGCATATATGCCGGATTCTCCAAAGCGGTCATCACCATGATCGGATTGGCTGTAATTACCTGATGCGGCTCACGTCTTTGAACTGCTTCGGTCAAGTAGGAAACCGTGGCTTTCATATCGATTTTGGATACCCGGATGCCGAAGATCGGCACCGTAGGTATCACACTTTCTGCTTTCACTTATCAATCACCCTTTACGGCGGAAATGTTCAATAATTTGCCGGGCCGGTGCCTCGGCTTCCCGGACCAGAGATGCAATCAGCGGCTCACGCTTGCGCTTCCAATCATCCCCTGATGCCAAAAGCTGCAGCACTTCGGCGGCAAGCTTTCCACTGTCCAGTGAAGCAGTCGATCCAACAGGCTGGCAGCCGACCTGCTCCAGGAAATGATCAATCTTCGGGTCATAAGAAATCCCGATCAGCGGCACCCGTCTTCCTGCTGCATAAATCAGGCTGTGCAGGCGCATTCCGATCAGCACGTCACAATTCCCCACCTCAAGGAGCATTTGCTGCGGATGAAGTGCATCTTCGCAGATGCTGATCTCTCCGCCGTGCTGCAAAATTCCTTCCTCCAGCTCCTGCATGATATAACGTGAAGCCTCATTATCGGAAGGATGGTGGAAAGGCAACAGCCGTAGATGAAGCGGCGTCTGTGCACCGGCTTTCAGCAACCCGTCCGCGATAGCGTCCAGCTCCCTGTGCGTCTGCTCCCAGAAGCGCACTGAAATCCCAACAGTCTGCAGTGCAGCCCGGGAATTTGAAATATCCTGACCGGGAACAGGCTCAGTACCGCCAATTGTTCCTTTACTGCCTGTTCCATTATTATCCGAAAGGCTAAGACCCATAACCGGATCGGGAACCACTTCGATCCTATTCTCCTCAAGACCCATGGATTGCAGCAGCCGGCGTGACTGCTCGTCCCTTACAGAAATATAGCTGCACTTGCGGAAAACCGCTTTGATCATTGGATGGAAGAGCTTGCGGTTTACCGGACCGATCCCTTGCGCATAAATAAAAGTAGGCTTGCCCATCCATTGGGCCAGCTTGATGATGCCCAGGTAGTACGGGATACTTTTGCTCCCGGTCACATCCTGCAGCAGGCTGCCTCCCCCGCTGATCAAACCGGCACTGTCCGAAATTGCCCTGCGCACCTCTGCAAGCTTCATGCGGTGTACCGACTTCACACCATAGGTGGCCGTCGTCCAATCCGGATCTATCGATAAAACCACAGGCTCAACGTCTGTTCCCGTTGCCAGCGAATGCTTCTGCAGTGCTCCTAGAATTGACAGCAGAACCGCCTCATCCCCGCTGTTGCGGAAGCCGTAGTAGCCCGAAATGATTATTTTTTGAGCAGCGGCGACCATCGTTTCCAACACCCTTCCACAAGCTGCCATAGGCCTGCCGCGACAAGCCCGATGATGAGTCCCAGTCCCAGACCCAGCAATCCCCGGACGAGCGAGATCAGGATTGGAGAGTGAATATGGGCAAAAGTATCAACCATTGAGAGTTGGCCGATAACGGCGATAATCATTATAAAAGCGGCATTCCGGTATTTATACGCCATAAAGGCGCCCAGGATGAACAGCGGATGGGCCAGCAGAAATTCTTTGTTGCGCGGCCGGACCCCTGCTGCATTCTCCAGAAAGTTGCGGAAAGTCATCTCCAGAGAGCTTACACTGCCACTATTGCCGGTGCGGCTCAAATAGTACATTCCCATGATGCCCAGAACGGCGGCTGCAATAACCCACGCCAAGGTAATCGGCGTCCGCAGGAGCTTTCCTGTCTTGTTCAGCACAAACTCTCCACGGTACAGAAGCACATATACGGCAACAAGCGCAACGGGTGCCAGATGCAGCAGGCTGACTCCGCGGAACTGACTAAGCACCAGAGCGTAGGTGATATTGTTCAGCAGCGCGATTACAAACGGCACGGCGCTCAGCGAGATCAGCGCTGTTTTGATGTAGAGTACGAGACTGTGGGCCAGGCGGCGCTGCGGAGTCATAACGGTATAGGTCAATGCATTCGCCCGCAGCGGAGGTCCCATTTCATTAATTTTGCGTATAGCCAGTATGGTTGCCACCGTCGGTGCGCTAATGGCGACAGCCAGCGCCAAAGCCTGCTCGAACAATTCCGGCTTAACCAGCATCAGTCCAGCGCTTCCCGCCAGGCCTAGCGCAAAGGCAGGCAATGCAAGCCAAGGAATAAAATAAGAAACCAGCAGGGCGACCATTGCCACAGCCCCTATAACGGCAACCAATTTAAAATACCGCTGGAATGAGGAATCCACGACATCGAAGGCCGTTGCCTGTCCCAGAGTAAATCCGTTGTTCTCAATTTTCTCCACGGCGCCTCCAGGTCCGCTAAGGCTCGTAATGAGATTATCCAGAGTGTCGGTAATCTGCGCCTTGCTTGTGTTGCGCGAAGGAATGGTGTTGAGATAAATCATGCGGATATTACGGTCTTTCGTTGCAAGGGCAAAGCGGTCGGCTATCGTTTCCGGAGACAGAGCCGAGTCGGCTTCGCTGAGCGAATACAGACGGGCTACATTGTAATCCAGCTGATAGGCCAATTTATTGAAGCCTTTTTGCTGAACCTTGATG
The DNA here is from genome assembly GCF_019352175.1 of Paenibacillus sp. S150. Taxonomy (GTDB): domain Bacteria; phylum Bacillota; class Bacilli; order Paenibacillales; family Paenibacillaceae; genus Paenibacillus_AQ. Next base: position 156,573 of record NZ_JACBYI010000007.1, read on the forward strand.
TTCTCAATGGCGGCAATCCCCATCCCGCGCTCCTTAAGAAGGTCGGCAAATGCAGTGATGCTGCCCGAATCAGCGTCATCATTAAACCCTTTGACAGACTCTCCTTCAAAAAGAAGACGCTTGACTCCAAGCTCCTGATATTGATCAAGCAGCTTCGTAACGGCAGCCTCATTGTAAGGCAGAGAATCCACAAGACGAGGAACAATGTTAAAACCTTTGTCATGCAGCATCTCCAGGGTGAACGGGTCAGGCTGCAACGGCTTCAGCGTGGCATCCTCCAGCGGGGTACGGATAATAAGCCCCTGCTGCCCGCGGAAGCTCCAGTCCTCGCTCGCTATCTCAAGGCCGCTGAAGGCATCACGGATAACCGGAGCGAGAGCTTCACTATTCTCCGGGCTGGTAAAGAGGACATATGTATAGTTCTCGTTCTCCGGAATCACGGTATCCGTCAGGTTGGCGATATCCGCCGCTCCCCACATCATCAGCCTGCGGGCCTTGCGGTAATCCTCCAGCGTGTTCTCATAGATGGCCATGCTTCCCACACCGGCAGCCTTCAGCCGGTCAAGCTGCTGGGAAATATAATCCTGCGGATTTGCCCGGTAGCTGGCTACATCCACCAGGTCGCGGTAATCAAAAACAAATTCAACCGTTTTGGAAGATTTCTCCGTCTGCAGACGGTCATAGACGACAGGCAATGCGGCAAGCACACCAATCACCACAATTATCCATAACCACTTTCGTGAAGCTATGTTCCAACGTTGCCATTTCTGCTGCACTTCAAAGTACCTCCTCTTTCACTTAAGCCATCTCCAGGCTAAAAAACCTGCTGTTTTGCTTAAAAAAAGTATATTTCAAGCAGAAACGGATGCGCTTCCTTATAGGAGCAGTATCCGTTTCGCTTGAATCCTGTATCTTCTATTATTTATTTCCCGTCAACTCGGGACATAACCTGCTGTGTGAGCGTAGCGACCTTATCCTTGGCGTTCTGGAGCGATTCTCCGCGCACTGCAAAATAAACTTTAATCTTCGGCTCAGTGCCCGATGGGCGCAAGCAGAACCAGGAACCGTCGGACAGCAGGTATTTCAGCACATTTTCTTTCGGGAGACCGTTCAGGCCGAGCGAATAATCCAGAACCTGGGATACTGCGGCACCCGCAATTTCCTGCGGAGGATTGCTGCGCCAGTCATTCATAATCCCTTGAATTTGCGCCACACCGTCTTTACCCTTCAATGTGCGTGATTCCAGGCTTTCCAGGAAATAACCGAACTGCTCGTACAGCTCCTGCAGCACATCATACAGTGTTTTGCCTTGGGCTTTGTAATAAGCGCCCGCTTCGGCAATCAGCATGGAAGCAAGCACGGCATCCTTGTCACGCGCATAATTGCCGGCAAGGTAGCCATAGCTCTCCTCATAGCCGAACAGATAGGTATATTCACCGGACTGCTGGAACTGGGTCATTTTTTCACCGATATATTTGAACCCGGTAAGCGTATTAAATACGGTAGCCCCGTAATGCTCGGCAACAGCCGCGCCCATTTCACTTGTTACAATCGTCTTGACAACTGCGCCGTTGCTTGGCAGCTTGCCCAGCTCCTGCAGGCGGCTTAAGTAGTAATGAATCATCAGCGCGCCGGATTGATTACCGGAGAGTACGACGAACTTGCCTTCATTGTCACGTACGACGGCGCCCATCCTGTCTGCATCCGGATCCGTACCGATCAGCAGGTCAGCGCCGAGATCCTCGCCCAGCTTCATTGCCAGAGTGAAGGCCTCGCGTTCTTCAGGATTGGGTGACTTCACAGTGGAGAATTCCGAATCCGGCTGTTCCTGCTCAGGAACCACATGCACCTGGGTGAAGCCGATTTTCTTCAGAACGCTGCGCACCGGCAGATTGCCTGTCCCGTGCAGCGGTGTATAGACAATTTTGAAATCATGTCCCAGCGTGGAGGCAATCTCTTCACGGGCAACACTGACAGCAGCTACCGTATCAGTGAACGCTTCATCTTCCCGTTCGGTAAGCCAGTGCAGCAGCCCTCCTGCCTCCGCCTCCTCTTGAGACATGCGCTTTACGCCATTAAAGGAATCGACATCCATAATATGGGAAATAACCTTTTCAGCCTCATCCGGTACAAGCTGTCCACCTTCGGCATTATACACTTTGTAGCCATTGTACTCCGGGGGATTATGGCTTGCCGTAATTACAATGCCTCCAGTAGCCTTCAAATGGCGCACGGTAAAGGACAACTGGGGGGTGGAGCGCAGAGATGTGAACAGATGGGCTTCAATGCCGTTCCCGGCCAATACCAGCGCAGCCTCAAGCGTGAACTCCGGAGAGAAGCGGCGGGAGTCATGAGCGATTACCACAGAAGGCCTGCCTTCACCGGTATGCTGCTCAATAATATAATTGGCGAAGCCCTGGGTCGCTCTGCCCACGGTATACTTATTAATCCGGTTGCTGCCTGCACCGATAACGCCGCGCAAACCGCCAGTGCCGAACTCCAGGTCCCTGTAAAAGCGTTCTTCGAGCTCCTGCGGTTCGTTCGCAAGAAGGTTCAGTTCTGACTTCGTACTCTCGTCAACGGCTGGGTCCTGCAGCCAGCGTGCCAGTGTTTCTGCGGCTTTCGGGCTTAATTGAGTCATATCCAATCTCTCCTTCTCCATTTATGATATATGATTGTATAACAGGTCCTAGCTGAGTGCGAACATAATTTCCCCGGAGGCCACCACTTTGCCCTCCACCTTCGCGGCAGCCTGGCCTTTGCCGATGCTGCCCTTGAGGCGGGTAATCTCTACTTCAAGCACAAGCGTGTCTCCCGGAACAACCTGGCCGCGGAAACGGAATCCGTCCAAGCCTGCCAGAAAGCCGATCTTCCCCTTGTTGGCTTCCAAGCCAAGAATGGCCACGGCGCCAACCTGCGCCAGCGCTTCGGTGATCAGTACACCCGGCATAACCGGATACCCCGGGAAATGGCCAGCAAAAAAAGGCTCATTCACCGTTACATTCTTGATGCCCACTGCCCGTTTGCCCATTTCTATTTCGGTAATTTTGTCCACCAGCAGAAATGGAGGCCGGTGGGGGATTATTTCTTGAATTTCATTGATATTCATCATGGATACAAAGCTCCTTTCGGATATAAACCGCATCTTAGTACATTATCTGCCGCTGCAGCGTTTTTGTTTTATTCTTCACCGACCTGCATAAATATGGACAGCTTCGGCAAAAACTATAATATCCTTCACCACCTGCAGCAGTGGAGGTTGAGATAAGGGGCTTTCTCCGCCGATCACGGCAGCATGGCGGAGAGGGCCCTTTTTGCTCTCAGGGGCCTCCATCATTATACATTTTCCAGTATAAAAAAGAAAACTCCCCTGTATAACAAGGGAGTTCAAAATTACTGCTGAGTTATGGTGCAAACACCAAATCATAAACATGCTTCCAGGTGCTCCACAGAAGCACATCGCTGAATTCTTTTTTTCCCAGTACAACGTAACCGGTGACCAGGCCACCGGACAACGCTGCCACAAGCAGCAATGGAATCAGAAACCACTGAACAATTGTCCATGCAGAGATTTTACGGCGCCGTACAGGCTGCTGCTGTTTCTCTTCTTCCGCTGCTTCCGGCTTCCTGTTATTTTGACGAGCCATTCCTTCACCTACCCGCGCATGTTATTGGCCAGACCAAGCATCTGATCACTGGAGGAGAGTGCCCGGGCGGCGAGCTGATACGTGCGCTGAATTTGCATCATTTCCGTCATTTCCTTGCTGAGATCCACATTGGACTGCTCCAGATATCCGGCCCGTACGCCTACTGTAGAAGGCTCACCAGCCGCTTTGAAAGCCTGCTGAGTCGTAACTCCGTCAGCAAGCACATAGAAATTCCCGTCCACTGCCTGAAGAGAGCTCTTGCTGAAAGGTTCTACAATCATTATGGTACCTGCTACCTGAACAGGCGAGTTCTCATCTGTCTTGGTCAGCACCCGGCCGTTCTCATCAATTGCGGCACTTACATTCGCCGGAACAGTCAACGGATTGCCATCTGTGTCCAGCACAGGATTGCCTGTATTGTCCACCAGCATCATGTTATCAGCATTGGCGCTGTCAGGCACAAAGTGGAAATCTCCCTGGCGGGTGTAGGCAGTTGCACCATTCACCTGAACCCCAAATAATCCGTTGCCCTGAATGGCCAGATCAGTAGGATTTCCCGTCTCCCGAAGAGCGCCTTCCTCCCAGTTTCTGGAAATCGAAGCCACACGCACCCCAAAGCCGATATTAAAGCCAAGCGGTGTGCTGCGGCCCGGCTGATCATAATCCTTGGATTGCTGCTGAACACGGGTCAGCACATCCTCAAAGGAGCCTTCCTTGCTCTTATAGCCGTCGGTGTTCATGTTGGCGATATTGTCGGCGATAATATCCAGACGCTGCTGGAGGCTGGACATAGAGACGGCTGCGCCAATTGTTGAATTATTCACGGGTCACTCCTCCTGTCCTATACTCTGCCGACTTCATTTACAGCCTTCTGCAGGCTGCTGTCATAAAACTGAATTACCTTCTGATTTGCTTCATACGCCCGGTAGGCCGCGTTCAAATCCACCGTCACCTGCGTCGCATCGACGTTGGAATTCTCCAGATAACCTTGCCGCACCTGCAGATTGTCCGCCGCATTGGCGAAGCGGATTTCCGCATTGTCCACATCTTCAGCGTGGAATACGCCGTTGCCGTCACGCACCAATTCCTGCGGTCTTGTAACCACACTGACGCCAATTTGGCTTCCGGAAGGCAGCCCCGTCGCAGGATCCAATACATTCCCCTGTCCGTCTACTTTAAGATTGTCCTGCGGAACTGTCAAGATGAGCGGGTTGCCATTGCTGTCAAGCACCCTAAATCCGCCCGAGCTGAGCACTTCTCCCGCAGGACCTACGGTGAAGCTGCCGTTGCGTGTATATAGATTATTGCCGTCATTATCCTGAACCGTAAAAAAAGCCTGGGGCCGGTATATTACCTCGCCATCCGCGCTTACGTATTTGCCCGAGCCGTCAAAATTAATATTGGTGCCTGTAGCCGGGTCTGCCACCTGCAGATCCGTAGATAACGCAAAATCGGCAGGCTTTCCGCTTTCAATAAGATCCCCCTGTAAATATTGGGAGACGGACTGTTCGGCAAACACACCTGTGTTCATCTTGCCCACGGGCTTGATGGTGCCGCCGCTCATTGCGGAGACAAGCACTTCCGGAAAAGCATGGCTGACGCTGTCAACCTGCTTGTACCCTGTTGTGTTCAAATTGGCAATGTTCTGCGTCGCTGTATCATGTCTGCGCTGCTGCGTTACCATTCCGGCAGCGGCCGTATATAATCCTCTAAGCATGAGGGTTAGTCCCCTTCCTGATTGTGCTGTTAACCTTATTATCGGCGGCTTAGAATTTTTTCTTAACGCTCTTGTCCAAATGATCCAGCATAATCCCGGTTCCCTTAACCACACAATGCATCGGATCCTCCGCCACCCACACCGGAACATGCAGCTCTTCAGAGAGCAGCTCGTCCAATCCGTTAAGCAGCGCGCCTCCGCCGGTTAATACGACTCCACGGTCGATAATGTCCGCTGAAAGCTCCGGCGGTGTGCGCTCCAGCACTGACTTGGCCGCAGCCACGATGGAGGAAACCGGGTCCCACAGCGCTTCCTTCACCTCGCCGGAAGAAATGGTCAGCGTCTGGGGAAGTCCGCTTACCATATCCCGTCCGCGAATATCCATCTCGGACTTCATGCCGCCCGGACGGACCGAGCCGATGGTTACCTTGATATCCTCTGCCGTTCGCTCACCAATCAAGAGCTTGTACTTCTGTTTAATATATCTTAAAATGGCCTCGTCGAACTTGTCCCCTGCCACTTTGATCGAGGAGGCGGTAACGACGTCGCCCATGGACAGCACGGCTACATCCGTCGTTCCGCCGCCAATGTCGACGACCATATTTCCGCTTGGCTGATAAATGTCCATGCCCGCGCCGATTGCTGCGGCTTTGGGCTCTTCTTCCATAAAAACTTCCTTGGCCCCGCTGCGTTCGGCCGCTTCCCGGATCGCTTTCTGTTCAACGGAGGTAATATTGGTGGGGGCGCAGATCAAAATACGGGGCCTTGCGTACCAGGTACGGCCGCCTACGCGGTCAATGAAATACTTCAGCATCATTTCCGTAATTGCAAAATCCGCAATGACACCATCCCTAAGCGGACGGATCGTTGTGATATTTCCAGGTGTGCGCCCTACCATACGACGCGCTTGTTCGCCTACTGCAAGGACTCTCTTCGTATCACTTTCGAGCGTGACCACGGAGGGCTCATCCAGAACGACTCCCCTTCCCTTGACATGAATGAGCACATTGGCCGTGCCGAGATCGATTCCGATATCCTTGCTAAGCATAATGAAAGAGCCCCCAAAGTGTTATTTTAAAATATAAGAAAGTATACGTTTCACAATATACTTTAACCTTCTATTTCCCGCCGGAACGGATACCGTCCTTGGATGGACGGCGCAGCCGTTTTTTCTTGAATAAGAAAAATAGTTAGTTAGTCCCAAATTTAAAAATACCATACTTTAGGGGAAGGATACAATGTAATAAAACTGAATTATTTCTTAAAATCCGAAAATCTTATGGCTTCGATGCTACGGCAACCTCGCGCTTTTTTCCCGTCGTTTTCTTATATTTAATTTTTGTGGCTTCTCCCCCCCGAAGATGGCGAATCGATTTGTGATATTCGAGAATGTGCTTCACCTGATCGGCCAGATCAGGGTTGATCTCGGGCAAACGCTCCGTTAAATCTTTATGCACCGTGCTCTTCGAAACGCCAAATTCCTTGGCTATGGTCCGGACCGTATGCCTGGTTTCCACGATGCAGCGTCCGATCTTAATCGTCCGTTCCTTGATGTAATCGTGCACGCTCCCGCCTCCCAACTGTGGATAGTTTGGTACATTATATGAGGGGCGGGCCTATATATTCGCGCTTTCAGGACGTGACAAGCTTCGGAAGGCTCATTTTATTTCCTGGACAACCTAAAAAGGCCCATATTTCGGTGAAAAGCTGAAATATGCGCTCCCGGTAAATAAAAAAACAGGAGGCTCAGGCCCCCTGTGGAATTTTAAGCTTTAGCGCTGCGGCAGCAAATCCGAAGGATTGACTACCTTGCCATCCTCGTACACTTCGAAGTGCACATGGTTGCCAAGATTCTTCTCGATCTCGCTGCGTCCGGCGGTTGCCAGCGTGTCGCCCTGCTTCACTTCATCGCCTTGCTTCACCTTGGTCTCGCCGAGGCTTTGGTAGACGGTCTTCAAATTGCCTGCACTTGTAACCTCAACAACCTTGCCGAATACCGGAACATCTTCAACCCGGGTGACTTCACCGCTGAGTGCGGCTTTTACATCGAACGTCTGATTGTCTTCACGGGCAATATCGATACCGACGTTTGGAACGAAGGTGTCATTATACTGCACCATGGCCGCCACATGATTCTCTTCTGTTCCATTCTCGTCATAGAACGGCTTAACCACTTCTACATCTGCCGGGCTGGCTACCGGCCAAGCCAGGCTCTCTGCCGAAGCAACAACTTCAAGTGCTGCAGGGTCATCCGTGCCTGCGCCTACTCCTGCTTCAGTACCCGTGCCTGCGGCTTCCTGTGAAACAACGGCGGCGGTGTCCGGATTCAGCGGCTTCTGGCCTGCGTCCTGATAGACCCACACCAAGGTTAGTATAATTGCCGCTGCCGCCGTGTAGACTGCCGGAAATACCCACCGTTTAGATAACAGTCTGTTCCATGAAGAAGGCTGTGCGCCTGAATCTCCCTGCTTATTTTTGAGAGATTCATCATGGTTTGTTTTGTTTTTGTCTTGTTCATTCATATGCTTATCACCTCAGTAACCAGTGTTACCGGGCGCTTCGCTTTTATACGTATCTTTCAAGTTATTTTTTCAGGAGAGTTGAGACTTGGTTAAAAGAGATCCCGCTGTAGTAGTGTTTGAGAATTTGCGTAGCAGTACTCCCCCCCTTGGCCATGCCGTTGGCCCCCCATTGGCTCATGCCGACGCCATGTCCGTTTCCATAAGTGGTAATCTGAACTTTGCCGCCCTGCCGCTTCCAGGTGAACTGGCTGGAACGCAGCCCCAGCTTCTCGCGGACCTCCCGTCCGGTGAACACCGTGCCCCCGATGGATATTTCCTTCACCCGGTGTCCGGCTGTCAAAGACAATACTTCTACAGGCAGTCCTGATGAGGTGGACGAGGTGACCGGCTTCGCCAGGGAAGAAGCCGCCACATCTCCCGACGCGGGCAGGATTATGTCCGCAAGGCCCAGCTTCTCTATCAGTTCCGAATTCGAGAACGTATATGTCACCGCCAGATTTGGCGTAATTTGCTGATCCCATGGGCTGGCCACACTCCGCAGGTAAGGTACAGCCGAACTCCAGTAGTCTTCCGAATTTTCGGTATAGCCACCGCTGGAGGCGAAGAAGGAAGCCGTAATCGGCTGCCCCTGGTAGGTCATGACCACCCCGCGCGTCTCCAGGACCGCGCGGCGGACCTTAGCCAGCCCGGCGCTCTTGCCGCCGTGCGCCCACTCCCGTTCCAGCACGTCCCCGGATACATAAGCCTGATGGCTTACTGTATCCGTCACATCCGCGCCCGGAACGGGCACGCCGCTTCTGTCGCCGGCCAGCAGGCGGCGGACAATGAAGGTGCGCGCCGCGACGGCTTGCGCTTTGAGCGCCTCCAGCTCAAAGTCGGCCGGCATCTCGGCCGCCACCACGCCGCTGACGTAGTCCTCCAGCGGCAATGTCTCGATTTGTCCGCTATGCGACAAATAGACGGAGACCTGCGGCTGCGGGGCTTCCTCCGCAGCCGCTCCCGGCGGCGCCGGGGAGGCCGTGGCCTGCGGCACGGCCGGCGGCGCCGGTTGTCCTCCGCGCAGCGGGACAACGGCCAGCGGCAGCAGCAGCGCCGCCAGCAGGGGCGCTGCGAGCCAGGCGGCGGGCGCCAGCCGCCTGAGCGGGGGCTTCGCGCGCCGCGCGCGCACGGTGCGGCGCGGCGGGTTCAGTATCCGCCGCAGCAGGTAGCGGTAATCTTTCATCTCTATATCTCCCTCCTACAGTCACCGTTGATTCTTATAGATATGAATTTCCGGCAACTGCTAGAACGCCAAATTGAGAGAAAGAGAGTTCTTCCTAACTTTGCGCAAATAAGAAAAACGGCTTCGCCGTCCTCTGAAAGAGGCGGTATCCGTTTCTCCAAAAATAGAAGGATAATTGATGACGTGAAACATATAAATTCTTATATTTCAAAAAAGGCCGCCCGCAAAGGGGCATGGCCTTTATGCTTTATGATCTGCAATTATACCCAGGTTGGCTGGATCTGAAAGCGGGGTTTAACCTCTTCGCCCTTAAAGGATTCATTTCTGGCCGTTTCCGGCTTGGGCAATTCTTCCTTCACTGCAGCTGCTGCTTCAGATTCTTCCATGGAAATCCGCCATATGTCCGCACCAAGACCCGACAGCTTCTCGGCCAGATGCACATAGCCACGGTCGATGTGATGGGTTCCGCTGACTTCCGTTGTGCCTTCGGCAACAAGTCCTGCCAGAATCAGCGCAGCGCCCGCGCGGAGATCTGTAGCACACACTTTGGCGCCGACTAACTGGGCATTGCCGGTCACAATTGCGGAGCGGCCTTCAATCTTGATCTCGGCATTCATGTTGTGGAACTCATCCACATGCATAAACCGGTTCTCAAATACCGTCTCGGTTACAACGCTGGTGCCTTCCGAACGGAGCAGCAGCGCCATCATTTGCGACTGCATGTCGGTAGGAAAACCAGGGTAAGGCAATGTCTTCAAATCCACAGCCTTAAGCGGCTTGTCGCTGATTACCCGCACACCGTTTTCATCCGGTATAATGGTAACGCCCATCTCTTCCATTTTGGCAATCACAGGGCCCAGGTGGTCCGCAATTGCGCCTTCCACGTACACATCCCCGCCTGTAATCGCCGCAGCCGCCATGTAGGTGCCCGCTTCAATCCGGTCAGGAATCACATGGTGCTTCACGCCATGCAGACGTTCAACGCCTTCGATGCGAATGACTCCGGTTCCCGCTCCGCGCACAACTCCGCCCATCCCGTTCAGGTAGTTGGCCAAATCCACAATTTCCGGCTCTTTTGCCGCATTCTCAATTACAGTAACGCCTTCGGCGAGTGCCGCCGCCATCATTATGTTTTCGGTCGCTCCTACGCTCGCCACATCCAGATACACCTTGGCTCCGCGCAGCCGCCCGTTTGATTTCGCTTCAATGTACCCGTGGCCCAAGCTGATCTCGGCACCGAGTGCTTCAAATCCCTTCAGATGCTGGTCAATCGGTCTTGTACCGATGGCGCAGCCGCCAGGCAAAGAAATCCGTGTCTGCCCCAGTCTGGACAAAAGAGGGCCCATCACCAAAAAAGAAGCCCGCATTTTTCTTACCCATTCATATGGTGCTTCACAGGAAGTGATGCTCCTGGCATCAACCTTGATGATATCGTTCTGATATGTAATACCCGCACCCAGAGATTCCAGCACCTTGCTGATGGTCATTACATCGTCTAGCGGAGGTGCGTCCACAATGACGCTGACTCCTTCTTCTGCCAATAGAGAGGCGGCTATGATCGGTAGTACGGAATTTTTTGCGCCGCTAACTTTCACGCTCCCGGTCAATCTGTTGCCACCGCGGACGATAAATTTGCTCATTTCGGTTTCCCTCCGCGTCCATTATTTCTGAAATTATTACCCAGTGTAGAATTCAGTTGTTAAAATTCCTTGTCCTGCGCCCGAGATGCGGGCACGCCCTTAAACATCAGTGTTGACATAATAAAACCGTATTATTCGACATGTTTTTTACCGCTGAGGCCTAAGACAGATATAACCAAAGCGTCCATTCTTAAAACATGTTGCGGATCTGCCCGCTCCAGCTTAAGTAATCCAGCAGAAACCCGGCAACGAAGTGACCCAGCACGATTGCCAGCAATAAATGCAGCAGTCTTCCCTGAGGGCTCTTGGGATATCTTATGACCAGATCGAGCTTAAGGTTCTGAAGTGCCCACCAAGATATTGCAATACAAAATAAAGAAACGACCATTGAAATCAAACTGCTGCTGCCGATTGAGCTTGACAACTCATCATATAACCTTTGATCCATGTTAGCCCCCCGTGTATTAGGTTACTCGGAAATCGACTCTTATATCATACTTGTGCAGGGGAAAAGAATCCAGTACTTTTACAAATTTTTAAACATTTCAGGCTATGTGAGCTGCGATGTCTGCGAGATGTTCACTTTCCAGGCAGAAATGCCTTGGCCGTCCTTGTTGAAGGACTGCGGCGTTTCAGCAAGAAATATTAAGGATAATGGATAGCGGGCAGCCGATAAAGCCTGTATTCCGCAAAAAACGGCCAAGCCTCAGGCTTGACCGTGTCATCATTATTGCTGTCCTTTTCCCGTGGACACTTTGATCCGTGTAACGGCGCGCTGAAGCGCCAGCTCCGCACGGCGGTGATCAATTTCATCCTGTTTGCTGCGGGTCTGAAGGCGGCGCTGGGCGCGTTCCCGTGCCGCTTCGGCGCGTTCAACATCGATTTCGGTAGGCAGCTCGGCACTTTCGGCCAGAACGGTCACCTTGTCTTTATGCACTTCCAGGAACCCGCCATGAACAGCGACCGTAACTGTAGCACCGTCCGCTTTAATGAACATCGGAGCAACCTGAAGTGGAGTCACAAGCGGAATGTGTCCCGGCAAGATACCCAGTTCGCCATTAGCTCCTTTTACTGTCAGGCTGTTGACCTGCTTGGAGTAAACGAGATGCTCCGGCGTGACAATTTCAAGCAGAAAGGTATTCACTTTCATTCCTCCTCAGAGCTTTACGGAATAAAGCTCGCATCGAAAGCATTATACATAGTTCAGGGTTACAATGTTTTCGCTTTTTCAACCGCTTCTTCGATCGTTCCGACAAACAGGAACGCCGCTTCCGGAAGATCATCATGCTTGCCTTCCAGAATCTCCTTGAAGCTGCGTACGGTTTCTTTGATCGGCACATATTTGCCTTTGAAGCCGGTGAATTGTTCGGCTACGTGGAAAGGCTGCGACAGGAACCGTTCAACCTTGCGGGCACGGGCTACAATGACCTTATCTTCTTCACTGAGCTCATCCATACCCAGGATAGCGATAATATCCTGAAGCTCGGTGTAGCGCTGCAGCAGTTGCTTAACGCCCTGTGCCACGTTGTAATGCTCGTCGCCGACGATTTCCGGTGCCAGGATACGCGAGCTTGACGCCAGCGGGTCTACAGCCGGGAAAATACCTTTTTCGGAGATTTTGCGCTCCAGGTTGGTCGTAGCATCCAAGTGGGCAAACGCCGTTGCCGGAGCCGGGTCAGTGTAGTCATCCGCCGGCACGTAGATGGCCTGGATGGAGGTAACCGAACCATTTTTGGTGGAGGTAATCCGCTCTTGCAGCTGGCCCATTTCTGTGGCCAGCGTAGGCTGGTAACCTACGGCAGAAGGCATGCGGCCTAGCAATGCGGATACTTCTGAACCCGCTTGGGTGAAACGGAATATGTTATCGATAAAGAGCAGCGTATCGCGGCCTTCAACATCGCGGAAATACTCCGCCATGGTCAGTCCGGTCAGCGCTACGCGAAGACGCGCGCCCGGCGGCTCATTCATCTGTCCGAATACCATTGCCGTTTTCTTGATTACGCCGGAATCGGTCATTTCATGATACAGGTCATTCCCTTCACGGGTACGTTCGCCAACACCCGCGAATACGGAGATCCCGCCGTGTTCCTGAGCGATGTTGTTGATCAGTTCCTGGATCGTTACCGTTTTGCCTACACCGGCACCGCCGAAGAGGCCGATCTTGCCGCCTTTGGCATATGGGGCCAGAAGGTCGATAACCTTGATCCCGGTTTCCAGAATTTCCGCCTGCGTCGACAGTTCATCAAATGTCGGAGCCAGGCGGTGAATCGGATTTCTGTCAGCAACAACCTCAGCACCGTTATCAATCGGATTGCCCAGAACGTTAAATACCCGTCCCAGAGTAGCCGCGCCTACCGGAACCGAAATCGGTTCGCCCTGGTCAAGGGCATCCAAGCCGCGGACCAGGCCGTCTGTGGAAGACATGGCGATGCAACGTACCAGATTGTCACCCAGGTGATTGGAAACCTCCAGGGTCAAATCAATCGTGCGCCCGTTTTCCAGGCTGGTCACAATCTTGATAGCGTTGAAAATCTCGGGCAGCTGGCCGCGTTCAAATTCAATATCGACAACCGGACCCATAATGCTTACAACGCGTCCTTTGTTCATCTTAATATTTCCCTCCTCGAAAGCTGTTGCATTAAGAAGAAATCACCGCACCGTATAGGCGGGTATATCCCCTTCACATATACGGCACCTGTTTCTCGTGAAAATATAATCCGAAGGTTAAGCGCTGCGCTTAACCTAATCCAGCTTTAAGACTGCGCGTTCGCTCCGGCTACGATCTCGGTAATTTCCTGCGTAATTGCCGCCTGACGGGCACGGTTATACGTAAGTCTAAGTTCTCCGATCATTTTGGACGCGTTCTTCGTTGCACTGCCCATCGCTGTCATCTTCGCACCCAGCTCACTGGCCTTGCCATCCAGAACCGCGCTGTAAATTAACGTTTCCGCATACTTTGGAAGCAATACTTCGAGTACGCCTTTCGCTGAAGGCTCATACTCGTACATTGCATGTACCCCCGCTGAACTCTTCTCGTGCTGTTCCACCGCCTCCATAGGCAGCAAACGGTCTATGGTCGGCACCTGGCTGATTGCATTCACGAACTTGTTATAGCAGATGTACAGTTCGTCATATACACCTGTTTCAAACTGCTGCACCGCCGAATAAGCAATCGACTTGATGTCAGCAAACTTCGGTGTATCGGAGAGCTCGGTTAATTCCTCCACGATCGGATATTCACGGCGGCGCAGAAAGTCACGGCCTTTGCGGCCAATAACGAACAGAGCATACTCATCCTGGGACTTGTGGCGCTCCGCCAGCAGCAGCGCCACTTTACGCAGGATATTGGCGTTGTATCCGCCTGCCAGCCCCCGGTCGGAGGTTACGATCAGATATGCGGTTTTCTTCACGGGACGGCTGACCAGCATCGGATGCGATACATCCATTGAACCGGCAGCGATGCTGGTTACGACCTCTTTCAGCTTCTCCGAATAAGGCCGGGCAGCTTCCGCTTTCTCCTGCGCTTTGCGCAGCTTGGAGGCGGCAACCATCTCCATGGCTTTAGTGATCTGTCTGGTGTTCTGAACGCTTTTGATTTGACGTTTAATATCACGCATGCTTCTTGCCATGATTTCACCACCTTAGAGCTTTGACGAATAAAGCTAACTTCGCAAGCATAATCTGAGCTTTGACGAAACAGAGCAGAATCGTCAGCATTTTTCGGGCTTTGACGTTAATCAAGGCCCGGTTTGCAAGCCTATTCGAGAGCTTTGGGCTGAGCCAAAGCCCGGGTTTGGAGCATTAGTAGAGCCGCTGCAGCGCTTAGCTGGTCGCGAAACCTCTCTTGAACTTGTCGATAGCTTCCTTAAGGGCAGCTTCGTTATCGGCAGTCAAATCCTTGGTGTCAGAGATGGATTGTGCGATTGCACCGGCGTTGCTGTCCACATAAGCAAGGAATTCCTTCTCAAAGCGTCTTACGTCTTTGACTGGAATATCATCCAGATGTCCTTTGACAGCGGTGTATAAGCTGATAACCTGATGTTCAACGGAAAGCGGCTGGTTAACACCCTGCTTCAGAATCTCCATCATGCGCGCACCACGGTTCAGACGGGCTTGCGTAGATTTATCGAGATCGGAACCAAATTGGGAGAAAGCCTGAAGTTCGCGGTATTGCGCCAAATCCAAACGCAGAGAGCCGGCAACCTTCTTCATCGCTTTGATCTGCGCCGAACCGCCAACACGGGATACAGAAATACCCACGTTGATTGCCGGACGTTGACCGGAGTAGAACAAATCGGATTCCAGGAAGATTTGACCGTCCGTAATCGAGATTACGTTCGTAGGAATGTAAGCCGAGACGTCGGAGGCCTGTGTTTCGATGAATGGCAGCGCGGTTAATGAACCGCCGCCAAGCTCATCGCTAAGCTTGGCCGCACGCTCCAGCAGGCGGGAGTGCAGATAGAATACGTCGCCCGGGAACGCCTCACGGCCCGGTGGACGGCGGAGCAGCAGGGACAATTCGCGGTAAGCAGAAGCTTGCTTCGAAAGGTCATCATAGATAACAAGAACATGCTCGCCTTTGTACATGAAGTATTCACCCATTGCGCAGCCTGCGTATGGAGCGATATACAGCAGCGGAGACGGTTCGGAGGCCGACGCAGTTACAACAATTGTATAATCCAGCGCGCCATGGCGGCGGAGAGTTTCAACAACCTGTGCTACAGTGGATTGCTTCTGGCCAATGGCAACATAGATACATTTCATGCCATTGCCCTTCTGGTTGATAATCGCATCGATTGCAATTGCCGTTTTCCCCGTTTGACGGTCACCAATGATGAGCTCGCGTTGTCCGCGGCCGATTGGCACCATCGCGTCGATGGCTTTAAGACCGGTCTGCATTGGCTCATGGACCGATTTACGGTCGATAACACCAGGTGCATTATTTTCTACAGGGCGGAATTCAGTTGTTGCAATCGGGCCTTTGCCGTCCAGCGGCTGACCCAGCGGGTTTACCACGCGGCCCAGCAGGGCTTCGCCAACTGGAACCTGCATAATTTGTCCCGTGCGCTTTACTTGGTCGCCTTCACGAATTGCTGTGTACTCACCCAGGATAACAACACCGACGTTGCTTTCTTCCAGGTTGAGCGCCATGCCCACTACTCCGTTGGAGAACTCCAGCAGTTCCCCTGCCATCGCGTTTTCCAGACCGTAGACACGGGCGATACCGTCGCCGACTTGAATGACGGTGCCGATTTCGGCAACTTCGATATCGGCTTTATATTGCTCAATTTGACTTTTGATCAAACTGCTGATCTCTTCAGGTCTAATGCTCAATATCCTCACCCCTATCTTCTATGCTTATCATTAAAAGCTTTCTCAAGTCGCGTAAGTTTGCCGGACAGACTGCCGTCATACAGCGTATCGCCGATTACGACCTTCATTCCTCCCAGAAGGCTCTTGTCAACGAGATTCTTAACGCGAATCTTGCGTTTCGTAAGCTGACTGAACCCTGCAGCCACACTATCCTGTTCTTCTTGACTCAGGACATATGTTGAGTACACAGTCGCATCGCCGATTCCCAGAGCGTCCCCTTCTATTTTCACATATGTTTCCAATAAATCAGCGAAAATATCGGTTCTGTCCCGCTCTACCAGCAGCAATACCGTGTTCATTACCTCTTCGGATAGCTTATCCTGAAGCACTGTGCGCAGCACCTCCAGCTTGTCGGACCGTGAGATGCGCGGTGCAAGAATGAACCGTTTCACCTCTTCGTCGAGATGAAGCACCTCTACTACTGTCTTAAGCTGTTCTTCCACTTCAAGGGTAATGCCTTTCTCCACCGCTATACTGTACAGGGCCTTGGCGTAGCGCTTGGCAACTATCGTATCGCGGCTCATGATCGGCCTCCGACCTCTTTGAGGTATTGATCAACGAGCTTCTCCTGTTCGCCATCGACTTTAACTTCTTTTTCAAGCAGCTTGGAAGCAATACGAACCGATGCTGTTCCAAGCTCGCTGCGCAAAGCTTCCACAGCTTTGTTCTTCTCGTTATCAATGTCGCGGACAGCATCTTGCTTGAGACGTTCAGCTTCAATCTTGGCCTGTTCCATCAGACGATCCGCCTGATCGGCGCTCGTTGCCTGCGATTGCTGAATAATTTGCTGCGCCTCCTGGCGTGCCTGCTGCAGGGCTTGCTTCTGTTCTTCTACATAAGCGACCGCCTGTTCCCGGGTGTTAGCCGCTTCATTCATCTGCTGCATCACCAATTCCCGGCGTTTCTCCATAATTCCGAATAATTTGCTGAATGCAAATTTACTGAGCAGAAAGTACAGGATTACAAATGCGGCAATTGAAAAAACTATATTGGTCCAAACTATAGTCACTGTGGTCACTCCTTTCCGTTACCGCGCGTGCGGATATATACAAAAGTAAGGCGCGGATGGCACTTGCCCTCCCCGCCAAACCGTAAGGAACGGTTTATTAAGAAAACATGATCAGAAATGCGATAACCGTTGCGGCCAAAGGAATTACTTCAACGATACCAACCCCGATAAACATTGTCGTCTGCAGCGCGTTGCGTGCTTCCGGCTGACGCGCGATGGATTCTACCGTTCTGCTGACAATCATACCGTTACCAAGACCTGCGCCGAGAGCGCCCAAACCAACCGCGATTGCTGCTGCCAAAAATTCCATTTGTAAATATCCTCCTTTAATTTCGGTTCAATTTGTATTTGCTTTTTAATGATATAAAAATCTCCCGAGAAAAGATTACCGGCTGCTGCCGTTATCCTCACGGCAGTTCATTAATGTGCCTCTTCCTCGTGAATCGTCATCTGTGCAATGTACACCATTGTCAGAATCGTAAAGATAAATGCCTGGAGCGCCCCTACAAAGATACTAAAGCCCTGCCAGACTGCCAAAAATGGAATACTCAGTATTCCCAGCTTCAGAATAACCGTGATCAAAACTTCACCGGCGAAAATATTGGCAAACAAACGGATGGCAAGCGCCACCGGCTTCGCCAGATTCTCAATGATGTTCAACGGCAGAAAGATGGGAAACGGCTCGATGTAGTGTTTGAAATAATGTTTGCCGTTTTGCTTGATGCCCAGAAAATTCATCAATATAAAAACGATGATCGCAAGACCTGCAGTGACATTAATATCAGCAGTAGGCGACTTATACCACAACAATTCAACATGTTCGCCGTGCGCCAGGTTTTTGGTGGCTTCGATAACATGTCCGAAAATGTATACCGGCTTATCGGCTTCAGTGATGAAAGAAAAAGGCAGGCCCAGAAGATTGGAGACAAAAATAAACAAAATCAGCGTTAGTCCCAGTGATATGTAGGATTTCCCCTTTTTCAAATCCATGGCACTGCTGATAATTCCTTGTACAAATTCGACTACCCACTCCATGAAATTCTGGAGCTTGGACGGATTTTCGACAGACAGGCTGCGGACAGACAGCATTACCAGAATGAACACGATAATCGAACTGATCACCAGCATCAGAACAGCGGATAGATCAATTGGTATGCCGCCTAAATAGATTAGTGGCATTTCATGCATAGTATCATCCTCCTTTCTGTTTAATCTGGCTACATTTTCTGCTTTACACTTAAGTAAATCCCTACAGGAATAGAGAGAATTTGGGGGATGAACAGACCGATGATGGTAGCCTCCAGCGAGAAATGCTCAATCTTGACGGAGAACATAGTAACCAGAATCGCAAAGCAGATCCGTGTAACAAACCCGAGGCTGAATGCCCTTCCCTCCTGGTTCGCAACAGATTCGGCGACCATCCGGACTCTGACTGCCAAATACCGGAAATTCACCAATCCCCCCAACAGGCCAAGTGTCATTCCAAGCGTAACAGTACGGGTCTCGTGGTGAAGCGCCCATCCCATAAGCAGTCCCGCCATAAGAACAAGGGTGACTTTGGTGACGGCATTGATCATGGGAGTCATATTATCCATTTTGCTCCCCCATAAATTTTTTGATTAACAGGACGACATGAATAATCCCGAGAAACATCCCGGTAATTGTACCGATAGCCAGCCAATATTCCGGTCCGTCCATCAGGTCCTGAAGCCATCGTGCCGTAAAAAAGCCTATAACAATGTAAGCGGAAAGCATAGTACCCGCACTCCCGATAACCAAAGCGGTTTTCCCCAGGCCGGGGCCGTTTCTTTGCTCTTTCATAGGCTACAATCCCAACTAATTTTACTGAATATCCAGACTCTTTGTCAATTCATCGAATTTTGCCTCAAAGTGTATGGAAACATGAAAATAGTCACAGCAAAAATGCTCCAAAACCACTCAAACCGTACAGTTGCACTGTATACTGCTATTATTCAATCAAACATGCGCAGCACAATGTCTTCAGGATTCATTTGTGAACATTCTGTGAAATTCTTCTGGACGTTCTTTAACAACACCGAAATGGTGTAATATCGCATTGACAATCCTTTCGGAGGCTTTACCGTCTCCATACGGGTTGGCGGCCCGGCTCATTGACTGGTACAGGCTCTGATCAGTCAAAAGGGCATATGTCCGTTGATACACCTTCTCCTCGTCCGTGCCCACAAGCTCCAGTGTTCCGGCTTCGATCCCTTCCGGGCGCTCGGTTGTATCACGCAGCACAAGCACAGGAACTCCAAAGGAGGGGGCTTCCTCCTGCAGGCCGCCGGAATCGGTCAATATCAGGTGGGTATGCGGATAAAAATTATGCAGGTCAACGACATCCAGCGGATCAATCAGCTTAATTCTCGGGTGTCCGCCGAGTATCTCATGTGCCGGTTCCTTGACTGCAGGACTCGGGTGCACAGGATAAACTATGGCTACATCTTCAAATTCGTCAGCGATTCTTTTGACAGCACGGAAAATATGACGGTGCGGTTCGCCTTGAGATTCCCTGCGGTGCGCCGTCATTAAAATAAGTCTTTTTCCTGAAGCAAAATCCAGCACAGGATGCCGGTAGTCCGGCTGTACGGTATATTGAAACACATCGGTTACGGTGTTGCCTGTGATATAAACACTTGATTCTTTTTTGTTCTCGTGTCTCAGGTTGCCCGCTGACCAATCGGTCGGAGCAAAGTGCAAATCCGCAAGAACACCCGTCAACTGCCGGTTCATCTCTTCAGGATATGGAGACAGCTTGTTCCAGGTCCGAAGTCCTGCTTCAACATGGCCTACCTGTATTTGCTGCAGGAAGGCGGCATAGCTGGCAAGAAAGGTGGTGAGTGTATCCCCATGCACCAGCACCAGGTCCGGTCTAGCCTCCCTAAGCACCGGCTCCAGTCCCTCCAGCACCCGAATGGTAATTTCGTTCAGCGTCTGGCGGTCCTTCATCACATCCAGATCATAATCAGGGATGATCTTGAATACCTCCAGGACCTGGTCAAGCAATTCCCGGTGCTGCGCTGTTACGCAAACCACGGACTCAATATGTTCGGGATGTCTGGCAAGCTCCAGGACCAAAGGCGCCATTTTGATCGCCTCGGGGCGCACTCCGAAAATCGTCATCACTTTAATTTTGGACATAACCCCTACCCTCTCTTCAAAATGCTTAAGTATCCCCTGTTTATTCTATAATACTATTACTTAATTGAGGACTACTTGGTTCCATACAAGCGGTCACCGGCGTCTCCGAGTCCTGGCACAATATACCCATGATCATTCAAATGATCATCCAGGGCAGCGACATAGATATCAACATCCGGGTGGGCTGCTTGTACAGCGGCAACGCCTTCCGGAGCGGCAATCAGGTTCATCATCTTGATCTGGGTGCATCCCCGGTTCTTCAGCGAGGTGATCGCGGCAATGGCGGAGCCGCCTGTAGCCAGCATGGGATCAATTACAATCAATTCGCGCTCCTGAACATCCGTAGGAAGCTTGATGTAATATTCAACCGGCTGGAGGGTTTCAGGATCACGGAACAACCCGACATGTCCCACCTTCGCTGCAGGAAGCAGCTTCAGTACGCCCTCAAGCATGCCCAGTCCGGCACGCAGGATCGGAATCAGGCCCAGCATTCTTCCGGAAATCACTTTGCTCTCCGTCTCTGCTACCGGCGTCTGGACTGTGATGGTCTCCAGTGGAATATCACGCGTAATCTCATATGCCATAAGTGTAGCGACTTCATCAACATGCTCTCTGAACTCTTTCGTGTTCGTCCGCACATCGCGAATAAATGTTAATTTGTGCTGAATCAAAGGATGATCGCAAATCACCAATTTTCCCATTCTTGTCCCTCCGGTAATTGTAAGTCTTATTTATAGCCGTAGAAAGCGCTTTTGCTTCTCCCCTGGCTAAATCCTGTCTATTATATCATCACCCGAGGTGTATTTCACCTACGAAGGCCTGGTTCTGCGCAGACGGATTTCACCAGTCCGGTATTGAAGCGGGGAGAGAACCGGAGATTTTATTTTTTCATTCAAATATCAAATGCGGTTTAGTTTATACCATTTTGTTCAATTCATAATTTTCACATTTTTTTCACTTTTTTTATTGAAAATTTCATGAACTTTCATAGATATTTCACGAGTATTTTCGACAAATAACCGTTAGAAATGTGAACATTATGCTACAGATCGTTCCCAAGGCTCTCTCAAAGGAAATAAATAGTAAGAAAAGGAAGGAAAAATGCAAGGATGCGTGCATGCAACTCATCATAAAAGACGCCAATTCATGGCGGTTTTGAGAGCGGGAAGCAATCCGGCAGGCAATAATATCCGCCAAGCAGAAACGGCTACGCCGTCCCTACAGCCAATACTATATATCGTTGTAAGAGTTGAACCGGAGAACCTGAACAAGCTGATGGAACGCAAGGAGGTTCACAGGGAACTGAAGCTAAGTGGAAAAAGTAACACTAATGGGCTGGGATTCCGGCTTTACGGGCTTAAGCGGGATTTTGTACACTTCATGGAGGCCCTCTCATCCCATACGGCTGATTCCAGCCGGATTAGTTGTACTTTTTCCCCACTAAGGATGATCCGGAGCCCAAATGCGCTGCCTTAGTGTTCCTTTTTACCATTAAGGAGGCTGCCCTTCAAAAAAGCCTCCACAGAACCGGAAGCACCGGATACTGTGGAGGCTTTGTTTAATGAAGCATTTCAATAGACGCTCTAAGCAATATCTGATTAGGGATTAGTATTGCAGGGCTGGATAGATTGGATATTGCTCTGTAAGTTCAGCTACCTCACGGCCGGCCTCGGCCAGCTTGGCTTCATCCTTAGGATTCTTCAATACAGCCGCGATAATGCGGCCGATTGCAGCCATTGCCTGCTCGTCCATGCCGCGTGAAGTGACCGCAGGCGTACCGATGCGGATACCGCTCGTCACAAACGGGCTGGTAGGATCAAACGGGATAGCATTCTTGTTCACGGTGATGCCGATGGAATCCAAAACCTTCTCCGCATCCTTGCCTGTGATGTTCAGGTTGCGGGTATCCAGCAGCATCAGGTGGTTGTCCGTCCCCCCGGATACAATGTTGACTCCTTCGCCGATCAGTGTTTCCGCCAGCACTTTGGCGTTCTTCACCACATTCTCGGCATACGTTTTGAACGAAGGCTGCAGTGCTTCGCCAAAGGAGACGGCTTTGGCGGCAATCACATGCATGAGCGGTCCTCCCTGCGAGCCAGGGAATACGGCCTTGTCGATTGCAGCCGCCCAAGGCTGTCTGCAGAGAATCATGCCTCCGCGTGGACCGCGCAGTGTTTTGTGTGTGGTTGTGGTTACGAAATGGGCATGCGGAACCGGACTCGGATGAATGCCGGCCGCCACCAGCCCGGCGATATGGGCCATATCCACCATGAACAATGCGCCAACATCGTTCGCAATAGAGCCAAGGGCTTCGAAATCGATCGTACGCGGATAGGCGCTTGCTCCGGCTACAATCAATTTTGGACGGTGCTTGAAGGCTGCCTTGCGCACTTCATCATAATCAATCAGGAAGGTGTCCTCCTGCACCCCATAAGCCACAAAATTATACAAGAGACCGGAGGCATTCACCGGGCTGCCATGCGTCAGATGGCCG
Source organism: Paenibacillus sp. S150 (assembly GCF_019352175.1). Taxonomy (GTDB): domain Bacteria; phylum Bacillota; class Bacilli; order Paenibacillales; family Paenibacillaceae; genus Paenibacillus_AQ. The sequence continues at coordinate 179,359 of NZ_JACBYI010000007.1, forward strand.
CCATGCGCCAGATTCATCCCCAGAACAGTATCACCGGGATTCAGTGCGGCAAGGTACACGGCCATATTGGCCTGGGCGCCGGAATGCGGCTGTACGTTGACATGGTCGGCACCAAACAGCTGCTTGGCACGGTCACGCGCCAAGTTCTCCACGATGTCTACATCCTCACAACCGCCATAATACCTTTTGCCGGGGTAGCCTTCCGCATATTTGTTCGTGAGCACAGAACCCATCGCTTCTATTACTGCTTCGCTGACAATATTCTCCGAAGCGATAAGCTCAATATTCGCACGCTGACGGCTCAGCTCCAATCCCATCGCTTCCAGTACTGCCGGGTCACTCTTACGCAATTGTTCCATGATTCTTATTCCTCCCTAGTGCTCTTTAGTTTATGTTGTGTGAAGACAAACCAACAGTCAATGCCAATATCGCCGGCTTTTCTGTGCTTCCTTAGCCGCAATTCCCTGATCCGCCGGTCTCCGGAGTACGGTACACAGCCCGCTCCCCGCCAATGAGCGGAGGCCTGCTCCAGGCCGCATTCACCCGGGCGGCACCAATGTAGCGCAGACTTGGCCGGAAAGGCACTGCAATCCGGCGCAAATGCATGCCGATCAGCGTCTCGCCGATATCGATGCCCGCATGTGCCTCCACCGTTTCCGCGAGCACAGGGTCCGCCATCGAGCGGTATGCTGCGGCAGCCATAGAACCTCCGGCTCCCGGTACCGGTACAGCCGATACCTCCCGCAATCCCAGCTTCTCCAGCAATGAACGCTCCATGACCAGCGAACGGTTCAAATGCTCGCAGCACTGGTATACGGGCTGAAACCCCCGTTCCCCGGCAACCTGAACAATTCCCTCCAGCAGCTGCTGCGCTACCTCGAGGGCGCCGCCGGTGCCAATGCGCACCCCGGCCACTTCGCTTGTGCTTGCACCGACAACCAGAATCTTGCCGGGCCCCAGCTTCCCGGCTTCCGAAAGCTCCCGCACCACAGCAGCGGTTGCAGCCGTTAAAGAAAGCTCCGCTCCTGCCGGTTGACCCGCATTTCCGGATAAACTGCCGGATGCCGGGTTCTCCCGTGAGTCCTGCTTCATGACTTGACCCATCATTCTGCCTCCCTCAAGCAAGTAGAAACCTTTGCGTCCCTTTTAAGAACAGCACCGCTTCAGCACTGATCCTGACGCCAGTTCTGAATTTTAAACAAAAAAGAGCAGTCCGCAGCAAACTGCGGATGTGCTCTTTTGCCCAGGCGACCGGCCGTTTATTCCAATGCTCCATCGTGGTTTGATCCACATCTGTCGCCAGTTACACTGGAACCGGGTAATATTTATTTTATCTTAAAGGAATGACCGCGAAAAATCAACCATCCTTTACAAACGGCGCAAGGACTCCAGCTTATCCAGGAGACTATACAGTGCTGTGCGGATCTCGGCTGCGGCAAGCTCGTAATCTTCCCGCGGGCCTCCAAAGGGATCGGAAATATCAAAGCTCGGAATCCGCTGGCGGATCTCTATCATCCGCTGCACATCGGCGGATTCCGGCTCTGCACCCAGTGCAAGGCTAAGCTCCGCGTCGGCATACAGGCTATCGAGCTCGCGGATATCCGCGTTGACCGCTTCTTCATCGTAGACATATTCTTTCAGTGTAAAGGTCTTGGCAACCGCGCTGGGAAAATACTGCAGCAAATGGCGTTTATGCCCGCCTGTGAGGGTCAGCACCAAATCCGCCCATGCCACTGTCTCTCCGCTGAGCTGCGTGGAGCGGATATCATCATGAATTCCTTCGTCCCGCAGAATCGCCGCGGCATGTCTGGATATGGAAGTACCGGAAATGGCGGAAATGCCTGCAGACCGCACTTCCACGTCGATTCCCCGCTCCTTCGCAAGCTTCCGGAGAAGTCCCTCAGCCATAGGGCTACGGCACGTATTTCCTGTGCAGACGAATAAAATATGCAGCATACTTTCCACCTCCATGAAAAATAAATTGAATTAGTGTTTTGCCGTTATTGTATCAGAAGATGAAGAGTAAGCCAAACGCCAGCAGGATGCCCCCGCCCAGCGCCTCTCCGTAATCACCCAGTCCACGGCTGACCCTCCGCCCCAGCAGCAGGCCGGTTATCGACATCAGACCGCCGCAGGCGCCAAAAGCAAGTACGGTTAGAGCTATACTATTCACAAACATTCCCAAGGAAACCCCCACAGAGAAAGAATCTATGCTTACGCTGAGCGAAATCAGCAGCATGCCCCACAAGGACCGGTGATCAACAGGATTGCGGCGGACCTCCCCCGGCCGAAAGGAGTTGAATATCATATGCCCGCCCAGCAGCACGAGCAGCCCCCCTGCAGCAAATGTGGTGACTTGTCCAAGCAGATGGCCCACGTAGCTGCCTGTAAACAATCCCAGCAGCGGCATCAGCACATGAAAAAAAGCGATCAGCAAACTGAGCTGCAGCACATGCAAAAGACGGATGCCCTTCATCCCGATGCCCACACCGAGTGAAAACGCGTCCATCCCCAGTGCGACTGCCATAATGACAATCGTTACTATCTGGCCCCAGCCAGCGTATACTCCGCCTATGCTCATGCCTATACCTCCAAGGTCCGAAAGTCTTGTACCACAACCTTATGCGGACAAGGGGGAATTCATGACTGTGCGGGGCAGGCAAGCAGGCGAACCAGCCTGATGCAAGGAAGAACCCGGGTTGTGGCCCATTGCGGAAATGGCCAGGCTATTTCCGGGTTAACCGGCGTCGATGACGGTTCCGCCGGCGGCTTTCATCAGCCGGTTCATGATGGCTGCGCCGAGGCCGGTATCCGGGCAGGCCTCGGCCAGAATGTAGGTCGCTCCCGCTTCATCGAAGCGCCGCAGCGCGGCATACAGGGAGCGTGCCCCTTCCTCCGGGGAGGCCAGCGAGCCGAGGGAAACGACGCAGGCGGCCGGGCAGGCGGGATACAGGGCCCTATGCTCCTCGAAGAGGAGCAGGCCCGTGATCTCGCCGGCCCGCTGCGCCGCCCGCAGCAGGCCCGCGGCGGCTTCCGCCACACTCCGCGGGGAAGCTCCGCGCACTACGCCGAGCATTCCGCGCGGGGCGTAGTGCGTGTACTTCATGCCCGGCGCGCGCGGCGCCGGGGGGCTGTCCCCGGCGGCGTGCGCCGCGCCGGGGGGCCGGCCGGAAGCGTCAGCAGGCGCTTCCGGAAGGGCCGGGGCCGCCAGGACGGCCCCGGGACCGAGCACCGCCGCGAGCTGCTCGGCGGTGATGCCGCCGGGACGGAGCACCAGGACCGTCCCGTCCGGCTGCACCTGCACGACGGTCGATTCCAGGCCGACTCCGGCCGCACCGCCGTCAAGCACCCCGCCGATGTATCCGGCGAGGTCCTCCAGCACATGGGCGGCCAGCGTGGGACTCGGCCGCCCGGAGCGGTTGGCGCTGGGCGCAGCCACCGGACAGCCCGCCGCGCGGATCAGCGCCAGCGCAAGCGGGTGATCCGGCATGCGCACGCCGACCGTGTCCAGCCCGGCCGTCACCAGCGGCGACAGCACGCCGGGACGGACAGGCAGCACTACGGTCAGCGGCCCCGGCCAGAACGCGCCGATCAGCGCCGACGCCGAGGGGTGGACCTCCGTCACCAGCCCCTCCAGATCGCTCCGCCGGGCGATGTGGACGATCAGCGGATTATCGGAAGGCCGCCCCTTGGCGGCAAAGACCGCTTCTACCGCAGCTGTGCTGCGGGCGTCCGCCCCCAGCCCGTATACCGTTTCGGTCGGGAACGCAACGGTGCTCCCTTCACGCAGCAAAGCCGCCGCCTCTGCAAGGGCTTGCCGGTCCGCTGCGCTCTGCGGATAGAGAGTGTAATCCGTACCGGAATCTTCAAGCGGTGACAGCTTCCAATACTTCGTTGAATCTATATGTCCGTTGCGCCGCTGAACCGCAAACGAGGAATCCTGAGGTTCTGTCATTCTCATCACAAGCTTTCTAATAAGGTTGTCGGCAGATCAACAAAAACGGCCCCACCAGGTGGCGCCGCAGGAAATCCGCTTCAGTTCAGCTTATATCGTAACATAGGCGGCAATAGATTCATAGGATTCAGCTGAATAATCCGCTGATCCAGCTCCACAGATTTTGCAGCGCTTCCCAGAGAAAGAACCGCACCTTCGGCGCTTCCGCCTCACCGCTTGCCGGAGCGGCGCCGTCCGAGGCGGACGCTGCTGTTACCGCTCCATTATCGGCAGCCTTGACGCTGGCGCCTTCTCCGGCTGCGGAAGCCTGGGCAGTCTTGGCCTGGGCTGCCGCAGATGCCGCCGCATCCCCGGACCCGGCATCAATGAAGCACAGCGGCGGGAACAGCACGCACCACCAGTTCTGCCCCCGGCCTGCGCCTAATGTGACACGCACAGCTTCATACTCTCCGGCAGGATAGACGGTGCCGCCGTACATCTTGGTCGGAAACGGGACGACGCCCAGCTCTACCGTATAACCATAATCAATCCCCCGTGCTCCAAGCTCCCTTGCCACCAGTGCATTCAGCTCCGGCAGATGGCTGCGGATCAGCGTCCGCGCCTGCTCCAGGCTCTGCGGATCTTCCAGCTTTGCCACCCACCGGTTCATCTGCCCGACAATGCTGTCGCGGATCTGGCGCTTGACCAGCTGGTCCGCCGTCCCGTCCGAATTCGCCAGAATACGCAGCCGGATGGAATCCCGGGGAATGGAGACCTCCGCTACGGCGGCATCGGTTTTTTGCCCTTCCCAGGCCATCATGAGAACCATAAAAAAACAAATTAAAATGGCAGTATACTTAAAGGTTACCCGCAAGGAATCCTGTCTGTCAGTTCCGTCATGCTCCATCTCCAGCAGCCCCTCTCCTCAAAAACTCTGATGTCCCCAGTATGCCCGGGAAGGAGAGGAGGCAAACCTAGCAATCTATTAAAAGTTTCAGAAGTGCAGAGCAGGCGCAGGCAAGTCTTCCTCCACATCCTGCCCGTACAGCAGCACACTCATCGCAATGCCCATACTGGCCATATTGATCAGGACCGAGGTCCCGCCATAGCTGATGAAGGGGAGGGTAATTCCCGTGAGCGGCATCAGGCCGATATAAGCGCCGATGTTCTCAAGAATCTGGTACAGCAGCATAGCCACAATCCCGATAATTAGATAAGGACCCGCCCGTTCCTTGCATTCCAGAGCAATCAGAATCATCCGGTGGATCAGAATAAAAAACAGCAGCAGGAGCAGCGCCGCCCCCAGAAAACCGAACTCCTCGGCAATCTGGGCAAAGATGGCATCCGAATAAATGACCGGTATTTTGTTGGACTGCACGGAGCCGCCTTTCATGTAGCCTTCCCCGCTGAGCCCGCCCGAGGCAATCGCTATTTTGGCATTCCGCGTCTGATAGCTGTCATCATTGCTTGCCAGCTCCGGCACAAGCCAGGGGTCGAAGCGGGCCACAAAATGCTTGCGTCCAATGGTTTCGCTGAGAAAGCCGGTCATCTGTTCATGATAGTTAATATAGCTGTAGATAAAACCGAAGGTCGCACCTCCGGCAATAATCAGACCGATCAGTGCATGGGACCATTTAATTCCGCCAATCCACAGCAGCCCGACCAGGATGACCATATAGCTCAGGGCGTTGCCCAAGTCATTCTGGCTGATGACAACGGCAAACGGCAGCAGCGCAACCAGACTGAGCGGCACAACATCCCGCCAGATCTGAAGCTCACTCTTGTTCTTGCGGACCAGCAGAGCAGCCAGTGCGAGAATCAGGATCAGCTTGAAGAGCTCCGCCGGCTGGATGCTGAGGTCCCCGACGCCAAGCCAGCCCCTCGCCCCGTTCTTTACCTTCCCCACAAAGCTGACCAATACGAGAACACCCACACCCAAGATGTAAATATACTTCGCATATTTCACAAGCAGGCGGTAATCAAACAAAGACAATACGATGAAAGCAATAAAGCCCAGCCCGTACCACTTCAGCATCTGAATGTGCATCCCGTCATCCTTGCGCCCGTGCGTGACACTGTATATGGATAAAATGCTGATGACCATCAGCATAATCAGAACAACAACGATGACGCCGTCGATCTTTTTGAACCTCTGCAGCATGGAACAGACCCCTAACTGTACCCGGATTTGGGCTTGTCCGCTGTAACATGCATGCAGAGCGGAGCCGCCAATTTCCATTTTAATGCAAGCTGCGGCTTAAATACAATTTTTCAGCAGCTGTCCATAAAATTTCTGCCATCTGAAGCATCCTCCGCAAAATCAAAAAAACCGCCGGAGCCCATCATTACATGAGCTTCAGCGGTCCCGGGTTCAGCTTTTCCTTCGCTATCCCTGTTTGACGGGGGAGGTGTAGAGCGACGGATTCGGCAAATCCTCCTCCTCTTCCCGGCCATGCAGGCGGACACTCATGACCAGGCCGATGCTGGCCATATTAATCATGAGCGAGGTTCCCCCGTAGCTGATAAATGGCAGCGTAATGCCGGTCAGCGGCATCAGGCCGATAAATGCGCCGATATTCTCGAAGATCTGGTACAGCATCATCGCGACAATCCCTACGATCAGGAAGGGACCGCCCCTATCCTTGCATTCCAGGGCGATCAGGATCATGCGGTGAATCAGTATAAAGTAGAGCAGCAGCACCAGCGCGGAGCCGACGAAGCCGAATTCCTCGGCAATCTGCACAAAGATGGAATCCGAATAGGTGTAAGGCACCCGGTCCGTCTGCACGGAGCTCCCCTGCATATAGCCTTCGCCGCTCATGCCTCCCGAGGCAATGGCCAGCTTGGCATTTTTGGTGTGATAGCTCGCTTTGGCAGTCGCTTCTTCAGGGACAAGCCACGGATCAAAGCGCTCCACCCAGTGTGAACGGCCGATGTCAGTCAGGAAATCCTTGATTTCATCGTGGTAATGAATGTAGCTTATAATCCCCCCCGCCGCAACCCCGCCTATAACCAGCAGACCGATCAGCGCATGGGTGAATTTGATGTTGCCGATCCACAGCAATCCGACCAGGATAACAATATAGGAAAGGGCGTTGCCCAGGTCATTCTGGCTGATGACGATCAGGAACGGCAGCAGGGTGAGCAGTCCCAGAGGAACGACATCCCGCCAGAACAGCAGCCTGTTCTTATTCTTGCGCACCAGCACGGCCGCCAGAAACAGAATCAAAATCAGCTTAAACAGCTCCGCCGGCTGCAGACTGAAGCCTCCAAATTTAATCCATCCCTGGGCCCCGTTCTGCTCCTTGCCGATAAAGCTGACCAGCACCAGTATGCCAATCCCCGCAATATAAATGTACAGCGCATATTTTACCAGCAGACGATAGTCCACAAAGGTCAGGCCGATAAAAGCGATAATGCCCAGCACATAGAATTTGATCATCCGGAGATGTGCCCCGTCCAGCTTATCCCGTCCATGCGTGACGCTGTATATGGAAAAAATGCTGACGACCATCAGCAGGATAAGAATGACTACAATGACGCCGTCGATTTTTTTAATCTTCTGAAGCATATTCTGTCTCCTTACTCCGTTACTTGGGTCTTCTGAATTTCTTGTCTACGCCGAAGTCCCGTCAATTCTATTGTAAAGGAAGGGGCAGTAGAAATACAATTTTACACGCAGCTTATGTGGCTAGCATAAAAGCAGGATTCACCTCTGAGGTAAACACACTTGATGTCCATCTGCCGGAAGCTGCCCGGAATAGCCGCCCAGCCCTGCAGCGAGACCCGCCTGCACAAGCTCTAACTGTAACTGCCGCAACTATAGCGGTCAATTATGGTGCCGGAGGATTTTAATTGCATTTTGCTGAACTTAAGAATGATGGCCAACTGACCGACCAAATCCATGGGAAACAAGGATTCCGCCAGTGCAGCAAGTTGAATTCTTAAGTTACTCTATATAAGTGGAATAAGTAAAACTAAAGCAGCGGCCAAGGCCTGAACCGGCGTCATTAGTGGGAAAAAGTGAAACTAATCCGGCACCTTGCAGCGATCAGCGATTAGTTTCATTGAAATAAGTGTAGAAAATCCCACTAACTGCTGCAGCGGCCCGGACTTTCGGTGAATTAGCGGCAGAAAATCAACATAATTTTCAGCGCTCCAAGCTTAGTGGGTTCAAATGATATTATACGGATAGAAATCAGGCGTATTTTGTCTGCCAGTGTTCTTCAGGAAAGTCCGGCTGAGCTAACGGGCGATTCCCAGCACATGGCGGGGAATGCCGGCGAGATCGTCGATGGTGACGATCTCATTCCAGTGGCCCGCTGCCCGCAGCAGCTCGGCCACCTGCCCGGCCTGGCCCCGGCCAAGCTCGAAGCCCACCAGCCGCGGCGGTGCCGGAAGCAGCGGCAGCTGCTCCATCATGCGGCGGTACGGGTCCAGCCCGTCGCCCCCGCCATCCAGCGCCGTGCGCGGCTCGTGGTCGCGCACTTCACGCTGCAGCCCGGCGATATCCGCGGCGGGGATATACGGCGGGTTGGAGACGAGAATATCCGTCTCCAGCCCCGCAAACGGCTCAAGCAGGTCGCCGAGCCGCAGGTCCACTGCCGTGCCGTGCCGCTGGGCATTGCGCCCGGCCACGGCCAGCGCGCCGGGCGAGATGTCGCCGGCGCAGACCCGCCACGCCGGCGCTTCCGCCGCCAGCGTGACGGAGATCGCCCCGCTGCCGGCGCCGATATCGACGGCGGTCAGCGGACGCGGCGCGTGCGCACCGGCCGCGCCGCTCTCCCGGCGGGCCGCAGTGCCGCCCGCCCCAGCCCCGCCAGCGGCTGCTTGACCCGAAGCCGCAGCCGGCGCACTGCCCCGCGCTGCTGTATCCGCAGCGCGCCTGCCTTCACGCGCTGCCTCGCCCGCAGCCCGTCCGGCTTCCTGCGCCGCTTCTTCGGCAGCGCATTCGTCTTCCTGCGCCGCGCCGCCCGGCGCAGCCACAACTCCGTCCGGCCACAGCTCCGCGCCGTACTTCAGGATCGCCTCGACGAGCAGCTCCGTCTCGGGCCGGGGAATCAGCACATCGGGCGTTACCTCGAAGGCCCGCCCGTAGAACTCCTGCTCGCCGATAATATACTGCACCGGCTCACCGGCCGCGCGGCGGGTGATTCCGGCTTCCCAGGCCGGCTTCACGGCAAGCGGAAAAGGATCGGCCAGCGCCATATAATAAGCCGCTCCGGACAAGCCCAGCACATGCTCCAGCAGAAGCTGGCTGCTGCGCTGCGGCTCGTTGCACCCATTTTTGTCCAAAAAAGAAGAAGCCTCCGCAAAGGCTTCCCGGATGCTTTGTACGCAAGGCATAACATAAGCGTCGTGTTTCAAAGCATTATTCTCCTTTTTCCATCAATTCCGCCTGCTCCGCAATCGACAGCGCCGAAATAATTTCCGTAATATCTCCGTTCATTACCTGCTCCAGACGGTGCAGGGTAAGTCCGATGCGGTGATCGGTTACCCGGCTCTGCGGGAAATTGTAGGTGCGAATCCGCTCACTGCGGTCGCCGGTGCCGACTTTGCTCTTGCGCTCACCCGCATATTTCGCTTCTTCCTCCTGGCGTTTCATGTCGGAGATGCGGGCGCGAAGCACCTGCAGCGCCTTCTCCTTATTGGAGTTCTGCGATTTTCCGTCTTGGCAGGTAGCCATAATCCCTGTCGGGATATGGGTTACGCGTACAGCCGACTTGGTCGTATTGACCGACTGGCCGCCAGCACCGCTGGAACAGAAGGTATCCACGCGGATATCCTTATCATGAATTTCAATTTCGAACTCTTCCGCTTCCGGCATCACGGACACCGTAGAGGTAGAGGTATGAATCCGGCCTCCGGATTCAGTGGTCGGAATGCGCTGAACGCGGTGTGCGCCGCTTTCGAATTTCATTTTGCTGTATGCGCCCCGTCCGTTAATCAAGAAGATTACCTCCTTGAATCCGCCAAGGTCATTCGTATTGACGTCCATCAGCTCAACGCGCCAGCCCTGGGTATCGGCAAAACGGGTGTACATCCGGTACAGATCCGACGCGAACAATGCCGCTTCATCCCCTCCGGCTGCGCCGCGGATTTCGACGATAACGTTCTTGTCGTCATTGGGGTCCTTCGGCAGCAGCAGCAGGCGGATCTTCTCCTCCAGGGCAAGCTGGCGCGAGGAAAGGTCGTCGATTTCCATCTTGACCATTTCCTTCATCTCATCATCAAGCTTTTCGCTCTGCATCATCTTGGCGGCTTCAAGCTCTTCCATTACATTTTTATATTCGGCATACGCCTCAAAGGCGGGCTGCAAATCGGATTGTTCTTTGGAATAGTCCCTCAGTTTTTTACTGTCGCTTGCAACATCCGGGTCACAAAGCAGTTCACTGAGTTTCTCATAGCGGTCCGCCAGGGATTGCAATCGGTCCAACAAGGGAATTCACCTCTCCTGATTCAATTTCAGAGTCAATATTGAAGCTTTAATTGTTAATACAACATAAATAGATATACGACTTTCTATTATACCACCGAACCCGCCAATTGGCTACAATGCCGTGTGCGTAGCCCTGTCTATTTTTACAGCCTGCAAAATCCGCTCCTTATTATGTAAAGACTGCAGGGAAGTTATTCACGCGCGCTGGCTGATGGGGCAAAACTACGGTGTAAACGGTGTAAGAGGAAAGAGCTTCAGGTTCGCGGCGGGGAAAGCTCAAGCTTAAGGGCCAGCGGAGTTAAAACATCCGGGGCATCTCGCCGGCCAAGTATATATGCTGCAATTAAAAAGATGAGACAAGCTGAATTTTACAATAAATGTAATCTGTGCAGCAAGCTTTTTCAACGCGGAAAAGCAAAAGAAGCCATCCGCCCGCAGAAAATTCTACCTCCGGATGACCTCTTCCAGCGCTATACTCCAGGAGCCTGATTGAGGCTTATACGTTGAACCGGAAATGCATAACGTCGCCGTCCTGCACCAAGTATTCCTTGCCTTCCAGACGCAGCTGTCCGCGTTCCTTGGCACCGTTCATTGAACCCGCAGCCAGCAGATCGGCATACGCCACAACCTCCGCCCGGATGAAGCCGCGCTCGAAGTCGGTATGAATAACCCCGGCGGCTCCAGGCGCTTTGGTTCCCTTGCGGATGGTCCAGGCACGAACCTCCTGCACACCTGCGGTGAAATAAGTGTAGAGTCCCAGCAGCTTGTAAGCGGCTTTGATCAAACGGTTCAGCCCGGATTCCTGCAGGCCCAGCTCTTCCAGAAACATGTCCTTGTCTTCGCCTTCCAGCTCGGCAATCTCCGCTTCCACCTTGGCGCTGATCGGCACCACCTCGGCATTCTCGGCAGCGGCAAATTCACGAACCTGCTGCACATAAGGATTCTCTTCGGCGGTTGCCACTTCATCTTCGCCCACGTTCGCCGCATACAGCACCGGCTTCAGGGTCAGCAGATGGAGGTCGCGCACGACCAGACGCTCATCATCGGATAATTCCACGCTGCGTGCAGGCTTGTCGTCGTACAGAGCCTCCTTGATGCGCTCCAGCACTTCTACTTCCTGGGCGAATTTCTTGTCGCCGCCCTTGATGTTTTTGCGGGAGCGCTCAATGCGCTTCTCCAGGCTTTCCAGATCGGCCAGAATCAGCTCCAGGTTAATGGTCTGGATGTCGCTGATCGGATTTACTTTGCCGTCTACATGGGTAACGTTCTCATCCACGAAGCAGCGCACAACATGAACAATCGCATCCACTTCACGGATATGGGCCAGGAACTTGTTGCCCAGACCTTCGCCCTTGCTCGCACCGCGCACCAGACCGGCAATATCCACAAATTCAAAGGCAGTCGGAACGGTCTTGTTCGGCTGCACCAGCGCAGTCAGCTTATCCAGACGTTCGTCCGGCACTTCCACAACTCCTACATTCGGGTCAATGGTGCAAAAAGGATAGTTGGCGGATTCCGCCCCCGCTTGTGTTATAGCATTAAACAATGTGGATTTCCCTACATTCGGAAGTCCGACAATACCTGCTTTCAAAGCCATTTATATGACAACTCCTATTTTCGGTTGGATTGATCACCGCATAAATTCCAAGGCTCGATCTAAACCATTATATATTAGAACAAAACTGCCAGCAACAGCGGATGTCAAGCGGATGTGTCAGATAAAGGACAGCAGCTTGCTTGGCCCGAGCGGGCTGCCCGCAGGCCTCCGGCAGATGTACCCGTTCCAAATCAGCAAGAAAGACGCCTATCGGCGTCTTATATTAAGAATGCTGCCATTTCAGTGGGGAGGAGAAGAATCATTTCGCGCTGATTTCACCGTCCAGCCGGCTTCGGGCGAATTCAAAGGCACTTCTGCCTTTGATTCCCTCGTCCAGCCGGCTTCAGGCAAATTCAAAGGCACTTCTGCCTTTGATTCCCTCGTCCTGCCGGCTTCAGGCGAATTCAAAGGCACTTCTGCCTTTGATTTCACCGTCCAGCCGGCTTCGGGCGAATTCAAAGGTACTTCTGCCTTTGATTCCCTCGTCCAGCCGGCTTCAGGCGAATTCAAAGGCACTTCTGCCTTTGATTCCACCGTCCTGCCGACTTCGGGCGAAGCGAATTCAAAGGCACTTCTGCCTCTGATTCCCTCTCTTTGCCCGCTGCGGCCAACGCATCCGCGCAGTTTGCTTGGCCGAAGTCCGATCCATTCTTTTCATTTACAGCGCAGCCCTGAAATAACGGATAAGCTTCGCTTCCCCCAAAACATATAAATAACCCCACAAAGCGGGGCCTTGGCTTCGATGATGACTCAGGTACTTTGCGGGGACCCCAATTCTGATCTTTCAAGCAGAAACGGCTACGCCGTCCCTATGAGGGACGGGGTGTTTCAGCGGGAAATAGAAGGATTATTTAGTGTTCCAAGCATATAAATTAGATTTCAAAAAAGACCTCTCCCGAGGTCTCGTCAGGCTTATCCGGCCGTTTACCGTTTGGTCCAGCTCCGATATTACAATTCTTTGGACATCGTAATGTCAGTGACGAGAAAGCCCATTTTTTTGTACAGCTCAAAGGCGCGGTTATTCTGGCCGAACACATGCAGCCCGATTCTGGTCACCTTCATCTTGCGGGCTTCTTCATCCAGCGCCTGAAGCGCCCCGGTGCCATAGCCCTTGCTCTGAAAAGGCTCAAAGACATAAAAGTCATAAATAAAGGCCTCCCGGCCCTGGCGCCCTTCACTTACATTGAACCAGATATATCCGGCCTGAGTGTCCGTTTCCTCCTCTACAATTGAAAAGAGATAGGCGCCTTCTGTATAAAGGCCATTGGGGAGAAATCGGGTCATCTCATCCTGGGACAGCCGCATGGCGGTCTCGGAATCCCAAACGCCGGCCTTTATTTTATCCTCCGCATAATCGCGGGTCGACTGGCTTAAGAAAAATTGAAATGTGAATTCGTCCATTTGGACCAGTTTAATCATTGTTTTTGCCCTTCCTTGTTTCCGTAATCTCAGATATGCTTCTAGCGCCGGACCAGCCGCGGCGTGCTTCGCAGCGATGCCAGGTCAGGCGCCCCGATGCCGAACATCGCCGTCCGCAGCTCCAGCTCCACCTGGGCCAGCGCATGATCCAGCGCTTCCTCCGATTCCACAGCCGGACCAAGCAGGCTCCGCCCGAAGCCGGCCAGATCCGCGCCGAGCGCGAGTGCCTTGGCGGCATCCACGCCGTGTCTCAGCCCGCCGCTGCCGATCAGCGCGCCATGCTCCGATGCCGCACGCACCTCCGCAATGCACTCGGCGGTAGGAATCCCCCAATCCGCGAAAGCCTCGGCTGCGGCCCGCCGGACCGGATCATTGCTGCGGAATTTCTCCACCTGGCTCCAGGAGGTTCCGCCGGCGCCCGCCACATCGATGAAGGCGACTCCGGCATCATACAACCGGAGTGCCGTTTCTCCGTCAATGCCCCAGCCGACTTCTTTGACGCCGACAGGGATTTCAAGCTCCCCGCATACAGCCTCGATCCGGGACAGCAAGGCCGCAAAGCCTGTATTGCCCTCCGGCTGGAAGACCTCCTGAAGCCCGTTCAGATGCAGCACCAGCCAATCGGCACCGGCAATCTCTACGGCACGGCGGCACTCTTCCACGCCAAAGCCGTAAGACAGCTGCACCGCGCCGATATTGGCAATGACGGGAATCCCCGGAGCCTTGTCGCGCACCCGAAAGGTGCCGGCAAGCTCGGAGCGTTCCAGTGCCGCCCGGATGGAGCCGACCCCGAGCGCCCAGCCCCGGCGCTCGGCGGCCTCAGCCAGCCTGGCGTTAATGGCGCCGGTAGCTGCACTGCCGCCGGTCATGGAGCTGATCAGCAGCGGGGTCCGCAGTTCCCGCCCCAGAAACAGGGCACGCAGCGAAATGTCATCGTAATTCAGCTCGGGAAGCGCATTGTGGCGGAAGCGGTAATGCTCGAAGCCGGCCGTGATGCCGCTGCCGCCGACATCCTCATTCAAGCAGAGCCGAACATGTTCAATCTTGCGCTCTCCCGTCGTGGACGAGGGCAGAAGGGACATGTGCTCCGCCGGCCCTGCTGCCTGCGGGGCTGTGCCGGGCTTCTCTGCTTTCGGTAGTGAATCCTCCTGCGGCCTCTGATTCAAGCTGTCTCCCCCCCGTTCCTTGCAATCTATTATATGCAGGCGGCGCCGGGCCTCCCGCAGATTTACAGCAGCTGTATCCCATAGTAGTTGAACGCATTCCAGCACGTTTCATTATAGCACATTCGTAATAGCACATTCGTAATAGCACATTCGTAATAGCACATTCGTATAGCAATCCACGCACCGCAACTTATGGTATTCCTATGTCCCGCGTTCTACGTGTAATCGGCAGCTGTATTCGCCTGCAAGCCTGCCGGACAATGACCTGCCGGTACATCCTCAGGGTGCGCGTTGCTGCCAATGAGCCTCAGCTCTACGGCAGCCGCGGCGGTTCCCCGGGCGGGAAAGAGGCAGCTGCTTCATTTTACCTCTACGGGTGTTAAATAGTTGGATACAACGCCGGAGCATACTTATTATACAACCCTGCTCCGCGGCACATTCAGGAGGAACCCATGAATCCCGACAAATACACTGCTCCGCCTGAGGCAGCGAAATTCACCAATGCCAATGGCCTTGACTTGTCTCCGCTGTATCAGAAGCATCCGCCCCGCCGCCGCAAATGGGTATTATGGGTAGTTGGACTGCTTATTCTCTGGCTTGCCGGTGTGATGATCTACCAGACCTGCAAGCCCCTTCCTGCGGGCATTTCTTATGAAAGCCCCGCCTATAGGGCTGACAGCGTTGCTTTTTGGCATGATCTTACTTACCGGGACAAGAGCGGGCTGGAGCAGAGAGAGGAGCAGATTCTGCCCCGCATCCTGCAAATTATTGAAGACTCGCGCCAGTTCTTGGTGATCGATCTGTTCCTTTTCAATAATTACACCCATAAAGACCAGCAGTTTCCTGCTGCAAGCCAGGAATTGACCGATAAGCTGGTCGCCCAGCAGGAGGCTTACCCCAATATGGAGATCGTCTTCATTACGGATGAAGTCAATACCAATTACGGCTCCGCCCCGAATCCTCTGCTGGAACAGATGACGGCAGCCGGAATCAAGGTGATCCTGACAGATGTAGATTCGCTGCGTGATTCGACTCCCGCTTACTCCGCTGTATGGCGGACCTTCATTCAATGGTTCGGGCAATCCGGAAGGGGCTGGATTCCCAACCTGATGGCAAGCGAAGGTCCGGACATCACCGTCCGTTCTTATCTGAAGCTGCTGAATGTAAAAGCCAATCACCGCAAAGTGGTGCTCAGCGAGCAAACGGCACTGATCTCTTCAGGCAATGTGCACGATGCCAGTGCTTATCATTCCAATATCGCACTGGAAGTGCAGGGGCCAATCCTCGCTGATATTCTGCAAACCGAGCAGGCGGCTGCGGACTTGTCGCAAGCAGGCCCGATTCTCAGCAAGCTGCCTGTATTCCCCCAAGAGAATGCTGCGCAGACCGGCACGCTTGAGATGCGCTATCTGACCGAGGGCAGGATCTATAAATACGCGCTTGAAGGCATTCGCTCCGCCGGGCAGGGCGACACTCTCTGGATGGGCATGTTCTATCTGGCGGACGACAGGATTCTGGATGAGCTGGTGAAGGCAGCGGCACGCGGGGCCGGCATCCGGCTGCTGATGGACCCGAACCAGAACGCTTTCGGACGCGACAAAATCGGCATTCCGAACCGGCCGGTGGCCATGGATCTGAACAAGCGCAGCGGAGGGGAGATTGCCATACGCTGGTACAATACGGGGCAAGAACAGTACCACGCCAAGCTGATGTTCATCGCCAAAGCCAGTGGACCATCGATTGTTCTGGGCGGCTCGACTAATTTCACCGCACGCAACCTGGATGATTTCAATCTCGAAAATAATCTCTGGGTGGCCGTGCCGAAGGACCAGCCGCTGTATGCCGAGATGGAAAGCTACTTTAACCGGCTGTGGAATAACGAAGATGCGCAATACAGCCTGCCGCTGGAAGAATACCAAAGTGGCGTAACATGGATGAAGTATATCCTCTTCCGGATGCAAAAAAACCTTGGATTCACTACCTTCTAATGATCCTTCTATTTCTCGCTGAAGCACGCCGTCCTTTACAAGGACGGCGTAGCCGTTTCTATTTGTATTGCTTATTTGCTGAATCAATAACCCGGCGCCTGCCGGATGGACCGTGTCTACAGCAGCGGAGACATCAGCCTTGCGGCAGATTCCAGCAGCCGCTCCAGCAGCCGCTTGTTCATAAAGGTCTCATGCACAATCTGCCGGGTCGACAGCAGGTCGCGTTCAAAATCGGCCACGATGCGGGCCACACTTTCCGTTTGCAGCAGCAGCGCGTTGACCTCGAAGTTCAGATGGAAGCTGCGCATGTCCATATTCGCGGTGCCTATCGTCGCAATCTCACCGTCGGTAATCAGCAGCTTCGAGTGGATGAAGCCTTTCTCATATTCATAAATCTTAACACCCGATTCCAGCAGAGCCGGGAAATAGGAGTGCGAGGCGAGAAAAGGAATCCATTTGTCCGGCTTGGCCGGAAACAGCAGGCGCACATCCAGGCCGGACATCGCGGCCACCCGCAGCGCGGTTAGGATATCCTCATCCGGAATAAAGTACGGGCTGGCAATCCATACCGACTTCTCTGCCGAGGTGATCATGGAGAAGAAAATGTTTTTGAGCGCACGGCGCTCATTGTCCGGTCCGCTGGCAATAATCTGCACCGCCCCGTCGCCGCTCGTATAGCGAAGCTGCGGGGAGAGATAATCCTGCTCCAATATTTTCTCGCCGGTTGTGTGCATCCAGTCCTGCAGGAAAATAATCTGCATCGTCCGCACCGCTTCGCCCCGCAGCAGCATGTGGGTATCGCGCCAGAAGCCATACGTCTTGCTGCGGCTGAGATATTCATCGCCAACATTCAATCCGCCCATGAAGCCGACATCGCCATCTATGACTACAATTTTGCGGTGGTTCCGGTAATTGACCCGGCTGGAGAAAAAAGAAGTGGAATTGCCGTAAGCCGCCACCTGCACACCGGCATTGCTTAATTCCTTCAGGAACGCGCGGGACAGCTGCATGCTCCCCACCGCGTCATACATAAATCTGACGGTAACGCCCGCACGGGCTTTTTCAATCAATATCTGTTGAATGCGTGTCCCGATATGGTCGGCCCGAAAAATATAATACTCCATATGGATATGATGCTGTGCCTGGCGCAGCTCCAGCAGCAGTGTACCGAACGTTTCCTCGCCATTGGTCAGGATGCGTGTCTCGGAATTGAATGAAATCGGAGTCCGTGCAAGTCTCTGCGACAAGCCGAGCAGCTTCTGGCGGGAAGCATCAAAGATCGACCAGTCCTGATGCATGCGCAGACCGTCATTCTCAATCCGCTCATAGGCCATCAGGTCGCGTTGGGCTTTTTTATCATATTTGCGCCGTTTGAACACATTCTGTCCGAACAGGAAATACAGGATGAGTCCCACCACCGGAATCAAGGCCAGCAGCAGAATCCATGACATCGTTGTGGAGGGATTACGGTTCTCCATGAAAATACCGAGTCCAATGGATATGACGGTCAGCGTGGAGAAAATACTGACGATGGTGCCGACGGTACTCCCCAATATGCCGAAGCCAAAATAATAGAATGCCAATAAAGCCGCAATGATGATTAACGCCTGCAATCCTCTTCTCATAGATACCTACCTTCTTTTTCTGCCTTTCATCACTAAAATGACACATTTATATATTACATGAAGAAAGTATTTCTTCCTACTGGAATCCACTGCAAAACGGCAATTGCAACAATAATGTAACCTCTTGGGCGGCTCTTGCACAGCTACATTTGTAATGGCTCCTGATCTATACTATAATCGGCATGACTAAAGAGTCAATCAGAGAACTCTACGGTCAGAAAGGAGCCGCTATCCTTGGCAGCTGACAAAAATGCAACTAAAAAGGAACAAATCATTAAAACAGCCATGCAGCTATTCGCTGTGAAAGGCTCATCCTCCACCTCCATGCAGGAGATTGCCGAATTATGCGGGATATCCAAGGGCAGTCTCTATCTGGTGTTCAAATCCAAGGAAGAGCTGGAACGCAGCATTTATATAAATTGCTTCCGCATGATCCATGACCCCCTCATGCAGGAGGAGCTGGAGGGCACAAGAACGCCGCGTGAGAAGCTGCGCAACCAGGTTGAAATTCTGCTTCATCATTTATACGAGCTGCGGGAATTTTTGCAGCGGCAGGTCCAGGAGCTGGCCGGAAAAGGAATGGCAGATGCGCCGGAGTGGCTGCGCAAGATCAACGGTCCCCTGCTGAACTGGAGCCGGAGTAAACTGGAGACCTTATACGGAAAAGAGATCCTGCCTTACACAGGAGAACTGTTTCTGATCGGGCACGGAATGATTAATTCCTATATTTGGGCTCTGTTCAACCATGATTCCATCGTTGCCATCCCGCGTCTTGCCGACCATTTCGTGGATTTGCTGGATATCGTGGCGGCGGGTCTGCTCGCGGGCCGGCCGGGCCCCCTGATCTCCCCCTCAGCCTTGGAGAGCTGGATGGAGCATCATGAAGGAACCAGCCACCGTAATCCTTTTCAGATCATCAAGCAAATGAAGGCAGCGCTCAGCTCAGCTGAGGGACTGGACCCGCAGAGTGCAGAGGATGCCCTCGAATCAATTGAGATTCTGGAAAGCGAAGTTCTGCTGCCTTATCCGCGCAAGGCTATTTTCCAGGGAATGCTGGCCAACCTGCAGGGTTACTCTGTGCTCCGCCAGGAAGTCGAGGATTTGAAGAAGCTGGGATCGCTTCACATGCATAATGCCTGCAGTTCACAGTAATTTAGAAGGCATAGCCAGCAGAGAGAGAACAACGGGTAGGCAGTGCCAAGCCATTTTATATTGGAGGTCTTTCTTACGGAAGGCACGAGAGGAGCAGAAACGTAACTTATGAAAAGCTTAATTAATTTCTCGCTCAGAAACAAATTCGCTATTTGGCTTCTGACAATCATCATCGTGTTCGCCGGTCTGTACAGCGGTCTGACCATGAAGCAGGAAACACTGCCTAATATCAGCATCCCTTATCTCAGCATAACAACGATATACCCGGGAGCCGCGCCGGAGGGCGTTGTGAACGATGTCAGCAAGCCGCTGGAGCAGAAGCTCCGCAATGTGGACGGTGTGAAGACACTGACCTCGAACTCCTTAGAGAATGCTTCCAGCATTACCATTGAATTCGATTATGGCACGAATCTCGACAATGCCACGGCAGCCGTGCGCGAGTCGCTGAATGAAGTCACCCTGCCGGAGAATGTGCAAAAGCCGCAGATCTCGCGGTTCAGCCTAAGCTCCTTGCCGGTCATTTCACTCAGCTTGTCCGATACCGGCTCTGAGAATCTGGAAGCACTGACCCGCATTGCCGAGAATGATATCCGTCCTGCGCTGGAAGATATCGAAGGCGTGGCCTCTGTGCAAATTGCCGGACAATACGTGCAGGAAGTTACACTTAAGTTCAACCAGGAGAAGCTGCAGCAATACGGGCTGTCCGAAGATACCATTAAAGGGATTGTCCAGGGCTCTTCCCTGCGTGTACCGCTAGGATTGTTCACAATGGAGGATTCCCAGAAGGCAGTGGTTGTAGACGGCAATGTCACTACGGTCGATGATCTGAAGAACCTGAGCATTCCCGCTCTGCCATCCGGCGCCGGTGCAACCGGTGGAGCTTCGGCCGGAGCCGGAGCAGCCGCAGGCACTGATGCAGCTCCCGAGAGTGGGGCAGCAGCCGGTTCGGCTGGCGGAGCTGCCATGGCCGGATTGCCGACGGTGAAGCTCGGAGATTTGGCCGATATCGAGGTTGTCGGCAAGTCGGAATCCATCTCCCGCACCAACGGCGAGGAATCCATCGGAATCCAGATTGTCAAAGCCAATGACGCCAACACAGTGGATGTGGTCAACGCCGTCAAGGACAAGGCAGAAGAGCTGAAGCAGCAATACAAATCGATGGAGCTTACGGTACTGCTGGACCAAGGCAAGCCGATTGAGGATTCCGTGAGCACGATGCTGTCCAAGGCTGCTTTTGGCGCGCTGTTCGCTGTACTGATTATCCTGCTCTTCCTGCGGAACATCCGCTCGACGATTATCTCCATCATCTCCATTCCATTGTCGCTGCTGATTGCGGTTCTCTGCCTGCGCCAGATGGACATTACGCTGAATATGATGACACTGGGGGCTATGACTGTAGCCATCGGGCGGGTAGTCGATGACTCGATTGTTGTCATTGAGAATATCTTCCGGCGGCTCACCCTGTCCGGCGAGAAGCTGCGGGGCCGGGAGCTGATCAGCGCGGCGACGCGGGAAATGTTCGTGCCGATCATGTCCTCGACCATCGTAACCATCGCCGTGTTCCTGCCGCTCGCTTTTGTCAGCGGTATGGTGGGCGAGCTGTTCCTCCCGTTTGCCCTCACGATGGTATTCGCTCTGCTGGCTTCGCTGGTAGTAGCCATTACCCTGGTGCCCGCATTGGCGCACACACTGTTCCGCAACGGCCTGAAGAAAGGCAGGAGCGGCCACGGTGAGAAACCGGGCAGAATGGCTTCCGGCTATCAAAAGATTCTGAACTGGTCGCTTTCCCATAAGCTGATTACCTTCGGCGTTGCCGTGCTTCTGCTGGCAGGCAGCCTGTTCCTGATCAAGCCGATCGGTGTCAGCTTCCTGCCTTCCCAGGAAGAGAAGAATGTAACCCTCACCTTCTCTCCGAAGGCCGGACAGACGCTGGAAGATGTCAAGGAGCAAGGCCTGAAAGCCGAGAACTATATTCTGGCTCAAGAGCATTTGGACAAAATGCAATATTCGATCGGCGGCAGCAGCCCGTTCGGTATGAGCTCCGGGAATTCGGGTCTGTTCTATGTCACCTATGACAGTGATACTCCAGATTTCGATACCGTCAAAGAAAACCTGATCGAAGGTCTGACCCAAGAGGTGCCGGATGGCGTCTGGGGCGATTTGTCCGGAATGGCGGGCGGTGGCCTTGGAGGCAGCACATTGACCGTGAATATTTATGGCGACAGTCTGGATCAGCTCAAACCGGTAGCCGACGAGATTGCCGGCATCGTGCAGGCGGATACCGAGAACTTCAAGGATGGGGAGACCAGTCTCTCCGAAGCCTATGATCAGTACACCATCGTTGCCGATCAGGCGAAGCTGAGTTCCCTCGGCCTCACTGCCGGACAAATCGCGATGAAGCTGAGTCCTGCCGGTACCCGTCCAGTCCTGACCGAAGTGGAGCTTGACGGTAAAAACTACAATGTCTACATCGAAACCGACAAGGATACGTACACCAGCCTTCAGGAAATGGAAGAAGCTGCATTGACCTCACCGCTGGGCATTACGGTGCCGATTGGCGAGGTAGCCAAGGTTGAGAAAGGCACTTCACCGGATTCCATTACCCGCGAAGACGGTAAAATGAAGGTGGAGGTCACAGCCGAAATTATCTCAAATGATGTTAACAGCGCTTCGAACAGCGTCAAGGACAAAATCGATGCTTTGGAGCTTCCTGATGGTGTGACTGTCACCTTCGGCGGGGTTACCGAGCAGATTAACGATACGTTTGGACAGCTTGGCATTGCCATGGCGGCCGCAATCGCCATCGTGTACTTCGTGCTGGTGGTTACGTTTGGCGGCGGTCTGGCACCGTTCGCGATCCTGTTCTCTCTGCCGTTCACCGTCATCGGAGCACTTGTTGCCCTGCTGCTGGCCGGTGAGACCCTGAACGTGTCCGCACTCATGGGCGCACTGATGCTGATCGGGATCGTCGTCACCAATGCGATCGTCCTGATCGACAGGGTCATTCACAAGGAAAAAGAAGGAATGCCTACCCGCCAGGCGCTGCTTGAAGCCGGAGCTATCCGCCTGCGTCCGATTCTGATGACCGCTCTGGCTACCATCGGTGCGCTGCTGCCGCTCGTGTCCGGTCTCGAAAACAGCGCCGGCATCATCTCCAAAGGCCTCGGCGTAACAGTTATCGGCGGCCTCGTCAGCTCCACCCTGCTGACACTGGTCGTCGTGCCGATTGTGTATGAATTCCTGATGAAATTCCGCAGCAAAAAGGTATATGAATAAACGTTGATCCTATAACCGCAAAAGAAAAAAAGGCGCTCTTCCATAAGTGGAAGGGCGCCTTGTTCTTTGACTCACTCGATAGTCCCCGGTTCCGGCCCAGCCTAGGCCATTGATGCCGCACTGCTCTCCAGGGATGTCTTCCAAGCACGCAGCATTTGCAGATCCTGCGGCAGAAACTCTTCCAGCATGTGACTGAGTCCAAGATAAAGCGGACTATCTGTTGCAGCGTTCAGTCTCTCGCAGAACTGCGGCGTCCATCTCAGCAGATGCTCCTCCAGGAAGTGCTCCTGAATCTCCAGAAGCTCCATCGCGCTGCGGATGGAGAAGCAGTTGTACAGCATCCGCTCATGGAGCACTGCCATGAATTCCAGCTCAATGGCGAGATGATCGTCGGCTTCGCCGCCGCATTTCTTGAAGACAATTCCCGCCGAAGCGTACACATCGGAGAGCACGTTGCAGAATTCTTCCTCACGGCCAAGCTCTGCCGCTTCACGGGCCATAAGCGTGCTGGCTGCACGTTCATTCATCAGACGCATGTATTCACAGTTCTCGCGCTCGCAGATCTGCCGCAGCTCCGAAGGCTCCTGACTGCAGAGATAGCGCTTCAGTTCCCGGCCGCCTTCCGTCATGTCTGCAGCCACACTCATCCGGCGGCTGCGGCTCCATTGGGCTACCAGCGAAAGGCTTGGCTTTCTCCCATAAAAATCCACCAGAAGCTGATATATTAATCCCCGGCTCTCCAGCCAGCGGCTAAACGCCTCCGGCACGACAAGCGATGGAACAGTTGGTATAGTCATTTTGCAAATCCTCCCTATTGGTTTGCCGGGCGCTTATCGCCTTATAGCCTGCAAGGCGCGCGTTATCCGGTATCCTAGCTGTGCTCTTCGCAAAAGTGAGTAAAATTTCAGACTGATAAACTTCCGCACCTAAATTATATCGAAAATGTGAAGCGCTTTCGGTGAGCATTCTATGACCATTCCTTGAAATTGTCGCACTTCTGTCAAAATTGTCCTTTGCCATTGCCGTTCTATCACATATTATTTAGAATGTCTGTTTCTAAGTTTTACAATCTGTGCCCACCCTCTTCCAAAATCATTGCGGACAAGCTGCCGGAGTCCATGGTGCATTGACGTGAACGCCAACATTCTTTAAAATTTAAAATAAAACCCCACAGCTGAAGGGAGCACATCATGGAACCGCTGACGGACCCTTTTGGACGACTGCATGATTATATGCGTATTTCGGTTACAGACCGCTGCAACCTGCGCTGCATTTATTGTATGCCTGCGGAAGGAATGCAATTCCAGCCCCGGGACGAGATTATGAGCTATGAGGAAATTACCGCTGTAGTGGAAGCGCTCGCGCCTCTGGGCCTGAGCAAGATCCGGTTGACCGGGGGCGAACCTCTGGTCCGCAAGGATTTGGACAAGCTGGTCGCCATGCTTGCCGCTATTCCGGGCATTGAAGATATATCGCTTACCACTAACGGCCTGATGCTTCCCGCCAAAGCTGCTCTACTCAAGCAAGCTGGCCTAAAGCGGGTAAACATCAGCCTGGACTCCCTGCGGCAGGACCGCTTCGCCATGATTACGCGCGGCGGCGAGGTCGCCAAGGTGCTGAAGGGGATGGAAGCCGCTGAGGCGGCAGGTCTCTCCCCGATCAAGCTCAATGTGGTGCTGATGAAGGGGATCAACGATGATGAGATCAAGGATTTCATCTCGCTGACCTTGAATAGCCCTGTGAATGTGCGCTTCATTGAATATATGCCTATCGGCAACGCAAGCGATGCCTGGCGTCAGACGTATCTGCCTCTGGAAACGGTAGTTGAAGCGTGCAATGAAGCAGGCTGGGCCACAGAAGAGGCGGACCTGCCCTCCGGCAACGGCCCGTCACAGAACCGGCGGGTTGTCGGTGCGCGCGGAACCTTCGGGCTGATCCATCCCGTAAGCGAGCATTTCTGTGACAACTGCAACCGGCTGCGCCTCACGGCGGACGGCCATATCAAGGCCTGCCTCTACTGGGCAGACGAGTATAACGTGCGCCCTTTGACCGCAGACCCCGCAGCTGTGCAGGCTTTATTCCGCCAGGCACTGGGCAACAAGCCGCATAACCACGAAATGGCGCTCGCCCTGGAGCGCAAAGCGCAGAGCCACACCCCGACCGTGCGGCGCATGTCGCAGATTGGGGGCTAGCGGCAGGGAATGTCAAACAACGGCAGTGCCATCCTGTTAAGGATCGCTCTGCCGTTTTCTATGCAACACACAAACACTATGACCTGTAAGCTCACACTCCCTGCGCTATAACACCGTAATTTCCTCTGGTATGAAACAAACCGACCCAGAAGCCCCTATTTTGCTAATTGTTTTTACTGTAATAAGGACCCAGATGACGCTGTTTCAAGAAATGTAACGAAGCATCGTGTTGAATCGATCAATCGGCAAGCTAAACAGTACAGCCAATCCTAAATATTAATCTCAAACTCCACCGATATCGTACCCCTAATCACATTGCGGTCATTATCCACTTCAGCGGACAGGTCCACGTTGCTCAGAGCCACTTCTTGGCCTCTGAAGCGTCTGCGGGCTAAGTAATACGTTGCCAGTTCGCAGCGGAAGCGGGTGTGATGGTCATCGTTGATCTGCTTGTTTTTTATGAAATGTCTCCGGTAAGGTATGTACGCCGAAAAACGCCGCAGGATATGGTCCACATCCCACTGGTAGCGATTTGCCGTTTGCACTATTCTGAACAAAGCTGTAAAAATTTCATTCTCTCTTGTCGAAACAAAATCTACATACTCCTCCAATACCTCCTGCTGCCCGTCCATTAGGCGATTCAAGTAAGTATTGGCTGTCCCCCACTCTTGAAATTGGGCTATGATCCGGTAGACTTCCTCTCCACTTTCCTTTATCCAGCTTCCATCCGTATACAGTGGAATAATCTCCAAGGCATTTTTGTAGTCTCCACGTTCCTCGTATGTGCATGAACGCATCAGTTGCGCGTATAGAATATAAAAATATAATGGTTTTTCTAATGTTTCCTGACTCTTGCATCTGTGGTCTGACCGGCTGTGAATTTGATATTGAATAGTGGCAAGACGGTGCAATTCTTTTGCCAGCTCTTCTGCTTTCTCCCAATGGTGAAGAGCGTAGTACACATGCAGCAGCTGCTTTAGCGCATCCAATTGATGAGCTTCATCCAGCCGGGTCACATAGTTTTCAAATAGCGCAGCCGCTATCAGATTCTGCTGAGGATCATCACCCAAAGCCATAACAAATAAACGGTACTGACACAGCGCCAGCCGCTCCGAGTGCTGGTATTTCTCGCTGGCGCCCACATTCTCATACAAAAGCGCTGCCGCCTGCCATTGGCCCTGCCCGAACAGCCCTTCGGCCACCTCAAACAACATAGGCACATTCTTCAGATTATCCAGCAGAATTTGTACCATGCGTTCAATGCAATCCACTCGTCCAAGCTCTGCACAGCGGATCATAAACGGGCGCAGCCGCCGCCAGGTGGGTGCCGAATGATAAAAGCATTCATCCACATATAAGCTGAAAAAGTAATCCTCCACCTCCTCCATCCCTCTGGTGATTAAAGCCAGGTGACTCATCGCTATCGGCTGAGTGCCTTTGACAATCCGGCTGAGTGTTCCGGAATTAATGCCGACTTTGTCTGCAAACTGGTTAATGGACATGCTCTGTTCGGATAAATAACTCGCTAGCTGATCTCGAATCGTGGCTGTAGACTCCAAGGAAACACCGCCTTCCGGATTCCAAAAAATAGGACTTTGTCTGTATATCTGTAATCCTATGTGACAATATTTCATGGGTCAATAGCCTAGATTCGTCTATAAAGTGAACACGGGAAAATATTCTAAATTTTCGGCAATAGGGTTGCCAAATCTTATGAAACAAGGGATTACACGTCAAAACGGCCTCCACAGCTGTACTCCCATGTATACCGCAATGCCCCAGATCAGCAAGGCTGAAACCCGGTTCAGCAAGCGGATCACTCTGCCCGAGGCATCCACTCTGCCCAGCCACCGGCCGGCCGCTGCCAGGCCCAGGAACCACAGCCAGGAGACCCCGGCCGTGGCAGCTGCGAACGCCCACCGTTCAGCGCCGATATATTGCAGCGAATTGGTGCCGATAACCCCCACTGTATCCATCAGCGCATGGGGGTTCAGCAAAGACACGGAGAGGGCATACCCCACCTGCCCCTTTAGCGGGAGCACTTTTGCCCCGCCCTCCGCCGGAGCCGCCGCGTTCCAAATTTTCCGGCCCATGCTGCACAGAAATACAATTCCCGCACCATACACGATCGGCGCCACCCATCCAATGGAAAGTATAAGGAGCGAAATTCCGCCGACAGCGGCGGCAATCAGCAGCGTATCGCATACTGCCGCCGTAAGAATTACAGGCACTGCTCTGCGGAACCGGGGCTGCAGCGCCCCCTGATTGAAGACAAATATATTCTGTACGCCCAGCGGCAAAATAAGCCCAAAGGCCAATATGATTCCATGTACGATTGCTTCCAGCATGACTCTGCCCCCTCCAGTACGCATACGGATCTGGATATGGCGGGCAGGCCCGCCTCACTCCCCCCTCGCCTTCCGCTGCATTACTGATAGTACTCCGCGATACCGGAATTCGTATCCAGCCAAATTATTTAAGTAATACCCAACCAAGCGGCGATATGCAGGAGGAAAGTGATATACTTCAGATAAAAAGCCCAAGGCCGGGGCGTCCCGGGACAGAGCCTTGATAAAGGAGCTGGCATTTTGAACGAACGACATCATACAAAGCAGCTTCCGGGTGGAGCCTGGAGGCCCGATCCCGCCTCACCGTTGCCGCTCTACAGCCAAATCTCCGATTATTTCATGAATAAAATCACCAGCGGAGCATGGCCTCCCGGAACGAGGCTTGCCCCGCAGCGCGAGCTATGCCGCCAGTTAGGCGTCAACCGCAGTACAGTGGCGACGGCACTGGGCCAGCTAACGTCGCTGGGGTTGATCGAAGGCAGACGGGGCGGCGGAACCCGGGTGGCAGATATCCGGCTGGCTGAGGTAAAGACAGCTGCAGCGGGTGAAGATCCTGATGCGGATTCAGTATCCGTAACGCGCTCCGGAAGCTGGAATGCCTATGTCGAAGAAGGCGTTCACTATCCTAATCTGCCTACAGTACAGGACATCAACCGCCTGGAATATGAGCAGGGGCTGGTAAGGCTCGGTACCGGAGAGCCCTCGCCAGAGCTGCTGCCCGGGGAGGCAATGACACGTGTACTGGCCGAGCTTTCCCGGCAGACACTTCCACCGCTATCTTATGAGGAACCCCTTGGCAGCTTGGCTCTGCGGAGCGCTGTCAGCCGTGAGTTGAAGAAAAACGGCATTCAGGCTGATCCTGCCTCCATCCTGATTACCTCCGGTGCGCTTCAGGGGCTGCAGCTGATTGCGGTGGGGCTTTTGCCGCGAGGCTCCACCATTCTGCTGGAGAAGCCGTCCTATCTCTATTCCATCCACGCCTTCCAATCGGCCGGCGTGAAGTTCAGCGGCCTGCCCATGGATAAGCATGGACTGCGCATGGAGCGGCTGGCCCGGGAAGCCCGCCGGACGAAGGCGGCGATGCTGTACAGTATTCCGGCCTTCCATAATCCCACAGGCATTCTGATGGATGCGCGGCGGCGGCAGGAGCTTATGGATGTGACCGGCAAGCTTGGCCTGCCGATCCTTGAGGATGGAGCGTATCAGGAGCTGTGGCTGGATACGCCGCCGCCCCTGCCGCTGAAGGCGCTGGACCGTGAAGGCAGAGTGCTGCATCTCGGCACACTCTCCAAAGCCGCCAGCCCAGGCTTGCGCATCGGCTGGATCGTAGGCCCCGAGCCGGTCGTGCGGCGGCTGGCCGACATCAAGATGCAGACCGACTACGGCGCAAGCTCGCTCTCGCAGCTTGCCGCCGCCCGGTGGCTGGAGGGCGGGTATCACGAGGAGCATCTCCGGCGCCTGCGGCTCAGGCTGCGGCAGCGGCGTGATGCTGTGCTGGAGCTGCTGGAGCACCATTTTGCCGGACTGGCTGAATGGAATGTTCCAGCCGGAGGCTTCTACATCTGGCTGTCTTTGGGCACGCCGGTGCCTTTGCGAACCCTGTTTCGCATTGCCCACAAGGCCGGGCTGCTGCTGAACACCGGCGATCTGTACGACCGCGGCGACAGCCGCCATCTGCGGCTCTCCTACGTCTATGCTTCGCCAGCCGAACTGGAGCGCGGCCTCCCCTTGTTGGCCGGGCTGATCCGCAGGCTGCAGCTGTCCGGTTCCTGAACCGGGCCGCTGTCCATATCCAGTGTATCGCTGTGAGCTGCCAATGCTGAATTTCCGGATTGCTGGATTGCTGGACAGCGCTGTGATCCGCACACTTTTATTGTCATGCCTTACCTGCCGGCAGCTGCTGAAACCCGGCGGGAAGTCCATGTGGAAAAAGTGCACTTAATTCTACTCACATCCCCTTTTCCGCAAGCGTTAGTGGGAAAAAGGATATTTAATCCATCCGTTTCACTCTTATAGAGGGAAATACGCTTAAAATAAGTTTACTTTTTCCCGCTATACCCTCTAACGCAAGCTTTTTAATCCATTTAAGTTCACTTTTTCCGTAACTACTTAGGTCCTCTCTGTTACCCCCATCCAGATAATGGGTAAATAATACTCTAAACATATATATACCTAGCTGGAAGGAGGAGAGCAGAAATGAGTCCCGAAGACATTCGACGAATCAGCCG
>NZ_JACBYI010000070.1 GCF_019352175.1 Paenibacillus sp. S150
ACTGACGCGGGGTGGAGCAGCCCGGTAGCTCGTCGGGCTCATAACCCGAAGGCCGCAGGTTCAAATCCTGCCCCCGCAACTTATTCCCCAAAAGTGAAGATATGCTTTGTAGCGTATTCCGATTACTTTCCGGGGACCCTGGCAGTGCTTAACGAGGAACCGTGGTGTAGTTGGCCTAACATGCCTGCCTGTCACGCAGGAGATCGCGGGTTCGAATCCCGTCGGTTCCGCCATCTTTATTTGCTTCAGGGATGAGAATCCATTACAGGGTTCGTTGGAGCATAAGCTTCGTAAGCATCACTTCGCAATCTCGCAACGAAGTGAAGAGTATCCCGCCTGTACCGCCATCAATAAATCGCTTCAGGGATGAGAATCCATAACAGGGTTCATTGGAGTATTAACTTGGCAACACTTACATGGCTCGGTAGCTCAGTCGGTAGAGCAAAGGACTGAAAATCCTTGTGTCGGCGGTTCGATTCCGTCCCGCGCCACCATTTTTCTTACAACTTAATATGCCGGTGTAGCTCAATTGGTAGAGCAACTGACTTGTAATCAGTAGGTTGGGAGTTCAAGTCTTCTCGCCGGCACCATTCTTGGAGGCTTAGCGAAGTGGCCAAACGCATCAGACTGTAAATCTGCTCACGTACGTGTTCGGTGGTTCGAATCCATCAGCCTCCACCATTTTTAGGGGCATAGTTTAAAGGTAGAACAACGGTCTCCAAAACCGTTGGTGTGGGTTCAATTCCTGCTGCCCCTGCCAAACTAATTTTAAAAGCTTAATATGGCGGCCGTGGCGAAGGGGTTAACGCACCGGATTGTGGTTCCGGCATTCGTGGGTTCGAGACCCATCGGCCGCCCCATTTCTTTTAAAATTATTAATTTCACTTATATTCTAAAAGTTTAATATGGCGACTGTGGCGAAGGGGTTAACGCACCGGATTGTGGTTCCGGCATTCGTGGGTTCGAGACCCATCAGTCGCCCCATTTCAATTTGAATATTGGGGATTAGCCAAGCGGTAAGGCAACGGACTTTGACTCCGTCATTCATAGGTTCGATTCCTATATCCCCAGCCATTTATGCGGACGTGGCTCAGCGGTAGAGCATCGCCTTGCCAAGGCGAGGGTCGCGGGTTCGATTCCCGTCGTCCGCTCCATTTTTTATGGCGCCATAGCCAAGTGGTAAGGCAAAGCTCTGCAAAAGCTTTATCCCCAGTTCGAGTCTGGGTGGCGCCTCCATTCTTTTATTGCGAATTCGTTCATATTTATGTGCCGGCGTGGCGGAATGGCAGACGCGCTCGACTCAAAATCGAGTGGGAAACCGTGGAGGTTCGAGTCCTCTCGCCGGTATTAACAAAAAGAGTTCATTAGAGATATTCTCTAGTGAGCTTTTTTTATTTGAGTTTTAGCACACCACTCATTGTTTGAGCTGAAGATACCTTCGTGTTGTACTCTAGATGAGAATAGATATTAGCTGTTGTTGCGTAATCACTGTGGCCTAGCCATTCTTGAACTTCTTTCATACTCACACCGTTAGCTAATAACAAGCTGGCGCAGCTATGACGGAGATCGTGATATCGGATATGCTTAAAACCATGTCTCTTCAGCAGAATGGGAAAATGCTGCGTAATGTAGCCAGGCTTAATGCGTTGGCCTAATGCATCGACATAAATATACTCCAGGTAGTCTGTGCAGTAAGTATTGCCATATGATAAGCGATCAGCTTCTTGTTGTTCCTTAATACGGATCAGTAGTTCATAGAACGTGTCCACTAGCGGTAGTGTGCGGCGACTCGCTTTGTTCTTGGTACGATCTTTTGCAATTTCAATGAATTTACCGTTTAATGTGCCGGAAGTAACGGTATGCTTGATTGTAATGGTTCGGTTATTTAAATCAATCACAGACCATTTTAAACCAACCACTTCACTTCGTCTTAATCCGTAAAAAGAAGCAAGGATGATGGAAAGTTCAATTTTTTCGCCACGGATTACTGCCAAGAGCTGATTCAGTTCTTCGGCGTTGTAAAAGCTTGCTACATAGTTATTCTTTTTTGGACGTTCCACGAGAGCAGCGGGATTCGCTATAATAAGCTTTGTTTTCATTGCGTACTGAAGGGCTTTACGGATATTGGCATGGTA
Source organism: Paenibacillus sp. S150 (assembly GCF_019352175.1). Taxonomy (GTDB): domain Bacteria; phylum Bacillota; class Bacilli; order Paenibacillales; family Paenibacillaceae; genus Paenibacillus_AQ. The sequence continues at coordinate 2,136 of NZ_JACBYI010000070.1, forward strand.
ATGAATAACGGTATTAGCACTTACACCTCGTACATTCATCTCGTGAGTGTAATATGTCTGTATGTCCTCTGTAGTCAAATCCTCAAGCATGATCCCTTTCTCGCGGAAATAGGGCTCTACGCGGCCTTTTACAGCGTTTGAATAGGAGATGTAGGTAATAAGTTCGATACTGTTCTTCATCATCTCTAACCATTGCAGCATGAAGTCTGCGAACAGCCTTTTGTCTTCATCAGATGATACGGCTGCTTTTGCTTCTACGGTATGTTTTTCAACTTCTTCTGTTAGTGCTTGTTCCTCCAGGTGATATTTTTTCTAGCTTCTTGAAGCAAGATTCCGGCTCTTTTTTTGTTGCCCTTTATCTTTAGTCCGGTAGGAATCCACTTTGGTTTTCGTCTGCCGTTATCGTCTTTACAGTTTAAGACGATATAGAAAAGGCCTTTTTTTTCTTGTAAGTGGCCTGCGATCATACCTGATCCTCCTTTGGTTAGCAGCCCACCTCTCAACCATTGACACCATAATTATATCATAGTAAAGACGGTGGTTAAACGCGTTAATGTGTTAAAGTTATTTTCGTGATGTAACTGTTGTGAATGCATCAATGATTGGAGGTAGGCGATAACCTGAATTTTGGGTATCTTGTATGCTCGTCCGATTTTAAAATGTGGGATGCGATTTGCTTGTAAAAGCTTATAGGCGCTTTTGGAACTAATTCCGCCGAGCATTTCGCATAGCTGGGGAACATTAACGACATCAGGATAGTGTTGGAATATGGATGTCAGAAGATGCTTTGTATCCTCCAACGATGGATGAGGTTGTTCTGGCATAAAAACTCCTTTCAATTGGATATGTATATGTACCGCGGCGGGCTGCGTGCACAATAAGAAGGCATGCTATGCTCTCACCTCCTCAAAGCTAAGAGTAAGTGCTGTTTCAAGCTGCTGATGGTAGGTCAGCATCATAACTCCGACTTTATGACGAAGCTCCCCCTCATCTGAGCGAGCTGCCCCCAATACCGTGACGTTGGCCGGGCAGAAGTATCATAATCCCTTTCTCTGGTTATGGCGATTCATCCCACCACAAGATGATTTTAGCCAGAGAGGTAGTCGCTCAAGCCCTAATAGAGAGCTATCATGGCGCTTCTGCTTCGGCGCTTCTGTTTTTAACAGCAGAGAAAGGAATGTACTTGAAACTAGCAGTATGTAATTATCAAAGAGCTACTTTCTACAAGAGGAGGTTACTAGCCCGATTAAGTTTAATAAATCCTCTTAATATTAAATGGGGGAAACCAATGTATTGGCCGTGATGCCATGAAAGTTTGTAAATTAACTTTTCATATCTTTCAAGTAGAAGTAGTTCGGCTTGCTTGTTACCACTTTGAGCGGATTGTAATAATTCAAATACTCCATTCATAACACGTTCCTCCTTCCGTTTATAATGACTGTACTGGACTTCAGAAGGGAGGACTACGAATATGTATTGAGCATGAGGAAAAGAACTACATCTTGCTTTTAAGTCTCTCCAAGATGCGTTGTTTAGATTTGGTAACAGCTTGCCTGCTAATGCCTAGAGTTGCAGCAATTTCAAGATCACTTAATCCTAAAAAGTACTAATGATAAACAAATTCTCGATCTTTCTGACTTAGACTTTGAATAGCTCCACGTACATTTTCCTGCAAAATGAAGTTTTCCTCAAAGGATTCTAGTTGAATATCAACGGTAAACTGTTGATGGTTTGTATGAAAGTATAATGACTGGATGTGTCGTGAGTCTTTTTCACATTTCCGATAATAGTCGCGGCTACTATGGTACAAGCAAGTTTGGATGTAGCGGCTGAAAACCTTTTCCACAGTGATATCGGTTTCAGAATAGTTAGTCATGTCAACAACTCCTCTCATAATTGAAATGGGAAGGGAGCGCTTTAAAAGCAACCATTTTCTGATATTTTTTATGTAAAATAAAAAAATCCACTTAATGTCGAAATAACTGGAATCATCCAGTATTTCAACATCAAGGGATGAAAGGCCATTATCAAAATAGGCTAGTCAGCTTCCAATTGGATGGATAACAATCGTCTCGAAGATTTCACCGGCTGAAATATTACTGATGACAATGCAAAAGTCGTAGGAATCAATGATTTTCATCTATTGTGGATAAATTGTTCGTCAAGTTAGGGACAAGTTTCTTTTGATTTGAATTGTCCGAAGGATGATTTTGTTCCTTATACGCCTCTGCTGGCATTCTTACCAAACATACGATATACAATACCAACAACAAATTTACGAGTGAAAAAACGGGGGATTTGCGCCGTCCAGAAATTACCTATCCCATCAATAAACGTCGTTTTCCCTTTCTCTAACGCGCGCAATCCTGTTTGAACGACCTGTGCAGGCGGTACATCCTTGCCCGGACTGCCAGAATTGCCCCCATTGCTTCCACTATATTGGTTTCAGTCCGACCGGGGTATAAAGTAACAACTGAGATTCCTTCCTTTCTTGTTTCTGCCGATATTGCTTCACCCCAAGAAATGATAAATGCCTTTGTTGCACCATAAACAGCCATGAAGGGCATCGATTGAAAACCTGCTGCTGCATTGATAATGGCTCCTTGACGTCGTTCAAGCATGTCTTGCAAAAAGAGATGCGTGAGGTTGACGACAGATAAAACATTTAATTTAATTTCATCCTGTTGTCTCTTTAAAGGCAATGTATCAAAGTAGCCATAAGATGCCACTCCTGCATTGTTAACTAAATAAAAGAAATTCAATTAAGAATTTAAGTTTCTTTAATTTACTTATAGAATCCAAATAATAGAAATTCATCGTTCCCTTTTTTCGTACATTGATAATTTCCGCTTCTTTCAATATTTTCAGTTGGTGCGAAACTGCTGGACGGGATAAGTTGGTTCGTTCTGTAATTTCCCCCACCCGCATACCAGGCGTTCGTGTACCCTGTATTAAAGTTATAATAATTGCTTGCCGGGTTTCATCACCAATTGCAGTTAATACCTTCTGATTATCTTTAAACGCTTTTAATAAATTTGCGTCGCTTTTAGAATCAATCATAACCATCCTCCCCTATAGTCACTGACCACCGGTTCAACGGATGGCTTGAAACTAGGGGCGGAACTGCAGACCATCCGCGTGATCCATACGTTCAAGCTAATTACCAAACTTTTCATCGGAGCTTCGTGAGTTATGCAGGCAGTACATGTTCAAATTTTTTTGACTTTACAACCATCCTACGTAACGGTGCTCCTTATTCAATTCTTCCATGCATAACATGGAGCTTAATATTTGAGTTAATTGGTTTAAGCGGTTGAGTGAATTCAGAATATCATGCATGCAATTTCAAGGCTACATCGGGAAAGAAAGTCGAGATGGTTGGGCAATATGTAACAGGCTATTTATGATTTTTGATATTCAAGTTTCAAAATTGATCAATAGCCGGTTTCAATCTTCAAAAGAAGATCCTTGAAACGTTTTATTATCGCAAATCCTAATAGATTACGCATAAAAAACATTCCTATATCCTTGTGTGATTTATTCATAGATTAATTCTCAGTTCCAATATTGGAAATGGAGCAAGCTGGACTAGTGTGAAATTGGTGATGATAATATGTGCCAAATGTAAGCCTATTGTGCCGTACTGTTTTTCCGTTGTGCTTGTAAGTTACTGTATGGGCTATTGTGATAACATCATTGCAAAAGCAGTGGGGAGGTTGGTATCGCGGCGGCAGCTGGCTGTATATAAGATGGGGATATAATAGGACTATACAAAAGGAACTCGAAAACAAAGGGTTTAACAGGTATAGTCCTATTTTTTTGTTCTTGAAAGGGGAGCTATCTCAAAAGGGAGTTAATATAGCGTTATTTCTGAAATGCTACTCGAACTATCTCTCGTTACATATGGAGATATCCGCAAGAAAAATAATCGTGCTGTTTAACCAAAGGGAGAAGGGGGATCGGTCACGGCAGCTAGTTTTGGTATTTGTTTGCCGTACTTCTTACGGAAAAAGAAGTTCCCAAAAGGAATTGAAAATGTATAGAATACCCTCTTTTAAGTATTTTGCGATAAAGCTAGCCGAAGCCGCTTAATATCACTAATGGGAGGTAATCCGAACATTCGTAAATATTCCCTGCTGAACTGAGAAGGACTGTCATACCCGACTCGAAAAGCGACAGTTGCGGCTTCAAATGATTCCGACAGTAATAAACTTCTTGCCTCCTGTAGCCTGATTTGTTTTTGATACTGCAACGGGCTCATGGCAGTTATGTCCTTAAAATGACGATGTAATGATGCAGAACTCATATTTGCGATCACAGCCATATCATCAATACGCAAATTCTTATCGTAATTTTTTCTAATATATTCGGTTACTTCCGCAATACGACAGAAATTGCTGTCTGCCATAGCAATTAATTTCAAAGCATCTCCCTGTTCATGACAAAGAATTCTATAGAGAATCTCACGGATTATTAATGGGGCAAGCACAGGAATATCTTTTGGGTTTTCCAGAAGTTGAACAAGCCTTACTACTGCATCAAGAAGTTTAAAAGGCATCTTACCCAAAAACAAACTGCGGCTGGATCTTTTTATTTTCTTTGGCAGAAGATCAGTTTCTTTCATAATGTCAAAAATAAGATTTGGGTCCAAATCCAGCCGGATTGCCAAATAGGGAAATTCACGCGAGGCTTGGGTCACTTTTCCGGTAATCGGCACACCTACAGACACAGCAAGATAGTCTGAAATGCCATACCGGTAACTTTCCGGGCCGAGCATCACTATCTTTTCTCCTTGAGCAACTATACATAAGGACGGTTTTTGAATATGACATATAGGTACTGCAATATTTGAATCACAAATGAGATGAAGGGATGAAATTTGGGTTTCATGGTCTCCATCAATACCAGAAAAACTCTTAATAAGTCTGGCTAGTTCATGTTGTTTTGTATTTGTGTATTTTTGGGGTGTTAACGTTATAGAATCCGTCATTTAGTTATCTCCTTTATCAGATTCTGTTAGTATACTCAGATAATGCGCAATATAAATGATAGTATTAGGCAAGAAGTTGATGTGAATATTATACTGTGTATTATAACCATTGGGCTATAATAAGATCAAATCACTTAGTGTTATCTATGTGATTTGAGATGAACATGCAATAATAGATAAAGAAAAGGAGTGGTATTATGGAACAAAATGCGAAAATCAAATATATAGGAATGTGGGTTATCGGCGATGGTTATATCCGGCAGGAACTTTTGCCTAACGGGGTATATATTGGAGGATTAAAATGAAGCAAATAAAAGAGAATCCTGCTGAGAAAATAGAACTAAATCAATTCTTGATTTTTTTGATGTCAATCGCCAGCGCAATTTGTGCAGCAAATTTATATTACGCTCAACCTTTGCTATCCAATCTTTCGGCCTATTTTCATGTCTCATCGACCGTTATCGGAATTTCGGCAACGATTATTCAGATTGGTTTCGCAATTGGATTGATTTTTATTGTCCCATTGGGCGACATGGTAAACCAGCGTTCATTAATTATCGTTATGCTCATCTGTTCGATGGTAGCATTACTGGAACTTTCGTTTGCCACAAATATTATATGGTTCACAATTGGATCTTTATTTGTTGGAATCACTTCTATTGCCCAAATGGTGCTTGTAACATTAGCAGCGCATTTGGCAAATCCGGCTTCCAGAGGTCGCATAATTGGCACTGTAATGACCGGATTGTTAATTGGAATGCAACTGTCACGTACTTTTAGTGGAATTATCGGAACATATTATGGCTGGCAAGTGGTATATCAGATTGCTTCTGTAATGATAGGAATACTAATTATTATTTTCTATTTTTACCTGCCCCAGTCCTCTCCTGGCACAGCTATGAGTTATGGTAAATTGATTGCTTCTTTGGGTAGTATAGTGCGAAATCAACCTATATTAAGAAGTTCTTCTTTGATAGGCGCAATGATGTTTGCATCCTTCAGTGCTTTCTGGACGACGCTTTCCTTTCTGTTGAAATCTCCTGTGTATAATTTAGGAGCGCAAACGGCCGGAATACTTGGGCTTATTGGTGCAGTTGGTGCTATAGCTGCCTCTATAGCAGGAAGGGTTGTAGACAAAAAAGGGTATTATTTCACGTTAACAATAGGAATCAGTCTTTCCATCGCAGGCTTCATGTGTTTCTGGATTTTAGGAGATCGGATGTGGGGGCTTATTTTCGGAATTATTCTGCTAAGTGTAGGTGTTCAAACCGCTCAAATATCCAATCAGGCAAAAATTAATACACTGGATGCCGCTTTACGCAGTCGAAATAATGGTGTTTATATGGCTTTTTATTTTATCGGTGGTGCGATAGGTTCGTTTTTGGGATCATACTTTTGGGGACTGTCCGGGTGGACGGGAGTTTGTATTCTTGGAATTACTTTTCAAATTATCGCGGCAGTAACGCATTTCTTCGGAGTCAAACATACTACTATGGCCCAAAATTAATAGGTCGGAAATTGAAAGTCAATTCGTGTAATAGCTTTATTTTCTGAGATATCCTCAAGGAGTTGATTGGTTATGAAACGTTTGTTAATTTTTGGGGCTACTGGACGAACAGGTAACTCCGTGTTAAGACAATTATTAGAATATGAGCATATTCAGGTGACTGCGGCAATACGAATCCCCGGCGATACTTCCAGACTTCCGAAGGCGGAACGGCCTATTCAAACTGCTATTGCAGATATAAATAGTCTTTCCAGTCTGCGGGATGCTACTGCAAATATCGATATCATTATCAATGCTATAAGGCTCCGAGAAAATATTCCACCAACAGCCCTTATCGAACTTGATAAGCGGATTCGGGAAGCATCCGGCAATCTGGAGAGTCGTTTAATTGTCACCGTGGGAGGCGCTGGTTCTTTATATGTGGAGACTGGTAAGCGATTTTGGCAAGACCCATCTTTTCCTAAAAGTACGCTACCCAGGGGTGTGGCGCATGCTAAACTACGTGATTATCTCAAAGAAATCCCTCAAGTAAACTCATGGGCTTACTTGATTCCGCCTCCGAATTATATTCCTACAGGGCTTCGTATCGGTTCGTATAATCAATGGAAGCCATCGGATGATGAAAGTGATTTTTTGAAAAGTAATATTAGTTATGAGGATTTTGCAACGGCTGTTTGTGATGCATCAATAGAGGAATGGATAGGGACACACCTCATTGCAAATTAAAGAACTGTCTTACTGGTTAGAATAAACAGAAATCCAAAGGTCATGGAAGAAATATTGAACACGAAGAATATCGAATATTTTTCACTCTCAAGACCTTTGCTAAGAAGGCCAGATCTAGTGAATGAGTGGCAAAGTCATAATTGAAACAAGATTATACCTGTTTTGCTTAAATTGGGAAAAAAGTACGGAAAGTCCCCCGCGCAGATCGTTCTTAGATGGGATCTGCAGCACGGAATTGTTACTACACCTAAATCCGTTCATGATGTGCGAATTCGTGAGAATGCGAATATTTTTGATTTTGAGTTAAGTGAGGAGGACATGAAGGAAATTGATGTCCTCAACCAGAATTACCGTTGGGGCCCAAACCCGGATAATTTCAATTTTTAGCAGAGATATCTTGCAAGAAATTCGAAAATCAGGTATATCGTGCTGACCCTTGACCCCGACACAGCACAGGGCGCTGACAGTAACTGTACTACAAGGACGGCATGATGGCTGCCGGAAAATGACTGGAGATCGAAGAAATATTTTAAAAAATGGGCGGAGTCCGCACTTTTATGAAAATTGGCTTTTTAGAACCTGCTTATTCAGCGATAACCCTTGATTTTGGTGCCCCCTTGTTAACTACCCTCGAATTCCGAGAGCCTGTGATGTAGTAATTATGTATAAGGCTCTTTAAGGAATCAAGGCTAAGAAACAAGGAGCCAGACAAGTGCAGCACAGAATTGTCTATTTCACTTTAAAACGCGATGTGAGCTGCTGAAGCTCTTCAGCAAGGCTCGTCAAATCTGTAGACGAGGATGCAACCTGTTGCATAGAAGCCAACTGCTCCTCGGAAGCGCCTGCAACCGTCCCGGCATGTCCTGCTGTTTTTTTGGCGATACCGGCGAGTTGATCCACTGCAGCGTTAATTTGCTCCGTCCCTGCCATTAAGCTCTGCGAGGATACGTATATTTGATTATTTTGGGCGCTGATACCAGACAAGCCTAACGTGATCTTCGCGAAGATGGCCTCAGCTTCCGCAGCCAACGCTGCTCCCTCGGCTACCTTTTTGCTGCTTGCAGCCATTGCATGAGAAGCATTCGCACTCCCCACCTGAACTTCTCCAATAAGCATACCGATGCTTTGAGCCGCCTCTTTTGAACGTTCAGCCAGTTTTTTCACTTCATTCGCCACTACTGCAAACCCTTTGCCATGTTCCCCCGCACGCGCCGCTTCAATGGATGCATTCAACGATAGTAGGTTGGTTTGGCTGCTGATCTCGCTAATAAAATGAACGATTTGGTCAATTTCGCCGGAACACTGCTCTAATTGGGCGATCACTTTTAAGGTAGCAGCATTGTCCTGCTCCAGTTCCTGCAGGAATAAGGCCGCTTCCTTCATCTGCATTCCGCCGTAATTGGCCCGTTCCGCCATTTTTGTCATTACTTGCGATGAGGTTAAGGCATTATCTACAATCTCTTCAACCCCGCTAGACATAGCTTCCATGGAAACAACCGTCTCTTCCATCGACTGCATCTGTGAATCAGAACCGGAAGCGACCTCATGGATAGCGTTAGCGACGCTTTCCGTTACTTTGCTGCATTCTTCGGAGCTGGCACTGAGCTGCTCTGAAGCAGAGGCGACATGAAGAGAGCTTTCCCCGATTTTGGACAATAATTCCCTCAGTTTTGCAGTCATGACGTTAAGATTACCCGCCATAGATGCAAATTCGTCTCTGCCCGGGATAACCAATTTTGAGGTCAAATCGCCGTTTGCTAATCTTTCCGATAAGGCGTTCACTTTTTGCAGATTACGCGTAATGATGACACTGTAGAGCAGAATAGAGAATATCATAACTGCCAGTCCAGAAACCGAAATGACGGAAATCCAAAGGAGCAAGGAATTTAGCGGACGGAACAGTTCGCTTTCGGGAATAGTCAGCGTTAGCAGCCACCCAAGCCCATCCAGCTTCTGATAGAAAACACGATAGCTTTCGTCTCCGTCCGTATAAGCCAACATGCCACTGCTTCTGTCCAACATTTCGTTGGCCAGGCTTGCAAGTTCGGAATTGGGCTCATCCGGCAGCTTTATTGTCATCACTTTGTCGGCGTCCGGTCCTGCCAAATAGTTGCCTTGTCCATCATACAGAGTCGCCCAGCCTTCAGCGCCAACCTCGGTATTTTTAACATATTGCTGAATCGTGTCCAAATTCATATCTCCGGTCACCAAACCCATCAAGGTATCGTTTTCATCAAAAAAGGGTATCGAAAAGGTGACCAGCGTCATGTCCATAATGTCATCATAATAAGGAGATGTTACGCCTGCTTGAGTCTTGTAATCACTGTACCAGCTTTGTGTATGATAATCGTAGGCGGAATCGTTGAATTGTTCAGAGGTTACCAGTTCTCCCGCTTTACGATAGACGTAGGCTGAAAAATATTTGTGCATCGGGTCGTACCGCTGGGGTTCAAAAAATACACCCATGCCCGTAATATCAGAATTGCTGGAAATCGTACGGTTCAACATGGCTTCATATTGTTTCTGGGTAAATGAAGTGGATTGTTCCGCAATCGTGCTCGCCATAACTTCCGGAAGCATGCCGCTATCATTTAAAAGGGAAGCGATTTGTCCTGCAACATCACCTAACTGGGAATCCATCCGCTGCTGGATCTGGTCCTGGATACTTTTTTCGGAGTACCAATAGGAAAATCCTGTGATGGAAATCAGCGTCAGGATAATTGCCGGAAGCAAGGTGGCGAGCGTTTTGGCCCGTACTGTGCGAAATGGGAAAAACGTTATTTTGACTGATTTTTTCAACGATGGTAGCTCCATATGAAACTCCCCCTATTAGATCTGTACTATGTAGCTTGAACGGCTGAGCCTCCTGTTCATTAGAACAGATATATCAAGGTTATTAACCGTAATTATTCGTAAATCATCATATCTTGTAGATTAATCGTAGACTGTAAAAGCAAAAAAATTGGGACGAAGAGAATTCTTTGTGGTAAAAAGGGGGCGCTTGCGGCCAATAACCGGTGATAAACCCGCGCTGGACGGCTGAAGCCGTTCACGGTGTGAGCGGAAAGCTACCCGCGCCGCAGCAAAGGAAATAGCGAGAGGCACAGTTGCTACATCCGTTGTGCCTCCCGCTCTCAATCAATTCCAGGTCCGCAGTTGCTACTTATAATGGTTCAGTCTAATACTTTATGTTTACAGCATAATAGCATCTGCTCGATGCTTTGAGTCGTATCGATGTCAGTTCACAACTTCCTTAACTCATCCAGAATATCTTCTGGAGCCAAGCGCTTCATAAAATCCGGATTAACATATGCGGAACGGATTATGCCCGACTCATCAATCATGAAGGTGGAAGGAATGGGAAGAATCCATCGATCAGTCGCGTTGTATTCAGTCAAATTCATGTTGAACAGGTTCGTCATGAGTTCCTGAATGTATGGTGGTACATCGTACAAAATATTGTAAAAAGCAGCCACCAGACCGTTCGTATCGCTCAGCACCTGAAACTGCAGATTTTCCTTCTCTTGATGGGAGAGCGTATTGTCTGGGCTTTGAGGGCTAACGGCGATGAGCCTGGCACCCAACGCTTCAATCTCCGGTAGCACTTTCTGATACGCCCGGAGCTGCGAGTTGCAATAAGGACACCAACCTCCGCGGTAGAAGGTTAGAACGACTGGTCCTTTGACCAGTTCGTCGTACAAGTAGACGGGGAGCCCCATGGAATTTTTGAGCATAAAATCTTTTGCCTTCTGCCCTTCCTGCACGCCGTACTGGATTCCCGACTCCTGCTGCTCCCGGATCAAACGGAACATCTCAGCCTGGACTTCTAGGGGTGAATGGGCGATAAATTGTTGTTTCAATTCTTCTAGCGTTTGTGTCAATGACATGAATGATTCTCCTCCTGTTATTTATTTTAGAAACCCAACGATCAGCAAAACGATGCCAAGTGCAATTGAGAGGTAGCCGGCTATTTTCTTTACAGGGCCGCTCCATTTTGACAATTTACGCAAAATGGAGATGGAAAAGATTGCAGCAGCTGCAAGTAACAGACCTTTCCCCAACGAATAGGTAGTCATGAGCAACGCTCCGTGAAGCGGACTTCCCTGAAGTGCGATATAGCTAATCAACGCGAAAAAAATTGGAATTGCGCAGGGTGAAATGATTAGTCCATAAGGAATCCCTATCTTGAAAGCAGCCATGTTGCTTTGATGGAGATCCGGCTGATTAAGCGGCTTTTGGAAGGTAGGCATTGCGAATGAAATGACACCAAGCAATTGCAGTCCGGCCAATATGTCAAAGAGGGGGGGAGCCCAGGTTAACAAACGATATTTCTCAACAAAGGGCAGGAATTGGTGTCCGAGCAGCGCGAAGATCAAACCAGTCAACAGCGAGGTAACAACCATACCCAAGATAAAGTAGATAGCTATCACACCAGCTTTTCTTTTATCACCAGCTGCTCCTTTCTGGGCATAACCAGCAAACATAGCAAGCACAGGCATATAGCATGGCAAAACTGCGCTAACGATTCCGACGATGAACACAAGGATATAGGTAGCGGCTGAAATTCCACCTGTAATTGTGAATTGATATAAGTTCTCCATTATTTTCTCCTTTCGTTTAGTGGATCAGATTCATGGTTGAGCAGTTCATGCACTCGTTCATAGAGCTTAGGCAGTGAGGGAACAGAGACAAATTCTGTTTTCCCGTTGATGAGAATCGCTCCAGCACTGAAAATGTTCAGTTCCAGGAGACGTTCAAAATGATCAATCACACTCAACTCCTGAGTCTCGATTTGCGGAAATTCTACCGCCACTTGCTTAACAAGCTTTAGCGCTTTTTGACAAATTGAACATCCTGGACCAGCGGATACAACTTCAATTAACAATTGAACTCCTCCTTCTTTCCATTTCGTTAAGTATCCTCCTTCGAGGAAAGGTTTGATTTTATTATAAAGTTTACGATGTTAAATCCTTGTTAAGTGGATTCCGAAAGACTGAATGATTTTCCTCGTATCGCGGAATAATGTGTGATATTCTATTTTCATTGTCATAGAAGAAGGGAGTGGTGATATGCGAATTCTCATTGTCGAAGATGAGGAGGACCTTTCACGTGCGTTAGCCAAGGGTTTAAGAAGAGAAGGTTATGCAGTGGACATCGCTATTGACGGGCTAACTGGGTGGGAACTCGCAGATACCAATGATTATGATGTGATTCTTCTTGACATCAATCTTCCGGAACTAGACGGCATTTCACTTTGTCAACGAATTCGCCAGTCCTCGTACCATAACGATGTTTTTATTCTCATGCTGACAGCTCGCAACCATCCGGACGAGGTAGAAGAAGGACTCGATTCAGGAGCGGATGACTACCTTCGTAAACCGTTTATGTTCAATGAGCTGCTTGCCCGCATAAGGGCGCTTCTTCGTCGGAGTTCATCCGTGAAAAGCACCGTCCTGCAGTTCAATCAGCTTACCCTTGATTTGAAGACAAAGGAAGTCCGGTTCGAGGATGTTCTTATTTCATTAACGAAAAAAGAATTTGGTTTGCTCGAATATCTGATGCTGCATCCCGACGAGATCATTTCGTCGGAAAGACTTCTTGAGCATGTTTGGGATATCCATGCAGACCCCCTTTCTTCAACGGTTCGGGTTCACATCAATTCTTTGCGCAAAAAGCTCTCGCACCATGATCCAAAAGCAGGAGAAGAGTATATTCAGACCGTTCAAGGTTTTGGATATAAATGGGCTCTGAGCAAAGCTATAAAGAAAGAGGCAATGACATGAGGCCATGGAAGCGGCTTTCACTGCGTGCGAGATTGACGCTGTTTTCTGTGCTTTTTTTGGGGATCTTGATTACTCTATATGTGGGTATAGAGTCCTTAATCACCGTTTACAGGATCTTACCCGAAATGCAGGGGCGACTTATAAGCTTGCTGGTCGTATCAGGAGGTATGGTTCTGAGCGCACAATGGATCGCAGCGATTACTCTGAGGCCTGTGAAACGGATGAGTGAAACCGCTGCTGGAATAACGGCAGCCACTTTGAATCAACGTCTAGAGATTGAACAACTTCATGATGAATTGAAGAAGCTCGGAATCGTATTCAATACGATGCTTGATGGGCTGGAACACTCTTTTAAACATCAGGCTCGTTTCGTTTCCGCAGCCGCGCATGAATTAAGAACGCCACTTTCCATCCTGCGCACGAATCTTGAAGTGACAGGGGACAGCGATGGCGTTGAGCTAAGCGAATGGAGAGATTACAGGGCGGTAACAGAGCGTACGCTTGCCCGCCTAGAGTCACTAACGGAGGATTTGTTGCTGCTGGCTGACGGCACGTATGATCGAGAGCATAGCGAGGACAAGGTTGTGGAGCTTGCCGGCATTCTTGCAGAAGCAACATCTTTTATGGAACCGATGGCAGTCAAATACGGGGTGACACTTCATCTAATGGAACCCTGTGATGCTTTGGTTAAGGGGGAAGAAAATTTCTTATTCCTGGTCTTTCGAAATCTGTTGGACAATGCCATCCGGTATAATCGTCCCAATGGGAACGTTTCACTGCAAGTATCGCAGGAAGATGGACAGGTTGTGGTCCGGGTTTCGGACACGGGGAAGGGAATACCCTCTTCGTCAAGGGATCTGATTTTTGAGCGGTTTTATCGAATCGACTCGTCAAGAGCACGTAGGAATGGCGGAGCTGGCTTAGGTCTATCGATTGTCAGGCATTTGCTTGCGTTTTCCCAGGGAACCGTTGAATTGGAGACAAGTTCCCATTTAGGAAGTGTGTTTAAGGTTACGTTAATACAGGGTTAAGAAGCTCGACATCACTCTAATCTTCCTAGATGGTGGAATACCTCATATGCAATCCTATTAGTTATCTCAGCTATAGCATTTTTTGGAGTTATGATGATGCTTAAAGAAATGCTTATAAAGAAAAATAAACGAGAAAGTATAATTACAAAGAAATTCAAGAAAAAAATTAAAAGTATATTCGTTAAATAATAGAAATTATGTGGCAACAAAATTGAATGCCGTGTATTTGATGAAGATACCGAGCTGCTTGTTTATAGTCAGAGGTTCTGTCTGGAAGAGTTAATTTGCCAGAAGGTTGGAAAGGAGGAGTAGGGGAAGTTTAATGTTGTGATAAGTCTGTAGTCATCAAGTACGAAACAGCCTCTTTAAAACTCATATGCATGATAAAATCAATTGTACCGCCATATGTGTCCGTTGAAAAATGATAACATTTATTGTTATTTCTAAAAAGTAGAGCCCTCCACTTTGTATTGTATGGAGGGCTCCGAGCCCGCCGCTTTTGAGGGTGTAGCCCTGGGATCTGGTGAGGTCAATTAAATTAATTCATTAGTCTTAGAATATGGTGACCCACGGTAAAAACCATCCTATCTAAAGTGATAGAAAACTCCTGAATCCGGTGCTGTTCAGCAAGCTCCCAGTCTGCCTGATACTGCTCCAGCTTTTCCGCACAAGAAGCCAATACTTGCGGGTAATGCTGGTTGAGCTGTCTTTCCAGCATGACTTGCTCGTTGTGCCAATTTGTTTTAAGTAGCTTGAGACGGATGACTTCATTGTCCACTTCCATCTTTTCCGCCAGCATGGGATTACCAACAGCAGCAGCCTTTACCTCAGCAGCGGAAAGAACCGTTTCGTCGGCGTCCTGACAGGAGCGTGAAATGCTTCTTCCCGTCATGACCTGCGAAATATAGCGTAACTTTTGCTCCTGGATTTGCCATAAGTAACTATCGAAATTCTCTTTGGTTACATAGCGGAAAATCCGCACCGATTCATTCTGGTTGCCTTGCCGTAGAATGCGGCCATCCCGTTGAATGATATCAGAAGGTCCGCCACGGACAGTCGATATGATGGGCAGTGATGAGCTTCGTTTGTATATTAGTCCCGGTTCCCATTTTTTGCGTGGAGCCTAACAGAATGCGGACTTCGCCGCGGCGTACCTGCTCAAACAAAGCCTCTCGTGCTGCATCAGTATTGACATCATGAATAAAGGCGATTTCCTGCTCTGGAATGCCACGAAAAAGCAATTGGGATTTCATTTCATCATACACATTAAACTGCCCTGGTTTTGGAGTGCCGCTGTCGCTGAAAATCACTTGGGTTTGTCGATCAGCTTGCGCCTCCTGCCAAATATCAAATACGTTGTTAATACAAAGATTCAGTTTGGACATTGGATCAGCAGGGGCGTCCTCATGGACCAGGCGCGGGTCAATTGACATGAGCTTGGCTTCATGAGTTAGCTTGAGCATATTGTCTTCTTTAGCATCAACCTCATTGTTCCGAATTTTTTCAGCTCGTTCAACAAACTCATCCATCATCTGCTCTTGATAGCGGGAGCGGTTACTGATGATAACGCTTGCCTTATCGCCCTCTAGCCGTGGAACGGGGAGCTTTAGCATATCGGCAGTTTGAATATCGGCAACGAGACGAAACATGCTCATCAGTTCCGGTAAATTTTGAAACTTAGCAAAACGGGATTTCATACGGTAGCCACTGCCTTCGGGTATAATCTCCAGAGAAGAAACAACCTCGCCAAACGTTGCCGCCCAATTATCGAAAAAGTTTAGTCCTAGCTTTTGCAGCAAGTGGGGCTGGAGAAAACGTTGCATGACATACATTTCAGACATGCTATTGCTAACCGGTGTACCTGTAGCAAAAACCACTCCACGTCCTTGATTCATCTCCTGCAAGTATTGGCATTTCAGCAGCATATCGGTAGCTCGCTGGCTGCTGGACTTGCCGATTCCGGCTACATTACGCATTTTGGTAAAGGTGAAGCAGTTTTTATAGGCATGAGCTTCATCGACAAATAGCATATCCACGCCGAGCTGTTCAAAGGTGAGCAGGTCGTCCTTCTTGCTTTCATTCATCAACCGTTCCAGGCGGGATTTTAAGTTGTTTTCAAACACAACCATTTGCTTAATGCTCCAGTTATCTCCTTTTTCTTTTTTCATCTGGTTAATCATATGGGAGACGTTGCGGCTTTCATCTTGCAGGAGTTGCTCTTGACGATCACGGGAAATGGGGATTTTCTCGAACTGTGAATGACCGATAATAACAGCATCGTAATTGCCCATTGCAATTTTGGAAACGAATCGCTGTCGGTTAGCTAAGCTAAAATCCTTTTTTGTGGTCACTAAGACATTAGCAGAGGGGGAAAAGCGTAAAAATTCGTTTGCCCATTGCTCCGTCAAGTGATTGGGTACGCAATATAATGGCTTGTGAACTGCACCAATCCGTTTCAAATACATTCCGGCTGCAATCATGGCCGCCGTTTTGCCAGCACCGACTTCATGAGCCATAAGTGCTGTACCAGAGTAAGTAATGCGGGCAGCTACATCTTTTTGGTGTTTGCGTAGACTCATTTCCTGTTGTTTTGTTGCCCAGGAGCTTCTATTACCTACATTTAAATAAGCCAGCATGTCCTCTCCGCTTCGCACTTCGGTAGGAACTGCATCTTTGTCGGGCATAAAAAAAGAACCGCTTGATGGCGGCTCGGATGAGATGGAGGAGAGAGGAGTGACTTCGGTTATCGTGGTCTCAGAATGATGTCGTTCATCACCAGTTCCTCCTGTTCGACCTGCTGCATTTTCATCATCAGATTGCCCTCCATCTGAAGCCTCCAAGCGAATCGCTTGTTCTTCGTAATCGTACAGATCGCGGATATGCTGGCGTGTTTGCGGCGTAAGCCCAAGTGAGTAAAAGAAAGCTTGGCGGTACGGATCATTTTGGCTGTGGGTCATACGAATATTGCCTTCATAGAATTGCTCATGCTCAATGTCTTTAAAGATTGGCTTCATGATCTTGTTCCTCCTTGTGTTCATGGGATAATGCGGGCTGCTGTTGATGCTGATGGGTTAAAATACAGTTCCAGCGCCTTATCGATGATTTCCTCAACTTCGGATGCCTTGCTTTGGGTAGTGAAATATTTGGCATAGACTTTATGCTTCAGCTTGAAAGGCTGCGAAGTTTGATTTCACGGCTTTCGTGTCGCTTCGCCGGATAAGATTTTATTGGTCTGCTCGGCGGTGAGTTTGCCGGAATAGTCCTGTAAAAGCTCCGTCTTTTTCATATCCACTTTATAGCCGTTTTCCGATAGGCTCTTTTCTACAGCACTCTGCTCGTTTCCTAATAAATAGGAGAGATGTACGGCACTGCGCAAGGGCAATTCCCCTGCGTCGGTTCGTTGTTTCAACTCAGGGATAAGCTTGTCTATTCTCAGCAGACGGGAAACGGAATTTTTAGATAAACCGTATTCCGAAGCAACCTTATCCCGACTGGTTGGCCTCTGCCCCATTGGGGCAGAGGTTTCGTTTTCCTTGATGTACTGCGGGTTTTCCAGCTTTTTAAGTTCGTCAATAATGTCATTTCGTTTCCCTTGCGAGAACATTTCAGAGTAGCGCAGAGTCAGCACTTTCGCTTTTTCGGAGGTTAACATATCAGAAAAGGAGCGCTGCAATACATTGGTTTCCACAACATACATGAGGGCTTCTTCGTCGGTAAGCAGTTCCTTTATAATACTAGGAAGTCGATCCATACCGATCATCAAGCGGCATTCATGCGATTATGTCCGGCCAGCATTTCGTATTCACAGCCATGCTCATCTTGTTCAATCTTCTGTACAATGACCGGCATCAGAACACCATTCGCTGCTATGCTGTCTGCCATATCGGACAGCCGTTCTCCTTCATACAAACGGAACGGGTGATTCTTAAAAAATCTTATTTTATTAATCGGAATAGAATGAATAGCTCCCTGAGATGAAGGAGTAGAATCTGTCTCTGTCGTTGGTTGCTCCGAGAGCTTCAATAAATCGTCGATACTGCCCAGCCTGGGAACCATGCGTTGTTTAGGCATTGCCATGTTGGATCAGCTCCTTGGCCAGATTGTGGTAGGCAGTGGCTACCTTGGATTTGGGATGGAAATTCATCAGGCTCTGGCTGTAAAAGTTGGCTTCCCCGACTTTGACGGACAGGGGGATTTGGGAATCAAAAATACGAATGATTTCCCCGTAGTAATCCTGTACCAGCTTGAAGGCTTCTTTGTAGAGATTAGTGCGGGTATCGCACATGGTCATAAGAATTCCTTCAATGGTAATAGCGGGATTGATACGTTTCATCACTTTCACAATAAATGTGATTTCCAGTACTCCGTTCAATTCGTATACCTGTTTTTATCATAGAAGACTAATTCTTCACCATTCTTGATGAAACAGCCGTCTCTGAACTTTTTATGTAGTTTCAGTGTCTGCATTCATGTTAATATGGTAGCAAAAGCAATGTGAAATTGGGCGGTCCTTCTCCGGCCGGTAAAGGTTCTGTCCTAAAGGATGTGCATCAGATTGAATACGGGGAAGAATTTCGTAGCCAGCATAGAACGGTTTATGCCGCATACCTTTCAGGCCAAACAGGGCGAAGGCCTGTTCATGTCGCATGCCCATGAGTATGATGAATTGACTCTGATACTGGAAGGGGAGGGCTACTACAGCTCTGCTGAACAAAATATCAAGGTAGCGGCGGGAGATCTTATTCTCATCTCTTCCGGGACCCATCACGGCTTCGTCTGCACGCAGCCGTGGCAAGGAATATCCGTGCACTTTTTCTACAGCCGAATGCCTGCTTACAGCCAATATCTTTATTCTCAGGCTTTCCTGAATTCCACTCAGATCAGAATGGCCCACCTTAATGAGGAGGACCGGATTTGGGCAGAGATCAGCCTCTCCCGGATGGAGAAGGAATGGCACATGAAGCCGGGCTCAGATCTTTCCTACGATCTGAGGAGGATCGTATTTGAAACGGTCCTGCTGCTGTTCCACAGAAATACGATAACCGCGCAAGCCCTGGAGAAAACAACGGATAAAGAGATTTTCCAAGAGGTGCTGAAGGAAATACACAGAAGCTATAATATGCCGATTACGATCAAGGAGATCGCCTCCCATCATTTTCTCTCGGAGAGTGTTCTGCGCAAAAAATTCTCTCAAGCGCTCGGTATTTCTCCCAAGCAATACCTGATTAATCTGCGTTTGGAGGAAGCCAAAAGGCTGCTGCAGCAAACGGACAAGCCCATCGATTCCATTTCCAGCGCAGTCGGCTTCACTTCCTCCAGCCGGTTTTACGAGCTTTTTGAGAAATCGGTCGGAGTTACTCCCCTCACCTGGCGCAAGCAAAATCAGAATCTGCTCCCGCATAATTGAAACCACCTTTGGGTGGTTTTTATTGTATAGGAAATTATGAATTTCTTTTGCTGGGAATTGTGGATAAGATGTGCATAAAGCTGGGGATAAGTTGAAATGTGTGGTAGTGGTAGCCGTGCTGAACCTGCGGATTCTGTTTTTCAGGAGGAAGCGCGAAAGTAGGGGGCTAACCGAAATCGCGAGGGTATGGTATATGAATGGAACCGGAGAACCTGAAAACGCTGATGGAACGCAAGGAGGTTCATAAGGAACGGAAGCGAAGTGGAAAAAGTAACACTAATAGGCTGGAATTCTGGATTTAACGGGCTTTAGTGGGATTTTGTACACTTAATAGAGGCCCACTCCCTCCAAATGGGGTAGCGTCAAGAAGTTTGTGTAATTATCTTTAAGGGTTGTAGGATATCCATTGGGACAATGGATAGGAATGGTTTTCAAGGGTCAGGGGGGATCCCCCCTGCGAAAATTTCCTTTCATATCCAGT
>NZ_JACBYI010000071.1 GCF_019352175.1 Paenibacillus sp. S150
CACTTGGCACTTGGCACTTGGCACTTGGCACTTGGCACTTGGCACTTGGCACTTGGCACTTGGCACTTGGCACTTGGCACTTGGCACTTGGCACTTGGCACTTGGCACTTGGCACTTGGCACTTGGCACTTGGCGCTTGGCACTTAGCGCTTGCCGCCTCCGGCTCTGCTGTACATATTCAGGTCCTGCAAACGGATCAGCACTTTGCCGAAGCGTCCGCCTTGTTGGATGGTTACTTTGCCGCCGGGATAAGTGCGGCGCACATATTCTTCAATGACTCTGCGGGAAGCCCTCTCTGCAGGCATATTACGATGCTTCAGCAGCAGCAGCATTTCCCCGGCAGCCTCTTCGTGCGTGACCCCGGTTGTTTTCATTTCCCTGGTCACCAGCGACTCGAACGAATAGCCCTTCAGGTAGAGCAAATGGCTTAAATAAGCCATATCCGAGCTTTGCGCATGCACTTCATGCCCGGTCAGCAGAGGCAGAACCTCATTCAGCAGACTGTGCTCCATGCTCCCTGCATTCAGGCTGATATAGCAATACTTGCGCGCGCAGCTGAGCACACTCTCCACACTCCCCCAATCAACAATCGCCGGAGACATGGACACAAACACGAGATCAAAGGCACCCTTCCAGCCTCTGGCGTCAAGATCCACGTTTTCGAACAAATCACGCACCAGCTCGACCTGGCCCTGAGGGAACCTGGCTGTATTCTCCATGAGCAGCCCGGATAAAGGAAGATTGGGCTCTACCGCTGTGACCTTCGCCCCTCTATCGGCAAAAGGTACGCTGAACCCGCCCGAAGCCGCGCCCACATCGAGTACAGACAGCCCTGCAAAATACCCCCCGGCCTTCAAGCCAGCCGATAATCCGCTCGCTTCTGCGTCTTCCCCCTTAACTGAACACTTCTTCGTTAAACGCCTTCGCCTTGTGGTCAAAGGAGTGCGCCAGGTCCGTCCCGGCCTTCTTGAATCTATTCCCCATCGCCGCAGGGTCCTCCTTCCAGGCCTTCTCCCACACATCCGCATTAAATAATTCGTTGTTCATTTTCATTCATCCCTTCCCGTTCTCATGCCATGAATTTCCGCAGACTTCAAAGACTATTTATATCTATAATTATGGCTCAAAACAAAATCAGCGGTTGACGGTGTGAATGAAGTCCGCTGCGGGTTCAGAGGGTTCTTCCGACCGCTGTTAAAGCCCGATTTCCTGATTGGAATAAACTTATAGGTTGAAATCGGTCTTTAAAGGCGGACACTATCGTTTCTCCAGAATCCCTCTGACCCTCCGCTTAGTCCGCACTTAGAGTCAGCCCCTAATTTTTAGATTGAGCCATAATTATGCGGCAAAATAACAGCGGAGGTTTAGTCCGCCGTTATTTTGCCGGCAAGACCGGGTGTTTAATTGCAATCCCGGATATTTTCCTGTTCTGCAGATACCGCTCCATTTGCTGCTCCGCCGCAATCATCTCCTGCTGGATCGGACACTCGCTGGAGTGGTCAAGCGTGCAATCAAACAACGAGGCCGTGCCTTCAATGGCATGAATAATGTCCAGAAAAGAGATATCCTCCTGCTTGCGCTTCAGCCGGTACCCGCCGTTCGCACCGGATGCCGACTCAATCAGCCCCGCCTTGACCAGCTTGGTCAGAATCTTCGACAGATAGGTGGGCGATACCCCCTGCCGTTCGGCCAGCTGCTGTACCCCTATAGGCTTGTTCGGCGCGGCAGCCACCAGATACAGCATCGTGTGGAGCGCATAATTCGTTGCCTTTGAATATTTCATCCCTTCACCTCAATCAAAGACTTTATAAGTCTATAATAACCTTCAATTGAACAAAAAGCAAACAGGGGATTTCCGCAGCCCCCGCTGCAGAAATTCCCTCTGCTGTCCTCAGCTCATTGCAGCTGACCTTCCAGCTCATACTTAAAGCTGTAGCCGCCGGAGCCGAGCATGATTTGCACCTCTTGCTCCAGCTGCTGCGCAGAGTGCACACCGGCAGCCTGTTCAAGCTTCACATTGCTCTCCAGCACCCGGTCCAGCACGGCATTCGGAAGGTACAGCACAGCGCTGGTATTCGGCGGCACCGACACGGAAACCTCTATCTGATCCGCACCTATGCTCCATTCCGAGCGGATGCGCCCGTACATCGTTTCAAGCACGGCTGCGGCCGAGGTCAGATCTCCGCCCGGCTGCGGCCGGATCATGAATTTCTTGTACCCCGGGAACGCTTCATCCAGCTCAATCCCTGCAACATGCCGGTACAAAAAGTCCCCGACCGCTCCATACGCATAATGGTTGAAGGAATTCATATCCTTGCTCCAAAAGCTCCCGTCTTCCTTAATCCCGTCCCAATGCTCCCATATCGTCGTCGCTCCCTTGGTCACCTGGTACAGCCAGGAAGGATAGTCGGTCTGCAGCAGCAGCTTATAGGCCGCCTCCGTATGTCCCGCTTCGCTAAGCACAAGATTCAGATAAGGCGTGCCGACAAAGCCGGTAGTGAGATGGTACTTGCTCTCCTCCAGGAGCTTCAGGAGTTTGTCTACTGTACGTTTCTTCGCCGGGCCTTCCACCAGCCTGAACATTAACGCCAGTACACAGGCTGTCTGCGTGGAAACGGATAAGCGCCCCGAGGGAGTGATAAATTCCCGGTTGAAGGCCTCTTTAATCCGGCTGTACAGCTCCGCATAATGCAGCTCGTCTTCTGTTCTCCCGAGTACACGGGCTGTCTTCCGCATAATTTGAACGGAATAGGCATAAAAAGCGGTCGCAATGAAGTCGGTATCCGTAGCTCCGCTGTAGCTGTCCGGTTTGGCATCCAGCCCCAGCCAGTCGCCGAAATGAAATCCGGTATTCCACAGAAATTCATCCTGGCCCTGACCCCGGATGTAATCCACCCAGCCCTGCATGCTTGGGTACTGCTGCTCAAGAATCCGTGTATCCCCATAGCACTGGTACAGCGTCCAGGGACAAATGACAGCGGCATCCCCCCATGCGGCGGACGAATGCCCATTGTCTCCCAGCACATTCGGGATCACGAACGGAACACCGCCATGAGCGAGCTGATCGGCCGACAGATCCTTGAGCCATTTGGTGAAAAACGGTGCCACATTCATCAGATAGGCGGAGGTACGGATGAACATTTGCGCATCCCCGGTCCAGCCCAGCCGTTCATCCCGCTGCGGGCAATCGGTCGGCACATCGACAAAGTTGCCTTTTTGACCCCACAGGATATTATGCTGCAGCTGGTTGATCAGCGGATTGGAGCAGGTGAAGGAGCCCGTAGCCTCCATATCCGAATGAAGCACAATGCCTGTGAAATCCTCCAGGGAGATCTCCCCGCCGAAGCCGATCAGCTGCACATACCGAAACCCCTGGAAGGTAAAACGCGGCTCATAGCTTTCCCTCCCTCCGCCTTTGGCAATGTACGTAACCGTCTGTCTGGCTTTTCTCAGGTTGTCCGTATAGACATTTCCGTCCCGGTCCAGCACCTCGAAATGGCGCAGCTGCACCTGCCTGCCTCTGGCGGCCTCCAGGGAAAACTGCATCCAGCCTACCATATTCTGCCCCATGTCCAGCACGGTTTCACCGGCCGGCGTCAGAAGCAGCTGGAGCGGCTGGAGCTTTTCAATTTTTTGGACCGGGACATTCTCCTGAGCCACCAGAATCTCCTTGGAATGGGCAATCGCTTCAACCGGGGACCAGCTGCCGGCATCATAACCGGCCTTACTGAATCCGCTCAGCTCCAGACGGGCATCATAGGTCTCGCCGTGGTAAATCTCCGACATCAGAATCGGGCCGGCCGCAGTGGTCCACTGTTCTCCAGTGGCTATGATCTGTTCTTGCCCGTCCGCATAGGCCAGATGGATCTGCATCAGCAATGCCGGGCGGTCGCCAAAGATATGCTTGCGGTTATCCCAGGCCAGGTTTCCTTTGTACCAGCCGTTCCCGAGCCAGGCGCCTACGGCATTGCCGCCTGCTTCTATCTGGTCCGTGATGTCATAGGCCTGTACCTGCAAGCGGTGGCTGTAGCTGGTCCAGCCCGGGGTGAGGTAATCGGCGCCAACCCGGGAGCCGTTCAATTCCATTTCATACAGCCCAAGGGCGGTTACATACATTCTGGCCTGAAGCGGCTTCGCATTGACATGAAAGGTGCAGCGGACGAGCGGGCACTGCTCCGCCTCAACCGCGAGCAGGGACAGCGGAGCGCCGATCCATTCAGCCTGCCATTCCTCCGCCTCCAGCAGCCCCATTTCCCAAAACGCAGCTTCCGACCATTCCGTATTCCGGTCCTCCAGGTCCCACACCTTAACACGGTAGTAATACCGTTGCCGTGAGCGGAGTACAGGCTCCTTCAGCTCCACGTGGGCACATTGATCAGAATACACTCTGCCGGAGGTCCATAACAGGCTGCGGAAATCCGGTCCGGCGGATACCTGGATGTCATAGGACTGCTGCTGCACATCCCGCTCCTCCGAATGAAGCTGCCAGCTGATTCTTGGATGGCGCACATCAAGCCCGATCGGATTCTCCTTATACTCCACACGCAATTTTTGTACTGTTAGCATTCATATCCACCCCGTCTTTTCTTGAATTCACCCTATAAATTTGAAACGCTTTCTATTACAATTATAGAAATTCAAATGCTTCGCATACTCCGCAAAAAGGACATTCTTCCTGTGTAAAAAGGACTTTTTTTGGGGGGCTAAGAAAGAGGTGGAAGTGTGTGAATTCTGCAGACCATACGCTGAAAGGCGAATATTTTTTTCAAAAAAATCTGCTGCTGTATGTTAACCGTGCCACAGAGACCTACCAGCTTCCGCTTCATTCCCATGATTTCATCGAGCTGGCCTTCGTTGCGGAAGGCAAGGGGTTTCATTATACAGAACAAGAAGTTCAGCAAGCCTTCAAGGGACAGCTGTATTTCATTCCCGTCGGCGTCTCCCATGTCTTCCGGCCCTCGTCGCCCGAAGCGCTTAAAGAACCGCTCGTAGTCTATAATTGCCTGTTCACACCCGGGCTTCTGGACGGGCTTGCTTCTGTAATTCCGGATGCGCCGATTGCAGACTACCTGGAGCAGCTCAAAAATCAGCAGCTGCCCGCGTTCTCCATTACCGACCGTAACGGTTCCGTCGAGAGCCTGTTCCTCTCGCTTCACCGGGAGTATAGTCTCCCGCAGACCGGCTCCGGCAGCTATCTGCAGACCCTGTTCCTTCAACTGATCGTCACCCTATACAGGTTACAGTATGATGAGCTTCAGTTTCCGGTGAACAGGCAGACGCAATTCCGGCAAATTCTCCACTATATCCAGCAGGAGTATGCACAGGACCTTACCCTTTCCCGGCTCGCCCGGACTTTTGACTGGAGTGAGAGGCATCTTCAGCGGCTGTTCAAAGCGCATACCGGCCAGACCTTCCACCATTTCCTGCAAAATGTCCGGATTCAAAAGAGCTGTTCCCTGCTGTCTCGGCAGCTGCACTCCCCCATTCCGCTCATTGCCGAGCAGGTGGGCTACCGTGACACCAAAACGTTCAGCCTGGTCTTCAAACGGATCATCGGCAAAACTCCCGGCGGGTACCGGCAGGAGGCGGCAACCGCCGGAGAGAAGCTGCCGTAAGCATAGGAGAGGCGCTGTCCCATTGCAAGAAGCCGCCGTGTCATCATGGAGATGACGGGCGGCTTTTTGCAATAAAAAGTCCATTTTGAAATCTTTAATAATGGCATGGAGGTTCATTGAGGGAATGCTATACTATTCAAATATCGTGTATTTCCCTGCGCAAGAAGCAAACATTCCCTTGAATAGAGGTGCCTTATACTTGGAAAAAAACAGCCGTGAAATCATGAAATATTGGGATAACCGGGGCCGCACGGAAACACTGGATGAGCGCTCGCGCTTCGGGGAAGCGCCGGCTTCCGGGAGCATCCCGTATGGCTGGGGACACTTCCTGTCCTGCTCGGCAATCCCGCGGGCGGCAGGGTCATCCGCCGGGTAGCCGACATGGGCTGCGGCACAGGAATTATTGCCGGGTATCTCGCCCAGCTCGGCTACGAGGTGATTGCCGTCGAATTCGCGGAGAGCCGTGCCGAGCTTGCCCGCCAGCGGCTGTCCCCGTTTCCGCATGCTGCGGTGCGGCTGGGAGACGCCGCAAATCCGCCCATTGCCCCCGGAGAGGTGGATGCTGTAGTGAGCCGGAACCTGCTGTGGCTGCTTCCCGATCCCAGGGCTGCGGTAATCCGCTGGGCCAAGCTGACGGGCAGCAACGGACGGATTGCGGCAATTGACAGTCTTCGGCGCATTGACCACCGCAAACGCAGCAGACGCATCAACACCATCCGTCAGCTCCACGGCCGATACCGCCGCGCTAAAGCGCATTCCGCTGAGCTGAGCCATGTTGCGGCAGCTCCCCTGCCCAATATTGCCCATCCGCAGCAAGCCGTAGATACCTGGCTGCAGGCGGGACTCGCCAATGTCCGCACTGAGAATCTGGCCTGGATTACCGCCGTTAAGCATTATTATGAATCACCTGTCAGCAGAGCCTTGGCGCTCAGCCAATATTACGCGGTCCTGGGGGATTGCTGAGCAGACGGAATAGTTCTGTGCGCCTGCCTTTATCATTCCAACAGCCGTTCGCAGACTTATCAGCCATAGGGGAAGCCAAACCTATGCTCCAGTCTGGGTTGTCTGCCCGCCAAGTGTATGTTCTGCAGCTAAAATAACGCGCAAACCCCTTTTTTCAACGCTAATTGTATTCTGTGATATTCTGTGCAGTTAAATTGGTGGAAAGTCTTTTTTTCATCTTTTCTGCCTATTTTAGATGTATAGAATACAATTACATCAGCCTCAGCGCCAAAATGGGACTTTTCACTTGCAGGAAATACAGCTAGAGATTAAGCATCTACTCTGTTTGACCTCTGCTTTATTTCAGCAGCTCCGCCTCCTTTTGCTTCAGCAGGTCGGCATACTCCGCTTTATACTGCTCCAGCCTGCCCTTCAGATCCGTGTTGGAAGGGTCCAGCTTCAGCTTGCTGCTGGCGGACAGGATGTTATCGACTACGGCATCAATTTTGCTGTCAATGGCCTTGATTTTGCTTTTGGCTGCCGCTGCGGCGGAGTCCGGTGTCGGCGCAGGCACCGGGCCAATTGTGCCGCCTGCATTTTTATCAGCAAGCGAAGAGGAGGCTGTGCTCTCTTTTTCGTCCAGGTTAATGGTCTTGCCGGACAGCGAAACCCTAAATCCTGCCAGTTCCCCGATGGCCCGCACCGGTGCGTAGCTTTTTCCGTCAATCACAATGGCCGGATCGACCAGCTTCTTGCCGTACACGTTTACAGTGTATTCCGCTTGGATGGCCTTGCCTACCAGACTTGTAGAAGCGCCTATCGCCTGAGTGCTTATCATCAGTACCGCACCGGCCAGGAAGCCGGCCGCAAGCTTTTTCATAAGAAGTTCACTCCCCGTAAAATACTATACTTTCTAGTTTACCATTTTACGGTGGCAGATGACGAGCTTCGCCAGCCTTTCCGGCTAAGCTATGCCACGGGGAGAACTGATCGCCGGTATCAGCGGGTCCGAGGGGTATAAGTACCCTTGATTCCGCCTCCTGGGGGCTGCGATGCGAAATGTGAGGTATTTCTACCCTTGATTCCGCCGCAATTAAGCTGCGGAGGACGACGCCGTTGCCCTGTCTCCGCAGCACAGTCCATACGTATCATCAGCATACTCTACGGCCGCCGGTATTTCCTCCACCCCTGACCGCCCCTACAACCGGGCGGTCAGGATTTCGCACAAGGCACCGTACAGCGTCGGCTCCAGATCCATGGAAGCCAGCGCCGCCAGTGCCGCAGCCGGCGCCGCCGCCTCTGTCACCAGCCGGAAAATTTGCTCCTTCAGCTGGAAGTGAAGCTGTGCGCGGTTCAGCAGCGCGAAGCTCTCCGCCTCCACGTCGCCCGGGGCGATCCGGGCGGCAGCCAGGGTTACCGTCACGGATTCGGCTACAGCCACAGCAGGGATGGTGACCGTCAGTGTATGCGAAGCTTCGTCATACGCGGTTTCAGGCCCGAGCTGCCGCCCTCCGGCGGATGCCTGAACCTGCGTATCGGCAATGCCGACGAAGCACAGCTTCCAGCTCCGCCGCTCCGGCACAGTGCCTGTATTGCCCCGGGCAGGCTGAATGGCGAGCACAGCGGCTTCACCCCATTCCAGTGTGATTCCGGTATCGCACCACTGCCCGTCCCGGTCTTCGGCGCTGTCCCCGTCGTCCTCCCACAGATGAAAGCTGCCGCTGGCTCCGGCGAATACCCGCAGCTCCAGCTGCCCGGGATTGGCAACCGAGGCAGTATAGTCCGTCAGGTCCGCCATCGGAACAATCGCTCCCGCCTTCGCCAGCACGGGGATATGCTCCAGATTGCGGTAGAGGGACAGCCTTCTGCCGCCGTCATACACTCTTCCGCTGAAGAAATCGATCCACACCCCTTCAGGCAGCCAGGCCTTGAATTCCGCGACTCCTGTCTTCGCATGTACGGGCTGTGTAATCGGACAGGCAAGCAGCTCCGTTCCGAAATAATACTCATTCGGCACCCCGTAAGCTTCATGCTGCTCCGCATGATGGTAATACACCGGCCGGACCAGCGGCAGACCCTCCCGGCTGGCATAACGGTTCATCGTATACAGGTAGGGAAGCAGGCGGTGGCGCAGCCGCAGACTGTTCTTCATGGCCTCTTCGGCAATTGGGTTGAAGCGCCACGGCTCCTTGCTGTTGAATGGGCTGGCCGAGCTGTGCAGCCGCAGGATCGGGGAGAATACTCCAAGCTGCACCCAGCGCAGCGCCAGCTCATCGTCGAGATAGCCCAGCATATGGCCCCCGATATCGTGGCTCCACCAGCCGTAGCCGGCATTCGACGCATTGGCTGTGAAGTAAGGCTGAAAATCCAGGGATTCCCATGTGACTATCGTGTCCCCGGAGAAGCCTACAGGGTAGCGGTGGCTGCCCAGACCCGCATAGCGTGAAAAGGTCATCCGGCGCTTGCCCCGCCGTCCGCTGTCCAGATAATGGTAGTGGTTCAGCATCCAGAGCGGGTCCAGTCCGGGAACCTTCGTAACTCCGCCCTGCTGCCAGTCGATCCACCAGAAATCCACCCCTTCCTCCTCCAGCGGATGATGCAGGAACTTGAAGTAAGCCTGCAGAAACTGTGGATCGGTGATGTCGAACTCTACGGCATCGCCTTTTTCCGGGTCCATGCCAAGCTCCGCCGCAATCGCCAGATAAGGCTCCTCAAAAGCCCGGACCCCGTCTGCGGGGTGCACATTGAGCGTAACCCGCAGCCCTTGCTCATGCAGCCAGCCGAGGAAGCGCTGCGGGTCCGGGAACAGCTCCCGGTTCCAGCTGTAGCCGGTCCAGCCGCTGCCATACTGCGGATCGATATCGACAAGGTGCCAGTCCATATCCATGACCGCTACAGAGAAGGGAAGCTGTTCCTGTGCGAAGCGCCGGATCAGCGTCCGGTATTCTTCCTCGGAATACCGGTAATACCGGCTCCACCAGTTGCCGAGAGCATAACGGGGCAGCAGCGGCGTGAGCCCGCAGAGCCGGTAGAAATCCTTCAGACACTCCAGGTAATCGTGGCCATAGCCCAGGAAATACAGATCGGTGCCTTCCTGCCCGCGCGGCTCCACCCGCCCGTCTGCCTCCAGCAGCAGCGAGCGGCTGTCGTCGATCACGGTGTACCCGCTGCGCGACAGAAGACCCTGCTCCAGCGGAATTGCCCCGTCGGCATTATCCAGCGTGCGGGCGGTGCCGCCCAAATCCTGCGGCGCATCCCCATAGTTCCAGACACTCATCAGATGCCCCGAAGCATTCTTTACCCGAACACTAAGCCCGTGCCGGGAGAACGGCTGCTTGTCGTAGACCAGATGCAGGCGGTCTGTCAACACTTCCAGCTTGTTCCCGTGGTCAATAACCCGGAAGGCCGGGAGTGGAAAATCACGGTTCAGCACGGTCTGGGTCGCCCGGTCTTCAAAAACGCCCGGCGCGCTGTACTCCAGGCGGATCAGCTGCGGGGTCAGCACGGTGAACCGGTAGCCCTCCCCCTGAATGACTGCCTCCAGATCCGCGCAAGGCTTGGAAGGAAGCCGCATGTAATCCGGCATAGGCTGTTGTGTATGAATTGCTTGTTCCACCTTTGTAACCCCCATTTCTTAGTAGCGTGGTGAAAAAGTGTCCGGAGAGCCGATGGGAGCCCAAACAGCGCTAGCGGCTGCCTTTGTAGCCGGATTTTCCCCACACAGGGGGTTGCAAAATCAAAAAATCCGGCTGCAACAGCGAGCGGAAATCCCTGCCCGGCCGCAGGCCACGGCAAAATCTCCACACTTTTAGGATGTCACAAGCAGAAACGGCTTCGCCGTCCTTATAGGGACGGGATGTTTCAGCGAGAAATAGAAGGATAATTTAATGTGCAAAGCCTATAAATTCTATTTGAACAAAAGCTCGAAGGCTACTCCTTCACAGCGCCGATCATCACGCCTTGATTGAAGTACTTTTGCACGAACGGGTACACACACATGATCGGAACCGTAGCCACGATAATGACGGAGTAGCGCATCATATTCGCCAGCCGCAGCGCGATTTGCGCCGCTTCGCCTGTGCCCATCCCGGACTGCATCTGATTGGTAATCAGAATGTTGCGGAGAATCAGCTGCAAAGGGTACATATTCGGGTTCTTGAGGTAGATCAAGGCGTTGAAGTACGAATTCCAATAGCCGACGGCAATCCATAAGCCCAGCACCGCAATGATTGCTTTGGACAATGGCAGCACCACCCGGGCAAAATAACGGAGGTTGCCGCAGCCGTCAATCTGGGCCGCTTCCCACAAATCTCCGGGAATACTCGTCTGAAAAAAAGTCCGGGCCACAATAATGTTGTACACCCCGACAGAGAAGGGCAGCACCATCACCAGGAAGGTGTCGTACATGTGGAAATCGCGGATAGTCAGAAACGTAGGAATCAGTCCGCCGTTGAAGAACATCGTAAAAATGAAATAAAGCGAGATATATTTGCGCCCCGCCAGGTCCTTTCGGGACAGCGCATAGGCTGCCGAGATATTGACGGCCAGACCGATCACGGTTCCCACGACCGTGTACAGAATGGTATTCCGGTACCCGATCCAGATGTTCTCATGGCGCAGCAGCTCTTTGTAGCCGTCCAGTGTGAACCCTTTGGGGAACAGCCAGACCTGACCTCCCGCCACCGCGGACGGATCGCTGAACGAAGCGATAATAATAAAAAACAGCGGATAGATCAGAATCAGCAGAAACACTGCCGCGACAACATACATAATGACTTCCATAACCGTATCCGAGGAGCGGTTGTTTTTGATTTTACCTGTTTTTTCTTGAGCCGCAGTCTGCAATACTCCCATGGTGGCGCTCCCCTTTCTACCACAAGCTGTTTTCGCTGAGCTTTTTGGAAATCTGGTTGACCATAATCAGCAGGATGAAATTAATGACCGTATTGAACAGATTGATTGCCGAGGAAAAGCTGTACTGGCTGCTGAGCAGCCCGATTTTGTAGACATAGGTGGACAGAATTTCGCTGGAGGTGGCATTCAAATCATTCTGCATCAGGTAGACCTTCTCGAATCCGACGCCCAGCAGACCCCCGACCCGCAGAATCAGCAGCGTGATTGCGGTAGGCATCAGCATGGGAATATCGATGTAACGGACCTTGTTCCAGCGGCTTGCCCCGTCTACGGTAGCGGCCTCGTACAGGCTCGGGTCAACCGCCGACAGTGCGGCGATGAAGATAATGCTGTCCCAGCCGACATGCTGCCACACATCCGACCACACATACACGCTGCTGAACCAGCCGGCCGAGCCCATAAGATCGGGAGCCTCTTTGCCGAGCAGACTGTACAGATTGCCGACCAGGCCGGTGCTTGGGGAGAGCAGAATCATCATCAGGCCCACCATAACCACGGTGGAAATGAAATGCGGCATATAGGACACGGTCTGAAAAAAACGTCTGAACCTGTTCGGGCGCATCTGATTCACCATCAGCGCCAGCATAATCGGGATCGGAAAGGTAACCAGGCTGTACACGCTGATGATCAGCGTGTTCTTGATCGTTGAAGAAAATTGATAGGAATGAAAAAATTTCTCGAAATACTTGAAGCCCGCCCAAGGGCTGCCGGTAATTCCGAGCGCCGGACTATAATCCTTGAACGCTATAAGCACCCCGTACATCGGTTTGTAGGCGAATAGTAACGTAAGAACCGCCGCAGGAAACAGCAGTGCGTACAGCCCCCAGTTCCGTCTGATCTGCCCCAAGGTGCGGGCTGGGCTGCTATGACCGGATTTCATGAAACCCCTCCTAAAAAGTGTTGTGAGCCTAGGCTGCTCTCGATATACTTCGTCCAAACCCTTTTCGAAAATGCCCGCTCAGTAACGCGAGCCTCTCTGTTCCATCAGTATATCGCCCTGTCTTCACGTCCGGCGGACCTATTGGAGGTCGTAACCGGACTTTCCGCGTCCCCTTTCCCCGGCATCACGTGAAGCTCCCCGGCAGCTCCGGCGGACGGCACCGTATCCGGACCTCCACTGGCATTATCCGGACTTTCCGGGGAAAAGGATCGGACCCGCCCCTTGCTCCGCGCATAGCAAATGCCGTCCTGCAAAAAGCTGGGCGCGGGACGGCATCTGCTTAACCGTTGAACAATTTTTATGCAGAGAGGCTTGGTAAAATTAAGAAGTTAGGAAGCGCCGCGGTAGAGCGGCATGGACGTCTATTGCACATAGCGCAGTCAATTAACAAACCCGCTGTAGTAAGAGATGGCACGACCGCAAATTCCATAATAATGAGTCTATTCGACCTCAATATTGAGCCTGCACCGCTTCTCAGCGAGTCTATTCGACCTCAATAATCACAGGCCTGCCCTGGACCGGCAGCTTGCCCTCAGCGACAGCGACCTCGCTGCCGTCAATCAGGTTCACATACACGCCATCCGGCACACCGGCTTCCGCTTCAGCGGCCTTGCCCTTCATACTGAAGACGCCGACCAGCCTTTGCTCTCTCCAGGTATAGGTGCCGACAATAAGCCCCTGGTCCTCCGAGGCCTGCAAATGGCAGATGCCCCGGGCCATGATTTCCTTGTGCTTGACCCTGTACAGCGCCTTGAACAGCCAGGACAGATCCTTGCCCGTGTTCCAGCTGACTGTATTCTTGCCGAACAGATCCGGGCATACCTCATTCTCCGTTTCCTGCCCGCCGTAGATCAGCGGCATTCCCTTCTGAAAATACATCAGCGCGGTCCAGCTGATCAGCTCCTCCTCAGCCGGAAAAAGCGCCTTCGCCCGCGGACGGTCGTGGTTCTCCAGAAACCGCAGCTTGACATAGTTGTCAGGATAGATGTATTCCTGAGCGTTAATCTTCTCCACATAAGCGCTGAGTGAATTCTTCCCGTCCGCATAACCCTTGAAATAGGGATAGCTGTCGTAATCGTAGCAGGCGTCGAAGGCCTGAAGCACTTCAGCATCACTCAGGCTGACCATTTCTCTGGCACGGAGATGCAGAAGAAAGTCCGGTTCAATCGATTCCGCCAGCCACAGGCAGTGCGGGTTGACCTCAGCCACCTTTTCCCGGGCCTGCAGCCAGAAATCCAGCGGCAGCAGCGCCGCCACATCGCAGCGGAAGCCGTCTACGATCCCCGACCACTGCCGCAGCGTTTCAATCTGATATTCCCACAGGCCGGGGTGGCTATAGTCCAGATCGATAATATCGCCCCAGTCGCCGACACGGTTGCCGAACTTCCCTTCCGGTGTCTTGTAGAAAAATTCAGGATGGTTCCCGGCCAGCCAGGAATCGGGTGAAGTGTGGTTATAGACGACATCGATGATGCATTTCATGCCGTGCTGATGGATCGCGTCTACCAGACTGCGGAAATCCTCCGGTGTGCCAAGCTCCGGGTTGATCCCGCGGTAGTCCTGATTCGCATACGGGCTGCCGAGCTCCCCTTTGCGGGCTATGCTTCCAATGGGATGAACGGGCAGCAGCCAGATAATGTCTACTCCCAGCCCGTGAATGCGTCCCAGGTCCTGTTCTGCAGCCTTGAACGTTCCCTCCGCGGTATGGTTGCGGATGTATATGGAATAGACTACCTGGTTCCGCAGATTTTTGGATGTTACTATGGCCATGTTGTACACTCCTTCATACTGATAAGCCTAACCGGGATGACTCCCGGACAATAAGCCGGTGCCCCACGATGAAGCGGCCGGATACCGGCTTGCCTTGATGCGGCTGCTGGATGCTCCGGATCAATACGCGGGATGCGGTCTCTCCAAGCTGGCCGATGCCCGTATCAATGCTGCTGATCGAAGGAACCGACAGCACAGGCAGCGGAGCATTGCTGCAGCTGACAAGGGCCAGATCACCAGGCACCCCGTAGTTCAGCTGCCCCAAGCTCCGAATCACCCCGAACGAGACCATATCGTCCGCTGCAACCAGCGCTGTCGGCCGGTCCGGAAGCTTCATGAAGGATGACATCGCGCCTCCGTCCTTCCATGCCCCGTCCCCGATCATCCAGTCCGGATGACATTCCAGCCCGTACTCCCGAAGCGCTCTGCGGTAGCCCTCCAGCCGGTCCCGGGCAGCCGTGCTGTCCGGAGGGCTGCCGATGAAGCCGATGCGTTCATGCCCCATGGAAATCAGATGCCGCGTCGCGTCGCAGGCCGCCGCCGACTGATTGGTCTCAACCGTCAGAATGCCGTCATATTGCTCGCTCCGTCCAATCAGCACAAACGGGTGGCCGCTGCTCTTCAGATAAGCGATAACCGCGTCATCGGTGCGCGAGGAGAGCAGGACCGCCCCGTCAACGCGCCCTCCCTTGAGCAGCCCTGAGACTGCCTCCAGTTCTTCCTGCTCCGTGGCCCCCGAGCTGAGGACCACATCGAAGCCCAGGCGGCCGGCCCCGGCGGCAATGCCGCGGATCAGCTCCAGGAAATAGAGATTGGAGAACATTTGGGCAGCCGGTCCCGGCAGCAGAATGCAGAGGCAGCGTGCCGATCGGGATACCAGACTCTTCGCGATAAGGTTAGGGGTGTACCCCAGTTCCTCCATCGTCCGCCTGACCTTGCGGGAGAGCTCCTCCCTCACATGCGGATGGCCGGATAATACCCGGGAGACTGTAGAGACCGAAACTCCCGCTCTCCGCGCTACTTTCTTCATGGTAACCGTCATCGAAAGCCTCCCTCCGCGGATCGCTCTGCCCGCTCCCATTTCAAGCGATTATTTCACGCTCATATAACGGGCATACGCGTCGGTGCGGATCTTGAGCAGCTTTTCCAGCCCCATGTCGTTCAGCTTCTTCACATAGGCATCCCAGCCCTCGTCGATGCTGCCCTTGGTGATGAACTGGGCGCGCATGGTGTTCACATAGCTGTCAATGTCCGTGGTCAGGGTCGGCAGCTCCTGGAATTCCTCCGAGGTATACATAACGTTAGGGAATGGCGTTGTTACATAATCGCTGCCCAGCTTATCCAGCTGCAGCTTCAGTCCGTCGCCGCTGTTAGGACTCAGCACGATGTTCTTCTCAAAGTCAGGACTTACATATTTCGGCCCGAAATCGCGCAGCGACTGATCCCAGTACCAGGCATCCGCGCTGGTTCCTGCCGGCGGGTCCATCAGCGTGTAGGTGCCGTCGTCATTCTTCTTGATTACAGTACCGATTGCTCCCCAGAAATTCTGGATGCCGGCTTCATTGGTATAGAACTGGTCGGCCCAGCGGGCGGCGACTTCCGGATTTTTGCAGGAGGTGGTGATCAGCAGCTCGTTGCGGGCGAGATTCATTCCGATGGGATTGCCGATCGTGTAGCGCTTGCCATCCGGTCCGGCCACCGGCGGAATGGTTTCATACTGCTCGCTCCATTTGCCGAATACGGCGTCAGGCGTCCATTGGTACGAGAGGCCCACGATGGGAGCGTCCGGATTCTGGAACTTGGCCGAGATCATTGTGGCGTCCTGGGTGAACAGCTCTTTGTCCAGCAAGCCTTCATTGTATAATTTGTTTTCCCATTTGAGGCCTTCCTTGTATTCTTCGGAGGTAGGGTAGTAGACCGCTTTTCCGTCCTGAACCAGCATATTGTTGTTGTTGAGATCCGTAATTCCGAAGGGGCTGATGAGGTCATTGCTGACTTCGATATATGGAATTTCATCCGCCTTGCCATTGCCGTTGGGGTCATTCTCCTTGAAGGCCTTCAGCACATTGTAGAGATCATCGAGCGTTTCAGGCGTCTTCAGGCCCAGCTTGTCGAGCCAGGCCTTATTGATGACCGGCTGGCGCGAGCTTTTGGGGCGCGACGGCAGGCGGGTCGGCAAAGAATAGATTTTTCCGTCGGGGAACGTGCTGATTTTTTTCATTTCCGGTGTTTCTTCCATTGCCGCCTTCAGATTGGGCATGTATTGCTCGATATACTCATCCAGCGGACGGAAATAGCTTAGGTTGTTGACGATATCGGAATCGGAAAAGGTCTGGTCTCCCAGCACCACATCCGGAAGCGTGCCGCTGGCGAGCAGAATGGATTTCTGTTCCGCCCAATCGTTGGAGGACATGACCTGCCAATCTATTTTCACATTCGAATTCTTCTCCAGGTCCTTCAGCCACTGGTTCTGGGTGAACGTGTCCCCCATGCTTCCCCAGCGCACGGTCAGCACCTTCAGAGTCACCGGCTCCTTGACGATCGGCAGGCCTTCCTTGTTGAAATCGCCCGTTTCGCCCGGGGTATTCGCATTCTCCTTGTTGCCGCTGCAGCCGGCCATTCCCATAACCATTACGGCCGACAGAAGCAGCAGCGACCATTTTTTGGCCGGTCTGTTTTTGCTGTGTGTACTCATTCTGTAATCCCCCATTTCATTGTGTACATCCGCTTTACATGCTTAATGATAGCTGCCCGCTTCTCCGCATTCCGGACACTTTCGCGCCGTTATTCGGACCTCTGCATCCGCTTACATCATTTTGCTGCTTCACTCCGCCAATCGCGTATGCAGCGATGACGGTATTCAGACTTTTGCTTGCAGTTTCCGGACTTTGCGCCGAATCTCCGGCAATTTCACATGTAATTTCCCCGAAGAGGTTTTATAATGGCTTTGTTAGCCAATATAACCGCTTTCATCTAATGAACGCGCGGGAAAGGACGCGGCACGTAAGAACTATGGCCAAAATAACAGCAGGAAGCAAGCCTTATCCCATCCGCCATTATGTACGAATTATGATTCTGGTCTCCTTTGCCGTGCTGGTGCTGGACCTCGTGATCAGCCTCGCCTCGATTTCGATTGTGAAGCAGCAGTCCACACGGTATCTGCAGGATACTGCCAAGCTGTATATCGACCGCATCAACCACGATTTTGCCTATATTAACCATTATATGGGCTGGACGCTGGCGAACGACGAGAGCCTGAATATGATGAATGCCTATGATGTGAACAGCAGTGAATTCCTGAAGTCGAACGACAATCTGCACAAACGTTTTACGGAGCTGCAAAAAAATTACGGCCAGGAATACAACTTCTTCTTTTATTTGAAGAACCAGTCCTTTTTCCTGAACTGCGCGCCGATCAGTGTCTCCTATACGGATTATCTGGAGCTGAAGCGGCAAATCCATTCCTATATAGAGGATAAGGATGTATACGCGGAGTTTTATTCCAGATGGACGCCGATTCTGGTGAACGGAAACTACTATATTATCAATATTGTTCCTTATTACAACCGCTATCTGATCGGTCTGATCTCCGCCGACAGCCTGATCCGCCCTTTGCGGCAGATTAATCTGGGGGCAAACGGCTATGCCTCCCTGGTGGATGAGAACGGAACAACCATCTCCAGCCCTTTATCGGGCAACGGAAAGCCGTTGCAGCAGGAGACCGGGTGGCCCGGCCTGCTTCAGTCCCGCACAACGATCAGCAGCGAATTTTCCAATACCACCTTCAGCGCCGATATGGTCATTAAATTCGGAGCGTTCGAGAAAATCATGATTGCCCAGCTGCTGATTATGCTGCTGTTCTTCATGGTAACCTCCACCATCTGCGCCGTGATGCTCTTCTTCAATAAAAGGGTGCTTGGCCCGATTCAGAACTTCTCGGAGAATCTGGCGCATATTAATGAAGACGGCCGGTCCGCCGACTTCAAAAGCAGCAAAATCATCGAGCTGGAGCAGGCGAGCGCGCAGTTCAAGGACCTGGTGGAGCAGATCAAAACCTTCAAAATCGCCATCTATGAGCAGGAGCTGGAAAAACAGCGCATCCAGCTGGACTATATGAAGCAGCAGATCAAGCCTCATTTCTTCCTGAACTGCCTGACCAGCATTTACAGTATGGCCCAGATTCAAATGTACGAGGAAATCGAGAATATGGCCATGTCCACGGCCAAGTATTTCCGCTACACTTTTCAGAACGGCGGGAACTTTGTCCGGCTGGAGGATGAAATCGAGCATGTGCGCATCTATCTTGAAATCCAGCGGAGCCGGTACCGTGATGCCTTCAAATACCATATCGAGCAGGATGAGGCGGTGAGGGGGCTGATGATCCCTCCGCTGGTGCTGCAGACCTTTATCGAGAACTCCATCAAATATGCGATTTCCCGGGACCCAGAGGTGCAGATCAGGCTGGCTGTCCGCCGGCGGACCAGTGCGGGGGAACAAGTGACAGTGATCGAGATTTCGGACAGCGGACCGGGCTTCGGGCCCCGGGTTCTGGAGAAGCTGGCTTCGGGCCAGCCGCTGGATCAGAGCAAGGGAACTCATATCGGCATTATGAATACGCTTAAACGGCTGGAATACCTGTATTTGAAAAAAGCTTCCGTCCACTTCTCCAATATAGAGGGTGGCGGCGCATCTGTCATCTTAACCCTTCCGGATCTTCCGAATACTTCAACATGAATGGAGAATTTCCTATGAACGTATTGCTTGTAGATGACGACTACTATGTAGTGGCGGCTTTGCAGAAGAAGATTGACTGGGCAGCCCTGAATATCGAAACCGTCTATACGGCCAACAATGTCGCCCAGGCCCGTGAAATTGTGGAGAACCACTCTGTGCAGATTCTGATCTCGGACATAGAAATGCCGCAGGGAAGCGGACTTTCGCTCCTGGCCTGGATCCGGGAAAACTGCTATCCGATTCAAACCATCCTCCTCACCAATTATGCCGACTTCAACTATGCGCAGAAGGCCATCGAGCTGCAGAGCTTCGAATATTTTCTCAAGCCGATTGAATTTGACAAGCTGATGCTGATTATCCAAAAAGCGGTTGTCCGGGCCAAAGAGCAGCAGCACAACGAAAAAGCCATTCAGGAAGGCTACTATTGGCAAAAGAACCAGTCGCAGAATCTGGAGCATTTCTGGCGCAGGCTGGTGAGCGGAAGCGCTTCCTCCCCTATCAAGCCGTCAGCGATCACTTACGCCATCAAGGAGCAGAATCTTTCCTATCAGATGGATGATACGGTGCAGCCTTTATTATTCAATGTGTTTCCCTACAATGGCACCATGGGCAAAGAAGAGAAAGGGCTGTTCGATTTCGCCCTGCTTAATATCCTGTATGAGCTGTTTCAGCATCCCGCCTTCGCAATCGAGAGCATTCTGGAAATCAGGGACTATAACTGGATCGCGGTCCTGAAATGGAACCAGTATCCGGACACCGGAACGCTGGAAGAAATCTGCGCCTCCTTTATCCAGAAAACGAACCCCTATCTCAAATGCGATGTCTGCTGCAACATAGGCCTCCACGGCCAGCTGCACGGGATTGGCACGGTGCTGAAGGATCTGATCCAAATGGATGAAGAAATCACGCGCTGCCGGAATCATACCTTTACGGTGGAAATGTACCGGAAGCAGACCCGGACCGCCTACCAGCCGCCGAATCTGGCCCATCTGGAGGAGCTGCTGAATCAGAACAAGCTTGACGCTTTTCTGGAGGAAGCCAACCGTTACCTGAAGGGGCTGCTGGTCAACCGGACCGTTGACACCTCCATCCTCAGCCTGTTCCGGCTGGATATCGTACAGCTTGTTTATTCTTTTCTCAAAATGAAGGGCATCCAGGTCCATAAATTATACAGCGGCAAGGCGAACGACCGGCTGCAGCTGCATTCCCTCACTTCCATTGAGGATATGGAGGAGTATCTGGAGTACCTGGTGAATACCGCCATGAAATACCGGAACCTCACCGCCCAGCCCAAACCGGTGGCCGAAGAGATCAAGCAGTATATCCATGCGCATTACGGGGATGAGCTGACGCGCAACGATCTCGCGGAGATAGTCTATCTGAATCCCGATTATCTGGCCCGCCTGTTCAAGAGGGAGACGGGGGTTGCCTTGG
Organism: Paenibacillus sp. S150; assembly: GCF_019352175.1. Taxonomy (GTDB): domain Bacteria; phylum Bacillota; class Bacilli; order Paenibacillales; family Paenibacillaceae; genus Paenibacillus_AQ. Next base: position 20,350 of record NZ_JACBYI010000071.1, read on the forward strand.
GCAGCTATGTGATTCAAGTCCGGATCGAGGCAGCCAAGCAGCTGCTGGAGACCACCCGGCTGTCAGTGTACGCCATTGCGAACAAGGTAGGCTACACCAATTACTCCTACTTCTCCAAGCTGTTCAAGCAAGAGGTGGGCCTGTCCCCGAATGAATATAAAAAGGAGCGGCATGTCCAGCCCGCCGGGCCGCGGTAGGCCGGGCCGCGGTAGGCCGGGCCGCGGTAGGCCGGGCCGCGGTAGGCCGGGCCGCGGTAGGCCGGGCCGCGGTAGGCCGGGCCGCGGTAGGCCGGGCCGCGGTAGGCCGGGCCGCGGTAGGCCGGGGTCAATGCAGACGCGGGGTGTCCCAAAAGCCATTTTATGGCTTTGGGACACCCCGCGTTGTTTTGAGCGGCATCCACGCCAGCTGAGCCCGGTAATAAGCTTAAGTGGAAAAAGTGAACCTAAATCTCCCCCAGCCCCGTTTCAACAAGCATTAGTGGGAAAAAGGATAACTAATCCATCCGATTTCCGCCTTTTCAGGGGAATAAGCTTAAATTAAGTCTACTTTTTCCCACTATTCCCTCTGCCGAAAGCTTCTTGGGTCCATTTAAGTTACCTAATTCCACTTCACTCATTCCGCTTCACGTTCCCGCCCCGAGATTTCGGTTAGTCCCCTGATTCCGCGCTTTCTCCTGCAAACCATAGAACCCGCAGGTTCAGCACAATGACGCATTTTAACTTACCTCCTACTTCCTACATACCATATCCAAGATAAAAGAAATGCATAATTGCCTTAACAACAAGTGGAAACGGCTTCGCCGTCCTTATAAGGACGGTATCCGTTTCAGCGAGAAAGATAAGGCTAATTGATAGCGTGAAACATATAAATTATCTTTGAACAAACTAATCTCAGCAGGTGGATAGGCTTTTTTTCGCTTAATAATGGAGCTTACGGAGCCGGCAGGTACTTTGTGCTGCATTCCAGGGAGGCTAGCCGGATCAGGGCGCACATTGTTGTACTTTGTGCCGCATTTCCGGCAGATTAGCCGGAATGGAGCACGCAGGGTTGTACTTTACGGTCAGGCTGCATTCCAGGCAGCTTAGCCGGATCAGGGCGCACATTGTTGTACTTTGTGCC
>NZ_JACBYI010000072.1 GCF_019352175.1 Paenibacillus sp. S150
CCAACCCACGGATAGCAGTGTGCCAGCCGACGACTCGCATTTTGTCTCTATGCCCAAGGGATTGAACCCCCTTGGTTTAAGGGTGAAAAACAGGGGAATTGACAAATTCGTTCATAGCAGTGGAAAAGGTCACTTCATTTTCCCCCAGCCGCTTTTCCGCAAGGGTTAGCGGGAAAAAGGAACCCTAATTGATCCGTTTCTCTCCCTTGCAGAGGAATACGCCTACATTAAGATGAACTTGAACCATTCATCCAAAGGGCAGCCATTTTTAGTGGTAAAAAGGATAACTAATCCACCGCCTTCGGAGACTGGATCATCCCTAGTGGGAAAAAGTACACCTAATCCGGCTGAAATCAGCCTTATGGGGGAGCGGGCCTCCATTTAAGTGTACAAAATCCCACTAAAGCCCGTTCAAGCCAGAATTCCAGCCCATTAGTGTTACTTTTTACACTTCGCTTCCGTTACCTATGAATCTCCTTGCGTTCCATCCGCTTGTTCAGGTTCGCCGGTTCAATTCAGGATAAATTCTTATCTTTCAAGCAGAAACGGCTTCGCCGTTCTTATGAGGGACGGGTCGTTTCAGCGGGAAATAGAAGGATAATTTAATGTGCAAAGCATATAAATTATATATTGTAAAAAACAGGCTCTTGATGGCATGTACAGCCAGCTCAAGAGCCTGTAAAAGTTTAGAGCACCTTCCGTTATTGTTCTTCCCGGGAGCTACTGCTTCTCAAGGAGGCCCACCCCGCCCTACTTCATCGCGATATGCACCTTCAGCAGCTTGCCCTTCACGGTGGTGTCCTTCATCGCCTGGAGCACCAGCGGTCCCTTGCCGTTCAGGATATCCACATAGGTCACATTGTCCTGGATCGTAATAATCCCGATGTCTTCGGCAGTGATGCCTTCCAGCTTCGCAAGGGTGCCGACGAAATCGACGGCCCGCAGCTTCTTTTTCTTGCCTCCGCCAAAGTACAGCTTCAGAATGCCCTGGTTCATAACCTCGGTTTTGCCCTTCTTGCGTACCTGCTGCTTGCCCAGCTTCTCGTCAAAAGCAGGCTTGGCGCAGGCCACGGCATCCTCCGAAGGAGCCTTCATGACCGGGAGGCTGAACCCGATATAGCTCTCAATATCCTTGACCCATTTATGCTCGTTCGGCGTGGCCAGGGTGATGGCCTTGCCGCTTTTGCCTGCGCGTGCGGTGCGTCCGGTACGGTGCACGTAGCTCTCTTTTTCCATCGGAATATCGTAATTGATCACATGGGTGATGTTCTCAATGTCAATGCCGCGTGCAGCTACGTCGGTAGCGATCAGATAGCGGAACTGGCCTCTTTTAAAAGCGTTCATGACCTCAAACCGCTCGTCCTGCAGCATGCCGCCGTGAATTTTGTCCACCGGGTACTCCAGATCGGCCATCCCCCGGAACAGCGCGTTCACCTGATCCTGCGTCCGGCAAAAAATAATGCAGCTGTCCGGATTCTCCACCGTCAGCAAATCGCAGAGCAGCGGGAACTTCGCGGCTTGTCTCACTTCAATCAGGGCATGCTCAATCGCCGCTGCCCCAATACCGCTGGCTTCAATTTCAATGTCCGCCGGTCCGGTCATATATTTGCCGCACAGCTTCTTCACCGCGTCCGGCAGCGTGGCGGAGAACAGCATGGTCACTCGCTCCCGGGGAAGCTTCCCGATAATCTGCTCAATTTGCTCAATGAAGCCCATGCTCAGCATCTCGTCCGCTTCATCAATTACCAGATAGCTGATCCGGTTCAGCGGCAGCGTGCCGCGCTCGATATGGTCAAACACACGTCCCGGTGTGCCTACGACGACATGTGTCTTTTGCGCAAGCTCTATTTTCTGCGGGGCAAAGGGCTGCTTGCCGAACAAAGCGACCGCCTTGATCCGCTTGAAGCGCCCGATGTTGGTAATATCCTCTTTCACCTGTGCGGCCAGCTCGCGGGTCGGCGTCAGCACCAGAGCCTGCGGCTTGTTCTCCGCCCAGTCTGCCAGCTCGCAGAGCGGGATGCCGAACGAGGCCGTTTTGCCGCTGCCGGTCTGTGATTTGACGATCAGATCCTGACCCTTCAGGGCTACCGGTATAACCTTGCTCTGCACCCCGGTGGGCTCCAGGTAGTTCAGCACGTCCAGCGCGCGGATAATCTCTTCACTTAACCCGTAATCCCTAAACTGCAATTCACTCATGTAGTTGTTCCTTCCATCTTGTGTCTGGTCCCATTATAACAGCTTCTGGCTGCCTTGATTCCATTCCTTATAAAATTGCTCCAAAAAGCCAAGCATGAACTCATGCCGCTCATCCGCCAGCTTGCGCCCGTAGGGTGTATTCATCAGATCCTTCAATTTCAGCAGCTTCTCGTAAAAATGATTGACTGCCGTTCCCTTCGAGTAATCCCGGTACTCCTTCTGCAGGGACTCGTCACGCGGAGTGATATCCGGATCATAGACCGGCCGGCCCTTGGCTCCCGAGAAGATCAACACCCGCGTAATTCCGATTGCGCCCAGCGCATCCAGCCTGTCGGCATCCTGCACCACCTGCCCTTCAAGTGTGGACATCGGCTCGCCTCCCCCTCCGCTGAAGGACATCGTTTCAATAATCTGCATAATATGCCCGATCTGAACCTCATCGCTCAGATGTCCGGCCAGCCAGCTATGGACTTTGAGAAGTCCAGCTTCCTTGGAGGGGTTCAGCTTCTCATCGGCTACGTCATGCAGCAGCGCAGCTACCGTGCAGACAAACACATCCGCCTGCTCCATCCCGGCGATCAGCGCCGCCATATTGCGCACACGGTCGGTGTGAAACCAGTCATGGCCGGTTTTGTCCCGGCCCAGTTGTTCTTTGGCAAAATTCTCGGCTTCTGTAACGATTGTTGTATAATTCATAGAAAAAACTCCCTTTGCCTGTTTCTTGAAATCTGCGCGCCCGGCCTTGCAGGACTTCTCCCGATCCGCTATAATGTGCTGTAATCCAGCCTTTGAAAGGAGCTGATGCTCATGAACAGCATAACCATCATACTGAATCGGCATCATCATCACAAGCAGCGTTAGCACTCCTGAGCATTTCTCAGGGAGGGCTAACGCGTTATGCGTTGACCTCCCTGCCGCATATACAAGCGCGCGGGACCCTGAGGTCCGGCGCGTTTTTTGTTTTCTGATCATAAGAATTGAAATCGGGAGGAGCTGCTGATTATGCAAAATGTAAAAGGCACCTGCGATTATTTCGGCCGGGAGCAGGCCATCCGCCAGAAGGTCCGCTCCACGCTGACAGAACTGTTTGAGCTGTATGATTTCGAGTCGATGGATACGGCCCTGCTGAATGAGCTGGAGCTGCTGACCTCCAAATATGCGGGAGGCGACGAAATTCTCCGTGAAATGTATCAGCTGACTGACCAGGGCGGCCGCCGGCTTGGGCTGCGCTACGACCTGACAATTCCCTTTGCCAAGGTGATCGCCTTGAATCCGGGCATTGAATTTCCGTATAAGCGCTATGAGATCGGCAAGGTATTCCGGGACGGCCCGGTCAAAAAAGGCCGCCTGCGCGAATTCCTGCAATGCGACGCCGATGTGGTGGGCATTGCCGGCCCGCAGGGAGAAGCGGAGCTGATGCAGCTGGCGGCGGAAGCCTTCCGCAGGCTGGGGATTCCCGTCATCCTGAAATGGAACAACCGGCGGTTCCTGGGCGAAATCCTGGCCGCGGCAGGCGTGCCGCCGCAGGAGCACCTGTCCGTGATGCTGACCCTCGACAAGCTAGCCAAAATCGGCAGCGCCGGGGTGCTTGCGGAGCTGAAGGAGAAAGGGCTGACCCCGGACGCAGTCTGTTCACTTACAGAGCTGCTGGACATGGAAGCCCTCCCGTTTGAAGAGCTGGCGGAGAAATATAAGCTGGCAGAACAGCCGGGCGCCCTGGAGGTTGCCGCTCTGCAGCGGCTGATTGCCGGGGTAGGGCTTGCAGCGCCCTGTGTGTTCGATCCTTTCCTGTCACGCGGCCTGTCTTTCTATACGGGGACGGTCTATGAAATCTTCGACGCCTCCGGTGCCTATGCTTCCAGCCTCGGCGGCGGCGGAAGATATGACGCGATCATTGGAAAGCTCACGGGGCGTGAGGATATCGAATACCCTACAGTAGGCATTTCCTTCGGCATGGAGTCGATTATGGCTCTGCTCGGAGAACGCCCTGTACGGGAGGAAGCTTCGGGAGTGCTGGTCATACCGGTTGGGGAATATATGCCGCAGGCCTTAACTGCGGCTGCCGCGCTGCGTGCCGCGGGCATCCGCACTGCCGTGGATACCGGCAGACGCAGGCTGAAGAAAACGCTGGCCGCAGCGAACGCGAAGGGCATCCGCTACGTCGTTCTGATCGGAGACAGCGAAGCCGCTGACGGCAGGCTGCGGCTGAAGGATATGCCGCAGCAAAGCGAGGAGCTGGTTACGGTAGACGCTGCGATTGCAAGGATTGCCGGCTGGCTGCACGGTTCGCCCTGACCATGCCACAGAGCCGGTAGATGTATTAAAATCATCAGCAAAATCATGATGGGACTATTTGATTGTATTTCCTGCAATAGACTTGGCGGAGAGTCCCCTCCAAACCGGTTTTGCGTGTATAAAGTGCAATAAGCGTTCATGCCGCTCTTTCGCCGCACTTCACATCTGCCGCCGGTAACTGCGTCAAAGAACCCGGAGGCCCTCCGGGTTCTTTGATCCAGATTGATTCGGTTACACCAGCTCTTCCCCGTTGCTCCCGATTACTTTCTTGTACCAGTAGAAGCTCTTCTTGCGCGACCGGGCCAGTGTTCCTTTTCCCTCATTATCTTTGTCCACATAGATGAATCCGTAGCGTTTCTTCATCTCTCCGGTCCCCGCGCTTACCAGGTCAATACAGCCCCACGAGGTGTATCCGATAAGCTCAACACCGTCAGCGACAGCCTCCTTCATCTGCTCAATGTGCTGCTTAAGGTAGTCAATTCTATAATCGTCGTTGATGGAACCGTCCTCTTCGACGGTGTCCGCGGCGCCAAGGCCATTTTCAACCACCATTAACGGGATTTGATATCTGTTGTAAATATTGTTCAGGGACCATCTCAGCCCTTGCGGATCAATCTGCCATTCCCAGGCGCTGGCCTGCAAATAAGGATTTTTTAGGCCCATGGCTAAATTTCCGCCGATTTGCTCCTGCTCCGGATCGGCACTTACACAAGTGGAGGAATAATAGCTGAACGTATAGAAATCCACACGGCCTTCTTGTAGAATCAGCTCATCCTCTGCTTCCATAACGATATCCAGCCGTTTCTCGGCAAAATACCGCTTGGCGAATCCGGGATACGCGCCCCGCACCTGCACATCGGAGCACAGGAAGTTGGTCAGATTATCCTTTTGCTGGGCCAGGATCATATCGTCCGGATGGCAGGTCAGCGGATAGGAGCACATGTAAGCGATCATACAGCCTATTTGGAACTCTGGGTTGATTGCATGACCCAGCTTCACCGCCTTGGCGCTTGCTATAAACTGATGATGCAGGGCCTGATATCTGAGCTGCTCATCGTCCTCCGCGGCCTGGCCGCCAAGCTCGGCATTGCCTTCCGGGAGCATGGCCCCCGCCATAAATAATCCAAATCGCATCGTTAATATATTAATCTCATTGAAGGTTAGCCAATATTTCACGACAGCCTTGTACCGGTTAAAGATCACTTCGCAGTAGCTGACATAAAAGTCTATAACCCGGCGGTCGGACCAGCCGTTATATTTTTGCGCCAGCCCGAAGGGGGCCTCGTAATGCGAGATGGTCACCAGCGGCTCAATGTTATACTTCTTCAGTTCGGCAAACACGCTGTCATAGAACTTCAAGCCTTCCTCGCTCGGCTCCGCATCATCCCCGTTCGGGAATATTCTCGACCACGCAATGGACATCCGGAAGATCTTGAAGCCCATCTCTGCGAACAGCCGGATATCCTCCTTGTAATGACGGTAAAAGTCTATCGCCTCATGGCTTGGGTAGTTCCCGCCCGCCTCCAGTACCGGTGTGATTCTTCTTGGCGTGGTATGTGATCCGGCAGTAAGCATATCCGCTGTGCTGAGGCCCTTGCCGCCTTCGTTATAGCCGCCTTCCAGCTGATTGGCCGCCGTTGCCCCTCCCCAAAGAAATCCTTGCGGAAAGTTCTTGTTTATTTCTGCCATTATTTATTCCTCCTTGTTATTTGGACTTCCGGCCGCTGCCCGTCTGCAGATTTCTTCAATTAGCTAGCGTGCAGCTCAGCTTCTACAGCGACTAGATCATGACCGTTAATAAATCCTCCTGGTACGCGACCGTTTTCTTCCCCGTTTCAATCACGTCCAGGTAATTGCCGGAGTTCGAAACGATGACCGGTGTAGTTAAAATGAAGCCTGCCGCCCGAATCGCCTCCAGATCGAATTCCATCAGCAGATCGCCTTTTTTCACGGCATCCCCCTGCTTCACCCTGGGAGTGAAATATTTGCCTTTTAGCTTGACGGTATCCTTGCCCACGTGAATAAGAATATCGACCCCATGATCGCTGGTAATGCCGATAGCATGGCCCGAAGAGAACAGCGATGTCAACACCCCATCCACCGGAGAAAGCACCTTGCCTTCACTGGGCTCAATGGCAATCCCTTTGCCTAATGCGCCTGTGGAGAACGCTTCGTCCTTCACTTCAGACAATGCGATCACTTCCCCCTTCAGCGGACTCATTACCGTCTCCTGCTTCACAAGCACGTCGCCTTTAGGACCAGTTGTATGTTCTTCCTTGACCTCATCATCCTTGAACCCGCCGAAGTACATCAACAGAAAGCCCAGGATAAAGCTGACGGTGATCCCGGCAATCATTCCGTAAAACCCTCTGTTCATGCCTTCCGGGCTGATGTAGCTGGGAATTCCGAAAATCCCCAAACCGCCCAAGATATATCCTTTGGTCCCCATGATCCCAATAATTCCTCCGCCTACTGCGGCCGCTATACAGCTTAAGATGAACGGTTTTTTACGCGGCAGGGTAATTCCATAGATCGCCGGCTCGGTTACCCCAAAGATTCCCGAGATTACCGCCGGCACAGAAAGCGATTTCAATTTGATGTTTCTGGTTCTGAGCATAATCGCCAATACGACGCCCGTCTGGGCAAAGGAGGCGCCGAACACCCCGGCCAGAATCGGATCGGATTTAAGCACGGTCAGATTGTTGATTGCAATGGGCACAAAACCCCAATGCAAGCCGAAAATAACAAATACCTGCCAGAAAGCGCCGAGCAAAGTACCGGCAACTACCGGACTCAAATTATAAATAAACAATGTGCCTGCGCCCAGGAGCTGGCCTGCCCATGTCGCGACCGGTCCAATAAAAATCAGGGCGAGCGGGACAATGACGAGCAAGGTGCAGAAGGGAACCAGGAAGGTCCGGACTACGCTGGGAATGATCTTTTTAAAGAAGCCTTCGATCTTGCCTCCTACAAAGGTGGAGAGAATAATCGGAATGACACTTGACGCATAACTCATCAGGATTACCGGGATGCCCAGAAAGGTTAAGTAGACCGGCGACTCGATAACCGTACCGCTGAACAGGGTGTATAACGGTTCTCCGGAAGCGGTGATACTCGAAAAGGTGGGATAGACCAGCGTGGCCCCGATAGCCATGCCTATAAATATATTGGCGTTGAACTTTTTGGCCGAAGTATATCCAAGGAAGATGGGGAAGAAGTAAAATAAGCAATCCCCGATGGCATTCAAAATTTGATAGGTGCCCGAGGTGCTCGTCAGCACACCCAGAGACAGGAACAATGCGGTAAAGCCCTTGATCATCCCCGTTGCGCTTAATACGCCAAGTGTTGGTGTGAACACGCCGGAAATGATATCGATGAATTTGTTGAATACGCCCGTTTTCTCATCCGTTGCTTCGGCAGCCGCCGCTTGAAATCCGCCGATGGCCGCAACCTCCGCATACACCTCAGGCACATGGTTGCCGATAACGACCTGATATTGGCCCCCGCTCTTGACTACTGTCACCACACCCTCCATGTTCTTCAGAGCTTCCGTATCCGCTTTGCTTTCATCCTTTAATTTGAAGCGTAAGCGGGTGATGCAGTGGGCCAGGCTGTTTACATTTTCTTTGCCGCCGACGTTGCGGATAATGCTCTTGGCCAGCGCTTCGTATTTCATGTTGATCGCTCCTTTATTTATAATTCTTTAGCCTATGCAAAAAGGCGGGACCCGACAGACAGCAGCATTGAACGCGCACTGTCTGTCTTGGTCTCGCCTGCACTACCAGTAACAATCCAAGTGTTTATTCGGTTTGTCTTTCCGTTACCCGGTGAACGTGAATCGTTAAGTACAGCTTTTCCTCATCCGACAATTCCATATTTAAATATTTCTCTATCTTCAGCGTGCAGTGATAAGCCCTTTTGTATTTGGCCTTAATCTGCCGGAGCAGGAAATCATCCTCCAGCTCCGTCTTCTTCCTCTTGTCGATCCGCTGGAAGAAAAATCTTAAGTGGGTAATGAATCTTTCGAAGCTGACCGATGCTTCATCAAGGTCCAGCTGATAGGTGTATTTGATAATATTTAAAATATCCTGGATTTTTTGGGTTTGACCTGCAACATCGGTTACTTTATGATTCGGATGGTTTGCTTGGGCATTAATTAAGTGAAGAGCGATATTGGCAGCCTCATCCTCCGACAGCTTTTTTCCGACCGAATCCTCAATGAACTCCAATGCCTTCAGTCCAATCCCGAATTCCTTGGGATACAATTTTTTGATCTCCCAGATTAACGGATTTGTATTCCGGATGCCCTCGTCATGCATTTTCAATGTATTATTAATGTGATCCGTGAGCGTAACATAGATATAATCGCTCAAGGGGGCTTCTATACTGTTTTTCCCGTACTCGATAATGTCGTAGCACAACGAAACATATTCCGAAGGGACATCCTCCAGCAATAATTTGAATTTTTCCGAAGCATCCTTTTGTTTCAGGATAAAGACCTTTTCAATTAAGTCTTGCGCCACTTCATCGCCGACGCTTTTTTTGAAGCCAATGCCGCAGCCCATCACAACAAATTCCTGCTTGTGCGGATCTTTGGCCACAATCGCATTGTTATTGAATATTTTTTTGATAATCATCCAACTGCCTCCCTTCAGCCCAAAATAATGTAACCCTAGGATGTAGACACTGGACGAAATTTCACTTACAGCCTTTATAGCCCCGTTATTAAGCGCTCCCATTCCAATAAAACCGGATTTGCTCATCACCCGCTTCATAAGCGTGTTTGCAGGACTGGCAAGAAAAAAAGGCAAAACCCAAAACATGTCTGGCACATGTCCTGGGTTTTGCCTTTTCAGTAACAATCCCAAAGTCAGAATATCATGAATTCAGCCTTTTGACAAGAAAAAAGTATGCGCTTTCTTTTTTAAGCGTTTTTAAAGCGTCCGATGATGAAGCCTATAAGAAGAGAATGAAAGAACCCGATGAATTTTTTAATAGCATATCTGATCAAGAAGTCCGCTCGTAACGAGCGGACTTCTTGATCAGATAGAAAACTTTATTCACTCCCGCACCTGCCGCTTCAAATAGCGTTCCCGGTATTCCTTCGGACTTTTACCGCTGTATTTCTTGAAGGAGGCGCTGAAGCAGCTTGAGCCGGAACAGCCGACAAGCATGGCAATATCGGCTGGCTTCAGCCCGTGCTCCTGCAGCAGCTGCTCGGCCTTGGCCATCCGCAGCTTGGTGACATAGTCGCTGAAGGGAATGCCGACATGCTGTTTGAACAGCCTGGTGAGCTCAGCCTCGTCCAAGTGAAACATTGCAGCCAGGGAAGAAAGCTCCAGCTCATAGCCGAAATTCTCTTCGGCATATTTCCGGACGGCCTCAATGATATGCCGGCTGCTGGAGAAGCGGGTTTTCTTCACTTCCTCCATCACGAGCTGCGCCAGCTCCTCAACCAGCCCCCGTATCTCTTCGCGGGACTGGTAATCGGCAATGGTCAGCTGGCAGTTCCACAAGTATTTCTGGAGCGAGGAGCTGCCCAGCTCGAATTTTTTGGCGATGGAGGTGAACAGCAGCAGCACCCGCAGGGCCAGAAAGGTACATACAAGCAGGGATGTATTTCCTTCGTTGCCGAAAACGTTGTCCAGCTGCCGGCGGAAGGCGTTCATATCCGGATGTTCAACGAACTGCGCAAGCCTGCGCTCCGCCTCCGGGGTGAAGGCCTGCGTTAGCTCCGGCACCCGTTCCCTTTCATCCTCCGGCTTCTTGCAGACAGCGCTCTGGCTCCAGGACAGCATGGAGGAGGCGTAGCCGTTCTTCAGCCGCTTCAGTCCCTTCACTTCCACCCCGACCCCCGACACACTTTCCAGCTTCAGACAGCCGGCGATGCTGCGCTCCAGCTCTTCCATAAGCCGCTGCGTTTTGCGGGCATGCTCCGGCCCCGGTTTCAGAATGACAAGAAAGTGCATCATCCCGGAATTGGCAGGGTCTCCGAACGGATAGATTCCTTTCCATTTGGCCGACGTTTCCCGGCACAGCATCTGAAAAGCCAGATTCAGCAGATTCCTGCGCTCCTGGCGGTCCGCCGTTCTTTCCGGCGGCACTCTCATCTCAACAGCAGCAAACTGCAGCTTCAAATTATCCGCAGCCAGCGGAGTCAACCGGAGCTGCTTCAGCCTTTCACTGACGGCCGCCAGACTGTACCATTCGTCCTTGACCATTTGCAGCAAAAAGCTCTCCTGAAGCAGCCGCAGCTGCTCATTTGTCCGCAGCCGCTCCTGACGGGAAGCCCGCAGGTTCCACCGCTCCTGTTCAAATTCTTCGCCCAGCTTGTCCAGCAGCTCATGCAGTTCCCCCCGTGCAACGGGCTTCAGCAGATAATCCTTCACTCCGAGCTGAATGGCCGACCTCAAATCCTCAAAATCGGAATAGCCGGACAGCACAACCGTACGCAGCAGCGGATACCGCTCCTTGCAAATCCGGATAAATTCTATTCCGTCCATCTGGGGCATGCGGATGTCGGAGATAATCAGCTGCGGCAGCGGTCCCTGCTCCAGCAGCTGCAGCGCCTCGTTCCCGCTCGACGCCTCCGAAACAATTCTGAAGCCTGCGGCCTCCCAGTCGATTTTGGTTTTGATGCTGTTGCGGATGCTCATCTCGTCATCTACAAGCATAATCTCAAACATGATATTCAACCCCTTCCCGGCGGCAGCTCCAATGTTCTGAACTATATATCATTATGGACCAAAAATTCAGCAAGCAGAAACGGCTACGCCATCCTTATAAGGGACGGGGCGTTTCAGCGAGAAATAGAAGGATAACTTAATGTGCAAAGCATATAAATTATCAAAGGCACTTCTGCCTCTGATTCCCTCGTCCCGCCGGCTTCTAGGAGAATCAAAGGCACTTCTGCCTTTGATTCCCTCTGCCTGCCCGCTGCGGACAACGCATTCGCGCAGTTTGCCTGGCCGAAGTTCCGATCCATTCTTTCATTTACAGCGCAGCCGTGAAATAACGGATAAACTTCGCTTCCCCCAAAACCTATAAATTCTTATCCTTGAACAAAACGGCTATGCCGTCCTTCACCGGACAGCGCAGCCGTTTGAGATTTCAAATTTAAGGTTGGCTGCCGGGACCGGCCGGCGGCAAGCCCAAGTGGAAAAAGTGAACTTCATTCTTCCCACCTTCCCTGTTTCGAAAGTGTTAGTGGGAAAAAGGATACCTAATCCATCCATTTCGCCCCTTTCCAAGGAAATGTGCTGAAATGAAGTTGCCTTTTTCCCACTATTGCCTCTGCCGCCAGCTTTTCTGTCCATTTAAGTTCACTAATTCCACTTCGCTTCATTGTACTCCACTTCTACCCGCGGTTCCGGTTAGCTCCTCAAATTCCGCTTTTCCTCCTGCAAAGCGCAACCCGCAGGTTCAGCACGATGGCCATATCTTCAACTTACCCCCAACTTTATACACATCTTATCCGCAGCAAAAGCAATTCATAATTTGCTAAACAACAAAAAAGGACCCCGCCGGCAACCGGCGGGGCCAAAGAATATATTAAAGGGGGGTTATGGATTCAATATAACCCCGCAAGCTTAAATCCAAATGAAAGCGGGCTAAAGATTGTATTAACCGGATTATAATTTGAATTTCCCCACCAGACCCTGCAGCTCTTTGGCGCTTTGGGTATTTTCATCGGCCATCGTCGCTTCATGGAAGGTCTTCTCTACAATATCCGCTGTCTTCACGGCAATATCCTGCACGCCGATTGCCCCTTCATTGACCGTAGCCGCCACTTCGTTGATTGCAATGGCTACGCTGGACACGGTCTCATTCAGATGGTCGGCGGCTTCCCCGAACTGGTTCATCAGCCCGTTGATGGCAGAGGCATCGCTGTTGTATTGCTGGCTGACCTCTGCAAGACGCTCATAATCCCCCAGAACATTATGATCGATAAAAGCCAGCATTGCCTCGGAATGCTCCTTCATCTGCTCTACGGAGGAATGGACATTCCTGACGACGCCCTGAATGCCTGCCGCCGTTTCCGAGGATTTCTCGGCCAGCTTACGGATTTCGCCCGCCACTACGGCAAAGCCCCGTCCTGCTTCTCCGGCCCGTGCAGCCTCAATCGCCGCATTCAGAGCCAGCAGATTGGTCTGGCTGGTTATGGAGAGAATCGTGTCCGCCAGTATGTTGATTTCATGAATCGAGCCGGATTGTTCGATGGCCTTCTCCATTTCCACCCGCACCGATTCGTAGATATCCTTGGCATTGCCTATAGATTGGGTGGCATCATGCTGCAGCGCAAGCGCCCGCTCGGTAATCTGTACGGATACACCTGCGCCTTCCCTGACCCGTCCGGAGATCGTCCGGACGTTGTTCTCAATCTCATGAATTGCCGCCGTCATTTCCTGGGTGGAAGCAGCAGTCTCCTCCATGCCTGCGGACAGCTGCTCCGTAGTCGCCGAATTATCATGGGCATTCTCGCGTACATCAATGGACAGCTTCTCCAGAGTCTCCGCATTGTCCAGCACCTTCTTGGAGATTGATACCAGACTGCCGGCCATTTCCCGCAGCACCGCCCGCGTATGGAACATGGCTTTGGCAATCGTTCCGGTCTCATCTTTATTTTTCATCAGGTACTCATATTGAGAATCGTATTTAAGATCCAGCTCCGCAGTGCGGTTAATCATCTCTGTCAGCTTAATGATCGGCGAAGAGATCCGGGCAGCAACACTGATCCCCACCAGCAGGGCCAGCAGCAGGCTCACCAGTCCGAGCAAAATAATATAGTTCGTCATGCTATGAACCGGCTGCATAATTTCATTGAGATCACCGGTCAGCACCAGCGTCCACTTCGTATCCGGCATAACGGTAAAGGCAGCTTTTTTCTCCGCACCCTGATAGGTATATTGAACATTGCCGTCAGCCACCGTTTCTCCGGCTTTCATCTGCTCCACAACCGCCTGAATCTGCGCATTCTCCACCGGGGATCCAATCTTGGCTTCATCGGGATGATACAGGATGTTCCCGGTCTCATCCACAAGATAAGCATAGGAGGAAGGGGCATTGGCCACCTTGGCATCCGACAAATATTTAATGATGCTGTTCGCGTTGACAGCCGAAGCCACAAAGCCGATCATCCTGCCGCCGCTGGTTACAGGATGCGCAAAGGCCAGCACATAAGCGCCTGTAGACTTCGACTTCAGCGTTTCGCTGATGACCGGCCCGGCAGTTTGCAGCACGTTTTTGGTATAGCTTCTGTCACTGAAGTCCGTTCCCACCAGCTTGGTGTCGCTGTCCGCGATCCCGACCCCCTGCATGTTGACGACAAACATATGCTCCAGATTGCCCGCATCCTTCACGAGCTGCTGAAGCTTGGCGTTCACCTCGCCCTGAAGCGGATCTCCGCTTGTCAGCCCGCCGCTTCCGTCCTTCAGCAGCAGCTCGGCGATCTCGGATTCCCCCGCAACAAGCGCCATGCTCCATTTCTCTTTGTCTATCATCGCTTCGATCGTCTGCGCTTTATTCGTATTGACCTGCGCCATTGAAGTTTCAGTCAGATTCAGTATAGTCCCTGTAGATTTGCTGTACGTAAAAACCCCCATGAATGCCGTAGAAATCAGTGTAACGATGATCATCAATACCGAAAGCTTCATCCGAATTTTCATCTTCTTCTACATCCTTCCGCCCTGATCTCTTCGACACCCTTCAAAACCTGTTAATTCAGTAATATTTATTACATTCACTATCGGATTTCTCTCTCAAATAATTAATATTGAATGAAGAAAATTGGTGTAAATTATCGCATTTTGTCGAATTTTCAGATATAAAGTTTTTATTCCGCACCAAAAAGAGCACCCGGCCCGGAGTTTCTCCGGAGCGGATGCCCTTGCTTCTGATTCTGCGGACCCGATTAAGCCATGCTGTTGGCAATTCCCACAACAATCCAGGACAGGATCAGCACGATATTTCCCCACAGCAGCAGCCTTTTGGGAGCAGCAAATCCCTTCCACTCCCCGTCCTTAAGACCCCAGGCGTTGCTGATGATCAAGGACAGGCCGTTAAAAGCCAGCCAGCCGACTACAGCGCCCAGCGGTCCCAGAAGCGCCGTCGCTTTGGCATAAATACCAAGCGCCAGATACCAGACAGCTGCGGTCAACAGGGCTTTGGCATACGCTTGGCCTGCACCCTTGGCAATGTAATCCCGGTAGGTTCCGTTCTTAATCAGCAAAATGACCGCATACACGAAGTTGGCCACAAAGCCGCCCGACAAAGTAATTACCTATGAAATGAGACTGGCGCTGATTCTGGCAATGCCTTGGTCCACGGCAATATCAGCGGCCTCATTCGCATAGGAGAACCCGATATTCATTGCAGCCGAGCCCAGTCCGGCTGCCGAAGCAATAATCAGGCCTTTGCTCAGACGGCTGCCGGTGCTCGTCCCCTGGCCGGAGGCCGTAATGATCTTTTCTTTTAACAATCCGGCCCTGGTAATTACCGCCACACCGGCCAGCATAATCGCCGTACCGATCAGCAGCACCGTGAAGGAGCCCGCCGCCGGAATGTTGCCGAAGATAAACAGCGGAATCAGCGACCCCAGCGATGCCGATATCCCCATGTTCACTCCGTAGGTAAGCGAAACGCCAATCGAATCAATCGCCTTGCCGAACATAATGGAGCTGATGCCCCACAAGAAGCCGCAGAAGGAAGCCGTCCACAGCACGTCCGAAGGGGTCTGGCGGATATAACTGAAGAAATCCGGGACTTCAACCCAGGTCCACGCCACCGGAATAATCAATATCCCGACCAGAGAGAAGATCGCCCAGAACGCCTCCCAGGAGAACGGCTGGTATTTCTTCATCCCCAGTCCAAAGCTGCCCTGAAAGCAGCAAGCCAGCAGCAACAGCAAAAATCCGTAAATCATGATGAAGTCCTCCCCAATCCTTGTTCCTGTATATGTTTGGTATGTATCGTTATGAAGCAGAATATTTCTGCATTGTTATTCAGCACATGCTGATGATTATACATGAAAAATTTCATTTTGGGATGAAAAATATTCAGAAAAATAGACCGCAGCATTTAGGCCACGGTCCTGCATACAGGCAGAAACGGCTTCGCCGTCCTTAACCGGGCAGCGCAGCTGTTTGCATTTCAGGTGTAAGGCTGGCTGCTGGAGCCAGGCGGGAAGCCAGGCGGATAAGGTCAATTCATATTCCCCAGCCGCTTTTTCGCAAGGGTTAGCGGGAAAAAGAATACCTAATCGATCCGTTTCGCCCCCTTACAGAGGAATACGCCTACATTAAGATGAACTTGAACCATTTATCCAAAGGGCAGCCATTTTAGTGGTAAAAAGGATCACTAATCCACCGCATTCGGAGACTGGATCATCCCTAGTGGGAAAAAGTACAACTAATTCGGCTGAAATCAGCTGTATGGAGGGAGCGGGCCTCCATGAAGTGTACAAAATCCCACTAAAACCCGTTAAATCCAAAATCCCAGCCCATTAGTGTTACTTTTTCCACTTCGCTTCAGTCCCCTATGAATCTCTCCCTTGCGTTCCATCAGCTTGTTCAGGTTCTCCGGTTCCATTCATACACATTAAGTTTCTTTATTGTGTTTTTTAAAGATGACAGAACCGCCTCCCGCTTAAACAGCGGAGCGGAGCGGACGGACCCGCGGAACAGCGGCAGCAGCCGCCTGGGTCTCCGGATTTTTACCGCTAAGAGACTGCGACGAAATAAAGTACCGCTACATTGTTGACAAAACTCCCAAAACCGTGGAGCTTTTGTCAACAAAAGCGGGTACTCATTTCCTCGCAGCTCCTAAGGGGAATGAAATAAATCTGGAGAGCACAGCGACCCGGACAACGCTCCGTTCGCGGAGCCGTCCACTCCAAAGCGCACGTGGAAACGGCTTCGCCGTCCTCATAAGGACGGTATCCGTTTCAGTGAGAAAGATAAGGCTAATGTATAGCGTAAAACATATAGACCTGAATTCCGAAAGTGAATTGAACCCATCCAGATCGGACAAGGGATAACCCCTCTTTTTCCTTCACCCATTGGGTGCAGGCTGTTTGTAGCAAGACATCCCTTCGTGTAGAGCTTTTTAGAGGATTTGTGGATACTTACTTTCGAAATTCAGGTTTAATTCTTATCCTTCAAGCAGAAACGGTTTTGTCTTCCTTTTTTAGGGGCAGTACCGCTTCAACGGGAAATTTCAGACTCCTTGCGGGAACAAAGCATCAAACGCCGGGCAAGGAAGCTTCTCAAGGAAATCGGAAAGCGGTGCAGGCATGTTGCTGTAGATATCTTTTAACGGGGTGCCGTTGTAAATATTGCCGATGATGACCGGATGGCACAGCTCAGAGATCAGAATATCGCCATTGCCGTGCAGATGAAGCTGCTTCTTGCCTTCAATGCAGTGCGGGAAATATACTCCCGGCTGCTCCTGGAAGCCCAGCGCCTCCATAAAGCGGTCCATGCAGGTGAAATAGAGCGTTGTATCTTCTTTTTTGCGGGCAATCAGCTCACTTACGGCAATCTTCAATTGCTCGCGGGCGGCAATCGCCTTCCAGCCGGTATGGCCCATACTAATGCTGTTCTGGATTTCATGGGTCCGCACGCCCATGGAATAGACATGATCGCTGATTTCCTGCATATTGTCCTGCGTCCCGGTGAACAGCAGCGTCTCCAGCACTACATCCACGCCCGTTTTGGCGAACATCGTGATGTTCTCTCTGATTTTGTCATAGATGCTGGTGTGTATATTATAATAGCGCGAGAATGCCTCGGCCGTCGTAAAATTGAAGGAAATATGGATCGTCGTGAGTCCGGCATTCACCAGCTGATCAATCCGCTCCGCGTTCAGAAGGCTCCCGTTGGAGTTCAACTGGGTCTGGATGCCCCGGGAGGCGCAATAGCCGACAATGTCCACACAGTCCTGAAACTTCAGGGTGACTTCCCCGCCGGACAGGCGAACCCGCTTCAGATTGGGCAGCTCCTCCAGTATACGGATGACCTCCTTGCCGTTAATGCTCTGGCCGTCGTTTCTATTATATGCGCAGCAGTAATCGCAGCGGAAATTGCAGTTCGAGGTTACTCCGACCTCCAGCCCTTCCAGCTCGTAAGTCAGCGGTTTATCCAGCTCCAATGATTTATATTTCATGCTCATGTGTAAATGTCCTCCTGGCAGATAAAATAGGCTGCTCCCATATGCCTCTTCACTAAAAGCGTGTTACCCTTAAGGCACTGCCGGCAAAATGCCGCCGTCTATCCACAGCATTCTGCCGCAGCCGCACAACTCTGTCAATTATACAGGTCTGCCGCGCAGGACAATGTGATATTTGTTGTTGTAGGCTGCCATTCATCTTCTCAGGAGGTATCCGTAAATGAGTAAAAATAACAACTATATAAGCTGAACTTAAGAATGATGGACAGCCGATGGACGAATCCCTTGCGGAGCAAGGATTTCGTCCGTGCAGCAAGTTACATTCTTAAGTTCACTCTATATAAGCTGTAATTTAATATGTAGGCAGGCGGGGTTAGCTCTTAGCATGAGGCTCCATGACCCGCCGGATGAAAATGCTGGCAGAGCTGCACCGGGGCATTTTCATATCAAACCTCCATGACCCGCTGAGTCGCAACTTCGAATCAGGACCACCCGTCCAACGGGTGGTTTGCTCTTGGGGTATAACCCCTTGTTGCCAAACTGCGCCTAAAGACGCTAGCCTGACAGCAATTCTGTTCAGGCTCAGTGTTATTTGTCATTTTCACTG
>NZ_JACBYI010000073.1 GCF_019352175.1 Paenibacillus sp. S150
GCGGCGAATGCCAGGGGGTGTTAATTCGGCATGGAGAAGTTGTTCTATCTTTTCGCGTTCTTTGGGTTCAAGCCGAACCTCGTATTTTTTGTTCATCTGCTAGCCCTCCCATATTTTTCTTATAGGAAGAGTATAAAAATAGAATCAAAATCGGTCAAGGTACTAGTTTATAAAGCGGAGCTTTGAATAAATAAGGTAGCAACTGAGAAAGCACTCCCAGTTACCACCTATTCTATCATCCCGCCTGCTGTACAGGTGTATTCGGCATCACGTAGGCTGACTTTTTCTTCATCATGACGTAGATGATGTTTACCAGCTTCCTCATTAAGCACACAATCGCTTGCTGTTTCGTCTTCCCCTCTGCTATCTTTCGCTCATAATAAGCATGAAAATAGGCATTCTTTGGTTCTCTCTTGGTACGGGTGACACCAATCTGACGAATCGCAAGGCTCTTAATAATCTCATGCAATACCCGATTGCCCTGCTTACTCTTACAATTTCGAAACTTATTACCTGAGAACCTACGATGACTGGTGCAATGCCAGCGAATCGGGCAAGTTTATCGGAGGAAGAGAATCGGTGAATATCGCCAATCTCTGCCACAAGCTGCGCTGCTGTCACCACATTGATCCCTGTCATGGATTCAAGCTGAAAGCCAAGCTGCTGCATCAAATGCTCAATCTTACCCTCGATACTGACCAATTGTTCTTGAAAAAACCGAGCGGATTCCACTTGACTCACCACAACTGAATCTCTTGAATCCTGAAAATCCCGATACGTTTCTCCATCTGCGTCGATCAGAGTAAGAATTTGATTTGCCTTCTTATGAGACAATCCATTGTTGCTGTGCTTTCGCAAGAAAGCAGCAAGGGCTTCCTCAGACATGTCCTTCAAGGTGTACGGTGAGGGGTGGGTTTCCCAGAAGGCAAGCGCCGTTTTCCCCTCTACTTCAGAGAAGAACTTTTTGTAACTGGGATAGGAATAGCTAATCTGCTGATGCATCTTTTTTACCGCTTCTGTTAAAATCTTAGCCAACCATTTGCGCTGTGTCACAAGTTGGCTAATCGCCCAGAACAGGTCAACGGGTTGAGCATCTGGCAGACGCTCTAACTCGTCCCTGAGCACCTTGGCAACGCATGTCTCAAAGACAACTTGCCAGACAAATGAATTTACGTCCAAGTACCATCAATCATCTCTGTTCCGATTCAGTAGACAGAGTCTATATCCGAACGCTGGAAGCGATATGTGAAGCCCTAGACATCTCCATCCATGAACTGATTGTTGAAGATTCTGAAGCTTAAGGTGCTCAAATGTAAGTCGGGTCGGACGCTGGATGTGCTACGCCCTATTCCTCAACAAGAATCATGCTTTTTGTTGTAAACCACCCCCGGGTGTTTTCCTATCGTAATGGTGAATATTTCCCGGAAGGTAGGGTTGAAATCTCTTTGTTTTCAAGTACAATAGAAACTATGTTATTTTTATTTCATCCAGCATGTTGGACTTTTTATCGTTATCGGCAAAATAACGTGTCCATCGGTGAGGATGTGTCTTCTAGCTATTTATAGCAAGACGATCTAGGCAGTTCCCTTGGGGGATTGCTATTTTTTTTGCCATGGTTTTGCGATTGGCATACGTAGATGATGTATAAAGCTGCCTTAATACGGATTCATCAAACATGCTTTGCAGTAGTTGGAAACCAAGAACAGTTTCGATCTGGGAGATGTTCTCTCTGTTCTCCATTAGCCAAGACAATTCCAAAACGCTGACTTCCTCTGGATACTCAATCTGTACAAGTGTCCTCTCCATCGTTTAGTCAAAGAATGGTTTTTGGAGTAATTCTACTGCCTTCCTCGTTGGCGAGAATCTTCTCAGATCATTGTCGCTAGGTCGGACTTCTAGTCGAAGTATACCTCTAGAACGTTCAATAATCTCTTTTGATTCTTCTTCCTTACGGGTCTGCTTGTGCTTATCATAAAACATAATTCTGCTGCTCTTGTTCCGGTATTCAACGGTCTGGTCATGGTTGTAAGCTATTGTATTCTTGTAAGCAAGCTGCTGCCTACTTAGCATCCGCACATATTCACTGACCTTCTTACCTACTTGAAAATTGCAACAGACATCACATCGGCTTATTATCCAATCAGAGTGTGAAATATACACATCAAAGAGATGGAGCAGCCTCTCTTGCAACTGTTCAAAGAACAAGGGAATGTCTGCTTCTGTGAGCATCGTAACGTTGTCTCCGTATAGAAACTTCGGCATAGATACTTGAACTGTGAGTGTTTGGCTATTCTCTAAATACTTCATGTACGGCAACTTTTCATCTTTTAACGTATACCTTGTGTTCAATGCACCTGTTTCTTTGCTTAAGAATGTAGTTGATTGTTCGTTGTATTGATTCAATATAGCTGGATCAATAGGAATAGGTTTTGCTTTCAGTATGATAGTGTCAAACATAAGGAACCTTCTTTCTATTACTGGGTAGTCTAATATCTTGGATGAGATTGGAGATGTTATAAGAACGGGAACCCACGGCTGGAGTCGGGCTATTATTCAACTCGTGTCTATCTTGTTCATCGTATTCACCACCTAACAAGGTTTAATTCCGGTTTCCTCGAACAGCTTGTCAAGCTTCTCAAAGAACTGTTTCTGTTCGTATTTTGCATAATCAGGATGTACTCCCCACTCATTATCTCGGTGAACGAGATAATATAAGACCAATTCCAACGCTGTCTTTTTATTACGATTCTGTTCTTGGATTACCGTAACTACATCTTCTAAAAGGTTGAAATTTGCGCTTTCGTTGATTGGTTCAGCATTCAGCGAGGAACTTACCTGTTCGATCAATCTTTCTCTTTTTTGTCCTGCCTGAACAAACTCAAGAAGGCTAAAGTGCTGTGAATAGTGCTGTGTTGTAGTGTATTCATTCCCTTCATTATCAAAGTTTGTAACCTCAATTTCCTCATGTTCATCCGTTTTGGTTAAGTAAACCATCAGAATTTCCGACTTTTCGGATGGAAGCAACTCCTTCTGGAACAATGCCTGATCCTCGATTCCAAACAACTCGGATAACTGCTCCAGACGTGGTTCGGGAATCTTCCGTCTTTCTTTGATCCAATCCTGAAATGTTTGCTTGGAAACCCCGATTGCTTCTGCTACTGTTTTGTACTCCATGTGAAACGTGTCAGCTATAAATTGTAATCCAATCATCTCATCCACCGCCATACCCAGTATGCCTTGCAAGATTGATTATATTTTGCCATACTCAGAATGTCAAGCGTTTATTTACAAGAAAAAACCACATAGAGATTTAACTCTCATGTGGTCTAATCCAACTAATTTATATCAACTCTCTACTCCACCAAAGGATAGTATATGAAAATCAACACCTACCCCTAAAAGTGCTATTTTTCTCACTATTTCACTCGAAAGTTCAAAGCCCATTTGACCATACTCTGATCTCAGGTAACAATTAATATTAACTTCTTTATATTTCCCTACCAGTTCATTAACTTTTTCAAAGTTCGGAGTTAACTTCTGAAGTAAACTTTCAAGAACCTCGTCTGGTTCAACTTGTTCTGATAATGCTATCTCAAATCGCCATATATCATACAGAGCCTGTGCTGTCCCCCCTGTTCTAATGATTTGTCCCTTTTTAATTGTTGAAGTTGGTAAAACACTTAACTTTTCACTTATTTCCTCAAAGTTCAAATTTTCATCACGAACTATAAACGAAAAACTCCCTTTCATATAACTTCCTCCTGTTAGTTCCCCATCATATCTTTCAATTCTTGTGCGTATTTTAACAATTCTTGATAAGTAAAATTCTGATTAGGTCTCATACCAAATGCTGTTTTCAATTCGTGAATGTATTCTCCAAATGCATCCCTATCCACACCTATCTTTTGCGCTGCATCATTCACCATTTTCAAATCTCTTTTAGCAAAAAATTGTAAATCTAATTTAATATATCCGCTCTCATCATTTATGATACGAGAAAGTATTCCAGTAGTCACCTTTTTTGTAACCAAATTACCAAGTGCTGCGGCTCCATCAATAAGGTAGAACGTGGGGTCCTCTAGCAGAGGGACAGCATGAGCATTCCCATATTTACTTTCCATTAGCATATTATATGTGTATTTTTTGTATTTCACATCAGATGGAACATCCTTGCCAGAAGAGTAAGTGTATTCACCATCTGTTATCAAAGTATAATAAGACACTCTTATAGCATCTGCCATTTTCTCAGCATCAATCATAGCTTGTTTATCACCAGCATTTTTCGCTACATTGTAGGCTTGAGTCAGAGGCGCTAAAATTCTCCTTAATTCAGAATTATCTGAATCTTTATAATGTCCAGTCGGGTCAGAATAAATTAGCGGATTATTCTCCACATACGTATACAGATTCAAACTCAGCGGATTATCAATCTGCCCCTCAACCGTATCCTCATTGAGAAACCGCCCCATACCCGGATCATAATACCTAGCCCGCAGATAGTAAAGCCCGGTTTCAGCGTCGTACATTTCTCCGGTGTACTTGAAGGAGTTGGAGGTTCCCTCCACTTGGCTGGTGATATTGCCCCATTCGTCGTAGGTGTAGTTATTGACTACCGCTCCGCTCGTATTAACAATCTGTACCACGTCGCCATGGCCGTTATACAGGTAGTAATAGTCCTTGGACGCCTTCTTGTCCTTCTTCACCAGCACCCGGTCGCCCCGCACAAAGTTCGCTTGTTCCGTAAATACGCCGCCAACGATCTTTTCCTCGGAGATGACCTGACCCTGGAAATCATAATTCACCTGGGTTTGTGTGCTGCCATTTGTCTTCATGAACCGCATCCCGTCGGCATAATACTGGAAGCTGGTCGTGCTGCTTCCCTGGGTCACCGAGGTTAAGGTGTTCTGTAAATCATATGTGTAGCTGGTGTCTGCCAGATCCAGATTCACCGTACCCGTGTCGGACACGGTCTGGCGGTTGCCCCGGACATCGTAGGTATAGGTGGTTTTCCCGCCGTCCGGGCGGGTAATCGACACCAGCCGGTTCAGCGCGTCGTAGGTGTAGCTGGTCGTTTGCGCGGTGCCGCCGAGGCGGGTCTCGCTTACGCTAATCCGGTTCCCGTTATTGTCATACCCATAGCTGTATGCCGAAAGCACAGAGGTGCCCTTCGTATTCTTCATAGTCAAGGTCCAGCCAAGCGCATTACTGTACGTATATTCTGTCTTCAATATGCTGCCGTCAGTGAGTGTAGGATACGTGATTGACTTCACCTGATTATTCGCCAAGTAGCTATATTGAACATTGGCGGATGCGGCACTGGTAAGTGTCGAGCTACCATTAGTCTGTACTTTATCCAAACGCTCCTTGGTATACTGATAGTTCGTCGTAAAGCTCAGATAGTAATCCTGTATTTGGCTCAATTGACCCAGGTCGTCCCATTGACCGGATACATACGCGCTATGATTGCCGGCAACACTGTTAACATTGCGGATTCGATCCCAACTATCCGTAGTTACTGTTTGGCTGGCCGTCTGAATCCCATTGGCCAAGGTTTGCATAGTCAACCGGCGGAGACCTTCATCCGCCCGGATCACCTTTGTCTGCTGGGTTTGTACCGTGCCGTTGACATTACCTTGAATTGAACTGCCCAGTAATTGCCCTGCTTCATCATAGGTATAGCTAAATGCACTTCCGTTACGATCTGTCTTCCCTGTCAATTGCCCCAGATTGTTATACGTATAGGTCTCGGATTGTGATGCCCCATCCTGCTTGGTGGCCAGCAAGCCCAACTCATTATACGTTTTGGTGTTGAGCGTTTGCGGAGAACCGCCTTTCGCCTGTATTGTCACCTGAGTGATTTTACCGTTGCCGTCATACATATACGCAGTCGTCTGATTCAATGCATCTTTAACACTTGTCAGTTGACCCAGCGGATCATAGCCGTAGGAGGCGGTGACTCCATTCTCATTTTTGTTTTGCTTGGGATCCGTATAGCCTACCAGCTGGCCGATGAGATTATATTGGTAGCTTTCCCGAATTGGCTCATTCTTGTTCGGCCAATCCTTGTAAGTGAGACTCGATAATCTATTGCCCCGTGTATCGTAAGTATCTTCAACATACCCCAGTTTCTCTCCTGTTATTCCATCTTCCAGATAGCTGATTGCTTGATTAGAATGTAATGAATAATCGCTGATATAGCGGGTGCCGTTAGGGTCCAATGCGCGATTTTGCCGGCCCCAAGCATCATAGCCTGCTGTGGTGACATTGCCTGCCGCATCCGCAGAATAGATTGGACGACCCAATACATCATAGTGATATTGAGTGTGTACCCATTTGGCCTGATATTCATCCCATAAGCTTTCGAGCAAAAGCAGCCCGAAACCGTTATACAGACTATTGACGTACGTCCTGGTCTGGGCGCCGTCCGATACCCGGGTCAGCGTTTGGGTTTGCCGTACCTGCAAGCCGGAAGTCCCCGCGTTCACTCCGTCGTAATCTCCAGAGGTAAGCCCGCTCGTATACGAATATTCTTCTGTCACATTTACTTTTTCTCCGTTCACACTGGTGGCTCCAGGATAGGTGATCAGTGTAGGCCGTCCTAAACTATCGTAAATGTAACTTGTTGCACGTTCGTTGCTGTCCCGAGTTTCTTTTACTCTGCCTGTTCCTGTATCGTATACAGAAGCAGATTTGACGATTGTTTGATTGGGCTTTCCAATATTGTAATACACTTCACTGACGGTAGGATACGCAAATTGGTTCTCTTGACCATAGGTAGTCGTTGACTTGGCAATCAGCGCACCATTTTTGAATCGGTTCTCGGTCACCTGGTACAACTTTCCACTTCCGTTGGGTGCATCGGTATACGTATAGGTGGTTGGCTCCTGATTTGCATTCGTGTATGAAGCAAGGCGCCCTTTAGCGGTATACGCATAAGTTTCCTTATAAGGAACACTGGCGCTTTCACTGTCATACCACGATTTAGAGATAGGCAAATGATAATTCGCTTGGTAAGTATAAGTAATTGTGTTCTTTAATTTGCTGGATGCATTATTCCATTGTGCAGCTGTCAATCGAGGGATCTGTGAAAGAACGTTCCCCCACTCATCGTAATCCGTCGCAGTGTATAACGTACGCGCGGCAACAGTACTGCCAGGCCCATATTCTGCGGTCTCTGTTGTAATCGGATAATTGGTATAAATGCTGTGAAAGGCAGTATTTTTGTCCACCTTCCTCTCTCCATTGCCGGCGACCGTCTCCGCAGAGAGCAATTGTCCCTTGCCGTTAAATAGATGCGTCACCTTGAGGTTATCAGCTACCGACTGGATTACACTGGAATAAGTATGCGATACAGGTATTTGATTGGAATAGTAAAAGGTAGGGTATCCGTCATAACTGCCGTTATAGCTATATGCCATTTCATTGTATCTACCGGCGAATGCTCCTGATTTCTTGATCTGGTCATAACGTGCTCTGACGACAGGGGTATCCATGCTGCCCTCTGGTCCCATACTGCGCGCCTGATACCCCATCTCATATACCGTTCGGGAATTCGGATATTCAATCGAAGACAGCAATTCGTTTCCGGCTTCATAGCTGAATAACTGTCTGATATCCAGCTTCTCCGGCTTGGTTTTGGTGTTATATACATAAGCTCCACGAACATAACTGAACTTCAACTGTTCCCCGTTTTGCATGGTGATGGACTTAAGCTCAGGCGTTGTTCTTCCTTCCCATTCACCAAAAAATTTATCCACACCGTCAATAAACCCCAAATACTTCTTATGCCAATACCCCACTCTGGCGCGAGTATATACTACCTTCTGACTGACCGTATTGTTCAAATCTTTTACCGTTATTGTCAAATTCTCATCTGGGAGATCAATATTGGGTTCGGCTTTTTTAGAATTAATCCAGTCATAACTAAAATCAACGACTCGCCCGACACTGTCAATAATCTGGGTCATTAAGTAGGATGAATTCCACATATCCGAATGCCAATACAACCCGTATTTAAAAGTAATACTATTTCCGAAACGATCCACGATGCCCAGCAGACCGGGCTCTCCAAAATATTCTCTCTTTCCGTTCGCGTATTCAACATACATTGTAGACGTGTAATTACCATTGCTAAAGGAACCGTTGTCTAAAAAAATGCGCTTATCCTTACCCTTGTATTCAAGAAAGCTTCCCTCCATACCATTGACGGCATCCATCATGAACTTATATGTGCCGCCTTCTCCATCATGATAATAAGGGTAATCAAGGGAGGGAAACCGGAAGCTCCACCCAGCACCCAAATCATACCGAACATTACGGTTACCAGAGGGAATATTCGAATCGCTAATGAATTCGGAACTGCTCGAATTGTACATAACGCCAATATTCAAGTCCAATCCATCTCTTCCGGGCAAGCTGATCTGATTGGATTTCCACTGCAAAGACCCGGAAGCGGGATCAACCGACTCACTGCTCAGATTACGGTCCGAGTATTGCGGTTTGGCAGTCTGATTAATGACATCCATTTTATATTCATCTACTACGCTGCTTATGGTAGCTGCGAGAGAGGTTACCAGATTGTCCGAAGCAAAATCGTCATCGTTCACGGCCAATAGTTCATCACTAAGTAATTGGGATTTTACTCCGTAGACAATATCGGTTACACCATATGTGTCATCCGTAACACTGGCCGCAGCTGTCTTTCTCAGCAATTCTCTGAGTTCATCCCAACTAAGACCTTTTTGCTGGTAGAGTTGAAGCAGTTCCATCGGGGCGATAGCTGATTCCCTGCCCAAATAAGCAATTTCGTAGATATCTTCTGTTGTTGCCCCTTGCAGCATCAATTCACGGACAATGGTTATGCTTAGCTGTGGTTCGTTGTCCATGTTTTGGGCGGCCTTCAGTCTGCTTGCGTTCGTATATTTATTCCGTATCTCCTGAATCATGCTTAACTCCATCGTCTCTGAGATTGAGAGAGGCTCTTCTTCACCGTAAACGTTTTGCACAACCAAATCGCTTGGGGTATATTCCGCCAATGCGTTGGTTCGCTCGGAATCATTCACTTCCTCCGCCGGAAATACGTTAGTGTCAGGTAATGATTCCGTTATCGCTTTGTCGTCGGGGGCACTGCTCGGTACAGGACTAGGCTGTGGTGCACTTGCCTTTTCTTGAACGGTCTGCGTGCGGCTTGGCTCCGTTTTAGCCCATACCTGAGTGCTGCTCTCCGGCAATACCATAGAAAATATAAGCAACACTATTAAAATTTGATACAAACTCTTCTTCAATGTATTTCTCTCCTTCATCCCCAGTGAATTTATGTTTTGTTTTTTATAGAAAATAAGTTCTTATTCTGACCATACATACTTATCTATCACTTATTCATACACCTTCAACAAGTTCCCGTTAGCGTCATATTCATAGCGGATCAAGCTGCCGTCTGAGAGACGCGCGGACTCCAGCCTCCCATTGGAATCATAATGATATTCCGTTGGCGTATACGTTTTATACGGTAAATACAACTGCGACTGTGGTACGATTTCCTTCACTTGGCTGGCACTTGACCAGGACAAACCAAACGAAGCGCCTACGCTATTTTCAAAGTATTCAATGCGTAGCTCATAATTCTGTCCCGCCGTAAGATTAATTGGAAGGCTGGTTAATTCACTGGCCTGCGCAATCCACTTGTCTATAAGCAATTGGCCGTTCACCCAGAGACGGACGCCATCATCTGAATTTGCGTAGAACGTATAGGTCCCGGTAGATTTCGGGCGAATCAGCCCCTGCCATCTAATGGAGAATGTATCTGCTCCTATGCTCGCATCCGGTGAAAGATCTCCCCAGCCGAAATTTAGATTGGCATCTGTACGCGTTAACTTCAAGTCAGTCAAATCCATATTGTCATAGTATTCACCCTTAAGACCCGCGCCTTGAACTTCAGCAGGCGGATACAGCTGGCTTTGCGGCACGAATTCTTTGGCCTGGGAAGGGCTTTCCCATAAGAGTCCGATGGATGCTCCGCCTAAATTTTCAAAATACTCTATCTGGATGTCGTATTGATTTCCGGCGGCCAATTGCAAGGTACTGCTCTGAAATTGTCCGGATTGGTCGACCCATCTATTGAGAATAAGTTTGCCGTCGATCCATAAACGCACCCCATCGTCTGCATTGAGATAAAACGTATAGGGCCCGCTATACTTAGGCTTAATTGTTCCTGTCCACCTAGCAGAAAAAGTATCTGAAGCGATGGAACTGTCCGGAGAAGCTTCTACCCAATTGAAATTCACGTTCGCATCCGTTCGTGTCAGCTTGAGTCCGGTTAAATTGGAATTGTCATAGTACTCTCCCTTGAGACCGACTCCCGCTGCTTCTGCTGGCGGGGATAACTGACTTTGCGGCACCACCTGTTTGACTTGACTGGCACTCGACCATTGCAATATCGCGGTTGCTCCTACGCTATTCTCAAAATATTCAAGCCGTATGTCATAGTTTTGTCCTGCGGTCAGTGTGATGGGCTGACTCGTTAATTCGCTTGCTTGCGGTATCCATTTATCTATGATTAATCGACCATTAACCCAAAGTCTGACACCATCATCTGCAGTTACATAAAAGGTATGGCTCTCGCTATATTTGGGTTTTATTGTTCCCGTCCATCTTACAGAGAACGTATCCGCTCCAATGGAAGCATCGGGAGAACCTAAAACCCAATTGAAATTCACGTTCGCGTCTGTTCGTGTCAGCTTGAGTCCAGTTAGATTGGAATTGTCATAGTACTCTCCCTTGAGGCCATTACTTGCTGCAGCAGCGACAGAATGACCTTCTGTTGAAGGATACAACGATGTTTGAACCGTCAGCAATTCCAATAAATTAAAGGTTAGGCTTAAAAAAATTAATGATAATAACACCCTTTGTAGTAATTTCAATTCGTTCATTCTCCTTATCTAAAACTACTTAAATGTGCTATAAAATATTTTGAGTAACAATAGTAACTTTTCATACACCAGTGCTAGTTCTACCCCGCCATTCCACTCAATGTCATTTCATCCCCCAAAACATTTTCGAGTTTCACGTTAATACAAACCTATTCCAAATACGAAATCACACTTTTCCAGCTTGTCCCGTCATAAGAGGTGTCTCCATTTTTATTAACGATAAAATAAATGGCATCTCCTGCTCTGACTTCTACTGTTACACCCAGTTCATATCCGGCAGTATCGTTATAAGCAATGGTTTGGGACCAGAGCTTTGTTGAGTTCTTCAAAACAGTAGCAATGACCCCGTCGCCCCCTCCCGGGTTGCTCTTCGCCACATTTCCCGCTATTCGAATCTTGCCGGATTTCGGAGCTACCCATTTTCTTACCGAATCCGTTTGATCCGGATGCTGAAAGTCTTTGAGGATAATCGTATAGGGAGTCTTTCCTTCCCATTGGTTATTCTTGTACTGCAAATTGGTATACATACTTCCATCCCATTGCTGATAATACCAGTTCGCTGAACCTTGAATATTGCTGTATTCTTCTTCCACTGTATTCGAATCCAGATAAGCAATGATAGGCTTCCAAATGGTACTGTCATAAGAACTATCCTTGTTGTTGTTCACCACAAAGTAAATGGCATCGCCCTTACTAACCCCTAGGGTTAATCCGACTTCATACCCTGCTGTATCGTTATACGCTATGGTTTGGGACCATAACTGAACCTTGTTTTTCAGGATTGTAGCAATGATTCCGTTGCCTCCCGTAGCATCAAATTTGGCTACATTCCCTGCAATTCGAATTACCGGATTTGGGAGCCACCCATTTGCGTACGGAATCCGTTTGATCTGGATGCTGAAAAGCTCCTGAAATGATAGTAAACGGGGTCTTTCCTTCCCACTGATTGTTCTTGTACTGCAAATCGGTATACACATTTCCATCCCATTGCTGGTAATACCAGTTCCCGCTGCCTTGTGTACTAGTGTATGCTTTTACAGCATCTGAGACCGCACCAACAACCGGTGTACCAAATAAACTATTGGAGTCCGCCTCATTATATTTGGAAATTAAGTTTCCCTGTTGATCATACTGCAAGCTCATTCTCTCACTTCTCGAATCTATGAACGTCAGTCTTCCGCTGGAGTCATAGGTATAGCTCTTAACATCGTTTGCGGCGCCATACACCATAGATGAAGCTGAAGTTAGTGAGAGGGCAACACTGATAAATAACCCTAAGTACAGCTTTCTCATTTTTCTCATTAAATGATCTACCACCTAATTGTTATGTATTAGTATTGCTTATCCCTGATCTCCCTTCTGATTAAGTTTCCATTGGCGTCATAGTGATAATAAATATATTGTCCGGATGTGAGTTTTATATATTCCAATCTTCCGGCTTGATCATAGTGATAGGTATTCGTCTTCTTGGGATCGATAACTGTGATCTTGTGGGTCAATACTTCCCCGAACCAGGTAACGTTTTCCTGGAGCATGCTCCAATCCGATACATAAGTTCCCGGCGCTACAGGAGCTGTCATTATAAAAGCAAAGGTATAAGTTTCTCCTGGCCGGACAAAAATCCCTGAAGGAAGCATGTATCTTCCCAAAGCGAATGGATCATTGTCACCGACAGCTCCCAGCCGCACAGCTGTTCCATTTTCGTACCAAGTGGTATTTCCTGTATTCAGAACGGTAATGGTTACATCATAGGATTGTCCTGCTTCCATCGTTGAAGGAATTGTATTCCCTGTAATAGCTGCATTCCGGCTTGCCTCGACTACTTGCACAGATTTGGTGAGGGTTTGGCCGAACCAGGCAACCAATTCCTGAACCATCCTCCAATCGGTCGTGTAACTCCCTGTATCCTTCGGTGCTTGCATAAGAAATGAGAAGCTCTGAACTTGTCCGGGTCTTACCGTTCTCTCATCGGGGATATACTGTCTGGTGTCGGCAAAGGGATCACTGTCCGCCACTGCTCCTAAGCGGTAAAAGGCATCCGGCGACCAAGTATCCCCCCCATCATTGCGGACGCTGATCGTAACAGGATACAGATGACCTACTGCCATAACAGATGGAATGTTCTCTGAGACAATCTTAGCTGAACTGAAGAGTATCCTCTGAACAACAGAGACCTGCAGTGTTAGCGTCGCACCGAACATGTCACTCCTTCCTGCACCATTCTCCAATCGGTAGTATAGGTCGCCTTAATAGCAGATGGTGCTGTCATATCAAAAGAAAAAGTTATGGTTTGACCCGGTTTAACCGTTTGACCCTCAGGGATAAGTTTTCTGCCTTTCGTAAAAGGATCACTGTCGTTCACATCACCTAAACGGTACAAATCTTTTTCTGACCACTCCTCACTTCCATCATTACGAACGGTAATTGAAACGGGATAAGTAACTCCAGCTTGCATAGTCGATGGAATGGTATGTGATACAATCGTTGCCTCTTTGCCAGAAGCGTGCACTAATGAGGGGAAAACCGTCAGGAATGTCATCAAGAAGACTAGAAAAACTAATTTTGATTTCCGCATTTTGGCTCCTTATAAGTATTAAAATTTATATAATTCTTTTCTATTTGACCAGTTTCCAACTTTGCGAGCTTGTTCCGTTGTCTGTGTAGATCTGCAAGCGCGTACCATCTGCAGTACTTCCTCCGGGATTATCCAGTAATTTGTTACTGTTAACATTGATTAAGCTCACTGAGCCATCTGCATTCTCCCTAAAAATCCATTGCTGCGATGTTGTTCCATTGTCTGTCCAGATTTGAACGGCTGATCCGTTGGCTGTGCCGCCGCCTGATACTTCCAGAGTCTTCCCGCTATTCACATTAATCAATTTATACTGATTTCCGCCTGTATCATAAACCTGCCATCTTTGAGAAGCCGTACCGTTATCCGTCCAAATTTGGACCGGTGTTCCGTCTGCAGTATTTCCTCCGGTGACATCCAAGGCCTTTCCATTACCGGCATTTAATATCTTGTATTCTGCTCCGTTCGAAATCGCCTTAACGAGTCTCCACTTCTGAGCTGTTGTTCCATTTGAGGTCCATATCTGCACGGCTGTTCCATTCGCTGTTTCTCCGTTTGCCACATCTAGAACTTTGTTGCTATGTATATTTACAAGCTCATATGAGCCGTCACCTTGATCAACAATGCGCCAAGCTTGTGCTTCTGTTCCGTTATCGTTCCATAATTGAGCCTTAGTCCCATCTGTAGTTTCTCCCCCAGCTACATCGAGGGCTTTTCCACTATTTACATTGATCAGCTTAAAGGAATCATTCACTGCATTACACAGCAACCACCGTTGTGCATCTGTTCCGTTGTCTGTTTCGATCTGCACCTTTGTTCCATTGAGAGTGTTGCCGGCATAAACATCCAGGGCCTTGTTGCTGTTCACATTAATTAATTTGTATTCTGAAGGCTTACAGTTTAAATTCTTCTTCCCAATCAGGTTGCAGTTGTTGTCATACTGAAAATTCACATATTTCCCTTCTGATATACTTACCAGACTTAACGCTCCTGTTTTGGTGTAGGTGTATTTCAAGGCTGCGGCTGTCTGGGAATTAACCATGATTAAAATGAGAATAGCTATAATGGAAATATACTTTTTCATGATATGCACCTCCAATTCCCCAAAAAAAATTCGATATTATTACGTATTATGCTGAAACTTCCAATTATTTCACTAACTAGCAGCAGCAGCTGCAAGATTAGCCTTTATCTCACCCAGTTGAAAGTAATAGTTTCCCATGTCATCCTTACCAAGCTTTGTTGCATACACGCGTATATATCTGGCTTTCACCGTACTTCCGAAGTTAAAGATCTGTACCAAACCGTTATTGTTATAATTGCTGTACGTCTGGTTCGGAATATCAATCCAATGGAGAGCATCATTGCTCGTCTGAAGCTTAAAATCTCTGGGGAAAGAAAGTTTCGCCCGAGGGGTTAAGCTAATTCCCGTAATTGACTTCTCATCTCCCATTCCCAGAACGATCCACTCCGTCTCGGACTCGTTGCCATGGGCGACGCTGGACCAATTGGTGGATGCATTGTTGTCCGTCAGTTTCGTAGCTTCCCAACCGTCCAGGTTGGAGGATGTGGAAACGTTGGACTGATTGATCTTAAAGTCAGCTAATTGAAAGTAATAACTGCCTCTATCATCAGTAGTGAGCTTTGTGGCATACACCCGTATATATTTTGCCGCCACACCGCTCCCAAATTGAAAGGTCTGTACGGAGCCGTTATTAATGTAGTTGCTGTACTGTTGTCCGGGTATATCGGTCCATGTTACAGCATCATAGCTGGATTGGATTTTAAAATCCTTCGGAAAGGCCATGGCAGCTCGCGGAGTTAAACTAATTTGGTTCACAATGCTAACCCTCCCGAGATCTGCAGCCACCCACTCCACAGCATTCCCGTTTCCATTTGCCTTGCTCGACCATATTGTTCCGGGATTGCTGTCGCCCAATTTGTAGGCTTCCCACCCGCTAAGCTTAGATGATACAAAGAGAGGGAAGTTAGTTGAGGATATTTTTTTAGTCAGGTTCCCATTATTATCATATAAGTAATACATAACATTTCTGGAAGCTGACATTGTATATTCCAACCGATTACTCCCTTGTTCATATTGATAAAAAGTTCCATTAATTCCCGTGTCAATATCTTCGCTAGACTGCGCCGAAATCATGCTTAAATTCAAAAAAAGCATCAAAATTAATAAAAAGCTGACTCTAGTATATTTCACGATCCCTCTCCCCTTTGTACAAATAATTTTTATCTATTAGTGCTTAATCAGTTCCGGATTACTACAACATTTAAAAATCATATTCCACCCCCTGAAGTTTGCAAATGGTGATAATTTGTCGAATGAAAAATCATTTTGTCGAACTCATTCATACTTTAGTCACATACCGAATAAGAAGGTGCATTTCTGTATATATAAGTGAATTTCTGTGATTTTCCGGGAAAATAAAAAAGCTCCTGGGAATCAATCCAAGGGCTTTTTCGGCTGCTTGCTTTTATTCGTTTATTTTTTTCTGCTGATCAAATTTAGGTGTTGGCTAATTAACACTTATATAGAATTCGAGCTTCCTATTTCGACTTTTCTCATCGAATTAGTGTTTCTGTGTTTCAATGATCCTTATTGTATTCACAAAAAAAACAAACGGAAGTATTGGTACGATAAGAGTTTTTTATTACTACCGTAAGATTGTACTCCCCTAAATAATATCAACTTCATTTAATGACTGCGAGAATAAAGAGACATATAAAAATTACAAAAAAACTGTAAAATTTAGAACACTTATTTTTATTTGTTTGTTGAATTCCACTAATTTTGTTTTACTTTCTATCAACTTTAAGTAGGATAAGGAAAATGGGACACTCATTAGTGTTATGAAAGCAGGTATTACTCTAATTGCACTCGATGGATCAATATAACTTTGCTTTTTAAAAAATAGCAACAATACCCACACCCATTATTGCTAGCCATACCAGCCTAATCAAGGACATACTTATCATCACCGTATGTCACCTGAAATAAGTCTTCTTCTTTTAAATATCTAGGATCGTTCATCTCATTATAAGTAACAGTGTCTGGGGAAAAGTCAATTTTCTCAAACATAATTCACTCTTAATGCGCATTTTTCAAATAATGTTTAGCTTCTTTTTCATTAATAGGGTGTCCATATATAGTACCACCACTTTCTTTAACCACAACATATTTTGTTTCGCTGCCCAAATAGGCACCCACAATTTCATCAAACTTTAGTATTTTCCACACTTGACTATCCACATCTTTTATGACTTTCTGCAAAGAAACAGCTCATCTTTGATTCTAGAGGTTGAAACAAGACAATAAGGCAGTGATTCTCGGGTTATTGGAGGATCGCTGCCTTGCATTTTTGTTCACTACGTAAGCGTCAAACCTAACCCACCTATAAACCCCCGGCAAAGCATGAGATCATAGGCGTATCTTAAATCGAGGAGATTTGCCAGATGACCAAAGCCGAACAACGCCAGTATGAGTGGACAGAGCGCA
>NZ_JACBYI010000074.1 GCF_019352175.1 Paenibacillus sp. S150
TCTCCAGCAGGCGCTTCGACAAGTCATGAACCCGATCTTTGATGCGCAATTTTCAGGGTACAGCAACGGCTTTCGGCCGGGGAAGAGCGCACATGACGCCGTGAAACAAGCCCAAAGATATATTCAAGACGGCCTGAGATGGGTTGTGGACCTCGACCTTGAGAGATTCTTTGACCGGGTAAACCACGATATGCTGATGGCAAGAGTGGCGCGGAAAGTGACGGACAAAATATTACTGACCCTGATTCGCGCGTATCTGAACGCCGGAGTCAGGGTGAATGGAAAATGGGAACACAGCCGAGAAGGAACGCCGCAGGGGGGTCCGTTCAGTCCGCTTTTGGCAAACATTCTACTGGATGACCTGGACAAGGAACTAATTGGACGAGGTTTGCGATTCGTACGCTACGCGGACGACTGTAATATCTTTGTGGCGAGTAAACGGGCAGGCGAGCGTGTCATGGAATCGGTAAGCCGGTTTGTAGAAGGAAAGCTAAAACTGAAAGTGAACCGGGAGAAAAGTGCGGTGGCCAGACCATGGCACCGAAAGTTCTTAGGATTCAGTTTCCGGAGTCAGAAACAGGCAACGATTCGAATCGCACCGAAGAGCCTCTCAGCTTTTAAAGAAAGGATTCGAGAGTTAACAAATCGAACCTGGCCCATTTCCATGGAAGAAAGGATTAACCGGCTGAATCGCTATCTGATGGGCTGGCTCGGTTATTTCCGTCTAGCCCCGGCGAAGACACACTTCCAAACGCTGGACCAGTGGATTCGAAGGAGACTTCGAAGGTGTCTGTGGAAACAGTGGAAACGAGTACGTACACGAATCCGTGAGCTTCGGGCACTCGGGGTTCCCAAGTGGGCTTGTTTTAAGATGGCCAACTCGCGGCGAGGCGCGTGGGAAATGTCCCGGAACACGAATAACGCCCTTCCGACTTCCTATTGGGAAGCGAAAGGGCTGAAGAGTTTACTTTCACGCTATCTGGAACTTTGTTAACCTTTTGGAACCGCCGTATGCGGACCCGCATGTACGGTGGTGTGAGAGGACGGGGGCTTACCGCCCTCTCCTACTCGATTGAATAGAAAGATTGATCGGGCTACAGGGTGAAATGAGAGGTAAAAGTGCCTTTGAATTCGGCAGGAGCGGGCTACAGGGTGAAATGAGAGGTAAAAATGCCTTTGAATTCGGCAGGAGCGGGCTACAGGGTGAAATGAGAGGTAAAAATGCCTTTGAATTCGGCAAACGCCCCCTCCCTACACATCAGACACGCTGTCAGGGTCATGCCAAGCGGGCAACTCTCATCTCCCCTTAAGGCGGATTCCCACATTAAAGCACCGCACAAGCACCGCCAAGCATCACCAAGCACCGCCTTTTTCATGTCACATAAACTGACTCCAAATCGTCCCTTAATCTTGATATTAATCTAATTTATAGCAAAATTTCGCCTGATTCTATTCGAATGCACATCAAATTCACAAGTGCAAAGGCAGATTTCTTAACAAAAGGCGATGAAACGGCGCATTTACAATTTACGCTCCAGGCCCCTCCGGCCTATGCTGTGGTTACACGGAAGACACACGAACAAGCCTCCTGAGGAATGATCGCAAGTGTTTGCCCAAGTCAAGCATAAGAGGAGGTGAGAACTGAATTGAGCGAGAATCCCTTCGTCAAAAAGCTGATCAAAAGCTGGCAATTGTACGCGCTGATGGCTCTTCCTTTCCTTTATCTGATTATCTTCAAGTACGTGCCGATGTACGGCGCTCAGATTGCCTTCAAGGATTTCTCCGTAGTCAAGGGCATCTGGGGCAGTGATTGGGTGGGCATGAAGCATTTCAGCCGCTTCGTCAATTCCTATGATTTCTGGCGCATTCTCAGGAACACGCTGATTCTCAGCTTTTACAATCTGATTGCCGGGTTCCCGATTCCGATCCTGCTGGCCCTGGGGCTGAACTATCTCCGCAATGTAAGGTTCCGCAAAGCCGTGCAAATGGTGACCTATGCTCCGCATTTTATCTCCATTGTGGTGGTGGTCGGCATCGTGAAGGAGCTGCTTGATCCACGGATCGGAATTGTGAACAAAATCCTCGGGATCTTCGGGATTGGCCCGATCAACTTTATGGGTGAGATTTCGATGTTCTCCTCCATTTATGTCTGGTCGGATGTGTGGCAGCATGTCGGCTTCAACTGCATTATTTTCATCGCGGCGCTGGCCAGTATTGACCCTTCGCTGCATGAAGCGGCTGTGATGGACGGAGCGACGAAATTCCGCCGCATGTGGCATATCGATCTGCCGGGCATTATGCCGATGGCCATCATTGTGCTCATTCTGAACACCGGCCATATTCTCGATGTCGGCTTTGAGAAGGTGCTGCTGCTGCAGAATCCGATTAATCTGAAGGCCGCCGAAATTATCGACACGTACGTGTACAAGGTGGGCTTGACTTCGCAGGTTGCCAACTATTCGTATTCGACGGCGATCGGACTGTTCAAATCAATTATCAATTTAATTCTGCTGCTGACGGTCAACAAAATCGCGCAAAAAACCAAGCAAGGCAGCTTGTGGTAAAGGGGGGCGACCATGAACACTACATTCCGCAATGATTCCGTAGCCGACAAGCTGTTTACGATCCTGAACACCATTTTTATGAGCTTTTTGTTCCTGGTTGTGCTGTATCCGATCATCTATATTGTCAGCGCGTCGTTCAGTGATTCGCAGGCGGTGGTGTCCGGCGAGGTCTGGCTGTGGCCGGTGCGTCCGAGCCTGGACGGGTATAAGGCGGTTTTTGAGTACAAGCAGGTGTGGATCGGCTTCGGCAATTCAATTCTTTATACGGTTACCGGTACACTGGTCAACGTAATCATGACGGTGCTGGCGGCCTATCCGCTGTCCCGCAGGGATTTCTATGGTAAAAATGGCTTCATGCTGCTGTTCATGTTCACTACAATGTTCACGGGCGGTCTCATTCCCAGCTATTTGCTGGTCCGGGATTTGGGCATGCTGGATACTATCTGGTCAATGATTATCCCCGGCGCCCTGAGCGTATGGAATGTCATTATCGCCAGAACCTATTTTCAAATGTCGATTCCGCATGAGCTGCTGGAGGCGGCACAGCTGGACGGCTGCAATGATTTCCAGTTCGTGTGGAAGGTGGTTATCCGGCTGTCGGGTCCGATCCTCGCGGTCATTACGCTATACTACGCTGCGGCGAACTGGAACCAGTATTTCAATGCCATGCTGTATTTAAAAAGCCAGGATCACTACCCGCTTCAACTGGTGCTCAAGGATATCCTGGTCAAAAACGATGTCGATGTCGGCATGCTGTCGGGCGATCCGCAGGATGCGGCCAAACGTGAAGCGATGAAGACGCTGCTGAAGTACTCGCTGATTGTCATTTCTTCTTTTCCGCTGCTGGTCTTTTACCCCTTCGTACAGAAATACCTGGTCAAGGGCGTAATGGTCGGTTCACTCAAAGGATAATTTAAGGGGGACTATAAAAATGAAATTTAAGGCGGTCTTATCACTGCTCGTCGGAGTGAGTATGCTGGGCGGTATCCTGAGCGCGTGCAGCAGCAGTAATGACAGCAACAACGGTGCTGCTCCAGGGAATGGGGCTGCGGAGGCAACAGTTACGGAGGCGGGGCAGTTCCCGATTGTCGATGAGAAAATCACGCTCCGCGTCATGACCGGGGCCAACCCGGCCGTCGAGGATTTCGATACGAATGAGTTCACCAAATATTTCGAGGATTTGACGAATATCCATGTGGAGTGGGAAATTGTCCCAACCAGTACGGTTACCGAAAAGCTGAACCTGGCGCTGGCCAGCGGCGATCTGCCGGATGTCATTATGACCATGAACGTGACGCCTGAGCAGCAGGCCCTTTATGGAGAGCAGGGCGTGCTGCTCCCGCTGAACGAATATATTGAGAAATACGGTGTGAATACGAAGAAAATGTTCGAGGAAAGCCCGCTTGTAGAGTCCACGATCACCTCCGCGGACGGCAACATTTACGCGCTGCCTGCGCCGAATGAATGCTATCACTGTTCGATGCGCCAGAAGCTCTGGATCTATGAGCCGTGGCTGGAGAAGCTGAATCTGGAAATGCCGACAACGACGGAGGAGTTCTATGAAGTGCTTAAGGCCTTCAAAACCCAGGACCCTAACGGCAACGGCATCGCCGATGAAATTCCTTTCTCCGGTGCACCGCAGGCTAATCAGACTTCCACGCTGACTACAAGCGTTGAGAACTTCCTGATGAACTCCTTCACCTATGCGCCGTTCACCCGTATTTATGTCAATGACGAAGGCAAGGTCGATGTGCCGTTCAACAAAGACGGCTGGAAGGAGGGACTCACCTATCTGAACCGGCTGTACAGCGAAGGGCTGATGGACCCGCAGGCACTGACACGGGATGCCGCCCAGCTTGTGCAATTGGGTGAAAATCCGGATGTGCCGATTCTCGGCGCCGCTTCCGGTCCGAACCAGAGTGCGCTGACCCAGCTCAACGGTTCAAGCGGCAGATGGCTGGAATATGTGGCGGTAGCTCCGCTCAAGGGTCCTGAAGGCGTGCAGGTTACACAGTATGATCCGTATCAGGTTGCGCCAGGGCAATTCGTCATCACGAACAAGGCCAAGAATCCTGAAGCCGCCTTCCGCTTCGCAGATGCGCTGTATGACAGAGAAATTACGCTTCGCTCCACGATCGGTGAGCCGGATGTGGACTGGAGATGGGCTACGGCTGACGAGATCGGCCTGAACGGAGAACCCGCTGTCTATATGGATATGTCCAAGTTCGGGGTTACACAGAACAAGCAATGGTCGCAGACAGGCATCGCTTATCGCCCGAATTCCCTGCGCCTTGGCCTGGTAGCCAACCCGGACAACCCGCTGGACAGCATTCTGTATAACGAGACCAAGGAGAAATACGAGCCGTACCGGGTGGATGTGGAAACTGTGCTGCCGCCGATCAACTTCACGGTAGACCAGTCCTCGGAAATTGCCGATCTCTCCAAAACGATCTATGACTACACCAATGAAATGATGGCCCGCTTCATTATCGGCGACGCCGACATCAATGCCGAATGGGATCAATATCTGGCTACGCTGGACAGCATGAACCTGAGCCGTTACCTGGAAATCTACCAGGAGGCTTACGAGACTTACAAGTCGGCTACAGCCAAATAAAGCTGGTTAAAGTATCGGCGGGATGTCCCTAAAATTCTAATATTTCAACCTGCAGCTGCCTGAATTTCGGGCAGCTGCAGATTTAACACGCCCAAAATAAAAGGATCAGCAGGAGGACGTTCATGACTACACTAGAATTCACTGTGCCGGACCACTGGAAATGGTTCACCGAAAGCCGTTACGGCATGTTCATTCATTGGGGCCCTTATGCACAATATGGCAGGGGGGAGCAGG
This sequence comes from Paenibacillus sp. S150, assembly GCF_019352175.1. Taxonomy (GTDB): domain Bacteria; phylum Bacillota; class Bacilli; order Paenibacillales; family Paenibacillaceae; genus Paenibacillus_AQ. The sequence continues at coordinate 5,416 of NZ_JACBYI010000074.1, forward strand.
TTCTGTTCCGCGAGCATCTGGACCACCGCGAATACGCCGCGCAGGCGGCTGCCTGGAATCCGCAGCATTTTGATCCCGAGCTGTGGGCGGCCACCGCGGTGAAGGCCGGCTTCAAATATGCCTGCTTCACGACAAGACATCATGACGGCTACTGCATGTGGGACAGTGCCTATACCGATTACTCCAGTGCCAAGCTGGCTCCGCAGCGCGACTTCGTCCGTGAATATGTGGATGCCTTCCGCAAGGCCGGACTGCGGATCGGCCTCTATTATTCCTGGATTGACTGGCGGCTGCCGGCATACTTCGACGGACCGGCCAAAGATCCGGAGGGCTGGGACAAGGTGCGGAATTATCTGCACAACCAGGTAAAGGAGCTGCTGAGCAATTACGGCCAGATCGATCACTTCTTCTTCGACGGGGTATGGCCGAGAAATGCCGACGACCTGCAGAGCGTGGAGCTGCTGGAGGAAATGCGCAGGCTGCAGCCGGGCATTCTGGTCAACAACCGCCTGGGCTACTCCAGCACCCATGATGAATACCGGGCAGACGGCGGCGTCGGCGCGGGCGACTCCGATACGCTGGGCGATTTCGGCACCCCTGAGCATCTGATTGTTGCCGACCGCAAACGCCTCTGGGAATCCTGCCAGGTGACAACCTGGCGGCTGTGGAGCCATGTATTCGGCGAGCGGTGGCGTCCGGCCGATTATTTGCTGGACATGCTGTGCGAATGCGCGGAGAAGGGCGGAGCCCACGGCGGCAATCTGCTGCTGAACTGCGGGCCGACGGCAGATGGAGAGCTGCCGCCGGAGTTTGTGGAGCGTGCGCTGGATATCGGCCGCTGGCTGGAGGTGCACGGCGAGGCGATCTATGGCTCAGACGGCGGGTCGGTCACGGAATTCATCACCAGAGGGCGGCAGACGACCCGGGAGAATTTTTTGTATTTGATCATCCGGTTCTGGGATGGGCGGCCCGAGATGAGGCTGGCGGATATTTCCAGCAGGGTAAAGGCGGTGACACTGCTGACCACCGGACAGACACTGGAATTTGAGCAGCGGGATGCGGAATTGTTCATTAAAGGTCTGCCCTCCGAGGCACCGTCCCGCCTGTTCCCGGTCATCCGCGTGGAATGCGAAGGCAAGCCTGCGGCCAACCGGTGGGGCCGGGAGCGGCTATGGGAGGGCGATCCGTCACGTGTGGCGGAATGGGCGCGCAGCCAGCGCGGCACCTCGGTCTTCGCAGACGGCATTGAACGCGGATGAGTCCATATTTGAGCGAAAGGGGAGAGAAGCATGGGCAATATAGAGAAGCTGCTGGAGGAAAAAGGCATTGAGCTGGGAAAGGTGCCTCCGGCTGTAGCGACTTATGTGCCTGCCAAGCAGGTAGGCAATGTTGTATATACCTCGGGCAACGATTGCCGTATTCATGGAACACTGATGCTGACGGGCAAGGTGGGCGCCGAGCTGACGGTTGAGCAGGGCTATGCCGCCGCCCGCCAGGTGGCCATCAATCTGCTGGCTGTGCTCAAGGAGCATCTCGGGGAGCTGGACCGGATCAAGCAGGTGGTGAAGATGCTGGCTTTTGTGAATTCGGCGCCGGGCTTTGTAGAACAGCCGTTTGTTATCAACGGAGCTTCCGACCTGCTGGTAGAGGTGCTGGGTGAAAAGGGCAGGCATGCCCGTTCGGCGGTATCGGCCAATGAGCTGCCTTTTGACACGCCGGTGGAAATTGAGCTGATTGTAGAGGTAACAGAAGCATGAGCCTGTATAAGGAATTGCCGACGCCGGTCGCAATTATTGACATGGATATTCTGCAGCGCAACATTGACGGAATGGCCGCGCGGCTTGCAGCCAGCGGAATTCTCCACCGTCCGCATATCAAGTCGCACAAGTCGGCGGCCATTGCCCGCATGCAGCTGGCCGCAGGGGCCATCGGGATTACAACAGCCAAGCTCTCGGAAGCCGAGGTGTTTGCTGCCGCAGGCGTAGAATCGATTCTGATTGCCTATCCGCTCATCGGTGCGGACAAGCTGGAACGGTTCGCGAAGCTGCATATGAAATGCGGGCTGCTGACCACAGTAGACAGTGCCGCCGGAGCGGCCGGCCTGTCGGAGGTTGGCGTACGGACCGGGAAGCCGGTGGAGGTGCTGATTGAGCTTGACGGCGGGCTGCACCGCGGTGGCCGCCAGGCAGGCGGGGACGCTGTGCGGTTTGCCCTGGAAATCAATAAGCTGCCGGGCATCCGTATCTCCGGGCTGATGGGGTACTTCGGGACGATATACCAGAATTCCGGGGAAGCAGCCTTTATAGAAGCTACCCGTGCAGAAGCCGCATTGATGATGGAGACGGCAGCGCTGTTCAGGGAGGCCGGCTTGCCGGCGGACGTAATCAGCACGGGGTCATCGCCTGCCGCATTGATGTGCCGGGAGCTGGAAGGCGTTACGGAGGTGCGGGCGGGGAACTATGTGTTCTTCGATGCCTCCGGTGTAGGGATGGGTCTGGCCTCTGAGGACGATTGCGCCCTGCGCGTGATTGCGACTGTGGTCAGCACGCCCTTGCCCGGACGGGCAACCATCGATGCCGGCACCAAGAGTCTGACCAGTGACAAGGCCCACGGCCGGGACGGCTTCGGCATTATTGCCGGCCATCCGGAGGTGAAGCTGGCTGCACTCAACGAAGAGCACGGCTTTCTCCAGTTCGATCCGCTTACCTCGCCGTTTCAAATCGGGGACCGGATTGAGATCATTCCGAACCATTCCTGCGTGATTCCGAATCTGAATGCCCGGGTGGCGGGAGTGCGGGGCGGACAGTGGACGGAATGGATTACGGTGGATGCCAGAGGCTGTATGACCTGATGGCAGGACAACTGCCGCGGAAAGATGGTCAACACCAGGCACTGAACGATACTCAACACCAGGCACTGAAACATGGTACACACAACTGGTGCGGAAGGAGGCTGGCTTCTCTATGGGACAGCTGAAGATCGATGCCGCTGAAATCGCCCGGGTGCTGCATGAGCTGGTGGCTATTCCGAGTGTGAATCCGGCTTTTGACGGCGGCTGCGGTGAAGCGGGCGTGGCAGAGTATGTGAAGCATTATCTGGAGGAGCAGGGGATTTCCTGCATCGAACAGCCTGTCGAGCCGGGACGCAGCAACATTATCGGGATGCTGCCCGGTGCAGTGCCCGGCCCGGTCCTGCTGCTGGAGGCGCATATGGATACGGTTCAGATAACGGGGATGACGATTGACCCGTATGCCGGAAGCGTTATAGACGGCAAGCTTTACGGGCGCGGAGCCTGCGACACCAAAGGCTCGCTGGCCGCGATGCTGGTTGCCATGGGCACGCTCGGGCGCAGCGGCCTGGCGCTTCCGGTAGGTGTGCATCTGGCGGCGGTGGTTGACGAGGAGTACCGCTACAAGGGAGTCAGCAGGCTCGCGGAAGCAATCAGCTCCGGTGGGCTGGGGTATTTGGGGGCCATCGTCGGGGAGCCGACAGGCCTGCACCGTGTAATCGCCCACAAAGGCTGTGTCCGGTTCTATATTGATGTGCACGGCAGGCCGGGCCACAGCTCCGAGCCGGACAAGGGCGTCAACGCGATTGAACAGATGGCGGAGGTGATCCGCTGTCTGAAGGAAGAGATTGCACCGTCTTATTTGCGTCAGCATCATCCGCTGCTCGGAGCGCCGACCCATTGCATCAGCGAAATCACCGGAGGTGCAGCGCCCAATACAATACCGGGCAGCTGCCGCATCACCATCGACCGCCGGACGGTTCCGGGCGAGGAGCCGCTGGAGGTCTGGCAAGGGTTCCGGGAACGCCTGCGGGAGCTGGAACGGATGACTCCCGGTCTGCGGCTCACCGTGCAGGAGCCGTTCATCATCGACTACGCCATGGAGACTTCCGCCGGCCATCCGCTGGTGCGCCAGCTGGCGGCGGCGGTTGGCGGCTACGCTGCGGGGCGCGGGGAGCATGGAGCCGCATACGGGACGGATGCGAGCAAGCTGGCGCGTGTCTCCGTGCCGTCCGTCGTTTTTGGGCCCGGCGGTATCGGCCAGGCGCACACGGCCAATGAGTGGGTATTGCTGCACGAGGTGGAGAGCGCCGCATCTGCACTTGCCGATCTGGTTCTGCATTACAGAAGGGATGGATTGTGAAATGGCAATAATCAAAACCGGCAACGCCGTGATTTTAGCAGCAGTTGTATTTGCAGAGCTGCCATTCCATTGAGCAGGCTCCCGCCCCGTGTTAAGATGAATGCTATGATCCTTTATACCTAATGGGAGTGGAAAAAACAGAGATGAGTACAACCCGAATGATTATTGACTGCGACACCGGCATTGACGACGCGCTTGCCATACTGTATGCCCTGAGGGCACCGGATGTGGTTGTGGAAGGCATCACTACCGTTTTTGGAAATATCGATGTGGCCCAGGCGGCTGACAACACGCTCAGACTGCTGGCGCTGGCTAAGCCTGGCTATGATATTCCGGTAGCCCTTGGTAGCTGTGGATGTGGACGCTGAACGGGCGGTGGGAGTCTTTTTAAGCGCGTTTATGTAGGGGAAAGGATGCGGTTATGAACTCATTCGTCGATTTCCGCAGGTTAGGCGGCAGGGCATCGGTTCTCTCTCAATAGTTACAATCTCTTAATTTGCTAAAAATGCCTGGTTTGGTAAAATGATAGAGCAACAAGCGGTTGAGAGATTTGTATGCCTATCCTAACAGATTGGGGAATAGAGGAATGAAGCGTTTTGCCAAAATAGTATTATGCGCGGCAATTGCAGCCGCAGGCTTGCCGTCTTTTCCGGCAGACGGCGCACAGGCCGCAGGAGGCGTAAGTATTGTGCTGGACGGCTACCCGCTGCCATTTCCGGTAGAGCCGGCAGTGATGAACGGGACGACGATGGTGCCTTTCCGGGCCATTTCCGAAGCGCTGGGCATTAAAGTGGAATGGAATCAGGCAGCCAAGCAAATTACGGCAACGAACAGCGGTGCTGAGGGTGCAAAGACAGTGATTCTTACTCTGGGGAAATCAAGCGCGTCCGTCAACGGCGCAGCCGTGAAGCTGGCTGTTGCCCCGCAGAATGTCCGCGGCACGACAATGATCCCGCTCAGCTTCTTCGGACAGCAGTTCGGTGCCGGCGTATCCTGGAACCAGGCGGCCAAGACGGTATCGATCACCTCGCCGAAGAAGGATTTATATACTCTCGGGTTTTATGCGCAGGGAGCCTACAGCGAGGTTTCGCTGATTCCGGATTTTGATGCGGTCGCCTTTGGCTGGAGCCGGATTGACCGCAGCGGTCAATACACCACCTCGGGCGCGGAGTTCAGATGGCCTCAGGCAGCAGGTGATGTTACGCCGGAATCCATCGTCCAGAATGCCGCTGCCGGGGGTACCGCTCCTTATCTGATGGTGTACTCAGGAGACAAGGAGCTGGAGCTGACCCGCAATGTGGAGGATCTCCAGCTTCAGCAGCAGACCATCGCCGGTATCGTGGATACTGCGGCGCAGAAGGGTTTTCAGGGAATTGCCCTTGATCTGGAGGGACTTGGCATGACCGGGGACAAGGCGCTGGTGCAGAGCCAGTATAATGCTTTTGTCAAAAATCTGTCCGCCAAAGCAAAGTCCGCGGGCCTCAAGCTGACGGTCATTCTCCATCCCCTCAACAGCTCGTACAAAGGATATGATTACAAGACGCTGGCAACGCTGGCCGACGATCTGGTCATTATGGCATACGCTTTTGAGGGCGAGACCGGACCGGAGCCGATGGACAAGGTCGATGAATCCATCCGCCTGGCGCTGCAGCAGGCCAGCAAGGACAAGCTGATTCTCGGCATTTCGGTTTACAGCGAGAACGAAACCTCTGTCAATGCCAAGATCGGGCTGGCTAAGCGCTATGGCCTTAAGGGCATAGCCATCTGGCGCCTGGGCCTGATCGGCCAGCCGGTATTAAGCGAGATGGGGAAATCGATAGAATTGTAGAACACTGATCATCCGGGGGAAGCGGGTCTCTGTGAATGCTGGCCTGAAGATAAGCAAGCTCCGCAAGGCTAACGTAATGCAAAAATCAGAGCAGGTTGCATTCGGCAGCAGGCCGCACTGAAGCAACCAGGCGGCACTGAAGCAGCAGGCCGCACGGAGGTTGAAAGCGTGGAGCAACGGAGCAGGAGCAACGATGCAACGGTACAGTAGCACCAGCGAAACGAAGCAACGGTACAGATGCAACAAGCGCAACGGAGCAGGAGCAACGATGCAACGGTACAGGTGCAACAAGTGCAACGAAGCAACGAACAGGTGCACCAGCGCAACGAAGCAACGGTACAGATGCAACAAGCGCAACGGAGCAACGAAGCAATGATGCAATGGTACAGTACAATGGTGCATCGGTATAGCACAACAGCACAACGGTGCACAGGACACGGCTGGCATGGGACAGTTCCTGTTTACCTCTTTGCTATACGTATTCATGTGTATCTAAGCTGCAACAACGGCATTTCGACAGTATCTAAGTGGAAAAAGTAAACCTAATAATAGGAAAATCATCGATTTCACAGCACCTAAGTGGAAAAAGTAAAACTAAATTGGTGCTCTAAGGCAATTGATGGTGTTTTGCTTGGAATTAAGTGTAGAAAATCCCACTAAGACGGTGAATCTGCGGATTACTGGAGAATGAAGTGTACAATTTCCCACTAGCCCGCCGCAGCAAGTTGATTTGGAGATGGGCAGTCACCAGGCGGTGAACCTCGGCGTTCCCGGCGAACCCGCCCGGCAGGTCATATATTCATGCTACAATAGTGAGGCAGGGTAACGGCAGACCCGCTCTTGCTTTAAGAGAGCCGTTTGTATGAAATGCCTCAGCTGGCAGCTCTGCCAGCATTTTTATTTTCTGGCTTTAGCCAGTTGAGTGCGTGAAACGCGCGAAACAAAAAACCACCCGCTATGCGGGTGGAGGGAACGAGGGTTTGACCACCAAGACCATTCCGATAGAATTGAGATGTTCAGGCTCAAA
>NZ_JACBYI010000075.1 GCF_019352175.1 Paenibacillus sp. S150
CCCACGGATAGCAGTGTGCCAGCCGACGACTCGCATTTTGTCTCTATGCCCAAGGGATTGAACCCCCTTGGTTTAAGGGTGAAAAACAGGGGAATTGACAAATTCGTTCATAGCAGTGGAAAAAGTAACACTAATTCGATCAATTTAGCGATCATGAACCAAAATTCCCCAAATTAGGTGTACAAAATCCTGCTAATTCCGTTGTTGCACGAATCCCGGAGAATTTAGTGGTACAAAATCCACTTGGCATCTCTGGTTACTTCCTTTAGAAGAGTGGTGATTTTGTCATGGCCTACGGGCGGGTAGGGGTTTCCACTCGCTGTTGCAGCCGGATTTTTTGATTTTGTATCCCCCTGCTAAAAGGGGGAATCCGGCTACACAGGCGGCCGCTAAGGCTGTTTGGGCTCCCTATCCGCTCTCCGGACACTCTTTCACCAGACTTCTAACAGTGGGGAAAGAACGTACGGGAGGCAGCACTAGCTCCCGGGGAGCTTCGTTCATTCTTGAAGGGAAGCTGCAATTCAACAAAACAAAAAAGCTTGGGAGTGCACTCATAAAGGATGCACTCCAGGCCGCTTCACTGTACCGGCAATTGCTGCGCAGCTAATTATAATTATCCGGCACAGCGCGCTGCCTGGAGCCTGCATTCTCACGGTATTGGCCTGGGGTCATCCCTTCCTGCTTGCGGAACGAGCGGATGAAATTCTGCGAATTGTTGTAACGCAGCCGGGCTGCGATATCCTTGATCGGCATGTCGGTTTCCTCCAGCCATTTCTTGGCCATCTTGAACCGGTACATGGCAAGGTATTCGCTGAAGTAATACTGGGTCTCTTTGCGGAACACGCTGCTGATGTAGTTGGCATTATAGTGCAGGCGTGACGCGCATTCCTCCAGCGTCAGATCCTTGTCGTAATCATGCTGCACAATATCGATCAGCTTCTCCGAAATATTATGGTACTGGGCATTTTGTCTGCTGCTGAAGATGCGGATCATCGGCAGAATGACGACGGTCCAGAACCAGTCCTCGATCTCGGCCACGATGTGCAGGTCCGTCAGCTCTTCGAATAAAGAGCCGCTCACCGGGTGAATCTGATTCAGGCTGATCCCCGATTCCTGCATCATAATGAGAAGATTGTTCAGCAGGCGCGTAAGCGGAATCTGATATTCCTGAGGCGACAGCCCCGGCGTAAAAATGGCGGCGAACACCTTATGCAGCACCTCCTTCGCCGTCTCGGCATCTGCCAGCTTGATGGCGTCCATCAGGTCGTTTTCCTTATGGACGGGATAGCTCAGATTGAGATAATGGTTGCCGGAGTTGATATTTTCGTATTGAATAATGATCCCTCTGCCCAGCGTAATCCGGTGCTTCAGGGCTTCCAGGCCCTCTCTGTACGCTATCGACATCTTATCAAAGGCATGGAAGGGCAGACTCAGCCCAATGCTGACCTCCAGCTTCAGGTAGTTGTTGATGGTTTGCTGCAGCGACTCAGTCAGTGAATAGAGCGTCTTGTGAAAAGACTCCGCATCCCCGTCAGCGCTTCCGATCAGTGTGACCACGGCCTGGTCCATAATGACCGGAGCCAGCCTGTTGCCCGCAGGAACCAGCTCCAGGGTCATGTTATGCATGGCGAACAGCAGCAGGCTGAGGTCTTTTTTCTGATAGCTGTTCTCCTCGGAGAAGTCGATGCTGAGCGTAATTACCGCCATCGTCTGCCATTCCTCCAACTGGGCCTGGTAGCCGAACTGCTCCAGCTCCTCAAGCAGCTCCCGCTTCTTAACATTGCCCTGAAAGGCCTTGATCAGGAAAAAGGTGCGCACCTGCTGGATATGCTGGGCGACCTCCTTCTCCAGCTGGGTTTTGGATTGGAACAGGTGATGCACCTGCTCGCCGATAATCTGGAACTCGTTGGCATGCCTTTTCCGGATGTCCGGTTTGCGCTGGCCGATCTGGTTAAGCAGTCTTTCAATGGGAGTGTACATCTTGCGGGAGCCGAGCCAGGCCAGCAGAACCGACAGCAGCAGCATAAAGGTGCATACATATACGGTATAGGTTCCGATTTTGCCCGACTCCTTGGTCAGACTGGCAATGGAGGTGACCGAAAGATAGACCCAGCCGTTAAGCTGGGAGCGCATATAGGTGATGGAATAGTCCTTTTTGTCCATCACGGTCTCGAACTGCCCCGAGGGGGTTGCGGCGGCGGAAACCTGCGCGAACGCCGTGAAGCCGCCGGCTGCGGCCGGCTGGCCAATCAGGGTGCGGTCCGGGTGCAGCAGAATCCGGCCGGAGCTGTCCAGTACGATAATGCTGTCCAGCGGCTGCACATTGGAGTTGATGAAATCCTGCAGACTGCAGGCGGGGATGTTGGCCAGCGCCAGCCCGTATTTTTGCAGCTTGGTGGCGGGCAGCTTCTTGATCAGGCTGATGCTGTATTCACAGCCCGTAACATTGATGCTCTCCTCGCTGTAGAACAGGGAAGAGGGATTCAGCACCCAGGAGGTCTCATCGGGCAGATTAATCAGGTTGGTGAGCTGCTCGTAATCCTTGTATTCGTTCAGCCGGTAGAGTCCTGAGTTCTTGATCATCCAGTTCTGGCGCTGGTTCAGCAGGATGACATCCTCCAGCTTTGTATCGAAAGACTGCATATTGCGGATTTCGGTCCGTATGTCATTATATAAAATGAAATCGGTTACATTTAGCGGGTTGTTCAGTGCCTTTTTTAATACGGAGGAGTTGACGACCTGGTTCAAGGTTTGGTTGACAGTAGTCAGCTTATGCTCTACATTTGATGTGATTTGTAAAATAAGTTCCATTTTGCTGCGGTTAACATTTTTTTGAATCTCGCTGGAGGAAGTGAAGTACGAGAACGAACCAATGAACAGCACGGGCAGTGTGCTGAGAAGAAAGGCGAACATGGTTAATTTGCTCAGGAAGCTTAGAGATTTCAATGGATTCAGCACCTTTACATTAGGTAGAGGCATTCGCCTGTCTTAAGTGTAAGCATCACGAAGGATAATAACAATAATCATCTGGTGCCGCAATAATCATTTTCTCTATTTATGAACTTTTAGGGGGATGCAGGGATGTTCAGGACAAAGTCGGGGAGTAAGGCTGCCGGATACGGCTGGTTGCCGGGATTGCTCATATTCATTATGTTAAGCGCTTGCAGCGGAGAAGGCCCGGCCGGGACCGTTCCTGGCGGAGAGCATCCGCCGATCTCCATTCTCGCACCGTTGCATTTTCCGCAGACCCCCGCCAAGGAGATTGTCGCGGAGATCGAGAAGCTGACCGGAGTTCAGCTGAATATCACCTGGGTTCCGGAGGGCGTCTATACCGACAAAATGAACACGGCGCTGACGACCAGTTCCTTGGGCAAGGTCACTTTTGTCAAGGTGACAGATTATAATCTGGTGAAGAATGCGATCCGGTCGGGTTCTTTTTGGGAGATTGGTCCCTACCTGCAGGATTTTCCGAACCTGAAGCGGCTGGACGCATCAATTCTTGATCAGACGGCCGTGGACGGCAAGCTCTATGGCTTGTACACCGAGCGCCCTTCCTCCAGACAAGGCATTATCATCCGCAAGGATTGGCTCGACCGTCTCCGTTTGGACAAACCGCAGACGCTGGAGCAGCTGTATGAAGTCATGAAGCAATTCACCTTCAATGATCCCGACGGCAACGGCAAGCCGGATACAATCGGTCTTGTTGACCGCAATGATCTGGTCTATGGGGTGTTCAAGACACTCAGCTCCTACTTCGGCGCGCCGAATAACTGGAAGCTGGCGGATGGCCGGTTCATTCCCGAATTTGAGACGCCGGAATATATGAACACGATGAACTTCATGAAGCAATTATATAATGAAAAGATTATCAACCAGGATTTCGTCCTGACCAGCAAGGAGGTGCAGCGGGATAAGTTCATCCGGGGCAGCGCCGGCGTCTTCATAGGCAGCATGACCGATGTGCAGCGGCTCTCCATTGAGGCCCAGGCCATCAACCCCGCAGCCGAGCTTACGCTGATCAACCGCATCGAAGGGCCGTACGGCTACAAGGTGTGGTCAATTCCCAACTACAACGGGCTCTACCTTTTCTCGAAGAAGGCGATTGCGACGGAGCAGGAGCTGAAGGAGGTGCTGGGCTTTTTTGACCGGACGATGGACAAGGATGTTGCCAATCTGATGAAATACGGGTTCGAGGGCCGCCATTACCAGGTCGAAGACGGCAAGGTGATTCTTCCCGAAGATACGTCGCAGCTGCGTGTAAATGAGGTAAATCCGCTCTACTCCCTGATGATCGCCGATGTCGGCAACAAGAACATTATGGAGGTGGCGCAAAAAGAGCAGCTGACCGCTCTCGCCGACCAGCTCAGTGAAGACAACGAGCAGTTTCTGGTCGATGACCCGACCGTCAGCCTCAGCTCGCCTACCTTTGACGAAAAGAACACCGAACTGTCCGCCATCATCGTGGATGCCACCTACAATTATATCCTGGGCAATATCAACGCTGAAGGCTTCCTGCAAGAGGTGGAGAAGTGGAGAACCAGCGGCGGCAGCCTGATTATTCAGGAATATGAGGAGGCGTGGCGGGCGAAGGGAAGCAAATAGGATAATTCTGTTTAAATATAAGGAAATATTCATATTTATAGCTTGTATACCAGATTGTCCGCTGATATCCTTTATATAAGGAATGAATAGGGAATTTATTCTATTTAATGGATATGGAGTGTAAGGAGGGGTGCGCTTTGGAACCTGCACCTGCGATATTGGCGGAGTTGGAAAATTACTTGAAGCGGGAAGGCCTGACGATCACGCAATTCTCGGAACGTTCAGGTATTCATTCGGGTACGCTCAGCAATATGATTCGTGGACGCCGTCCTGTGGCAATACAGCAGCTTGACCGGATTACCGGGGCCATGGGGCTTGCCGAAGGCTTTTTTTACGACCTTTACATAGATAATTATATTATTGACAGCTCCCAGGACTGGCGGCGGATCGGACCCTTGCTGCATCGCTGTGCGGACTTGAATAAGCTGGACTGCATCGGGCGTGTGGTGCAGCATATTATGGACAATCTGATGTATTCTCCGCTGCTGTATGATACGGCCGAAGAACTGTTTGCCAAAGGACGCCCGGCAGCAGCCGCTCTACTGTATGAAGGCGTCTCCGAGGGGGAGCGGTCCCAGCATTCGGAACGGCTTGCCCTGTGCCAGTACCGGTTATTTACGATCTCCCTGTGCGATGACCAGGATAAAAACCTGTGTGCGGCAACCCGGTTTGAGCCTTTTGTCGAGCGCCTGGATGAAATCGTTCAGCTGGATGCGTTAAAAGAACTGGCTAATACCTACCGCTCATTACAGCGCTGGAGCAAGGTCGATGAACTGGCGGGCAAAATGGGGAGTAAGGCTAAAATCCAGTATGATCTGCAAAAGCGGCCTCAACGTAAATCCAAACCGTCTGTTGAAGGGCCGGGCAGGCCGTTGTTTTTTTATATCGCCTACAGCAGTCTGCTGCGGGGAAATGCTTGCAATGAGCTTGGGGATTACGGGCAGGCATTGACCCATATTAATAATTATGCAGATTTAAGCTGGGTGAAGGAACAGGGAGAAGATGTGGAGTATTGGAAAAGTCTGTTCATCGAATGGGCTGAGGCGAATACTTGCTTAACCAGGCTGCTCGGCGGTGATTTAAATGTCATAGAGCAATATGCGGCATATATCGACAGGCAAAAGGAAGAACGGGTCACCGGCTTATTATATATTTTGAAAGCTGCCAATAAGTATGACTTGAATGTTGATGAAATCTTGCAGCGGTTCAAGCAGGATATAGAAGAGACTATAAATGTATGGGCAGAGGGAAGGTATTCCCGCAAGCTTGCTATGGACCGTCAGGCCAATCTGTTGCTTGAGCTGGCTCAATATTTACTGAACCAGCAAGATTATGACAACGGGCTGAAATTCCTGCAGAAGGCCATGAAAGATTACAAGCAAATCAACCATGAAAAATATAAGATGCTGGCAGTAACGGCCAACATCCTTCGGGATAGAAACAACACAAGCCGGTAATTTTTTTTGTACGCCTGCAGCATACGATGAGAACGGACAGGAGATGCGTGATTGTTCTGTTATCACGATAATCATTTCCCCAGAACGCCTGCTGCAAGCCCCTTTTATGAGTAAATGATTGTATTCGTACCTTTCCGGACGCTGTATTGTGAGCTTGTAACCAATACAAGTTAAACGGAGGTCAAATTGGCATGAACAAAAAATCCTTCACCCTGCTCCTGTCCGCACTGCTGACATTCAGCATGCTGACAGCGTGTTCAGGCAACAACAAGAACAATGAAGCTGCCCCTGGCAATGGGGGAACAAGCGGTGGAACAGACACGGCAACCACGGCACCGGAGCCGGAAAAACCGACAGAGATTAAGATCATGCTGCCGCTGAACACCACAGAGACTCCACCGGATACCATCAAGACAGAAGTGGAGAAGCTGACGAATACGAAGCTCACCTACCAGTTCTACCCTGCAGATACGTATGAAGAGAAGCTGAATTCATCGTTCGCCACCGGCTCCCTGCCGCAGGTTACTTATTTGAAGAACCAGACGACCTTCATTCAAATGAAGGAATCCATAAAGGACGGGCAGTTCTGGGAGATCGGGCCGCTGCTCAGCGAATTCCCGAATCTCAATAAGCTGAAGCCGGAAATCCTGAACAATACCAAGGTGGACGGCAAGCTCTATTCCTTGTATATTGGGCGGCCGCTGGCGCGCCAGGGCATCATTTACCGCAAAGACTGGGCCGACAAGCTGGGCTTGCAGCCGCCGGCGAATGTGGATGAGCTGTTCGCTATGGCAAAGGCATTCACGGAGCAGGACCCGGACGGCAACGGCCAGAAGGATACTACCGGTATTGTAGACCGCAACGAGCTGGTATACGGCGCATTCAAGACTGTATCCTCCTGGTTCGGGACTCCGAACACATGGGGGGAGAAGGACGGTCAGCTCGCGCCGGAATTCGAATTCCCGCAGTATTTTGACACCATGGATTTCTTCAAAAAAGCCCGCGATGCCGGCTACATGAACCAGGACTTCGCGGCCACCAGCAAAACGGATGCTGTAAACATGTTCGTCAGCGGCAAAGCGGGGCTGTACATTGGCGGCTCCATGCAGGATATTGATACCCTCAACAAGGACCTGATCAAGAACTTCCCGGATGCCGTACTCGATACGCACAGTATGGTCGCCGGACCTGACGGCAAGTTTGCGCAATGGATGATTCCGGGCTACAACAACGTGGTACTGTTCCCGAAATCGGCCGTCAAGGACGAAGCGGAGCTGAAGAAAATCCTTGCATTCTTTGACAAGATGATGACTCCTGAGGTATCCAATCTGATGTACTGGGGCATTGAAGGCACACACTATTCCGTTGAAGACGGCAGAGCCAAACCTGCGGACGACAAAGAGCTGATCGAACGCGAAGTCAAAGGCTTCAAGGACAGCGTAATCGGTGAAGCAGAAACAAACGGTATGTACCAGAGCTTGAACGTGCTGCCGGGCAGAATCCATGCGGAGGAGCTGCTGCTGGAGAATGTCAAAGTGGGTGTGGCCGATCCTACGGCTGCGCTGGATTCCGCTACTTATACCACTAAGGGCGTAGAGCTGCAGCAGATCATTACGGATGCAACTTATAAATACATCTACGGACAAATTGACAAAGCCGGCTTCGAAAAGGAAGTGCAGTCCTGGAAGGACCGCGGCGGCCAGAAGATCATTGAAGAATACAACGCCGTGTATAAGAAATAGGCAGACCGTTTGGGTAAGCTGAATAAAAATGCAACTGAAAAGGCTGCTAATAACGATAATTCAGCAGTCTTTTCGGTTTCTTCATGGCGCGCCGGTTGTCAGGTACCAATTATGAAGCAGAAAGGAAGAGTATTATGCAGGAAGCCTCCGCCCAGCCCGGTGTTGTTCCCGAGCTGAAGCCCAAGAGCTACAAGAGCAGCAGCGAGCTCAAAAAACGTCTGTGGAGAAACAAATTGCTCTACGTCATGCTGATACCGGGTGTGCTGTATTTTGTGATTTTTAAATATTTGCCCATGTATGGATTAATCATCTCGTTTCAGGATTACAAGCCTTACCAGGGGATAACAGGAAGTGAATGGGTGGGGATGGAGCATTTCCAGCGGCTGTTCACAGAAGCGGATTTCCTGAATATTTTGGGCAACACCTTGATTTTGTTCGGAATGAACATTTTATTCTATTTTCCGATTCCGATTATTCTGGCTTTGATGCTGAATGAGCTGCGGGGCAATTTTTTCAAAAGAACCTTTCAGACGCTTATTTATCTGCCCCATTTCATGTCATGGGTTATCGTCGTTTCGATTTCTTTTGTCATGACTACGATGGACGGCGGAATTATCAACGAGCTGCTGTCCTATTTCGGGTTTGAAAAGATTAATTTCCTGCTGAGTCCCGGCTGGTTCAGGCCGATGTACATCATCCAGATCATTTGGCGCGAAGCGGGCTGGGGGACGATTATTTATCTGGCTTCGATTGCGGCCATCGATCCCGGGCTCTATGAAGCCGCACGTATGGACGGTGCCGGACGGCTGAGACAAATCTGGCATATTACCCTTCCCGCGATCCGCGGCGTCATCATTACCCTGCTTATTCTGAAAATTGGTTCCGTACTGGATCTTGGATTTGAACATGTGTATCTGATGCTGAACTCCATGAATCGAGAGGTTGCGGAAATTATTGATACGTATGTATACACGGCAGGACTTAGACAAGGACACTTCAGCTACAGTACAGCTATCGGATTCTTCAAGTCGATTATCGGGCTCATTATGGTCATGTCGGTCAACAAATTGTCCAAGAAAATGGGCGAAGAAGGCGTTTATTGAGAACCAGCGGGAGGAATTGAAATGGTAGAAGATCGCTCAATCGGCGGCAGAATGTTTGCGGCTGTCAACTTTACACTGCTTGCCTTAATTACACTCATTACGGTGCTGCCGTTTGTCCACGTGGTTGCCGGCTCGTTCACGACCAGTGCGGAGCTTGCGGCCAACAAATTTGTGCTGTTCCCCAAGGTATGGAGCTTTGAAGCTTACAAATTTATTTTTTCGACCAATACGATCATTAAGTCCATGGGTGTCTCGATTGGAGTGACGCTCTTCGGCACGCTGTTCAGTATGTTAATTACTTCTCTGATGGCTTACGGTCTGTCCAGAAGAGATCTGGACGGCCGCAGTGTGTTCAACTTTCTCGTAGTATTCACCATGCTGTTCCACGGCGGGATGATTCCCACCTTCCTGGTGGTGAAGGAGCTGGGCCTGATCGATACGTATGCGGCTCTGATTCTGCCGTCGGCCATCAGCGCGTTCAATATGATTATCCTGAAGAACTTCTTTCAGAATATCCCTGAAGGCCTTGAGGAATCGGCGAAAATCGACGGCTGCAACGACTTCGGCATCCTGTTCCGGATCGTGCTGCCCCTGTCCCTGCCGGCCATCGCGACCATTTCCCTGTTCTATGCGGTCACCTATTGGAACACTTACATGAGTGCCATCCTGTATCTGGATGACAGTGCCAAATGGCCGATTCAGGTGCTGCTGAGACAGATTGTTGTGCTCGCCAGCGGCATGGATTACAGCGCCACCCTGGATGCGACCAATCCTCCGCCGGATCAGACGATCAAGATGGCAGTTATCGTAGTAGCTACGCTGCCGATTCTGATGGTGTATCCGTTCCTGCAGAAGCACTTCGCCAAGGGAGCCATGCTGGGATCGATGAAGGGCTAGAGGAATGAGACAGAATTTACCGGCTCAACTTAAAAGCGTGGTGAAAAAGTGTCCGGAGAGCCGATAGTGAAATTCAACTTATATAGCGGAAGGGGTATGGAGATGATAGGCAGTCTGCCGGCAACACCTATGGAATGGGCAAAACAGGCCTGTGATTCGTTAATGGATACTTATAAGGCGGGAGAGCTGCCTCCGGCCCACCGCTGGCATTATCATCAGGGTGTGTTTCTGTGCGGGATGGAGCTGCTCTGGGAAGCGGTTCAGGAGGAACGCTACATCGAATACATCCGGCAATATGTAGACGATCTCGTTGATGAGAACGGCAATTTGTATTTTGCCCGCGATGAGCTGGATGCGGTTCAGGCAGGGCTGCTGCTGTTCACGCTGCACAAGCGGACCGGCAAGAAGAAGTACCGGATTGCCGCCGGGAAGCTGCGCAATTTGCTGCTGACCCTGAACCGGACCTCGGAAGGCGGTTACTGGCACAAGGATAAATACCCCAATCAAATGTGGCTGGATGGGCTCTACATGGCGGGTGTGTTCTCGCTGAAATATGCCAATGTGTATGGGGAACCCGGCCTGCGTGAAACCGTACTGCAGCAGGAGCGGCTGATGCGGAAGCATATGAAGGATGATGCTACCGGGCTTTTGTACCACGCCTGGGACGAGAGCCGCCGGATGCCGTGGGCCAATCCGCAGACCGGCTGCTCGCCGGAATTCTGGAGCCGTTCGCTGGGCTGGTACGGCCTGGCCGTCTCGCAGTTTCTGGATCTGCTTCCGGCCGGTGATCCGGGCAGAGCGGAGCTTGCCGCCGAGCTGGGCGGCTTCGTGGAAGCGCTGATCCGGTATCAGGACGGGGAGAGCGGGCTGTGGTATCAGGTGGTCGACAAAGGCGGCCGGCCGGATAACTGGCTGGAGACATCGGGCTCCTGCCTGTTCGTCTACTCCATCGCTAAGGCGGTGAAGCATGGCGTCGCCCCTTCCGGGGCGAAGGCCGCCGCCCGCAAGGGCTATGAAGGCCTGCTCCGGGTGCTGGAGCAGGATGAGCAGGGCCGGCTGGTTCTGCCCGGCATCTGCATCGGCACCTCGGCGGGCGATTACGAGAACTATGTTACCCGCCCGAAGGTCAGCAATGACCTGCACGGCGTCGGCGCACTGGTCATGGCCTGCGTGGAGATGCAGGCCTTGTATGATGAGGCGGAGTCCGCGGGCTGAGAGGGCAACAGCGCTGGCTGATGCGCTGATAGCGGAGCGGGGAGAGCCGCCGGCGAGAGCGGGTTGGAATAACGGCAGAAATGCCGTTATTAGAGCGCCGCCGGCGTTAGCGGGTTGGAATAACGGCAGAAGTGCCGTTATTGGAGAGCCGCCGGCGAGAGCGGGTTGGAATAACGGCAGAAATGCCGTTATTAGAGCGCCGCCGGCGAGAGCAGGTTGGAATAACGGCAGAAGTGCCGTTATTAGAGCGCCGCCGGCGAGAGCGGGTTGGAATAACGGCAGAAATGCCGTTATTAGAGCGCCGGCGGCGAGAGCAGGTTGGAATAACGGCAGAAGTGCCGTTATTGGAGCGCCGCCGGCGAGAGCGGGTTGGAATAACGGCAGAAATGCCGTTATTAGAGCGCCGCCGGCGAGAGCGGGTTGGAATAACGGCAGAAATGCCGTTATTAGAGCGCCGCCGGCGAGAGCGGGTTGGAATAACGGCAGAAATGCCGTTATTGGAGAGCTGCCGGCGAGAGCGGGTTGGAATAACGGCAGAAATGCCGTTATGGGAGAGCCGCCGGCGAGAGCGGGTTGGAATAACGGCAGAAATGCCGTTAT
>NZ_JACBYI010000076.1 GCF_019352175.1 Paenibacillus sp. S150
ATGCGCTCTGTCCACTCATACTGGCGTTGTTCGGCTTTGGTCATCTGGCAAATCTCCTCGATTTAAGATACGCCTATGATCTCATGCTTTGCCGGGGGTTTATAGGTGGGTTAGGTTTGACGCTTACTGTGAGTGCGTGGATTGAAATTACAAAAGCTAGACAATGAAGGTTTGGCCAACCGAGTCGCACTCCATGTGAGTGCGTGGATTGAAATATCGTGGGCGCTCTGTATCCCGGAGAAGCCCCGGAGTCGCACTCCATGTGAGTGCGTGGATTGAAATCATGGCGGGCAGTGGTGATGATGTCTATAATTTCCGTCGCACTCCATGTGAGTGCGTGGATTGAAATAGATACGTAAGCGCTGCAGCCAGCGAATATTTGTCGTCGCACTCCACGCGAGTGCGTGGATTGAAAGTGCTACGGTGCCCGTTCATGCGGAGACGGCTGACAATGAAGTGTAGGCGGTGACGGTCCTGCATAAGGAGAGCGGGGCAGAGATCCGGCTGTACGGCGCTTACTATCTGGACGCAACGGAATGCGGGGATTTGCTGCCGCTTGCCGGTGCCGAGCATGTCAGCGGTGCGGAATCACGGAGTGAGACAGGGGAGCCGCATGCGCTGGAAGAAGCGGACCCGCTCGATATGCAGTCGATTACGCACGTGGCCGCCGTCGATTATTTGCCGGACGGCGATTTCACGATTGAGCGCCCTGAGGCATATGACTATTGGCGGAATTATGTTCCATCCTTTTCCCTGTACCCGATCCTCAGTTGGTACGCATCCGATGCGAGTGATACAACGAAGCTGAAGCAGTTCACCATGTTTCCGAATGAAGAGGGGATTGTGTCTCTCTGGGATTATCGGCGGATTGTCGATCCGTCTATCTGGAGCCTGCCGCTGAACGTTGGTGAAGTAACCCTGCTCAACTGGGCGCTGAACGATTATTATGATGGTCCGCTGGTTGGCGTGTCATCAAGGGAGCGGGAGCGGCATTTGAAGGCGGCCAGGCAACTGACGCTGTCACTCGTCTACTGGCTTCAGACGGAGGCTCCGCGCTTGGATGGCGGAAAGGGCTATCCGGGCGTGAGGCTGCGCGGGGATGTGCTCGGGACAGAGGACGGGCTGGCGAAATCCCCCTACATACGGGAGGCAAGACGAATCTGCGGGCTGTACACAATTGCCGAGCAGGATGTGAGCAAAGAGCTGCGCGGAGAGGCAGGCCCCATGCGTTATGAGGACAGCGTGGGTGTCGGCAGCTATCATCTGGATCTTCATCCCACGACGGCGTCCCAGCGCACGTTCTACATTCCAAATCATCCGTATGAAATTCCGTTGGGCTCGCTGATTCCCGTTCGTGTCAAGAACTTGCTCCCGGCCTGCAAAAATATATCGATGACGCAGATCGCAAACGGGTGCTACCGCCTGCATCCGACCGAGTGGAACATCGGCGAAGCCGCAGGGCTTTTGGCCGTCTACGCCTGCACTCATAATGTTCTGCCGCGCGAGGTCTGCGGGTCGAAGATCCATCTTAAAGCTTATCAGCAGCTTTTAACAGACTGTGGCGTGCAGCTTCACTGGACGGAAGAGGAGCTGGAAATGCAGTAGGCAAGAAGGACTGTACGTTCTGTAAAACAGACTTCAGTTAGGGCGGCAACGGAGATCAACCGGAAAATATGCCGGGATGATTAAGATGCAGAAGAAACGGAGGCGTTATGCGCCTCCGTCTTTTGTGCGCTTGGCAGCGCATCGTGCTAACGGGTGAAAGTCCCGAGTACGCCGCGAGATGGCGGAAGTACACCGTGGTTTGAGGAAATAAAACTTTGCAGTCTGACGTACGGATCTGTGAGAGGCCCATGTCAGCGACATGGGCTACTCTATTGAAATTATAAATTCTCGCAGACCACCCGCATGCCGGGATTGAATGACATTCAAAGTATTCATCCGTTCCTTTACGGTTTATTGGTCAGCTTCAATCATCCAGCAGGCATACAGTTCATCCAGCTTCTCTTGAGCGGCTTGCCGGGCATACTGCAGCTCTGCGAGCTTCACCGCATCACTGGAGATGCCTGGATCAAGCATTTTGGCATCAATGGAGCCGAGCTGCTCTTCGGCTGCGGCAATCTTCTGCTCCCAGTAGTCTTGGGGGCGGGACTTGCCGGAGACGGCGGCGGACGAAGAAGTGCTGCGTCCGGCATCCCCGCGGGTGGAGAACGCCGCTTGTGGTGAACCGTCTGGCTTGGCGGAGGAATGCTTGCTGCCGGATTTGGGTGCGTTGTCCTTCTGCCGGGGTTTATTGACACTGCTGTTGTATGACGCTATTCCATCTGCGCCTGCCTTCCCGGCCTGCTTTTCCTTGTAGTATTCGTAATTTCCGGAGAAGGCGGTGAATCTTCCTTCTGTGATGGACCAGAGCTTCCCGAAGCAGCGGTTGATGAAATAACGGTCATGGGAGACCGCCAGCACGGTGCCGGGAAATTCCTCCAGCGCTTCTTCCAGCGCCTCGCGGGAGTCAATGTCCAGATGGTTGGTCGGCTCATCGAGAATAAGCAGATTCGGGCGGCGGTGCATCAGCACGGCGAACCGCAGCCGTGTCCATTCTCCGCCGGAGAGGCTGGCAATGCTCTTGAACACATCGCTTCCGTAGAAGAGAAAACGCGCCAGCTGTCCCCGTGCTTCACCTTCCTCCAGGCCCGCTTCTCCGCGGAAATACCGCAGCACCGACAGTGTCCCGTCTTCGGGAACGGCCTCCTGTGCCAGGTAGCCGACAACCGCTCTGGAAGCGAGTGTGCAGCTTCCGGCATCCGGCAGCTCGTGGCCCAGAATGATCCGCAGCAGCGTACTCTTGCCGGCACCGTTGCCGCCGATCAGCGCAGCAGTCTCTCCATACCGCAAAATTTCACTCACCCCGGAGAAGAGGGAGCGATCTCCGTAGCCTTTGCTGATCCGGTCAAGAATGACAACCTGATTGCCGGTGCGGTCTTCCTGCTGCAGCTGCAAATCCATGGCTCTGCGCTCCAAAATTGGCCGTTTGACCTTCACCATCCGGTCCAGCGCCTTCTGCATCGAGGCGGCCCGGCGGTGGAAGGAAGGGTTGGGCGGATTGGAGCGGTTGCCCCATTCAATCAGCCGTTTGATGCTTTCCTGCATCTGCCTGATTTTTTTCTGCTGCTCCTGGTAGTCGGCAAATTGCCGCAGCAGCAGGGCTTCCTTCTCGATCTGATATCCGCTGTAATTGGTGTGGAAGGTGTAGGCTTCGCCATCTTCAATCTCTATTACTTTCTTGACTACGGCATCGAGGAAGTAACGGTCATGGGAAATCGCCAGCACGGTGCCATCATAGTCCTGCAGGAACTGCTCCAGCCATTCGATGGCTTCCATATCCAGATGATTCGTCGGCTCATCCAGCAGCAGGATGCCGGGGCGGTGCAGCAGCAGCTCGGCCAGGCCGACTTTGGTTTTCTCTCCGCCGGAGAGGGAAGAGAAGCGGCGGTTGTACTGCCCGGTCCCGATTCCAAGCCCGGCCGCGACACGCTGGATGGAGGCTTCAATCTCATAGCCTCCGGCCGCTTCGAATTTCTCCTGCAGCGTGCCATATTCCCTGAGCAGCCGATTCCAGCCCTGTTCGCTGCTTCCGGCATCCGGAGAAGACATTGCCAGCTCCAGCTCACGCAGGCGGGCCTGCCACTGCAGCGGTTCGGTGAAGCTGCGCTGCAGGACGGCGTAGACCGTCTCATCGTCGCTTACTTCCTGGATCTGCGCCAGCAGCCCTATAATGCTGCCTCTGCGGATGGAGATTTGTCCCTGGTCAGGGCGTTCTTCCCCGCTCAGCAGATGGAAGAGGGTGGTTTTGCCGCAGCCGTTGCGGCCAATGAGGCCGATTTTTTCGCCCTGGCGGATATCGAAGGTGATGCTCTTCAAGACGAGCTGGGCACCGTGGTATTTTTGGACATTTTGACATGAGATGATCATGGGTATTCTCCTTTTTAAGAATGCCCTGTCACTGCTTGCGCATCATTCGGAAAAATAAGCAGAAACGGCTACGCCGTCCTTCTAAGGGACGGGGTGTTTCAGCGAGAAATAGAAGGATCATTTAGTATGCCAAGCATATAAATTCTTATATTTCAAAAAAAGACCGCAGGGAAATTCCCCGCGGCCTTGTTCGTTCTCCGGTCTAAAGCATCCGTTGAAGCGCAGGCAGGAAAGGCATTTCACAATGTTGTAGTGTTATTGAATTCTTGTAAATGGACAGACTTCTCCCGTTGTCGGCATTTACATGAATGATGCCAGCCATAATATTAATCAGCCGGCTGCTGACACTATTGGTCCGATTGTAATCCATTCCTCCTGCACCTCCTTCATCCAAATTTAGAATCAGTTTAACCAATTAACGATGAATATGCAAGTCAGAAGAAACGGCTTCGCCGTCCTCTGAAAGAGGCGGCACCGGTTTCTCCAAAAATAGAAGGATAATTGATAGTGTGAAACATATAAATTCTATATTTTGAAAATGTGCTATGCCCGTGCATATCTGATGGAGTGCGCAAGTAGTATGAGTATATGGCGGAGGACCATTTGCCAAATCAGACAAGGAAACGGGGACTCTTCTATGGCGCTTTTTAACGGATTGCTGGGGAATGCGACCCAGGTTGCGCTGACGGATGTCCAGCGGGAGTACGCACAGATTCTTGCTCCGCAGGAAAAGATCGAGCGGGCCTACAAGCTGGTCAGGGATATGTTCATTTTTACGGATAAACGGCTGATTCTTGTTGACAAGCAGGGGGTGACGGGCAAAAAGACGGAGTATCATTCCGTCCCGTACAAAAGCATCTCCCATTATTCGGTGGAGACGGCCGGACACTTTGATCTGGATGCGGAGTTGTGTCTCTATGTCTCGGGAAGCGCGCTGCCGCTGAAAAAAACCTTCAATAAATCTGTGAATATATACGAGGTGCAGGCTGTGCTGTCCCAGTATATTTTGAAGTGAAAGCCGGCGGCTCTCCCTGCTAGACAATATAACGGAGCACAAGCCCGCCATAGGCAAAAGCGGCCACAATCACCAGTGCAGGATGAAGCTTAAGCTTCTGCATCGCCCAAAAGGCGATTGCGGCAATGATCAGCGTCTGCAAGCTGCCAATGGATTCGGCGGGGCCTTTGGCCATTTTCAGGGTAAGTGTAACCATCATAATGGCAATTACGGGCTGTACAAGCAGGGTCATGCCTTTTACTACGGGCGACTGCTTGTATTTGTGCATGAAGCCAAGCAGGACAATCAGCGCCGCAGCGGAAGGAAGCACGGTAGCGAGCAGCGCTGCGGTCAGCCCCGGCCAGCCGTAGACATCATAGCCGACGAAAACGGCGATTTTGGTGGCAATCGGTCCGGGCAGAGCGTTGCCCAGCGCCAGCATATTTGAGAATTCCTGATCGGTAAGCCAGCCGTAATGCGGAACAATTTCCTCATACATGAGCGGAATGGAAGAGGGACCGCCGCCGTATCCCAGCAGATTGGCCATAAAGAAGCCGTAGATTAGTTTCAGCCATTCCATCAGGCGGTCCCCCCTTTATTTTTCTTCGCCAAAATCCGGTAATGCACGGTCCCATAGCCGAGAAAGAGCACAATTACAATTGCCGGATGCAGATGAAGAACTTCGAGCAATATCAGGGCAAGCACCAGAAAGGCGGCTCCGGTCCGCTTGCCGAGGCCCTTGAAGGCTTTCTGGGCAAACTCCCAGGCCATGAGTCCCAGCATAACCGCAATCACAGGCGAGACGGCGGCGATCATTCCGGCAACCACCTTGGAGCCGCTCAGGTAATTGACAGCAGAGAGCAGGGCGATCATGGCGATGCCGCTTGGAAGGATGTGCGCCAGCACGGAGAGGATTGCGCCTCTGACTCCCTTCAGCCTGTAGCCGAGATAGGCGGCCATCTTGGTGGCGATGGGGCCGGGCAGCGCGTTGGCGATCGCCAGCGTTTCCCCGAATTCATCATCGGTCAGCCAGGCGTAACGGGTCACGGCATCATGGCGGATCAGGGGAATCACGGAAGGCCCCCCGCCATAGCCGATAATGCCCGTCCGGCACATGGCGACAGTGATTTGTATATATTGGTTGTCTTTTAGGTTCACGTGAAATCCTCCTGGCAATTTTAAAAACCGCTTTGAAAGCGATAGTCTGGTATTGGAGCTTATTCTATACAATTCACCGGTTTACAGCTACACTGCGGAAGCCGGTCCTCCAAAACTTTGTGCATGGCTCACAAAAAACAGGAGGGCTGCGTGCGTTTTGTTTAAACCGATTGACAAAGGTTTTTACGGTGCTGTTAAATGACACTAACTTGAATGAGAGGAATGGGAGATGGGCAGCATGACGACAGGTCCTGTAATCGGCACAAAAACGATGGTGGTCAGCCCCCATTACTTGGCATCCGCCGCCGGAGCAAGAACGCTGCAAAAGGGCGGCAACGCCTTCGATGCGGCGGTAGCGGTCAGCGCCGCGCTCGCTGTGGTCTATCCGCATATGACGGGGCTGGGCGGCGATGCCTTCTGGCTTACCTACAGCGCCGGCGAGGGGCGCGTCCGGGCCTACAACGGCAGCGGACGTTCCGGCTACGGCGTCCGCAGGGACTGCTACGCCGGCGAGGCTGCAATTCCGAGACGGGGTGTGCGCAGTGCCATAACGGTACCCGGAATGGCGGACAGCTGGTCAGCGGTCCAGCGCGAGTATGGACGCTTGACCCTGGGGGAGGTGCTGGAGCCGGCGATCGGCTACGCCGCCGGCGGTTTTCCGCTGTCGCCGGACCAGAGGAGCAATACTGTGCTTGCCGGAGCGGCGCTGTCCCCGGAAGCGGCGGCGGTCTATCTTCCCGGCGGCGCGGTTCCGGCCGCCGGCGGCAGGTTTGTGCAGAAGCAGCTCGCCGGGTCGCTGCGGCTCCTGGCCGGGGGCGGCCGGGATGCTTTTTATAAAGGAAAGATCGCCGAGGATATTAGTCATTATATGCAGGCTTCCGGCGGGTATCTCACCCGGGAGGATTTGGCTGACCATCAGGGGAACTGGGATGAGCCGGTATCTACGGATTATCACGGGCATACGGTCTTCCAGGTCCCGCCGAACTCCCAGGGCTTCACCGCGCTGATGGCGCTGAATATTCTGGAACGCTACAGCTTTGGGGATATCGCTCATGGCTCCTTTGAATATTATCACCTGCTCGTAGAGGCGCTGAAGCTGAGCTTCCGCGACCGTGACCGGGTGCTTACCGATCCTGCATTCAGCCGGATTCCGCTGGAGCAGCTGCTGGATAAGGCGTACGCTGCGCAGCTGGCCGCTTCGATTTCCCCTGCGCAGGCTGAACCGCTGGGCAGTGAGCCGGTGGGCCGGGATACCGCCTATGCGGCGGTGGTCGACGCTGAGGGGAACGCGGTTTCCTTCATTCAAAGCCTCTATTTCGAATTCGGCTCGGGTGTCGTCGCCGGAAATACGGGGATTCTGCTGCAGAACAGAGGCTCGTTTTTCTCGCTGGACCCCGGGCACATCAATACGCTGGAGCCGCACAAGCGTACGTTCCACACGCTGATGCCGGCTATGGCCTGCCTCGATGGCAAGCCGGCCTATCTTTACGGCACACAGGGCGGCGAAGGACAGCCGCAAACCCAGAGCCTGCTGCTGACCCGGATGCTGCATTACGGCATGGACCCGCAGGCGGCGGTGGACGCGCCGCGTTTTGTCTGGGGCAGAACCTGGGGCGAGCCGACCCAGGAGCTGAAGGTGGAGAACAGGGTTGCGCCCGAGGTGCTCGGCAAGCTCGCCGGTGCCGGACATCTGGTGCGCCCGGTGGGGGACTATGATGGAATTGTGGGCCACGCGCACGCGATTTCCATCGACGCGAACGGCTACCGCAGCGGAGGGACGGACCCGCGCTGCGATGGGGCGGCGATTGGCTGGTAGGCGGGTGAACGGGGTGTATAGCATTTGAGCCTGAACAGGCAAGAAGGGGCAATCCAGAGGTTAGCGGATTCGAAACTCTTTTCAAGCGAAGCTTCGGTCGGGGGATTCTGTTGTGTTTTCTGCAGCGGATGTCTTCTCAATTGTCCGGAAAACCGAAGCTATATAGATTGAACTTAAAAACATCATCGAAAAAGGAAGAGTGGCGGAAGGGAAGTTTGGAACTGTAGGAGCGGAAGCGTCCGCCTTTGTCTGCGGATTTCCACCGCGAACAGCGGTATTAAATCAAGAAATCTGCAGATGGGCAGCGGCCGGAAGTCCAAACATTCTCTGGAGTCACGACCCAACCTAAACTATAATAATTACAAATTCAATCTATATAGTGCAGCGGTTCAGAAGTTCTTTCCCCTCTGTTAGAATTCTAAAGGAAAATAAGGCAAATCAAAGCGCTTCGGTCCATTTGCACTGCCTTGCGAACCACAAGGATTAATGGGAAGCGACTCCCTTGCAGGGGAAGAGCTTTGTGCCTTTGCTGTGTAAGCAAGCCCGCCCGTAACGAGGGGGGAACTTGAGCGCTTCAGCTATTAGCCAGTTGCTCGGCTCCAACAACGGTATTTCTGCCGTTATTTCCGTGCGATCTGGCCAGACGGGCTTCAACAACGGCATATCTGCCGTTATTTCCGTGCGATTTGGCCAGACGGGCTTCAACAACGGCATATCTGCCGTTATTTCCGTGCGATCTGGCCAGACGGGCTCCAACAACGGCATATCTGCCGTTATTTCGGAGCAATCTGGCTAGACGAGCTTCAACAACGGCATATCTGCCGTTATTTCCGTGCGATCTGGCCAGACGGGCTCCAACAACGGCATATCTGCCGTTATTTCGGAGCAAACTGGCCAACCGGGCTTCAACAACGGCATATCTTACGTTATTTCCGGGCCTGGTGCAACTCTCGTAAGTTCTTTCCTCGTAACCCCCTTGTTTACATGGGGGAACGAATTTACGAGACGTTGCACTAGTGTACTTTGTACAGCAGAATTAGGTAAGAACGGTGGTTTTGATCCCCGCGCCCATATTCTGCTGCACAAAATACAGCAGAATGCGATTCGCCGCTGAACAAGGAGCATTCTATCCTGAAATAACATTGTCCGGAGTGAGGGCATTGTTATGGAAGCCTCGAATTTGGCGAGGCCCAATTGAGGGACTTCCCCGAAAATTTCATCGTTTGAAGCGCCGCAATAGAGCGGCATGGATGTCTGTTGCAGAAAGTGCAAGCAGAGGATAAAGCTGCTATGGGCAACGGATATAATTTGGTCAAGAATTACAGCTAATGCTGCATTGGACTCAAGTAATGGCCTGTGGTTTCCGGGAATCCGGCTAAAGCTTGGGTCTGGAGACTGCTTCTGATTCGAAATACTGTTCAGGGAGGAGCGTGGGAAGAGATGGGGCGCATTAATCCAAATGGCGCATTTGGCGCATTTATAGAACCTGATCTGGTGGCCGCCGGCTCGGAGACCGGGGCGCTGGCCGGGCTTGCCTTTGCTGTCAAGGATGTATTCGCGGTGGCCGGTCACCGTTCCTCGGCGGGCAATCCGGACTGGCTGCGCACCCACCAGCCGTCGTTGACGCATGCGGCAGCGATCCGCAAGCTGCTGCAGTCGGGGGCGAGTCTCCGGGGAGCTGCGCATACCGATGAGCTGATGTACAGCCTCGGGGGGGAGAATTATCACTATGGCACGCCGGTTAATCCGCGTGCCGAAGGCCGCATTCCCGGCGGCTCCTCCAGCGGTTCGGCGGTGGCGGTGGCCTCCGGCAGTGTGGATTTTGCCCTGGGGACGGATACGGGAGGCTCCGTCCGCGTGCCTTCGTCGTACTGCGGTGTATACGGCTTCCGCCCGACGCACGGGGCGGTGGAGATGGAAGGCGTGATTCCGCTCGCACCGGGCTTCGACACCGTGGGCTGGATCGCGGACAGCCCGGAGCTGCTGCTGCGGGCCGGGGAGGTCCTGCTCGGCGGGGCAGCTCCGGGCAGCAGGGACGGCACGATGGGCACGCTGCATATCGTGCCGGAGGCTTGGGCGCTGGCCGGTGCGGAGAGCACGGCCGGCCTGAAGCGCGGCCTGCGGAGGCTGGAGGCCGGTGCGGGACGGTCCGGCGCGGCAGAGATCGCGCCGGAGGGGCTGAAGACATGGATGGATGTCTTCAGGGAACTGCAGGGCGCCGAGATATGGGCGACCCATGGGGCGTGGATTGAGCGGGTGCAGCCGCTCTTCGGCCCTGATATCGCCGCCCGCTTCGCATGGGCGGCAGGCCTGGCCGGGCAGGACCACAGCCGCGCGCAGGCGATGCGCGCGGAGATTGCCGCCCGGCTGCGGCAGTTGCTCGGAGAGGACGGATGCCTCGTCCTCCCAACCGTGCCCGGGCCCGCACCGCTGCGCGGCGGGGATCTGGCACAGCTGGAGCTGAACCGCAGCGGCGCGATGATGCTCAGCTGCATAGCCGGCTTAGCCGGTCTGCCGCAGGTTACGCTCCCCATATCAGGCCCCGGCGGCTTGCCGCTCGGATTGTCCGTGATCGGCGGACACGGGCAGGATCTGCGTCTGCTCTCCTGGGTCCGGGGTGTATGGCAATAAAAACTATACATGTACAATTAGAACTTCCGCTTTGCTGACCATGCAAAGCGGGAGTTTTTTTAAAATAGAATTTATATGCTTGGCACACTAAATGAAATGATCCTTCTATTTCCCGCTGAAACACTCTGTCCCTTATAAGGACGGCGAAGCCGTTTTCACTTGCGCAGGATATACGTAGGCTTTTGGAGTGGACGGCTCCGCGAACGGAGCGTTGTCTGGGTCGCTGTGCTCTCCAGATTTTTTTCATTCCCCTTAGCGGTGAAAATCCGGAGACCCAGGCGGCCGCTGCCGCTGTTCTACAATCCGTCCGTCCGCTCCTCTGTTTAAGCGGGAGGTGGTTCTGTAATCTTTAAAAAACACAATAAAGAAACTTAATGTATATGAATGGAACCGGCTTATATGAAATGAACCGGAGAACCTGAACACGCTGATGGAACGCAAGGAGATTCATAGGGAACGGAAGCGAAGTGTAAAAAGTAACACTAATAGGCTGGAATTCTGGCTTGAACGGGCTTTAGTGGGATTTTGTACACTTCATGGAGGCCCGTTCACCCCAAACGGCTGATTTCAGCCGAATTAGTTGTACTTTTTCCAGGCCTGTTGATTAGCTAAATTATGGATGAGGAAAAACCAGATCGTTTGCTAAATAGACCCTCCATTCCACGGGTAAGGTTTGTAAACTAAACAAGCGACCAAAATCGG
>NZ_JACBYI010000077.1 GCF_019352175.1 Paenibacillus sp. S150
GAATAACGGCAGAAATGCCGTTAAAGGAGGTCCGGTCCCGTGAACCGGGGAGAATAACGGCAGAAATGCCGTTAAAGGAGGTCCGGTCCCGTGAACCGGGGAGAATAACGGCAGAAATGCCGTTAATTCCACGCCCGAATGCTGAACAGGGTGCTCAGGAGACTCTACTAAGGGTTACCCTCCTTCTGAGCTGCCCCTTTTCTGCTTATTTTCACCCTCCGGAAGGAAATCCGTGCGCTTTGCTGCGCCAAGCTGCCAGAAATGCAAGACTCAACAGAGCAAACAACGCCCAAGGAAAAGAGCGGACTCCCGTTGTTTCGAGAAGAATACCGCCGATTACACCGCCGCCGCTGATCGCCAGGTTCCAAGCTGTCACCAACATCGACTGAGCCACGTCAGCACTCTCACCCCCTGCTACGGCAATTGCAGTCTGCAGCAAGGTTGCAGCTCCCCCGAACGTCAGCCCCCATACAGCGGCCACAATGAAGATTATACCAGGCTGGCTGCCTATGCCTAATGCAACAGATGCCACAGCAAACGCTGCCAGGCTGATCAGAACCAGCGACCGCAGATGGCGGTCGATCCAGACGCCAATCAGCCAGATGCCAACAAGCGCTGCAATTCCAAAAATAAGCAGCACTAAGTTCACATGTCCGGCAAGTCCCGTCTGATTAAGATAAGGTGCAATGTAGGTATAGAGAATATTGTGTGCCAGTACCCAGGCCAGCACGACAAATAATACGGGGCGTACTCCAGGCGTGGCGAATACTTTATGGAGAGGGAGACGATTGCCTGCGGCTTCTCCCGGGTAATCAGGCAGCTTCCACAGAACCCAGCCGGCCAGCAGCAGAGCAAGCAGTGACAGGATGCTGAAGACATTGCGCCAGCCGGCAAGGTCACCGAAAAAGGTTCCGGCAGGAACGCCGAGTGCAAGAGCAAGAGGTGTACCGACCATTGCAACGGCCATGGCACGTCCCTTCAGCGGCTCCGGCACCATGCGCCGGGCATAGCCTGCGGACATTCCCCATAGGACACCTGCAGCTACGCCTGCGAAGAAGCGCGCTGACAGCGTTAGCGTATAACTGGAAGAAAACGCGGTAACGGTATTGAAGACAAGAAAACCAAGGATGCACAGCAGCAGCAGAGGTTTCCGCCGCCAACCGCGCGTTACGGCGGTCAGCGGAATCGCTGCAAGCAGTGAGCCTAGCGCGTATAAGGTAACAAGCTGACCTGCCATGGCCTCCGTCACTCCCAGCCCCGGGCTGATCTGCAGCAGTAGCCCGGCGGGAACAGTCTCGGTAAGAACACAGATGAAACCTGCCATAGCGACGGCAAGCAATGCAGCCCAGGGAAGACGTCCGGAAGCGGGAGCGCTGGGCACCTGCACTTGCGGTGAGGAAGAAGCTGTAGTATTGCTGTTCATTTCGATACACCTCTCCAGTGATATAATTTATTTGCTCAATTTGCCGTAGACAGCAATGCAGAGCTCAACCGCTAACGATCCCGGCATTCCCTTCAGCACGGTATTGGTGAAAGCCATCACGCTGCTGCTCGGAATGGACAAACCACGGATGATTATGGGTGCGGCCTATGAGCCATTAGCCCAATCGATTTTCCATTGTCTGCGGAAACTGGGTCCTCTTAAGCACCATAATCCCCAGGCCAAAGCCCCTCTGTCCAGGAAAACAAATCACCGGTCTGACAGGTATCATTCCGTGAACCAGGACTCTGGCAGCGAAGCGCCCTCCTTTATGCATGGTTTTCAGCAATTGCAGAAAGTAGTTATATTATATAAAATTAGTTATCCTGCTTACATAAGGAAACAAAGCTATAATGGCTGTTTGGCAGTTGAAAACGAGGGGATCTGCATAAATTCCCTTGAAATTAAAGGAGTTGAATGGAATGGATCGTACAGATAAGCAAATTCTGTTTCATCTTCAAAGCCAGGCGAGAATGTCCATGACGGAACTAGGGAAATGTGTGGGTTTATCACAACCGGCAGTGACGGAAAGGGTTAGGCGTTTGGAGGAAAGCGGGGTGATCTGCGGCTATCGGACCATTATTTCTCCTGAAAAAATCGGGAAGCATGCCGCCGCCTATATGCTGTTCCACTCCAGAGAATGCAATGCCTTCATGGATTTCTGCCATTCCTCTCCTGAGGTCGTTGAATGCTACAGGATCAGTGGAGAGCACAATTACCTGTTAAAAGTAATGACCGATTCCACACAAGCGCTGGAGCAGTTCGGTAATGAATGCGATAAATACGGGAACTATACGATTCTAATTGTGATGTCATCGCCTATTGACCATAAATACTTTATTCCTTCGCTGGAAGCAGCAGGGGTAAACCTGCTTGAATAGACAATAAAGTGTATGCCTTCCGAATCCAGTTTGCACAAGAGAATTCAGGAAGGAATCAGGTTGACCGTAAGGCCCCGGATTCAAAAGGAACGGAATGCCCGGAAACTGGGCCATGAGCAGTAATAACATATGACCCTGGACAAGCATGGCTGGGGGATGTTTAGCCTCTGCCCTCAGCGGGGAAGTAGATATTAAATGCTTGAGGAGGCTTATACATAGTGGAAAAGAATCTGTTGGAGCAGCTCGCAGCGTGGCATGAAGAGGGCGAATATGCCCAAATCGCAGACCGCATCATGGACATTCCTGAACCGGAAAGAGATTACGTGCTTATAGGCCAGCTGGGCCGGGCGCTGAATAATCTGGACCGATACAGCGAGGCGCTGGAACAGCTGCTAAGCATTGCGGAGCAAGGGAAGCAGGACGCAATCTGGCACTATCGGGCGGGGTATGCCTATTACTATCTGAAGCAATATGAGGAAGCGGTCCGCGAGTTCGGGCTTGCGGATGAGCTGGAGCCCGGAGATGAGGATATCATGCAGCTGCTGGGCTACAGCCGGAATGCAGCGGCGAGGCAGCAGCGGGAGGAACGGCGTTTTGCTGCGGCACAATCCAGCGCTGGGACTGCAGCAGGAAGCACTGCTGAACCGTTTGACTTCGGCAGCTTCTGGGAGGACAGTGACTATGCCTTGGATTCATATGTATCGGAGCCGCCTACGGATGAATTGATTGCTTCAATCGAGGAGGAGCTTGGATACAAGCTGCCGGCATTTTATATCGGGATGATGAAGCGGCATAACGGAGGGGTGCCCCGGAGCACCTGTTTTCGCGCAGAGGAAGCGACCTCTTGGGCAGAGGACCATGTGGCAATCACCGGGATTATGGGAATCGGCCGGGGCAAAAGCTATTCGCTCTGCGGAGAACTGGGCAGTCCATTCATGATTGAAGAGTGGGGCTATCCGGATATTGGTGTGGTGTTCGGTGACTGTCCGTCCGCCGGGCATGATGTGATTATGCTGGACTACCGGGCCTGCGGCAGGGACGGCGAGCCGGCGGTGATCCACGTGGATCAGGAGGCGGACTACGAAATCACGTTTCTGGCCAAAGACTTCGAGAGCTTTGTACGCGGGCTGGTGAATGAGGAGGTCTTCGATACGTCCGAGGCAGATCAAGCGGAGGATCTCCGTAAGGTATCCCATGGAGCATTTTCTCCCCTGCTTGCAGAGCTGTGCAGCAAGGTCACGGAGCTTGATGATATCGAGGGGATAATCCGTACAATCTGCACGGCAATTGTTGAAGAAAAAGGGCATTTTTCTTTACATGCCGATGAACGCTCCGTCCTGTTGTATGATGTGCAGTTCTGGCTCTACACCAAAGCCTGCCCGGATACGAGCCGTACGGAATACCTGGAGGCGTATTCAAAAATGATCGCATTCGGAGGTGAATTTGGAACAGGCGGCTACGCCCCTTCGTTCATCTCCGATTGGCTGGATGAACGAATCCGGCAGGGAATGATTGTTGAGCATGACGGTGCGCTCCGCTTCACGGAACAGGCGGCAGACCTGCTGCTGCACAAGCTGCAAAATATGAAGATACCTGATCTTACTGCTGGCGGCGTTGAGCCTTTTATCCTGGTAGAGCAGGCTCACGGCGGCATGTCAGTCATTCTAGCCGCCGGTTCATACCGGGCAGAGCTGCTCAGCTCCAGGGCGGATGAGGGCTTTGAGGGCAACGGCTATGACTGGACATCCCTGGCGGCCGTTTTTCTGGAGGAGAAGATGCCGGAGCTGGCGGGTACTGTCCATTTTGACCCGGAGGCCGATATGTTCTGCGCATATTCTGACAACAGAGAAGCTATCCTTAGCTTCGCCGCCGGATTCAAAAAGGCCTGTGAGGATGAGATGCTGATTAGTGAACTGTTCTCCCGGGCAGTGCTGGACTGATTACTGCGCAGCGGCCGTGCGGTACTTTTCATTTACCCATTCCGGGAACGGCAAAGTCCTCTCCACTGTTGGCAAACGCGTGAACCTACTGGGAGAGATAACGGGCAAAGCATCCGGGACGTTGCCTTTCCAGTATCTTTTAAAAAGAATAGACGTACACCTTGGTCCGCAGCGCATCTTTGCAGGTCACTGTGCGGACCGGCTGCATGCCCGGCAGGGCGAAGAAAATACTGATCACCACCGCTCCCGGGGGCAGCTCCTGTTTGAACTTGGCCGCTAGTTGCTCCATTGCGCCGGGGAACAAATAACAGAGAACCATATCGGCATCGGCGTATGAGCTGCGGTAGATATCCCCCCGGATAAAACGGAGCCTGCCTCGCAGCGGGTCTCCGCCGCTGGTGAAGGGCAAGATTCGGGCAGCAATGGCGGCCAGCAGCCGGGATGACCACAGAGGAATGCTGGAATTCTCAATCCCGGTCAGTCTTTTGCCCGGACAATGGCGGATGACATCCAGCCCCAGCGTGCCCCAGCCGGACCCGGCCTCCACAATAGTGCCGTAGCCAGGAGCCCGGTTCACTTCCCCGGCAACCGCCAGCCGTACCGCCCTTGATGAGGGCATCGGCGATATCCCGTTCCGCCAGGTGTCTAATATGATCCACATCGCTGACAGTAGAACGGCGAGAGCGAGGAGCCATGTCATGATTTGGAGAATGAGCATGCAATCCTTTCCTTCCTGTATAGAACAGTGTTTTAGCGTTTCTGTAATTATAAATTCCCCGGGCCGCATCATCAAATCTGCTGCACGGGCAGTATGAATTTAACTGAAGCCCTCATCCACTTTGTGCAATCTAATTCTCTGAACGATTGATGAGTTAAAAATGCTTTTGAGTTTGGCGAAGATGGGTAAATGGGTGGAATAAGAGGTAGAAGTGCTTTTGATTTCGGCGCAGGTTGGCATTAGGCTGCGGACGGAGCCGCTGCAGGCCCCGGATGCTCGGCTTGAAGCGTACCGCAGCATTTGGAATGTACGCTTCGTCAATCTGGAAGACTATTTGCGGCAACTGCAATCCGAAAACAGAGAATACAAGGAACGCTAATTACAGGAGGGATTTGAATGTCCAACATGATTTCCAGAGTAGAAGGCCGGGAACTGATTCTTGTGCGTGTGTTCGATGCGCCGCGTGAGCTTGTATTCGAAGTGTTCTCCGAGGCTGAGCATCTGAAGCAGTGGTGGGGGCCTCGAGGCTGGACGGTTCCTGTCTGTACTGCTGATTTTCGCCCGGGCGGTGTTTGGCATTACTGTATGAAATGTGTGGATGAGAAGCAGGGGGATTTCTACGGTATGGAGTCCTGGGGCAAAGGGGTCTACCATGAAATCGCAGATGGGGAGAAAATCGTCTACACCGATTATTTCTCAGATGCTGAAGGCAACGAAGCCAAAGGCATGCCGTCCACTCTGGTTACTATGCTCTTCGAGGACCAGGGAGGGAAGACGAAGCTTGTAAGCCGCTCAAAATACGATTCCGCCGAAGCACTCAAAACGGTTATGGATATGGGCATGGAGCAAGGGATTACCGAGACCTGGGACCGTCTAGAAGAGCATTTGCAGTCGGTACAGTAAGTTACTATTATTACAGACAATCAGTGCAAGAAGATAATGAAGATAACCAGAGACTGTCCATTAAGCTATAATGCTGGCCGGGATGGTTTCTTTTTGTGCTGAATAATGTTGCAGCTCGGGCGTGGGGGGATTCATGCCAACTCCATTAAGCCCTGCACCGGAAATGGCACAAGGCTTAGGCCTTGAAGTCTTTTTTAGGCCAAGGCGGCAATCCAAGGAGACAGAAGAATGACGTCACTGGTGTTAACGGATTGGCCAATTCTGAATCCGCTGAGATTCTGTGACCTGAAATTGATCGGCGGAGCGACGAGGCCGGAAACGCCTGTACTTCGGCCACCCAGGTTGGAGCCGTTAACCTGATTATAGACAGCAAGCTGATACGTAACATCTCCCGAGAGTGTAAGAGGCTCCATTAAAGGGAGGATGAAGATTCCGGCATTTAAGGAGGTTGCCACTGCAGTCATCCCGATAACGGTGGATTGTGATGAACTTGCAGGGAGCAGAACGGCCATCTGAAAGGTTCCGGTTGAGCCTAATTGCGTGACATAGACTGCAAGTCTGTTGATAGTTCCCTGCTGCCCGCTAAAAGCAAGAGCCCCAACGGCCTGGTTATTGCCTCCGCTGGCGTTGAAGGGAACCACCGCGTTGATGTCCCCGATCCTGAAGGTTTCTATGAATGCCGTGCTGCCTGCTGCCTGGGATGCCATTCCAGGAGGCCCGGCAGGTCCGGTCGGTCCGGCTTCACCTGCCGGGCCTGTAGCCCCCGTTAATCCCGCTGCACCGGGAATTCCCATGAGGCCCATGGCTCCTTGAGCGCCAGTGGCGCCCGTAGCACCTGTAGGTCCGGGAATTCCCTGCTGGCCCATTAATCCCATGGCGCCCATCAGCCCGGTAGCTCCTATCTCACCAATGCTGCCCATGAGCCCGATGCTGCCCATCGCGCCCGTAGCGCCGATCTCGCCCATGAGCCCGATACTGCCCATCGCGCCGGTCGCGCCCGTAGCCCCCGTAACCCCGATGCTGCCCATGAGCCCGATACTGCCCATGGCTCCGGTCGCACCCGTAGCGCCCATGGCGCCGATGCTGCCCATGAGCCCGATGCTGCCCATGGCCCCGGTCGCGCCCGTGGCGCCCATAGCGCCGATCTCGCCCATGAGCCCGATGCTGCCCATGGCCCCGGTCGCGCCCGTGGCACCCATAGCGCCGATGCTGCCCATGAGCCCGATGCTGCCCATGGCCCCGGTCGCACCCGTGGCGCCCATAGCGCCGATCTCGCCCATGAGCCCGATGCTGCCCATGGCCCCGGTTGCGCCCATAGCACCCATCTCACCGATGCTGCCCATCAGCCCGATGCTGCCCATGGCCCCGGTTGCGCCCATAGCACCCATCTCACCGATGCTGCCCATGAGTCCGATGCTGCCCATGGCCCCGGTCGCGCCCATAGCACCCATCTCACCGATGCTGCCCATGAGTCCGATGCTGCCCATGGCCCCGGTCGCGCCCGTGGCGCCGGTTCCGCCCATCAGCCCAATGCTGCCCATGAGTCCGGCCAAGCCGGTGGCACCTTGGACACCCATGTTCCCCATCGGTCCCATCAGCCCCATCGGTCCGGTCGCGCCCGTAGCGCCCATGAGTCCGATGCTGCCCATGAGTCCCATCGGCCCGGTCGCGCCCTGCGCGCCCATCAGCCCAATGCTGCCCATTAACCCCACAACGCTAATGACTTCAGTTTGCCCGGCAGAGGCGGTAACTCCCGGCGGGGATTTCGGGCTGCGGTGCCGCTTGCGTTGAGTCCCTTTTTTATCCAGCAGGGTCCGGATTCTCTTCAAATGCTTGCTTTTACTATAGGATTTGAAATAGAGCGGATGCTTGACATGTTCTTTTCTCATTTTTTTCAGCTTCGGCTTTCGGATTCTTTCCGTCTCCGACTTCGTCATGGTTTCCCACCTTCTAAAGGTCATGTAATTTGCCGCAACCGGGCTTCTGTATAGCGTATGAGGACATTTGCGGAATGGAGTAGACGTATGACCCGCTCTCCCAAGAAACATTTCAGCGCACAGAATTCCCCTCAAAATGCGCAGACGGATCTCCGGCTCTCCCACGGTGCTGGTCGGAAACGGATAAATTATGGAAGCCAACCGGAACAAGATCTGCTGCACCCTGGATTCATCACGTCCAAGCGCTGAGGGAGAAGGGGTTTTTATTATCGAAGAGGCAGAGTATGCCTTGCTTGAAGACAGTGGGAGAATCTTTATGCTCAAAAAGGATGCGTTCCGCCTCGCCAACCGGCAGGATTTGGGTTTGCCGCTGCTATCGCAGGCTTTTCCCGTGGAGCTGATTATGGATGGTGCGGTGACCGAGGACAATCTGAAACGGCACGGGCTGACCCGGGAGCCGCCGGACTATATTAAAACCCGGAAAAGCACAGGCTTTCCCGGGTTTTTTGTGCGTACGCCCAGCATGGGCGTCATCTTTAGGGTGAAAGTCCCGAACGGGGGCTGGCGAGCGCCTACCGTTAGCCAAGGGCAAGGGTGTCCACCGTGAGGTGGAATCTGAAAGGAAGCCGGAGGCAAAAGCACGGGCCAAGGTACACGAACTGGATTGGAGGCTGTGTCAGTCGGATAAGTCACCTTAACAGGACGAAATCCAAAGCCGCCAAGGGCTGGCGCGGTATACTCCAGGG
>NZ_JACBYI010000078.1 GCF_019352175.1 Paenibacillus sp. S150
AATTTGCCCGAATTCGCAGTGTGATTTCTTCCCTTCGCAAACAATCTCGCCCCCTTCTTCCTTCCTTGCTTCTTGCGATCCAAGATCAGTTTTCGTTCTCGTGACAACCAGGACCTAAGTAGTTACGGCATTTTTACCGTTATTTCCCGCCCTCGCCGCCTAGGCTGCTCCAATAACGGCATTTTTGCCGTTATTCCCCGTCCTCGCCGCCCGGGACGCTCCAACAACGGCATTTCTGCCGTTATTTCCGGCCCTCGCCGCCCGGGACGCTCCAACAACGGCATTTCTGCCGTTGTTCCCCGCCCTCGCCGCCTAGGACGCTCCAACAACGGCATTTTTGCCGTTGTTCCCCTCCCTCGCTGCCTAGGCTGCTCCAACAACGGCATTTTTGCCGTTATTCCCCGTCCTCGCCGCCCGGGACGCTCCAATAACGGCATTTCTGCCGTTATTTCCGGCCCTCGCTGCCTAGGCTGCTCCAACAACGGCATTTCTGCCGTTATTCCTTCACTTTTCGCTGCCCGGCATTCATTCACCAGAGCTGATCGTCCGAGAATGAATGAATAACCTCATAACGGCAAGCTCTCCGGCCCTTGTCCGTAGGCACAGATCTGAGTCTTCCTTTTCCGCAAAGAGCCTGCAGGGTATTCCGGACTGTCCGCAGGTTGATTCCAAGCTCTTGGACCAGCTCAACCGGGCGGATCATCCCATCCCGCGAGACTGCAAGCCGGATGACCTCACGCTCCAAACGGCTAAATTGCTTCCCGGCGTTATCCCCGCCAATGAACGGAGCCACAAGGGATTTAATCAGCGAAATAGTAAGCTGCGGGCTTGCCTCCAGATCATCATAGGGAATCGAGACCACCCGGTAACCGGCGATTTGCAAAAAGGTTTCCCGGTTAAGCTCCTGCCGGTACCGTGTCCGGTCCATATTCTGTACATGCGGGCCGTACCCCTTTATTTCAAACGCAAATTTCACCTTTCCCGGCTTCCAGACGAGATCAACGAAATAAGGTCTGCCACGCCAATCCGTGACCTCATATTCAGGATGCAAGTCCTGCAGGGAACCCATCATCGGCCACCATACCTGTTCCAGAAACATGCGCTCTCCGTGACCATGCCCCCGGTCCAGCCGATTCCGCCGTTCCCCTTTTCTCCGTTCCATGTGATCCTTGAGCCAAACGCTGTGCATTTCCTGAAATCCCATAACGCGCTTCCCCTTCCTGTGGACACAAAAAAATCCCGCACCCATGGATACATGAGTACGGGACGTGCTTCGTCCTGATTTAAAATCAGTATAGTGAATACTTGCGGCTGATGTCAATGAACATGCCGTGTGAGCACACTCTGATCCATCTGACCTTGATCCGGCAACAGCAATTGACCCGCCGCGTTGCCATGCCTTCAATGCACAGAAGCCATGTGCGGCTTGCTGTTTGTGGTCCGTGGCTTACTGTTTATGGTTCGTCGCTTACTGTGGCTCGCGGCTTGCTGTTTGTGGTTCGTCGCTTACTGTGGTCCGTGGCTTGCTGTTTGTGCTTTTCCCTCTACATTTGGAGTAATTCACGGATATCTTCCTCAGATAATGAAGTGGTCTTGTTCCCCCCGGATTCAATAACCTCTTCGATCAGATTCTTTTTGCGCTGCTGAAGTTCCAGCATCTTCTCTTCGATGGTCCCTTCTGTCACCAGACGGATCACCTGCACCACATTACGCTGTCCCATCCGGTGGGCACGTCCTACAGCTTGCTCTTCTACGGCAGGATTCCACCACAAATCATACAGAATAACTGTATCTGCCCCCGTCAGATTAAGTCCGGTCCCTCCTGCCTTGAGAGAGATCAGGAATATTTCTCCTTCTCCTTCATTAAAGCGGCGGCAAAGCTCAACGCGCTCCGCGGAAGGTGTTGAACCATCCAAATAAAACGGTGTGAGTCCGGCAGCTTCCAGGCTTTTCCTTATCAGCTGCAGCATGCTGGAGAATTGGGAGAACAGGAGCATTCTTTTGCCGGAAGCACGGCAATCCTCTACCAGCTCCAGCAATTGGTCCAGCTTCCCGGAGCCGCCGGTGTAATCCTCTATAAAAAGAGAAGGATGACAGCATATCTGCCGCAAGCGGGTAATGCCTGCCAGTATTTTCATCCGGCTTTTTTGAAAGCCTTCGCCCTGCAAATCCTGCTCGGTATCTTCGCGGAGCTTGGACAAGTAGGCGAGATAAAGCTTTTTCTGCTCCAGCAGCAGCTCCGTCCGCTGAAGCGTCTCTATGCGATCCGGCAATTCCTCCAGCACGTCTTTTTTCAGCCTTCTCATAATAAATGGAGCAACAATACTCGAAATACGATCCGCTGGCAGCTTCTTGAAGGATTGACGGCCGGAGAACAGGAGCGGAGACACCGTGCCAATAATAGACTCCAGCTCATCAATTGAATTTTCGATAGGCGTTCCTGTCAGAGCAAATTTACGTGCAGCCGTAATGGATTTTACCACCTGAGCGGTTTGGGAAGCGCTATTTTTGACCGCCTGGGCTTCATCCAGGATTAGCGTGTGAAAGTTTATACCCGAATATTGGTCAATATCTTTTCTTAAAAGCGGGTAGGATGTAATAATGACATCTGCATCCTCGTGTTCAATTCCTTCCAGCAATTCGCTCCGCTCCGCCTTCTGCCCGGCGGCTACCAGGACCTTGACCTGAGGCGCAAAGCTTGCAAACTCGCTAGCCCAATTATAGGTGAGTGAGGCGGGACAGATGATCAATATCTTCGAGTCCTCCCGGCTCTCTTCAAGCTCGGAGCAAATATAGGCAATGCTCTGAATGGTTTTCCCTAGCCCCATATCATCCGCCAGTATCCCGCCAAACCGGAAACGGGCCAAGGTCTTCATCCATTGGAAGCCTTTCACCTGGTAATCGCGCAGAACGTTCTTCAGCTGCTCCGGAGCCTCAAAATCGTTAGTCTCCGGCTCCCTTAGCTGCTCCAGAAAAAGCCGGAGCGACTTGCCCCATTTCACCGTTCCGGAGGATTTCCCGCGCTCCGGGAGCTGAAGGGAATGTATGGAGGGAAGCTTGATGAGCGGTGTTTTGAGATCCTGTTTCCCCAAATTCAGCCGGTCGGCAATCGTACGAAAATCATTGAATCCCCCCTCCTGAAGAGACAGGAAGGCTCCGCTGCGAAGGCGGATGTACTTCTTCTTTTCAATAATGGCCTGCATTACGCGAGCAGCTTCATGCTCATCCAATCCTTCCATTTCAAAAGAAATATGGAGCCAGTCCAGCCCATCATTCAGGTCAGCCCGGACTTTTGGAGAAGCTTTGCGCTCCAGGATCAGATTTTGCGCCGGCGAAGTCATGTAAATGTCCGCTTGCTTTTCCAGAGAAGGGATCAGCTCATGAAGGGCTTCATACATCTCCAATTCACTTGCGGCACCCCAATGTTCACCTTCCCTGCGCATGGAGGAATTGTCCAGCATAGCAGTAATATATTCTTCCTTTTGCCTATTTCTGATCAGAATAACCTTACGCTTCTCTTCAACTTGCTGTTGACTGCCTAACGGATTGATCACAATGTCGCCATAGTGAAGCTCCAGCCTGGCCAGCAGCCGGCCTTCCGTATAGTCCAGATAGATTTGGCACTGCAGCTCAGGCTGAATGATCCGTTCCTGAACGGCCTTGTCCACTTTGACATTCCCCATTCCCCTTAGAGCAGGGACTACCCGCTGAATAAAAGGTTCAATCTGAAGCGATGAGATGGGCAGCTGTCCGGAAGCAGAGAGCTGCTGCTTCAATTGCAGGATCCGGTTAAACTCCGGAGCATTGAGGCTGTAGATCTTCCCCCCGGTAATAATACAGAAGTACTCCGGGAGCATCTTGCATTGCGCAAGCCCCGAGGTTGCCAACACATACTCCTTGGGCCCGCCCTTCCCGATAGTGAAGCTGAAAGGAGGAGCGCCCTCCACCAGTTCCAGCTGAGTTCCAGGCTCTCCGTCGCCTTCCAGTGTGATATTCACTTCCGAAAATAGCGGTTTAAGCTTCTCCCAGGCCAGAGGTGGAACAGTAATAGCTCTGCCTTCCGCAGTTCCCGAATAATCATAGTATCCGTAGCCGGATGTTTGATAGGATCTTTCTGAATTCTTTATTTGAATCAACACATTCAGAAAAGTCTCATCTGAAGCATTCATCTGCTGCTGTGCTGGATCGAAGGTGAATTTACTCGTAAAATAATGAGGCAGCCTCCGCTCCACATGCTCAAGGAAACGGTTGATTTTAGGTACGACATACAACCGCTTGACACCCGTGCGCAATTCAATCGAGAACCCGCTGTAGCTGTAAGAACTTTGAAATTTTAAAATAAACTCAAACTGCAGCTGCTCATCGTTGCCGAATAAATAAATATTATCGTGAGTGCTGACCGGCTCTGAAAAGGAAGCAATAAGCTCCTCAGCCGGCCGATAAATCTCCGCAGATCCTTGTTTGCTGCGAGCCGGTTGTTTCGTCTGGATAGAATGAAGTATTGCATCAATATCCCATGCGTCCGGATGTTCAATAGTTTGAGACTTATTCTTACTTATGTTCTTCTGTTCCAGCTTGGAGATAGCAATAAGCACAGCCGCCTCATGCTTGCAGGAGCCGTAGTCCTCGAAGGCCGGGCAAGTGCATATCGAATCAATCAGTCCTACTTCCTCATCAATATCAATCCGTAAGTCATAAGACTTGCTTCCCTTTACGCTGGCGGTGTAGCAGTTTTCCGTTTCATCGTATAACAAATTGCCGACACGGCCGGATTCGTAATATGTCTTGCCCCGCTTGTAAAAAGTATCCCCACAGATTTCTTTAATGTCTCTCAATGTAATAATTGCCATCACCCGCTATCGTTCGTTGTTAATCTATTATCACCAATTTACCTTATATCGTCAAAAACTTCCGGGCATCCTCCGATATTCCGGACAAATTCCGTTCCCCGCCCATGATGGCGTGGCTGTCTTCCAAGATCGGCTCCGGCGGACGGGCGCGGGCCTCTTTGGGCGAAAGGCCGTATCTGGCCTTGAACACCTTGTGAAAATAGGAATAGGTTCCAAAGCCGCAGCTTCCGGCGATATTTTCCAGGCTTAAGTCGGTGTAGCGAATCCGCTCCAGAGCGTTGGACAGGCGGATTTCCTGGGTGTAGCGGATAATGGTGAAGCCCGTCAGCTTTTTGAAAAGATGCACTGCCCTGGATACGCTAAGCCCGGCAGCCCGGGCAACCTCCTCCACCCGCAGCGGAAGCAGCGCATGCTCGTTGATGTACCGCCGCATCAGCATCACCAACTCATTGGACCGCCCCGGCGCATCCTGCTCGGAGTCGGAATCCACCGCCAGGCGGTCCAGCGACAGGCACAGAGCGCAGAGCAGATGCCGGATCAGCTCGGAATTTCCCTGCACGATCCGGTGCTGCTCGATGCTGAGCTGCTGCCACAAGGACAGCATCCCGGCATCCAGATGTATCCGCTGCTGGATTGGACGGAACCGGGCTCCCCACCAGTCTTCAATCCACGAGCCTTCGCAGAGCAGGTAATAATCACCGCTTTCAATCCTTCCGTCCATTTCCCCCACCTCCAGATGATACAGCTCCCCGGGGCGGTAGATCAGCAGATCTCCAGGCTCAATCCGGCTCATTTTCCCGTTAACCAGTGCCCGGCAGCTGCCCACCACCTGCAGGCGGAACAGAAAAAAGGGCGGCGGCGTAAAGGAGGTTTTGAACGGAAGTGTATGAAAGGAGTACGCACAGGCATGCAGCCTCAAATCCATGGGTTCACCGCTCCAGTCAAATAGTAGAGGTTTTCAAGCAGATAAAACATTCATTAGTCTTCAACAATTAACTATACTATAACCAAATGAAAGATACAGCTGCAAGCTGACTCTGAAGGAGCACTCCCGCTGATATGTTGAACAGGACCCTCAATCTATTCCTGATTCCAGGCTATCCCTTCTTTTTAACCTGCATGCTGCTGCAAGGAATGGCCATATCTATCAGCTCCCTTTTTTTGGCCGTCTATTTCACAACAAGGCTGGGCGTGACCGCCGGCATTTATGGTGTGTTTACAGCAGTGACTATAATAAGCGGCGTATGGCTCAGCATGCGGATCGCCAAACGCTCCGACAGCGGGCTGAACCGCAAAAAGCTGATTGTCACCGCCATGCTTTTTAATACAATTGCTTTTGCGGGCTACCTCTTTATCACTGCATTCACAGCTGTTGGTGCTCCGGCCATGCCCCAATTGTTCGCCAGTGCATTCCTGCTCGCCTTCTTCGTAGCCGTTATATCCGCGATTGGCATCAGCTGCATTCAGGATTTGCTTCCGGATTTGCCCGGCTACGCTTCAACGCTGTACACCAGCTCGACGACCCTCGGAAGGCTGTTTGGAAGTCTGGCCGGCGGGGCGGCGGCACAGTGGTTCGGGTATCGCAATGCCTATTGGACATGCCTGCTGCTGATTGTCTCCCCGGGTTTGCTAGCCCTGCC
Organism: Paenibacillus sp. S150; assembly: GCF_019352175.1. Taxonomy (GTDB): domain Bacteria; phylum Bacillota; class Bacilli; order Paenibacillales; family Paenibacillaceae; genus Paenibacillus_AQ. The sequence goes on from NZ_JACBYI010000078.1 coordinate 6,491, forward strand.
CCGGCATATGTCCTCCGGGAAGGCAACCCGCTCACCCGGCATTACATAACAGGAGGAATCTGCGATGAAAATCATACTTGTTGACGACAAGCCCCATGTACGCAATGAATTGAAGCTGCTGCTGGAGCAGCTGCCCTACGAATATGAAGCGGTTCTGGAAGCCGGCTGCGATTCGGGGGCAATCCGGCTGATCGAGCGGCATGAACCGGATATCATCGTTACAGATGCCAAACTGCTTCTCAGCGAAGCGGACGCGCTGGATCAAGTGAACAGACAGCAGCCGCATGGCAGAATCATTGTCACCAGCAGCCATGAATTTGTCCTGAATGCCTTCGGCAAGGGCGGCATGGATGCTCTGCTCAAGCCTTTTGCCAAGGAAGCGCTGGAATATGCTCTGCTAAGAGCGGTCCGCGCCATTGGGCAAGATTGTATGTACGGCGAGCATCAGCCGGGAGCCATTCCGGCGGGATAAGTGGAGTATAAGAAAACAAGCCTTCATTCCCGGCCGGGGCCGGTGAAGGCATAAGGTTACTTTCGAAATTCAGAATAAATTCTTATCTTTCGGGAAATAGCGGGGTAATTTAGTGCGCAAAACATATAAACCTGAATTTCGAAAGCGTGTCTTCCTTCCCACCGGCCGCTGAGACCCGGCAGGAGGCCCAAGTGGAAAAAAGGTGCTTAAATTTGCCCTCATCCCCTTTTCCGCAAGTGTTAGTGGGAAAAAGGATACCCATCGATCCGGTTCTCTCCCCTGCAGAGGAATACGCCTAAATTAAGATGAACTTAAACCATTCATCCAAAGGGCAGCCATTTTAGTGGTAAAAAGTACAACTAAGGTAGCGCATTCGGATTCTCGATCATCCCTAGTGGGAAAAAGTACAACTAATTCTGATGAAATCAGCCGTATGAGGGGAGAGAGCATCCATTAAGTGTACAAAATCCCACTAAAGCCCGTTAAATCCAAAATTCCAGCCCATTAGTGTTACTTTTTACACTTCGCTTCAGTCCCCTATGAATCTCTTCCTTGCATTCCATCCGCTTGTTCAGGTCCGCCGGTTCAATTCAGGATAAATTAATTTTCTTTATTGTGTTTTTCAAAGATTACAGCACCGCCTCCCGCTTAAACAGCGGAGCGGACAGACGGACCCGCGGAACAGCGGCAGCGGCCGCCTGGGTCTCCGGATTTTCACCGCTAAGGGGAAGGAAATAAATCTGGAGAGCACAGCGACCCAGACAACGCTCCGTTCGCGGAGCGTCCACTCCAAAAGCCTACGTATATCCTGCGCAAAATAACCCCACAAAGTGGGGCCTTGGCTTCGATGATTTACTCAGGTACTTTGCGGGGACCCCGAACATATAAACCTGAATTTCGAAAGTAAGTATCCACAAATCATCTAAAAAGCTCTACACGAAGAGATTTCTTGCTAAAAGCAGCTTGCACCCAATGGGTGAAGGAAAAAGAGGGTTTATCCCTTGTCCGATCTGGATGGGTTCAATTCACTTTCGAAATTCAGGATAAATTCTTATCTTATTAAAAAAGCGGCTATGCCAGCCTTCACTGGATAGGGCAGCCTTCTTGGGTGACGGCTATGCTTCCCCCGGTTTCTCCAAACCTTCCTGCTGGGACCCGGCGGGTAAGCCCGAGTGGAAAAAGTGAACTTAATTTTCCCCCTTTCCCCCTTTTCGCCAGCGTTAGTGGGAAAAAGGATACCTAATTCATCCGTTTCTCTCCTTTTCAGGGAAATACGCTGAAATTAAGTTGCCTTTTTACCACTACTCCTTCTACTGGGATGGCGTAAAATAGTATGTGTAAGGATCGGGGAGTCTAGTAAACGACAAAAAAGTAGGGTATCCTTGGGATTGCAAAGTCACCAAGAAAAGGAGCCCTACTCAATGACCAGTATACAACAAAA
>NZ_JACBYI010000079.1 GCF_019352175.1 Paenibacillus sp. S150
TTACTTTCGAAATTCAGGATAAATTCTTATCTTTCAAAATAACCCCACAAAGCGGGGCCTTGGCTTCGATGATTATTCATGTACTTTGCGGGGACCCCAAAACATATAAAATCTTATCTTTCAAGCATAAACGGCTGCAACGTCCTTAACCGGGCAGCGCAGCTGTTTGCATTTCAGGTGTAAGGCTGGCTGCTGAAGCCAGGCGGGAAGCCAAGTGGAAAAGGTCACTTCATACTCCCCCAGCCGCTTTTCCGCAAGCGTTAGCGGGAAAAAGGAACCCTAATTGATCCGTTTCTCTCCCTTGCAGAGGAATACGCCTACATTAAGATGAACTTGAACCATTCATCCAAAGGACAGCCATTTTAGTGGTAAAAAGTACAACTAAGGTAGCTCATTCGGATCCTGGATCATCCCTAGTGGGAAAAAGTACAACTAATTCGGCTGAAATCAGCCATTTGGGGGGAGATGGGCTCCATTAAGTGTACAAAATCCCACTAAATCCTGTTAAATCCAGAATTCTAGCCCATTAGTGTTACTTTTTCCACTTCGCGTCAGTCCCCTATGAATCTCTTCCTTGCGTTCCATCAGCTTGTTCAGGTTCTCCGGTTCAATTCAGGATAAATTAAGTTTCTTTATTGTGTTTTTTAAAGATGACAGAACCACTTCCCGCTTAAACAGCGGAGCGGACGGACTCGCGGAACAGCGGCAGCGGCCGCCTGGGTCTCCGGATTTTCACCGCTAAGGGGAATGAAATTAATCTGGAGAGCACAGCGACCCAGACAACGATCCGTTTGCGGAGCTTCCACTCCAAAAAACCTACGTATATCCTGCGACTAAAAAAGGGCTGACCCAAGCAGCCATTTCATGGCTTTTGGGTCAGCCCCTTCAGCGAGAAAGATAAGGCTAATTTATAATGTGAAGCATATAAACCTGAATTTCGAAAGTGAATTGAACCCATCCAGATCGGACAAGGGATAAACCCTCTTTTTGCCTTCACCCATTTGGTGCAGGCTGTTTTTAGCAAGAAATCCCTTCGTGTAGAGCTTTTAGGTGATTTGTGGATACTTACTTTCGAAATTCAGGATTAAGTTTCTTTATTGTGTTTTTAAAGATTAGAGAACTCCCTCCCGCTTGAACAGCGGAGCGGACGGACCCGCGGAACAGCGGCAGCGGTCGCCTCTGTCCCCGGATTTTCACCGCTAAGGCGAATGAAATTAATCTGAAGGGCACAGCGGCCCAGACAACGCTCCGTTCGCGGAGCGTCCACTCCAAAAGCCTACGTCTATCCTAAGCAAGCAGAAACGGCTACGCCGTCCTTCTAAGGGACGGGGTGTTTCAGCCGGAAATCGAAGGATCATTTAGTGTGCAAAGCTTATATTTCAAAAAAACGCCCGCTTGCTGACGGATAATCCGCTGGGCAAGGGGCGTTCTGCAAGCTATGAAAATTTGGAATGAGTCCTGGTCCTGAGTTCTATCGGAGCTACTGTCCGCTGCTTCCCGTCTTGACGGCCGGCGCCAGCCCCGCATGCTTGCGGCCCGGAATTTCGCCGGTTGCTTCAAAGTGGACGACGATTGCATCAATCTCCTTCTTCAGCTCGGAGACGAGGTCCGCCTCAGGGACCTTGCGGATCATCTGTCCGTAGCGGAACAGCAGGCCTTCTCCACGGGCACCGGCAATGCCGATGTCGGCCTCGCGCGCCTCTCCCGGACCGTTGACGGCGCAGCCCAGCACAGATACCTTGATCGGCACCTTCAGCTTGGAGATATACTCTTCCACTTCATTGGCGATGGAGAAGAGATCGATGTCCAGCCGTCCGCAGGTTGGGCAGGAAATCAGTGTCGGGGCGTTCGAGATCAGACCGAAGGTCTTCAGCAGCTCACGCGCCACCTTCACTTCCTCCACCGGATCGGCGCTGAGGGAGATACGCACAGTGCTGCCGATGCCCATTGCGAGCAGCGCACCAATCCCCGCCGAGCTCTTCACGGTACCGGCAAACAGTGTGCCGGATTCAGTGATGCCCAGATGCAGCGGGTACGGGATAACTTCCGCCGCCTTCCGGTACGCTTCAAGCGCCATCGGCACATCAGATGCTTTAAGAGATACGATGATGTCATGGAAATCGAGTTCTTCCAGAATCCCGATATGATACAGGGCGCTCTCAACCATGGCATCCGGAGTCGGATAGCCGTATTTCTCAAGGAGATGGCTCTCCAGGGAACCGGCGTTGACGCCGATGCGGATCGGAATGCCTTTTTCCTTACAGGCCTTAACCACAGCTTCGACTTTGTCGCGGCGGCCGATGTTGCCGGGGTTAATACGCACCTTGTCGATGCCGTTCTCAATCGCGAGCAGGGCCAGCTTATAATTGAAATGGATATCCGCAACCAGCGGAATATGAATCCGCGCCTTGATTTCCTTAATTGCAGCCGCCGCTTCTTCATTGTTGACCGTCACGCGCACAAGCTGGCAGCCGGCTTCCTCCAGCCGCAGAATCTCGGCTACAGTCGCTTCGACATCAGCTGTTTTGGTTGTACACATGCTTTGAATAGCAACCTCGTCGTTTCCCCCAATAATCACTCCGCCAACATTGACAGGCCGGGTCTGGTGTCTCAAGAACATGGTTTTCTCCCCCATAACGATCAAAGCTCCACCCTCCCCGCGCCTTCCCGGCGGATGTAAGGTGGAGACAGTGACTTGTATTGTGGAGGAAAGCGCGGCTTAGGCGCTCTCCTCTTTTTTCTTGTCTTTCTTAAGGCTCAGCTCAGGCAGTGACTTCTCCTGGACAACCTGCTCCGTAATAACGCAGTCCTTGATGTCGTCGCGTGAAGGCACCTCATACATTACATCGAGCATAATACTCTCAATAATAGCACGCAGTCCACGGGCACCCGTGTTGCGCTTGATGGCTTCCTTGGCAATGGCTTCAAGCGCGAGCGGCTCAAACTTCAGCGCTACGTTGTCCATCTCCAGCAGCTTGATATACTGCTTCGTGAGCGCGTTCTTCGGCTCGGACAGAATGCGGACCAGCGTGTTCTCATCCAGCGGCTCCAAGGTCGAGATGACTGGCAAACGGCCGACAAATTCGGGAATGAGACCGAACTTAAGCAGGTCCTCAGGCAATACCATCGACAGGTATTCGCCGGTCTTAAGATCCTTCTGGCCTTCAACCGCTGCGTTGAAGCCGATGACTTTTTTGCCGATACGGCGCTTGATCATTTGCTCCAGACCGTCAAAGGCACCGCCTACGATGAACAGAATGTTCGTCGTGTCGATCTGTATGAATTCCTGGTGCGGATGCTTGCGCCCGCCTTGCGGAGGCACGGAAGCTACAGTACCTTCCAGTATCTTCAGCAATGCCTGCTGCACACCTTCACCGGAAACGTCACGGGTAATGGACGGATTCTCGGATTTGCGTGCCACTTTATCAATTTCATCAATATAGATAATGCCGCGTTCGGCTTTTTCCACATCATAATCGGCAGCCTGAATCAGCTTCAGCAGAATGTTCTCGACATCCTCACCGACATAACCCGCTTCCGTAAGGGAAGTCGCATCCGCGATGGCAAAAGGAACGTTGATAATCTTAGCCATGGTCTGGGCCAGCAGCGTTTTACCGGAACCGGTGGGACCGAGAAGAAGAATATTGCTCTTCGTCAGTTCAACATCTTCGATCTTGCTCTGGCTGTTGACGCGCTTGTAGTGATTATATACGGCTACGGAGAGCGATTTCTTCGCTTGCTCCTGGCCAATGACGTATTGATCAAGAATGTCGCGGATTTCCTTCGGCTTCGGAATATCCTTCAGATCCAGCTCTTCCTCATGGCCGAGCTCCTCTTCCACGATTTCCGTGCACAGCTCGATGCATTCGTCACATATATAAACGCCCGGTCCTGCTACAAGCTTGCGAACCTGCTCTTGGGATTTACCGCAAAAAGAACATTTCAATTGCCCTTTTTCATCATTAAATTTAAACATCTTACCACCCCTTTAGGATTTGATCGGTGAAGAGAGCACCTGGTCAATAAGCCCGTATTCCTTCGCTTCCTCCGCGCTCATGAAGTTATCGCGGTCTGTATCCCGTTCGATTTTGTCAAGGGGCTGACCTGTGCGATCTACATATATTTGATTCAGCTTCTGTTTCGTCTTGAGAATCCAGTCGGTATGAATCCAGATATCGGATGCCTGCCCCTGAACGCCCCCAAGCGGCTGGTGAATCATTACTTCGCTGTTGGCCAGCGCGTATCTCTTGCCTGGAGCCCCTGCCGTAAGCAGCAGCGATCCCATACTTGCCGCCATGCCCACGCAGATCGTAGAGACATCCGGTTTGATGTATTGCATCGTATCATATATACCCATGCCGGCTGTCACAGAACCACCGGGAGAGTTGAGGTACAGGTGAATGTCTTTTTCGGGGTCATCTGCTGCCAGGAACAGCAATTGGGCAATAACCAGATTGGCGACATCATCGTCAATCGCACTGCTTAGGAAGATGATGCGATCCTTGAGCAATCTGGAATAGATATCGTATGACCGTTCTCCCCGACTTGTTGATTCCACAACCATTGGTACCAGACTCATGCCACCAACCTCTTTTCTCTGTACAGATTAGTCTTTCCGTTTCAGAAATATTTTAACACGTTCAAGGCGCTATGTCATTTTTTCACTGCTGCATATTACCGCATTGTTCATGTGCCTGCCATTATAGCGCAATTCCCATGTGAATGCCAATTGCTGTGACTGCAGCTATGTATTTCTAAATAGGACTCTGCCGATAAAAATAAGGCACGTAACAAGAAATTACGTGCCTTATCTATATTTATGGAGGCCCTACCGGCCGCTCTGGTTGAAATGCAGCCTCCGATGATGATTACTCAGCGCTTGCTTCTTCTTGGGCGGCTTCTTCAGCTGCTGGAGGAGCTTCGACTTCAACGCTGTTCTCCACGAGGAAATCAATGGTCTTGCGCAGCGAAATTTCATCGTTCAGGCTGTTCAGGGAACCATTGGCCGCAAGAATGCTGCGGATTTCTTCAGGAGTGCGTTTGTAAGCTTCTGCCATGGTAGCGAGTTCCGCAGTTACTTCTTCTTCGGATACTTCGATGTTCTCAGCCTTGGCAATGACTTCCAGCACAAGGTTGTTGCGGACGCGTTTTTCGGCATCGCCCTTCATCTGGACTTCCAGATCTTCACGGGTCTGGCCGGAGAAGCTCAGGAACATCTCCATGTTCATGCCCTGCTGGCGAAGACGGTTGTCGAAATCGCGAACCATATTCTCCACTTCGCCGGCGATCATGGCTTCAGGAATTTCAACTTCGGCATTTGCTGCCGCCGCATCAACTACCGCAGTTTCACGGACGCCCTTAAGCTCTTCCTGTTTGCGGGATTCCAGCTGTGCCTTCAGGTCTGCCTTGTATTCTTCAAGCGTGTCGAATTCACTTACATCCTTGGCGAATTCGTCGTCCAGTTCCGGGAGCTGCTTGCGTTTGATTTCGTGCAGCTTCACTTTGAATACTGCGGCTTTGCCGGCAAGGTTCTCAGCATGGTAAGCCTCAGGGAATGTTACTTCAACATCCTTGAAGTCTCCAGTGGACATGCCCACCACTTGTTCTTCGAATCCGGGAATGAAGGAGTTGCTTCCCAGCTCCAGGGAATGACGCTCAGCCTGTCCGCCTTCGAATGGCACGCCATCCACAGATCCGTCAAAATCAATCACTGTAATATCGCCGTTGGCTGCCGGTTTGTCCTCAATCACCACAAGCTCGGCATGACGCTCCTGCAGACGTTTCAGTTCAGCATCCAGCTCTTCTTCAGTAACTTCAGCCTTTTGAACTGGAACTTCTACGCCCTTATACTGGCCCAGTTTGACTTCAGGCTTAACCGTGATCTTCGCTTTGAAGATGAACGGCTGGCCTTTGGCGAATTGCTCGATATCCACTTCGGGACGGTCTACAGGGAAGATGTCGGCTTCTTCAACCGCTTCGCCGTAAGCTTCAGGAAGAAGGATGTCGATAGCATCCTGGTACAGGCTTTCCACACCGAAACGGGATTCAAAAATCGGCCGCGGCACTTTGCCTTTGCGGAAACCGGGCACGTTCGCTTTCTTAACTACTTTATTAAAAGCTTTGTCGAGCGCTGCAGCTACACGTTCTGCTTCGACTTCGACTTCAAGAACTCCAAGGTTCTTCTCTATTTTTTCCCAGGTTGCTTTCATATTATACTTTTCCCTCCAAAAATAGGTTACATGTTTTCTTCAAAATAATCACGCAATTCACGCACAGAATGACCATTATATTATATACAACATTACTTTATTTATCAAGTAGAGAACTCTTTACAAAACCTTTGAGCGAGCGGTATGCCCCCTCGAATTGAAAGCGCATGCTGCCTGTAATTCCGTACATGGCCCGTGTATCTTCTTCCTGCCGGGTTCCGTTCAGGCTCTCGGACACCATCTGATGCAGCGCGCCGGCCCAGATATCCAGCTGGGCGTCCTCTCCCTCCAGCAGCTTGCGGTATTCCTCAGAGCCATAAATCGACATAATGAACTGCCCCCATAGCTCCTGGGCAAAATAATATAGTGTCGGCTCATGCACCTCTGCCTGCCCGGCCACCCGTTCCAGCACCTGGCTCACCTGAAGCGGGAACTCTTCATTGCTCAGCGGCACCGTGTCGATCTCAACGTAGGCCGTCTCCGCTCCGCGCACCAGGCCGATTGTCCCCTGTGCTCCGCGGCGGCGGAGTGTCTGCAGCGTGCGGAACTGCAAAAGCGGATGAACCTCCGCCTGCTGCAGCCAGCCGATAAGCGATTCGTCGACAGAACCGCCCTCCAGATAGGATAATTGCTCCAGCGCAAGTATGGTCGCTTCCGACAAAGGCTCGTTCATAACCTTCCGCAGCAGCTTGCCCGGGTAATCCGCGTCTTCCTCGAGCTTGGATTTGGCAAGAATCCGGGCCATGTCCTCTTCCTTCAGATCCTGCTCACCGGCAGAGGGCTCCTTGTCTTCATCTCCGTGATGCGATGCATAGGGGAAGGCCGCCTCCAGCCAATCCAGAAGCGATTCCCATTCCTGATAGTGCCGCTCTTCCTGTCCCTGGCATTGCAGCAAGAACCGCAGCAGCTCCATCGCTTCCCCGTAGCGTTCACTCTCCAGCATTACCGTTAACTGGATCTGGTAATAGTCCAGCGTCTTCGGAAACAGCACGATATTCTCTTTGGCGGGGGAATTCGAATGATTAATGAGGGCACCTCCTTTTCTCCGAACCATGATCAATTGTAGATTATAGCATATCCCACAGCGGTTTCAAAAAAACAGGTTGAAAAAGTTGTCCATATATGATAACATAATTTTTGCTTGCTTTTCAGTGTCTTCTCATGTCCCGGTAGCTCAGCTGGATAGAGCATGCGCCTTCTAAGCGCACGGTCAGGGGTTCGAATCCCTTCCGGGACGTCATCGAGAACAGCCTTCCTTCGGGGAGGCTGTTTGTGCGTCCGGAGGATTAGAAGCCCTTGGCGTGTTCCCGATTTTTTTTGTGAGCGGACTCCAGAGATTCTATTTGCACAAAACCGCTGCTTTCTGCGTGGCCCCATATAGTTTAAGCTGAACTTAAGAATGACGGACAGCCGATGGACGAACCCCTTGCGGAGCAAGGATTTCATCCATGCAGCAAGTTACATTCTTAAGTTCACTCTATATATACAGCTTTTAAGGTGTGAATAAATCAGGACCACCCGTCCAACGGGTGGTTTGCTCTTGGGGTATAACCCCTTGTTGCCAAACTGCGCCTAAAGACGCTAGCCTGACAGCAATTCTGTTCAGGCTCAGTGTTATTTGTCATTTTCACT
>NZ_JACBYI010000008.1 GCF_019352175.1 Paenibacillus sp. S150
TTCGGCCTACGCTGTCGGTAATCGATGAAAGGATCAGATACGTGTCCCCTGTATAAATTTTACGCGGGGTGTAATGGAAGGTAATCGTATTCCCGTACCGGTCGCTCATTCCAAGCAAGGAGTAGTTTGAATCCGCACCGCCGAAATACTCTCTGCGCTGATCGCTGTATTCGATGTAGCGCTCCGAAGTATAGTTCCCGCTTCTGAAGTTCCCCCCGTACAACATGCGTTTATCTTTGCCTTTGTAGCCCGCCAGATGAGTGTACTCTTCCAGCGGCTTGGTGGAATCATATTGCAGGGAGTAACGGGCTCCTTCTCCATCGTGGTAGTAAAAGCCCTTCTGATACTCCAAGGACGGAAATCTGAAGGTCCAGCCGTTCCCCAGCTCAAACCGGTTATTGTAATAGTTATAATATTCTCGGCCGTTGGGTCCCGGTGTGGTCGGGCTGGACAGATTGGAGTTGTACATGACCCCGATGTTCAGATCCAGTCCGTCCCTGCCCGGCAGGCTGATCTGGTTCGATTTCCAGGTGAGTGCACCTGAAGCCGGGTCGATCAGTTCACTGTCTCCATTCCGGTCCGAATATTGCACTTTGGCGGTCTGATTAATCACCCGCATCGTATCATCATCTTCAATGACACTGTTGACTACCGCATCCAGCGCATAGGCAGCGGTAACAGCCAAGCTTTCGCCCGCCTCCACAGGCAGTTCTTCATACACGCTGCCCGTAACCAGGGAGCGGGCAGAGGAGCTGCGGGTTTTTGAAATATCTCCATTCGCTGAATCTTCTCCGTAGACCTCATCGGTCACGTTGGCTTGTGCAGGGCTCAACTGCGCCCGCAGTTCATCCCAGGTGTACGCTCCCTGCTGCTTCAGTTCTAGCAATGCCAAGGGCTCACGGCTGACTTCCCGGCTGAGAAAGGCAAGCTCGTACACGTCCGCATAGGAGGCCCCTTTCATCAGGAGGGCTCTCACTTGCTCTTCCGTCAGGATAGGATCGCCTTGCAGCGATTGATCCATTGTCGTCAGCAAATATTTGGCTTTGACCTGCTTCATCGTCTCGGTCCAAGGGTCCAAAGCCGCTTCCCCTGCATAGGCGGCTTCTGTGGCTGTAAGCAGGGGGCTCTCCCAGGATTGGACGCGGTCCCCGTCTCTTAGGGCGGAAGGGGACTCTCCGGGTCCCGGCGTTGCATACGGATCCGGCGCCGGTGTGGGTGTCGGTGTCGGCTGTCCCTGGCCTTTCTGTACGTCGCCCAGATTCCCGGGAGCGGGCGAGGGTTGTACAAGTTCGGTTTGATTCGCACCAGACTTTGCAGCAGCAGCCGCTTGTTCCGTATCCGGTGCGGCCAGTACATTCACTGCATACTCCGGTGTAAGCAGGCATAATGCCAGGAAGATGAGGACGAGTTTAGTTATAATAGGTTTACGCTTCAAGCAGATCTCTCCTTAGGGGTGGGTAGGTATTCTTGTCTTCTGATCAAACGTGTCTATTCGTTTAAAATATGTGCTAGGGCTGAACTATTTTTTTCAGCAAACTTCCATTTTTGTCATAGCTAAATGCAGTAACCTTGCCGTCAGGGGAAATCATTTTCGTTAGTCTGCCCGCGCGTTATATTCATAAGAATAAGTCGTGGAATTATTCACATACGTAATGACAGGGTCCCATGCTGTAGTATCTGCGTAGGTCGTTACATTTTTGTTGACGATGAAATAGATACTGTCCCCACTGCTTACGGATGTTGTCACGTTCAGCTCATATCCAGTACTGTCGTTGTATTGAATACTTTGCCAGCCAGATGCAGGCCATAATTGCTCTTGATTTTTCATTACTTTAACCAACACACCATCTCCGTAGGAGATATCCCCCTTTTTAACAACACCTGTAATATGGATGATTCCAGCTTTAGGCGATAACCATTTTCTCACCGAATCTTGTGCGTCTGGATGCTGTCCGTTGCTCATTACCAACGTGTATGCAGGAGTGCCTTTCCAGCGTCCGTAAGTCGAGTCCCATGTCATATTGCTATATGAGCTGCCGTTCCATTGCTGATAGTACCACTGATTGAGTCCCTGCTGAGAACTAAAGCCCGTTGAAGCTACGTATGTATCGGTTGAGCTTTGAGCAGTGGAGTAAAGTGAACTTGGAAGCTTTTCGATTTTATTCAAGGGCGGCGTTTCTACTGCTGGGACATAGGTTGCCTGACTAACGGACGTTGTTGAATATGCAAATGTGTCGGGAATATCCATGCTTGACAGAAAAATTGGAATTGTAATTAAAAACGTTATGAAAATCAGTGAACTCTTAGATGATTTTTTCATAATTTTCTCCCTTAATTTAATGTTTTTCAATTTTGGATAGCTATGTATCATAGTATATTTTAGAGTTCCAATATTTTCTATAGGTAGAATAAAGAGTATTAATATCTACTTTTGTCGATTCATGTAATCCAGCTTAAAATAAGCTAAAAGATAGCACATCAAAAAACCGCCCCTCCCGAGGCGGCCTTCTGCTCCAAACCTTCATTTCACCCGTCACATTCACTGCCCACACTTAAAATCCCGGCTCCTGCAATTTGCTTGTTGTTTGAACTTGCTCTTCCCGGCTCATAACTCCTTGCCTCTTGCACCTAAGCTTCCTGCCTGTCCCCTGCCTGCCTCTATCCTGACAGCCTGCCCTACTGTGCAATCTGCTCGCGGATGTTCGCGAGGATCTTCTTCTCCAGCCTCGATACCTGGACCTGCGAAATGCCGAGGCGGCTGGCGACTTCGGATTGGGTCTGGTCGCGGTAGTAGCGCAGGTAGACGATCAGGCGCTCGCGCTCGGTTAAGGCCCCGATGGCCTCGTTCAGCGCGAGCTTGTCAAACCAGCGCTCCTGCGTCTCGTCGGCGATCTGGTCGATCAGTGTGATCGGATCGCCGTCGTTCTCGAAGACGGTCTCGTGGATCGAGGTCGGCGGCTTGTTGGCCTCCTGGGCGAACACGATTTCTTCAGGGGTTACCCCCAGCGCCTCCGCAACTTCACCGATGGTCGGCAGGCGGTCCAGCGTTTTGGACATTTCGTCCTTCATTTTGCGGACCTTGTTGGCCATCTCCTTCAGCGAGCGGCTAACCTTGAGGGTCCCGTCGTCGCGCAGGAACCGCTGGATTTCGCCGATAATCATCGGTACGGCATAGGTGGAGAATTTGACCTCATAGCTGAGGTCGAATTTGTCAACGGACTTCAGCAGTCCGATACAGCCAATCTGGAATAAATCGTCAGGCTCATAACCGCGGTTCATAAACCGCTGCACCACCGACCAGACGAGGCGAATATTGCAGTTGACCAGCGTATCGCGGGCCAGGTTATCTCCGGCTTGACTGAGTGCAATCAGACGTTTGACCTCCGCATCGTCCAAATAGGTCGGCGGAGCTTTTTTTGACTCTGCATCCATGGCTCCAACCCCTAATTGTATAAAGCTTTTTTCGAGACGATGGTTTTCTTCATTGAAATGGAGGTACCGCGCCCCGGTTCACTTGTCACTTCGAATTCATCCATGAAATTTTCCATAATCGTAAACCCCATACCCGAACGCTCCAGCTCCGGCTTGGAGGTGTAGAGCGGCTGCTGGGCCAGCTCCAAATCATCAATGCCCCGGCCCTGGTCCTCAATGGTGAGATGGACCGTTTCAAATTCAATGGAGGCAGAAATGCTGACAATTCCCTCAGGGTTGCTGTCATATCCGTGGATGATGCAGTTGGTGACCGCCTCGGACACAACCGTCTTCAGATCATTCAGCTCCTCCATCGTAGGATCGAGCCGGGAGACAAAAGCCGCCACCACCACGCGTGCGAACGATTCGTTCTCCGACAATGCGGCGAACTGGACGCTCATGAAGTTACCCGCTTCACTCTTTGTCATAACGCAACCTCCAAATCCGAGAGTGCAGCGCTCTCGTCGTCATATAGGGGCATGATTTTGAACAAGCCCGACATTTCCAGCAGCCTTTTTACAGGTGCGGTGGCATCACAGACGACCATTTTACCGCCTTTGCTGCGGATTAGCTTGTACCGGCCGAGAATAACGCCTAAGCCTGAGCTGTCCATGAACTGGAGTTCCTTCAGGCTGAGAATCAGATGCTCGACCTGTCCCCGCATAATCGCATCATCCATATCCATACGTACATACTCGGCTGCGTGATGGTCCAGCTCTCCAGACAGCCGGACAATCAGCACACCCCGGTGATGCTCCATCTCCACATGAGAATTCATGCTTGCCACTCTCCTCTTCGTTGCTTTCAGAACCCGTCCTGTACAACAGTTCTTTCCCCTACAAGGACAAGGTTTTCTACGCCGGAATTCTATAATCCTGCCTCGCGACAAAACTAGAAGAAAACTCCTACGAATCTACAGAAAGCCTGAGGCCAATCTACAAAAAACAAGAAATTAATCAATCCGGAACATAGAGCCTGTGGTCCGTTTGAACAGCTTCCACCAGCCCGCCTTCGGCACATCCGCGTCTGCCTTCAGCTCATATTCCTTAAGGACATTGGTACCCTGATAGACGACCAGCTTGCCCACCGTCTGTCCTGCGGCCACAGGGGCTTTTATGCTTTCCGGCACGACAAGCTCATGGCGGATGCCTTCCTGGGTGACACCTTTTTTCAAAAGCACGCTGTAGGTTTCCTTGGCGGTCAGAGGGAGCTGGGTCTTCACGCCTTTTTCAATCTTCACGGTGCCGATGGCTTCTCCCTCTTGGTGTATCGTGTGGACCTTATACCCGTTAAAGAGATAGTCGAACATTGCCGACACCTCGCTGTTGCGCGTTTTGGTATTCGGTTCACCCAGCACAACCGCAACGGCACGCAGTCCGTCTCTGGCCGCAGTCGCGGAGAGGCAGAACTTGGCTTCGGACGTATAGCCCGTCTTCAGACCGTCAGCCCCTGTATAAAAGCGCACCAGCTTGTTCGTATTCACCAGCCAGAACGGCTTGGTCGAATCCTTGCGCAGGTAATCCTGATAGGAGCCGGTGTACTTGATAATCCGTTCATGCTTCAGCAGCTCCTGGCTGATGACGGCAATGTCGTGGGCGGAGGAATAGTGATTCTCGGCCGGCAGACCGTTGCAGTTGGCAAAATGCGTGTCCTTCAGGCCAAGCTCTTCGGCCTTCTTGTTCATCTGATCAACAAAAGCGCTCTCCGACCCGGCCAATTTCTCGGCCATCGCCACAGAAGCGTCATTGCCCGAGGCCATCGCGATGCCCTTGAGCATTTCATCCACCGTCATTTCTTCTCCAGGCTCCAGAAAAATCTGCGACCCGCCCATGGAGGCGGCATATTCACTCGTCCGCACCTTGTCGGTCAATTGCAGTCTGCCTTCGTCCAGCGCTTCGACGGTCAGCAGCATCGTCATAATTTTCGTGATGCTTGCCGGAGGCAGCTTTTCGTGGCTGTTCTTCTCATAGATCACGGTTCCGGTGTTCGCATCCATCAGAATGGCGGAGCGTGCTCCGGGTGCCAGATCCACAGCGGCGGCGTTCTTGCCGGTGTCCTTGGCTTTGGCTTTTTCCTCTGCATGTGCGCCTGAGGCCGCTCCCAGAACCGAAGCAGCAACACACAGCACAAGCAGTACATAACGCATTTTTCTCACATGGTTCCCCTCCTGAACATTAACCTTTATTTCACAGGTACTGTGTTCCAGTCTGGTCAGAAAGGGTGAAAATTATTCCATATGTGCGTAAAAAAAACGCAGCCAAGCCGTTGATTCCGCTGCCGCGGAATCAACGGGAACCTGGCTTGCGCGGGCCGCATAATTGCGGTGGTGAGGGTAGGGGTTGAATTGAAGCGCTCTATATTGCCTCACGCTTCATTTCCTCAGTTTAGTCTCCGGCCGAGACTCCGTTCCGTACTGCGGCGCGTTCACTGTAGCTGACGGCAGGGCGGCTGCCCCCATTATGACCAAGATACAGTCTGGAGAGCAGCGGGAACCGGCTGATCCACAGGGCTGCGAGAAGCGGGACGCCGACGCCGATTACCGTGAAGGGCACCAGGCCGTAGTCTGTGCCGAGCAGATATTTCAGCGCATAATTCACCGGCAGGTGGAGGTACATGATGGCAATCGTATTGCGGCCCAAATTGCCCAGCCATTGCAGCGGAAGCACCTTCGACAGCCAGTACACTCCCGCGCAAATGGTCAGGGAGATCAGCAGCGGAATAATGAGGTCGAGCAGCAAGGCATTGTATTCCTTGTATTTCATGTTCAGGCTGTAATGAATAAGTCCGGTACGCTCCAGTGCAAACACCCCTGCACACAGCGGCAGCAACAACGGCAGGGCAATCCGGCGGCTGATCAGCGCGGGAATCGCTTTTTTGCCATAGTAGCCGACGGCATAATAAGTCACCGCCAATAATGAAACGTCGATGTTCCAGGGAAGGTTATAGTTATGGAGCGAAGTGAGGGAGATCAGGTGGGATAGAGAATAAGCGGCGGCAATCAGGAGGAGCTGCGTTCTCATGGAGTAGCGCACAATGAAACCGAACAGCAGTTGTGTAAAAAGCAGACAAGTTATGAACCAGAACACACCATACGGACCGGTCAGCGACAGCCCCCCATAGAGCAGTCTGGCGATATTTTCGGCAAATCCTTTGATATTGAAGGTGAACAGCAGCAGCACGGAGGCAATCAGGATTCCGTAGGCCGCATAAGGTGTCATCAGCCCTTTCGTCCGTTTGGCTGCCCAGCCGAGATACCGGTCCGGATCCACCGGCTTGAAGACCAGCCCGCTAAGCATAAAGAACAGCGGCATTCGGAACCAGGACAGATAATGGTTGGCCGCCGCATCGCCGGAGTGTCCCATGACCACAAAAATAATACTGAAACCCTTCGCCGCGTCAATCCACAGCTCACGCCGTTTATTCACAATGAGTTCCATCTCCTCCCAGTTCAGTTTTATATTTAATGTAATTATAGGGGAGTTTACATTTCATTTCAATTTTAAAGTTACTAAATTGTCATAAATGAATCAGAAGTCGCAGATCAAAAGCGGACCGGCCCCCATGCAAAAACCGCCAATTGCAGGGTTCGCTGGAATGGTAGAAATAGCACTGTAATGGCGGTTTTTTATAGGAATGTTGACCTAATACAACATCCCGTAAGTTCTTCCCCCACTTTTAGAGCCCCTAAAAGCATGGTGAAAAAGTGACCGGAGAGCCGATAGGGAGCCAAACAGCGGTAGCAGTCGCCTTTGTAGCCGGATTTCCCCCTATAGGGGGTTACAAAATTCAAAAAATCCGGCTACAACAGCGAGTAGAAACCCCTACCCGGCCATAAGCCACGACAAAATCACCACACTTCTAAAGGAAAAAAAGGTAAATAAAAGTGTTTTGGTCCATTCACTCTTGTCTTGCTCCACAAAGGCCATTGGGAAACGTCTCCCTTTCAAGAGACGTTGGAAGAACTTGTGCCTCTGCTGTGTAAGCCGTTTGGCTTTATTATAGCCCCTTGGTAACATGGGGGAGGAACTTTTGCGATTGCTGTAGCTACTAGCAGCCTGCTCCGAAGCAATCCTGCCGGGCGAGCTTCAACAACGGCATTTCTGCCGTTATTTCGGGCAATCTGGCCCGGGCGAGCCTCAACAACGGCATTTCTGCCGTTATTTCCGGGCAATCCTCCCGGGCGAGCTCCAACAACGGCATTTCTGCCGTTATTTCGGGCAATCTGGCCCGGGCGAGCCTCAATAACGGCATTTTTACCGTTATTTCCGGCAATCTACCCGGGCGAGCTTCAACAACGGCATTTTTGCCGTTATTTCCGGGCAATCCTCCCGGGCGAGCCTCAACAACGGCATTTTTGCCGTTATTTCCGGGCAATCCTCCCGGGCGAGCCTCAACAACGGCATTTCTGCCGTTATTTCCGGGCAATCCTCCCGGGCGAGCCTCAACAACGGCATTTCTGCCGTTATATCCGGGCAATCCAACACTTTGGGCGAAATTGAAGGTACTTTTACCCTTGATTTCACCTTTTGCCCCGCCAGCCAAGGAATTAAAAGCACTTTTACCTTTGATTCCCGGCCCGGAGCCCACTTTGGGCGAAATCAGAGGTACTTTTACCCTTGATTTCACCTTTTACCCCGCCAGCCAAGGAATTAAAAGCACTTTTACCTTTGATTCCCGGCCCGGACCCCACTTTGGGCGAAATCAGAGGTACTTTTACCCTTGATTTCACCTTTTGCCCCGCCAGCCGCGGAATCAAAAGCACTTCTACCTTTGATTCCCGGCCCGGACCCCACTCTGGGCAAGATCAGAGGTACTTTTACCCTTGATTTCACCTTTTGCCCCGCCAGCCGCGGAATTAAAAGCACTTCTACCTTTGATTCCCGGCCCGGACCCCACTCTGGGCAAGATCAGAGGTACTTTTACCCTTGATTCCCGGCCCGGAGCCGGATTTGGCCATATCAAAGGTACTCTTGGCGATACCAAAGGCAGTGTGCCGCAGACCGGCTTCCCTCTCTAAAGCCGTAAGGGCCACCCGCTTCCGGGTGGCCCTTACTCTTTCAACTTACTGCTAGTACAAATGGCACGAGACCTGGTGCCCCGAATCCTGCTCGCGCAGCACAGGCTCGTCCTTGCGGCATTTGTCCATGGCAAAGGGACAGCGCGGATGGAAGGCGCAGCCGGCCGGGGGAGTCTCCGGGTTTGGCACATCGCCGGTCAGCACGATCCGTGATTTTTTGAGCCCCGGGGCAGGCACCGGCACTGCGGACATCAACGCCTGCGTGTATGGATGCAGCGGCTGCGCGAACAGCTCCCTGGTTGGCGCCAGCTCGACGATGCGTCCCAGATACATCACCGCGACCCGGTCGCTGATGAACTTCACGACAGACAGGTCATGGGAGATGAACATGTAGGTCAGGCCGTATTGCTCCTGCAGATCCTGCATCAGATTAAGCACCTGTGCCTGGATGGACACATCCAGTGCGGAGACCGGTTCATCGCAGACGATGAACTTGGGGTTCAGGGCCAGCGCACGGGCAATCCCGATCCGCTGCCGCTGGCCGCCGGAGAACTCATGCGGGAAGCGGTGCGCCTGGTAGGGCGACAGGCCCACGACCTCCATCAGCTGCTCGACGCGGCTTTTCAGCTCGCTGTTCTTCGCCGCTTCATGCGTCCGCAGCGGCTCCTCCAGAATCCGCTGCACCGTCCAGCGCGGGTCCAGCGAGGCATACGGGTCCTGGAATACCATCTGCATATGGGTGCGGAAACGCCGCAGCTGCTCGGTGTCCAGACTGCGGACATCCGTGCCGCCGAACAGGATTTCGCCTTCTGTCGGCTCTATCAGCCGCAGAATCGCCCGGCCGGTGGTGGACTTGCCGCAGCCGGATTCGCCTACCACGGCCAGGGTTTCCCCTTGCTCCACGGATAATGTAATGCCGTCCACCGCTTTTACAGCGCCGACCTGCTTGGCGAAAAAGCCCTTGCGGACCGGATAATGCTTCTTCAGATTGCGGACTTCCAGAATTGCGCTCATGATACCTCCTCCCCCTGCTGCAGCAGACAACGGCAGCTGTGTCCGGGCCGGGCTTCCAGCAGCTCCGGGCGTTCCGTCCAGCAGCGGTCAAACACCATCGGACAGCGGGGAGCGAACCGGCAGCCGGCCGGCAGATCGGCCGGATTCGGCACTTGGCCCGGAATCGAGGACAGACGGCCGCTGTCCCCGGCAAGCTGGGGCAGCGAGGCCAGCAGCCCTCGGGTGTAAGGATGCAGCGGCGAGCCGAACAGCGCCGCCACCTCCGCCTCCTCGACAATCTGGCCCGCATACATAATCACAACCCGGTCGCACATTTCCGCGACTACACCAAGATCATGCGTAATCATCAGGATGGACATGCCCTCGGTCTGCTGCAGCTCGCGCATCAGATCCAGAATTTGCGCCTGGATCGTCACGTCCAGCGCCGTCGTCGGCTCATCGGCAATCAGCAGCTGCGGACTGCAGACCATCGCCATGGCAATCATGACACGCTGGCGCATCCCGCCGGATAACTGGTGGGCATACTGCTGGGCAATTTTTTCCGGACGGGGAATCCCGACCTTGCGCAGCATTTCGACCGCACGCTCCTCCGCTTCCTTCTTGCCCAGCTTCAGATGAAACCGGGCCGATTCGGAAATCTGGCGGCCGATTTTGAATACCGGATTCAGCGAGGTCATCGGCTCCTGAAAAATCATCGCAATCCGGTTACCCCGGATATTGCGCACTTCCTTCACCGGCATCTCCAGCATGTTCTTGCCTTCAAAACGGATCTGCCCGGCGGCAATCCGGCTGATCCGCTTCGGCAGCAGCTGCATAATCGACAGCGAGGTGATGCTTTTGCCGCAGCCGGATTCGCCGACAATGCCCAGCGTCTCCCCTTTGCGCACGGACAGGCTGATGCCGTCAACCGCACGGATGGTACCCGCAGCCGTTGTGAATTCGGTGCAGAGCCCGGATACTTCAAGCAGTTCTGTCATCTTTATCCCTCCCGGCGGTAAATATTATGTTCGTGTCTCGGCCTGAACTTGAAAAGGATATACAGACTCTAATCGTAACATCAATTCCGCTCAGATTTTCAGCGTAAAATTTGTCAGCGCCCTTTACTTTCCGCTTTCTTCCACACCAAGGTACTTCAGCGCTGTCAGCGCATAGACCTTGGCAGACTGGATGATCTGCCAGACCGGTGCTTTTTCATTGAAATTGTGGATGGTGGACAGCTCGGCCGGGCCGTATTGCAGCACGGGAATCTGGTGGGTGCGGAAATGGCGCGCATCGCTGGAGGCCCATTGCAGTACCCCGTAGGCTTCCTCTCCGCTCACCTCACAGATGCTCTCCACCAGATCGCTGACGATGGGTTCTTCCGTAGAAGTCCAGTTGGCGTTGCCCTGGAAGCCGAAGCCTTTGACCTCGGATTCGATGCCTGCTTCAAGCAGCAGCGAACGCGCGCGGTCCAGCACATCGCGGTAATCGACGCCAAAAGGCACCCGCGAATCCACCTGCACCGTACAGCGGTCCGCCACAACGTTCACCTTGGTTCCGCCCTGAATCGTTCCGATGTTGACGGTCACGTGGTCAAACACCTGGTAGGCAATAGAGCCGTCCTGCTCCCGCTCCTTCACATAATCCTGCGAAATGCGGATGATCTCCTTCACTTCCTCCGGAATGTCGGGCTTGATATCCCACAGCCGCTGCAGGGCTTCAATCCCCTTGGCCGCTTTGACAATCGCACTGTCCCCCACCACCGGGGAGAGGCTGCCGTGTCCCGGCGTGCCTTCCACCGTGAATTCGAACCAGCAGCTGCCCTTCTGGCCGATCGTCGGATTCAGCGGACCGGATGGCTCGGCAATAACCGCAGCCGTTCCTGTGACCAGCCCGCGTTCCAGCACCCACGGCACGCCAAGATGGCCGCCGGTCTCTTCATCCGGCACAACCAGCAGAGCCAAATCTCCGCTCAGCGGCACGCCAAGCTTGGACAGCAACCCCATGGCGAAGATGAGTCCGGCCAGTCCGGCCTTCATATCGGAGGCGCCTCTTCCCAGCATATAGCCGTCCACAATGTCGCCGCTGAACGGATCGAAATCCCAGCGCGACAGGTCACCGGCGGGAACCACATCCGTGTGTCCGCAGAAGATCAATTTTTTACCGGAAGGCGCTGCGGCCCCGGTTTTCAAGGTGGAGACGAGGTTCAGCATCGTTTCAGTCGCCGGATGCACCTCGGTATCTATTCCTGCCTGCTTCAGATAATCAATAATGAACGCACTGATTTCACGCGAATCCCCCGGAGGGTTCTCGGAAGGGAAACGGATCAGCTGCGAGCACAGCTCCAGCAATTGGTCCTGTTGTTCCTCGATCTCCTGGAGTACCTTGCTTTTCCAATCTGTCATGAAGTCCGCTCTCCTTTGGGTCCTCTGTAATTTGGAAAAAGAGGGACGACAGCCGCAAGGCCCGTCCGCTCTTTTTCAGAGTTCTCTATTCCTGAATCGACAGCGGGTAGAAGCGGATCACTTCATCCGGGTAGAACGCATAGCCGCTGATCTTGTTGCTCATGCCGACAATGCGGTTGTACTCGTACAGATAAGCCCATGGCGCTTCCGTGGTGATAATTTCCTGTGCCTGCCTGTACAGCTCTGCGCGCCGGGCGGCGTCAGGCTCGGTGTTGGCCTGTTCCCACAGCTTGTCTACCTCGGCGTTCTGGTAGTTGTTGTAGTTGGAGGAGCCTTTGCCGTACATCAGGAAGCCAAGATGATAACCCGGATCGTTGACAAAAGATGTCCATTTGGAGATATACGCCGTCAGGTTCTTCGTTTTCTGCTGCTCCAGGAACTGGGCGCGGGCCAGCTTGTTGATGTTCATCGTTACTCCGATTTTGGCCAGCTCGGCCTGGATCAGCACAGCATCGTCTTCCCAGTCATCGAACCCGGAGCCGAGCGTGAAGTCGAAGCTGAAGCCATTTTCATAGCCCGCTTCCTTAAGCAATTCCTTCGCCTTGTCGAGATTGTGCTCGTAGACATAGCCTGCATCCGTGAAGCCCGGCGTATTGCTGGCCACCGAACTCTTCATTTGCTTGGCTTGTCCATACATTACACCGGTCAGCAGCTCATCGTAAGGAATTGCGTAGCTGATGGCCTGGCGGACCTTTTCGTTGTCAAAAGGCTTCACGCTGTTGTTCATTGCAAAATAGAGAATCCGGTTGCTCGCATTGGAGGCTACTGTCAGTTCCGTGTTGCTCTTCAGGGAATCAACATCCTTCGGCGGAATCTCAATCGCCATGTCAACGTCGCCCTTATCCAGCAGCAGCACGCGGTTGGAGGCTTCCTTGGTGAACTTCAGCGTCACCTTGCCGAGCTTCGGCGCACCTTGCCAGTACTCCTCGTTCGGAGTGAATACCGCTTCGGTAGCCGGGTCCCATTTCTGCAGAATGAACGGGCCGGAGCCGGCGGTGTTTGTCTTCAGGTAATCTGCGCCCTGCGCTTCCGCCGTCTTCTGGTCAACGATGGAGAAGGTGTACATGGCCAGAATTTGCAGGAAATTATGATTGGCATTAGTCAGGGTAATTTCAACGGTGGAATCATCTGCGGCGGTTACGGATTGGATCGCTGCCATTCCGTAGAGAAAGCTCCCGGAGCTGGACTTGGCCACACGGTCAAAGGAATACACAACCGACGCCGCATCCACCGGATTGCCGCTCTGGAATTTCACGCCGGCTTTCAGCTTGAAGGTGTAGACTGTATTGTCGCTCGACACTTCCCAGCTCTCGGCAAGCATGGGCTGAATGTCTTCGGTGTTGGCGATACTGGCGCCATTTTCTGTCTTGATGCCATAGGTGACGAGCTGGTCATATGCGGCCAGAACCAGGGTATCCGAGGTGAGATCATTGGCTTCCGCCGGGTCAAGCGTAGTGCCGCCTTCGGAATAAGCGACCGTCAGGAAAGGCTTCGCTGCCGTTGTCTCTCCTGTTGCTGCGGTGCCCTCAGCCGCCGAAGTGGCAGCAGGCGTCTGCGGATTGGCGCTGCTTGCGCAGCCGGCGAGCACGATTGAAAGAGCTACGAGTGTGGACAGCAGTTTCTTCATGAATAATTCCTCCCTTTTTCTCTATCCGAGTATGCGTTCAACACTAGAAATGTGCTGCAGATCCCCCGTGACCAGCCTAACACCGGTGTCTATCCACGGGATATGTTCTGGGCGTACTGGATACAAGTACAATGCTGCTGATTTATCTTTACCGGGAAAGGGCGGGAAGCGGCGGACACTGCCGGCCGCTCTCCTGCTTACTTGCCCGAACGCAACCGCGGATCAAGCACATCCCGGAAACCGTCGCCGAGCAGATTAAAACCGAGAATGGAGGTGGCAATTCCGAGTCCCGGGAAGGTTACCAGCCACCACTGGCCGGAGATAATATACTCTCTGCCTTCCGAGATCATCGCCCCCCACTCGGCAATCGGAGGCTTGACTCCAAGGCCGAGAAAGCTGAGGCTGGAGGCTGTCAGAATGGCGAAGCCCATGCCCAGTGTCGCCTGGACCATCAACGGAGCGAGGGCATTCGGGAGAATATGCCGGTACAGAATAACCGAGTTCTTCACCCCGATGGCCCGGCTGGCTTCCACATACTCCTTCTCGCGGAGTGAGACGGTCTGGCCGAACATCAGCCGGGCGAACTCCGGAATGCCGACGATGCCGACCGCGATCATCGCACTGGTCAGGCCCGCCCCGATGGAAGCGGCGATTGCCATGGAGAGCACGAGTGACGGGAAGGACAGCAGAACATCCATCAGGCGCATGATGATCGTTCCGGTCCGCCCGCCGTAGTAGGCGGCGATCCCGCCAAGCGGAACACCGATCAGAAACGAGATGGCTACGGCAATCAGGCCGGTCCAGATGCTGATCCGCGCTCCGTAGAGCACCCGGCTGAATATATCCCGCCCGAAGTTGTCCGTCCCGAACCAATGGCTGCCGGAAGGGGCCTGCAATTTGTTCGCCATGTCCGTAATGTAGGGATCATGCGGCGCAATCCATGGCGCGATCAGGGCCGTCACGGTCCAGATGAGAATAAAGACCAGGCCGACCGCGGCAAGCCGGTTATGCAGAAGCAGAGAGAACAGTGTTTTGGGTTTGTGGGCAGCTGCGGGTGATGAAGGCTTGCCCTGCGCTGAATGTGCTGCCGTGCTCAATGGAAATCTCCTCCTTTCGGAAATGCCGGCTTATTCATAGCGGATTCGCGGATCAATGAGGCCATAGATCAGATCGACTGCCAGATTAATGCCGCAGTAGAGAATGGCGCTGACCAGCGTGAAGGCCTGGATCGGCGCGTAATCCGCAGCCAGAATGGAATCGGTGACGTAGCCGCCGATTCCCGGCCAGGAGAAGATTGTCTCCGTGATCACCGCACCGCCCATCAGGTAGCCGAACTGCAGACCGAGCACCGTAAGCGTTGGAATCAGCGCATTGACCAGCGCATGCTTGCCGATGACCGCCGATTCCTTCAGTCCCTTGGCCCGTGCGGTCCGGACGAAATCCTGGTCGACCACCTCCAGCATGCTGGAGCGGGTCATCCGGGCCACGATGGCCATCGTGCCTGTGCTGAGGCAAATTGCCGGAAGCAGCAGGTGGGCAATACTGCTTTTGAGTGCGAGGATATCGCCTGATAAAATACTGTCCAGTACATACAATCCGGTAATTTGCACCGGCGGATTCAGGTCCCCGCTGATGCGCCCCATCGGAGCAGGCGACCAGCCAAGGATGGAATAAAAGATATAAATGAACATCAGACCCAGCCAGAAGATTGGCACACATGCACCTATGAGTGAGAAGACGCGCGAGATATGGTCCAGAATCGACTCCTTGCGGGTGGCGGCAACAATGCCGACGGGAATGGCCACCACAACCGCGATCAGAATGCTTGCAAGCGTCAGCTCCAGGGTCGCCGGGAACCGGGTGGCAAGATCGCTTGCGACCGAATGCCCCGTATGATAGGCATAGCCGATGTTCCCCTGGAACAGCTGCCCGAAATAACTGAAGAATTGGATGTACAGCGGCTTGTCCAGCCCCATGTCCTGGCGGATTTTGTTGACCGTCTCCTCCGGAGCCTGTTCCCCGGCCAGCATGATTGCGGGATCACCCGGCAATACCCTGGAGAGAATGAACGTGATCACGATGATGCCCAGCAAGGCCGGAATCATCTGTGCCAGTCTTTTTAATGTGTAAGCAAACAATGACTCAACCCCCTTACGGCTCTTTTGCCTTCATGCTTTGAGCTTTTTTCTGCTGCAGCGCAGGCTCCATGTCAGGTACCATGCGGTTTCTTTTCTCTCTTAGGTAGTTGTGCTAATTCTACATAGAATTTGCCCCCCTCACTACGTCCCGTTCAGCTAAAAAAAAGCACAACCGTTTGTCGATTGTGCACTACAGACCCGTTTTAATGTCACATTTTCTAACACAATATCCTAAGCAGAGACGGAATTTCCGTTCTTTTTACAGAAAGGTACCGTTCAGCAAGAATTCTCCAAAATTCCAATTCCGCCTATTTTTCCTGCAGATAGTAGTAGATCAGACACAAATGGCAAACAAACTGCTCGCGCGGATCATTCAGATCGAAGCCGGTAATATCGCGGATGCGCTCCAGCCGGTATTTGACGGAATTGCGGTGGATGTACAGGCTGTTCGCCGTCTCGATCAGGCTTCCCCGGAATTCCAGATAATGGTAAAATGTCAGCAGCATATTGCTGTCATGCTCCTGGTCATACTGCCGCAGCTTGCCCAGCTTGCGCTCGAACAAGGCGGCAATCCCCTCACCGCTCAGCCCCTCCAGCAGATGGTATACCTCGATTTCTTCATAGCGGGTCACACCGCCCGCTCCCTGGCCAAGGCGTCTTGCGATGGACAGCGCTTTGCGCGCTTCATTATAGCTGGCCTGAATATCCCAGAGATATTCGGAGGTCCCGACTCCCGTGCGGTAGCCGCCCAGGCCTTCCTCTTTGTCCCGCAGCCAGCCTTCCAGCGTCGCCGCCCATGATTCCCCGGCGTCGCCGGCAACGGCGAATTTGCGGCCCTCCGGCGTCGGCAGGAACAGCACTGCACGGTTCGAGCGGAATTCGGCATGGGGCATCACGCCGCGTTTGAGCGCCTCCTGCTCCAGCAGCCGGTTCACCGTTTCCTCATCCGGCGCGGTTTCGCCTTCGATCACGGCGACCTCCCATTTGTGCCCGGGATTCATCCCCAGCTGGCGCGCCCGCCGCTCCACTTCATGTCTTGACGGCAGGGGCGGCGTCAGCAGCTCATCGATAAAATTGCCGCGCAGCCGGAACTCCGTATCCTCGGCTACTTTTTTCCGCATCAGCTCCAGGGCAAACACCAGACGGGCCTGCTCAATCCCCACTTCCTCCATATCATCCAGCTGCTCCTTGTGGACCAGCAGCCTGGCTACCGTCCGCCGGTCCACATGGATATTCCAGCTCAGCGGCTGCTCCGCCCGCGACCAGTCAAACTGCGACGGCGAGGATACAATGATATTCCGCTCCGTGTCGACCAGGGCGACCGGCGCCTTCAAGAACTCAGCCACATTGTCGCTCACCGCCTGAATCCCGCTGTTCTCCAGCACCATCGTGGTCAGCGTACGGTATACTTCCTCCGCCCGGCGCAGCAGCATGGCCTGGCGGCCAAGCAGCAGCTCCATTACCGGCTGGGTGATATCCGTGTAGGGGATTTCCGGCGGAATCTCCACGATGGGCAGACCGCAGGCATTGCTCGCCTCAATCGCCCCTTGCGGAATTTCTTTGAGGAACCGGGCCGGCTTGATCGCCAGCGCAGCCGCGCCTAACTGGTCCAGGGTGTAGACCAGCTCGGTCAGCAGCGAAGGGTCGTGGCGGATGGAGTAGGCTGTGGTCAACAGCATCACGCCTTCGCTGATCCAGCCCTTCAGATCAGGCACCTCCATAATATCCACAAAACGCACCACCCGGTCCAGCCCCTGCACTCCGCTTATGACGCTTGCCTTGGACAGAATCGGAAGCTGCATCAGTTCTCTTAAGGTAATGCCCTGAGTATTCAACGATTATTTCCCCCTTCTGCTGTCTTCAGTATTTCATGATTTTTCCTGAAATATGCCAAACCTCAGCTCCCGATAGTTTAGCAGAATTTGTCGAATAACCAAAAGGATAAGTTTTTCATCTGGAAGCAGACACTTCCGCTCTGCTCATCCTCTTCCCCGCCTGGCTTCCGCTTTTCAGTTCCTGTACAGTGAGCAAAAAAAGCGGATACATCCCTTCAAAAAGGGGTATCCGCTTCTGCAAATCACAGTAGACTATTGCCGCCGGTGGTGAAGCTCCGGCACCGCAGCGGCGGATGCCGCTGCTGCGCCGAGCGCCAGGATCGGGTCCAGCGCGCGGACACCGAGCTTCTCCTCCAGCTCCGCCGCCAGTCCGATAGTGGCGAAGCCGGTACAGGCCAGGACAATGGCTGCCGCTCCGCGCGCCTTCAGCCGTGCAGCGGCAGCCAAGGCGCCGGCACGCCCCGCAGGCGTATTCAAGTCAAGGGTCGTTGTTACTCCGTCCGGGCGGTCCATGCCCGCATAAGCCTCTCCGAGTATGCTCCGGATCAGGGGCGGCACCTCCGTAAGGATAGTCAGCACGCCCACCCTGGAGGAATACGCCATCGCCATATGCGCGGCGCAGGAGCCCGCACCGAGAACGGGCACCTTCACTGCCGCTCTGGCTTCCCCCAGGGCAGGATCTGCCGCGCAGCTGATCCCGATGGCGGTGCAGCCGCTGCGTTCCAGTTCGCGGGCGAGCGCAATGATCTTGGGGACCGATTGCGCTTCCGTCTCCGCATCGTAGACCCCTTGAGGCTGATCCTGAATGCAGCGGCTCATGACGGGCAGCCCGAAGCGGCGCTCAATCAGCTCGCCGTGCAGCTGGACGGCCGCCTCTTCCTCCAATGTGATGACGCGGATAATTCCCAGCATCCCTATTCCTCCTGTTCAGCAGCCTTGCCCGGGCCGCGTATTCCAATCTGTATGCCTACAGCAGTTCTCCGGCACGCATAATCAGCTTGTCATCCAGATACACATCCGGCTTCATTACGACAGCATCTATATGCACACCTGCGGCCACCATTCCGCCGAAGGTATTATTGCTGCCAAACGCCACATGAATCGTCCCGTAGACCTTCTCATCCTCCAGCACCACACCGGTAATTCTCGCCTTGTTGTTCGTGCCGATTCCGAATTCGCCGAGCAGCCTTCCATCGCCTGCACCCAGCATCTCCAGCAGCCTGTCCCCGGCTTCGCCTTCGGCGGCAGTCAAGCGGCCTTGCTCGACCGTAAGCACCACCGGACTGCCCAGCGCGCCGATTCCGGCAATGGAGCCATCGACCTTAATGCTTCCGGCAGCCGTTCCTTCCACAGGCGCGATATAGGCTTCACCGGAAGGGAGATTGCCGGATTCCCCGGGCTTCAGATACAGGCCCGTGCTGAGGATGCCCTCCCGTCCCTGGATCGAGAACGACAGGCTTAATCCTTCCTTCTCGATACGGACGGTGCGGCTGCCGGACAAGAGCGCGGCAACCTGCTCCGTCAAGGTCTTCACCTGTCCATAGTCTGCCGTTATCGCGCCTTGACTGAACATATCATCGGTCATCCCGGGCATTGTGGCTACGCGCGTACCCGCTGCCGCCGCCTGCTTCCGGGCCGCCGTGTGCGTCATGGAATGGGTTGTAATACATACAGCCGCGTCCGACTTGGCCATTGCTTCGGCAATGGCGGCCGGCGGTTCTTCGCCGGACCGGGCCCGTTCCTTCATAATCATCAGCACCGTCTCGGCGCCAAGCCGTTTGCCTGCCTCATAGACCGATTCCGCAAGCTCGCGCTTATCGTCATCCGCTACTACAACAAGCTGCTCATGGCTGACGAGTCCCAGACAGTCCTTCAGGACATTCATACTGATTTCGATCCGTTGTTCACTCATGCTAGCTTCCTCCTGATTACACCATTTCAGCGATCAGCTTCCCCATCAGCGCATTGGACAGCACGACAGAGACCCCGGCTGAGGCTGCCCATTGTCTATGCTGCTCCACATAGCCCATACAGTCAAGTACAATCACATCGGCAGCATCCTTCAGCTTCTCCGCAGCGGCGCGGAATTCCGCTTCCTTCCCGGTGTAGGGAGAGACGGCGGCAAAAGGCAGGGTGATGCCCGGGACGGCAAACTTGTCGTTCAGGTTCCGCTCCTGCTCAGGCAAGGGTCCGATCAGCCCCAGGCGGCGCTTGCCGGTTAAGGCCTGCACCACCGGAGGAATGATCCGGTCCGGTTCAATCAAATGGGCCCGGGCCGTGCGCAGCCCAGGGAATTCGCCGGTGCAGAGCAGGAGAATCGTGGTGATCCCCGCCGCCTCCATGGCATCAATCTTCCCCTGTAGCACCGGCTTTATCCGCTCTCTGGAGACCACGGCAGCCGAACCGTCGGCCATCCGGGAGGCCAGAACATACTCTCCCGCCCCCGGCGCGTAATTTTCCCGGACCTGGGCCGGGGTGAAGCCGTCCAGCACTCCCGACTGGACCAGCTCCGCGCGTCCCTCCAGATATTTTTCGAGAATAGGCGCCACGTCCGTTCTTGGGGCTTGTCCAATGGTAATCATCCCAATCTGCTTCAACCTTGCCCTCTCCTCCCTCCCCGGTTCCGTCCCATGGCTAAGAATCGCCGCGCACCACATCAGGCTGAAGGAACCGCCGGTTTGCCGGAGGTCTGCAATACCTTCATTGAGCCGTACAGCTCCGTAATGCGCGTGAATTCGGCTGTATTATAGAACGAGCACAGACCCTGGCTGAATTCCTTGGCCGTCTCGATGGCAAAGCGGACGGCCGAGGCGATATCAACCTCATGGCTGGCGCCCGTTCCGCAGCCGGGAACCATCGACTGGGCAGTAATCGCCAGGCCGACAACCGGGGCATCCGTTGCCACTGCCGGCTGGAGAATCGAGTTAATATGGTAGAGATCATTGCCATATGGAGTAATATCCTGGGTCGTAACCGGGAAAGTAACCGGCAGCTGCCCGGTCGTCATTTCCAGAAGACGCAGCAGGTCCTCGCTCACCCGCAGAATGTAGCCTTCCTTGACGGTAGGCGAGATGGCAATCCCCTTGTGATTGATTACGCGGTTGCCTTTGGTGGTATCAATGGACAGAACCGCTTCCATCTCCGGCAGCACCTCGTGCTCGTTCATCTGCAGAATATCGACCGGAGAGTCCATGAAATCCACCGGCTCATGCGGCAGGGTCGGCGCATCCGGGCATATATGGGTGGTGACCAGCACATCGCCCTTCAGAATATCTCCCTTAGACTGCATATCTGCCAGCTTCAGAGCTGAAGCCACGGCAGCTACTGCTCCGTCCGCGTCAGAGACAATGCCGATCCGTCCGGGACGCGCCCCGATACCGCCCAGTCTGCCCACAATGCCGAACGTTGGCGCACTGCCGCCCGCCGCTTTGCCATCACTGCCGGGGATTGCGATTTTCACGAATTCTGTGCTCCCTTTATCCCCTTCAACCTTCCTCACTTCTACCTTAACCGCCGGATATGACGCGAATAGCTGCCTGATCTGTTCACCGTTCACATAAGCGCTGTCCATAGTATTCAATACTGTCATCGTCTGATGAAGTGCCATTCAAATTCCTCCCCGGATGTGCTTCTCTCAATCTGTTAGAGTTATACTATCTTAAATTCCAAATGCTCCACAATGTGCCGCCCTGCCAAAACTGCTGTGCTTTTCTTGTCCTTTGCAGATAAACCTTACGTCCGGCGTATGCTCTTCCCTGGACAATCTTATATGGAGGCTGCCGGGCCAAACGGTTCGGAAACAGCTCGGAAGGAGGCCAATGGCAGACCAATAGGCTGGCCGCAAACAGTTCAATTAAACGGTCAATAAACAGGGCACAAACAAGGTATAATGGGTAACAGGGCTGGGAATTGAGACTGGAACTGACATTTCAGGTTAGATGTTCAGTGTTGACCGCCGAGATCCAATCTGCTGCAGAAAGTACAATCATGCCAGGAATTATTTTGCGGCTGCAGAGAAAGAGACTTAGCGCTGTAAAGCCCGGTTTCGGATTGAAGTTCAACTTCTCCGGCCCCAAAGAAACAGGAGGACATCACATGCCGAACAAACAGCTGTTTGCAACAATGGACTCGGAGGCCAAGGCAGCCGCATTCTCGGGAACCTTTCTGGTAAAAAGCACTTCCCTTATTGCGGCCTCCGGCGCATACGGATATGCCGACAAAGCCGGAGAAAGACTGAACCGTCCGGACACGCGATTCGGAATCGCCTCCGGCTGCAAGCTGTTCACAGCAATTGCCGTCTGCCAGCTGGCGGAGCAGGGCAAGCTTGCGCTGGACAGCAAAGTCATGGATATTTTGGAGCGGACGGCCTTCCCTCATTTCAGTCCTGACTTTACCGTGCATCAGCTGCTGACCCACAGCTCGGGGATTCCGGATTATTTTGATGAAGATACGATGGAGGATATCGCCGAGCTGTGGACAACCATGCCCATGTATCTGCTCAGACGGCTTGAGGATTTCCTGCCGATGTTCCGTGAGCTGCCGATGACATTCGCACCGGGCACCAGATTCCATTACAACAATGCCGGATACATTCTGCTCGGACTGCTCGTGGAGAAGCTGAGCGGGATAACCTTTACGGATTATGTGGAGGAAAGTATCTTCGGAGCATGCGGAATGAAGGATTCGGGATACTTTGCACTGGATGCGCTCCCCGGCAATACGGCTCAGGGCTACATTGTAAAAGAGGATGGCGCCTGGACCGCCAATATCTACTCCATCCCGGTAAAAGGAGGCGCTGACGGCGGCGCGTTCGTGACCGCTCCCGATATGCTGCTGCTCTGGGAGGGTCTGCTCCGGCATAAGCTGCTGGGTCCGGAAATGACTGCCCTGCTGCTTACGCCGCATGTGCATAAGGATGAGGAGGAATATTACGGCTATGGGGTATGGATTACGAAGCGCGGCGGCGAGGTCTATAAATACCATGTAATGGGCTACGATCCCGGCGTATCCTTCCACTCCGCCTACTATCCCGCCAGCGGAACCGCTGCCGCTGTGCTCTGCAACCAGAGCCGGGGCGCTTACCGGATGAGCCGGATCATAGAGGAGTGCTTGGACCCTCAGGCGGATGCTTGAAGCGGGAAGCTCCAGCTTGACCCCTGACCCGGGGCAAACAAGGTATAATTGCCCGCTCTACCCTCGATCTATCCAAGACTCAGCAACCGGAAAATGCACTAATTCCACTGCTCTCCCCTGCCCCCGGTAACGATTTCGGTTAACCCCCCCGCCTTGCCGCCAATATGAGAGCTGGCTGACCATTGCGGTTATACGGTCAGACGTTCAATCAGATTAACGGGAATCTGCTCTTGACAGCAGCTTCCGCTAACGGCTTGAAGGAACAGCTTCCTGCCGATCTCCGCCAATGGAATTTCAAAAGTGGTGATATTCAGGATTTTGGCGATGGGCTGGTTATCAAATCCGACGATCGCAAGCTTGCCCGGCACCTCAAGCTTCTGTTCTTGGCAACAGGTCAGAATTCCTGCCGCCACTTGATCGCCCGTAACCAGGAGTGAAAACGGTTCATCCGAGTTTTTCAAAAAATCCCTGTAAGCCGCATCTCTTTGTCTGCTGCTGGCACCTGATTTTCTTGCCAGGCGGCGTACTCCTCCACGATTTCCCAGCCGCTGCTTTTAGAACAGATAATCAGAGCATCTATTTGTTTGACCGCAGCATCATTAAAGCCTCCAGCTCCCGTTTTTCCTCATAATTGGTTTGGATGAGCACCAGCTTGTAATTATCCTTCAAAGCCTCGCCGGCTATTCCTTCGGCTACAAGCCCGAAATAAGGCCGTTTGATGGACGGAACTACGACACCTATGAGGTTGGTTTTGCCTTTGCTTAAATGAACGGCGTTGATGTTCCGCTCATAGTTGGTCAGCTCCATTGCCCGTATCACAGCCTCTTTTTTTCCTCGCTTACATAAGGATGCGCATTAATTACACGGGACACCGTGGTGACCGACACTCCGGCCAGCTTAGCTATATCTTTAATATTTGCCATAACGGGCTCCTCCCTCCCCGGATCCAGTTCAAAGTTTCTTTTGTATAGCAGTTACAGCTCCTGCAGGAAAAGAACCCTTGACCTGAAAAGCGTTTCATGAATTATGTTAGTGCTGCAAGCCCCTCAGTAAAGTGTCTCGGCCCATTCATTGCAGCTTGACAATTCATTATGAAAAGGAGAATGAACATGATAAAATGCCTCATTTTTGATCTTGACGGTACGATTGGGAACACCTTGCCTCTTTGTATTGCCGCTTTCAAAAAATCAATTGAACCCCTGGCCGGCAGAGCGCTGAGCGATCAGGAAATTATCGATACCTTCGGCCCTTCCGAGGAAGGAACCGTCCAGGCTTTGATCCCCGCGCATTACGAACAGGGGGTTGCGGATTATTTACAGCATTATAATGACCTGCATGAAATGTGCGCTGCGCCATTCGAGGGAATTGTAGAGTTGTTTGATTACCTAAAAGACAGAAATGTGCGCCTGGCTTTGGTTACGGGGAAGGGTGAGCAAAGTACAGAAATTACTCTGGATATTTTTGGAATACGCTCCTATTTTGATGTGATTGAAACCGGCTCTCCGCTGGGACCAAGAAAAGTGCAGGGGATCAAAAACGTGCTGAAGCAGCTTGGAGCCGCGCCCGAAGAAAGCCTGTATGTAGGAGATGCCCCAAGCGATATTGAGGCATCGCGCGCAGCCGGAGTAGCCGTTGTCTCTGCAGCGTGGGCGGAAACTGCCGATACGGAACAGCTGTTGCCCCTGCAGCCCGACAGGCTGTTTACGACGATCCAGGAATTCAAACAATACATTCAGCAGGCTGTTTAATAACCCGCAGGCAGCCCCAAAAAACCGCAGGGAACATGCTCCCTGCGGTTGGACACACCTGCGATATGGAGTTCTCTCCCGGACTAATACCGCTTGACCCCATCCCTGGTCACCAGGGCGAACACCAGCGGCTGCGGCGGAACCGGCTCGGCGGAGATCAGGTAGGCTTCCAGCACCTTGGCTTCGGCTTCCCGCACCTTGCCCGCTCCGGCATCGTTCACATGCAGCACGGCGAGCGTCTCGCCTGCGGCTACAGCGTCGCCGACTTTTTTGGACAGCTGAATGCCGACAGCCAGATCAATGACCGATTCCTTCGTCTCGCGTCCGGCCCCGAGCAGCATGGCGGCAATGCCAATTTCCCCGGCCTGGATGCTCTCCACATAACCGGCGGTTACCGCCTTCACTTCGATCAAGGTCCGTGCTGCCGGCAACGTATCAGGCGACTCTACCTGAGCAACGTCTCCGCCCTGCGCCCCGACCATTTGCTTGAACTTGGCCAGAGCGCTGCCGTCCTCAATGCGGGACTTCAGAATCGAGCGCGCTTCGGCTTCATCCTTCGCCTTGCCGCCGAGAATCAGCATCTGGCTGCCCAGAATCAGGCAGACCTCCTCCAGATCCTCCGGACCGTGGCCCCTAAGCGTTGCGATGCCCTCCTTGATTTCCAGGGCGTTGCCGATGCCGTACCCTAACGGCTGGTCCATGTCGCTGATGACCGCAACCGTATTGCGGCCAAGATGCGTGCCGATATCGACCATGGCCCGGGCCAGGGCGATGGAATCATCCAGCGTTTTCATGAACGCGCCGCTGCCGGTTTTGACATCAAGCACGATGGCATCGGCGCCCGCGGCGATCTTTTTGCTCATGACGGAGCTGGCGATCAGCGGAATGGATTCTACGGTCGCGGTCACATCCCGCAGGGCATACAGCTTCTTGTCCGCTGGCGTAATGTTGCCGGACTGGCCGATCACAGCCGCGCCGATTTCACCGACCTGGGTGAAGAACCGTTCCCGGCCCATCTCCACGGAGAAGCCGCTGATCGACTCCAGCTTGTCGAGCGTGCCTCCGGTATGCCCCAGGCCGCGGCCTGACATCTTGGCAACCGGCACGCCCGCAGAGGCTACCAAAGGCGCGAGGACAACCGTAGTTTTGTCGCCCACACCTCCGGTGGAATGCTTGTCCACCTTAATGCCCGCAATCGGGCTAAGGTCGACCTGATCGCCGGACATGGCCATCTCCAGGGTAAGATCACCGGTTTCCCGCGCGTTCATCCCCTGGAAATAGACAGCCATCGCCCAGGCGGAAATCTGATAATCCGGAATTTCGCCCCTGCT
The DNA here is from genome assembly GCF_019352175.1 of Paenibacillus sp. S150. Classification (GTDB taxonomy): domain Bacteria; phylum Bacillota; class Bacilli; order Paenibacillales; family Paenibacillaceae; genus Paenibacillus_AQ. Next base: position 25,759 of record NZ_JACBYI010000008.1, read on the forward strand.
GTAGCCCTGGATCAGGTAGGCTATTTCTTCACGGCTCAGCTCCCCGCCGTCTCTTTTCTTCTGAATCAGATCCACTGCCCGCATTACGCCTGCACCTCACGCACAAAAGCGCGCACCAGGCCGATAAATTTCGGCTTCGTCAGATTCGCCACCTTCACCACCTGCTCATGCGTCAGCGGCTCCAGCTCTTCGCCAATCGCCATATCGGTAATGCAGGTAATGCCGAGCACGCGCAGCCTGCTGTGGCTGGCAACGATCACTTCCGGCACGGTGGACATGCCGACGGCATCCCCGCCGAGAAGGGCGAGCATTTTCAGCTCAGCCGGTGTTTCGTAGGTCGGGCCGCTGATGCCGGCGTAGACGCCTTCCTGCAGCACCAGCGCTGCGCCGTCCGCACCTTTGACTTCAGCGGACAGCTTTTTCGCCAAGGCAATATATTCAGGATCATACGCACGGGACATATCCGGGAAACGCACACCCAGCTCCGGATCATTCGGTCCGATCAGCGGGTTGTCGCCGGTCATGTTCAGGTGGTCGGTAATCAGCATCAGGTCTCCGGCTTTGAACGAGCGGTTCATGCCGCCGCCCGCATTCGTAATCACCAGCGTACCCACGCCCAGCTTGGCCAGCACATACACCGGCAGCACAACCTTGCGCATCGCATAGCCTTCATAGTAGTGGAAGCGGCCCTGCATAATAATAACGTCCTTGCCTTCCAGCTTTCCGATTACGAACCGTCCGGCATGGCCCTCCACCGTCGAACGCGGGAAATGCGGGATTTCCTCGTAAGGCAAGTACACCGCATCTTCAATCTGATCGCCCAGATCGCCAAGACCCGAACCCAGAATCAGCCCGATGCCCGGGGAGTAGGCTCCCAGCTTGGATTTAATATATTCAGCCGCTTCTTTGACCTGCATGCCGTAAGGGGTATTTGCGTGTTGTGTCATCAATAAATCCTCCCGGATATCAATTGTGTAAAGTTAAAAGGTACTTCATCGCAGCGCTGGGCTTATCCTACATCTTCGGAATAAACGCCAGCACCAGCTTCAAAAAGCTCTCCCGCACACGGTCCGCCGTCTCCATAACCTCCGCATGGTTCAGCGGCTGATCCAGAATACCGGCTGCCATATTGGTGATGCAGGATACGCCCAGCACTTCAATGCCGGCATGGCGGGCAACAATCGTCTCCGAAACGGTAGACATCCCTACGGCATCCGCACCCTGCCGGCGCAGCATGACGATTTCAGCCGGTGTTTCGTAGTTGGGTCCAAGCAGTCCGGCGTATACGCCTTCCTTGAATTCAAAGCCCTGCGCCGCCGCAGCCTCCTTGGCCACTGCTATCAGGCGGGGACTGTAGGCTGTGGACATATCCGGGAAGCGCACACCCAGAGCGTTGTCATTGGGTCCGGTCAGCGGATTGCGTCCGGTCAGGTTCAGATGGTCGGTGATCAGCATCAGATCTCCGGGCCTGAAGCCTATGTTCACACCTCCGGCGGCATTGGTGACAAGCAGGCTGGCTACCCCCAGCTCCTTCATCACGCGTACCGGAAAAGCCGTTGTTTCCGGGCCATAGCCTTCATACATATGAAAGCGGCCCTTCATCATGACCACACGGCGTCCCTCGATGATGCCGATCAGCAGTTCTCCCTCATGCCCTTCTACCGTAGACACCGGAAAATGCGGAATTTCGTTATAAGGTATAATCACTTCATCTGTGATCAGATCCGCCAGCACGCCAAGGCCGGAGCCGAGAATCAGGCCGATCTCCGGGGAGACCGGACATTTGTCTTTGATATAAATTGCCGCTTCCTGAATGTTGCTCTGGGTCACTGCATTCATGGATGTATTTCCTCCTAAAGAGTTTGGTAGGGTTTCTTGATTAGAACAGCACCGTACAAACTCACAGCGTAAGCATGTACTTGGTTTTACTTGGATTATTTCAGTTCCGCCAAAAAGCTCGTCCCGTACTTCGGCGCTTTCGCCCCGAAGTTATCGGCAATCGTCGCTGCGACATCAGAAAAGGTCCGGCGGATACCCAGGCTGACCGGATTTGTGAGTCTTGGGCTGTAAATCAGCAGCGGCACATATTCGCGTGTATGATCCGTTCCGCTGTGGATCGGGTCATTCCCGTGATCCGCCGAGATGATCAGCAGATCATCTTCCGTTAAGGCCGAGAGCAGCTCAGGCAGCGCCTGATCAAACACCTCCAGCGCGCGTCCATAGCCCTCCGGATCACGGCGGTGACCGTAGAGGGAGTCGAAGTCTACCAGATTGGTGAACAGGAAGCCGTCGAACGGCTTGCGTAGCTCCGCAATCGTAATTTCAATGCCATGCTCATTGCTTTTGGTTGGATAGGACGCCGTAACGCCTTCACCCGTAAAAATATCGTTAATCTTGCCGACAGCGATTACATCCCTGCCGATATCCTCCAGCGCGTTCATGACCGTAGGCTCCGGCGGCTTCACTGCGTAATCATGCCGGTTCGGCGTGCGCACGAAATTCCCCGGTTCGCCCACATAAGGGCGGGCAATCACGCGTCCTACCGAAAATTCGGGAGCCATCGTCAGCTCGCGGGCGATTTTACAGGCGCTGTACAGCTCTTCCAGAGGAATAATATCCTCATGGGCGGCAAGCTGGAATACACTGTCTGCGGAAGTATAGACAATCCAGGCGCCGGTTTTCATCTGCTCCTCGCCGTACTCCACCAGAATCTCCGTGCCGGAGGCCGGTTTGTTGCCGATCACCTTGCGGCCGGTAGCGGCTTCGAATTTCCCGATCAGCCCGGCCGGAAATCCTTCCGGGTACGTATTGAAGGGGATCTCAATCTTCAGTCCCATCAGCTCCCAGTGGCCGGTCATCGTATCCTTGCCTGCCGAAACCTCCTGCATTTTGCCGTAATATCCGGTTGGGGCAGCCACAGGCTCGAGCGGCGGCAGCGGTGCGATATTCGCAAGTCCGAGCTGCTGCAGATTGGGAAGCTTAAGTCCCGGAACACGCTCCAGAATATGCCCCAGCGTATGGGACCCTTTATCTCCAAAGCCTTCGGCATCCGGGGCTTCGCCGATGCCTACACTGTCCAGTACAATAAATCCGATTCGTTTAAATGAGGACATTGCGTCGTCACTCCTTCGGGTAGTATGAAGGATGATTTATGTCGTGAAACCTATCCATCCTTATATTTCAAAAGAGCCCCACAAAGTGGAGCCTTTGGTTTCAGTATATTTCCATCATAACGATCTTACTCACAAAAAGCATCTTTCAGCCCTCGGCCAGCCGCACTTCAGCTGTGTTCTGTTTCCCGGGCCGGAAGCTAATGCGCCCGCGGATGATGGCTTTCATAGACTTCCCTCATATTTTTGCGGGCAATTCCGCTGTACACCTGTGTTGTGGAAATGTCGGCGTGTCCAAGCATCTGCTGCACGGAGCGAAGATCGGCTCCGCCCTCCAGCAGATGCGCGGCGAAGGAATGCCTCAAGGTATGAGGCGTAATGTCCTGCTCAATATGGGCTTCACGTGCGTATTTTTTTATGATTTTCCAGAAGCCCTGCCGGGTCAGCCTTCCCCCCAGACTGTTCAGGAACAGGGCCGGCTCGTCCGGATTGCCGCGCAGCAGCTTGTCCCGCATTCCAGCGGTATATTGGGCCACGCTTTCGGCGGCGATGGCGCCGATCGGAACGATCCGCTCCTTGCCGGAAGCCCCGGTGCAGCGGACATACTTCATTTCCGTATTCACATCCTCCACATTCAGCGAGATCAGCTCGGACACGCGGATGCCCGTGGCGTAGAGCAGCTCCAGCATCGCTTTGTCGCGCTTGCCCTGGGAACGGCCCCCATCGGGGGCACCGAGAAGCCGCTCCATCTCCCCGACACTCAGCACCATGGGAGGCTTGCTGCTTGGCTTGATTTTGTCCATATCCAGCGTCGGGTCCTGCCCGATCAGCCGCTCCTTCAGCAAATAATGAAAAAAAGCCCGGAGGGACACCGTATTCCGGTTCACCGTTGCGGCTGCCCGCCCTGCTCCCCGTTGTGCCGCGAGATACAGCATAATGTGCGATCTCCGGATTTCTTCCGGCAGGGCCAGGCCCCGCTCTTCGGCAAAATCTATAAACTGCGAAATGTCCCGTCCGTAGGATTCCAGTGTGCTTGTCGACAAGCCTCTATTTTCGGACAAGTACTGCATAAACGGCTGCAAATGTGACTTCATCAATCCACGCTCCTGTCTTACTCAGGCTGCTTTTCACGATTCTGCAGCATTCCAGCATAGGGTCCGTCGGCAGCCTCATGAGGGCAGGCCATGTCCGGTCCCACCCTAAACAAGTTTCGACAGACTCTCAGCTTTTTCCTGCTTCCGGGCAGTTTTCACTCTCCGTACCAGTAATAGAACCGCAGCCTCTCTCCTGTATTCAGACCATCCACGCTGTGCGGCAGCTCTTGAAAGGCCTTGATGGCAGTTCCCTCGGGAATTTCAACCTTCTCAAAAGGACTGATCCAGCCGCTGATCCAGCTCATCCCATAATAGGCAAGGCAGCTGAGTGCGACAAGCAGTGTCATGAAATACAACCGGCGCACCGTTTTGGGCACAGAAATAATCATAGGACCCCTCCTGACTAATCTGGACAGGCAAGCGGCCTCCGGCTGCTTCGTACTCGTACAACAACCTTTTGGAAAAAAAGCAGCCGTCAGCCCAGCTCCGCTGACTCGTCCTACACTGTATGCGCCGGGAACTCATGTTATGTACAAAGCCTCTGCAAATCATTTAAAAAGCCCCCTCCGGTAATTCGCACCGGGGAGAGCTTATGCGGTAAATTCTTATCTATAAGCTTATTCGGAAGGATTTCTGCCGTCTGTGTTGTTGTTGTTCTTATCCTTGCAGCGGTAGCAGATCCCGTGAAAATCAAGTCTATGATCAAGAACCGTAAAGTTAAATTCCTTCTCCAGCCGTTCTTCCAGCGGCCCAAGCCAATCCTCGCGGATTTCATCCATCGTGCCGCATTGCACACAAATCAGATGATGATGGTGATGCTTGGCCGTATCCGTACGCAGATCGTAGCGGGCTACGCCATCTCCGAAATTGATCTTCTCCACCACATGCAGCTCACTGAGCAGCTCCAGGGTACGATAAACGGTAGCAAGACCGATCTCCGGAGCCTTCTCCTTCACCAGCATGAAGACGTCCTCTGCGCTTAAATGATCTTCCTCATTCTCCAGCAGCACTCTTAAAGTCGCTTCCCGTTGGGGTGTGAGCTTATATCCTTGGGATTGTAGCTGTTGCTTAATCTTATCTATCCGGGCTTCCATTGTCTGCCTCCCCCTTGGAAAATTACCGCACCGGGCTTCAAATCACTTCTTCCATTATAGGGGGAGTCGCTTTGAGAAGTCAAACGCTTTTAGGCCCGAGCGGTCAAGTGCACTATGCGAACAAGCCAATACTTCGGAAAGCCCTTTCTTTTTTAGAATGACATAAAAGTACCGGGCTGCTATGGCTACTACATTCAATCCTACATTTCTTGATATCTTGGATTTATATAGATGGAACTTCTAATGTTTGTATTTTGGGCTTCGCCGTAACTCCAGAGAATGTTTGAACTTCCGGCCACAGTTCCACCTCTCAACTAGCAAAGCCTTTTATTGATACAGTAATTAACATTCTTCCTAAACTATTATTGCATCTTATCTATTATATTGTTGTTTTCATCTAATCCTATGATATTTTCAATACTAACTTGAGAATTAAGTGGTAATGTTCGAACATCTAAATAACTTCTTTTTGTTGCATTTAGCTTTATGAATACATTGTTTTTGTCGCTATATTTAATTAACAACGTGTCTATAGATTTATTATTTACAATACCTGATATAGTTTTGAATTTGTAATCTGAATTTTTTAATTCTCCAACTACCATTAGTTTGGTAATTTCACTTTGTATATCAAGGATGCTATCTTCTTCTAGGATAACTTGAGATTCATTTTGATATTTGTAAATATAACTAATCCCTTCATATTTTTGGTTATTATGCATGAAAGAGAATTGAACGAAAATATGATTCTCCAGGTAATTTTTAAGATCCAAAATAACAAATCTGTCAATCGAACTGTATTTTCCAGTTAAAAACGATTTGAGCAAGGCTTCATATTTTATGTTTGAACTATCAGACACCTCAAAGGCGTTTTGCTCGGGTAAGCTTTTTTTCTCACTACAGCTAGTCAGGCTTATCATAGTTAGAATTAATAACAGGTATATCTTCAGTCTGTTCATATGTTCTCCTGTAAAGAGAGGAGGAGGATACCTCCCCCTAACTTAAGCTTATTTGTAAGTACCGGCGTAATGATCAACGTATGACCAACCATCAACTTCCGTTATTGCATATTGATGCCACTGCGCACCTGCATTAACATAAATGGATAGTATCCCCCAAGTCGCACTGAACGAACCGCTTACTTGATATTGAACATCCATATAGCCCTGTACTTTTCCATTAGTTCCAGTTCCAGACTTTCTGGGGTGGTTCGGAGATTCACTAGCTATAGTGACAACGCCATAAGATGCACCAGCACCACTATCGGAAAGAGGAGCTACACTGAAGTTATATACTGATGACTCTCCGCTACCAGTAACCACACCATACCATTGCCATTGAAAAACATCATTAAGCTTTGAATAGCTAGCTCCCGATGAAAAGGACCATTCAGTCTTTGAAGTTATTTGTCTTACCTGTCCACTTGGCCATCCGTTGTTATAGAGAATACTAGGCTCAGTATTAATGAGACTTACACTATTCCAAGGTCCTGTAATGTATGGGGTCATGGCAAGAGTTGTGATATCAGGAGCTTCAGAAGTATCATTTGTACCGCTATTTATTCTTGCTATTTCTTCAGGAGAAAAAACGCTAACTATTTTAGAACTATCCTTTTCTACTATATTTTCGACGGTCGAGCTAATACGACTCCCATCTGGATACTCCATTGAAAAAGTTTGAACTGGGCTATCTGCTTCCTTAAATAGACTTACCATATTTTGCAGATCAGATACACCATCAAATCTAAGTCGTATTTCTGAAGATAAAGCTGCTTCTAATGCATCAGGATTTAGTGCTAAAACTTCTTGTTGAAACTTCTTCTTGTTTAGCCTTACATAATTATCTGAGAAAGTCCATCAGGTTCTCAATTGGGGCCGGATCTTCCCAATACCAAACCGATACCTTGGATTATGCCAGGGATGCTACCAGAAAGTCCGTATCTTTCTTCGGAATTTTGTATAAATTTGTTTGCATACAGCTCGGCAAATTATTGTGAATCTTAAGGCATATAAAGCAGACTAAGAAGAATGCCAAAAGCGCAGAAAGTGAACGAAGATTTCTTTGATGAAAAATATATGTTTTCACGCCCAAATGGCAAACTCTTAAACCCAAAGATATTACTAAATCGAACGGATCGATTAATGAAACGGACGACAATGACCAAACATGCTGCACCCTATATATTGCGACACACGCATCAGTAAGCTCGCTTAGGCCAAAGTGGACCTTGCGGTTATCATGCAGCGGGTAGACACGACGATTCGATAACCACGTTGAAAATTTATACGCGCGTTACAGCAGCCATGACCAGCGGCGCCTCGAAAAAAGTAAACATACTCTTCGATAACGCATAAATCCAAAGAATCCGCCGAAAATGTGACTTTAACGTGATTTTTCATTATCGTATCACTCTTCCAATTTGCAAACACCAGTCTTTTCAGACATTATTCACTAACATCGGTGTAACCCAGCGCATCATAGACGGCGTAACCCAGGCCTCGAAGCCGGAAACCCCCAGCACAAGCACAGCCAGTCCGAAGGATAGCAGCGTATACATGACGAAAGGACGGGTTATTGGCGAACGCCGCTGGCCAAGCACCCGGCTGCGGATCATCAGCAGGGAAAAAGCAATCGCTGCCGCGCTGCCTACCAGCAGCACTGGAATCAGCACAAGATTATGCGGCGCAACAGAGACCAGCGCGAACAACATGCCATGCCAGGAATACTCGCTGACCAGAGTGCCGACAGAAAAGCCGATGAGCACGCCTTTAAGAAAATCCAAGATCAGAATGCCCGGCAATCCGATCACGGACAACCCCAGAATCCAGACCAGCCCAAGCCATTTCAGATTCAGTGCGGCAATGTCCCAGTAGGAATCCGGTGCAGCCGGCAGGCCCTGCTGGTCGACAATGACGAAAAAATTCCCCAGGTAATCGCCAAGCTCCTGCTGCTGATCCAGCGTCAGCGCACTCACAATTAAAGCCCCGAAAACGACCCCTACCAAAAACAATACCGCGACAAAAATATAAAGAGGCGTCTGTTCCTTCATCATCAGACGTAAACTGCGCATCGGGACGTTCTCCTTTCAGGTCATATGTTACACCATATGAGAAAACATTCCGCTCTATGCCTTGTCCTTATCTCCGGGAACAGCTTGTCTGAACATAGCGGCCAGAAACACGGGCCTTGACTTAATGAAATGCCGCCGGGCAAGTCCGGCAGGCGAAAAAGCTTGATTACTTGGAGATAGAGCTAGCCTCCCCCCAGCGAATTCAAAGGCAATTTTTACGCAACCAATAAGTGACCTTAATTCTTCCTACATCCCCTTTTCCGCAAGCGTCAGTGGGAAAATGGATACCTAATCCATCCGTTTCTCTCCCTTACAGAGGAATATGCCTACCCAAAAGCCTGCGTCTATCCTGCGCAAAATAACCTCACAAAGCGGGGCCTTGGCTTCGATGATGACTCAGGTACTTTGCGGGGACCCCAAAACATATACATTCTTATCTTTCAAGTGGAAACGGCTTCGCCGTCCTTGTAAAGGACGGGGTGTTTCAGCGAGAAATAGAAGGATAATGGATAGCGTGAAACCTATAAAGTCTGCCCTGTAATCACGCGGCCGCAGCGATATTTCATTCCTCAGTGGTGCCGCGCAGCGGCATGGGTGTCTTACAATTTGAAAAAAAGGCTCCCCACCGCGGTTGAAAACCGCGCATGAGACAGCCTTGCCTGCTACCCTCTTATTACCTTGCCGTAGGTCCCTCCGCCGCCGGACGACAGCTCCAGCGTGCCCGAGCGGGCCTTCACAATCTGCGCTGCCAGCTCGGTCCCGGCGGCTTCGGCCAGCTCCGCTTCACCGGCAGCATGCAGAATCTTCATCTCCGTGCCAAAGGCCTGCAGCAGCGTTTCCAGCTTGCGCTTGCCAAGCCCCGGAATAAACTCCAGCGGCACCTGGTACTGGTACGGCGGCCGATGCGGCGGAATCTGCGGCTGCCGGCGGTCTGCGATCGCCAAAATCCGGTCAAATACTCCCTGCACCAGCTTCTGGCTGCCGCAATACGGACAACGCTCCGAGGTCGCATAGACCTCGTCGGCAATGCTGCCGCAGCCCGAGCAGTAGGTGCGGTGGTATTTGCCCAGCCGGGGATTCAGCCCGAAGTTGCCGCTGACCCGCCGTCCCTCCCGCCGCTCCAGTGCCAGCCGCAGCTCATGGAATGAAGGCTTTTCCATTTCGATGACATTATACTCGCGGCCGATTTTCCCCAGTGAATGGGCGTCGGAATTGGTCAGGAAGGTGAACGGGTCAAGCTCGGATATATACCCGGCCATTCCGGAATCGGCACTCAGCCCAAGCTCAACCGCAGCAATCCTGTTCAGATCAAACAGCTCGTCCATCCGCTTCGCCGCACAGCCGTACAATCCCTTATGGGGCGTAAAAATATGCGCCGGAATCAGAATCCCGCCCCGTCCGCAGATTTCATCCTGCAGCTCCCGGGCCGGGGTATACAACCGCTGGGAGCTCAGATTGACATTGCGCATATGCCGCCCCATCCAGCGGCTGAAATCCTCCATCGCCGCAAGGTCCGGCATGAAGGCCAGGACATGGCACTCTTTTCGCCCGGGCTCGCGGATTTCGATCTCTGTCCCCAGCACAATTGTTGTCCCCCGGTAGGCAATTCCGCCTCCATCCGCTTCGCTCATCTCGCCGGAGGCAAGCAGTGCGCGGATATCCGCCAGCACTCCCGGCGCGTGGCTGTCGATAATGCCGATCAGCTGCATCCCCTTGCGCTCCGCCGCTTCACGGGCGATTCCGGCAAAGGTGAGACCTTGGCTGCCGCTGATTTTGACGGCTTGCCCTCCCGAAGTCCGCCCGATATGCACATGAAGGTCGCAGTAAAAGCTCTGAAGCTTAGACACTAATGCCATTCTCCTGTAAGCGTATATAAATGCCAGGCATAGACCGCCATCATCGTTTTGGCATCGGCAATTCGCCCGTCCGCAATGTATTGGTAGGCTTCCTCCAGAGTCAGCTCGGATACCTCCAGAAATTCATCCTCGTCCAGCGCCATATCCCCCGCTTCCGCATTGTCCGTTACATACAAGTGAATAATTTCATCCGCAAAGCCGGGAGAGGTATAAAAGGACTTCAGCAGCTTCAGCTCACCGCTATGAAAACCCGTTTCTTCCTGCAGCTCGCGCCCGGCCGCCGCCAATGGATCTTCGCCTTTATCCAGCTTGCCTGCGGGAATCTCCACCTCGGTGCGGTGCATCGGCTGGCGGTACTGTTCAACAACCAGCATCTTGCCCTGATTCAATGCCAGTACAGCCACTGCCCCCGGATGCTTCACGACTTCGCGTGTTGCGGTATTGCCGTCAGGCAGCTTGACCGTATCCACCTGCAGGGAAATGATTTTCCCGTCAAAAACCGGCTGTGTCGACAACGTTTCCTCATCCAATGCGGGGTTGCGTTTAATTTCATCTTTTTTCATAGATTATGGTCTCCTTTGGGTGTGATCTGCATAGGGTGTATTATAGCAAACTTAAGAGGAAAGAAGGAATGCAGGCATGAATGATATCCTTGTCCGTACAAGCCCGTCCGCCGTCACAATGGTAGGCAAACCGGAGCAAATCAGGGCCGTAATGGCCGGGTGGATTAAGCAATATGGACGTGATATGCCTCTGGCCTACATCCTGCTGCTGCACTCCGAAGCGCGGAACAACGCCTCCAAAGCCGGATAATATTTCGCTTGGCAGCTCTTTCCGGCACCGGATCTGCGCATTTAAACATAAGGAGCTGTTCCCGGATCAACCCGGAGACAGCTCCTTCATGTATCCCGCAACCGCAGTCTGAAGCGGCAGCTGCCGGGATTAGCCTTTTACACTTTCTTGGACAATAGCAACAACCAGTTCGGCTACCTTGACGATATCTTGGGCCCTGATCCGCTCTTTGGCAGTGTGGATATTCTCATAGCCGACCGCCAGATTAACCGTTGGCACCTTCAGACCGTTGAACACGTTGGCATCACTGCCGCCGCCGGACGGAAATAACCGGGGTGTCAGGCCCAAAGAGACAATCGCGCGTTTCGCCAGCTGCACCACGGGATCATGCTCATTAAAGCTGAACGCCGGATAGATAATTTCACTGCGGAATTCACTTTCCGCACCATATTCCCGGGCCGTTGTCTCCAGCGCTTCACGCATGGAAGCAATCTGGCGCTCGACCTTCTCCTGCACGATGCTGCGCGCTTCCGCATCCAGCTGCACGTGGTCACACACGACATTCGTCGGCCCGCCGCCGGCAAATTTGCCGATGTTGGCTGTCGTTTCATTGTCGATGCGTCCAAGCTTCATCGCCGAAATGGCTTTGCCGGCCACTTGAATGGCGCTGATTCCATCCTCGGGATTCACCCCGGCATGGGCGGATTTGCCAAAAATCTGCATCGTCACCTTCGCCTGGGTCGGCGCAGCCACGGCAATGGCTCCCACCTCACCGTTGGAATCCAGGGCAAAGCCGAACTCGGCATCCAAATAACCCGGGTCCATGCTCCTGGCACCCAGCAGCCCCGACTCTTCGCCGGCGGTAATGACAAATTGGATCTGCCCGTGTGCCAGCTTCTGCTCCTGAATTACGCGGATCGCCTCGAACAATGCAGCGAGTCCAGCCTTGTCATCCGAACCGAGAATCGTGCTGCCGTCACTGGTAATCCAGCCGTCCTCGCCAAGGGAAGGCTGAATGCTTTTTCCGGGAACAACGGTGTCCATATGGCAGGTGAACAGCAGCTTGGGTGCGGCTGTACCTTCCTCGGCAGGCCAGGTGACGAACAGATTGCCCGCTCCATGACCGGTGCGTTCCCGGGAATCATCTTCAATTGCGGTTAGGCCCAAGGCGCTGAATTTTGCTGTGAGCACATCGGCAATCTGCCGTTCGTTTCCTGTTTCGCTATCTACACGGACAAGCTCCATGAATTCCTGAATCAAGCGGTCTTGTGAGATCATCGGACTTCCCTCTCTTTCACGGATACGTTACAATAGTAGTATTGTGTGAACAAGCTGTATGCTTTTAACTTAAACTAATTCCAAAGGAGTCACTCATGCAACGTCAAAAATGGTTCCGCATTGTCATCTACGTAATGCTGATCGCCATGATCGCGTCTACCGTGCTGCTCGTCGTTGAGCCTTTCCTGGCCGGTTAATCACCGCCCTGGCCCGTTAATAATAGCGTCCGGATTCTCCGGGCGCTATTTGACTTGCGCGCATTTGTGCATGCGCCGGCTTAACCGGTCTGCACCGCGTCCCCTTATTCTGCAGCAGGCACTTCATAAGGAAAATGCTTCAGAAAATAAGGAACCAGCTCTCTTGCCACTGTCCCGGGCTCAAACGGACGCCCGGCGCATTCCTCCAGCGAGGTGACCCCGTATTCGGCAATCCCGCAAGGAATAATCCCCTGAAACCCCTGCTGTCCGATCCCTGCCGTGATGTTGAACGCGAAGCCGTGGCTGGTGATGAAGCCTCTACGGAATTTGCTCTTGTTGAACTTCACGCCAATGGCACAGATTTTCTCATCGCCGACCCAGACCCCGGTGTATTCCGGCTTGCGCCCGCCCTCAATGCCATAAGCAGCCAAAAAATCAATAATGACCGACTCCAGGCGGCGCAGATAGCCGTGCAAATCCACCCTGCCGTCCTCCCCCAGCTTCAGCAGCGGATAGCCGACAAGCTGGCCGGGTCCATGATATGTAATATCTCCCCCGCGGTCAATTTCAAACAGCGCAATGCCTTGCTCCTTAAGCTGTTCAGCACTGAGGAGAAGATGTTCGGGATGATGCTGTGAACCGATGGTATAGGTCGGCGGATGCTGCAAAAGAATCAGCTGCTCATTTCCCGTTCCGGCATCGATAGCCGCCACGGCCTCCCTTTGCAGCTTCCAGGCCGCGCCGTACTCCATCAGGGGCAGATATGAAACTTCCAATAGGCTTAAATCCTTGCTGCTCATGCTTGCAGGTCCCCTTTGCATTACAGTCTCCTGTTACAGGGTTGTACCGTTCATTAATACAGCTTGGTGTCCGGGGTGTAGCCTTCGACATTATCCTTGACACGCTGCAGGAATCGTCCGCAGATAACGCCATCCAGAATGCGGTGGTCCAGCGACAGGCAGATGTTGGCCATGGAGCGCACCGCGATCATGTCGTTGATGACTACAGGCTTTTTGACAATGGATTCAAAGGTCAGAATCGCGGCCTGCGGGTAGTTGATAATCGGATAGGACAGGATCGAGCCGAAGGAGCCGGTGTTATTGACCGTAAAGGTGCCGCCCTGCATATCCTCCAGGCGCAGCTTGCCTTCACGCGTCTTCAGCGCCAGCTCGTCAATCTCGCGGGCAAGCCCGGCGACATTTTTCTGGTCGGCCTTTTTGATCACCGGCGTCATGACAGAATCCTCGGTGCCCACGGCCAGCGAGATGTTGATGTCGCGCTTGACGATGATTTTGTCCACAGCCCAGACGGAGTTCATGATCGGATAATCCTTAATGGCGCTGACGACAGCCTTCATCAGAAAAGCCAGATAAGTCAGGTTGATGCCTTCCTTGCGCTTGAATTCGTCCTTCAGCTTGTTGCGCAGCACAACCAGATTGGTCACATCGACTTCAATCATGGTCCAGGCATGGGGAATCTCGGAGACACTCTGGCGCATCCGGGTAGCAATCGTATTGCGGATTGGAGTGACATCGATCAGATATTCCGAGCTGCTGCCGCGCCCGCCTTCCACTTCAATGGTAGGAATACGCGGAGTCTCGCTCAGATGCAGGCCGGAATGACGGACCGGCTCCAAGGCTTCCTGCACTTCTTCCTGAATCGCCTGGAGTGCAGGCTGCCTTGCAGAGGAGGCTGTTCCAACGGAGATGCCTGCGGCAGATGCGCCGCCATTCTCCAGGAACGCCAGCACGTCCTTGCGGGTGATGCGGCCGCCAAGGCCGGTTCCCGGCACAGCCGTAAGATCAATGCCATGCTCGGCGGCAAGGGTCTGCACCGCAGGGGAGTAGCGGGAGCGCATCGGTGCGGATGCGTCAAAGGCAGCGGCAGCCGGTCTGCCCGCTGCCGGGCGGGATGCGGCAGGAGCCTGCGCCGCGGCGCTTGCCGAAGGCGCACCCGCCTCCGCAGCTGCCGGTGCGCTTGGCGCGGCAGAGCCGGCTACGGCAATGCGGGCGATGACCTCGCCGACGTTGACCGTCTGGCCTTCTTCCGCCAGCAGCTCCACCAGAGTGCCGTCCACAGTGGCAGGCAGCTCCGCATTTACTTTATCTGTAATGAGATCACAGAGCGGTTCGTACTGCTCGATGGAATCGCCGGGCTGCTTCAGCCATTTGCCGATTGTCGCCGACACCAGCGATTCGGCCAGCTGCGGCATAATAACGTCGGTCAGCTTAGTGTTGTCAGACATAATGTCACTCCTTAAAAGTTTTGTAAGCAATGCTTACAGTTATTACTTCGTACAAAACTTACTTCGGAAGCATCTACTTAAGTTTTGTAAGCAATGCTTACAGTTATTACTTCGTAGCGGGAAAAAGGTGCACTAATCGAACTCATTGGGCTCATGGGGAACTCTTAGTGGGAAAAAGTGGCGCTATTTCTGATGAAACCAGCCTGAAGTGGGAATTCGGCTGAAATTAAGTTTACAGAATCCCGCTAAAGTCCTTTTGCAGCCCCAATTCCGGCGGATTAGTTACCCTTTTTCCACTCCGCCTCCGTTCCCCGTTTACCTCATTGCATTTCCCTGAATATTTAACTTCTCAGCTTCAATCTATACAGCTATCCCAAAATGAAAAGATCAATACTGCGCCAGCCGCAGCATTTCCGCCTTTACTTTATCTTTGCTGAGCATGAAGAATTTCTCCATGGGCGGGCTGATCGGCATTGCCGGCACATCCGGCCCGCACAGACGGAAGATTGGCGCGTCCAGCTCGAACAGGCAGTGCTCCGCAATAATGGCCGCCACTTCTCCGCCGATGCCTCCGGTCTTGTTGTCCTCGTGGACAATCAGCACCTTGCCGGTCTTCCGGGCGGCGGCGGTAATCGCCTCGCGGTCCAGCGGCTGGAGGGTGCGCAGGTCGAGGATATGCGCGGTAATGCCTTCCTCGCGCTCCAGCTCCTCCGCTGCCTGCATCGCAAAATGCAGCGGCAGGCTGTACCCGATCACCGTAATATCACTGCCCTCGCGCAGCAGATTCGCTTCACCGATCGGAACGGTATAATCGTCTTCCGGCACCTCTTCCTTGATCAGCTTGTAGCATTTCTTGTTCTCGAAGAAGAGAACCGGATCAGGATCGCGCACCGCTGCTTTCAGCAGCCCCTTGGCATCATATGCCGAGTAAGGGGCCACGATTTTCAGCCCCGGTGTCCCGAAGAAAATCGATTCCGGACACTGCGAATGATACAGCCCGCCGAAGATCCCCCCGCCGATTGGCGCGCGGATAACGACCGGACAGTTCCAGTCATTATTGGAACGGTAGCGGATTTTGGCCGCTTCGCTGATGATCTGGTTCGTCGCGGGAAGCATGAAATCGGAATACTGCATTTCGGCAATCGGCTTCATGCCATACATCGCTGCGCCGATAGCCACCCCGGCAATCGCGGACTCCGCCAGAGGCGTATCCATCACGCGTTCTGCCCCGAACTGCTCCTGCAGCCCTTTGGTGGTCGTGAACACGCCGCCTTTGACGCCAACGTCCTCGCCGAGCACGAACACCGATTCATCGCGCTCCATTTCTTCCTTCATTGCCAGCCGGATGGCATCGATATATTCCATAATCGCCATGGGTTAGGCTCCTCCCTTGAGGTCAGACTCGTTGTAGACATGCAGCAGCGTATCTTCCGGTTTCGGAAACGGCGCATTTTCAGCGTATTCAATGGCAGCCTTGAGCTCCAGATTATATTCTGCAGCCAGATCGCGTTCCTGCTCGTCGCTCCACAGTCCAAGATCAACCAGATAGCCCCGGAAGGAGGCGATGCCGTCTTTTTTCCAGTTGGCGTCCACTTCTTCCTTCGTCCGGTAAGCCAGATCATTGTCCGAGGTGGAGTGCGGAGACAGGCGGTACATCATCGCCTCGATCAGTGTCGGTCCTTCACCCGCAAGCGCACGCTCCCGTGCTTCCTTCACCACCCGGTACACCTCCAGCGGATCATTGCCGTCCACGCGGATCCCCGGGAAGCCATAGCCCTGCGCACGGTCACTGACCTTGCCGCCAAGCTGCTTGTGGGCCGGAATGGAGATCGCATACTGGTTGTTCTGGCAAAATATAATGACCGGCAGCTTGTTGACCCCGGCAAAATTGCAGGCTTCATGGAAATCCCCCTGGTTGCTGGAGCCTTCCCCGAACGTCACAAAGGAAACGAATTTCTTCTTTTGCATTTTGGCAGCGAGGGCAAAACCGACAGCATGCGGCACCTGTGTGGTCACCGGACTGGAGCCGGTAACAATCCGCAGACGTTTGCTGCCAAAGTGGCCCGGCATTTGCCGGCCGCCGCTGTTAGGGTCCTCCGCCTTGGCGAACACGGACAGCATCAGCTCCCGCGTGGTCATCCCCACGGACAGCACAAAGGCGTAGTCGCGGTAATAGGGCAGAAAATAGTCGTTCTCCCGGTCAAGCGCAAAAGCCGCCGCCGCCTGCGCCGCCTCCTGGCCGATGCCGGAGACATGGAAATTAATCTTACCGGCACGCTGCAGCAGCAGGCTGCGCTCGTCGTACTTCCGCCCCAGCTGCATATATCTGTACATATCGATGACCTGGCCGTCGCTGAGTCCAAGCGGCTTGTGTCTGTTAACAGTTCCTGCAGTACCTTGGGATTCCATATGAGGTACCTCCTAAAAATTTTGTCAGCATGCACTTCGGCCAGCTTTATGCCCTGATCTTAAAACCAGGTACTAAAGCCTGCTCCAGTCCATTATAATCCCTTTCCCGGCAAAAAGAAAAGCCGCGAAAAGCCGGTATGGAGCAGTTTTGGCGCATATAGCGCCTTAAGCTCCGTCCGGCATTCTCATGGGGGCCTTCATCGTATGCTAGAAACCTATTGCTCTTCCATCCACCGCCAGCATGGCTTCGCCAATGATCTCGGAGAGCGTCGGATGGGCATGGATGGCCTCGCCGATCTCCCAAGGAGTGGCATCCAGCACCTGGGCAAGCGCCGCTTCACCGATCAGGTCGGTAACATGCGGCCCGATCATCTGCACGCCCAGAATATCCCCGCTGCTGCGGTCGGCAACCACCTTGACGAAGCCGTCCTTCATTCCGTAGACAATCGCTTTGCCGATGGCGGAGAAGGGGAATTTGCCGGTCACAGTATCATGACCGAGGCGCTGGGCCTCTTTCTCCGTGTAACCGACGCTCGCCACTTCGGGCCGTGTGTACACACAGCGCGGCACCAGGTGCGGATGATACGGATGAAGGATCTCTCCCGCCAAATGGTTCACTGCCCGGATGCCTTCATGGCTCGCGGCATGGGCCAGCTGCAGCCCGCCGATACAATCGCCGATTGCATAGATATGCGGCTCATTCGTCTGCATGCTGCCATTGACTTCGATAACTCCCTTATCAAAGCGGATATCGGTATTCTCCAGCCCGATGTTTTCAATATTGGCTGCTCTGCCTACGGATACCAGCAGCTTCTCCGCAGACAGGCTCTGGCTTTGCCCGCCCTTGCGGGCTTCCATCGTAATCCCCGACTCTGTGATTACACAGGTCCCGGCATCTACGGTGGTGCCCGTCAGCACCTTGACGCCCCGCTTCTTCAGCAGGCGCAGCAATTCGCGGGCAATCTCCTCATCTTCAAGCGGCAGCAGCTGGCCCGCAGCTTCAACCACGGTGACCTGTACGCCGAAGTCCGCCAGCATCGAAGCCCACTCCACGCCGATTACCCCGCCGCCCGCAATAATTATCGAAGCGGGCAGCTCTTCCAGCTTCAATGCTTCCTCGCTGCTCAGAATGGCTGTGCCATCCGGCTTCAGGCCGGGCAGCACACGCGGACGCGAGCCTGTAGCCACTATGAGATTGCCGGAGACCACCGTCTCCATCTCGCCATTCTCAAGCTCTACGGCCACTGCCCCGCTGCGCGGGGAGAAGATCGAAGGGCCAATAATGCGCCCCTTCCCCTTCACCACCCGGATTTTATTTTTACGCATCAGAAACTGCACGCCCTGGTGCAGCTGCTCCACCACGGCTTCCTTGCGGCGCTGCACCTTCGGGAACACCAGCTGCACCCCTGAAGTCTCGATGCCGTAACTCTCGCTCTCTTGTATTTCAGCGTACACCTCGGCACTGCGCAGCAGCGACTTGCTTGGAATGCAGCCGCGGTGCAGGCAGGTTCCGCCCAGTTTGTCCATTTCGATGACAACGACGGATTTCCCGAGCTGAGCAGCGCGGATCGCCGCCACATAACCTCCGGTACCTCCGCCAAGTATAGCCACGTCACATGAAATCGTCATGTATGTATCCTCCAGTCATAACTCCTTAGTTCTAAATTAACCTATTACATTGTACTCTCTTTTATGTGTATTACAAAACTTACAAACGTCATGTATGCATGGACTTTTACCCGTTGAAGCGTTATCATATGGGTGAATTCAAAGGGCTGCCGAAGGGGGATTGTCACTTATGAAACTATTGATTTCACGTTTTATAGCGATTCTGATCCTGGTCATTCCCGGTCTTCTCGCGATGAAGGGCTTCCTGATGATGAAAGACGATCTTTTCAGCTACATCTCCATGCACGGCGACGATAGCGCAACCCCTGTGTTCGCCTGGCTTCATTTCGGCGGCGGGCTGCTGCTGTTCCTAGCCGGCATGAGCTTCCTCGGCGGCTGGATTCTGACCCGCGACCGCAAGCGCAACTACGTCGGCCCCCGGTTCCGGGAGAAGCAGAAGGCACAGCAGCCCCCTTCAACGGATGCCGCCGGCTGACAGGCTATCTTCCCGTTCCATTTCGGGATAGCCTCTTCCCCCGCACACAGCAAAAGGCAGCTCCGGACTAATCCGGGCTGGCCTTTTTGGGTTCTAGCCTGCCGCGGAATCTGGTGAAGCCCCCCGTACCAGTTCACTGTACAAGCCGCCCTCCTGCAGCAGCTCCTGATGCGAGCCCTGCTGCTCCAGCCGTCCGCCCCGGAGCACCAGAATGCGGTCTGCCGCACGGATCGTGCCCAGACGGTGGGCGATTACGAAGCTGGTCCGGCCCTTCATCAGCGCCTGCAGCCCCTCCTGAATCTTGATCTCCGTCACCGTGTCGATGCTGCTCGTCGCTTCATCCAGCACCAGCATCGACGGATTGGCAAGAATGGCACGGGCTATAGCCAGCAGCTGCTTCTGGCCTTGGCTGATGCCGCTGCCGTCCACGGACAGCATCCGTTCATAGCCGCCCTTCATCCGCATAATAAAAGAGTGGGCATTGGCCAGCTTGGCGGCCTCCTCAACCTCTTCGTCGCTGGCATCCAATCTGCCGTAGCGGATATTGTCGCGGATCGTTCCCTTGAACAGGAAGGAATCCTGCAGCACAAAGGCCATCTGGCTCCGCAGGCTCTCACGGCGGACCGTAGTCAGGTCCCGGCCATCCAGCGTAATACGGCCCCTGTCCGGGTCATAGAAGCGGGACAGCAGGCCGATCAGCGTGGTTTTACCCGCCCCTGTTGGTCCTACCAGCGCGATCATCTCGCCGGGCTTCGCCTCGAAGCTGATATCCTGCAGCGTGTCCGCCCCGTCATCATACGAGAAGGAGACACCGGAGAACTTCACGGCTCCTTCCACACGCTCCAGCGATACCGCTGCCCCTTCGTCCTTCGCCTCAGCCTCCTCATCCAGCACCTCGAACACCCGCTCCGCACCGGCAATCGCCGACAGCAGCGTGTTCCACTGGTTCGCCAGATCATTCAGCGGGCGCGTGAACTGGCGCGTGTATTCTACGAACGCGATAATCACGCCTATTGTGACCAGTCCGCGGATCGCCAGCAGGCCGCCGACACCCGCCACAATAGCAAAGCTCAGATTGTTCAGGCCGTTCATCAGCTTCGGAATAAAGCCGGAAATCGCCTGGGCCCAGTACCCCGACAGCATAATCCGTGTATTGCGCTCACGGAAGCCCGCAATGACCCGTTCCTCCTGCGAAAAGGCCTTAATAATCCTC
The DNA here is from genome assembly GCF_019352175.1 of Paenibacillus sp. S150. GTDB lineage: Bacteria > Bacillota > Bacilli > Paenibacillales > Paenibacillaceae > Paenibacillus_AQ. The sequence continues at coordinate 46,221 of NZ_JACBYI010000008.1, forward strand.
TGGCCGGACAATGTCTCCTCAATAAAGCCGTTCAGCTCGCCCATATTTCGCTGGCGCTCCTTGAACAGCGGGCCTGTGCGCCGCGTAATCCAGCGCATGCCGAGAATCATCAGCGGCACCACGATGAAGGTCAGCAGCGTGAGCAGCGGGCTGAGCCAGAGCATCACGCCCACCGTGCCCAGCAGCGTCAGCACACTGGAGAAAATCTGAATCGCCGAGCTGTTCAGCGTGGAGCTGATATTCTCAATATCATTGGTCAGACGGCTCATAATTTCACCTTGCTGCCTGCGGTTGAAGAAAGGAATCGGCAGCCGGTGCAGGTGCGCAAACAGGTCGGACCTCATCCGGAATACCGTCTCCTGGGCAATCTCGATCATCCAGATGTTCTGCAGCCAGGAGGTCAGGGAATTCAGCAGATATACCAGAGCAAGCGTAATGAGGAAAACTCCCCAGGTTCTGCCCCCGTCACCTTCCAGATAGCGGTCCACCGCCCTGCTGATCAGATAGGGTCCAAGCAGGGCAAGACCGGAGCTGAGAAGCACCATAACCAGCACAAGCGCCAGCTTGGCCTTGCGCTTCGCCAGATAGCTCCAGATCCGAAGGAGTGTGGCGGACCAGTTCTTGGCCTTGGCCTTCGGCCTCCGTCCGCCCGGCGAACCGAAGCTTGCCGCGTCCCCAAGCCCGACATTCAGCTTCGGATGGCGAAAAGGCTCAAATAATGCTTTGAACATGCTGCACCCCCTCCCTGTCCTGAGATTCATTGATTTTCCGGTACAGCTCCGAATGCTTCATAAGGTCTTCATGCGTTCCCTGTGCAATTAATCTGCCCTCGTCCAGCAGCAGAATAAGATCGGCGGATACGGTAGAGCTGATTTTTTGCGTAATGAGAAAAGTAGTGCAGGACATGGTTTTAAGCTCCGCCAGCAGTTGTCCCTCGGTAACAGCGTCCAGCGCGCTGGTGCTGTCATCCAGAATCAGAACCGCAGGCTTTCTTACCAGTGCCCGGGCTATCGTCAGCCGCTGCTTTTGCCCGCCGGAGAGATTCACTCCCCGCTGGCCGAGCATAGTGTCATAGCCCTGCGGCAGTTCTTTTACCGTGTCATGAATTTGCGCCGCGGAGGCCGCCTGTTCAATCTCCTCCTGCGCAGCATCCGGATTCCCCCAGGCAATGTTCTCGCGCACCGAGCCGGTAAACAATAAGACCTCCTGGGGCACATAGCCAATGGCTCCGCGCAGCCTGGAAATCCCCGCCTCGGCGATTGCTGTCCCGTCGATCAGAATTTCGCCGCTGTTCTGCTCATACAGGCGGGGGATCAGCCCCACCAGCGAGGACTTGCCGGAGCCGGTGGCCCCCATAATCGCCACCCGTTCCCCCGGCTGCACCGCAAAGGAAATCCCCTCCAGTACAGCGATATCGCTCTCCGGGTAACGAAAGCCCACCTGCCGGAATTCGACCTTGCCCCTTATGGCCGTAGTCTCCCTGGCAGTGTCCGCCGCCGCGTCCCTCGCTTCCAGTTCATCTGCCGACATCACTTCCCCGATCCGCTGTGAGGAAGCCCGGGCCCGGGAAAAGGTGGCCATAATCCAAGAGAGCGCCGACAACGCTCCGATCGTACGCAAAGAGTAGTTGATGACCGCAACAGTCTGTCCCAAGGTGGCGTCCCCGCTGGAGATCTCGATACGTCCGAACCACAGCACCATCATGATTCCCGCATTTACAATCAGCATAATGAGCGGTGCCGACGTCTCGGTTAGCCGCAGGGCAGCTACAGTGGACTTCATCAGCTCCCCGCTGAAAGCGGCAAACCGGCGGATCTCATAGTTCATGCGCACAAACACGCGAATCAGCCGGATTCCGGTAAGATTCTCCTGAATCACGCTGTTTACACCGTCCAGCCTGATCTGCACACTGCGGAACAATGCCGACGCCCGCCTCATCACCCAGACCAGAAGCACAATCAGCACCGGAAGGGTCACCGCCAGCAGCATCCCCAGCTTCACATCCACGACCAAAGCCATAACCACACTGCCCAGTACTACAAGCGGCACCCGGGTCATGAAACGAAGCCCCATGAAGATCGTATCCTGCAGCTGTGACACATCCGCCGTAAGGCGCGTGATTAAGGAAGAGGTGGGAATGCGGCTGAACACAGCATAGGTGAAGGACTGAACCTTCTCATAGAGCTTGTCCCGCAGATCAAAGGCAAATCCCTGGCTGGCATGGGACGCAAAAAAGGAGCTGAGCACGCCCGCAATAAACGCCAGCCCCGCGCTTATAACCAGCACACCGCCCCACAGCCAGACAATCCCGTTATCCTGCTCCCTGATGCCGTCATCGATTATTTTGGAAATCAGCAGAGGCTGGGACAGCTCCACCGCCAGCTCGACCAGCATCATCACAAGCGCGGCGATTGCAGCAACCCTATATTTTCTGAGATAGGAAAAAATGATGTTCATCAGCGTCACCCCGTTTGTCTATTCATAGAGTGCATCGCGCAGACGGGTGGACATGGATGAGGATTGCCCCTTCAAAATCACCCGGCGCAGCGCCTTGTTGCTGCGGTTCAATTCAGCCAGCTCGTCCAGCATCTCCGTCAGCAAGCCCAATGTTTCCCGAGGCAGCTCCCCATTCTCTTGCAGAGCCGCTATCTTCTCTTTGTAGCCTTCCAATTTGTCCGTCAACTGTAAGCCTTCTTTCTGTAAACGTTCTCTTGTCCAGATACACAGAACTTTGTTAATTATAACACCCTTTATCCATTACCCGAAATGTTTTCACTGGCTACTTTTACTGAGAATATGATACGCTAATACAGTCGCATTTTTCAGATTTGGATTCATCAGGCTGATTGACGAAAGGATAGATGGACGTGGCACAGTTGTTTTTCAAGTATGGAGCAATGAACAGCGGCAAATCCATTGAGATACTCAAGGTTGCGCATAATTACGAGGAGCAGGGCAAGTCGGTGCTCATTTTCACTCCATCCCTTGACGACCGGGACGAAGTCGGGTATATTTCCTCCCGCATCGGACTGCGCAAGCAGGCCATCCCCATCGACGAGAATACGGATATATACAGCATTGTCAGCAGCAATTTGCCGAAGCCCCACTGTGTGCTGATCGACGAATGCCAGTTTCTCACCAAGGACTGCATTCTGCAGCTGGTGCGGATTGTCGACGAGCTGAATATACCGGTGATGGCCTTTGGACTCAAAAATGATTTTCAGAACAATCTCTTCGAAGGCAGCAAATACATGCTGATCTATGCAGACAAAATCGAAGAAATGAAGACCATCTGCTGGTTCTGCGAACGCAAAGCCACGATGGCGCTGCGCGTGGAGAACGGCAAGCCCGTCTACAGCGGCAAGCAAATCCAGATCGGCGGCAATGAAGCCTATTATCCGGTATGCCGCAAATGCCACAAGAATCCGCCGCTGTAAAAAAGATATATTCCCAGAAGCATTCCTGCGCATGTCCTCATGCCGGAATGCTTTTTTTGGCCCATAATATTCTAACGGATTGCCTGCGCTGCACGGTGTTCATCTTCCTTGCGCACGTAGAGATCATACTGAACGGTTGCCTTTCCGCCATAACGGGCACGCTGGCCAAAAGCCTGCATTCCCCCGTTGATCCGTGACCGGTGAGGAATGCCTCCGGCAGCAAGGCTGCCTTTGGCTCTGAAATATTGCGCTTGATCAAAAGTCGTGTATACGAGTGTCCGTTCTCTGGGAATGAAAAAATGCAGTATGCCTTTGAGTATGCCAACCAGCCTTCCCTCCTTTTATTGCTTCAGGTAACGCTCCTTCAGGACCCCCAGGTGATGCAGCTCATGCCCGATAATGACACAGGCAACCGCTCTGACCGAAATAGGTGAATCACTGGCTGTCCCCATTCGGGTCCAGGCCGCTTCGGGCAGACTCTCCAGCAGCGCGAGCGTGGACTGCCGCACCAGCTTATAATGCTGTACCAGCTCCTGCAGGGTGAACCGGTCGAACTCTCCTGCCGCCGCGTACAGCTTTTCCTCATAGCCGGGAAGCGGAGCCGTCTCGCCCCTGGCAATCGCGAGCAGACGGTAGGACATAATGCGGTCATTGTCGGTCAGATGGCCAAGCAGCTGCTTGATGCTCCATTTGTCCGGTGCATAGCGGTAGCTTCCCTGTTCCTCGCTGAGTCCGCCCAGCAATTCATACACCTGAACCGACTGTTCTTTAAGCAGAGCCGCAAGCTCCCCTTCAGGAGGCACCAAGGCAATGTAACGGGCTGGAAACTCGCTGTATTCACTTGGTTCTGGACGCTGGTTCATAGGAAAACCCCTCTCGTTATTGTTTTCAAGAAAAACTTACCGAAATGTGTCTAATGCTGTTGTTGTATTTTAGTATATTATGTATAATATTCGCAAGAATACAAGTTGCATGAACCTGAGCTTCGGGAGTGTAAGCATGCTGGAATTTGTGCTGTATATGGTGTTTTCGGTACTGGAAACGTGTGCCATGTTCTATCTGGCGTTAAGAATTTTTAAAATTGACATTTACACCAAAGAAATTATATTCTCCAGCTTGATTATGGCTTTCTTTTCTTTCGTGTTAAGGAATGTCTATAACTACATCCAATTGGATGTACTGCTCCAGTTTGTCTTGTTAACCTGCTTTTTATGGCTTTTGTTTAGAATACATCTGTTTTATGCCACAATCATAACTGGAATCACCTATCAAGCCTATTCCTTTATCCAAACACTATGCTTCTTTATCATGGAGCAGTCAGGTTTGTTCTCATCCAGTTCACCTTACTCAATTAATATTATGACGTTTGTACTGCAAAGCATTTCAGCCAGTGCCGCCTTTTTCACAGCCGTCTTTATTGGTAAAAAGCGTAAAGGCTTTGATTTTATCCCTGACAAACAGGGAGGCAAAGTTCAAATTCATACGCGCGACAAAATTCTTTTTGCTATAAATCTCCCTTCAGCTGCCATTGTGATGTCCACAACATATTTTATTCAGAATTTTTCAAAACTCTTTATTTTTGTCCCCATTACATATGGTCTGATTTTATATATCTATCTCTACCACTCCTACCAAAAGGACAGAAGCAACTATGAACATCTTAGCAAATAAGATAGCGGTTGCCATTAAGCGTGCCAATCCTGAACAGACACACTCGATAGAAATCATGCAGTATTCGTTGGGGATACTTCTGAACACTCTTTTCAGCTTTGCGGTTTCTCTTTTGATTGCCTGGTTAACCGGCAAGACAGCAGAGACTCTATTATTCTTTTTTAGTTTTGCAATTTTGCGTATGTGCTCCGGAGGCTTTCACCTCAAAACTGCCCTGGCATGCAATACGGTATCTATTGTATTGTGTACAACCCTGCCGCATTTTTCCGTGCTTCCGGCTAATATAGTTATAATCTTAAACTGTTTTAATCTGTTAACGATGTTGCTCTTTGCACCTAGTCCAGATGTTAACGTAAAAATCTCGGCAACAGCTGCACCACTGCTGAAAGCCATATCAGTTCTTCTTGTTGGGTGCAATTTTTTTATTGGATCTTCAGTAATTGGATTGGCTTTTTTCACCCAGTCCTTAACTGTTATTACTCTTAAAGGGAGGGAAACCATTGAAAAGAATCTTGGCTAAGTACGCTTCTGCATCACTTGCTGGCATGTCTGTTTTGTTCGTCGCTATTTTAAAACCACTGATTCATAGCCCAGAAGCACCTAAGGAATTGCGGAAGTAATTGTACAAGGATGGGGAGAACATGCGGGTCTTGTTAAACGACGGGTCCTCCCGGGAGATCCGGGAAGAAGAAATATTGTATTTCTCCAGCTATAAGAATACGATATTCGTCCACACCAAAGAAGGCGAGTTTGTTCTCCCTACCACGCTTTCCGATCTCTTGGCTGCTTATAAGGGCAAAGGCTTCGAACGTCTTGACCGCAGCAATGTAGTCAGTCTTAACAACATCGAATGTTATGATTCCGAACGTAAAATCGTTACGTTTCATCAGGGAGAACAATTCGCAACAGTATCTGAACCCAATGAAACACGGCTGAGAAAATTTTTGGCCGCACGGAAAAACACCTCTGAATCCTAACATTCATATTCATTTCGCTTCAAAAACACTTCCGCCCGATGCCATCCGGTTTTTCGGAGGGGGTGTTTTTGATTAATATATTTGTTAATTATTCTGTATTAATAAAAATAAATATTATGACATACGAAGCATTGAATGTAAAGGTTAATTCACAGGGCGAATGACAGGAGACGGGTTACCTTCCAAATGGTACCATTTAGTATAGATTCGCAGTGTTTTGCACTCTACTAAAATAACCGATGGAGGAATCTAATGGATTATTATTTTCATCCTTCTCCGCGCCCCTCATCCTTAGAGCTATTGTCTGACGAACAATTGTTGAACATCTACGAATTGGCGGTGGAGGCAAAGGCTTCACCCGATTTCATCGAGATTATCCAAACTGTTCTGACCGGGAGAAACATAGGGGGCTCTGGCCCTTCCGAGGATTGATCGTAATTATTTCAGCTCTCCTACATATAACCTATTACGACATGATGTAAAAAATCCGCGAGCAAGCAGCAAAGAAGCCACCTCCACTGTATAGTGAAGCTGGCTTCTTTGCTGCGGTTCATCATCGCTTATGCTGTACTTCCTGCGCTTGAAGGTACGGGTGATCACAGCTGCCGGTCCGGGCGGGAGCGGCTACTCGATGAACTCCGTTTTGAAGACATTCTCCAGCTTGCCGCCCAGTCTCTTCTTCAACGGAACCTTAATATCCCGGCCCAGCTCCTTGAAAAAAGTATCCACATCACATTTCACGTTCTTTGCCATGGCAATAACCGTTCCGTCATTCACGATATTCTGGTTCACTTCAAGGGGGACATCCACTTCAATGTCGTATTTCTTGGTCAATGTTTTGATATATCTGGCGAAGATCTCCAGCAGCTCCTCATTGTTAAAATTCTCGATGGCGGCTTTGCCCTTGCTGGTAAATTTCATGTTAACTCTCATTGTGGATTTCCCCTTTTCTGTCATACCATTTTTGTTGTTTGTTTATGGATCAAGATGAATAGATGGCTGCAAGAAAGGGCAACATTATTCATTTTTGAAAACGGATGAGGCCAGCCTTTATTTGAATGCTCCCTTAACCTGCTGCACTTTGAATTGAGTAAATTCCTTGAGGGCTTGAATGACCAGATCCTGCTCGTCTTCCTTCAGCTCGTAGATGCTTTCCCTCAGCCACTCCCCGAACAGGAAAGCCTGTCTGCCTTTGCGGGGCTGCTTGCGGAGGGAATCCAGACTGCCTTCAAATTTATCGTTCAGTACATCGCTGAGGTTATATTTCTCGATTTTTTCTATTACCATTCCTGCCCCATATTCCGTTTCATAAACGATCACCTCGTTTGAATCAAACGAAACATAGGAGGTTTCTTTGCCTTCCTTCGCCCGGAACTCCTTCAGCTTGTTGAACGCCGTCTCGTAGATATAATCCTGTGATTGATTATGCTGCGGCTGCTTATATCCCTGCTTGAGTGTCTTGATGTATTCAAGGTCGGGCATATAATCCGCCAGATGATACATCCGGTTCTTGAGGTCCGCTCCAAGCGCTTCGATAATCTTATCGAGGTTATCTTTCAGCGGAATGCTCTCTCCCCGTTCAATCTTGCTGAGCTGGGAGTAGCTGATGCCGCTCTTTTCTTCCAGCCCTCTTAAGGTCAACCCGCGCGTTTTTCTGAAGTGCCGGATGAAGTTCCCCAGCTCATCGGGATAGTTATCGAAATCGTTCATAGGAGTCACCTCTACCTATATCATAACACAACATAACAATTTGTGTTTCATTATAACAATTAATACCGTAAATAGCTGGGCAGGAGCAGTTCTATCTAGCCTAAAAACAAATGCAGCCAACACCTCTCCTTCGTTCGACGTCCGGTTGTAATCATAAAAAAGGAAATGATTTAAAAATCGAATATATCAAATTAAAAATAAACCATTACAAATATGAACACGCAAGAGCAAATGGATTGCTGTTCTGCTGTGTTTCTTCTTGGGATACCTCAGTGGACATGGATTTTATGAAGGGAAAATCGGCACAGGCATCCTGTACTGTTCACTGCCGGCTTATTAGGATTCGGTCTATTGGCTGATTTCATCACCATTTTCCTTTCTTGACTTTCAAAGAACGCAAAAAAGAGTAGCCAATAAATGCCACTCGTCTACAAAATTATAATCATAAACAATAGTATAGGCTTGCAAGGGCGGTCGGCGCACTTCTCGGAAGGGAGGTGATGCCATGGAGGTGTATCAAGCGTTGTCTTTAATGTTCATGTTCGGCATGTTCATTATCGCTCTCTTAAACTACCTCAAGAAGAAATAGACCGCCCTCGCCAAAGGAATCGGTCTAATTTCTGATACCCAAATTTTATAGCCTACCGCCCCTAAAAGCGGCTATTGCACTGGAGTCGTGTTACCCGCACGACTCCTTTAACTATAGTATACAGCATATTGCTTAGAATTTAAAACCCGTTTATATTTATTTTTACTTTTATAATCCAAGCCGTCCTCTTCCTCGTCATCCTCATTTACAATTTGTTTCGCCGCATCCTTGGCATATCCTTTTAATTCCTTTCCAACTGAAGCAATATTCTGGCACTCTTCATCCCCATTTTTCACCTTGACCGCAAGCGAATCATAATCAGCGTCAAATCTATTATAATTAGCAATTTTCGTAGCTGATATTTGTTTTTTTAAAATCTGTACGACCACTCCTCCATTAGTAATTTTGCAACCAATAGATAAGTAATGTTTATTCATAAGACGACCGGTAATAAGGTAAGTTTTCAGCCGATTACAAAAAATCTTCTTAACCTCTGCAACTCGCTCCAGTTCACTGATCCTTACCCTTTCAAGACACCTTATGCTCAATCCGCAGCTTGTCGGCTACCATGGCAATAAATTCCGAGTTAGTTGGCTTGGATTTGGAGATATTAATGGTATAGCCGAACAGATGGGAGATGCTGTCGATGTTGCCGCGGGTCCAGGCGACTTCAATGGCATGGCGGATTGCCCGCTCAACGCGTGACGGCGTTGTCTTGAATTTCTCGGCGATGGCCGGGTACAGGGTCTTGGTGATGGCGCCGAGGATTTCGATATTGTTGTACACCATTGTAATGGCTTCACGCAGGTACTGGTAGCCCTTGATATGTGCAGGCACACCGATTTCATGAATGATCGAGGTGATATTGGCATCCAGGTTCTTGCCCTTGGAGAGCGGCACCACATTGCTCCCTCTGGAGCCCGAATAGCCCGACATGCTGGATGAAGTGCTCATGCTGCCCTGCGTACCGACGAGCTGACGCACACGGTTGGCCAGAACCTCCATATCGAAGGGTTTTAAAATATAATAAGATGCCCCAAGCTGCACAGCACGCTGAGTAATGTTCTCCTGACCGAAGGCGGTCAGCATGATGATCTTCGGTTCGGGCTTCAGCTCCATGTCGCGCAGGCGCTCCAGGACACCTAATCCGTCCAGGTGGGGCATAATGATATCAAGAATAAGGACGTCGGGAATCTTGCGTGCTTCGCTGAGCATTTGAAGCACTTCTTCCCCATTGTAGGCGATGCCTGTCACGGTCATATCTTCTTGTTCCGTAATGTACTCGGCAAGCAAATTCGTAAACTCCCTGTTATCATCGGCTAACAATACTTCAATATTCTGCACTGGCTGCTTCCTCCTTATTTATATCTGCTATTCGAAAATAATCATTTATCTTCGCTCCTTACAGTTTCGACATGCCAATTCAATATCCTTCTGTCGAAAATTATTTTTCTTTATTTTTTTTCAGCCTTGAATTATAATTAAATATTTTATTTCATTGTTCGATGTTTATCGTTGCCCTTCGACAAAAAAATCTTAAGGCTAAACCGCCTTAAGATTGTAGGGAAGGGTATGCTCTTGCCCAGCGACGCCGGAATCCTGAAGCATCCATTCGATAAAACAGCCGTAGCCCGACTTGGGGTCATTAACAAATACATGGGTCACCGCACCGACCAGACGGCCATTCTGGACGATCGGACTGCCGCTCATCCCTTGGACGATGCCGCCGGTCTTATCGATAAGGCGGGAATCGGTAATGCGCAGCACCATGCCCTTGGTCGCCGGAGTATCCTGACGGGCCACATGAATAATCTCTACGTTGAATCGTTCCACCTGCTGTCCATCCACGACAGTCAAAATTTGCGCGGGCCCTTCCTTCACTTCATCGCTCATGGCGACCGGAATCGGCTTCTGATACAGGCTGTGCTCCGGATTGCGGGTCATTTTGCCGAAGATTCCGAAATCCGTGTTGCTCTCCACATTCCCGAGAACCTGGCTTTCTTTAAGAAAATGGGCCCGTTTCTCCCCGGGATCGCCATCCTGGCTTTTGGAGATGGAGGTTACGCTGGATTGCACGATGTGTCCGCTGCCGACAACAATCGGTGTACCGGTATTCATGTCCGTAATCACATGGCCCAGGGCGCCGTATACGCCTTGATCAGGCGCATAAAAGGTCAAGGTGCCTACACCCGCTGCAGAATCGCGGATATACAGTCCAAGCCGCCATACCTTGTCATTGCGGTCATAGGCCGGGGTGAGCTTGGCTGTATGCTCTTTGCCGGCGCGTTTGTACACAATGGCAAGGGGCTTGTGGGCTTTGCCTGCGCGCTCCACCAGCTCGGCTACCTTGGACACCTCGTCCAGCTTCACCCCGTCGATGGAGATCATCAGATCCCCGGGCAGCAGACCGCTGTTTTCTCCGGGTGAAAGCTTGGACTGCTGTGACACTTCGATAAGATGATGGCCTACAACCAGCACGCCTGCGGACTTCACTTTCACACCAATGGTCTGCCCTCCGGGAATCACCTTAAGATCCCGGTTAGCTCCCTGGACGGCCTTGTCAGGCGGGGTATCCAGCGGTGCGGCATAGCTCTGAAGAGGTCCCGTTATGCCTGATAAGCTGAGAAAGAAGGCAAATAAAAGGCCGGGCATTAACTTCCTGAGGTTCGGCTTCAATGGCTGTCACGCTCCCTTTTGCTTCTTTCGCTTGACGAAAAAGGTGGTCGCCAATTGCGTACCTATAAGATAACCTTGCCCCCAGGCTTTTATTACTGTCAATCATTGTCCCGCTTACCCTGCAGCCGCCTTGCTGGCCTCAGCCAGACCGAGCATTTCCTGTGCGTGGTGCAAGGTTTTTTCGGTAATTTCCACACCGCCCAGCATTCGGGCCAGCTCCATCACCCGTCCCTCCAAAGACAATGACTCGACTTCGGTCATCGTGCGCCCGTCTTCGACCTTTTTGCGAATCAGATACTGGTGGTCGGCCATGCATGCCACCTGCGGCAGATGGGTGATGGAGAACACCTGGCAGGTGGACGAAAGCTTGTACAGCTTGTCCGCAATGGATTGTGCGGCCCGGCCGCTGACACCGGTATCCACTTCATCAAAAATCAGCACAGGAATCGCATCATGCCGGGCAAAAATGCTCTTCATCGCCAGCATAATCCGCGACAGCTCGCCGCCGGAGGCAATTTTGCCTAAAGGGCGCAGCGGTTCGCCGGGATTCGGGGAAATCATGAACTCCGCACTGTCGATCCCTTGCCGGGTCAGCCGGTAACGGCGGCCATGGTATTCCACACCGCGCGGGTCCTCAAGAAGATCCATTTTGACCTGAAGCGAGGTCCGCTCCATCTGCAGATCCTTCAGCTCCCCTTCAACCTGAGTGGCCAGATCTGCTGCACACTGCCTCCGGGCAAGAGTGAGCGCTTCGGCTGCTTCCATTAATGTACTCAGAAGACCATCGCGCTTCACGGTCAGTTTCCCGATATACTCATCCTTATTCTCCAGCAGATCGGTCTCCCGGCGAATTTGTTCATAATAAGCCAGAATCTGCTCCACGCTGTCGCCGTATTTGCGCCGCAGCCCGGAGATCAGGTCCAGACGGTTCTCAATATCCTCCAGCCGGGCCGGATTGAATTCAATCTCCTCCCGGTAATCCCGAAGCTGGAAGGCGGCATCCTCCAGCTGGTAATAAGAAGACTGAAGCTGGTCCAGCACGCCCTTCAGCCCCTTCTCGTCATACCGCACCGCATCCTCCAGCCGGGAGATCACATTGCCGATGGATTCCAGGCCCTGTCTGTCATACAGCAGCTCATACGCGCCGGATACGGAATCCATCATTTTCTCGCTGTGGGATAGTTTGACCCTTTCTTCGGCAAGTAATTCATCTTCCCCAGGTTTTAGTCCTGCGGAAGAAATTTCCTCCAGCTGAAAACGGTACAAATCAAGCATTTGATAAGCCTTCTGGCTCGTTTCCTGCAGCTCGCGGAGTTCTTTTTCCACCTTGGCAAAGGCAGTATATTTCTCTTGATAACCGGCCTTAAGCGGTCCGATAACGGCGTCGCCGTAAGTATCCAGCAGTCCCAGATGGCGTTCTGCCTTCAGCAGATTCTGGTGTTCGTGCTGCCCGTGAATATTGACCAGCTGCTCGCCGATTTCCCGCAGCATGCTCAGGTTGACCATCTGGCCGTTGACGCGTGAGGTGCTTTTGCCTTGGGAGGTGATCTCCCGGCGGATAATCAGATGCTCCTCCGGATCTGCCGTGATGCCAAGACGCTCCAGCGTCTCCCAGACGGGATGCGAAGCAGGCAGGCTGAAAAGCGCTTCCATCTCTGCTTTGTCCGTGCCGTAGCGGATGGAATCCGCCGAGCCGCGGCCCCCTGCAACCAGCCCCAGTGCATCTATAATAATCGATTTACCTGCACCGGTCTCCCCGGTAAGCACATGAAACCCGGAATGAAAATGCACATCCACCGCTTCAACAACGGCAAGATTGCGGATCGACAATGTATCTAACACGAGTACAGCACCCCCGAAAAGATGATTGCAGAACTATGCTTCAATTCGCGTTCAATTGCAGGCCTGCTAGGAAATATATCCCATAATTTGTGAAATGACGTTCTGGCTGTCCTCCGGCTGGCGGCAGATAATCAGAATCGTATCGTCACCGGAAATAGTGCCCATAATCTGCGGCCAATCGATATTGTCGATCAGCGCAGCGACCGAGTTCGCCGTTCCGGGAAGACATTTCATCACCACAAGGTTGGCGGAGAAATCGATATGCACAAAATTGTCCACCAGTACACGCTTCAGCTTCTGTGTTGGATTGTAGCGCTGATCCGTCGGAAGGGAATATTTATATCTGCCGTCGTCCATGGGAACCTTAATCAGCAAAAGCTCCTTAATATCCCGCGACACGGTAGCCTGGGTAACCTGAAAACCGGCCTCGCGCAGTGCTTCGACCAAATCGTCCTGTGTCTCGATTTCCTGCTGGGTAATGATCTCACGTATCTTGATATGCCTGTGACCCTTCATTATTGCCTCCTGTATTTTAAGGTTAAATTCTAAGTGGACTCGCCGTCGTCCTTGCCCAGCCTGATCTCATGAATAACAGACGTGACGGTGTTGACATACAGCACTCCGCTGCAGTCCGGATAAATCAGCAGATAGGGTAAAAGTGAATCCCGGAGGCTGCTTCCGGTAAATTCCAATGTCTTGCGCGGCCGGGAGAGAATCACCAAATAGAACGAGTCCTCTTCCTTGCTCGCAACATAATCAATGAACAGCCTGCTGTACATGGAGGCCCCGTCTACTGTAAAGGACAGCGGTATCTTCAGTTTGCCGCCAATCACTTCGTAGCCTGCAGCTTCCAGCAAATTGATGGAGGGGTGAGGCAAAATATCCTGATTAAGCGGCAGCCGGTCCCTGATGAACGAATGCGGGGAGTTTTGCAGCCATATGTAAATCCGGTATATGACAAATATTGCGGCCGCCAGTCCAATTAACGCCATTACGGCCTTATCAGAGCTCGCCAATTCCATCACCTCGGTGATTAATTCGCGTGAGGCCCGGTGAAATCCTGCTTCCACAGCCGAAATCCGGACCGGAACGCATGGCGGCAAGAGGGCCTCAGCAGGAAAGATAAGGATAGACTAACGTATTCCTTATGAGAATGCAAAAAAAGCCTGGGCACGATTTCTGTTCCGTATACCTCGTGCAGTAACAAAACGGTTATGCCGTCCTTAACTGGCCAGCAGCCGTTTGAGATTTCAAATTTAAGGTTGGCTGCCGGGACGGGCGGCGGCAAGCCCAAATGGAAAAAGTGAACTTCATTCTTCCCGCCTTCCCTGTTTCGAAAGTGTTAGTTGGAAAAAGGATGCCTAATCCATCCGTTTCGCCCCCTTACAGTGGAATACGCCTACATTAATATGAACTTGCTTGAACCATTCATCCAAAGGGCAGCCATTTTAGTGGTAAAAAGGAACACTAAGGTAGCGCATTCGGATTCCGGATCATCCCTAGTGGGAAAAAGTACAACTAATCCGGCTGAAATCAGCCATTTGGAGGGAGTAGGCCTCTATTAAGTGTACAAAATCCCACTAAAACCCGTTCAAGCCAGAATTCCAGCCCATTAGTGTTACTTTTTACACTTCGCTTCCGTTCCCCATGAATCTCCTTGCGTTTCATCAGCGTGTTCAGGTTCTCCGGTTCCATTCCTATACATTAAATTACCTTTTTATTAAATTACCTTTTTGGCTCAAAACCAAAATCAGCGGTTGACGATGTGAACGAAGTCCGCTGCGGGTTCAGAGGGTTCTTCCGGCCGCTGTTAAAGCCCGGTTTCCTGATTGGAATAAGATTACAGGTTGAATTTAGATGGAGCCAGCTTTTTCCCGCGATTCCTTTAAGACTTTTCCGTATTTCCGTCCGTGTAAGTGTACTAATTCTTGCGAATTCCACTTCATTCACTCCCTTCCACTTCCGTTCCTGCCCCGGTAGCGGCCTTGGTCGGACCCGCTCTATTCCGCGTGCAAAACATAGAACCCGCAGACTCCGCACGGCTCAGCAAACTCAGCACCATTCAACAAACTCAGCACCATTCAACAAACTCAGCACGACCCAGCAACTCAGCAAACTCAGCAAACTCAGCACCATTCAGCACGACTAAGACGCATTATAATTTTCACCTAACTTCATACCTGCCTTATCCACAATTGACGAGAAGCATAATTTCCTAAATGACAAGAAAGACGCCTATCGGCGTCCTATGTAAGAATGCTGCCATTTCAGTGGGGAGGAGAAGAATCATTTCGTGCTGATTCCACCGTCCTGCCGACTTCGGACGAATTCAAAGGCACTTCTGCCTGTGATTCCCTCCCCCTGCCCGCTGCGGCCAACGCAATACCGCAGTTAGCCTGGCCGAAGTCCCGATCCATTCTTTCATTTACAGCGCAGCCGTGAAATAACGGATAAGCTTCGCTTCCCCCAAACCTATAAATTCTGATCTTTCAAGCAGAAACGGCTACGCCGTCCTTACAAGTTACTATGGAACACCAAAACAAACCTCATCTTTTTATTTTTTTGAAATCAGCTGTCAAGCTGATTGTTCACTCAGGTTTACTTGATACCCTAGCGACTCCAGGCGTTTAATGAATCGGTTCACCGCCATCTCGCGGTTTCGCTGGTCAAAGTAATTAAATCCCGGTTCTTTATATTTTTGCTTTCGCGTTAACAAGATATAGACGATCCCTAAAATACTGTGTCCGACCGCCACCGCCGCTCTGTTTTTCCTCGCCTGCCTGCAATCCGGTGATACTGTGCCGACAGGTAGGTGTTCTTTTTCCCCCCTGCCGCCCTCGCTGATTCTACGAGTGCACTTCGCAGTTTTTTATTTCCCTTTCGCGTCTTCGCCGATCGCTTCTTCTCCGCACTTTCATCGTGACCTGGGGGGTCATTCCAGCCCGTGAGCACAAGTGCCCCGCCGTCGGAAACCGTGTCTGGTCCGTTCCGATTTCTTCCAGAATTTGCTCCGCAGTTCGCTTACACACCGGGAATGGTATCCAATAACTTCAGATCCTCCGCGAAAGGGGTCATTGGCCGCTCCACTTCCTCATCCAGTTTCGTGATGAGTTCATTCAGTTGATCCATATGCCCCAACTGTTTTTCCAGCATCAGTAACTGATGCGGACCCAAGCTTCCCTCCAGCGCCAGTTTTAATTGCTTTTTCTTCGCCTTCAGTTTCTTTTACGCAAACTCTGCCAGCACAGATGGATCGCTTTCGCCTTGAAGCATCGCTTCCAGCATGTTTCGTCCAGGCACGCCAAGTACATTGGAGGCCACCGACGAGAGTTTGATATTTCCTCCTTCCAGTACCTTTTTCATTCCAAAAAGAAACTCATCGCTTCGATGAATCTTAATGCCCTGTATAACACTATAATAACATTACAAATAGCACAATAAACACAATCAAAATCGAATAAAACAATGTTCACTGTTGGGAATGTGCGGGGAAACCCGCGAAGGAAAAACCCGGGATTGCTCCCCCGGGCCGTCCACTTTCAGCATATCTTTAAACTGCACTTTCACTATGTCGTCATAGCCTCGACGAATGTGTATTCGCTGGGTTTGTCCGATCAGTTCAATGATTTCACCTTTAAATAGTTCTTGCTTCCAGGCACAGCTCCCATTTGCATCGCCTTTCCATATGCTGTATAAAGAATTATATACGAATGTATGTTTCTTTTTCAACATTTTTTTGAAGCTATAAATGTTTCTTGTAAAATCAATTCACAAAATTCAAATCTATTTTTTTTCTTAAAGTTTACTATGGTCCGATTAAAGAAAAAAGTCCTGCTGACCAATAATAACGGCCAGCAGGGCTTTTCATAAACCCAAGCTTTTGGGAATTTGCCAACCTCAATAATACTTCGATTAATCCGCATTCCCTCCGTCGTGTTGCTGCCCAAGCTAAAACCTGTAGTTCAGCGAAAAGGATACTTGTATTTCCAGAGTAAATAGGTATATTGCCGTTCCATCCTTATGTATAATGCGCATGATTACTGGGGCGCCACTGCTTTTATCATTGTATATGCACACTGAACCAAATACATTTAGCGATAAGGCAGAAGACCACACGGTTAATGCGCTCACTTCCTGTTCAGGAGTAAATTTAAAATTTCCACAAATCGTACTTTCAGGGAGACCACTCTCCATTAATCAAACCCCCTGCACCGTCAATCCTTATTGCATTTATTTACAGATATTCGTTTTATGTTTTTTCCTAGGAGCACTGCACAAAATAACCCGTCAGGCATACGCCCGGCGGGTTTGTTTCAATATCGTTTAGCCTGTAGACACTCCTGAAAACGTAACAGGCCCGGTAACACTAGCTGCATTCAGCAAGATATTCAAACTGTTATTAGCTACGCCTAAAGTATATGCATGATATCCAACTGGTACATTCAAATCCAAAAATGAAATCGTAATTGGCTGAATGGCTAGAACGGCAAGGCCACTGGACCCTACGTTAAAAATAGGTTGTCCATCGCGGTAAATGGTGAAGACTACACTCGGGATACCTACTGTCGTCTGAAAACCAATGGTTGCATTCAGCAGCACATCCCCATTCAATACAGTCGCCAATCCAAATTCAGCCAACATTAAATTTTGAGCTGGTGAGAGAATCGGGATGGATAAGGTTTGGCTTCCAGTTGAGGCTGTACTTCTTCCTACATCTATGATTTGCGCCATGATCACTCCACCTCCTCTCTTGTACCATTTTTACATATTATGTAAAAATAAAGAAACTGATTGGATGCATTGCATGGTGTGATTAATACATTATTTTATGTATGCTCTAAATTCAGATCTCTCCCGGATTAAACGGCCGCCAGCTATCTTCAAGCTCTCTGGGGGATACTCTTCCACGATACCACCATAGTCCATTAATCCGCCTTGTTGGATCGTCCTTAGGCTGAAACCTTGCAAGATACCCTAGACCGTGATAGGGCGGCGTCAGGAAGTCTGTATCGCTCTCCAGGACTTTGTATGTAGTACTCCAATAATCACTCCTACACGGTAACAAATTAATTCATCAAGTATAAACTGTAACCGCCTGCTTGAGTACATCCTTGCTGTTTGCTCAGTGATTCTAACGCCAGCAGAAAAAGGTTTATTGTAGGTGGGGTTCTTGTGCTGTAAACTGTGGGGAACTTGTGGGGAAAAGTGCCTCAAACGCCTGATATATCAGCAAAAGAAACTCATCGCTTCGATGAGTTTCCCGGATTGCTGACTTTGAAGGTCGCTGCCGCTTCCCTGATTACCGCATCGGCAAGCGCCGCAAAGTCTTCCGCATTATGCTGGTGAGAGGAAGGCTCCGGCTGCTGTTGACCCGCCGCTGTCCCGGCTGCTTCAGGAAGCAGCTTCCAATGGGCCAAAAACTCGATGTTGCCCTCCCCGCCGGTAATCGGAGAAAAGGTCAGGCCTTCCAGCCGGTAGCCCAGTCCCGCAGCCATGCCCAGCACATTCATCAGCACCTCTTTGTGGACGGCCGGCTCACGGACTACGCCGGATTTGCCCACCTTTTCCCGTCCGGCTTCGAATTGCGGCTTGATCAGCGCGGCAATATCGGCCGGACGCACAAGCAGCGCCTTAAGCGGCGGCAAAATAATCTTCAAAGAAATAAAAGATACATCTATGCTGGCAAAGTCGGGAACCGGCCCCTGCAAATCGGGCGGGGTCATGTAACGGAAATTCGTCTGCTCCATCACACTTACCCGCTCATCATTGCGGAGCCTCCAGTCCAGCTGGTTATAGCCGACATCAACCGCATAGACATGGCTCGCTCCGTTCTGGAGGGCGCAATCGGTGAAGCCTCCTGTAGAAGAGCCGATATCCAGCATAATGCGCCCCTTCAGGTCAATGCCGAACTGGCGCAGCGCCTTCTCCAGCTTCAGGCCTCCACGGCTGACATAAGGGTGTACAGCACCTTTGACCCTGAGGGAGGCACTGCGGGGCACCTTCATGCCGGGCTTCTCGATCCGTTCCTCATCCGCAAGCACCAGCCCGGCCATAATGGCGGCCTTGGCCTTCTCGCGGCTCTCAAAAAAAGCTTGTTCCACTAACAGTACATCAATCCGTTCCTTTGGGTGTTCCATGGTCATCTCCCGTTGTTCTTTGGGTTACCGCTTCGGCTGTCCTCTTCAGGAGGTTGAAGTCGTCTTATAAGCAAAAGTGCTGGATGCCTTCATTGCCTTGATCCGCCCGGCTACCGCTTCTGCGGTCAGTCCCGTCTGCTGGCGCTGCTCCCTGATTGAGCCATGCTCCACAAAGATATCCGGCACGCCCATCAAATGGACACGGGCATCATAAATCTCATGCTCCGCATAATATTCAAGCACAGCACTGCCCAGGCTTCCGGCCTGGCTGGCCTCTTCGAGCACGATCATGCCGCATCCCGCATGAGCCAGCTCCAGCAGCATGGAGCTGTCCAGCGGCTTCAGGAATCTGGCATTGACCACGCCGGCCTGAATGCCTTCACGCTTCAGCTGCTCCGCCGCTTCCTCAGCCACCTGAACCATTGGCCCGCAGGCCAGCACGGCGTAGTCATCGCCCGGACGCAGCCGCTCCCAGGAGCCGATCGGAAGACTCCGAAGCTCGGCGTCCAGGTCCACTCCCGTGCCGTCGATGCGCGGATACCGGTAGGCAATCGGTCCGTCATTATATTCAAGCGCCGTCTTCATCATATGGCGCAGCTCATTCTCGTCCTTGGGCATCATCATTACCATATTCGGAATATGGCGCATAAAAGCGATATCGTATACTCCTTGATGCGTCTCGCCGTCCGCGCCGACGAAGCCGGCACGGTCGATGGCGAACATGACATTGGCGTTATGCCGGCAGATGTCATGCACGATCTGATCGTAGGCACGCTGCATAAAGGTGGAATAAACGGCATATACCGGCTTCATTCCCTCCATGGCCAGTGCCGCGCAGAGCGTCGCCGCATGCTGCTCGGCAATGCCGACATCGATCATCCGGTCGGGAAATTCCTTGGCGAACGGGAACAGGCCGGAGCCGCCGGGCATTGCCGGAGTCACGGCTATCAGCCGTTTGTCCTCACGGCCAAGCTCAATCAGCGTCTGGCCGAACACTTCGGTGTACATCGGATTGCCGACAGCCTTCAGGGACTGGCCGGATTCAATTTTGTAAGGAGAAATGGCATGTGATTTATAGAAATCGGTTTCAGCCGGTTTGTAGCCCTTGCCTTTGGTGGTCAGGACATGCACGAGCACAGGGCCGGACACATTATCCGCCTGATGGAAGGTGTCAATCAGCTTCTCCACATCATGGCCGTCCACCGGACCGAGGTAAGTGAAGCCCAGCTCCTCGAACAGTACACCGGGCACCATCATATATTTGAGACTGTCCTTGACATTCTGGGCCGTTCTGGCGAGCCTTCCCCCGATGGCGGGAATTTTCTTCAGCAGTCCTTCAACTTCGTCCTTGGCGCGCAGATAATGGCGGTCCGAACGGATTTTGCTCAAATAATTGTGCATGGCCCCCACGTTCGGAGCTATGGACATTTCGTTGTCATTCAGAATGACCATCAGCTTGCGCCGTTCATGGCCGATGTGGTTAAGCGCTTCAAACGCCATCCCCCCGGTAAGCGCCCCGTCCCCGATTACAGCGATAACCTTGTTGTCCCCGCCCTTCAGGTCGCGGGCCATCGCCATTCCCATTGCGGCCGACAGGGAGGTGCTGCTGTGTCCGGCTTCCCAGACATCATGCTCGCTCTCCGAACGCTTCACAAAGCCGCACAATCCATCCTTCTTGCGCAGCGAGTCAAAACGGTCCTGGCGGCCCGTCAGTATCTTGTGGACATAAGCCTGGTGCCCTACGTCGTATATCATTTTGTCCCGGGGACTGTCGTAGCAGTAGTGCAGGGCCAGCGTGAGTTCCACCACCCCCAGATTGGAGCCGAGATGCCCTCCGGTTGCAGTAAGCTTCTCGATCAGAAACCGGCGGATCTCCTCCGCAAGGGTTGAAAGCTCCTGGTTCGACAATGATTTAAGTTGCTGAGGATCATTTATTTGTGGAAGCAGCACGAGTATTCCCCGCTTTCCTAGATGTTGTAAAATATATAAAACCCATTATAACACAAACGAAACGGCTGTCGAAACACAGCCGCTCCGGAATATGTGTTAATGATCCCGCTTCATAAGATAATCCGCAATGTCCAGCAGGCGCGTATTGTCCTGAAAACCGCCTTCAAGCACCGATCTGCGGGCAGCTTCCGTCAGCCGCTCCACTTCTTTGCGGGACGCATCCAGCCCGATAAAATACGGGTAGGTAACCTTCTGCTGCTTAATGTCGCTGCCGGTTTTTTTGCCCAGCTTGCCTTCGTCGCCGACCAGATCAAGGATATCGTCCTGAATCTGGAAGGCCAGTCCGATATTCGTCCCGAAATCGCGCAGCGCTTCCTGCTGTCTGCTGTCCGCCCCGGCGATGCGTCCGCCGGCCATAAGGGAAAAAATAATCAGATCGCCCGTCTTGTGGCGGTGGATGTACTGTAGCTGCTGCAGGTCGGTAAGCCCCTGCTCGCCCTCCATATCGGCGATCTGCCCTCCGACCATTCCGCGCGGACCCGCCATTTCCGCCAGATCCTCCACAACGGAGAGCGCGTTGTCCGCGGAAACACCATGCTTCCTGGAGGCTTGCACCACACTGTAGAACGCATGGGTCAGCAGTGCATCCCCGGCCAGGATAGCCGCAGCTTCGCCGAACACCTTATGATTGGTCAGCTTGCCGCGCCGGTAATCGTCGTTATCCATGGCCGGCAGATCATCATGGATCAGCGAGTAGGTATGCACCATCTCAATGGCAGCGGCTACGGGCAGGGCCGCCTCACGGCTGCCCCCCAGCGCCTCGCAGGCGGCGATGACCAGCAGCGGACGCAAGCGCTTCCCCCCGGCACGGAGCGAGTAGTTCATCGCCTCCTTAAGATTGGCGGGAACGTTCCATTCTGCCGGCATGGTTTCCTCCAACTCCTGCGCGACCAGCCTGCCGATCTCGGCAATGTATTCGTTCAGCGGCTGCCGCGGAGCGCTCTCTGCCGGCTCCGCTTGCTGCTTCTGTTCAAAGCGGCTCATCGCTGTCACCTTCCAGACGTGCTCCGAATGGCTTTTTGCGCAGCTCGCCGTCCATCTCGGTGATCATCTCGATCTTGCGCTCCACCTGCTCCAGCTTGCTGCCGCACAGCTGCGAGAGCTTCATGCCCTGCTGAAACAAATCGATAGCCTTCTCCAGGGGAACGTCGCCGTGCTCAAGCTCACGCACGATTTCTTCCAGCCGCTCCATGGCCCCTTCAAAATCCAATTCAGCTTCCTTCGCCATCCGTTTTCCCATCCTCCTTCATTCCCCATACCTGGCAGTTTAGCTGTCCGTCATTCAGCTTTATGTTGACCACATCGCCCAGCTCAACTTCCTTCAGCGATTTGATTAAATGCTCTTCCTTCTCGTCATATACGAGGCTGTATCCCCGCGACATCACCTTCAGCGGGCTGAGCGCATCAAGATGCCGCAGCTCGGCGGCGAAGCGCGAGCGCTTCTCCTGCAGGCGCACCTGCATCGCACCCGCAAGCTCGCGGGTGACGCTCTCGGTGCGCCGCCGCGCTGCGCTGACACTCGCCTGCGGGTGGAAGCGCTGCAGGCTGTGATGCAGCACGGCCCGGCGCTCCCGCGCGCGGCCGTGCCGCTCTCTCGCTGCGCGGAGCAGCCCTGCGCGCAGCATGTCCAGCCGCTGCGCGTGCTGGGCCAGCTGGCGGCGGGGGCCGGCCAGCGCCAGCGAGCGCTGCAGCGAGGCAAGGCGCTCGCCGCCGCGCTGCGAGCGGCGCAGCAGCCCTTGGCGCAGGCGCTGCTGCGCCGTGCGGAGCTGCGCCGCCAGCTCGGCGGCGTGCGGCACGGCCAGCTCGGCCGCCGCCGTCGGGGTCGCCGCCCGGAGATCGGCGGCGAAGTCGGCGATCGTGAAGTCGGTCTCGTGGCCCACGGCCGAGATGACCGGAATGCCGGAGGCCGCAATCGCCCGGGCGACGGCCTCCTCATTGAAGGCCCACAGCTCCTCCAGGGAGCCGCCTCCGCGGCCGACGATGAGCACATCGGCTTCGCCCATGGCGTTCAGGTTGTGGATGGCCTTCACAATGGAAGGCCCCGCACCTTTGCCCTGCACCAGTACGGGATAGAGCACCACCGCCACCTGCGGGAAGCGCCGCTGCAGCGTGATGATAATATCCCGCACGGCCGCGCCCGTCGGGGAGGTCACGACCCCGATGCAGCGCGGAAAGCGCGGGAGCGGCCGCTTGCGCGCCGCCGCGAACAGCCCTTCCAGCTCCAGCTTGTTCTTCAGCTGCTCATATGCCAGGTATAAGCTTCCTATCCCGTCGGGCTGCATGTGTGTTGCATAGAACTGGTACTGCCCGTCCCGCTCGTACACCGTCACATTGCCTCTCGCAATGACCTTGGTGCCCTCCTTCGGAACAAAAGGCAGCCGCTGATTGTGCGAGGCGAACATGATCGACTTGATCCGGCTGCTCTCGTCCTTCAGCGTGAAATACATATGACCGCTGCCATGGTGGGTGAAATTCGAGATTTCCCCGCGGACCCACACATCGGAGAGAACCACATCCGAATCCAGCTTCATGCGGATATAACGGTTAAGCTCTTTTATCGAGTAGACCTGCCGCTCTGCCGCCATGATTGCTGCCTAATCCCGTTCCAGGCCGCGGCGTCGTTTGGCCGCAACCAGCGTGTTGCCCATCAGCATAGTAATTGTCATCGGTCCCACACCGCCCGGTACCGGTGTGATGTATCCGGCAACTTCCTTCGCGCTGTCATAATCCACATCCCCGGCCAGCTTGCCGTTATCCAGCCGGTTCATCCCGACATCGATTACGACGGCGCCCGGCTTCACAAAAGAGCCGTCAATAAAGTTGGCCCGCCCGATCGCAACAACGAGAATATCCGCCTGGCGGCTTAGCTCAGCCATATTCGCGGTACGCGAATGGCACATGGTAACCGTCGCATTCTCCCGCTGGAGCAGAAGGGATACCGGTTTGCCGACAATGTTGCTGCGTCCGATCACGACAGCGTGCTTGCCGGACATTCCGGTGCCGGTACGCTTGATCAGCTCGATCACGCCGGCAGGCGTGCAGGGCAGCAGGCTGTCATCTCCGATAACCAGATTGCCCACATTGATCGGATGGAAGCCGTCAACGTCCTTCTCTACGGCAATGGCATTAATTACAGCCTTCTCGTCAATGTGCTTCGGAAGCGGAAGCTGAACCAGAATGCCGTCGATTTCATCCCGGCGGTTCAGCTCTGCCACAAGGGCCAGAAGCTCTTCCTGGCTTGCCGCAGCATCCAGTCTGTGCACTTCAGAATGGAAGCCAAGCCCGGTGCTCGATTTCTCTTTGTTGCGCACGTAGACCTGCGAAGCAGGGTCTTCACCGACCAGTACAACAGCAAGACCGGGCTTCACGCCCCGTTCCGCAAGTAAGGCAACTTCCCCGGCAATGCCGGTACGAATTTCGTCAGATACTTGTTTACCGCTGATGATTGCTGCTGTCATGTAATTCTCTCCCCTTTTATCTGCTTGAAAATTGGACCGAGGCTGGTAAGCCAAGCCATGGGCGTGCGAAAAAAGCAATTCTTACAGATCTGCCTTAAGCGTATCAATCTCCTGGATCATCTTGCCGAGCACACCGTTGACGAACTTGCCGGAGTCATCGGTGCCGAAATGCTTGGCCAGATCGATGGCTTCATTGACCGCAACCTTGGCCGGAACGTCATCCGCAAAAACCATTTCGAAGGTTGCAAGACGCAGAATCTGGCGGTCCACCCGCGAGAGACGGCTCATCTGCCAGCCCTTCAGGTAATGCTCCAGCATATCGTCGATCGCCGCCTTGTGCTCCCACACGCCGTTCACATGCGCTACTACATAGGCTTTCAGCTCGATTTCGTCTGTAATGACATGATCCGTCTCATTCTCTTCCGAAGCTTCGGCAATCAGCATCTCTACCGCTTCCGCGCTTTCCACTTCATTCATTTCCATCTGGTACAGGCTTTGGACAATAATTTCTCTAGCTAAACGTCTTTTCATGTATTCCTCCTACGAGCTTACCTCGCATGCTTGTATTGGTGTTCCATTTTTTCCTGTCGGAAAAACTGGGCTTGTGCTTTTTTATTCCAGACTGCCAATGCTTCCGAAAGGAGACTTTCAAAAAAAACCGCGCAGCCCTTCTGCCGGCATCAGGCAACTCATACGTACGGGTTCCAGGCTCCGGAAGAAAAGCTATCGCGGTTCATTTGAAGGGACGCCAGCGGCCGGACAGCCGCTGAGCCAGCTCCTGCCACTGAAACAGCGGGGGCCGGGCGGTGTCCTTTCTTTTGCCAAGCGTATATCCTATGAACACTACCAGTGCAAAGAACAGCATATCCCAAAATCCGCTAATCAAATAAATCAGCCCGAGAACGACACCGAAGGTGACTCCGGCAATTCTACCCCCGTGACTTTCCCATGCCGCTTTCCACCACATAAGGGAAACTCACCTCTATTCCACTCGACTTTTGAAGCTTGGAGACTGTGTGAGGTTAGCAATGTATACAGAGACGTCCGCTACCGGAATTCCGGTCGTTTCCTGCACAAAATCATGCACCTGGCGCTGAACCTCGTTAGTCAGCAGCGGCAGGGAGGCCTCCCCGTCCACAACTGCGCGGATCATGATCTCAAGACCGGCCTGGGAGACGCGGATGCGCGACTTGAGATCTCTGATTCCTTTGACTTTGCCGGCGGCCTTCAGGCTCAGGTTCTCAATCGTTTCCATGGAGATTTGAATATCCCCGTATTCCGTGCGCTGATCGACCGAAGGCTGGGAAGCGCGGTCACGGCGCAGCGAAATGTAGAAGAAACGGATGCTGAGCAGGAACAGAATAACGGCCACTGCGATGGCAGCTATGTACACCTCAGGTCTGTCCAGCGCGTCAAAAGAGTCCGGAATGGCACCGCTTAACAGGAGGATGGCAATTACAGATAGTATTCCGATGCATAAGCTGTAGACGAACAGCAAAAGCCTGTCCAAAATTTTTGCCACGAGTCTCATAACCTCCTTAAATTAGAGTAAACCCTCGACGGTGCTGTCGGGGGTTTATGGAAGCACGCTGCCTTTATTTCACTCGGAGAACTGCATCCGTTTCTTCGCTCTTGTCAGCGGCAGCGGTGCTGCGGAACTGCACATCATGGATATTCACATTCACTTCAACCACAGTCAGGCCGGTCATCGTCTCGATTGAACGCTTTACGTTGCGCTGAATTTCCGCGGCCACTTCAGGGAGGCGGTTGCCGTACTCGATAATTACGGACACATCCACCGCAGCCTCGCGTTGTCCAACCTCCACCTTCACGCCTTTGGAGAGGTTCTTGCGGCCGAGGAGCTCAACAATGCCGCCGGCAAATCCGCCGCTCATGCCTGCCACGCCTTTCACTTCCACGGTTGCCAAGCCTGCGATAACCTCAATCACTTCGGGAGCGATCTGGATTTCACCGATTTCCGTACGTTCGTATTCTGTCGGCAATGTACTCATTGTGGACTTCACACCTTTCAGAGAAAAAGTTGTTCAATATTTCAAACGCAAAGCACGTCTCTTATTAAACATACTATATCATTTGGCGAACTTTATGACAAACAATGCGAAGTCGTCCTAAATTTCATATTCCTCCAGGAATTTAATGTCAAAATCTCCGTCCAAAAACACCGGATGCTCCAGCAGCTTCTGGTGGAAGGAAATCGTAGTATGTATGCCTTCCACAGCAAATTCCGAGAGCGCCCGTTTCATCTTGGCTATAGCCTCCTGGCGGGTCGGAGCCCATACAATCAGCTTGGCAATCATCGAGTCATAAAAAGGGGAGATCGTATACCCTGGATATGCAGCGCTGTCCACCCGCACGCCAAGCCCGCCCGGCGGCAGATAAAAGCCGATCTTGCCCGGCGACGGCATGAAATTCCGCTCCGGATCTTCCGCATTGATGCGGCATTCAATGGACCAGCCGTTGATCACGATATCTTCCTGGGCAAAGGACAACGGATTGCCCTCCGCGACAGAAATCATCTCCTTGATCAGGTCAACGCCCGTTACCATCTCCGTTACCGGATGCTCGACCTGGATGCGGGTGTTCATTTCCATGAAATAAAACTGCCCGTCCGGTCCAAGCAGGAATTCCAGCGTGCCCGCGCCGGAGTAATTCACGGCCTGTGCGGCACGGACCGCCGCCTGGCCCATGGCTTCGCGGATATCCGGGGTCAGCACGGAGCACGGAGCTTCTTCAATAAGCTTCTGGCGGCGGCGCTGCACGGAGCAGTCCCGTTCCCCCAGATGGACCACATTGCCGTGGCTGTCGGCAATAATCTGAATCTCCACATGCTTCATTCCGGTCAGGAATTTCTCCAGGTACACCCCGGCGTTGCCAAAAGCCTTCTGTGCTTCCTGCTGGGCTGCGGTAATCTGCTTCACCAGGGACTCCTCATCCTCGGCAATGCGGATGCCCTTGCCTCCGCCGCCTGCAGTAGCCTTCACGATAATCGGGTAGCCGATTTCGCGGCCCAGCATGACAGCCTCCTCCACATCGCCCACAAGCCCGTCAGAGCCCGGGATGATCGGGACGCCGGCCTGCTTCATGGTTTCCTTGGCAACCGCCTTGTCGCCCATGCGGGTGATGGCGTCCGGCGAAGGTCCGATAAAGGTAATATTGCAGGATTCGCAAATCTCTGCGAAATCCGCATTCTCGGCCAAAAATCCGTAACCGGGATGAACGGCGTCGCATTCCGTCAAAGTGGCCACACTCATAATATTGGTAAAGTTCAGATAGCTGTCCTTGGCGGGCATCGGGCCGATGCAGTACGCTTCATCAGCCAGCCGGACATGCAATGAGTCCCGGTCCGGCTCCGAGTATACCGCGACGGTTGCTATGCCCAGTTCACGGCAGGCTCTGATAATGCGGACCGCGATTTCGCCGCGGTTGGCAATCAACACTTTTTGAATGTTCATGCGTTTCCTCCCAAAGTTTAACGAAGCTTGCTAGCTCCTCATGATTCTCGCGGCTGCTTATTCCGGCTTTACCAGAAACAGCGGCTGGCCATATTCCACAAGCTGGCCATTTTCCGCGAGTACGGACACGATTTCGCCTCTCACTTCCGCTTCCAGCTCATTCATCAGCTTCATGGCTTCAATGATGCAGACCGTTGACTTCTCGCTGACCCGGTCGCCTACATTGACAAAGGATGGGGTTTCCGGCGAAGCGGCAGTATAAAAGGTTCCTACCATAGGAGAGACAATTTTATGCAATGCGCCTTCAGTGGAAGCCGGCTGCTGGGGCGCTGCCGGAATTTCGGCAGCAACAGCAGGTGCAGTATGCTGCGGACTGTGCGGCTGCGGAGCTGGCGTAAAGGGATAGGCATAAGGAGCCGCCTGAATTGCCATTCCCTCAGCTTCAGTGCGGTCCGGTTTGCGGATAGCCAGCTTCATTCCTTCGCTTTCAATCTCCAGTTCGTGTACGGAGGAGGTTTGGTCCAGCAATTTAATCAATTCCTTAATCTCGCTTAACTTGAACATTCAATAGTTCACTCCTTCAGCTTTCTCTTGAAGCCACAAGCAAAAAAGGCTTCTCCGTTCTTCTCAGGAAGCATATGCTTCAAATTACCTGCAATTTTACCAGAAACGCTTTCAGATATCCGCTTCTTGCAAGAAATATTAAGAAGAAAACTCAAATGTCACTTATTCTTCTTATATTCCAAGATAACTTTATGTATTATATCACAAACGCTAGAAATGGAAAGAGCCCGGGATAACCCGAGCTCTTTCGTCATTTTCCGCTGTTTTTTTCCAAGAATTATTGCTCGGATACGTATTGGACTCGGATTTTGTCCTGAGTGATGCTAAGCTCCTTCATTACGAGATCTACAATCCCAACCGCCTGCTTCACATCAAGCTTGTCGCTCAGCACAACAACCGTATACGTCTCGCCTGCTTCCTCTTTGACGATGGCTTCACCGTACTTCTGCTGCAGCTGTTCTTCGATGCCGGTGATTTTGGACTCCTTTTCCTCCAGCTTGTTCAGCTGCTCCGTGGCTACTGCACTCTCGGAAGGAGTCTTGGCCATGTCGTTGATCACGGCGAGCAGATCGTTCTGATCCTTCAGGTTCTTCTGCTCGCGTTCATAGAGATAGTTGTTGAACAGGCTGCTGGCCGACACACTCTGCGAAGCCACTTCATCCAGAATTGCGGCATCGTCTTTGGCTGGAGCTTGCTCTGTATCGGCCGCTGCGGTGTCCGTGTCATCCGTGGCTGTTTGGGAGGTATCCGGCGATTTGTCCGCATCGCTGCCGGTATCGGCCGCAACCGCACCGGCGGCGGAGCTGTCTTCGCCTGTTGCTGCCGCAGCAGCCTTGTCATCCGTGGCGGCCGCCTTGTCATCCGTAACGGCGGCAGTGCTGCTGCCGTCATTCGCTGCGGCATTGCCGGAACCCGTGTCAACGTCTTGCGCAGTGACTTCGTTGATCACCAGTCCGCTGTCGAGAGCGGGTGACTGCGCCCCGTCGGCTCCGCTCTTTATGTTGTCCACCTGAATGCTGCCTGCGGTTTCCTTGGGAACGGAAGCCCCGGAGTCCTCTGTGAACAAATAATAGGCGGAGAGAACCACCATCAAGCTGAGCATGGAAACCAACCAAATCGTTTGTCGTTTGCCCTTCATTTTTAATTCCTCCTCAGAGTTTTGTTAGCATGTACTTCTTTGATTCGCTGCGGCAAAGCTGGCATCGAAAGCATACGCTTTGTTTTGCTGGCATCTGCTTCGGAAGCATACGCTTTGTTTTTGAAGATAAACCATCAATCTGCTACTCCTGCTTGCGCGGCACTACGGAGATACGGTAGCTCGGCACGTTCAGGCCTTTCTCGACAGCCTCTTCAATCAGCCCGCGGACGACTTTGTTCTCCGCCCCTTTGGCGACGACGAGCACGCCGCGCACCTGAGGCTTGATCCGCTTGGTTATTATCGGGGTTTCGTCGCCCGACTGGCTGTAGGTGACGATTTCGCCATCCCTTGTGTACTGTGTGGTGTGGCGCTTGCCGCCGCTGGCGTCGGTTTCCTCGCTCTGCTGCTGGGAATCGTTCATATTGCGCTGCACAACGATTTCTTCTGTAGAGTCCACTGTGACCATGATATCCACCGTGCCGACGCCGACGATTTTCTCCAGAATTTCTTTGGTGCGGTTCTCCATTGCCTGTTCAATGCTGTTAAAAGAATCGGACCCGGCGCCATCTCCCTGCTGCAGGGCCGCCTGCGTGCTTTCGGCCTGGGGCGGCTCACGCCCTGTATTCTCGCTGTCCAGCTTCTTCACATTCACGAAGGAGTTGAACAGCATAATCGCCGCGCCAAGCAGCCCGAGAATGATCAGCCAGCGGAAGGTATGGCTCCGCTTCGGACTGCCGGACCCGCCGCCTGCCCATTGCTCCAGTTTTTTCAGCCAGTTGCCCATCTCTTATCCCTCCTGCGGTTGCATGTTAGGTTATATTTATAATTTCGCTGCTCCGGCGCCGCTGCTCTGCACCTCAATGACTTCCCGGCTCAAATTCCAATTCTGCTCCAGCAGCCTGATGATCGACTCAGCTTCAGCTTCGGCTGTCCCGCCCCCCGCAGCTGCACTGCTGCCATCGGGCGCTTCAGCCGAAGAGGTTGCCGGTGCTTCGGGGGCAGCCTCTCCTTCACCGGAACCCAGGCTGACCTGCACCGGCTCCACAGGTGTGATTACAATCGGCTCCGGGGCTGGGCCTGCTGCGGTACCCTCCGCCGCCTTGCCTTCGGTGCCGCCAGCCGGGGCAGCCGCCGGCAAGGCAACCGACACCGAGGAGATCACCGGCACCGCCTCGCCGCCAAGGCTTCCGGCCGCTTTTCCCATGCCCAGCGTCACCGTAACCTTTGCCCCCTGCACACCGGTGCTGCCGGCGATTTGGTCGCGCATCTGCCCTGCCACCTCTTCGGCGGCGAGCTTCAGGCTCTGCTCCTGCGCCCCGGCCGCCAGCATGCGGCCGTCTGCCAGAATCTTCTCCAGGGAGCCGGCCCCTTCCCCGGCTCCCGACAACAAACCGCCCTCCTTCTCCTGCTGATCCATCGCCAGGCTAAGCTCCCCGGCGGCATCGCCCTTCAGCATGGATACAATAGGGCTCAGCATGGTCAGCAGAACCAGCAGGCTGAGCACCAGTCTGGCATACCGCTCCATGGATTTGCTCGGCAGCAGCATCTCCACAAAAGCGGCCATCAGCACCACCAGAATCAGCTCCCGCAGCCATTCGCCCAACCAGGTCATCGTCTACCTCCCAAAAGGACTTGATAAAATACGCTTCACCTCATCATGACGGTGACATTCCCCGCGGTCAGCATGATCGTGACGGCCAGGAAGAACATCAGCGATACGGCGGCCAGGGCTGCGAACACGTAGATCATGCTTTTGCCGATCGTCTGCAGGCAGATTACAATCGGCGTCTCGCCCAGCGGCTGCATTACGGCGGCGGCCACATTGTAGATCAGGGCGAGCACCAGTATTTTAACGGCCGGAAAAGCGCACAGGAACAAAATGATAATGACGCCCGAAAGCCCGATGGCGTTCTTCACGAGAAGTGAAGCCGAGATCACCGTATCGGTGGCATCCGCGAACATTTTGCCGATGACGGGCACGAAATTCCCTGTGATGTACTTGGCGGCGCGGATAGTCACTCCATCGGTCACCGAGCTGGTAATTCCCCTGACGGAGATCACTCCGAGGAAGACGGTCAGCAGCACACCCAGCAGTCCCGCACCGATATTGCGCAGCAGATTGGCGAGCTGGGTCAGCTTGTATTTTTCCGATATCGCACTCACCAGGTGCAGCACCGCCGAGAAGAACAGCAGCGGGAAGACCACGGTGTGAATCAGTGTGCTCACCGTATGGATCATGAACACAATCAGCGGATGGGTAACCGATACAGTGACGATATTGCCCATCGAAGCCAGCAGCGCGAACAGCAGCGGGATCATTGCCATCATGAAATCGGTCATGCGGTCAATAGCATCCTTCGCATATCCTATCGCTATATTGAAGCTGTTGACGGCAATGACCAGCACTACCATATAGCAGAGCATGTAGGCGATTTTGCTGACCGTTTTGCGTTCAAAAGCGGTCTGCAGCGTCTCCAGAATCATGCTGAGCACACTGATCATTACGATCGTCACCAGCAGCTTGCCGTTGTAGAGCACCTCATGCCACATGAAGGAGGTCAGCCCGGACAGCACGCTTTTGAAGCTCAGGCCATTGTCGCCCGGCAGCAGCATATCCATCAGCGACGGCGTCCGCCCCTCCGGAAAAAATCCCCCGTAGTCCTTCATCAGCTGCTCCCAATACGATTCCACCTCCCCTGTAGGCAGGGCCTGCACCTGCCCCTTTACCCACTGGTCTACAGGGGAAGCGGAGTCTCCCTGGCTTGAGGGCTGCGGTGAAGGCGCCTGGGCTGCGCTGACAGCGGAGGCTGTTCCTGCACTGAGCAGCAGCAGGAAGGGCAGGAGCAGCAGGATTATTTGTAGTTTTGGTGGCCGAAAAACACTGCGAGCCCGCATCCCCGTTCCCCCCGCCTGTCTTCTTGCTTCTTCTCCGGGCCTTCGCTTGTCACGCCGGCAGAAGCTTCATCACCGTTTCGATAATAATGCTGATAATCGGCACGGCCAGCACCATAATCAGAACCTTGCCTGCCAGCTCTATCTTGGAAGCGATCGATTCCTGTCCGGCATCGCGCACAATCTGCGCCCCGAACTCCGCGATATAGGAAATTCCGATAATTTTGAACACGGTTTTAATGTAGATCATTTCCATTCCCGAGGACTCCGCCACCCGCTCCAGCGTCCCCAGAATCGTCCCTATCTTGCCGATCAGGAACAGGAAGATCAGAATGCCTGCAGCGGTAGTCAGCAGGAAGGCGAACATCGGCTTTTGTTCCTTCAGCACGAGTATAAGGACCGTCGACAAGAGCCCAATTCCCACCACTTGAATGATTTCCATAAGCCTTGCCTATTGAAAAAGAAAAATCGTTTTGATTTCCTGGAGCAGGCCGTCCAGCATGCGGATGACCATGAACAGCACGATGATAAAGCCGACAATGGTTACCCAGTGGGCGATGTCTTCCTTGCCCATCTGCTTAAGCACCGTGTGGATCATGGCGATAATGATGCCGATGCCGGCTATCTGGAAGATCGCGTTGACTTCAATATTCATTCCTGGCACCTCGCTAAAAGATCAATATGACGATCAATGCTCCAAGCAGCAGACCCAGGCTTTTGCTCATTTTTTCATATTTGCCCTGATCTTCTCTGGCCACTTTCTCCTCTTGCTTGAGCTGCTGCAAGGCCAGCGCAATGTGCGTGCTCTGATTCGGCCGGTCGCTGGTGCCCAGCGTACAGCTAAGCTGCCGGAGAATTTCCTTCTCCGTCCCCTTCAGTGAAGCCGCCTTCCAGTGCTCCTCCATCGCCTTTTGGATGGCTTCCTCGGCGCTGCAGTCCAGCGGGGGGCTCATCTCCGCGGCCGCTGTGGTGAAAAAAGCCTTCAGCGGCTCCTTCGACTGCATCCCGATCCGGCGCAGCGCCTCCGGCAGCGGCGTATAGCCGTACTGAATCTCCGTCTCCAGCCGCTGCAGGGCTGCGATCAGGCCTCTGATATGCCTCGGCCTGTCAGCATACTGGGCGGCCCGCGTGAAACCGGCCAGCGTGCCTGCCAGGACAATCAGCACCGCTCCGAAGAGCTTAAGCATGGCGTTCACCGCCCTGCCGTTCACCGGGCGGGACCAGCAGCAGGCTGCGCCTCTGGCCGTCCAGAATGCGGAAGGACAGCCCCGCCTCAGAGCGGTGCAGGATAACATAGCGCTCGAACATCCGGTGCTCCAGCAGTCCGCCAAGGCCGGGCCGGCGGGCCAGCTCGGACACTTCCTTGCCATGGGCCGATGCGATAACCGAGATGCCGGCATGCAGCGCTTCGGTCACCGCTTCGGCATCCTCAGGACGGCCGATCTCATCGGCGATCAGCACATCGGGCGAGAGTGAGCGGATCATCATCATCATGCCTTCCGCTTTGGGGCATCCGTCGAGAATGTCCGTCCGCGGGCCGACATCAAAGGCGGGAATTCCGCGGCGGCTGCCCGCGATTTCGGAGCGCTCATCGACGATGCCGACCTTCAGGCCGGGCCGGCTGCCCTCCCGCCCGCTGTTGCCGCCCGCCGAAATCTGGCGGGCAAGATCGCGCAGCAGCGTGGTTTTGCCATGCTGCGGCGGCGAGAGAATCAGCGTATGCATTATCCGCTGACGCCCCTTGTCGAGCAGGTAAGGCAGCACGCCGTCGGCAATGCCGGGCACCTCGCGGGCAATCCGCACATTGAAGCCGGTAATGTCGCGCAAATGCTCCACTGCGCCGCCGCTCAGCACTGTCCGCCCGGCAAGTCCAATCCGGTGCCCTCCGGGAATCGTAATAAATCCTTTGCGCAGTTCTTCTTCCATCGTATAGAGCGAATGATTGCTGATCAGGTCAAGCAGCCGGTGCGCATCCTCCCGGTCCGGCTTGTACGCCTCTTCGGGAATGAGGGTCAGGCTGCCGGCTGCACCAACAAAATGATATTTGCCTCCGGAATAATTAATCTCCAGCGGGCGCCCTTCGCGGACGCGGATCTCCTCCACCTTTTCGAGCAGCGCAGCAGGCAGGCCTCCCAGCAGCGCCCTTACTTTTTCAGGAAACAAT
The DNA here is from genome assembly GCF_019352175.1 of Paenibacillus sp. S150. GTDB lineage: Bacteria > Bacillota > Bacilli > Paenibacillales > Paenibacillaceae > Paenibacillus_AQ. The sequence goes on from NZ_JACBYI010000008.1 coordinate 80,959, forward strand.
AGCAGCCAGTCATTAGCCATACAGAGTACCCCCAAGCTGTCCTCTACTTGAATAGCTTTAATCCATACTTATGCTTGTACGCGTGCTTTATGACTATCATCTATCATTTTTTTAGAATTCCGATTAAGAGAAAAGCCACCCCGCAGCCGATCCAGCCCAGCCTGCCCCAGGACAAATCCTGCGCCATCCCCGTCAGCCCGACCGCTGTGGTCAGAATCAGAATTGTCGGTCCTACGAGAGCCAGTCCGGAATTGACCGCCAGCGCCTTGTCCACCTGGTTCAGCTTCAGCATAATCAGGGCTGCCATGATCTCCACACTCCCCGAGAGCAGCCTCAGCCCCGCCATCCAGCTCACATACTTGTCCATTTTGCTCCACTCCTTTTACCAGTCTATTGCCGTAATTCCGCTGTTTTTCATGCTGTTATCCATGGATATGCGGGACGGGCCCACTTTAGACAAGAAGAAATGGGCGATTATACCAATAGAATTGTGAAAGAAATCATAGTGAACCCCTCTATAAAAAAATATCATCGGTATGATAAAATAAATTTTGCGCATTTAAACAGGCTAACCTGGAAAATATAAGAGCCGGTTGTTGGATAGACTAAGACCTCCTTATCTTTTCAAGCGCATCCAAAAATGCAGATGTAGACAACGGAAGAAGAGGGGATCCATGTCATGCAAGTTCGTAATGTTGTAATGCCGCTCGTTTAGGGGCCGGTAGCCAAGCAGGTAAAAGAAGTCGCCATCATTATTTTTTCGGCCTTTCTGGTAGCGGGCGGGCTGCGCCTGTTCCTCATTCCGCATCAGCTGCTCAGCGGCGGGGTGGCGGGAACGGCCTCCGTCATCGGCTATCTAACCGATCCTAAGTACATTTCGCTGTATTATTTCGGAATCAATCTGCCGATCCTGATCTGGGGATTTGTGGCCGTCGGGAAAAAATACATCTGCTATAGCCTGCTGTCGGTCGTAGCGACCACATGGTTTCTGAACGTGATTCCCCTGGTCAAGCTGACCAAGGACCCTATCCTGGCCAGTATTTTCGGGGGAGTCATCATCGCAGGCGGCGTGGGCTTCTCCCTTCGCGCAGGGGGGTCCTCCGGGGGATTTGATATTCTGGGCTCCATCATTACACGCAAGCGCGATATTCCGATGGGCACTGTACTGTTTGTAATGGATGGGCTGGTCATTCTGAGCCTGGGCTTCTTCAAAAGCTGGGACTCCGCCCTGTACGCCATGCTCTGTATCTTTGTCAAAAGCCGTGTGGTCGATATGATCCATATCCGCCACATCAAGCTGACCTGCTTCATTGTCACCAGGGAGCGCGAAAAGATGCTGAACCGCCTCACCTGCCTGCCCCACGGCGTTACCGTGGTCAATGCGGAGGGCGGGTACAGCCATGAAGGCAACACCATGCTCATGACCGTCACCACCCGCTACGAGCTGGCTGAGCTGCGCAAAACGATCCTCGAAACCGACCCCAAATCGTTCGTCAACGTGCTGGAGACCGTAGAGATTCTCGGCCGGTTCAGACGGCTGAGTTAAGCTGCCGGGCTTATTGCAGCCGGTATGTGGCTGGTGGCCATGGCATCAGCTTAGCCGAATGCGCTGAGTCTGGCAGACTTTGCTTAGGGTGATGCAACAACGGCATTTCTGCCGTTGTTCGCAGTGATTTTGGCGGCGGCAGCCAAATTAACGGCATTTCTGCCGTTGTTTGCAGTGATTTTGGCGGCGGCGGCCAAATTAACGGCATTTCTGCCGTTGTTCGCAGTGTTTTTGGCGGCGGCGGCCAAATTAACGGCATTTCTGCCGTTGTTCGCAGTGTTTTTGGCGGCGGCAGCCAAATTAACGGCATTTCTGCCGTTGTTTGCGGATTCTTTGGCCAACTGGACTAATCCCAAGAGTGGCTGCGCCCTCCCACATAAACCAACAAAATCCCATCCCCGCCAAAAGTGGCGGGTGGGACTTTTATACGAAAGCAACGTACACCCATGGTATACCTATTTTCATTCTAAGGGGTGACGCCATAGCGTCATGTGGGTTTGTATATCGTTTTTTTATATGCACGCAAGCCCTGGAGCAACTAAATGTCCTTCAATCTCTCCTTTAAAAGTGATCCATATAGCCGCTAACCCGCCATTCGCCTTGCTGCGGCTCCGGCGTGCCCTATGTATTCCTTGCCGGCCATCCTTGGAAATTCGTTGCTGGCGTCCGTCCAGTTCAGCCTGCCCCGGTGTTTCATAACAAGCTGCGGCGGCCGCAGCCACAAAATAACCCCACAAAGTGGGGCCTTGGCTTCGATGATGACTCAGGTACTTTGCGGGGACCCCAAAACATATAAACCTGAATTTCGAAAGTGAATTGAACCAATCCAGATCGGACAAGGGATAGACCCTCTTTTTCCTTCACCCATGTGGTGCAAGCTGTTTTTAGCAAGAAATCCCCTAGTGCAGAGCTTTTTAGATGATTTGTGGATACTTACTTTCGAAATTCAGGATAAATTCTTATCTTTCAAGTGGAAACGGCTTCGCCGTATTTATAAGGACGGTATCCGTTTCAGCGGGAAAGAGAAGGCTAATTTATAGCGTGAAACATATACATTCTTATCTTTGAACAAAACGGCTATGCCGTCCCCCACTGGACAGCGCAGCTGTTTGGGAATTCAGGTGTAAGGCTGCCCCTGCCGAAACCCGGAGGGAAGTCCAACCAAGTGGAAAAAGTGCACTTATTTCTCCCCACACTTCCTTTTTCGCCAGCGTTAGTGGGAAAAAGGAACCCTAATCCATCCGTTCCCCCCTTATAAAGGGAAATATGCTTAAAATAAGTTACCTTTTTCCCACTATTCCCTCTCCCGCAAGCTTTTTAGTCCATTTAGTTTCACTTTTTCCACTTCACTTCATTCCATTCACGTTCCTGCCCCGGTAGTGATCTCGGCTAGCCCTCTAAGTTTCGCGCTTCCTCCTGCAAAACATAGAACCCGCAGGTGCAGCACGACTGCCACGCATTTTAGCTTATCCCCAAATTTATACACGCCTAATCCGCAGCAAAAGTAATTCATAATTTCCCCTGCAACAAAAAAATGCCCATCCGCCAAATAGGCTTCAGGACATTTCATACAGCAAGCGGGCTTCTAGCGGCGGTCCTTGGGTCCTCCGACAAAGGCCTGCTCTTCTGTATCCAGCTTGTAGGCGGTGTGAAGCGCCTGGATGATCGTTTGCAGATTGCCGGAATCAATGACGCATGACACCTTGATCTCGGAGGTGCTGACCATCTTGATGCTTACGCCCTCCCTGGAGATCACTTCGAACATTTGTGCCGCTACGCCGGGATGGCTGACCATGCCCGCGCCGACAATCGATACCTTGACCAGATTATCCTCGGAGGTAACCTCGCGGTAAGGCAGCGCGCTGTGCAGCCCCTCGATCACTTCTTTGGCATGCGCCAGCTCGCTCAGTGCCACAGTGAACGAGAAGTCAGCCTTCTCATTCTGCACACCGCTCTGTACGATAATATCGACGTCCACACCCTCTTCGGCCAGCTTGCCGAAGACCTGGGCCAGCACGCCCGGCACATCTGGCACTCCCAAAATACTGATCCGCGCCACGTTCTTGTCATAGGCGATTCCGCTAACTGCCACACCCTGCTCCATGCTTGCTTCCTCCTTCACAACAGTACCTTCATTATGATTAAAGCTCGATCTGACGACCAGCTTCACCTGATATCGTTTGGCGTATTCCACAGCCCGCGGATGCAGCACAGCCGCCCCCAGATTAGCCAGCTCCAGCATCTCGTCATAGGAGATTTCCTTCAGCTTGCGCGCAGTCTTCACAATGCGCGGATCCGTGGAATAAATGCCGTCCACATCGGTATAGATCTCGCAGACATCCGCTTTGATGGCTGCGGCCAGCGCAACCGCTGTTGTATCCGAGCCGCCGCGGCCCAGTGTAGTAATCTCTCCGGCCAGGGTCATGCCCTGAAAACCGGCGACAATTACGATCTGCCCGCGCTCCAGAGACTCCAGAACGCGGCGGGGAACGATTTCATTGATCCGTGCCCGGCCATGCGTCTCGTCGGTACGGAAGCCGGCCTGCCAGCCTGTATAGGATACGGCGCTGCGGCCAATCCCATGCAGGGCGATGGAGAGCAGGGCAACCGAGATTTGTTCGCCGGTGGTCATGAGCATATCCATTTCGCGTGCAGGCGGCTGCCCGTTCAGCTGCCTGGCCTGATCGATCAATTCATCCGTGGTATCTCCCATGGCGGATACAACCACAACGCAGCGGTGACCCTCATCCTGTTTGTCTGCGATGCGCCCCGCAACGCGTTTCATTCTTTCAATGTCGCCAACGGAGCTGCCTCCGAATTTCATGACATAAAGTGACAAAGTCCATTTCACTCCCTATTTCGGTCTATGTAACAGCATAGATATGGTTTCGTGCTTTAAACCAGTATAATACGAAAAACGTCTCAAGCGTTAATGGTTTCACAAAAAAATTCGCCTATTTTCTGAAAACAAATTTTGACTTTCCCTAAAATAACGACGCCTGAACTGAAGGCATTGTTGGGGATGCCCCGAACTACGGAAGCATCGCCCGAGGCTCTTCCCCGGAATTCCCCGCCCTGAAGTGCTGCGGAAGAACGGCATCGGTCTCTGTTTTGCAAAGACAGCCTGCCAAACCGGATCTGCTCCCCACGCTTTTTACGGATTTTGCGGATTAACCAAGCAGAAACGGCTACCGTCCTTATGAGGAGGGTAGCCGCTTCTGCGAGAAATAGAAGGATAAATTAGTGTGCCTAGCATATAAATTATATTTCGAAAAAACCCCGCCGCAAAATGCGGAGAGGCTGGTGCGAATGGTCAGGCCGCTGCGAAGCTGACCGGTTCCTACGCGCGGGAGATGTATTTGCCTTCACGGGTATCGATCAGGAGAATATCGCCCTCATTGATAAAGAGCGGAACCTGAACCGTATGGCCGGTTTCCAGCGTCGCCGCTTTGGTTGCGCCTTGGGCTGTGTTCCCTTTAACGCCCGGCTCTGTTTCGGTAACCTTCAGCTCCACGCTGGTAGGCAGGTTAATCCCGAGAATTTCGCCCTGGTAGCTGATAATATTCACGGTCATGTTTTCTCTGAGGAAGTTGAGCTCCCATTCCAATTGCTTGGCGGACAGCTCAAATTGGTCATAGGTTTCGTTGTCCATGAATACATGATCCGAGCCGCTCGCATACAGGTATTGCACACCGCGGTTCTCGATGATGGCGCGGCCAATGGTTTCGCCGGCACGGAAGGTACGCTCAACGGTGTTGCCGTTGCGCAGGTTTTTGAGCTTGGAACGCACGAATGCGGCGCCTTTGCCCGGCTTAACATGCTGGAAATCGAGGACGGTAAAAATATCCCCCTCTACTTCTACGGTCAAGCCTGTTTTGAAATCGTTAACTGAAATCACTAAAAACCCCTCCTGGAATCAATAAATTTACCTGATTAGCTACAATACCAAATAATCCTTTGAAGAGTGTGTCAGCAGCGAAATGCCGCTCTCGGTGATTACGATATCATCTTCAATCCGCACGCCCCCAAGACCGGACAAGTAAATTCCCGGCTCTACAGTGACGACCATGCCCGGCTGCATAATTTCGTCCGCCGCCTTGGACAGACGAGGGTTCTCATGAACCTCCATGCCCAGCCCGTGCCCGGTGCTGTGTCCGAAATATTCTCCGTAGCCGTAGCGGGTGATAATATCGCGCGCCAGGGCGTCGCATTCACGTCCGGTCATGCCCGGCTTGATATAGGCCAGCGTATGGAGCTGCGCTTCAAGCACAACATCGTAAATTTCTTTCAGCTTGGGGTCCGGAGCCCCCAGAGCTATCGTCCGGGTTACGTCCGAGCAGTAGCCGTCCAGCAGCGCACCGAAATCGAAGGTTACGAATTCATTGTTCGCGATGACCTTGCTGCTTGCCACACCGTGCGGCATCGCAGACCGTTCGCCGGAAGCGATGATCGTATCGAACGAAGATGAGGTTGCGCCGTGGGTGCGCATATAGAATTCCATTTCCAGGTCCACGTCACGTTCGGTCATGCCGGGCTTGATCACGTTCAGGATATGGCTGAAGGCGGCATCCGCCAGATCGGCGGCGCGCTGCATAACCGCAAGCTCGTCTTCATCCTTGAATGCCCGCAGGTTCTCAACAGCCCTGGAGACCGGAACCAGCACCGCCGGCTGCAGTGCAGCCGCATAGGCCGTATACGCGCTGAAGGTCACATCATCCTGCTCGAAGCCGACACGGACATTTGCGCCCTGCAGCAGCTCGCGGACAGTATCAATGAACTTCGGAGCATGCTGTACAACCTTCAGGCCTGTTACCTGTTCCGCCGCCTGCGTCATATACCTGAAGTCAGTCAGCAGATAGCTGTCATCGCCGGTGACCATGACATAACCGGAAGAACCGGTGAATCCGCTCAAATAGCGGCGGTTAATGCCGCTGGTTATAAGAATCGCATCCAATCCCTGTTCCTGCAAAACCTTGCGCAGCTTGGAGATACGCTTGTTGCCCATTTTCATTCTCCTCTCGAAATAGCCACATTGTATTTTAACATAGGGTCATGCCCTTGAGAAGTTTTTTCGGGCTGTCAGGCCAGCTTTGTCTGCTGCTCGCGTTTTCGTTCATCCGTATATTCAATCGCTGCCGTATATCCAATGAACAATCCCCAGAGCAAAAAGATGCAAAACTCGCTGATCACCGAGTTCCACGGCAGCCGGAACGGCGGCTGCTGCAGGAATAGCCTTGACCCGGCAAGGAAGACTCCCGACCAGCACAGCATACCGTATATCATTCCCGGCCAAGGCCCCTTCAGCTTGCGGAAGATCAGCACATAGAGCAGGGAAGCTATCACCGAAAAGACAATAAAAGAGAGATACCCGAGCAAATGTCCCGCCGGTGTCGTCAAAAAATCATGCTTAAAAAAAGGCTCGGCCAAAAATCCCGGGATCACCTTCGTGAAATGCATGGCGTACATCAGCCAGCGTGCCCCGCCCCAGATCAGTCCGGCGAAAAAACCAAGCTCCAAGGCGAAAGACCAGGGGTTGGTGTGTTCCGATTTTTGCTTATGGGATTTGCTCATTCTGCTGCCTCGCTTTCATATAGATGGAAAACCTGACCGGCTCTTCCTCTCCCTCTTCCTAGTATGTACAGCAAAAGGCAATCCAACTAGCAATGTAGGCATAAATTAGTTACAATGTATTATATAAATCACATTAATACACGGGAAGGTGAATTGGTTGTCCCAGGAAACTCCAAGTTACGGCGGCCAAGCCGTCATTGAAGGCGTTATGTTCGGCGGCAAGCATATCAACGTAACTGCCGTAAGAAGGAAGAATCAGGAAATTACTTTTTTGGAGGTGCCGAGAAGCGATAAGAGCTGGGTCGTCAAACTGCGCAAGATTCCGCTGCTTCGCGGCCTTGTCAGTATTATAGATTCCAGCGCCAAAGGCTCCAAGCATCTGAATTATTCGGCGGAATCCTATGCCGAGGATGAGACGGAGCCGGAGGATCAGGCCAAGCAGCAGGAGGAAGCCCAGAAGAAGGATGAGGGCTGGAGCCTGGGGATGATTTTTGGCGTAGCGCTTATGGGTATTCTATCCTTCCTATTCGGCAAGCTGATCTTCACCCTTGTTCCTGTATTTGTTGAAAATTTCCTGTTCAAGAATGCATTTGATGGCTACATTCTGCACAACCTCGTAGAAGGCGGAATTAAGCTGGTTCTATTGCTTGTCTATCTGTGGGCGATCTCCCAGACCCCGGTGATCAAGCGGCTGTTCCAGTACCACGGAGCCGAGCATAAGGTCATCAGCGCTTTTGAGGCCGGAGAAGAGCTGACGGTAGCGAATGTACAGAAGTACAGCCGTCTGCATTACCGCTGCGGAAGCAGCTTCATGATGCTGACGATTATCCTCGGCGTCATTATCTACTCGGTGTTTCCTTGGGATAACCTGGTGGAGCGTGTCGTACAGCGCATTGTGCTGCTGCCGGTTGTCATTGGCATCTCGTTCGAGGTGCTGAAGGGAACCAATGCCGTAAGAGATATTCCGGGACTCAAATACCTGGGCTACCCCGGACTGTGGCTGCAGCTGCTTACCACCAAGGAGCCCAAAGATGAAATGGTCGAAGTCTCCATCGCCTCGTTCAACCGGATGCGGGAGCTGGATGCCGCAATCGAAGCAGGGGCATATACTGAAGCAAGTGTGACAGGCGGAATATTGGATCCTGCGAAAGGATGAGTGGTCTATGATCAGGCATGCTTTGATTTTCTGGACAACGGTATTGCTTGCGGTACTGGGTTTGGTTACACAGTTTATGCTGGAAGGCTTCCGGGCACTGACATCTTTGATTATCCCGGTGCTGATTCTCGGGATTGTATTCTATGCCTACCGTTCCTCAAGATTCAGTTCCGTACGGGGGCCGGGCAGATCAAAAACCAAAGTCAAGCCTTCACAAAAAACCATGGCCAAGGTTGCCAGCTTGCGCAAGACCCAGACACCGTCCCCCGGCAAACGCAAAAGCTATCCCTTTCAGGTGATTGAGGGCAGCAAGGGCAAGAATGACGAGCAGCTGCCCAAATATCATTAGTTCGCTTTTATTGCAAAAGGCCTCCCACACCGTTAGCGGGTGTGGTGAGGCCTTTTTTTGAATTCATGCGCTTTGCGTGCGTTTGCGCTGTAATTATCCCGCTTTTTTGCGCTGAACCGCTTGCGGGCTCAGAATATCGTGGGCTTTGGAAGCGGCCGCCAATTTTTGAAGAATTCCTCCCCTGCCTGATAGCCTGCCGCGTACAGCTCATCACTTCTCTCCGGCGAAATATGAAACTGCGTCATCGAGATGCCCAGGGTCGGAATCTTGACGGTCCGCACGAACTTTTCCGTCTCGATGTAACGTTCGTCATGGGCGGACAGCATCGTGCCCACCATGGCCTGCAGCATGCTGAAGGGACCGGTAATCCGGTGCGGCTGCGGCTCTGTTTTACCGATCATCTGATAGCCTACCGTTGGAATTCTGCGCCCGGGACTTTTGAAGCCCGCTTCTTTTTCATCGAACAGCCACAGCGGGAAATTGCTCAGCAAGCCGCCGTCCACCATATAGACAAACTGCTCGGCAAAAGACTTTCCCTTGGCCGCTTCGCCGCTTAAGCGCAGCATCACCGGATCAAAAAAATACGGAATGCTGCAGCTCATCCGCACCGCCCTCGCGACCTCGAACCTCTCCGGTGAAATCCCGTACTGCTCCAGGTCAGCGGGCAGCACCACGAGCCGGCCATTCGTAATATCGGAGGCGATGATCGACAGCTTGCCATGCGGCAGGTCCCCGAAGTTGACAATGCCCCTCTCCTTCAAGATCCCGCCTATCCACGATTCCAGCGCCTCGCCGGAATACAGCCCTTTTTTGATCAATACCCGCAGTGCCGGTCCGATATAAGCCGTATTGTAAATAAATCCCCGTTTCAAAAAAGCTGTAAAGGAGGTGGCCTTGATAATCCGGCTCATCGCCTCACCGTCATAACCCGCTGCAAGCAGCGAGGCGATAATAGAGCCCGATGAGGTTCCGGCCACCCGCTTAAAACGCGTTCCCGCCTGCTCTGAGGCCTGAACCGCGCCCGCAAGCGAAATCCCCTTCACACCGCCGCCTTCAAACACGGCATTGATCTCCATAGACTGCCATCCCCCGTTCCATAGATCCTATAGCTTATCTATGACTGCGGGGGGATTTTCATGACTTGAAATAAAAGGTCAGCAGGCTGTACAGTCCAAACGGATCACGGCTCACTATATCGTTCGCCCTGAACATGATGCTGCCGGCTACCTTGTCGTATTTCTCATTATATTTCAGCTGGTTGATAATCTGCTCGCCGCTTTGCCATTCCGCTTGTTGATCGCTTGCACCTACCTTGTACGCAGCCTGGCCAATGTAGAGCTTAACTCCCGTGTCCCCGACCTCGTTCACCCACCAATCCACCAGCTTATCGTACCGGGCGGCACTGAAGGAAAGGCTCCAGTAAATTTGCGGTGCAATATAATCGATCCAGCCGCTGCGTATCCAGGTCCGCGTATCCGCGTACATGTCGTCATAGGCAGTTACACCCGCCGTGGTGTCGGAACCCGTGCTGTCGTTCTTCTTATTGCGCCATACGCCGAACGGGCTGACCCCAAAGGACACATCGGATTTCACGCCATGAATCGCTTGGCCCAATTGGCTGATGAAATTGTTGATATTGTCCCGCCGCCAATCTGCCTTCGAGCTGATCGACTTGGCATTGTAGGCCTTGAACGCCGCATCGTCGGCAAAGGCTACTCCGGAAGGGTAAAAATAATCGTCCAGATGCACGCCGTCAATGTCGTAGCCTTTCACCACTTCCATGACCGTATTGATAATATGCTGGCGCGCCTCGGGAATGCCCGGATTTATGTACAGCTTGCTGTCCGCTTTAACAATCCATTCCGGGTGTGCCTTTGCCACATGGTTGCTGGCAAGGCCAGTCGTGCCGGCATCCGTGGCAGCGCGGAAGGGATTGAACCAGGCATGGAACTGCATGCCGCGGCTGTGCGCGGCGCTGACCATATATTCCAGCGGGTCATAGCCCGGATTCTTGCCTTGCGTGCCGGTCAGCACCTTGGACCAGGGAACCAGCACCGAAGGGTACAGGCTGTCGCCTGAGGGTCTGACCTGCACGAATACGGCATTGAAGCCGGCGCTTTGCAGCTTGTCCAGCAAGGTGTCGAATTCCTTTTTCTGCTTGGTTTCGTTGCCTGCAGAGGCCGTGGAAGGCCAGTCCAGATTGAACACCGTGGAAATCCAGGCGCCCTTCATCTCTTTGGAGGCCTTCACGCCCGGAATGGAAGGAACCGCTGGTGTCGGTACGCTGGGTGCGGGTACCCCGGGCACTGGTGGAACTGCAGGAGCAGACGGTGCGGCCGGTCCGCCAATTTCGGCGTTCGAATACAGTGCAATGTGCCTGGTCGCCTGATTCCACACCACCTGCAGCCCAAGCTGCTCGCTCACAAAGCGCAGCGGCACCATAATCCGGCCCTGCACGATCTGCACGGACGTCTCCAGCGCCACAGTCGTTTCGCCGACGACTGCCGTCTTCCTGCCGCTCGTCAGCTTCAGCACATTGCCCCCTTTGCTGATTGTCGCTGTCTTGCTGCTCTGATTCCATTCCACCGACGCGCCTAAGCCTTTGCTGACCACACCCGCCGGCACCATCGTTACATTCGCCGGCGTAATGTAAGGCGGCACATCACTGCTTATGGTCTCGCCATCCAGCTCGACCGTAATCTGAACGGCAGCCGCCCGGATGCCCGCTGCCCCGAATGGCAGGCACAACAGCAGCACCAGCAGTCCTAACATCCATTTACGGTAATTCATAGTTCCTCCCCGGATAAAAAATTAATGGTTGCATGCGCAAAGAAAAACGGCCCTCTCGTCCTTGTTAAAGGGAGACGGCCGTTTCACTTGTCAAACGGAGTCCTGAACATAAAAAAAGAACGATACCCGTTATGACGTAAAAAAACTGGAAAAGTTGCGGTAAACGCAAGCAGAAACGACTTTCCGTCCACTAACAAGGACGGTGCCGTTTCTTCATTTATGAATCGCTGATAAGTTCAAGATGAATATCGTATAAGGTCTGCAGACGCGCTTCATCACGGCGAAAATACTCCACCAGCGTCTCAATCCGCGTAATGGAGTCCCAGCTCAAATGATGCTCAATTCCTTCGACATCCTTATAAATATGTTCCTGCTGCACTCCGATCAGGCCGAGGAATTCCTCCAGCAGCTGGTGACGGTCAACGAGACGTTTTCCCACTTTTTTTCCTTTGCTTGTTAGGACAAGCCCACGATATTTCTCATAGATGAGATATTCGTCCTTATCCAGTTTTTGGATCATCTTGGTCACAGAGGAGGGGTGTACTTCCAGTCCCTCGGCAATATCCGAGACCCGCGCATAACCCTTCTCATCGATGAGCTTGTATATGCGCTCCAAATAATCCTCCATGCTGGGTGTTGGCATTAAACTTTACCTCTTTTCTATAATGAGCGTAGCGCGGGGGCCGACCTTGCTCTAACAATGATACATGTTTCTGCCGCCCCTTGGCAAGTCCCACAGCGCAGTTCGCTCAACCGTTAGCGATGTTTACCATGGTTTCCGGCGGCCCTAAATCGGCACAATAGCTATATCCTCATTCATAAGGAGCGTGATTTCATGACCTTAGCTACGCCTGAACGCCCTTCTTCCAAGAAAGCAAGAAAGCCTACAGGACTGTTTATTCCCGAGCTTGTTTTTTTTGAGCCGGAGGCGCTCAACTATCCCAAGGGCGAGCGGATTATGGAATGGGTAAAAGCACAGAACATTCCATACCGCATGACCACCTCCCACAACCGGATCACCAATCTGCCGGGAGAAACCGAGGTCGAGCAATATAAAATCGCCAAGCGGACCCTTGTGGTGGGAATCCGCAAAACCCTGACCTTTGACCAGTCCAAGCCCTCTGCCGACTATGCCATTCCCATTGCGACCGGCTGTATGGGGCACTGCCATTATTGTTATCTGCAGACGACACTCGGCGCCAAGCCGTATATCCGGGTATATGTGAACACCGGCGATGTCATTGATGCGGCCAAAAAATATATTGGGGAACGCGCGCCGGAAATCACTTCCTTTGAAGCAGCCTGTACCTCGGACCCGCTAGGGCTTGAGCATATTACCGGTTCCCTTGCAGAGCTGATCACCTTCATGGCTGACGAGCCGCTGGGGCGGCTGCGCTTTGTCACCAAATACCAGCATGTCGAGCCTCTGCTCCATCTGAAGCACAACGGCCACACCCGGATTCGCTTCAGTGTAAACGCCGATTATGTGATCCGGAATTTCGAGCCGGCCACCTCGCGCTTCGAGGAGCGGATTGAGGCCGCCGGACAAATCGCCCGTGCCGGGTATCCGCTCGGCTTCATCATCGCCCCGATTATCTGGCATGACGGCTGGGAGGAAGGCTATGCCGAGCTGCTGGCGAAGCTTGCGCAGGCTCTGCCGCCGGAGGCAGGCAAAGGCCTTACCTTTGAGATGATCCAGCACCGGTTCACCAAGACCGCCAAGACGGTAATTGAGAAGCGGTATCCGAAATCCAAGCTCGAAATGGACATCGAGAAGCGCAAAAAGAAATGGGGACGCTGGGGCCAGCACAAATACGTCTATCCCGATGAACAGCAAACCGCCCTGCGCGAATTCATCACAGAGCGGATCTTTGAGCATTTCCCGGAAGCGGGAATCGATTATTTTACCTAAAACGGAAGCAGAGACGGGAGCGGGCGGAACAAGTTAGAACTTCAGCCACTCCGGCGTGATTCCCTGCAGCCAAATGGTGATGCGGAACATCTGATCCGTGAACAGCAGAAGGCCCATGAAAACCATAAGCCCTCCGCCCACCTTCATCAGCAGGTTGGAATATTTGAGAATGCGTCTGGCTCCTCCGAGGAAGAAGGCCAGCACGAAGAACGGAAGGGCAAAACCGGTGCAGTAGGCCGTAATCAGCGTGAACCAGGCCCCCTGGTCGCTCGCCGAGAGCGCAATGATCGGAGTCAGGATAGGCCCGATGCAGGGAGACCAGCCCGCCGAGAAGCCGATTCCCAGAATGAATGAGCCCAGGTAACCTGCGGGTCTCCATTTCAAATGGAGCTTATGTTCACGGAGCAGAAACCTGGGCTGAAAGATGCCGAGCAGGAACAGGCCCATTGCCATAACCAGGATGGCCGACAATTGGCGGATCAGATCCCGCTGCTCCTGGAACACCTCTCCGAACAGCCCGGCGCCAAAGCCGATCGTGTAAAAAACCGCAGACAATCCAAGAATAAAAGCCAGCGTATGGCTGAGGGTCCGGAAACGGGCCTTATTTGTATTGCTGCCCGCCTTCAATTCCTGAACGGACAAACCGGTGATATAAGACAGGTACGACGGATACAGCGGCAGGCAGCAAGGCGATATGAAAGACGCGACTCCGGCGGCAAAAGCAATTCCTGCATTCAGGCTGGACAAAGTGGCTTCTCTCCTTCCGGGTTCGGGGTCACTTCGCATTACGGAATACATTAACGTTCAAGCTTATGCAGGCAGGCCCTTTTTGCCGATCAGTGTCAGAGCCAGCAGTGCGATCAGCAGCAGAACAATCGTGGCGCCGGGGGCCAGATTCCAGATTCCTGCCACTACAAGCCCGCCCACCACGGCAATTTCGGCGATAATGACGGACAGCACCACCGAGGATTTGAAGCTGCGCGACAGCAGCAGGCTGATGGCCACAGGAATGGTCAGCAGCGCAGACACCAGCAGGGAGCCGACGATTTTGATCGCTGTGCTGATTACAAGCGCCGTCAGCACGGTAATGAGCATATTCAGCAGCCTCACAGGCAATCCGCTCACGCTGGCGGCATCCTCCTCGAAGCTGAGCAGGAAAAACTCCTTGAAGAACATCGTCACCACAGCCACCACCGCAACAGTTACAATGCCGACGACTATGAGATCAGTATTATTAAGCGTATAGATGCTGCCGAACAAGTAGCTCATCACATCCGCATTATACCCTTTGCCCAGGGTGAAAAAAAGCGAGGCCAGCGCCACGCCGCCCGACATAATGATGGCGATGGACAGCTCGGCGTAGCTTTTGTACGCCTTGCGCAGCTTCTCGATGGCAAAGGACGCCGCCACCGCGAAGATCAGCCCGGCTCCCAGCGGATAGAAGCCGGTCAGAAAGCCGAGCGCCACCCCGGCGATCGTCACATGCGCCAGCGTATCGCCGATCATGGACAGGCGGCGCAGCACCAGAAACACGCCGATCAGCGGCGCGGTAATGCCAATCATCAGCCCGCCCGCAAGCGCCCGCTGAAAAAAATCACTGAATAGAATTTCCAAGATTAGTGTCTCCTCTGAGTCAAATAAAACCTTTTTCGGTAAACCTTTTTCGGTAAACCTTTTTCGATCCCTCCCAAACCCTCCCTTCCAAGGGAGGGCCCCAAGGGCTCTGCCCTCTGGACACCCGGTTAAGTGCAACTGGCGTGGGAGGAAGGATAGATGGTGCTTAGTGCGGCGGAGGAAGGAACGCTTTTCGTCCCTGAACGGGACACGCTTAACGGATACGGGATTTAGGTCCGTCTTTTCAGGATCAAAACAGCAGATGAAATGACGTTGTTACGTAATTTTAACATAGCGTAAATGCGTTACATAAAAATAAAGAACAAGATCAAAGGATAAAAAACAAGATCAAAGGATAAAGAACAAGATCAAAGGATAAAGAACAAGATCAAAGGATAAAGAACAAGATCAAAGGATAAAGGGCAAGCTCTAGTGATAAGGACTAAAGCAAGGTCGTCCTATGTTGTACTATGGACGACCCCGGAAAACAAAAACACCCACATCCAACCGATTTTTCCCAAAATTCCGTTGCAGAGCGGAAAGAAACCCAATCAGCTGTACAAAGTGCAACAGAAGATCAAGGCAGGCTACAGCACAAGTTCAGTAAAGTAAATCGCAGGTGAATAATATTACTTTGTATGTAGGCTGATCGGGCAGCAGCAGGAGGCGCAGACGCGGCAGGTGTATTGCTGCAATGATTGGGCGCCCGAAAGGGCGTGCGCCGGTTGTAAATGTACCTCGCATACTTACAGCCTGGAAAAATCAAGCAACAATCCGCTAAACTTAGTGTACGAGTACAATTAGCTCCTTAGACGCACGAAAAAGTTAGTTTTTAACTGCACAAAGTACATCTAAACTAACTTTAGCGATATAAGGGACGCCGATTGGGTGAACAGGGGTTTCGTGCAATGGGATCGCTGCAGCACCGGGGCTGGCAGCAGATCTTTATCATTTGCGGCTTTATAAAGTATGCCTTTGCATGCAGCCAATGAGCCGTACAGTTAATTCAGTACCTGTCCGGCTTAGGAAAGCGTGTGCTGGAGGTTATCTGCTGCGCAGTCCTGGGCGTCGTGGGAATGGCGGCAGTAGAAATTGATTTTGCCGTTCTTTTGCACCGGCTCCTTGCCCAGATAGCTCTTGATCATGTCAATGTCATGCGACACCATCAGGAACGTCATGTGGTGATGCGCATGCATATGCATGATCAGCTCGAAGAATCCGGCCTGCGTCTCGGCGTCAATGCCGACGGTAGGTTCGTCCAGAATGAGCAGATCGGGATGATTAATCAGCGCCCGGGCCAGAAAGACGCGCTGCTGCTGGCCACCGGACAGCTGGCCGACTCTTTTCTCCGCGATATCCTGAATCCGCATAACCTCCAGCGCATCCTCGCATTTCCGCTGCTGCGCCTTGGAGACACGGCGGATCAGGTTCTTGTTGTTGTACAGACCGGACATGACCACCTCGCGCACCGTCGCCGGGAACAAGGGGTTAAAAGCATTCTTTTGCGGCACATAGCCGATGCGCTCCCAATCCTTAAACTTGCGGACCGGCTGGCCGAACAGCTTGATTTCGCCGCTGGTTGCGGGCAGGAGGCCGACAATCATCTTCAGCAGCGTGGTTTTGCCGGCTCCGTTCGAACCGATGATGCCCAGGAAATCCCGTTCCTTGACAGTATAATTAAGGTCTGTAATCACCTTCTGCTCTCCGTAGGAGAAGGATAAATCCTGTATTTCGATCATATGCTGATGGCAGTCCAGGGATACCGGTTGCATGTGAGTACCGCCTTTCACTTATACTTTCCTTATTATTGTAAGGCCAGAATCAGATTTTGCAAATTTTTCTCCATCAATGTGAAATAGTTGTCCCCATTCTTCTCCTGCGCCTCTGTCAATCCCTCTACCGGATTAAGCACCATGGTGGATACCCCCGCTTCAGCTGCAAGGGTTTTGGCCAGCTTGTCAGACACCAGCTCCTCGAAAAAGATATAGCGGATGCCCTCCTCCTTCACCAGCTCCGCAAGCTTCAGCAGGTCCTGGCTGCGCGGCTCCGCGTCGGCCGACAAGCCCATAATGGCGTGCTGGGTCAAGCCGTAGTCCCGGGCCAAATAAGCAAAAGCCTGATGGGAAACCACAATCTCATGGTTCGGCAGCTTGGCAAGCTCCGCGGTGAATCTGCTGTCCAGTGCCTGCAACCGCTCGGCAAGCCTGCCGTAACGCTCCTCGTAGCCGTCCTTATGCGCAGGATCAACCGACTGCAGGCTTTCCTTGATATTGTTAGCCATAATGAGCGCTGATTTCGGACTCACCCAAGTATGGGGATCAGTATGCAGGCTGTCTGTACTTCCTTCCTCACTTTGGTTATCGTCGTCTTCTGCACCATGGTCGTGTCCGTCCTCTTCATCGGTCATGATGTAATCCACGCCCTGGCTGACCTCTACAGCTCGGGCTTCGCTGTCACTGTCCAGGCTCTTGAGGAAATTCGGCACCCAGCCTTCCAGGCCTGCTCCGTTGTACAGAAACAGCTGTGCTTTGGAGGTATTAATAATATCCTGGCTGCGCGGCGTCCAATCATGCGGCTCCACGCCCACCGGCAGCAGATTGATGGCATTAACATCATCCCCGCCAATCTCACTGGCAAATTCATATATAGGATAAAACGTAGTAATCACATTTACTTTACCTTCCACGATACTCCCGCTGCTCTTCGGACCACAGGCTGCAAGCAGCAAAAATACCAGCAAAGTCAGCGTAAGCAGCACGCTCCTGTGCAGGCTCTTGGATAACATCTTATGAATCGACTCCTCAAATCGTAAATTTTACTATTTGAATTATAATAGTAATGGTTACGATAAGTCAACTCCTGTAACGCAAAAAAGCCTCACCCGGTCCTGCCTGCTGCCGTTCAGCGGCTTAGCCCTTAAAGAATTTCAGTCGGTTGCAGAATCTCAAGCCAATCCTTACTTCCAGACGGAAGCCGCTTCCTCCTCTCGCAGGGCAGTATTCCCGTTTCGGCGGAAAACTGAGAGGGGAAGGCCCCGCCGCCACTATAGGCGTCAAGGCCTTCCCCTCTAATTCCCCACAGCTGGACCTGGTAATCCTCAAGCTCAGCCTATTTCACAACCGCGCCGTTCGGCATGCTGTCCGGCACCGTGGCAATGGTCAACTGGTCGCCCTTGGAAGCGGCCAGGATCATGCCCTGCGACAGCTCGCCGCGCAGCTTCACCGGCTTCAGGTTGACGATGCAGATCACCTTGCGTCCCACCAGCTCCTCCGGTGTGTAGAACTTGGCAATGCCGGAGACGACCTGGCGCTGCTCATAGCCGAGATCAAGCTGCAGCTTCAGCAGCTTGTCCGCCTTCTTCACCGGCTCGGCAGCGATGACCTGGGCCACGCGCAGCTCGGCTTTGGCGAAATCGTCGATGCCGATTTCTTCCTTGTGCTCCTCCTCCGGCTCCGTCGCGGCTGCAGGGGCGGCTCCGGCCTCAGGAGCAGGCGCAGCTTCCGCCGCTGCCGGCTTGCCGGCGCCCATCGCCTCCGCGATGTAGGCCACCTCCTGCGCCACATCCAGGCGCGGGAAGATCGGGTCGCCCTTCGCCAGCTTCGTTCCGGCCGGAATCCGGCCGAAGGACTTGCCGCTGTCCCAGGTGGTCAGCTCGCCCGGCTCAATGCCGAGCTGCCGCCAGATCTTGGCGGGCGCTTCAGTCAGGAACGGCTGCAGCAGGATTGACGCTGTGCGCAAGCCTTCAGCGAGATGCCTCATCACCGAAGCCAGCTCGCCGGTTCTGCCCTCATCCTTTGCCAGCACCCAGGGCTGGGTCTCATCAATATATTTGTTCGTCCGGCTGATGAACGCGCCAATCGCGGTGAGCGCAACCGAGAACTCCATTTTTTCCATAGCCTCTTCCACCTTGGCATAAGTGCTCTTGGCCGCAGACTCAAGCTCACCGTCAAATGCCGTCACATTGCCTGCATAGGCTGGAAGCACACCTGCGAAATACTTCTCCACCATCGCGCCCGTGCGGTTCAGCAGGTTCCCGAGGTCATTGGCCAGATCATAGTTGACACGGTCGACGAAGCTCTCCGGTGTAAAGGTGCCATCCGAACCGAACGGAACCTCACGCAGCAGATAATAGCGCAGCGCATCCAGGCCGTAACGGTCGATCAGCGTCACAGGGTCTACCACATTCCCCTTGGACTTGGACATTTTGCCGTCCTTCATCAGCAGCCAGCCGTGTGCGAACACCTTCTTCGGCAGCGGCTCCCCAAGCGCCATCAGAATGATCGGCCAATAGATCGTATGGAATCGTACAATTTCCTTACTCATAATATGAACATCCGCCGGCCAGAATTTATCATACAGGGTGCGGTCCTCAGAGCCATACCCCAGGGCTGTTATATAATTGGTCAGCGCATCGATCCATACATAGACCACATGCTTGTCGTCGCCTTTGACCTTAACGCCCCAATCAAAGGTTGTACGGGATACGGCAAGATCCTCCAGCCCCGGCTTGATGAAGTTGTTGATCATTTCGTTCTTGCGCGATTCCGGTTGAATGAAATCCGGATTCTCCTCGTAATACTGCAGCAGCCGGTCGACGTACTTGCTCATCCGGAAGAAATAGCTTTCTTCCTTCACCAGCTGCACCGGATGTCCGCTGTCCGGGCTATTGCCCCCGATGACCTTGCCTTCTGCATCACGTTCGACATCCACCAGCTGCGTCTCGGTGTAAAAGGTCTCATCGGAGATACAATACCAGCCCTCATATTCTCCTTTGTAAATATCTCCTTGCTTCAGCAGCCGGTCAAAAATATCCGCCACCACTTTTTTATGGCGTTCCTCGGTCGTGCGGATGAAATCGTCATTGGAGATATCCAGCTTCCGCCACAGCTCCTTGATGCCTGCGACGATATCGTCCACGAACGCCTGCGGCGACTTGCCGGCCTTCGCAGCCTTTTCTTCAATCTTCTGCCCATGCTCATCCGTGCCGGTCAGATAACGCACCTCATAGCCGCGCAGCCGCTTGTAGCGGGCCATTGCATCCCCCGCCACCGTCGAGTAGGCATGGCCGATATGCAGCTTGTCGCTCGGATAATAGATTGGGGTTGTCAGATAAAATGTTTTCTTGTCACTCATTGCTTGTCATCCTTTCGTCTTGGCAAACACAAAAAACTCCCGCCCCAATATGGGGCGAGAGAATTACTCACGCGGTACCACCCAAAATTCCCCGGCTCTTCGCAGAGCACAGGCTTCGCCAGTTCCCGTCCGGGAACTGTCCATTAACGCTGGATCACGCCGTGGCCTTACGCAAACCGCCAACATCACGGCCTGCCGCTCGAACACAGTTCCTCCCGGACCATTTTCAATCCACGTGCCATACCGGTTCCCAGCTCTTTCCGGCTCTCTGTGATGGTCGTCCCGATCTACTTATCCGTTCCTTGGAATTCATCCGTATTATCCAAAATATACCCATATGAAACCGCCATGTCAAGTTGCCTTCGCAGATTCTTCACCGGATGGCCGTTCCCCTCGCGGCGGCACCGGGTCAAGTCCTCCCGGATGGAAGGGATGGCATCTGGCGATCCGCTTGGCCGCAAGCCACGAGCCCTTCAGCGGACCATGGACCTCGATCGCTTCCAGCGCATAGGCCGAGCAGGTAGGGTAGAAGCGGCAGGTAGCCGGTTTGATCGGAGAAATGAACCTGCGGTAGACACGGATTGGCGCCTGGATCGTTCTGCGTCCCACACTCATGTCAATGGCCTTCTTTGACGCGATCGGCAACGGCCGTTTCTTGCTCACAATCCTTGCAGTAGCCGAACACCTCAAATTTATGCTTGACCACCCGGAACTGGTCGGGGGTATCCGTTAGATTCATCGGGCAGAAATTAATCGGATAGGTCTTCATGCATTGAAGACAAATCATATGATGATGGTGATGATCCTGATTGCAGCTGCCCTTGAACTTGACGCCGTCCTCAAACACCACCTGCTCAAGCACACCCAATTCCTCCATGACCCGCAGATTGCGGTACACGGTATCGAAGCTGAGTCCGCTGTATTTGCGGCCCATATGCTCATAAACATCCTTAGCGGATAAATATCCCGTATTCTCGCCGAATAGCTTGGCAAGCGTTTTGCGCTGATCGGTGATTCGCAGTCCCTGCCCCGACATGGCTTCCAGTATTTGATCTGTCGACAGCATTCGCTCATCTCCCATAACATGGTCTTTGAATTGCACTCTCTTAATAATGCCCCAAAACAAAAGCCCCGTCAATGAAGCCGCTTTGCAGCAGGCAAGTGGAAACGGCTTCGCCGTCCTTTTAAGGACGGTATCCGTTTCAGCGAGAAAGATAAGGCTAATGTATAGCGTCAAACATATAAATTCTTATCTTTCAAGAAAGACGCCGACATTAAGATGAACTTGAACCATTCATCCAAAGGGCAGCCACTTTAGTGGTAAAAAGGATACCTAATTCATCCGATTCTTTTCCTGGATCATCCCTAGTGGGAAAAAGTACAACTAATCCGGCTGAAATCAGCCATTTGGAGGGGGCGGGCCTCTATTAAGTGTACAAAATCCCACTAAAGCCCGTTAAAGCCAGGATTCCAGCCCATTAGTGTTACTTTTTCCACTTCGCTTCAGTCCCCTATGAATCTCTTCCTTGCGTTCCATCCGCTTGTTCAGGTTCGCCGGTTCCATTCATATAAATAAACCTGAATTTCGAAAGTAAGTATCCACAAATCACCTAAAAAGCTCTACACGAAGGGATTTCTTGCTAAAAACAGCCTGCACCCAATGGGTGAAGGAAAAAGAGGGTTTATCCCTTGTCCGATCTGGATGGGTTCAATTCGCTTTCGAAATTCAGGATAAATTCTTAGCTTTGCAAAAAGCCCGTCAGCCGTTCCCATAAGGAAATGCTGGCGGGCCTTTGGATGAGTCCTTCCGGTTTATTTTCTGGCCGGAAGCGGCGTAAAGACAAAGTTTACCGGAAGATTGCTGCCGGAAGCTACCGAGAACACAATGTCCACCGGACCTTCATAGTCTCCGGAACGGTAAACCACCGCATTCATATCTGAGCTGGACAAATTCCCTTTGTTCGGCAGATTGACAATCGTTCCGTTAACCATTACCGAACCCAGATAATTGCCACCGCGCGGGTTGAACGTAATGAGCGTGTTCTTCGCGACACGTTCAAGCCTGATTTTGTAGAGCACGCCGAAGTTGCCCGAGTTCGAAGCCGCAGTTCCGCTCATCGGATCAACTCCGAGCAGATTCAGGTCATTTTTATTATCGCCAAGCACCAGCTTGGCTTGCGTCGCTCCCACCAGATCGAACACACTGATGACACGGGTAGAATCAGGGTAGGTTCCCCGGTTATGCACCCCGTCCCGGTCCAGCAGAGGCAGTGTCGCCAGAAGTGCTACCGGGTCCTTGGTCTGCTCAACCATTACCACGTCATACTGCACTGTCAAATCACTGAACAGGTCAGCGCTCAGTGAGAGCACTTCACCCGGTTTCATGGCGATTTTGTTGATATCGGTCATAATCGGCACACTTTGCCCCGGCTGAAGCGTGATTGAGCTGTAGCTTGAGCTCGTGATCATCGAATTATAATATTTCTGGATCGAAATTTTGCCTGTGTATTCCGGCGATGTGACCGGACCGGCTATCCCCAAATACTGGGTCGTTATCGTCGTTGGATACAGATTGTTGTTAGTTGCAATGACATACAGCTTCTGTCTGGTGGACATATTGTTCATGTGGTGGACCAGGAAACGGGTAAGCCCCACTGAATTTTCGCGGTACAGCACACCCTCGGCATTGACAGTCTCAGGGCTGTTGCTGCGGATGAGCGTGTAAGGCTCGGAAGAAAGATTGTATTGCAGGTTCGGCAGCCCCGGAACCATTCCCCCGTCCATGGACAGAATATCGCCCGGAACCGTGAACAGCTTCGCAACTTCGTCTTGAGTATACAGCTGCTCGCTTGTGATGTTGACGGTCTTCTCGAACGTGCTGCTCAAGCCGTGCTTGTCCGTAACCTTCAGCTGGATTGAAACAGGTCCCGGGTTAAAGAATGCCAGCGCCCGGTTGGTCCATTCGGCAGTCAGCTCTTCACCTTCCGGGTCGTAGCTGAGGTCGGTAAGAGTTACCGGCTCACCCATCTTGTATTCCTCTTTATCGGTAGTGAAGCTGGCTACAGGCGGCTGGTTCGGCTGCAGTACCTGAATGGTCACAGAATAAGGATTGCTCCATTGTCCGGAAGCATCCATTACCGAATAGGATACTGTATAATATCCCGGCTGGTCATAAATATCCATTTTGTTGCCTTCCCAACGCTCATCTACAATCGCAGTGCCGTTAGGCGATGAGCTCTTGGTTACAAAATTCACGTAGGTCTGACCGGCATAGATCTCCGTTGGCTGTACGGTAAAAGAAGCCGTCGGCTTCGTGTTCAGCGTGAGAATGACGCGCTTCTGCACATTGTCGACCGTATATGGAATAGCAAGCGCTCCGGTAATCGAGGTTAAGGGAACCATGAACGTGCCCTTGAACTGGTAGGCAGGCCCTTTCATAGTCACCTGGGTGCCATTTACGGTATAAATCTTGCTGTCCGTCTTAAAACGCATAATGCTGTCGCCTTTGGTTACAATTACTTCTTTGGTTTTGGCATCATAGATATAATTAACGCCAACCATTTCCACCATGGCACGAATCGAAACGTAGGATACCCCGTTCTTGACCGCCATTGGCTGATTCGCCAAATACTCTGTGCCGTTCTTGTACATCTTGTTGCTGTTCATCAGCAGAATAAGCTGGTTCGTTCCAGTTGCCTGGAGAATCTGTCCCCCTGTATTGCTTAAGGGTGCGGCCGTTCCCTCGGTTGCAGCCGGAAGTGCTGATTCTGCAGGCAGCGGAGTCGCCGTGGGATCAGCAGTTGCAGCCGGAATAGTTGACTCGGCCGGTACAGGTGTCGGCGTCGGAGCAGGTGCTGCGGTTCCCGGTGAAACCAGAGGCGGCAAAGGGTCTGTCGCTTCAGGCTCTGACACCGTCACAGGCGCAGGGGTAGCCTCTGCTGCTTGAACCACTGTGCCGGATATTGTTGTTGTGCTTGCAGGTACGGCAAAAGCCGGCACTGCCGCTGCAGCCTGCGAAACAGCCAGGACGGCAACTAAAGATAGTTTTTTCAAATTCATGGTATGACTCCTTCTGCTCCTGTTAGTAGTATATAAGGAAGTTTAGCTTCTCTCTGATTTCCTTATATTCCCTGCAAAAAACGCAGCCGCCCAAAGGGACGGCACTATGATTTTTGCCACGTTCATTTTACAAAACATAGTATTAGACGCATGCCGCCCTAAAAAGTTTCATTAAATGTAAAGAAAAGAGCAAAAACAAATTCCATTTTTAACACATCAATAAACATCGTCCTACATTTTGCCCGGTTCCGTACTTCGTTACTTATTATCGCCATTTCATTCTGACTATTTTCGCGATTTCCGAGCTTCCCACAAAAAAAGAGGCGGTAACCTTGGGGAACAAGGTCTCGCCTCTTCACATGCAAGCCGGGTCTGCTGACTTGATATTCAGGTTGCCTTATGCTGATCGCGGTATTCCTTGGGAGTCATTCCCGTCTGCTTCTGGAACACCTTGGTAAAATAACGGCGCTCCTGATACCCGACCCCGGAGCTGATCGCGGCAATGCTTTTGCCGCTGCTTGCCAGCATGAACTTCGCCGCCTCCATCCGCTGCAGGGTCACATATTCCACAAAGGTCATGGCAAAACGGTTCTTGAACAGCAGGCAAAAATAGCTGCTGCTGATGCCGATTTTATTCGCCACTTCCTCGATCCCGAGGTCATAATTCAGCCGCTCCGAAATATATTGGGCAGCCTGATTCATCAGCTGGTCGGGTGTTTTCCGCACGGAATCCTCTTCCGCAGGCAGCTCCTGGAAGAGCGGAATGCTGTTGTACAGCTTATCCTTATACTGCTTGCTGCGGATTCGCGTGCCGATTTCCCGCACCTTGTTGCCGAGCTCCTCATAATGAATCGGCTTGCAAATATATTCCTTAACCCCCAGGCGGATTGCTTCCCGCGCATAATCAAATTCCTGATATCCGCTGAGCAGCAGCACCTCGCTCTCCAGCCCCATTTCCCGCAGCTTGCCGATGAACGTCAAGCCGTCCATAACGGGCATGCGGATGTCACAGAGCACAAGATCCGGAGCCTGCTCCTCCGCAATGCGAAGCGCCTCCATACCGCTGCGGGCCATGCCGGCGATTTCCATCCCCATCTCCTGCCAGGGCAGCACACGCTTCAGATTTCCCAAAATAGGAGCTTCATCGTCAACCAATAATACTTTTAGCATAATGATCTTCCCCCTGCCCGTATTTAGGTATGACGCATTGGATGATCGTGCCTTCACCGGGGCCGGCGCAGATGAAGATTCCATACCTGTCGCCATATTCTATGCGGATGCGGTCAGCTACGCTGCGCAGGCCAAGCCCTCTCCGCTCCTGATGAATGCCATGCTCCGGTTGGCCCATGGCCGCAAGCTCGGAAGAGTCGCCCGGGTCACTCACCATATACTGGAACATGCCGAGCTGGTCCGAAGTCATCCCAATCCCGTTATCCTCGATCCGCAGAACCAGATTGCCCCGCTCTTCCCAGGCTTTTATGCTGACCAGGCCCTTGTAGCCAATTCCCTCGAAGCCGTGCTGGATACTGTTCTCGACCAGCGGCTGCAGTGTAAGCTTGAGAATTCCGCAGCCCAGCAGCTCCCCGGGAATCTCAATTTCGTAATCGAATACATCCTCGAAGCGGAATTTTTGAATATCCAGATAATTGCGCAGATGCGTGACTTCCTC
The DNA here is from genome assembly GCF_019352175.1 of Paenibacillus sp. S150. Taxonomy (GTDB): domain Bacteria; phylum Bacillota; class Bacilli; order Paenibacillales; family Paenibacillaceae; genus Paenibacillus_AQ. The sequence continues at coordinate 106,758 of NZ_JACBYI010000008.1, forward strand.
TTCCAGAGTAATTTCATCTCTGTCCTGAATGCTGATCCGCAAAATGCTGGCCAGCCTGTAGACCATCTCACTGACCTTGAGCCCTTCATTCTGCACCGCCAGCACATTGATCGATTCCAGCGTGTTGAACAGAAAATGCGGCTTGATCTGTGCCTGCAGCACCCGCATCTCCGCCTGGTTTTTCCGCCGCTGCTCCACATGGATCCGGTTGAACAGGCTGTTGATTTTGTCCATAAGATCATTGAAGCCCTTGGCCAGCAGGGTCATTTCGTCGCTGCCCTTCTCTTCCACCCGGGTGGTGAGATCCCCATCCTCGACCCGGCGCATAAACCGGACAATCACGGCAATGCCGCCCGTAATCCGGTTCATGAAGAAGAGATTGAAGAGCACTGCGCCGAGCAGGCACAGGAAGATCACAACCACGAACCAGCGGGCAAACACAGTCACTTCACGGGACAGGGAATCCCAAGACGTAATGGAGACAAGGCTCCACGGATAATCCTTGAGATGATAGACCGACAGGATGCTTTTCTCCCCGTCGAACTCCGTTTTGAAGCTCTGGAACCCCTCTTGAAAAGCGAAGCTCTTCGTCGTAAACGAATGGAAATCCCGGCCGTCCAGCTTGCGGTCCGGATCGAACAGAATCATTCCGTCATCATTCACCAGCATGAAGGAAACCTTCTGGTCGCTGTCCCCGATTTTGAGATTGCGGAAGATCGATTCGAACTCCCAGTTCTTGATCTGCACCACCAGAATGCCGATGTTCTGAAAGAAGCTTAGCTCCTTGACCAGACGGATTTGTGTAAATACAGGCTCCGTCCCGGTCAGCTCCGGATATTCATGCGGCGCAACCCATTTCGGCACTCCATTAAGCTCCATCACTTCCTGGTACAGCTCGCTCCCCTTGAACTTGTCGTAAGGAAGGGTGCGGAAATTTTCCTTGTTGAATACCGAGACGATCTCCGAGCTGCCCTTCCCGTTGAAATTGTAGAGAAAAGCGTAGCTGATCGAAGGATGGTTGTACAGCAGACTGCGGAAATTGCGCTGGCTCGCGTTCAGACTAAGCTGCTCGGCATCGGTCAAGTCCTGCTCGGAGGGATCTTCCGCGCTAAGCGCCATATGAAACACCGAGGTGGCAATTCCGTTATCGGTCACGTTGTTCATATCCTTGAAGACGCCGGAGATGCTGTAGCTGATCGCTTTGAGCGAATACTCGGATTGCTGGCTGTACTTCTTCTCAATGGAATTATAAGTTACGATGAACATAATCATGCCAAGAATAAACAGAGGAATGATAATCAGGCCCAGAAACGCCGTAAATAATTTATAGCGCAAATTCATCGGCTAGTGCCCCTGACTGTGGATAGGATTATCCTTTTACGCTGCCCGCTGTTACGCCTTCAATAATCTTCTCCTGCAAAATGGCGTAAATAATCACGACCGGAAGCACACTGTAGACAATGCCCGCGGACATCTGCGCATAATTCATCTGATACTGATCACGGAATTGGACCATTCCCACCGGAAGCGTGCGCAGCTCGTCATTCGAAAGAAAATAGTTGGCCAGCAAAAACTCATTCCAATTCCCCAGGAAATTAACAATGAATACTGTAACCATGGCGGGAACCGTCAAAGGTACAATAATTCTAGCAAAGATGCCCGGGGCCTTCAAGCCGTCCATCACTGCCGCTTCCTCTATTTCACTGGGCAAGGACCGCATAAACGCCGCCAAAATAATTATCGTAAACGGAATCGCATTGGCGATATAGGGGATGATCAGCGCCCAGTGCGTATTCAGGATTTGCAGCTTGCGCACAATCGTATAAATCGGCAGCATCAGCGCATTGTTCGGGATCAGCATCCCGATGAGCACGAGCGAGAACAGAATTAGATTCCACTTGCCCTGGCGCATCCGCGTAACCGCGAAGGCGAACATGGAGGCCAGCAGAATCGATACCACCGAAGACAGCACGGAAATATATAAGCTGTTAAAAAAGTACGTGCTGATCTTGGCATTCACCCACGCTTCGACATAATTGTTAAACACAAACTCCTCCGGGATGCCGAACGGATTGAGCGCGATCGCGTTGTTGTCCTTCTTCACCGAGGAGAACAGCACGAACAGGAACGGAAACAGCACAACTAAGAGATAACCCAGCAGGGCAGCATGGGGGATGCTTTTTTTGAGTGAACGCGCCATCAGTATTCAATCCTTTCATTACGCCGGGCGAACAGCAGCTGGTAGAGTGCCGTGACCACGAGCGTGAACATAAAGATCAGAACGGCAATGGCGTTCCCGTATCCATATTTGAAGTTGGTGATGGCATACTTAATCATGTAGGTAGCCATCACCTCGGTCGAACCGGCCGGCCCGCCCTTTGTCATGACGATGACGATATCCGCAGCCTTCATCGCTCCGGCAATAGACAGCATAATCACCACGGAAATGATCGGCACAATCAGCGGCAGCGTGATGCGTGTGGCGCGCTGGAAGCCCGTAGCGCCGTCAATCGCCGCTGCCTCATCCAGCTCACCGGGAATGGACAGAATCGCCGCCAGCACCATTACAATGTAGAATCCGGTCCACTGCCAGGCGTTCGTAATGAGAATGGACAGCATGGCGAACCGTTCATCCGACAGCCAGTACACCGGCTCAATGCCTATGACCCCCAGCAGCTTGTTGAACAGCCCGATATTCGGCTCATAAATGAACCCCCACAGGATGCCGATAACCGCTGTAGACATAATCGATGGCATAAAAACCGCTGTCTTATAAAGCCCCTTCAGCTTTTTGACATTGGCAATCAGCAGGGAGAAGAGAACAATCAGGGGAACCTGGATGAAGACGGAGAATAAAATAAACCAGCCGTTATTTTTAACGGAAACCCAGAAGCGCTCATCGCCCAGGGCCTTCTTGAAATTGCTCATTCCTGTGTATTTGACGGTGTCCGAAACACCGTTCCAGCTGGTCAGGCTGTAGTAAATCGAGCTGAAGATCGGATAAATAAAGAACATCAAAAACAGGATTAACGCAGGGATTACAAACAACGTGAACACCAGTGGATTTCTGAGTGATTTATTCATGGCTTTCCTCCGATTGCCTGGGAATCAGGGAGTTTAAGGGCAGATTGTAAAAATGCACCCCGGAGCAAGCACCAGGGCACATTCAGTTCACCGTTCCTTATTCCACTGCTGCATTGGCTTCTTCTTGAACTTTTTGCAGGGCTTCGCCCATTTTCTCCGGTGTGGTCTGTCCGCCGATCAGCTTTTGAATCTGAATATTGCTGATTTCGGTAGTGACATCCGCTTGCACCAGGGAGTCAAAGGCCGGGAATGAAGACTCGGAGGTATTCAGTACAGCCACAATTCCACTCATTAAATCGTCAGTGATATTTTCACTCAGCACAGACTGATCAATCTTCATCGCCGGCAGCACGCCATCTTCAACCAAGCCGCGCAGCTGCATTTCTTCGTTGTACATATTGTTGATAAAGGACTTCACTGCAGCGAGCTGGCGTTCGTCCTCACCTGCGGAAGCAGAGAACCCGTAACCGTTGTTCACGTCGCGCATCAAGGCCGTCTGATCGCCCACGCCCCCGTCAACCGGCGGAATGTTGAAGAAGCCAACCTTGCCGATCAGCCCTTCGCCCGATTGACCGGTTTTGAATACGGAGGACTTCCAGGTCCCGTCATACATCAGAATCGCTTCACCGCTGGTGAACTGGGTGGTGTATTCCGCATATTCGAAACCAAGCTCGCCTTTTTTGAAGTAGCCTTTATCCACCCATTCCTTGTATTTGGCAAAACCTTTAACCACGTTTGGGTCACTCCACTTCGCTTCACCCGTAGCGAACTTAGCCGTAACATCCGGTCCGGCATAACGCGACCATAGATGGTTGGCCAGCATTAATGGCACCCAGCCTGCCTTGGAAGCGCCTGCCAGCGGCACCTTGCCGTCCGCTTTGATATCCGCCAGCTGCTGTTCCAGTTCGGCAAAGGTTGCCGGAGCCTGCCAGCCTTTGCCGGCGTAGTATTCTTTATTGTAGAAGAAGCCTTCACCGGACCCGCCAATCGGCAGCCCGTAGACTTTACCTTCATACGTAAACGGATCAAGATTTGAGAACTTGTCTTTGATGCCCAGCTCTTCAAGAATCGGTGTCAGATCAAGCAGCTTGCCTTCCTTGGCATATATTTTGGAGTCAGGACTGCCGAAGAGGTCAAAAATTTCCGGCGGATTGCCGGCTGCCATTTCACCGCGCAGCTTCTCCTTGCGGTTCACATCGGAGTCCACACCATCCAGCTTAAAAGTGAGTCCCGGCACTTCAGCCTGCACTTTCCCTACAACATCCTCCAGAATAGCCAGGCGTTTCTGTTTGTCGGCGCCCACCTGCGTATGACGGATCGTCATTTCAAAAGGTTCGCTGCTGGCCGGCTCTTCCGTTGCAGGCGCATCCGTAGCATTCGCAGCGTTGGTCGCTGCTGCCCCGCCGTTGCTGCCGCCTGAATTGTTGTTGCCGCAGCCGGCCATTACCGCCGAGCTTACGAACAGCAGGGACAATAGCAATGTTACGCTTTTCTTCATTACGGGTGACCCTCCCTATATGTTGATTTCCCTTACATCTCTTATTATAGAAAACAAGGTTTGTAAGCGTAAGGTTAAGATTCATCTACAATAGGGATAAAAACCTCTAATGTAAGCGGAACCATATAAACCATATAACACGTTAGGTTAGATTACCTGACTCAATATTCACCTGTTACACCAGCCACTGATTTCCAATAAGCGCATATCCTCATAATTTTCAGCGGGAAATAGAAGGATGATATATAGCGTGAAGCATATAAATTCTTCTATTTTTAGAAAAAGCCGTCCCAACAGTAATTGCACTATTGGAACGGCTTTTCTATTAATTCTTGGATTAGACCAGCGCAGTCTGCTTGCGGCCTTCTTCAACCAGCCGGTAGGCGCGCTGTACTTCTTCTTCGGCTGGCGATGGCACACCCTCAAGCTCATAGGGTCTGCCAAGGACTTCCCATTTATAGATACCCATCTGATGATAAGGGAGGATTTCAAATTTCTCCACGCCATTCAGGGTGCCGATGAACCGCCCCAGGTTCAGCAGGTCCTCCTCGCGGTCATGGATGCCTGGCACGTACACATGGCGGACCCACATCTTGCGGTCATGGTCTGACAGCCAGCGGGCCAGCTTCAGCGTGCGGTCATTGGATTTGCCGGTAAGCTTGATATGCGCTTCATCATCAATATGCTTCAAATCAAGCAGCACCAGATCCGTTAATTCAAGCAGATCGGTAATTTTATCGCCTTCATTATATCCATTGGTATCGAGTGTAGTGTGCAGATTCCAGCGCTTCTTCACTTCCGCAAACAGCTGTTTCACAAAGTGCGCCTGCAGGGTCGGCTCTCCGCCTGAAACGGTCAACCCGCCACCGGATGAGCGGTAGTAATTCAGGTAAGGCTCAATTTCAGCAAGCACCTCATCGATACTCATTTCCCTGCCTTCATTTAAACCCCAGGTGTCGGGATTATGGCAATACTGGCATTTCAAGAGACAGCCCTGCATGAACAAGACAAAACGAATACCTGGTCCGTCAACAGTTCCAAAGGTTTCTAAGGAGTGTATATGTCCATTAGCCATATGAGGTCATCCTTTCGAAAAATTTAAAATTTTAATCATTTTTGAACAAGATATTACCGCCCTTGAGACAAGGGCGGTATCACCTTGCAGCTATTACACTGTATACCTAGAACTCAAGCCAAATGCTCGCGTATTACATTGCACCGTGGAATGTACGGTTAATAACATCCATTTGTTGTTCGCGGGTCAGCTTGATGAAGTTAACAGCATAGCCGGATACGCGGATGGTCAATTGCGGGTAGTTCTCTGGGTGCTCCATAGCATCCAGCAATTGTTCGCGGGCAAATACGTTAACATTCAGGTGATGGCCTTTGCTTGCGAAGTATCCGTCAAGCATCGATACCAGGTTGGATTTACGTCCTTCTTCTTCTTTGCCCAGTGCTTTCGGCACGATGGAGAAGGTGTTGGAAATCCCATCCAGGCTATCTTCGTACGGCAGCTTGGCTACGGAGCTCAGGGAAGCCAAAGCGCCTTTCTTGTCGCGTCCGTGCATAGGGTTGGCACCCGGAGCAAATGGTTCGCCTTTTTTGCGTCCATCAGGAGTAGTACCAGTTTTCTTGCCGTATACAACGTTCGAAGTGATCGTCAGGATCGATTGAGTCGGCAGAGCATCACGGTAAGCGTGGTGTTTGCGGATCATCGTCATGAAAGATTCAACCAGGTCTACAGCAATGCTGTCGACGGAATCATCATTGTTGCCGTAGCAAGGGAATTCGCCTTCGATTTCGAAGTCGATTGCAATGCCTTCTTCGTTGCGGATCGGTTTAACCTTAGCGTATTTGATGGCGCTCAGGGAGTCAGTCGCAACGGACAGACCGGCGATACCGCAAGCCATGGTCCGCAGAATATCGCGGTCATGCAGAGCCATTTCAATACGTTCGTAAGAATATTTATCGTGCATGTAGTGGATGACATTCAGCGTGTTCATGTAAGTCTTAGCCAGCCATTCCATCATTGGTTTGAAGCGTTTCATAACTTCTGCATAATCCAGCACATCGGAAGTGATGCGCGGCAGTTCCGGTCCAACCTGTACGCCGGATTTTTCATCCACACCGCCATTGATGGCATACAGCAAAGCTTTTGCCAGGTTGGCGCGGGCTCCGAAGAATTGCATTTGTTTACCGATACGCATTGCGGATACGCAGCAAGCGATACCGTAATCGTCTCCGTAGATTGGACGCATCAAATCGTCGTTTTCATACTGGATCGAGCTGGTTTCGATGGAAACCTTCGCACAGTATTTCTTGAAGCCTTCAGGCAATTTCTCAGACCACAGTACAGTCAGGTTTGGTTCAGGTGCAGGTCCCAAGTTGTACAGGGTGTGCAGGAAGCGGAAGCTGTTCTTAGTTACGCGGGTAGTTCCGTCTACAGACATACCGCCAATGGATTCAGTAACCCAGGTTGGGTCTCCGCTGAACAGTTCGTTGTAGTCAGGAGTACGCAGGAACTTCACAATACGCAGCTTCATGATGAAGTGGTCAGTCAATTCCTGTGCCTGCTCTTCAGTCAGTGTACCTTCTGCAAGGTCACGTTCCACATAAATATCAAGGAAAGAGGATACACGTCCAAGGGACATTGCCGCACCGTTTTGTTCCTTGATAGCTGCCAGATAGCCGAAGTACACCCATTGGAAAGCTTCTTTGGCGTTGTTTGCGGGCTTGGAGATATCCATCCCGTGCATTTCAGCCATTGTCTTCAGTTCTCCAAGTGCACGAATCTGTTCGGAAATTTCTTCACGAAGACGAATCACATCATCAGTCATGGAATCCACTTCGAGGTTGGCAAGCTCCTGCTTCTTATCTTTGATCAGAAAGTCAATACCGTAAAGGGCAATACGACGGTAGTCACCGATAATGCGGCCACGGCCGTAAGCATCAGGAAGACCAGTGATGATGCCTGCTTTACGCACAGCTCTCATTTCAGAGGTATATGCATCAAATACGCCTTGGTTATGCGTTTTGCGGATGTTCGTGAACATTTCAACAATGTTTTGCGGAAGCTCGAAGCCATAGGCTTTGGTGGCATCGATCATCATCTTGATTCCGCCGAAAGGTTGAATGGAACGCTTGAAAGGCGCGTCTGTCTGAACGCCGACAATTTGCTCCTTGTCTTTATCAATGTAGCCAGGCTTGTGGGATACGATCGTGGATACTGTATTGACATCCACGTCCAGTACGCCTCCGTTGGCAATTTCTTGCTTGGTCATTTCGGAGACGATCTTCCAGAGCTCAGTAGTGTTGTAAGTAGGACCTGCAAGGAAGTCTTCCTTGCCCAGATAAGGCTTGATGTTCTTTTCAATAAAATCATTCACATTTACTTTTCTGGACCATTTGCCTTTTGCAAAACCGCGCCATCCAGACTTAACCTCTTGTACATCTTTTTCAATCACCGACATGCTAAATCCCTCCATTTATATTTATTATATTTGTAGAGATCGCGGGCTTGAAGGTTAATCCCGTGTCTCGTGATCCCAAAAAGCTCTGGTTGTTATAAAATTCACAATTGTATCTTCATAACTGGGACCGTTGTTTATATAAACATTTTAGTTTATTTTCTGAAAAAGAACTGTGACAAATATCACTCTTTCGGTGATATTTGTCACTTTCATCCATATACAGTTTAACCTATAATCTTATTCTTTGCCAAACCGTTGTTAATTAGTTATCGAAATTGCCGTAAAATGCATTGCGGTATACATCGGCAAGTTCAGAAACCAGCGGCAGTTTCGGGTTGGCCGTTGTGCATTGGTCTTCAAACGCGCGGTCAGCCAAGTAGTCTACGCGGGATTCAAAATCCTTGGGATCAAAGCCGAGCGCTGAGAAGGACTCCTCAATGCCGAGCTTTTTGTTCATATCGCGGATTGCATTGATCAGGCTGGTTACACCTTCTTCAGTAGTGCGCGCAGGCAATCCCAGAATGCGGGCGATTTCGGCATAGCGTTCGTCAGCCACAAAGTGCGAATATTTAGGGAACGAAGCGAACTTTGTAGGCTTTTTGGCATTGTAGCGGATAACGTGCGGCATCAGGATTGCATTGGTGCGGCCATGGGCGGTGTGGTACTGTCCTCCCCATTTGTGCGCCAAGCTGTGGTTGATGCCCAGGAAGGCATTGGCAAAAGCCATACCGGCCAGCGTAGATGCGTTATGCATTTTTTCGCGGGCAAGCTTGTCGCCTTGCAGTGCCGACTTCTCAAGGTATTGGAACACCAGCTGAATCGCCTTGATAGCCAGACCATCGGAGTAGTCGCTTGCCATTACCGAAACATACGCTTCGATAGCATGAGTCAATACGTCCATGCCTGTATCGGCAACAGCAGTTTTTGGCAGGCTGTATACAAACTCAGGGTCGATGATTGCTACGTCCGGAGTCAGCTCGTAGTCAGCCAATGGATATTTGGTGTTGTTAGCCGTTGTTTTGTCAGTGATAACCGCGAAAGAGGTTACTTCCGAGCCTGTACCCGAAGTTGTTGGAATCGCTACGAATTTGGCCTTGTTTCCAAGCTTAGGGAATTTGTATACGCGTTTGCGGATATCCAGGAACTTCTGCTTCAGGCCGTTAAAGTCGGCGTCCGGCTGTTCATAGAACAACCACATGCCTTTGGCAGCATCCATCGGGGAACCGCCGCCGAGTGCGATGATGCAGTCCGGCTGGAATCTGTTCATCATAGCCGTACCTTTTTCTACAGTGGTTGTCGATGGGTCCGGTTCAACCTCCGAGAACACTTCAATCGCTACAGGAGTCTGGCGTTGGCGCAGGTAATGCTCAACTCTTTCCACATAGCCCAGTTTAACCATCATTGGGTCGGTGATAATGGCAACCCGTGTGATGTCAGGCATTTTGGCAAGGTACTGGGTAGCCCCTTTTTCGAAATAGATTTTGTCAGGTACTTTAAACCATTGCATATTCACGGTACGGCGGTTCACCCTTTTCACGTTAATCAGATTAATGGCAGTTACGTTCTGCGATACAGAGTTGCGGCCGTAAGATCCGCAGCCCAGAGTCAGTGAAGGGATATTCGTATTGTAGATATCGCCTATTGCGCCATGTGTGGAAGGCGAGTTGACGAGAATACGTCCGGTTTGCAGACGGTGCGAGAACTTCATGATTACTTCTTCATTGTTGGAGTGGATTGCCGAGCTGTGGCCCATGCCGCCGAATTCAACGACCTGTGCTGCACGTTCGATGCCCTGGTCTGCATTCTTAACCTTGTAGCAGGCAAGAACCGGGCTCAATTTCTCAGCTGACAGCGGATATTTGGTGCCTACGCCTTCAAGCTCAGCTACCAGAATCTTCGTGCCGGCAGGAACCTGAATTCCGCACATTTCTGCAATCTTCACTGCGGATTGGCCTACAATGGCCGGATTTACCGCGCATTTTTCCACGTTCATTGCGCCGTTTGTCAGTTTGGCGGCTTCTTCTTTATTGACAAAGTAGCAGCCGTTGGCAATCATTTTCTTCTTCACTTGGTCAAAGATGGCTTCTTCAATGATAACCGCCTGCTCGGAAGCGCAGATCATGCCATGGTCGAAGGTTTTGGACAGGATGATGTCCGTTACGGCCTGATCAATATCGGCGCTCTTTTCAATGAAGGCAGGCACGTTGCCGGGGCCTACGCCAAGAGCCGGTTTGCCGCAGCTGTAAGCTGCCTTAACCATTGCCGAACCGCCTGTTGCCAGGATCAGCGCAACGTCCGGATTGTTCATCAGTGCGTTTGTCTTGTCCATCGTAGGCAGCTCAATCCATTGGATGCAGTTCTCAGGAGCGCCTGCCTTTACAGCGGCGTCATGAAGAATTTTGGCTGCTGCGGCACTACACTCTTGCGCAGATGGATGAAAACCGAATATAATAGGGTTACGTGTCTTGGCGGCGATCAATGCTTTAAACATCGTGGTGGATGTTGGGTTGGTTACCGGTGTGATACCCATAACGATTCCGACCGGCTCGGCAATTTTTTGGAAACTGTCATATTGATTGTCTTCTACTACGCCTACTGTTTTATCATATTTAATGCCGTGCCAGATATATTCTGTGGCGAAGATGTTCTTCGTGATTTTGTCTTCATAGACTCCGCGGCCTGTTTCTTCTACAGCCAGCTTTGCCAGATACATATGCTTGTCGAGTCCGGCCAACGCCATTGCATGAACGATTGTGTTAACCTGCTCCTGGTCAAGCTCCATATAAGCATCTTGGGCTTTCTTTGCTTTATCCACCAAAGTCTGAATATACTCTTCAGCGGTGGTTTGTTTCACTTGGGCGGCGACTTCGTTCTTAACTGCCATCTCCCTCGTCCTCCTGTCAATTTTTAGGTTGTTTATCTCTACACATTTATCTTATCACATCGATTTCGGCATGTATAGTGAAATCTTTCACAAAGTATAAAGTTTTTTTTGATCTGTTTTCAAAGCGCTTTCATTCGATCATATTCAGGGTTTAATTCCATTTAATGTTTAAATTTTGCTTTATTTTTGTCTTTTTTGCGAACGTGAAATATTTCACTTGACATGTTTTATCCTCAAATCCTCTCTTTCTAACCTCTCTTTCGCTGAAACACACCTTGCTGCTCAACAAAACCCGAGCTTTCCAAGCTTCATGCTGCATTGGAATAACAGGGACCAAACGGCTATGCCGTTCCTCGCTTGACAGCCTGGCTGTTTGGATTCCAGGTGTAAGCCCGGCTGCGGTTCCCCGGCTCTCCGGTTCCCCTGGCCGGCTGAAGCTCTTCCTCCCCGATCCCTCCACACCTTCCTGCTCAGACCCGCTACGCCCAAGTGGAAAAAGTCAGACTGTTGAGAAACCCGATTTTTAATGATTACGATTAGATAACGCTTTATAAATCAAAGGTTTATTATTCCGATCTCCTCAAAAAAGCTACTTTCTCAACCGTCTGAAAAAGTAAACTTAATCCCCACATTCCCTTTTTCGCTTGCGTTAGCGGAAAAAGGAGACCTAACCGATCCGTTTCTCTCCCTTGCAGAGGAATACGTCTAATTTAAGATGAACCTGAACAATTAATCAAAAGGGAAGCCATTTTAGTGGTAAAAAGGATAACTAATCCACCGCCTTCGGAGACTGGATCATCCCTAGTGGGAAAAAGTACAACTAATCCGGCTGAAATCAGCCTTATGGGAGGGAGTGGGCCTCTATTAAGTGTACAAAATCCCACTAAAACCCGTTAAACCCAAAATTCCAGCCCATTAGTGTTACTTTTTCCACTTCGCTTCCGTTCCCTATGAACCTCCTTGCGTTCCATCAGCGTTCCATCAGCGTTCCATCAGCGTTTCATCAGCGTTTCATCAGCGTTTCATCAGCGTTTCATCAGAGTTTTCAGATACGCTGGTTCCATTCATATACATTAAATTACCTTTTTGGCTCAAAATCAAAATCAGCGGTTGACGATGTGAATGAAGTCCGCCGCGGGTCTAAGGGTTCTTCCGGCCCCTGCTAAAGCCCGGTTTCCTGATTGGAATAAGATTACTGGTTGAATTTAGATGTTTTCATATTTTTCCTGCGATTCCTTTAAGACTTTTCCGTCCGAATATCCGTCCGTATAAGTATACTAATTCTTACGAATTCCACTTCATTCACTCCATTCCACGCCCCTGCCCCGGTAGCGGCCTCGGTTGGACCCGCTCTATTCCGCGCTTTCTCCTGCAAAACATAGAACCCGCAGACTCAGCAGGCTCAGGAGACTCAGCACCATTCAGCAAACTCTGCAGACTCTGCACGGCTCAGCAGACTCTGCACAATTCAGCACGATTAAGACGCATTATAATTTTTCCCTAACTTCATTCCTACCCTATCCACAATTGGCGAGAAGCATAATTTCCTAAACAACAAGTGGAAACGGATAGGCTAATGTATAGCGTGAAACAGATAAATTTTTTCAAAAAAAGGCCGGGAGTCCACCTCCCCGGCCTTCATCTTATTCCACAGATGTTCTTGTCATATTCCGGGCTATTCCACCGTAATCGTATCGAAGAATTTCTCCTGTACGGTCTTGGCTGCGGCATCCAGCTGGGCTTTGGAGTCGGTGCCGTCTTTGGAGAACAGCTCCTGGATTACATTGGACAACGTTGCATAGTAATCCTGCGTATTGTATTGCGCCTCAGGCTTTCCGTCCAGCAGATCCATGATGTCAGGATTGTACTGATATACAATATCGTACTTGTCGTATACGGCTTTGGTTTTATTGCCAAAATCGGAATCAGCGGCATAATAGTCCAGAAGCGGCGGGATGAAGTATTTGCCGTCGGCTTTGCGCTGCTGCAGAATGGCATCCAGCGCCTCCAGGCCTTTGTCAGAGAAGTAATCGAAGGTAATATAGCGGAAGGCCATCTCCTGCTCGTCTTTTGTAGCGTTCGGGTTGATGACCAGATAATCGCCGCCGAGCACACCGGTGTGCTTGCCGCCCTTTTCGGCAGCAGGCATCGGATATGTCAGCACATCCTCCGGCTTCAGGCCGCCCTGGTTCAGGGCTTGCTCGATAACGCCGTCCGAACCGGCCATAACCATCGCTGTGCGTCCTTGCTGGAATGCGCCTACAGCGTCGCCCCAGCCCAGCGCCCAATCCTGGGGAATGGCGTTTGCTTCCCATCTCAGCTTCTTATAGAAGTCCAGCGCCTTCACACCGGCATCGGAATTAAAGGTGGCCACGACTTTGCCGCCGTCAATCTTTTGGATCTCCCCGCCCGCTTCGAACAGGAAGTTGGTCCAGTTCCAGCCCGCTTCATTGCCTTTGCCCATTGGGGCAATGCCGGAAATCCCTTTTTTGGCATCAGCCACACCCTTGGCGGTGTTCAGCATATCATCCCAGGTCCAGTCCATGGCCGGAACAGCCACGCCTTTGTCGTCCAGCATTTTCTTATTGATCATGGTGGTGGTGACATAGCCCTTTTGCGTGATGCCAAATACCTTGCCGTCAATAATGAACTGGTTTTGCAGCACGGGGTTGATCTGGTCCTTGTATTCGTAATTGCTCCACAGGTCGGTAATGTCGGCAACCCAGCCTTTTTCGACCAGGAATTTGGCTTCGGTAGCATAAGTATTGAAGAAGGTCGGCGCTTCGTTGGCAGCCATTTTCACACCGATTTCACTTACATTGTACTGCCAGTCGTCTTTGACGATCTCTACGTTCGGGTATTCGGCCTGGAACCGCTTGATTTTGTCATCCTCCTGGGCCCGCACTTCGGTCAGGTCCGGCGTAGGATAGTGGATCTTAATCGTTACTTTACGCTGGGTGATGTCATCTGCCGGCGCATTCGTTGCACTGCCGTTATCTGCAGCTGTATCCGCAGCGGACGGCGACGTTTCTCCCCCATTCGTTCCCTGGGCGTTATTGTTGTTATTGTTGCCGCCGCAGGCGGATAACAACGATCCTGTCACCAGGAGACAGGCTAGGACGCTGGAAAATTTACGCATTGAAACTCCCCTTTTCCATTCATAGTTAGCTTACAATTTCATCTTAAGAGAGAAAACGGTTGCAAACGAGGTGTATTTATATTCCTTTGATGTGCAGGTTTACGATGATATAAGCTGAGCTTAAAAATTATGGCAAGCCGGCCGGTGAATTCCTTGTGGCCAGGGGCTTCACCAAGATTATCCGTTTAGATGCTCAAGCTCACTCTATATAACGCCCGGTATCCGCAGAACCCCTGCTCAGCCCTTCACTGCCGACAGAGCCACCCCGCGCATAATGAACTTCTGGAATACGAGGAACACCAGGATCGGCGGCAAAGAAACCAGGAACAGAATGGCGAATTTGATGTTGGTATTGAGCGCCTTGACGGCGATTACATATTTATAGATCGCTGTGGCGAGCGTATATTTATCTTCGCTGTGCATGACCAGAGACGGCCAGAACCAGTCATTCCAGGCGGTTGAGAAGATGAAGATCGCCAGTGTGGCGAAGATCGGAATGGACAGCGGCACGGCGATTGAGAAAAAGCTGCGAGGCTCCGAGGCTCCGTCAATCCGTGCGGCTTCAAATATCTCCGGATGGATTCCGTCGAAAAAATTCTTCAGCAGCAGGAAGTAGAACGTGTTGGCCCCCGCAGGCAGCCAGAAGGCCGCATATTGGTTCAGCAGCCCAAGCTGCTTCAGGTTCACAAAGTTCGGAATCATGTAGCTGGTCGCCGGGATGAACAGGGTCATCAGGAAAAAGAAATAAAAGACCCTGCGGTAAGGAACGTTCATCCGAGAAATACTGAAGGAAGCGAGGCCCAGCACAACCAGGGTCACGACCATATTTCCCGCAAAAATATACAAGGTGTTCCTCAGGAACATCAGCAGATCAATATAATTCAGCGCGTCCTTAAGATTGCCGAAATGCCACTCCTGCGGGAAGAAATGCGGCGGAAACGAATTGACCTCGGTATTGGATTTGAGTCCGTTGAACATCGTCATCAGGATCGGATAGAGCATGGTGAAGATCATGACCAGAATGAAGAATACCATAATGCCGTACACAATCCGGTTGCTTGTTTGCTTCAAATCATGTTCGGAGAGAATGCCTCTGTCTGCGCTCTTCATGTCAGTTGTCCTCCCTGTTCAGCTTGAACTGTACAATGCCCAAACCGCCCAGTACCACGAACATCAGCATGCCGAGCGCCGTCGCCGTTCCATAATCGAGTCTGGTAAAAGCATACTTCACAATCAGCAGCGCATAAGTCAATGTGGTATTGTTCGGACCGCCGTCGAGCAAGGCGAGCTGCGACTGGTACCCCTGCGAGGTGGCGATAATCTGCAGGATCAGCATCAGGACAATCAGGTTGCGCAGAGACGGCAATGTGATATGGCGGATGCGGGCCCAGACGCCGGCACCGTCAATTTCAGCGGCTTCATACCAATCGCGCGGGATACTCAGCACCGCCGCCAGGTAGATCAGCATCCCGGAGCCGAACTGCTGCCAGGTTTCCATAAAAACAAGCGAGAGCATCGACCACCTGCTGTCCGTCAAAAACGCAATTTGCTCCGCCCCCATCGTGCCCAGCAAGGCATTGATCGGTCCAACCGGATCATACAGCCACCTCCACAGGCCGTACAGCACCACAGCCGGCAGCACAAATGGCAGATAGGCCGCCACGCGCACAAAGCCGCCGAATTTCCGCAGCTCGGAAATGGCGATGGCAAAGGCAATCGGCACCCAAAAGCCGATCACGAGACAGAGCACCATGTAATACAGCGTGTTCTTCACGGCTATCAGCACATCCGGGTCCGTAAGGGCCCGCGCGTAATTGTCCAGGCCGGCAAAGGTGTTGCCTTTAACGAAATCGACAGTGTAGAAGCTGTACATAAAGCCTTTAAATATGGGTACCCACATGAACAAAATAAAAATGATGATCGCGGGCACAAGGAACATATATCCCCAAAAGTTTTTTTTCCAGCGGTTCTGTTTATACGGTGTACTCTCAAGCTTCGCCGGCATCTCGTTGACCGCAGTGGTTTGGTTCATCTGGCTCCCTCATTCCTTTCGTCTTTCAGCACTTTCACCAAGCGCTGCCTACGTTAATTGTAGAAAAGGAGCCGGGGGCTGAACATGTCTATATCTACCGCAATCGTAAGCGTTCTTACTTCTTCAGCTCGCTGGGGCTGACGCCGTAATATTTTTTGAAAATTTTGCTGAAATGCTCCGGGGATTCATAGCCGACCCGCTCGGCGATCTCGTAACGCCGCAAATCGGTATGCAGAATCATCTCCCGGCTCTCCTCCATCCGCAGCTTGATGACGTATTCCCACAGGTTGTGGCCTGTGTTTTTTTTGAACAGGTAGCTTAAGTAGTTGGGGCTGACATGGTTTTTTTTGGCTACCTCATGGATCGTCAAGCCCTTCTGCGAATAATTTCCGTCGATATACTCCTTGGCCTTCTGCACAATCAGGTTGCTGTGCTTATGCAGCTCCTCGGCCGATGGATCAGCGGTATAGCTGTTCCAATTGAAATCCCCATAGTAGAATACATAATGATCCGAGTGCTCCTTGCTCCAATGAATGGCCTTCGAGGACTGGCGGTTCAGCACATCCATGAAGGACAGGCCTTTGAGAATCTGGCTGATGCCGATGACAGCGTTCAGGTGCAGATACTTTTGAATATTCGAATGCAGGCTGCGGCCAAGCACATCCAGCCGGTTGATCTGGCCTGTTGCCGACTCCTCATAGGTCTTCTCATCCCACTGGACAATGACGGTGATCTCTTCCTCAGGGGAATAAAAGGCCACCGTGCTCCACTCCTGATCCAGCAGCTCTTTGGCAATATTTAGCGCGGCATAGCGCAGCAGCTCACGGTCCCGGGAGGTATAGCACTTCTCCTTGTTCTCTTCCGGCAACGGCAGCCTGATCTTGATCACCGAGAAGAACGGCCCGTGCAGCTTCAGCTCATCCAGCTTGCGCAGCTTCTCCTCTTCGCCCAGCACAGAGGCGGGCTCGGCAATAAGCGCATTCAGCAGCGTGCTGTATTCGGGCAGCGGCTCCTCCAGACGGAAGCTCTCCCCGATCCCGGCCATGAAGGTGGCGAGCTCCGGCGAGGGCTTATCCATTTTGAGCAGCACATTCCGTACAGAATCAAGAAACTGCTCGCTGTTCAGCGGCTTGATCAAATAATCCTTCGCCCCCAGCCGGACGGCCATCTGGGCATATTGAAACGTCTCATGCGCCGAGATTACGATCGTCTGCACCCATGGTTTGGCCAGCTTCGCGTGCTGCATCAGTTCAATCCCGCTCATCGCTCCCATCTGAATATCCGTCACCAGCAGATCCACCTCCTCCATGCGGATACAGTCCAGTGCTTCAAAGCCGCTGTTCGCGGTATAAATATGGTCAAGCTCAAGTCCCGAGGACGCCAGCAGGCTGCTCAGACCTTTGCAAATCAGCGGCTCATCGTCAACAATCAGTACACTAAACATACGGCAGGCCCGCCTTTCTATTCTTGATTTTCCGACTTGGGGAGCTTGAGCGTGACAACGGTCCCTCCGCTGCGGCGCGGCGCATAGCTGATCCCGTAGCCGGGGCCAAAATGCAAATGCACGCGCTGATTGATATTGCGGATTCCATAGCCGCTGACCGGATTCGGGCTCTCATCATTCAGCACCTGTTCAATGGCCTTGTAATCGGCCTGTTTGTAGCCGTTATCCTCAATGGTGACCAGAATATCAGCCTGCTGCAGGACCGAGGTGATGATGATCTCCCCGTCCTCATCCATATTTTTGACACCGTGGATAATGGCATTTTCAATAAGGGGCTGGAGGGTGATCTTGGGAATGAGATTGGTCTTGGTCTCCGGGGCAATATTCCAGATGACCCTGAACGTATAATCATACCGGTGCTGCTGCAGCTTGATGTATGCGCCGGCATGCTCCAGCTCCTCCTCCAGCGTAATCAGCTCCCGCCCCCGGCTTAGGCTGATTTTCATCAGCTTCGATAATTCCTTGATCATTTCCGCGGATTCCACATTGCCTTCCAGCGAGCTTTTCCAATAGATGCTCTCCAGGGTGTTATACAATAGATGCGGGTTAATCTGCTGATAGAGCAGCTGCAGCTGTGATTCCTTCTGCTTCAGCTCCATCTGGTATTTGTACATAATGAGACTGTTCAGCCTGCGGGCCATATCATAGGTGGAGGCGATCAGCACACTGACTTCATCGCTCGTCCCTCTGCGCGGAGTCTCGGGAACCCTGTTGCCCGGCTCGAATTTGCGCACAAAAAAAGCCAGCTTCTGCAGCGGTGTCATCAAAGAGCGCCAGAAGTAAGTAATGATGATCAGCCCGAAAAGCGCATAGGCTACGGTTATGTATTGAATGACCCGCTTCATTTCCTTCTGCTGCTGGAGCAGCGCTTTTACCGGGACCTTGTAGACCAGCTTCTGTACAAAGGCATGGTTGTTGTTCACCACATAGATGAAGTCATCCGTGATGATATCCTCGGTCCCCTCGGGATCGCCGGGTTCGGCGCCCTCCGGCAGCTCAATGACTTCACCCGTAGAATTGGCGGTCGAAGCCAGCACGCGGTTGTTCATATCTGTCAAGTATATCTCGCCTTCGGGGAGGGAAATGGATTTCAGCGACTCGCCGATTTTGGATTCCATCTTGGTGACAACCAGCACGCCGATGGTTCCTCCCCCCCTGTAAATATTGTTGACCGCCCGGACATAGGCCAGTGTCTTCAGATTCTCGGCCTGCGGGCTCAGCTTCTCCGTGAACATCAAATAGCCCCGGCCCTTTTGCTGCACCACCTGGTCAAACCAGTAAGGCTTCTCTCCCTTGGAGAAAAAATACACCCCCGCCTTCTTCACCTGCGGAAAATTGGGGGCAAAAAAATAATAATTGTCCGGGTCATACACGTACAGAGAGTAATAAATTCCGTCGCCCCGCTCGGCTCCCTGTGAATAGCTGCCCAGCAGCTTTTCTATCGTTTCATAGCGCTCGACCCGCTCCAATACCGGCTCGCCGCCGCTTATATTCAGCTGCTGCAGAATCGGATTCTGGATAACCGTGGTGGTGATTTTGCTTACCGTATCGATATCTCTGTTGATGATCGCAAAGTTCTGCTTGTTCAGCTCCACATAAGCATTGGTCACATGGCGCTTCAGGATTTCCTCCGCCTTGTAATTGCCGTAGCTGTTCAGGATCAATATGGGCGAGATCATAATCAGAAACAGCAGGATCAGCTGCTGCTTGACGTTCAGCCTGACGATAGGCTTAATAAAAGCAGACAACATCTGGATACACCTCCAGTTTCAATAATATATCAAAACGATAAGCGCTTACATATGTTTATTTTTAAGGAAATGATGCTCATTCGTATGCATTTTTTTGGTTTGCAGGCGGGGAGAGGTGGCGGGGAGTCACTCCGTGGAAGATTTGGACTTCCGGCCGCTGTTGTCTGCAGATTTCTTGATATATACCGCTGTTCGCGGTGGAAATCCGCAGACTAAGGCGGTCGCTACCGCTCCTCCAGTTCCAAATTCCCACTCCACGACTCCTTCGCCTCTCCCAAAACCTGAAAACCGAAAAAATGCAGGCGCGGGAGGGAGAAAACAAGCGGAAACGGCTGCGCTGCCCTCAACAGGAGCATATGCTTCCGAAGCAGCGTGGACTCCATATCGCTTTCAGGTAAAATATATAAGCCTGAATTTCGAAAGCGTGTCTTCCTTCTCCCGGCCGCTGAGACCCGGCAGGAAGCACAATTGGAAAAAGGGTGCTTAAATTTGCCCTCATCCCCTTTTCCGCAAGTGTTAGTGGGAGAAAGGATACCCATCGGTCCGTTTCTCTCCCTTACAGAGGAATACGCTTACATTAAGATGAACTTGAAACATTCATCCAAAGGACAGCCATTTTAGTGGTAAAAATGACAACTAAAGTAGCGCATTCGGATTCCGGATCATCCCTAGTGGGAAAAAGTACAACTAATCTGGCTGAAATCAGCCGTATGGGGGGAGCGGGCCTCCATGAAGTGTACAAAATCCCACTAAAACCCGTTCAAGCCAAAATTCCAGCCCATTAGTGTTACTTTTTCCACTTCGCTTCAGTCCCCTATGAATCTCTCCCTTGCGTTCCATCCGTTTGTTCAGGTTCGCCGGTTCCATTGATTTACTCAGGTACTTTGCGGGGACCCCAAAGCATATAAATTCTTATCTTTCAAAAAAAAGAAACTGTCAGCTGACAGCTCCTTGCTCAAGCATTTAGCAAACCATGATGTCCGGATTCATCCGGGTCAGTTCTTGTTCAACAAGTCTGTAACGATGATAGGCAATCGTGCAGCTAAGAGAGCCCTGGCCGCTCACCTCATCAAAATAAGCAACCTTAAAGGTCCTGTCCAGACGTGCCACGTTATCAATGTTGACCGCCGTTCCCCGATCTACGATGCTGAAATGGCATCCGGTGCAGTTAAGCGCGTTCACCCAGTACCGCAAGGGTCCCATGATGTAGTAAACGCCGGCCCTCGTATGTACCAGGATAGACTGTGATTCGTTGGTATTGCACTTAAGAAACAAGATGTGTTGGAAGTCAACAGAGATGATCCCGGCAGATCCGTCAGCTGTTTCGGTAACGGATAGAGCTTTCAGTGGAATCAACCTGCTTTCTCGATTATTTTTTGAGCAATTCGGCCGGAATCTCTCCTTTATAGAACATTACGAAGCTGTTTGTACTCACCGTAAGATTTGCGAAGCCAGTCAACAAATTGGCAATCAGGTTCATTTCTCCACCTCCCTTCCCAGAATTAATGTAATCCCCTGAATCAGCATGCTAAGCGAAGCCGGCTGTGAAAGAAAGAATGCATTCGAGGCAATCAGGAGCAATGCAGCCAGCTTCATAAATGGATAATAGGCGGCGGGTATCCGTGACTGCTTGTCAATTCCAACAGGAGCAAGAATAAGAACCAGCCCGAACGCGAGAATTGTGGCCGCAATGGTGACACCCTTGCCGAGATCAATCAACGAGATCGTTGTAAAAATAACGGTGGAATAAATTACGCACTGCATGTTTGTCTTCAGATGCACGCCTCCGGTCAACTGCCGCAGAACAGCAAAGGACAGCAAAATCACGGCAGCTTCACGAGTGCGGCCAGAAATCAATGATATTCCAAGTGTTGCGGCGACAATAAAGGCCACATTCAGCAGCAAAGCAATGGCGAATTTAAAGATTTCAACAGAAGACGGATGATTGGGTACAGATTTTTTTAGTGACACCGCCATTTTCAAGGCAAGGTTCTCAATCAATCATTCATTCGCTCCTTTCTAACCGCGTAATAGAGCAGGATTACAAGTGAGGCAGGTAAAAATATCGCATACAATCTGATATCATTCTTGTAAACGATAAAGGAGAACAACATAATTGCCGCCAAACTAAGCGTGACCACGAACGCCCCTTCCCAACGCAAACGCAGTCTTTCAAAGTCGAACATGAACCCAATTCCAAATTTATATAGCAGCCAGGCGACAGCTGTACTTATCAATCCCGACATCGCTTGTCCGGAAAACATATTGAATGCTGAGGACTGGGCGTTGGATAAAGAGCCAAAAACGATAAGAACCAGCATCGTTTGAATAAAAGCAAATGCCAAATAGCCGGAAACCGTCACGATACCCGCCCAAACAACCGGAATTTTCACAACGGCTGCCAATAAAATAATGAACAGGAAAGCATTGATGATTGGAACCAGGATAGGCAGTGAAAAGTCGTCACGCAGCACATAGCTCTGCAAGTTCATCAGCAAGATTGCGGACAGTGCAGGCCAGATGTAATCCGTCGCCTTCAGCCTGAAGAACGACAACATCATGGCGAACATCCCCACCCCCTCAATGGTCGAGAAAATCATAAACCCCGCCGGCTCCCATGACAAAAGGCATCACCGCCTGACATTTTTTTCATGTAACATTTACATTATATTGTATCTCCAACCGGCAGTATAGTTAAATTTTTGCAAACAATAACATATTCTAGTACACAAGACATGTATAGATTATCCGTATTCATTCCAGAGAGTACAAAAAAAGCCTCCCATCGGGCGCACAGCCCATGAGAGGCTTCTTGCACAGCTATTTGGTATAGCCGTTCAACGCCAGCCAGGAAGCGCAGGCCTCTGTCCAGCTCCGGGTATGCGGCTCTTCGCCCGCAAGACCAAGACCATGCTTGCCGTGGGCGTAGACATGAAGATCAAACGGAACATGATGGCGGCTTAGCGCGGCCGCGAATTGCAGGCTGTTCTCCACCGGCACTGATCCATCATCCGAGGTATGCCACAGGAAGGCAGGAGGCGTAGCTGCCGTTACCTGAAGCTCGCTGCTGAGACGTTCCACGAGCTTCGGATCGGGATTCTTCCCGAGCTGGTTCTCTTTGGAGCCCTGATGTGTCACACCCTCGGTCATGGATATGACCGGATAACACAGAATCAGCAGATCCGGGCGGCTGGACTCGCGCTCAAGAGGCTCGGCAGCTTCTCTATTCCCGTGATCGAACAGAACGCCGGCGGCTGAAGCTAAGTGTCCTCCTGCCGAAAATCCCAGTATTCCTAGTCTGCCGGGATCAATCCCATACTCATCTGCGCGATGGCGAACCGTGCGCAGTGCCCGCTGGGCATCCAGCAGCGCGTGGGGATATCCGTAAGGAGCTACACGGTAGCGCAGCACAAAAGCCGATATTCCCAGTGTATTCAGCCATTCGGCAACCGGGCCGCCTTCGTGGTCCGCCCGCATGCCATAGCCGCCGCCCGGGCAGACAATCACAGCGGCATTCTTCCCACCTTCCACCAGATAAGGCGTAATCGCCGGACAATCCTCGCCGCTTGCCCCCAGTGCCCCGGGTGCCCCTTCCGGCCATAACAACAATGTTTCCATCTTCATCCCTCAAGCTTTCCTTCTATTGATAGAATCATTACCCGCAGGAGATCGCTTTCTTTCCCTCTAACAAGTCTATCAAGGTCTTACAGTTCATGCAATCCTGCCACGACAATACCGGCGGATTTCAGCACCTCAGGCCGGCCTATGCCGACCACCCGCATCCCTGCTGCCACAGCAGCGGCAACGCCTGCTTCCGCATCCTCAAAAACCACGCAGTCTGCAGGCTGCAAGCCGAGCCTGCGGCAGGCAGTCTGAAAGACCTCGGGGTCCGGCTTCGCGCGGGACACGGTGTTGCCGTCGACTATGATGTCGAACAGTCCGGCGATCTTCAGCTTATCCAGGATGAATGCGGCATTCTTGCTGGCTGAGCCGAGGGCAATGCCTACCCCCCGCTTCTTAAGGCTGCTGAGATAATCAAGCACCCCCGGCAGCAGCTCCGACTCCTCCAGCCGGGAGATGTATTGTACATAGAGCCGATTCTTCCGCTCGGCCATCTCCAGCTTCTCCGCTTCGCCGAACTCCAAGCCGCCAATCTCCAGCAGAATATCCAGCGATCTCATACGGCTGACTCCCTTCAGCCTTTCGTTATGCGCCTCCGTGAACTCAAAGCCGAGTTCCTCGGCAAGTGACCGCCAGGCAAGGAAATGATATTTGGCCGTGTCTACAATCACACCATCCAAATCAAAGATCGCGCCTTTCATATGCTCCAGCATGGTTATCTATCCTCTCCGTTTAGATCTTGATCTCTTCAAGCCGCCCGGCAGCTTGTTATGCCACAGCTATTCCGGAACCGCCGCCGTCCCCGCAGCCTGCAGATGCAGCTGGTCCCCCGGCCCGCACAGCTCAGCTGCGCCGCCGAAGCCGGCAAAGGCCAAAGCTTCGCAGTTGCCCTCAGCCGCTGTAACCGTAACCTCATTGCGGCTGATCCGCAGCCTGTAATGACCGCCGCGCAGCGCAGCCGGCAGTTCTATGGACCGCCAATGCTCCGGCAGCGACGGATTCAGGCGGACTGTTTCCCCATCGAACTGTACACCCGCGAAGCCAAGCACCGCAGCCATCCACGCGCCGCCATTCGCTGCCGGGTGCGTTCCTCCAATATAGAGATCCCCGACATATTGCTTCGATTTCCCGGTCAGATCAACCGTTGCTGTCCGCATAAAATACGGATAGCCCCAATCCGGCGAGCCGATATCGGCGGCAGCCAGCGCATAGATGCACGGGCTGAGGCTGGAGCCGTGCTCGGTGCGCGGCTCATAGAATTCCCAGTTCGCCTGCTTCACTTCCTTGGTAAAAGCAGACTTGAACAGGTTCAGCATCAGGACCACATCCGCCTGCTTCAATATTCTCGTGGTGGTGGCAAGCCCGTTGCCGCCGCCCCAATATTCATTGAGGTTGATCACCCGCGACTTCAGTTCAGGAAGGCCGACCTCTTCGAGCTTGAAATAGCGGTCAAATTGCTCGATGATCAGCGTGTCCGGGTCCGGCTGCGGAATGTAAAGCCGCTCCAGCATGGCCTGGAATTCGTTCAGGAATGGCCCTCCGGCAAACTGCGCGCACAACTTGCGGCAAGCATCCGGGTATCTGCTCTGCAGCAGTTCTGCGCAGCGCAAAGCAATTTCCAGGGTTTCTTTGACCAAAGCATTGGTAAAAGCGTTATTGTTCACGCGCTCATGGTATTCATCCGGACCGGTGACATCCAGAATTTCATAGCGCTCTTTTAGCGGATTGTAATAAGCATAAGAATAGAAGAAACGCGCACATTCCCAGATAACCTCGGCCCCGCCGTCCAAGATCAGGCTGTCGTCTCCGGTAAACAGAAGGTACTGCCATATGCCGTGGACCACGTCCGCGCTGATATGAACCTGCTTGTCGCGGAAATACGTACGCATGGGGCGGCCCGTAAAAACATCGTTCACATTGAACAGCGTGCAGGCGTCATCTCCCGAATCCTGGCTCTCCCAGGCATAAAATGCCCCGAGATACCCGTATTCAGCAGCTTTGCGCCGGGCGCCGTCCAGGGTGTGGATGCGGTACATCATCAGGTTGCGGGCAACGCCGGGATCACTGTGCAGAAAAAAAGGCAGCATGAACATTTCCGTATCCCAGAACACCGCCCCCTTGTAGACCTGGCCGGATAAGCCCCTGGCCGGAATGGATACCCTCTCCGATACGGTAGGTGCAATAATCATTAGCTGGTACATGCTGTATCTGAGAGCAAACTGCGCAGCTTCGTCACCCGCAATGATGCAGTCGCTGCGTGACCAGCGCTCCTCCCACACCCTGCGGTGGGCCTGCAGCAGTCCTGCGTAGCCCTGCTCTGCTGCTTCAAGGACTGCTCGAATCGCCAATGCTTCAGGATCGTCAGCCGTATCCAGACCGCTGTACACAGACACATATTTGAACCATTCATAGGTCTCTCCGGCCTTGGCATCAAAAGTGATCCTCCGCAGCGCACCCGCCGTGTTCTGCTGTTGCCTGCCAAAGCCGAACACGGACAGCTCTCCTGCAACAACCGGGAGCTTCAGCTCTCCGGTAATTGCAGAAGACAGCAGCACACCGGCCTTGAACAGTTCCTGCCTATTATGCAGATGGGGGCCGTTGATATCCCATACCTCACTGTCGATCCCCGTCTCAATCATAATCCGGCAGTCCGCTGTGGCCCGGACCGATTGCCTGCTTGCCAGCAGGTGCAGCTGATCCATGCTGGCAAAACGTTCAGCCGTGTAGGCCAGCTCCCCGCCTTCCGGTATACTATACACAGTCACTCTGCGGTGAACGGCACTGCGGATATCCAGCTCCTGCTTATGATCCAGCGGCACCGTATCCAGCACGCTGAGCCGTTGCCCATTGCAGCTTAGCAGCGTGAATAATCCGTTCGGGGCATTTACCGGCTCACGCCACTGATCCTGGACCTGATCGTACAATCCGGCCAGTGTAACCGCGGCCAGCTGATCCTTGCCGAACTCCTCCAGTGTGCCCCGGAAGCCCATATAGCCGTTGCCGGTCATATATTTATTGCCGTTTGTAATCATCTGATTCTTGTCGAAGCCTGCGTCTGAGACTGTCCAGCCCATCACGCCATCATCCCTTCGCCAAGCGGAAGCTTCGTGCCGGCGGCATCCACCTTGATCAGCTGTCCGTATACCCTGATGCCGGCAGTTCCGCCGCGGAGCGCTGTGAAGCTTACATTCTCTCTGTCCACTGCAATTCCCAGCAGCACACCCTCATACATCACCTGGAAGCTGTAGGAACTCCAGCGCTGCGGCAGTGTCGGCCGGAAGGATAAGCACTCACCGTCCGAACGCATGCCGCCGAACCCGTATACAATATTCATCCATGCCGCGGCAATGGAAGTGGTATGCAGGCCTTCGCGGGTATTGCGGTTGTAGTTGTCCAGATCAAGCCGGGTGGCGAACTCGAAGAAATGATAGGCTTCCTCGTATTTGCCGATTTCATTTGCCAGAATGGAGTGGATCGACGGGGAGAGCGAGGATTCGTGAATGCATCTCGGTTCGTAATACTCGTAGTTGGCCAGCTTGGCTTCCCGGGAAAAATCCCCGTTATATAAGAACATAAACATCAGCACATCCGGCTGCTTGATCATGTCATAGCGGTATAATCTGTCGTAGGACCAGTTCGAATACAGCGGGAAATCCGTCACCGGAATCGAATGAATATCGATATGCGGCATATCAAAAAAACCGTCATGCTCCTCATACACTCCGCTTTCATGGTCAAGAGGAATCCGCATATGCTCCGCCTTGCTGCTCCAGTCGGTTAATTCCTCCGGCCGGAGCCTTGTCTTCAGGGCTAATGCAGCGTAGGCCTCCGGCACCAGCTCCTTCATCCCGGCAACAGCTTCCAGGGTGAATTCGAATAATTTCTTCGCCATCAGATTAATATAGCAGTTGTTATTCACCATCAGCTGGAATTCATCAGGACCCATTACGCCAAAATATCCATATTCCCCGCTGCGCTGCCCCCACTGTCCGCGGGACGCATAGAAACGGCTGATCTGAATCAGCATTTCAGCGCCTTTACTGTACAGGAAATCCCTGTCTCCTGTATTTTTCACATAATGCCAAATGCCATAGGAAACCGCCGTACCGACATGAAGCTGGAGGTTGGAGTGCTGCCACAGATCGCAGCTCTCGGTGCCATCAATTGTGGCAATCGGGTAACAGGCCCCTTCGCAATCCACGTCCCTGGCGCGGTCCATGGCCTCTGGCAGTGTTTTATAGCGGAACTCCAGCAGGCTTTTGGCCGCCTTGGGGTTGTTGAACAAATAGAACGGCAGGCAGTACGATTCCGTATCCCAGAAGGCCAGCCCTCTGTAAGCTTCACCCGTCAGCCCTTTAGCACCGATATTGTAGCCGGGATGATCCCCATGATACGTCTGATGCAGCTGGAAGATACAGAAACGGATGCCCTGCTGGTTCTCGGGATCGCCTTCAATACGGATATCGCTCGTCTCCCAGACTCCATTCCAGTAAGCCGATTGAGCTGCAAACACCTGGGCTTCATCCAGCTTCGAGGCGGCTGCCGCAAGCTCCAGCCCTTCGGCCCAGAGCGCGTCTTCGTGGCGGGAGGCATCAGGATCTGAACAATTGGCGGCGAGCTTGGTATAAGAAACAGCTTTCCCTTGGGTTAATTGCAGCTTGAAGGCCTGCCCGATAAACCGGTCCCGTTCTACCTTTACTGTGTGCAGCTCCTGGGAGGATTGCAGGACAAATCCGGAAAACAGCTTATTGCCTGTGGTCAGAGTACTCGCCATAATTGCAGTAACAGCGCCTTCCACCCCGCTGCGCAGAGTTCTCCACATACTCTGCCCGCGTTCCTCGTGGATAATGCCGAAATCAAGTCCGGTGCAGATCTCCACCTCACCCGAGAAATTCAGCGGCTCAAAAGCAACCTGCTGCAAGCCCAGATGTGCATGCGTCATACTGACCAGCCGTGTAAAAGTGAGCTTCAGCTCCTTGCCGCTCTCCAGCAGCCAGATAAACTCACGGCGGTAGGTGCCGCTGCGGAAATCCAGTATGCGGCTGTAACCGGTTATTTTGCTGCGTGCCAGATCAAGCTGTTCTCCATCTACCGTAAGACGCGTATGAAGCCAGTCCGCCGCATTTACCATGTAGCGCAGCGAGCGGATAATCCCCTTGTAATGATTGCCGATCTCAAGCTGCTCATGAAGGCCGTTGAAATAGCTGCCGAGCAGGGAATCCCCGCTATAGCCCTCCTCGGCATAGCCGCGCACCCCCATATATTCATTGCCCAGTGAAAAAACCGATTCCGAGATCCGGTTCCGAACGGGGTCGAAGCCTTCCTCGATAATGGCCCATGGATCGACCTTCAGATATTTGTCCGCTACTTTTGCCATATTGAACTCTCCTTCTCCCGAATTGTGTCCACCGGCTTCCGTGAAGCACAGAACCCCCGGACGCCCATCTCCAGCGTAGCTCCCCGGGGAGAGAAGGCCAATGTCAGCCGATAACGGAGTTATGTGCATTTTTACGGAGTTGAAAGAAACGTGCAGGCTGCGTTATGATCTAAAAAGCCGAATTATTGAGGCCAACGTGAAAATAAACGGGTCCGCTGCCCCGGCAAGTCAAAAAAAGCAGCGTCCCCCAGCATCTGTGCATAATAGGAGACAAATGCTATAATTAACCTGTTTTTCTGTTGATGATCCCTATTTCAGGTCAAAATCATATTAAATCTCACACTTTTGAAGTGAAAATTATCACAATGTTAAAAATTCGACACTTTTAATGTGAAAATTTTTACCCATAAAGAGGAATTTCAATGTATAATTAATTTAAAATTTACTGAAAAACTGAGGGAATAAAGGGGATGTCGATTATGATAAAGGAACATTACAATGTTATCGAAGCCCACGGCAATACAAACTGTTTCTCCGAACAGAACTTTAACCGGCTTCTGGTCACAATGAAAGAGCGCATGGTCCCTGAGGGCTCTCATCTATTCTGGGAAGGCGACTACTCGGATAAATTGTTTTATATCAAACGTGGACGTGTGAAGCTCACCAAATCTACTGACGAAGGCAAAGAACTCATTCTGTATATGTATCAGGCCGGCGACATGGTAGGTCAGGCAGACCCGTTCTTCAGCACCAAGCACAGCTTCACTGCCGAAGTGATTGAAGAAAGTGAAGTCGGCGTTATTGAGCAGAAGGATCTGGAGATTCTGATCTGCCAGCATTGTGATTTTGCCATCGACTTTATGAAATGGATGGGTATCCATCACCGCCTCACGCAGACGAAATTCCGTGACCTGATGATGTACGGCAAGCCTGGCGCACTATGCTCCACGCTGATTCGATTGGGCAATACCTACGGCGAGAAGACCGGGGACAGCATTCTGATCAACAAAAAAATTACGCATACGGATCTGTCCAACATGATTGGAGCTACCCGCGAAAGCGTCAACCGGATGCTGAGCGATCTGCGTAAAAAAGATGCTGTGGAGTATGAGAACGGCATGATTGTGATCAAGGACCTTACGATGCTCCAGGACATCTGCCATTGTGAATTATGTCCCAACGAAATTTGCCGCATTTAATTTCCTAATACCAATACCCTCTATTCTCCTCATTGAAACATATATGACCCTGAAATTTGCATAAATAATAGAGTGGTCAAAGGCGCCGTTTACGGCGTCTTTTTTTTAATACTATCTGGAATTAACGCAGCACAAGCACTACCTCCAGCGTATCCTGGGGTCTAAGCTTCATATCGATTCCGCTGTCCAGCAGCTGCTTGCCATTGACTCTCAGCTTCCATTCCTCATTGCTCAGCGGCTTGTAATCCATAACGCTGGTTACCGACTTGTTATCTTCAGACAATAACACCATCCCACTGCTCTTCAGCATCCCCCGGACGGACAAATCCTCCGTATATGGCAGCACATAGGAATGAGTCTTCTCCGGTTGTTCGCTTCCGCCGTTTACGGTGAAGATGACCGGCTGCAGCTCAGCCTTACTATCTGCGGGCTTCGCCGTTACGATGATGGCATCCTCACGGTCAACACTGTTGTTCCAATCGGTTATTTTTTTGCCGTTCAATTGAATTTCCCAGATCCATTCCGGACTTAAGAATACTTTATTCACCGACAGAAGAGTATATCCGTCAGCCGCAAATGTAGCGGCTCCGCTGCTCTTAAGCAGCTCAATGAGCGTGCTTCCCTGCTTGTAGGTTTCGCTAAGCTGCCTCCCGGAGCTTCCGGCAAGCTCACTGTCACCCACCAGCACCGAGAACGCCGGTCCTGTATTTCCAGTTTCCGCGCTGCTTCCGTCCGTCATGGAGCCAAGAACCGAAGAGCAGCCGCCAACTGTTGCGATAATAATTATTCCCAGCAAAATACGCCACATCCATTTCGCGGACATTTCCGGCACCGCCTTCCCCCGCCCGTTCACAGCCCCGATCCTGCTGTTCAGGCTTGTCATGATTATGTAGATAGTCTTTTTTAAGGATAACGCAAACGGAGGCCGTTCTCAAATATTCCTGCGCCTGCCACAAGTGGAAACGGCTTCGCCGTCCTGATAAGGACGGTATCCGTTTCTCCAAAAATAAAAGGATAGTTGATAGCTTGAAACATATAAACCTGAATTTTAAAAGTGAATGGAACCAATCCAGATCGGACAAGGGATAAACCCTCTTTCTCCTTCACCCATTGGGTGCAAGCTGTTTTTAGCAGGAAATCCCTTCGTATAGAGGTTTTTAGATGATTTGTGGATACTTGCTTCCGAAATTCAGGATAAATTCTTATCTTCCAAGTGGAAACGGCTGCGCCGTCCCTGACCGGGCAGCGCAGCTGTTGGCATTTCAGGTGTAAGGCTGGCTGCTGAAGCCAGGCGGGAAGCCGAGTGGAAAAGGTCACTTCATATTCCCCCGGCCGCTTTTTCGCTTGCGTTAACGGGAAAAAGGATCACTAATCGATCCGTTTCTCTCCCTTACAGAGGAATACGCCTGCATTAAGATGTACTTGAACCATTCATCCAAAGGGCAGCCATTTTAGTGGGAAAAAGTACAACTAAGGTAGCGCATTCGGATACCGGATCATCCCTAGTGGGAAAAAGTACAACTAATCCGGCTGAAATCAGCCATATGGGGTGAACAGGCCTCCATTAGGTGTACAAAATCCCACTAAAGCCCGTTAAAGCCAGAATTCCAGCCCATTAGTGTTACTTTTTCCACTTCGCTTTCGTTCCTTATGAACCTCCTTGCTTTTCATCCGCTTGTTCAGGCTCTCCGGTTCCATTCATCCTGTATTCCGAAAGTGAATGGAACCCATCCAGATCGGACAAGGGATAACCCCTCTTTTTCCTTCACCCCTTTGGTGCAAGCTGTTTGTAGCAAGAAATCCCCTAGTGTAGAGCTTTTTAGATGGTTTGTGGATACTTATTTTCGAAATTCTAAAATCTTATCTTTCAAGAAAGACGCCTATCGGCGTCCTATATTAAGAATGTTGCCATTTCAGTGGGGAAGGAGAAGAATCATTTCGCGTTGATTCCACCGTCCAGCCGGCTTCGGGCGAAATCAGAGGCACTTCTGCCTTTGATTCCCTCTACCTCCCCGCTGCGGCCAACGCATTCGCGCAGTTTGCTTGGCCGAAGTCCCGATCCATTCGTTCATTTACAGCGCAACCGTGAAATAACGGATAAGCTACGCTTCCCCCAAAACATATAAATTCTTATCTTTAAAAAAAACATTCCCCTGCTTTTTTCTTTGGAGTTATCCGCATTTTTGGTCATCGTTTAATTTCTCAAACATCAAAAAACACCCCTGTTCAAGAGGTGTTTTCTATGTTAAAGCCCGGTTCTCTATTGCACCGTAGCCCGCATATACGTCCGTTTTCCCTGGTCATCCTTCAGGTATGGCCCCAGCCCGGCAAAACGCGAATGGTCCACGTAGACGCCGGTCATCCAGCGGCCTTCGGTGAGGCCTCCATTCCACTGAAGCACCAGATCCGGTGCAGAGATCCGCTCCTGGTACACCCGGATATTCTGCTCCTGATATTCTTTGCAGGGCTTGCCGTTCTCGGTCAGACGCTGCTTGCTTAGATAGGTAGGTACAAAATACGTGGAGATCGTATCCAAATCCTCCTCATCCAGAAAAGCCTCTCCGCCCAAATAAGGCTGGAAAAGCACCGTATTCTCATACATGGACCAGATCACGGCCTGAAGCACCATGCTCTGCCGAATGCCATTATGGAAGGTGAAGCTGCGCTGCTTGCCGGATGCTGGAATAACCGGACCGGCGGAAGGCTCAAGGCAATGACGCTCACAGCCGATGCATTTCCAGCCGGCACTGCTCTGAATCCACTTTTGAAAAACGCTTCCGCTATCGTTATCCCCTTTGTATAAAGAGGAAATGATGTCATAAGGCACCCCAATCCAAGCGTTCCATAAGGAATCGGGAAGATGGCCGTGAAGCATGAACAGCACTTTGTCATAAATTAGCTGCACCCTGATCGAAGCGCTCTCCAGTTCGGCAACATCTTTTTTTCCATAGGTTATTTCCCGGGAAAATAAGGTGGTTGTCATCTTCCTCGCCTCCTAAAAGTTTTGTCGGCATTGCAATCCTGAACCATTTCGTCAAAACTCGCTCCGGAAGCATACGCTTAGTTTTGTCAGCATTGCATCCTGAATCCACTCCGTACAAAACTCGCTCCGAAAGCATACAATGTGTTTTGCTAGCGTTACCATAATTATCCGCAGATACCCTATAAATGCACAGTGCAGTAAGAAATACAGCTTAGTGGGGCAGGGCAGCAGTTTTTTCTATTATATTATATTCTGCCGTCATGCGTGCAAATTTTATTTGCCATTATAGCGTGAAACATATAAATTCTTATCTTTTGAAAAAGCCCCTCTCACAATCAGAGAAAGGGGCTCCAAAAGGACAGTTAAGCGGGGGAACTACTCGACCCAGCTCTCGGCCCAAGACTGAATCTGCTGCATTACCGGCTCAAGCGCGCGGCCTTTGGTTGTCAGTTCATACTCGATGCGTACGGGGGTTTCCGGGTATACATGGCGCACCAGAATCCCTTCACATTCCAGGTCCTTCATTCGTTCGGACAGCATCTTATCGCTCATGGACGGGATCAGAGCGGAAATATCCTTGAAGCGCTTCGGTCCGCTCATCAATGTCTGAATAATAAGTCCATTCCAACGTTTGCCTAAGAAGGAGAAGGCCGTTTCGAATCGCGGGCACATCGTCAGCTGATGTTTTTCCATTATTCTCACCTCTCACTTGTGAAGCTTACAATTAGTTAGTATATATAATTTTAACACATTTATAACACAATGAACATCGTTTGCCAAAAAAAAGTTTAATGACCACTACTATTATATCCCCGTTGTCAATCCTCTGTGCCTTGCGGGGGCCTTCTCTCCGCGATTGCCTCTGTGACTGCATAAGCCAGGTCATCGTTGCTGTACAGGGACAGTACACCAAGCACTGTATCATCGGAAATAAACCCGGCTTCCTCACCGGGGACCGTCAGCGACAATGCATGGTTCAGCGCCGCATTGCCTTCCTGCTGCGGATAAGCCTGAAGATACAGCGCATGCGGGTCCAGCTTGTTGTTCACACACCACTGGGCAAAAACCAGAATCATCATTTCTTCATCCCGCTTGTAGCTCTCGATGATCTGCTCTTCCGTTGATTTGCGGTAATCCTCCATGTTGCTTCCTCCTTTCTGCCCGCTGTCAATCCGCAAGCTGTGCTGCCAGCTCATGGCTGGCCATAACGGCTGAAGCGGAAATGCCGCATTGCTCCGGTGTATCCATACTGTTTAAAAAATGATTTACCACACCACTGAAGCCTCTCCGCTCAAGCAGGGTATCCCAGCTTCCAAAACTCTGCGCGCGCGGCAGTGTGCCCTTCTCATACAGCGTTGCCCGCTCCATATCGACAACCTCTACAGATCTGCCGTTGCCGTGCAGCTCCAGCTTCTCCAGATCTGCACCGGCATCCCGTACCATGCTGTACATGCCGGTCGCCCCCTGATCCCAGCCCAGCATACCGGAAGCTTGCAGCAGCTGTCCGGCATTGTCCGATTTCAGATTGCCGTGCAGCAATTCGGCATCGCCCCCGCAGAGCCAGAGCAGCAGATCCAGCATGTGGATCAGGTCGTCATGCACCGTCTCACGGCTGCTGCCGGATTGAAGCTTGGTCCGGTGCTTGAACGCATGGCAGGCGCTGATGCCGCCCGCTTTCTCCAGCCAGGCTTTGGCGGCCATATACATCGGCGCATAACGGCGGTTAAAGCCCACTGCCAGCAGCAGCCCCTTGTCTTCAGCCAATCCGGCCAGCCGCCGGGATTCTTCAAGATTATAGGACAGCGGCTTGTCCACGTATACCGATACGCCATGATTTAAGCATTGCTTAACAATATCATAGTGCGTCGGGGTTGGGCTATGCACAAATACCGCATCCGGCTCCCAGGACAGCAGCTCGTTCAGATCCGTGGTGCCGCGCGGGAACCGGTAGGAATGGACCGCCCTCTGCACCGTTTCCGGGGAATGGCTGAGCACTCCCGCCACCTCCGCCTGATCATGCCCGGAGAGCAGCGGCAGATAGACCTTCCGGGCAATATCGCCGATGCCGACCAGGGCCACTCTTTTGCGTTCAGTAATTTTCATAGGCGTTATCTCCCTTGGCTGCTTGTATTTCCTTTTCCTTTTAGACGTATTATACCGTGACAAGCCGCGGCGACAAATGATCTTTGCTTCATTAAAACCATTTTTTTCAGTATGATGAGATGAATGAGCGGAAGAAAGGGCATAGTAGAATGAGAAAATGGCTGACAGTACTGCTGTATGTTTCGGGGATAGCCCTCGCGTTTATCTACAGATATGACCTTCTGGCCTGGCTGCGGGAGGATCATAATCTGTTTCTTAGTCTCGGTGCCGCCACTTTACTGGCTATATTTCCGGTGTTGCCTTATAAGCTGATTATCGGGCTATACGGCTATGCCTATGGAAGCCTGGCCGGTGCGTTACTCTGCTGGAGTGCCTCAACGCTTGCAGGAGCGATCATATACGGTATCGTCAAATACATGTTCCAGGAGAAAGCCAGTGCTTATTTGAGCGCTGTACCCGCCCTGGATAAGTTCACAGCCGCTGTGCAGCGGCGGCCGTTTGCCGCAGTAGTGCTGGCCCGGCTGATCCCGGTCTTTCCTCAGATGGCCGTTAACATCTATGCCGGAGCTGCCGGTTTGTCCTTCTGGAGCTATCTCGCTGCGTCCGGAGTGGGCAAGATCCCCGGCATCGCCCTGTACGCCTTTCTCGGCGGACAGCTGTTCAAGCATCCGCGGAGCGCGGGAATTGCCATCCTGGTTTATGTGGCCGTGCTGGCTCTGGCTGTATTATCGCTGCGCCCCCGCTCCTTCGGTCCAAAGAACGACTGATGGCGCTGACCCGGACGGTCTGCTGGCAGGGAGCGTCTTTTTGATTTATAATTACATTGTGATCTATTTAATTGCAATCCATGAATGGAGGGTATTTATGAGTGGAATTCAATCTGACGATATAGGCAACAAAACGGAAAAAGCAACGTTTGCGGGAGGCTGCTTCTGGTGTATGGTATCCCCCTTTGAAGAGCTGCCGGGGATTGTGGAGGTCGTCTCCGGGTATACGGGCGGGCATACTGTTAATCCCACCTACGAAGAGGTTTGCTCGGAGACCACAGGCCATGTGGAGGCGGTGCAAATCACCTTTGATCCCGATATTTTCCCATACAGCAAGCTGCTGGAGCTGTTCTGGCAGCAAATCGACCCCACCGATGCCGGAGGGCAGTTTTATGACCGCGGCACTTCGTACGGTACGGCCATCTTCACTCATTCCGAAGAGCAGCGGCAGGAGGCGGAAGCCTCCAAAGCGGCATTGCAGGCCAGCGGGCGTTTCTCTGCTCCGATTGTCACGCCGATTCTTCCGGCCAAGCCGTTTTACCGTGCCGAGGAGTACCACCAGGGCTACCACCGCAAGAACCCCGGTCATTATAAACGGTACCGCAAAGGCTCCGGCAGGGATGCTTTTATCGAGAATCACTGGAAGCACAGGGAGGATAAGCAGAGCCTGAAGGAAAGGCTGACCCCGCTGCAATATGAAGTGACCCAGAACAATGCGACCGAATCCCCTTTCCGCAACGAGTTCTGGGATCATCACGGGGATGGCATCTATGTCGATATTGTCTCCGGCGAGCCGCTGTTCAGCTCCCGGGACAAATTCGATTCCGACTGCGGCTGGCCCAGCTTCACCCGGCCGATCCGCGACTATTCGGTCAAGGAGAGAACCGATCTCAGCCACCTGATGGTCCGGACCGAGGTCCGCAGCAAAACAGCCGATTCCCATCTCGGGCATGTCTTCAACGACGGTCCCGGTCCGGACGGCCTGCGCTACTGCATCAACTCGGCGGCGCTGCGCTTCGTGCCCAAAGAAGATCTGGAGAAAGAAGGCTACGGCGAGTACCGTGTGCTCTTCCAGCATGCTTGACTGACCGATGCCCCAAGCAGTGTGAAGCCATACTTATAAAAGCCTCCAACAGCAAACTGCGGTGTTGGAGGCTTTTTGAAAAGATCAGAATTTATCCTGAATTTCGAAAGTAAGTATCCACAAATCATCTAAAAAGCTCTACACGAAGGGATGTCTTGCTACAAACAGCTTGCACCCAATGGGTGAAGGAAAAGAGGGGTTATCCCTTGTCCTATCCGGATGGGTTCAATTCACTTTCGATATTCAGGTTTATATGTTTTGGGGAAGCGAAGCTTATCCGTTATTTCACGGCTGCGCTGTAACTGAAAGAATAAATCGGGACTTCGGCCAGGCAAACTGCGCGATTGCGTTGGCCGCAGCGGGCAGGCAGCGGAAATCAAAGGCAGAAGTACCTTTGATTTCGGCCGAAGCCGGCTGACGGGGGAATCAGCGGCAGAAGGATCCAGAGGATTTCTACAGCAGAAAGTGCAATAGAACTCTTCGGGGCGGAAGTTCTGCTGCCAAAATTATTCCGGCTTTTTATCCTGCGCTTCTCCGGCACTGTCGCCGGTAACCTGCTCTTCGGCCGCCTTCTGGGCCAGCTCGCGATTGTGCCCGCGGTTTGTCCCGCGAATATGCCCGATCAGTCCATCATTCCGTAACTTCGCTCTTCTGCGGAACCATAGCACGATGCCCACAGCCAGCGCAGCTACAATCAAGACAGGAAATGCGCCGGCCAGGAATATAAAGAGCCATTGAAACATTACGGACAGCGCATGCAGACTGCTCTGAAGCGCATCCGAAGCCCTGCCCAGCAGCGGGCCTTGCTCTTTCGCCTTCGCGAGGTCTACACTCTCATCTGTCTGGTACAGGCGAAGCTCCACGGTTGAAAAAGATACATTCTGGTCAATATAGCGCATTCTGCCCTTGATGGTCTCGATCTCCTCCTGAATGGCACCCAGCTGATTGGCAAAAGCCACAAGGTCGGCGGATTTGGTCGCATTTTTCATAAACTCGATGTACTGGCTTTCCATGAGCTGCTTGGCTTTGAGGCGCGATTCCAGATCTACATACTCCTCCGAAACATCCTGCCCCTGAATGCTGCGCTGAAGCTTTTCGTATTTGATATGCTCCAGACTGTCCAGAAAGGAGGAAAATCCGGAAGCCGGCACCTTCAGAATAAAGGTTCCACCCTGCTCATAATCAGACGTATTCTCCGAAAATTCAATGATATAGCCGTTTGCAAGCGTCACCATATTCCTGACCTCTGTCTGTGCTGCGCCATAGTCCTGAACTTCCATCGTCAGGCTGGCATGATAAATCAGCTTCTTGTTCAATCCGGCCACAACATCGCTTCCGGTAAACCCGGCTGCGCCTTCAGCCGCTTGATTCGTGTCCGGGCCTTTGACGGATGCATTACCGCCGCCGGCTTCAGCGGGCTGGGTTGAATTGAGATCTGCAGCCTCTCCGGAAGCCGGTTTCGCCAGCGCCTCTGATGATGAAGCGCTCTGGGCGGAACCGCCGTCCGTGCTTTCCTCCGATCCGGCAGTGTCTGTGCCCATAGCCAAATTACTCGCAGCATCATTATTGCTTCCCGATCCGCAGCCCGCCAAAACCGCAGCAATAATCAATAATCCCAATACATAATACAGATATTGCAGACCCCTTTTTTGCATGCCCATTCCTCCAAAAGTGTAGTGGAAGCTCCGCTTCTTTTGTACAGACTGCTGCTGTGAAAGAGCTTTTTATCTGTTAGTCTCTTTCCCTCACTACTTTGACGTTCCATATGCTGGAAGGTTGCAGCAGGAACAAAATTTTCCGGTTGACAGGCTGTTTTCTCTGTTTGCGAAGGCTGGCGTAATTTGCTACAATGGAGGTGTCTGTAAAGACAAAAAAAAACCAATAACCCTATATTCACGAGGAATAAGGGTTAGGCTCTGCTCGGACAAGCTCCACCTTGCCGATCAGATCATGATTCATTTCAGATTGCTGCATTTCACAACAACAAGGGGAGGTGAGACCCTCATGGCAAAAGACGTAAAATGTGCAGTTAATTCCTGTACCTACTGGGCTGCAGAAAACAAATGCAACGCCGAATCCATCTTCGTTGCTTATCACAGCTCCAAGCAGCCTTCAGAAGCTGAAGAAACAGACTGCAAAACCTTCGAAAGCAAATAAGTCACGGTTTAGAAGGGACCCTCCACGGTCTCTTCTTTTCTTTACCCATTCTATCAAGAATGAGAATTATTATCAAGTGTTTTTTGCCGTATTTTTTCCGCAGCCAGCACCATATTGCGCAGCGCAGCCTCCGTCTCCTCCCAGCCCCGTGTCTTCAGCCCGCAGTCCGGATTAATCCAGAATTGCCCGGCATCCAGCACACGCAGTGCGCGTTCAATATTCCGAGTCATTTCCTCAACCTCAGGAACACGGGGGCTATGGATATCATAGACGCCCAGCCCAATCCCTTTATCATAATCATAGTTTTCAAAAGCGGCAATCAGCTCCCCATGGCTCCGGGAAGTCTCGATGGAAATAACATCGGCATCCATAGCCGAGATGGCTCCGATCATATCGTTAAACTCGCTGTAGCACATATGGGTATGAACCTGGGTTGTATCCTTCACATGATTCGTAGCCACGCGGAATGAGCGTACCGCCCAATTCAGATAATGCTCGTGATCCTCCGCCTTCAGCGGCAGCCCTTCGCGGATCGCCGGCTCATCCACCTGAATCATCTCGATTCCGGCATCCTCCAGCGCCTGCACCTCCTGGCGGAGGGCAAGGGCAATCTGCTTGGCAACCTCTTCACGGCTGAGGTCATCGCGGACGAACGACCAGTTCAGAATGGTTACCGGTCCGGTCAGCATGCCTTTTACCGGCAGCTTCGTAAGCGATTGGGCATAGACGCTTTCCTTAACGGTCATGGGCTGAATATAAGCTACGTCCGCATAGATCACCGGAGGCTTCACACAGCGCGAGCCGTAAGACTGCACCCAGCCGCTGCGGGTGAACAGATAGCCGTCCAGCTTCTCGCCGAAGAATTCAACCATGTCGGTCCGCTCGAACTCTCCGTGCACCAGCACATCCAGGCCAAGCTCCTCCTGAAGCGTAACCGCTTCGGCGATTTGGCGGCGGACAAACCCTTCATAGCGCTCCTCATTCCATACGCCCTTGCGCCATTTGAGGCGCGCCTGGCGAACCTCGGCCGTCTGCGGAAAGCTGCCGATGGTGGTGGTTGGCAGCAGCGGCAGACGCCATTTCTCCTGCTGCAGCTTCAAGCGCTCCGCAAACGGCAGGCTGCGGCTGTCCGGAAGAGCGTCCAGGCGGCGGACCTGCTCCGCCACATCCTGTCTTCCGCGCTCGGGAAGGGCGCGGAAGACAGCCAGCGCTTCCCGGCTCTCCGCAAGCAGACCGCTGCTTGCGGCGTCATCGCCGCCGGCGGCTGCGGCGAGCAGCCCAAGCTCGGCCAGCTTCTCATCGGCGAAGGCCAGCGCCTGCTTCACGGCAGGCTTCAGCTTGCCTTCGCTCTGAACCGTTACCGGCACATGGAGCAGGCTTGAGGACGGCTGAAGAATCAGCCGCTCCACCGGCACATGAACCGCCAGCTTCTGAATCAGCGCAAGCTTGGCATCCGGGTCGGCGCGCCAGATGCTGCGCCCGTCGATAATGCCTGCACCCAGCCATTTGTCAGCCGGCCAGCCGAGGCGTCCGAGCGCCTCCAGGTTGGCGCCTCCATCATGGACGAAGTCGAGGCCGAGGGCCTGCACCGGCAATTCCAGCAGCGCCTCCAGC
The DNA here is from genome assembly GCF_019352175.1 of Paenibacillus sp. S150. Taxonomy (GTDB): domain Bacteria; phylum Bacillota; class Bacilli; order Paenibacillales; family Paenibacillaceae; genus Paenibacillus_AQ. The sequence continues at coordinate 147,025 of NZ_JACBYI010000008.1, forward strand.
GGCTCGGCAGCTTCAAAGTATGTCTGCAGGATCAGCTTCAACCCCGGTACTGCCGCGGAAATCTCGCCGTAGATCTTCTTCAGCAGCGCAATTTCCGCAGAGGTTAGTCCGGTCACGACCGCCGGTTCGTCGATCTGCACCCAAGCGGCCCCCTCCTGCTGCAGCTCCTGCAGCACCTGAATATACACGGGCAGGAACCGGGCAGCAACCTCCCGGATTTCCGCAGACGGGTATCCCTTGGACAGCTTAAGGAAGGTATACAGTCCGACTATAACGGGCTTGCCTTCAATGCCTGCCTGCGCTTTGGCGAAGCGGTAGGCGGCAAGCGGCTTGTTCTCGGTCAAGCGGGGCGTGAGGCTGCCGATTTCAGGCACAATATAATGGTAATTGGTATTGAACCATTTCGTCATTTCGCAGGCCGGAGCGGCGGCATTGCCGCGTGCCATGGCGAAATACAGGTCCAGCGGTACAGGACCGCCGTCATATTCATAACGCGGCGGCACAATGCCGAACATTACGGCAGTGTCCAGCACATGATCGTAGAAGGTGAAGTCATTGACCGGGATCAGGTCAATGCCGGCCTGCTGCTGCGCCTGCAGGTGCTGAAGCTGAATGGCCGCCATTTCGGCGCGGAACTCCTGCTCATTGATTTTGCCGGACCAGCAGGCTTCCAGAGCCTTTTTCCATTCGCGGTTCTTGCCGATTCTCGGGTAGCCGAGATTGCTGGTTGTAATCTTATTGGTCATTTGATCTGCTCCTCTGTCTATCGCTTTAGGGGTACAAGCAGAAACGGCCGCGCCGCAACTTACGTAAGGACGGTACCGCTCCAGCAAGATTTCGAAAGATAATTTATAGCACGGAGCCTATAAATTATAATCTAAAAAAGACGCCTCTCCCGGAATAAGCCGCAGGGAAAGACGCCCATGCATATTTCAATGGAATAACGTCTTAACACCTCCCTATCTTCCGTAGGTACTGCAGTGCTGTTGAGACAGGCAGGTCTCCTGGCTAGCGGGGTCATCATCCTTCAGCAAGTCTTCCCGGCAGAATCTTCTGCCAGTGACATGGGCTGCCGGGAACTCATCCGTTACAGTGGCGGGACCGCGTCGGTTTCTCAGCCGAACTTCCCCATTAAGCCTGCCGGAAGCCGCTATGCTCCGGCAGGCACCTGTCTCCAATATCGCTTTTATTGTGTTTCAAGCCTTTAATCTGATGCCATCATACGCTAACCCTTCCGCCATCCGCAACAGATTCCCGGGAATCCGGCTATACACATTCTCTATAGCAAAGTATCGGCAGGCAGGATTTTGCAGTCCTTACAAGCAGAAACGGCTGCGCCGTCCTTGACCGGGCAGCGCAGCTGTTTGCATTTCAGGTGTAAGGCTGGCTGCTGAAGCCAGGCGGGAAGCCAAGTGCAAACGGTAACTTCATACTTCCACAGCCGCTTTTTCGCAGGTGTTAGCGGAAAAAAGGATACCTAATCGATCCGTTTCTCTCCCCTGCAGAGGAATACCTACATTAAGATGAACTTGAACCATTCCTCCAAAGGTCAGCCATTTAGTGGTAAAAAGTATAACTAAGGTAGCGCATTCGGATTCTCGATCATCCCTAGTGGGAAAAAGTACAACTAATCCGGCTGAAATCAGCCATATGGGGGGAGCGGGCCTCTATTAAGAGTACAAAATCCCACTAAAGCCCGTTAAAGCCAGAATTCCAGCCCATTAGTGTTACTTTTTACACTTCGCTTCCGTTCTCTATGAATCTCTTCCTTGCGTTCCATCAGCTTGTTCAGGTTCTCCGGTTCCATTCATATACATTAAGTTTCTTTATTATGTTTTTTAAAGATTACAGCACCGCCTCCCGCTTAAACAGCGGAGCAGACGGACGGACCCGCGGAACAGCGGCAGCGGCCGCCCGGGTCTCCGGATTTTTACCGCTAAGAGACTGCGACGAAATAAAGTACCGCTACATTGTTGACAAAGCCCCCAAAACCGTGGAGATTTTGTCAACAAAAGCGGGTACTCATTTCCTCGCAGCTCCTAAGGGGAATGAAATAAATCTGCAGAGCACAGCGACCCGGACAACGCTCCGTTCACGGAGCGTCCACTCCAATAGCCTGCGTATATCCTACGCAAAATAACCCCACAAAGTGGGGCCTTGGCTTCGATGATGACTCAGGTACTTTGCGGGGACCCCAAAACATATACATTCTGATTTTTCAAGTGCAAACGGCTTCGCCGTCCTGATAAGGACGGGTATCCGTTTCTGTGAGAAAGATAAGGCCAATGTATTGCGTGAAACATATAAACCTGAATTTCGAAAGTGAATTGAACCCATCCAGATCGGACAAGGGATAAACCCTCTTTTCCTTCACCCATTGGGTGCAAGCTGTTTTTAGCAAGACATCGCTTCGTGTAGAGCTTTTTAGATGATTTGTGGATACTTGCTTTCGAAATTCAGGATAAATTATTTTCCAAAAAGGCGGCACCCTCAAATGAAGGCACCGCCTAATTGTTGTTTCTATATAGTTAGAACCAAACCAGGTAGACCACTGCGGCCAGGACAATCCGGTAGACCGCGAACGGCACCAGCTTGATGCGGTTAATCAGCTTCAGAAAGAAGCGCATGGACAGCATCGCAAACAGAAAGGCGCTGATAAATCCGGCAATGAAGAACGGCAGGGCATCCAGCGTGAAATACTCCCAGTTCTTCAGCAGCGAAATCAGGCTGGCTCCGGCCATGATCGGCACTGCCATTATGAAGGTGAAGTCGGAGGCGGCACGGTGGCTCATTCCCAGCAGGACACCGCCGGAGATCGTCGAGCCGGACCGGGAGAATCCCGGCCAGAGCGAGACGCACTGAATCAGACCGACCGATAGCGCCTGCCTGTATGTAATTTGATCGACACTCTCCGCCTTGATCTTTTTGGGGGCAAACAGGTCTGCACAGATCATCAGAACAGCGCCGATAACCAGGCCGATCAGCACCGTTGAGGTGGAGAATAAATGCTCATCGATATAATCCTCGAACAGAAAGCCGAGCACACCGGCAGGTATGAGCCCCACAATGACCTGCGCCAGCTTCAGCCGTCCCGTTGTTTCCACTGCAGGCTGTCCATCCGGCACCACGGCCAGCTCCTTGCGGCTGAACCGCTTCAGGCCCAGCAGATCAATGAACCGGTTGCGGAAGATCACCACCACGGCCAGGATCGAGCCCAGCTGGATGACCACCTTGAACGTGTTCGCTGTGTATTTTCCGAGAAATTCCTGCGATTTCAGCCACATGTCATCGACAATAATCATATGGCCCGTGGAGGATACCGGAGCAAATTCAGTCAGCCCTTCAACGATTCCCAGAATGATGGCTTTAATAATGGCCAGCAGCTCCATGTTATCTCCTCCTTAAAAGTCTTGTGAGCGTAACCTGCACAGCGGATAATTGTATTTCCTCCCCCTCCCGGCACAATAATGGATCGCTGTAGCTGCACCCGATACAGTAGGAGCCTGAGCGCAAGCCTCGGCCGTAGATAACCTGCAGTTCAAGCAAGGAGACCGGTGCTTATCCGCTCCATTTCCAGTTCATGCTAATCAGTGTGTTTGTTAGCCGCGGGCTTTGCCGGCGGTACGGCGTTTGCGCAAGTACAGCAGGCCCAGGACGAGAATCCCTCCGGCAATCAGGATGTAGACCACGCTGGAATAGGCCTCCACGTAGCCTCCAATGTCCTCCCAGGACTCCCCAAGCGCAGCACCCAGCAGGATCAGCAAGGTATTCCAGCCCAGCGTCCCGATTGTCGTAAACAGCATGAACAGGCCGAATTTCATCCCCGACATTCCCGCCGGAATCGAAATCAGGCTGCGGACCAGCGGCACCATCCGGCAGAACAGCACCGTCCAATAGCCATATTTGTCAAACCAAGCATCCGCTTTGCGGATATCACTTTTCTTGATCCGGATCCACTTGCCCCAGCGGTCCACGATCCGTTCCATTCTGCTGACATCGAGCAGCCGGCCAATCCAGTACAGAATCACCGCGCCCAGCAGCGAACCCGCCGTAGAGGCAATCAGCACCCCGGGAATTGTAAGCCCCGAGGTTGTGGTCATAAAACCGCCAAAGGGCAGGATGACCTCTGAAGGGATGGGCGGAAAAATATTCTCCAGGGCCAGCATCAGAAAGATGCCGGCATAGCCGAACTGCTCCATAATATCCGTAATCCATGTTTTCATTCGTATCCCTCCGGTTAAGCCAGATTCTTCTTGAGGTTGCGCAAATAGCGGCTGCGGATGAAGAAGAAATACAGCGTCTGGGCAGCCAGATAACCGGCCAGCACAGCCCCTGTCTCGGCAGCGATAGATAAGTAGAACAGCCGTTGCAGCGCGATAAAAGCAAACAGGCTGTGCAGAATTGCCAGCAGCACCGGAACAAAAAACATGAGCGCCAGCTGCAGCGTGGCAATGCGGTCCAGCTCCTGGTCGGTCAGGCCCATTTTGGACAGGGTAGAATACTGCAGGCGGTCATGGTCCAGATCCGTATACAGCCGGAAATAAAGAAAGCTGCCCGCCGCGATGAAGAAGACCGTCCCGACCAGCAGCGAAGCGAACAGCATGGTGCTGTAAAGCGTACGCTGAATCTCGAACAGGGTGCCGCTGATTACGACGGCATAAGCGGCCTTCTCTTCATATGGCACTTTTCCCTTGGCGGCAAGCTCTGAGGCTACCCCCACTGTCCGGGCAAAATCCTCGACATAGAAGCCGGTGTACCAGTCCTGCTGCACCGGAACAATTCCGCTGTAGAGGCTGTCGCTGACCACCAGCCCGCTGAAATCACCGCCGCCTCTGCCGTCCAGCTCCGGAAGCAGATATTCGGCAACCGGCACATGCTGCGTATAGCCAATCTCCCGGATCTGCACGCCTTGCTCCAGAGTGTATGCGGCTTTGACCCGTTCGGCGGTCAGGCTGCGGTCGCGCTGGGAGCCGATCATCACAAGCCCTTCGTTTCCCGCAAGCGGCGGCTCATCCGAGCTGAAGCCCGCATGCTGCAGCGCAAGCTTGTAATTACTGTAAGACATCAGCGGCAGCTGCTGCGTATGGTCCGGACCGGTCTGGGAGGCCACCGCCGCAACTTTAAGCGGAATCCGCAACATTTCGTAGGGCAGGCCCAGCTGCTCCAGTTCGGCGGTAATCCCCCGCAGGTCGCGCTCTTCCGGGGACGCGCGTTCGCCCCCTTTGGCCACATAGCCGACTGCGGCCGGATAATCCAGCTCCAGCTCCCGCGACAGCGTATGGATCGAAGCGAAGACCCCCACCGATGTGAAGGAGACCGCCGAGACAATGGTGACCATAAAAAACATGCGGCCATTGTCCCTCCAGCGGTAGGACAGGCTTGAAAACATAAGAATATGGGTGTGCTTCCAGTAGAAGCGGCGGAGCTTCCGCAGCAGCCCTACGATATAAAGGCTGAGCTGTGTGTAAAAAAGATAAGTCCCGGCAACGGTGATCAGCACCACGGGAAACATCATAATCTCTACGGTCGTGGCTGTTGTCACAACCGCCAGCCCATACCCGCCCAGCAGCAGCAGACCGGATACGAGCGCCAGCGCACTTGATATCTTGGGCTCTGCCTCCCCTTTGTGTCCGCCCTGGAGCAGGCTGTGCGGCGATTCATTGCCGATGAAGGCAAAGGTGGACAGCGAGATCAGCATGAACAGCAGGACGAAGCTGCAGATTGTAAGCACCGGAGCCTGCCACGGAAGCTGGAACTCCAGCGGCGGAATGCCCAGGAAGCCGGACCCGATCATCAGGAACAGCTTGCCCAGCAGCAGGCCCAGCAATGTCCCGGTGAGGATGGCGGAGCCGCCGATCAGCATATTTTCCAGGAACACCATCATGTTCAGCTGCTGCTTCGTCATGCCGTGCATCAGCAGGATGCCGAACTCCAGCTTGCGCGATTGCAGGAAGGAGCCAACGGATACCAGCACGAACAGGGAACAAAATACATAAATGATCCCCTCGGCCATCAGCATCGTGCTCGCCGCCGTGCCCAGGATCATGTCGCCTGAAATTTCCGGATGGTAAATGAACAGCGCACACAGAAAGAAGACCATGACCGAAAAGGCGCTGCTGACAAAGTAAGCGGCATATTTGCGTTTGCTGCGCGCTACATTCCTATAAGCGAACTGCCGGAAGTTCATGGCCCGCTCCTCCCAGCAGCGACAGCATGTCAATAATGTTCTGGAAGAAGGCGGCTCTGCTGCTGCCCCGGTACATTTCGCTGTGGAAGCGCCCGTCCTTGATAAAAATCACCCGGTGGCAAAAGCTGGCGGCTACCGCGTCATGCGTGACCATCAGCACCGTAGCCCCTTCCGCCTCATTCACACCCGCCAGCAGGTTCATGACCTCGCCTGCGGCTTTTGAGTCCAGGCTGCCTGTCGGCTCATCCGCCAGAATCAGCGCGGGCTTGTGGATCATTGCCCGGGCGATGGCTACCCGCTGCATCTGCCCTCCGGAGATTTCATAGGTCCGCTTGTGCAAAAGCGGGCGGATGTCCAGTCTCTCCGCCACCTCTGCCAGCCTGGCCTCCATCTCCTTAACGGATGCTCCGGCGAGCGTGAGCGGCAGCACTATGTTCTCTTCCACGGTAAGCGTATCGAGCAGGTTGAAATGCTGAAAGACAAACCCAAGCTCTTTGCGGCGGAACAGAGCCTTCTCCTTGCGTCCCAGACTCTTCGGGTCCCGGCCATTAATCATAACCTCGCCCGAGGTCGGTTCATCAATGGTGGCAATCACGTTGAGCAGTGTGGTTTTGCCGCTGCCCGAAGGCCCCATGATGCCTACGAATTCCCCCTTCTCCACAGCAAAGCGGATATGGCTGAGTGCATGGATCGATACCTTGCCTTCATATATTTTGGATAGATTGTGGACATCTAATATGGGCAAAATGCTTCCGCTCCTTCGTTCCCGTGGATTGCCTTCATTATACAAACTGTAAACAGCAGCAGCTATTTCTGAAACTTACAACTGCCTTACAGTATTGTAAGCCGGAGATTCTGTTTGACATTCATCATCATTCAGGCTATATTTACATGCATGAGCATACATTTATTTTTTTGGAGGAGAGATCTGTTATGAAGGACTTATTTACGCCCTATGAGCTGCAGGATTTGAAGCTGAAGAACCGTGTTGTTATGCCGCCGATGTGCCAATATTCGGTTACGGGCAAGGATGGCATTGCCACAGACTGGCACTATAACCACTATGTAAGCCGTGCGGTCGGCGGTGCGGGATTAATCATTATTGAAATGACCGATGTCGATCCGGATGGCCGGATTACCGATTATGACCTTGGGCTCTGGTCGGATGAACAAATTCCCGCACTGGCGAGAATCGTTGACGCGTGCCACTCTTACGGCGCCAAGGTAGGCATCCAGATTGCCCATGCCGGACGCAAGGCCGAGGATGCCCCTGTGCCTGTCGCCCCTTCTGCAATTCCTTTTAATGCCGAATTCAAAACGCCGCATGAGCTGGCTGCTGAAGAAGTCAAAGCCATGGTGCTGAAATACAAGGCGGGCGTGCAGCGGGCCATTCAGGCGGGCTTCGATGTGATTGAGCTGCACGGCGCACACGGCTATCTGATCCACCAGTTCCATTCGCCGCTCACCAACCACCGGACCGATGAATACGGAAAAGATCTGACGCTGTTCGGCAAAGAAGTAATTCAAGCCGCCAAAAGTGTCATGCCGGAGGGCATGCCGCTCATTATGCGGATTTCCGCGCAGGAATATGTAGAAGGCGGCTATGGCATCCGCGAGAGTGTGGAGATCGGCAAAGCCTACAAGGAAGCCGGCGCAGATATATTCCATATCAGTGCAGGCGGTGAGGGTGAGATTGCCGCTGCGGGCAGACCGGGTACACATGCAGCCTATCAGGTTCCGCTCGCCCGCGCGTTCAAGCAGGAGCTGGATGTTCCGGTGATCGCCGTAGGCCGTTTGGATGAAGCGGTGCTGGCCAACGCGGTAATCGGCAACGGGGAGGCTGATCTGGTAGCGGTAGGACGCGGCATGCTGCGTAATCCGTACTGGACTCTGGAAGCCGGAGTGCAGCTCGGCAAAGAAGCCGGGGTTCCGAAGCAATATGAATTCGGGTTCCCTCGGGTTAGAAGCTAAGCCCAATGTCAGGCACAGTTCTGATCCGCAGGGTGCGCAAGTGTATGCAAGCCTCATGCTGGACGGCTTCTTTTCTCGCAACTTACGGTGCGATGATGATATAATGGATTAGAATATCATGCGACGGCATACACCGGGAGAGGATTTTGCAGATGAAGAATAATCTGGAGGGTGACCTGATTGCCAGCTGGTTGTCTCTGACTTATATACAAATGAATGTAGCGGGTGAGCTCGAAGCCAAGCTGCAGGAGAACTACCAGCTCACTCTTAAGGAATTCTACCTGCTGCTCTTTCTCTCCGAAGCGCCGGAGAAGAAGCTGAAGCTGCAGCAACTGGAGGCGATGGTCGGGCTTAGCCAGAGCGCCGTCTCCCGGCTGGTCAGCCGCTTCGAAGCGAAGAGCTGCGGGGCGCTCGAACGCAAGTCATGCGACGATGACCGCAGAAGTATTTATACTTCGCTGACTGCGATCGGGCAGAACAAGGTAGACCGGGCAAGGGCAACCGTAAACGGGGTTTTGGCGGAGTCCTTTCCGTCTGGCGAAGCCGCGCAGCTGCTGGAGCAGCTTGCGCGTTTGAAACAGCAATAGCCTACTTGCGGCCCTGCGGCCTGCAGCAAATAACCCGCCTCCCAATCTTGGGGGGGCGGGTTATTTCTTGATGGATTTTGACAGAAAAAAGCACCTGCAATCCCCCCCGTGCATACACCAGTAATAAACGAACCGCGGGGTGTATGCATGCTCTTTTCGCTGATGCAGCTGATTGGCGGCATTGTTCTTTCTGTTGGATGGATTCCGCAAATTGTCCGGATCGTCAAGACACAATCCGTCTCTGATCTGAGCCTCAAAGCCTATCTGCTGATGCTGCCGGGCATTGGGCTGATGGAGGCTTACGCGGTAAGCCTGGCTGTGGAGGGGACCGGATTGGCTTTTCTGGTGACGAATACGATGTCCCTGGCCGTTGTTGCTACGGTCGTGCTCCTGATTCTGCGCTACCGGTCACCGCGTGTCCCGAAAAAATAATCCGTACCGCCGTACCCTGTCCCGCCTCGGACGAAATCTCCACCTCATGCCCCAGCTTGCCGCAAATCTGCTTCACCAGATAAAGGCCCATCCCCGTTGATTCCTGAAAGCTGCGCCCGTTCACACCGGTGAAATAGGCATCGAACACTCTTGGCAAATCACCCGGAGGAATGCCTACCCCTTCATCCCGAACCTCCAGCACCACCTTGCCCTGTTCTTGTATATAGCCATGAAAATGCACGAACCTTCCTTCTTCCACCGTATAACGCAGGGCGTTCGTAATTAACTGGGTCAGCACAAACGACAGCCATTTCTCATCCGAGGTGATGCTGATGCCGCCGTCCACCGAAATGGCCGGAAACACGCGCTTGCGGATGAAGAGCCGTTTCTGCTCCGAGGTTACCCCCCGCACAATGGCTGCCAGGTCCAGCTGCTCCACGTAAAAGTCATGCTCGAACGTATCGAGGCGTGCGGTGTAGAGCACGGTGTCCAGCCCTTTTTTTAGCCGGTCCAGCTCATCTCCGATTGCCGTAAACGGGGGGCCGTCCTTGTCCTGTATGATCAGATGAATCACCGACAGCGGAGTTTTCATCCCATGCACCCACTGGTTGATGAAATGAATATGCTCCTCCAGCTTGTGGCGGTAGCTGTGCAAATCATTCTGGTACAGGCGGAACTGATGGGCCAGCAGGAGGCGCAGGCTGTCTGCCAGGGGAGTGCTCTGGGCAGGGCCGCCGGAATCATCCAGCGAAGAGGGCAAATTCTGCAAACGTTCGTAGAAGGAACGGTTGGAGAAATACCGGTACGCCAGATAGGCCAGCAGCAGGCAGGTGCTGAGCAGCCCCGCATACAGGCTTACGTTCACTCCGCTGCCCCCATCCAGCCGGTAGACCAGTGTGATCATCAGAAGCTGGGCAAGATAAATCACTATGAGCGGCGTTTGTTCCCGCAAAAACAGCTTCATGCTTTCGCTTCCCCCCAATTGCCGCACAGCCTGTAGCCTTGACCGCGGACGGTCTGCAGACCGTCCGCAAGCCCCAATGCCGCCAGCTTTTTGCGCACACGGGTTACGTACACATTCAGTGTATTGTCGTCGACAAAAGCCTGTTCATCCCAAATTTTCTCCAGCAGCCGGTCGCGGGTGACGATGGTACCTGCTTTTTGCATCAGCTCATCGAGAATTTTGGCTTCGGTGTGGCTGAGATCGATTTTGGAGCTGCCCCGCGACAGGATCAGGCGCTCCACATCCAGGATCAGCCCCGACACCGTCAGGCTGCGATCATTGCCGCCTCCGGCGTAGGAGCCGTAGGCCCGGCGGAGCTGGCTTTTGATTTTGGCAAGGGCAATCTCATAGTCGAACGGCTTCGTAATATAATCATCGGCACCGTTGTCCAGCGCCATCACCTGATCCATCTTGCCCTCGCGGGCGGAGATGAACAGGATCGGACAGGTCGAGACCCCGCGGATCTGGCGGCACCAGTAGTACCCGTCGAACCTGGGCAAATTCACATCCAGCAGCACCAGATGGGGGGCAAAGCGCTCGAACTCGGTCCGCACCGCTTCGAAATCCTGCGCCGCCTGTGTCTCATATCCAAACTTATGTAAATAATTCTGGAGCAGCGTTACCAGTCCACGGTCGTCTTCGATAATGAAAATTCTGAACATATCAGGCCTCCGGTTTGCGGCATAATCCTGCTAAGGGGTTTGCCCCATAATATATACACTCCCTGCAGACTAGTCAAATATGGAGTATAATTTCCACTGTACCAATAAAATAGGTCACATGAAATCTTCAGGGTCGGATTCCGGTCTGTTTATAATTGTAGAGGATTTGGAGCATGATGATTGTACTTTCTGCATTAGATTGTTCATCATACGGTGCTAACCGGATTTGGTTGTACTTTCTGCAGTTGATTTTCTTAATATTGGCTGCTTAGGTACTAGTGCCGGATTTCTGCTGTACAATATGCATCAGATCCTTGTTGCGGTTGATTTGAGAGGCTATCGGCTGCACGAAGTACAACAGATTGAGCATCCTGTCTAAAGAATAGAACTGCATAATCAGAATGTACATCTATTCGAATATTCGAAGCTGCACAGGCAAGCTCTGCACAATAGCACTTTCAAGCCAGGAGGTATGAGCAAGGTGAAGCAGAACAAATACGACGATTCAGGCTTCTTTGCCAAATACAGCGCAATACCCCGTTCCATTAGCGGACTGGAGGCTGCCGGGGAATGGGGCACCTTCCGCAGCCTGCTTCCGGATTTGCGCGGGAAAAGGGTGCTGGACCTTGGCTGCGGCTGCGGCTGGCATTGCCGGTACGCCCGGGAGCAGCAGGCGGAGTCAGTGGTTGGCATTGACCTTTCCGGGAATATGCTGGAACGGGCCAGGTCGATGACCGATCCCGGCATTGAATACCGCCGGGGTGCGATTGAGGACATCCATTTCTCAGCGGGCGAATTCGATGTGGTGATCAGCTCTTTGGCGATCCACTATGTCGAGCGGTTTGATCTCCTCTGCCGTGAGGTGCAGCATTGCCTGCGTCCCGGCGGTGCCTTTGTGCTCTCCGTGGAGCATCCGATCTACACCGCGCTCGCCGCACAGGATTGGCACTACGGCCCGGACGGGGCCAAGCTGCATTGGCCGCTGGACCATTACCACGACGAAGGCCCGCGCGAAGCCAGATTCCTGGAGGATGATGTGATTAAATATCACCGCAATGTGGCGTCCTATCTCAATACGCTGATTGACTCCGGCTTCACGGTAACGAAGCTCTCCGAGCTTCAGCCGACTCCGGGCATGCTGAAGTCGAACGCTGCCTGGCAGGAGGAGCTGCGCCGTCCGATGTTCCTGCTGCTTTCGGCCATCCGAAATTAGCCGTGCTGCGAGCTGAACCCGCAAACAGCGCAGCCTAAGAAGCGTGGTGAAAAAGTGGCCGGAGAGCCGATAGGAGCCCAAAACAGTGAGTGGAAACCCCTATCGCCGTAGGCCACGACAAAATCACTACACTTCTAACAGTGGGGGGAAGAACTTACGGGAAGTAGACTTGGCCCGGAAATAACGGCAGAAATGCCGTTGTTTGGAGCGGACAAGCGGCTTGGCCTGGCAATAACGGCAGAAATGCCGTTGTTGGAGCCCGCCTGGACGGATTGCCCGGAAATAACGGCAGAAATGCCGTTGTTTGGAGCGGGCAAGCGGCTTGGCCTGGCAATAACGGCAGAAATGCCGTTGTTCGAGCCCGCCTGGACGGATTGCCCGGAAATAACGGCAGAAATGCCGTTGTTGCTGCACTGCGCGCTGGGCCTATCTGCCGTCCAGCAGATTGCCCAGGCCGCCGAGAATGCTGCCTTCTTCCTTGCGTCCGGCATTGCCGGCAGCCGACAGAATGCGGTCCGCCATCCGGCTGAACGGCAGCGACTGCACCCATACCTTGCCCGGACCGCGAAGAGTCGCGAAGAACAGGCCTTCGCCGCCAAACAGCGCGGTCTTCACACCTTTTACAAACTCAATGTTGTAATCCACGGAAGAGGTCATCGCAACAAGACAGCCGGTATCGAGCTTGATCGTCTCACCCGGCTGCAGCGTACGCTCAATGATATAGCCCCCCGAGTGAACGAAGGAGAGACCGTCTCCTTCAAGCTTTTGCATAATGAAGCCCTCACCGCCGAAGAAGCCGGCACCCAGCTTGCGCTGAAACTCAATCCCGATCGACACACCCTTGGCTGCGCAGAGAAAAGAGTCCTTCTGGCAGATGATTTTGCCGCCGTGCTGCTGCAGATCCAGCGGGATGATTTTGCCCGGATACGGGGCGGCAAAGGTTACGCTCTTGCGCCCATAGGCTCCGCTGTGCGTAAAAACGGTCATGAACAGGCTTTCCCCGGTCAGCAGACGTTTGCCTGCACCCATCAGCTTGCCCATCAGCCCGCCGCCGCGCGACCCGGTTCCGTCACCAAAGACCGTCTCCATGGTGATCTCCGGGTCCATCATCATGAAGCTTCCGGCCTCCGCAACGACACTCTCACCAGGATCAAGCTGCACCTCGACACACTGGATTTCCTCACCCATAATCGCGTAGTCAATCTCATGAGCGCTCATTTGCCATTCCTCCTAAAAATTTTGTCAGTCTTTACTTTCTGCCATCGCTTCATACAAGCCGTACCGGAAGCATAAACGAAGTTTGGATAGCTTCTGCTTCCTGAACTCAATTCGTACAAAACCGGCCCCGGAAAAATCCGCTAAATTTTAATTAACGTTTTTCGAGACTGGTCTTGGCTTCCAAGCAATATGCTTTGAGTTGATATGAGGCCTCAACGTGCGGCTATTCTCCGCGTATCAAAAACTGCTTCAAAAGCTTTTTTCCTGTTAGCTATGTAATCCTATGCCTGTACGGCTGAGATATATACGCTCCGTGGGCTCCGCTGGTTTCAGTATCCACACCAACTTTCAGGAAGACACTTTTCACCTCACATTTCACCACATAGCCCGTTTTCGCCGAAATCAAAAGCATTTTTGCCTCTCATTTCACCTTTCAGGGCGGGCTAGCGTCAGGGCGGACTCGCGCTATGTGTATTTTGCTGTGGGAACTATACATTTGTTTTACTTCGCATAATTTCCCCGCACAACAAGTGGAAACGGCTTCGCCGTCCTTATAAGGACGGTATCCGTTTCAGCGAGAAAGATAAGGTTAATGTATAGCGTGCAACATATAAAGTCTTATCTTTCAAAATAACCCCACAAAGCGGGGCCTTGGCTTCGATGATGACTCAGTACTTTGCGGGGACCCCAATACATATAAATTCTCTTTCAAAAAAGGCCAGCCCGAATGAGATTCCGGCTGACCTTTCGCTTATCCCTTGAACAGGGGCTGATTTTGAACTCTTCACATTACGGTACCATCATGCGGCTTGCTTAGTGTGGGTTGAATTTTCGGTGCTTTGCTCAGCTTAGGTCTGCCAAGTGAGGTTGTAAACGTAATAACGTAGCCGGCTACGACTACTGCCATCACTGTGTACAGCGTTTCCTTGAGAGGCATATAGAAAAGCGATAATGCCAGAACGATAACATCCATCAGGATAAATACGGTTCCTACCTTAATTCCCTTCCATTCACTGATCAGCAGCAACAAAATATCGTCACCGCCGCTCGCCCCGCCGCCGCGCAGGACCATTCCCGCTCCCAGACCTGTCAGTACACCGGACAACAGCGCCGCAAGCGGCAGGTTATCCTGCAGGTTGATCACCCATCCGGAATAACGTTCCATCAAGCTGTAGAATGCCGTGAAGGCTCCTACGGAGATGAAGGTGTTCATAACGAACGCTCTTCCTTTGAAGATCATTGCGATTAAGAGTACCGGTATGTCTAAGATTAGAATAGATAATGATGGCGAAATGCCTAGTACATATTTGCCGAGCAGCGACAAACCTACGAATCCGCCCTCGGTCAAGTGATTCTGATAATTAATGTGATAGTAAGCAAATGCAAGCAGCAATGTTCCGGACAAAATAACGGTGAGTCTTAGCGGCAATCGCATGCCGCTGTCTTGTTTCCTCATACAGGTCTCCCCTTATCGTAAATGGCGGCTTAGACGTCTGCCAAGCCTCTACGGCGGGTCTGACCGGAGGATGTGTTGCTCCTTCGCATACAATACTCCCTTCCCTCGCAGAGGCGGCTCCGTCAATGAATAACGATTCGCGCACTTTCTACAGGGAAGCTAAGTATAAGACAGATCATAACGTTTCCAAATCGTCCTTTGGGGAATCGTCCTTCGGGGACACATGGTATCCTGATCCTTTCTCTAATTTGATGTGTTCTGAATTGATTATACCACGCGGAGGTACCGGTCTAAACAGATTTCCATTAAAAAGCATAATGAACTCTGTAAAATTTCTGTAAAACCCGCTTCTCATCATTGCCGCAGCCGTTCCATACGCCTCGCCTCCTTCGGTGAAATGAGTGAAATGGTGGGGGACCGCTTTCCCCGGGATACAAGAGATTGAGCAGCACTACATTTACGTTTTTATGCAGCGTGTTGCCTTGAAGTCCGCTCTTCAAACGGAACAGATTCTGACAGGGGTCCCCCGGCGGAACAAAACCTCTCCTTTTGTGCAAGATCATCCCGCTCTCTACTTTATATTCTCAGCATGTATAAAATAACCCCACAAAGTGGGGCCTTGGCTTCGATGATTATTCATGTACTTTGCGGGGACCCCAAAACATATAAATTCTTTCAAAAAAACTGCCCCGTCAAACAATGACTTGGGGCAGCTCTAAAGAATATTGCTAGGCTCAGCCGGTCTTGAGCGGCTTCTTCCAGAGGCCAAGCGCCAGGCCGGAAATCACGGAGCCGATCAGCACGGCAAGGATGAACAGCAGGGCATTGCTGGAGAGCGCCGCCACAAAAATGCCGCCATGCGGTGCAGGAACGTTAAGCTTCCACAGCTGGGTCAGACCGCCTGCAACGGCTGAACCCACGATACACGAGGTCAGGACACGCATCGGGTCGGCGGCGGCAAAGGGAATGGCCCCTTCCGTAATGAATGACAGTCCCAGCACATAGTTCGTCAGGCCGGATTTGCGTTCCGGGTCGCTGAATTTATGCTTGAAAAAGGTAGTAGCCAGCGCGATGGCGAGCGGAGGCACCATCCCTCCGGCCATTACTGCCGCCATCATCAGTCCGTTGGTGTTGCCGCTGGAGGTAAATACGCCAATCGCAAACGTATAAGCTGCTTTATTGAACGGGCCGCCCATATCTATCGCCATCATTCCCCCAAGCACCAGGCCAAGCAAGACCGCATTGCCGGTTCCAAGGTTGTTAAGGGCGCTGATCATGCCCTCATTGATCCAGCTGAACACCGGATCGAACAGGTAGAACATAATCCCGCCGGTAATCAGCAGGCCGAACACCGGATAGAGCAGGATCGGCTTCAGGCCGTCCAGCGTTTTGGGCAGACCGGCGAAGGTCTTGCGGAGCATGATGACCACATACCCCGCCAGGAATCCGGCAGCCAGGCCGCCAAGAAATCCGGCGTTGGAATTAAGCGCCATATAACCTCCAACCATGCCCGGCATCAGGGCAGGGCGGTCGCCGATGCTGATCGCGATGAAGCCGGCCAGGACCGGAATCAGGAAATGGAAGGCGCCATCGCCGCCGCCAATGGACTGCAGCAGCTCGAAGACCGGATTGTCGGCACCGGCCATCTGCTCGAACAGGAAGGAGATCGCCAGCAGGATCCCCCCGCCGACCACGAACGGCAGCATATGCGAGATGCCGTTCATCAGATCCTTGTATATTTTGCTGCCGACACTGCCGGATTTCTCTGCCGGAGCTTCATCACCGCCGCGTCCCCCGCTGCGGTAGACCGGAGCTTCACCCTTCAGAGCTTTGGTAATCAGCTCTTCGGGCTTCCGGATGCCGTCGCTGACCGGTCTTTGCAGCACCGGCTTGCCTGCGAAGCGGGCCATCTCCACATTCTTGTCGGCGGCGATGATTACACCGCTCGCCCGGGCAATTTCATCCGACGTCAGCACATTCTGGGCTCCTTCGGAGCCATTCGTCTCGACGCGGATGTTGACGCCCATTTCCTTCGCTTTTTTCTTCAGCGCGTCTTCCGCCATATACGTATGGGCAATCCCTGTTGGACAAGCGGTAACGGCAACAACGAAGCCTCGGGAATCCGGATTGCCCACAATGACACGTTCAGGGGCTTCCTGCTTCGTTGCGCCAGCGCCGCTTGCCTTATTTTCCTCAGCCTTAGGCCCGGCTTCAGCTTCAGCTTCGGCTTCGGCTTGGGCTTGGGCTTGTTTGGCATCGAACAAAGCCGTAACCTCATCAGGAGTCCGGGCATCCATCAGCGCTTCAATGAATTCGCTTTCAATGAGCAGCCTGGACAATGCCGCCAGAGTGCGAAGGTGCATATTTCCAGCCCCCTCCGGCGCGGCAATCATGAAGAACAGCTTCGCAGGCTCTTCATCCAGGGAGGCAAAATCCACTCCCGCTGCGCTTTTGGCGAATACCACAGTCGCTTCATTGACAGCCCTGGTCTTGGCATGCGGCATCGCGATTCCCCCGCCGATTCCGGTGCTGGACTGCGCTTCGCGCGCCAGAATTTTTTCTTTGAACAATACAGGATCATTAATCCGGCCGCTGGCCGCAAGGCTGGCGATCAATTCATCAATCGCCGCTTCCCTGGACACCGCCTGAAGATTCATGATCATGGTTTCTTTTATCATCAGATCTGTAATTTTCATTACAACCCACTCCCTTAATCACATGTGTGCTGCATAGCTTATAATTGCTCAATTTCAATCTGTGTCCGAAGCTGCTCGATAAGCGCCCTGTCCGCCAGATCGTCCGAGAATGCCGTCGCGCTTCCTGAAGCCACGCCTGTGCGGAATGCCTCCAGCACATCCCCGGTAAGAGACAGCGTGCCGACAAACCCGGCAATCATGGAATCTCCCGCTCCAACCGAGTTCTTTACCTGGCCCTCTGGCGCATTGGCATAATACACGCCTTGATCCGAGATGAAAAGCGCACCCTCACCGGCCATCGAGACCAGAACATAACGTGCACCCGACGCAAGCAGTCTGCGGCCGTAAGTAATAATCTCGTCTCTCGTACCGATGCTGGCATCAAACAGTTCGGCCAGTTCATGATGATTGGGCTTCACAAGCAGCGGTTCCAGAGCCAGCGCGTCTTTCAATGCCTGCCCTGTGGTATCGATCACGAATTCGGCTTTCTTCCGTTTGCATACAGCAATCAGCCTGCTGTAGAAGTCCCCTCCGAGTGAAGGCGGGGCGCTGCCGGACAGAACAAGAATATCCTCTGCCTCCAGAGCCTCCAGCTTATGAAGCAGAGCTTCGGCTTCCCCGGCACGGATCTCCGGGCCTGCCCCGTTAATCTCAGTTTCTTCAGCGGATTTGAGCTTGATATTAATGCGGGTATCGCCTGCTACCGTTACGAAATCACTCGATAGCCCATCAGCTGACAGACACTCCTGAATATATCTCCCGGTAAAGCCGCCCAAAAAACCTGTTGCCGTGTTCTTCACCCCAAGCTGGTCAAGCACGCGCGAAACATTTATGCCTTTGCCGCCCGGAAGCTTGAGATCCCGCTTCATGCGGTTAAGGCCGCCGAGAAATATATCCTCAACTTCCACGATATAATCGATGGAAGGGTTAAGCGTGACAGTATATATCATTGTTATCCCTCATTAATATGTTTTAATGTCTTTACGCCAAAGTATAGTCGACCTCTATACCCTCAAGCCCGTGCAGGAAGCCTTCAGGGGTTTCCTTATCCAGAATGCAATGATCAATCTCCCGCAGATCAGCTACCCGGCAGAAGGATACCTGCCCGATTTTGCTGTGGTCCGCCAGCAGAATTACCTGCTTCGCCACGGCAATCATTTTGCGCTTGGTTGCAGCCTCCAGCATATTCGGAGTCGTTATGCCCTCATGCAGGTCCAGCCCGTTGGTACCCAGGAAAGCTTTATCCACTCTTACCATATCCAGCGAACGCTCTGTCATTGGCCCCACAAAAGCCAGCGTATCCGGCCGCAGCAGCCCGCCCGTTATCGAGACCTCGATATTGCGGCAATCCTTGAGCTCGTTCAGGGCAATCATGGAATTTGTGATCACTTTAAGGTTCGAGAACCTCTTCAGCTCCTTGGCCATCTGCAGTGTAGTCGTTCCTCCGTCCAGGAGTATGGCATCTCCATCCTCAATCATCTCTACGGCCTTAAGGGCAATTCGCAGCTTCTCATCGAGAAATCTGTCCGCTTTATCCGGAAACGCCGCTTCAAAGTTCACACTCTGCAGAGAAACCGCTCCTCCATGCGTACGCTTCAGCAGCCGGGCTTCTTCAAGCTCCTTGAGATCTCTGCGAATTGTCGATTCGGAAACACCGAGCTCCTGGCCAAGCTCCTGAACCGATGCTCGCCCGTGCCTCTCGACAATCTGAATGATGCTGTGCTTGCGCTCTTCTTCAAACAACACTGTGGCTCACTCCTTTGCGGACTGCGCACAGGCTGCCGGAAGAGAATGTGCGCAAATCAATCGGTTGCATGGGGTATAAATGATCCCGGCTTGCGCTGATCGCCTTTGCTCATTTATACTCGTTTGTGCTCATTTATGAGTGTAACAGCGTTTTCATCTTCTGTAAAGTTCTTTTTCCAGAGTTAATCCCCCCTGGGAGCAGCATTAATATACCGAAAATCCCCATTGCGTTAGGGATGAATTCCGTTTCCGGCCACTGCTCATTTATGCTCGTTTTCTTCCGCAAAATACAGCGAAATCCGATTCATGAAATATCCTCTCATTCGCCTATTTCATCTTGGTGCAGTTTTACATATTTTATATTACATATGGGGAAAAGCAGGTGAACAGGAGATGGCCTACAACAAAAATAACTTGGGGTACGGAAATAACGGGAATAAGGCTTATGACGATAGCGGCAACCCGATCGAAGCCGAGGAACTGGATGCTGAAGACTACGCCATCATTGCTGCAGGGCTGGCGGCCTTGGGTGAAATTTTCGCCTTCATGTCTCTCGTTAAAGCCAAGCAATTAACCAAAGAAACCGGAGGTGAGCTCGGCGTTGATCCGGTTCTGTTCGTCCAATCCAGGAAAAAAAAAGCGGCGAAACGGAAAAACCGTCCACCGCGTTAATCTGCTGTTCTAACAGGCTTCATGGAGAGCCCAGCGGAATGGCATGATGCTGTTCAAACAAGGTGCTTATCTGTTCCTTACGCCGCTCTTCCTCTAAAGCGACTATGACAATAATATGTTCCATGTCAGCATGTCTGGCGTAGCTTTCCGCATCTTCCTGCGGAATTCCCATGCTGATCAGACTGACGGCAAGACCATCGATATCCAGATCCGCTCCCGCCAGCTTGCTGGCAGCCGGGCCGGCTGCCACCGCAGTCTCCGGCACCATATCCAGCCCTGCCCCGAGTCCTCTGGCGGTTCCGAACAAGCCTTCATTGCCTGCACCGGATTCCGTCCGGCCAATCCCCGTGTCGTGGCTGATCATATCCAGCGTATTCTTTTGCTTGGTTACAGCCGAGATCTGCTTCGCCTTGATTCCTCCCTTACGCAAGTCCTCAATCGCAAGCGCTGCATCACTCCGGTGTTCAAAAATCCCCAGCACCAGTATCTTCACCTGTCATCCCTCCTGTTAATCCGATATTAACCGCCGCAACAGGAACCCAAACCCAAGCACGACTGATCTCCGGCGGCCGGTCTTGAATCAATCTTCCGGATTTCGGTTATAAAGATAGAATGAATACATAGTGTTATAATTGAGAGAATTGGGGGGTGCTGCTGTGCTTCAAAGCAAATATTTCAGAACAAGCCTGGCCATTATCGCTTTTTTGACGATTCTGTATCTGGGCTCCAAAGTCATTTTTCTTATTACACCGCTGGTGGCCATCTTTAATCTCCTTCTAGTGCCGATGATGCTCTCCGGCTTCATGTATTATCTGCTGCGTCCGCTGGTCAATTTCCTGGAGACCAAGAAGCTGAACCGCACGATTTCAATCCTGCTGATCTATCTTGTGTTCATCGGGCTGTTCGTGCTCTTCTGGGTGCTGGTCTGGCCTACTCTGCGCGAGCAAATCCAGAATTTCATCGACAATACGCCTTATCTGGTACAGGGACTGCAGAATCAGTTCAACAAGCTGCAGAATGATCCTACCTTCTCGCGCTTCTTCACGGGGAATACGGACCTGTCTGCACGGATTTCCGGATATTTAAGCGATGCCATCACCTGGGTTACCAATTCCATGTCCAATCTGATCGGCGTGGTTTCCAGCATTGTTGTAGTGATTGCCACCTTCCCGATTATCCTCTACTACATGCTGAAGGACGGCCACAAGCTCTCGCCGATCCTGCTCAGTCTGGTTCCAAAAAAGTTCCGCAAGGAAGGGCAGGACATGCTGCTGGATATCGACGGCGCGCTCAGCGGCTTCATCGTTACACGCGTGCTGCTGAACGTCATTCTGGGGGCCATGCTCTATGTGGGTTTCCTGATTATCGGCCTGCCTTATTCGCTGCTGCTGGCGGTTATCTCGATCCCGCTTAACTTCATTCCGTATGTAGGCTCGCTGCTGGCTGCGGTTCCGGTGGTAATCGTGGGCTTCATTGAATCCCCGACGATGGCGATTTGGTCACTGGTTATTGTTGTGATCGCCCAGCAGATTCAGGATAATGTGCTGTCTCCGATTATTTACGGCAAATCACTGGATGTGCATCCGCTGACTACAGTCGTGCTGGTGCTGGTGGGCGGCGATTTCTTCGGCATCATCGGGGTATTGATTGCGCTGCCGGTCTACATGATCCTCAAAATTATATTCCTGCGGATCTACGAGATTATCATTGCCGAAAGGGTGGAAGAGGCTGCAGTAGTCAAAGAAGAACAGCTCTAGGGCATGGCGCAGCTTTTTATCCAAGCGGAAACAGCCACAAAGCATATGTTTCAAAAGAAAACGCAGGACTCTCCATGGAGAACCCTGCGTTTTCTCTGTTCTTCACCGTTCAGCCCCGGAGGGAGCGTACTACAAAGACATGGGTGCCTTTTAGCAGACTCTGCCCGTCCTTCAATGTGACGGAGCCCTTGGTATGCGAAATAATGGCAGTATTGTATGCAATCAGCTGATCGCCCTTCCAGACGGTTACCGCCGATTTGAAGTAGACGGCATTGTCGAACTGCTGGCGTTCTCTCATGACATATCCGACAGCATGCAGCGCCGGAGCAAAGGCTCTCTCCTTAGGGGCCAGAGCCTTGATGAACACAATATCCCGAAATGGCACCACAATTTCCTGGTGGCCGATCACGGCCACTGAGGCCGCCGGGTCCCATTTGCGCAAAACACCCTTCATGACCGTGTATGGCTCTTCGCCACAGTACATAATAACGAGTCTGCCTACCCAATGCTTCATGGCTCCACCCCCTTCGCTGTGTCCGAGCTGTCTGTGATGAGCGGCTTGAATGCTTATATATTCGGTATGGACCAATCTATCCCCTGCAAGCCGTGTGATTCGAGGTACCGGTTAGCCTTGGAAAATGGACGGCTGCCCAGAAATCCCCGGTGTGCAGAAAACGGGCTCGGATGCGGAGACTGGATCACCAGGTGGCGGCTTCGGTCGATATACGCCCCTTTCTGCTGGGCATGGCTGCCCCACAGAATGAAGACCATCGGCTCCTGACGCTCGTTCAGCTTCTCCATAACCGCATCGGTGAAGGTCTCCCAGCCAAGTCCCTTATGGGAATTCGGCTGCCCTTCCCGCACGGTGAGCACCGCATTCAGCAGCAGCACACCTTCCTCCGCCCAGTGCAGCAGTGAGCCGTGGTTCGGAACAGGCATCCCCGTGTCTGTGTGCAGTTCGGTGTAAATATTGCGCAGGGACGGCGGTATCCGCACCCCCGGTTTGACCGAGAAGCTGAGTCCATGTGCCTGTCCTGCCCCATGGTAGGGGTCCTGCCCCAGAATAACTGCCCGCGTCTTGCTGTAAGGCGTCAGCTTGAGCGCCGAGAACAAATCTTCCTTGGGCGGATAGACCTTATGCTGTTTGTATTCCCGTGCCAGCGCATAGCGAAGCTCCTGAAAATAGGGCTTCTGTGTTTCCTCCTGCAGTACCTCATCCCAATCATTGCCGAACATGTCCTTAATCCTCCTGCTCCCATGCGTATTATTCATTGCCTGTTATCACCCAAAATATAGCCTGCTCCCGGCAGATTATTTACGCCCGTAATCAGCCTTGATCTCGCCCCACTCCTTGGTCTGCCACTTCAATACCTTGTTGGTGTATGTATGGGTCTGCAGCCAGCGTTCCGCACGGTCAACCAGCGTCCAGATTTCCTCTGTCGAAGCATCGCGCGGCAGCGTCGTAGCCACCTTCTTCTGCTTGACCCATTTCATGGCATTTACGGAATCGCTGTACACAGTCCGTCTGCTGCCTTCTTTGTTCAGCAGGGCCAGCGCGTGGACTATAGCCAGAAACTCGCCCAAATTATTGGTGCCTTTCTTGATGGGCCCGCAGGAAAAGATGATATCCCCTGTCTGCGTATCCACTCCTTTGTATTCCACCGGACCTGGATTGCCCCGGGTACCCACATCAACGGAAATACTGTCATAATCAATCTCTGACGAAGCTTCTGCAGCAGCGCTGCGCTTAAAAGGGCTTGCCGCTTTGCTTTTGCCTGTCCCGGGCGCCGCCGCCCCGGTTCCCCAGTTCCCCTTCCAGCCAGCCTTGTAAGCGGCTTCCGCCTCAGCCCCGGATTCGTAGGATTTATATTTCGCCCCCGTATAATGCTCTGTCTGTGCCTGACATTCCGCCCAGGTCCTGTACACTCCCGGCTTCTTGCCTTCCCAGACCACATAAAATTTCTGTTTGGCCATCGAACACTGCCCCCTTCTGCCGCAATAGCTGGTCAAAAGAATATTGTAATTCAAACCGCAGCGGGTTAGAAGTCCAATATCCGAACCGCATTAGACGCCGCAATTCACGCGGATAATTAATCCGCTGCGGGATCATAATATACCCAGGGGAATTAATCCAGCACCGCAAGCGTGGTGTCGATAATGGTTTGAAGCCTGGCCGGATGGGGCGGTTTTTATCATCACGCGCAGTCCGACCAGCGCATTATGCAGAAATAACGCCATGTCCGGTGGATGATCATGCCGAACAGCAGCCGGATGGCTGCCTTGGCGGAGTCCACGCCTTCCACGCGCCCTTCCATCTTGCCCGCGGTAACGTCCGCAAAGCGTTCTATCACCTTTATGTATAAGGTATGCTTGTCGCCAAAAGTATCGTACATGCTCCGCTTATGAATACCCATACCGGCAACCAGATCCTGCATGGAGGTTTTCTCATAGCCCTGCTGCCAAAAACATTCATGGCCTTGCCCAGCACATGATCCGCATCGAACTCTTTGCTCGTAGCCATAATCAGGCTCCTTTCAGCGTCCATTTTACCATTTACAGAACGCTCGGTAAATATTGACCCGGATTATGAGTTGCCGCACATTTATTCCATACTAATCATTCTATATTAATTTTGAAGGATTAGCGTCCAGTCCCATACCCCCAAGGAGGATATTCACATGAAAAAGCTTGCAGCTATAGCGGCAGTATTCGTTCTGACTCTGCTTGTCGGATGCGGAAACTCAGCCAACAACAATAATACGGCAGGCACAAATACGCCTGCGGACAACGGTACTGCCAGCAACGCCACCGCTGCCCCTGACGCTGTAACCTCGGCTTCCGTAGTTGACAACGGGGAGGACTTCAAGAAGGCGATCAGCAAAGACGGCACCTGGATTGCCGCTATTTTGAATGATTTGACCTTCACGGAGGAGCTTGTCGTCGATGGCCAATTCACCAATAAGGATGCCCCTGCCCGTAAAATTGCCCTGTATACTCAGGATGCGGACCACAATATCACCAACTCGTTCACATTGACAGCTCCCACAATCACGATTAAAAGTGAAAATGCCCAGATTCAGGGCGGCACCTTTGTGGGAGACGTGTATGTAGAGGCGGACGGCTTCAAGGTCGTCAATGCCACAATCGAAGGCAATGTCTACTTCTCCGATGAAAAATACCAGGCTACCTACAGTGCATCGGACCAGGGAAAAGTAACCGGTGTAACCGAGGTTAAGAAATAATTCAAGTCTCTGCAAAAGGTGTTTCCCTTAAGGCATCCATACCGGGGAAGCACCTCTTTTGAGAGTTAAGGAAAAGAGATGCCATTATGCATATTTCATTCGGCAGGTTTGTGTTCGTCCCCTTGCTGCTGGCCTTGGGCTCATGCAGCGGGCAAGAGGCTGAACAGCAGCCTCCGCAGTACCGGATTCAATCCGGTCAAGATCTGGAAATCCTGACTACGACAGACCCGCATTATCTGTCCCCGAGCCTGACCGACTTCGGTCCGGCCTTCAATCAGTTTCTTGCCGCCGGAGACGGGAAGCAGCTGGGCTACAGCGCGGATATGATCGGCGCACTCGGCAATGACATCGCCATCCGCAAGCCGGATGCAGTCATCATCAGCGGGGATCTCAGCAACAACGGCGAAAAGCGCAGCCACCGGGATTTGGCCCGGCATCTGAAGACCATCGAACAGGATACCGGAACGCGCGTATATGTCATTCCCGGCAACCACGACATTCTGAATCCGTGGGCCCGCAAATTCAAAGGGAAACGGCAATATGAGACGGATAATGTCACTCCGAAGGAATTCCGCAGCATCTATAATGCTTTCGGCTATAACGAAGCGCTGCTTCAGGACAATGCTTCCCTCAGTTATCTGGCGGCTCCTTCCGACGAGCTGTGGCTGCTTATGCTTGACACCAGCCAATACGCCGGCAACAAGGCGCTGGGACACCCGCAGCTGGAAGGGAGGGTTACTCCCGGCACACTGCAATGGATAGATGAATGCGGCAATCTTGCGGCAAGCAGCGGAGCACAGATTGTGGCGGTAATGCATCACAGCCTGCTCGTTCACAACGATTTCATTCAGGAGGGCTTCACGGTTGACGGCAATGCCGAACTCATTGAGGCATTGAGGCGAAACGGAATCAAGGCTGCACTCAGCGGCCATATTCATATACAGGATATCAGCGAAAACAGGGAAGGCGGCGGCAGTATATACGATATCGCGGACAGCGCCTTATCCGTGTATCCCCATCAGTATGGCATGCTGCAATACTCTTCGGCGAATCATACATTGGATTACAGCACCTTCAAGCTGAATATGGAGCTATGGGCACGGGCTTCAGGCAGCACGGATGACAATCTGCTGCACTTTGACGCCTACAGCGAGCAGAATTTCAGGAAACGCTCCGCTGCCCGCAGCTATGCGCGACTGGCGGGGGATGCGGCATATGCCAGGTATTCAGAGGCCGAGCTTCAGGCCATGGCGGATGCGGCGGGACGGCTGAATGAGATTTATTTTGCCGGCACAGCCAGGAGCGATATACCGGAGGTAACCTCATCCGCAGGCTTCCGGCTGTGGCAGGGCGCACCTCCAAGCGGCCTCAGGAGCTATGTCCTGGGAATGGCCCGGCTGATGCCCAAGGATAATCACCGGCTGCATATCGAGCTGCCGGAAGCCGAGAAGCCCGGCCCTAATGCCGCCGCCGTACATGAACTGCCCGGAGGGAAGTTCGGCGAGATGTCCACACAGATTCAGCCGGAAAAAGCGGAGCCCCGCAGCTAAGGGTTCCGCTTGTTATCTGATTGCCCTGATTAGGATTCGTAGCAAAATGACGCCGCTGAACCGGTCACTTCAGCCATATAGCGGGAGATCTCCACATGAAAAGGATGGACGAGATATGCCTCCAGGTCTGCCATCGATTCATATTGAACGATTTGCAGCAGGTCATAGGCCCCGCTGCGGATATCCACCTCCACCTTCAATTCACGGATATATTCGATATTGCCCCGCATGCCGGGCAGCACTTCTCTGGTTTTGGCAATATTCCCAGGGCTGCTGTCCTTCAGTTTGATCAGCAGATTATTGGTAATCATAGCTCATGCTCTCCTTTGTCTTGCGGCTTGAGTACAAGCGCGGCAGATGCGGCTTCGCGCCCGTTCACCAGCAGCGTAATGGCGTGCTCCCCTGCATAATGGCGGCGGGTGGTAAGATCCGCCCAGCGGTGGGTCCGTTTCCCGGTTAGGCGGGTGCCTCCCGGAACGGTTTTGTCGGAGAGCAGGAACAGCTTGCGCGAGGTTTTGCCCCCGGCCTTCACGAAGTCAATGGCATATTCAATGCGGATGCGCACCGCCTCCCCTTCACGGAGGTTAAGGGCATACGCCAGCTCACAGCTGTCCCCGGTCTGCAGCTCTGCCGGTTCCACAGACAGGACGGCATTGACGGCAAGCGGCGTTTCGTCCTCCTGTCCCGCATAACCAAAGAGGCCCAGGACCTCGGGGTCCGCCTTGCGGATCAGCGTTCGGCACCCATGCCGGACGATCCAATCCGTATGCGCGTTCACACCCTTCCAGCGCCTTGCGGTATCAATGACCGCACCGGGATGGTCCTTGGCGATATCGTTCAGATTGTTCGCCACACTCTTGCGCACATAGAGCGAAGGGTCCGCCTTCAGCTGCTCCAGCACCTGCAGCACCGGCGACGGGTCACGCTTGAACATCGGCAGCGCCTGGCCCCAGGGCAGGCGGGGCCGGGCGCCCTCGCTGGACAGCCGCCGCACATGCTCGTCCGGATGCTGCGACCAGTGCAGCATCTGCGCCATCGTCCGCTGCGGGTCACGCAGCAAAAATGGACGGACGGCGAATTCCGCCGACGATTTGGGCGTGAAGCGTTCCAGCGCCGCCATCGACAGCTCAAAATGTTCCCCGGCTCCCCCGAACGCCTCGACGAAATCCGGAAAAATCAGGTAGGGGAAGCCCACACATTTTTCATCTATGGCAAATAGAATTTTTAGTGCCTCTTCATACCGCAGGGGCAAAAAGGCTCCCGGCGTCTCCGTAATCCGCCGCATCCGGCCCTTTAGCTCCAGTTCCCCCCAGGGGTTCCTCATCGCCGCAGCGACGAAGCCTTCAAGGTCGAACCCGCCGTATGCTGACTGCAGCTTCGCCCCGAGGCTGCGCAGAAATCCCTCGTTGTACATTGCTTTTAACGGTTGTGCCATTTGCTCTCCTCCTGCCGGTTGCTGTGGCTGTTTCGCACTTCCAGTTTCAAGTGCTGCCAGGAAATCGTACCATAAGTAACCGGACAGCCTTATGTCATATTAGGTGCATATTAACTGGCAAACCGGCTTCATAATTCGTTTGAGAGACCCGCCTTCTCACCGGAACTCCGCCATCATTTTCAATTCAACAACGCTTCCAGTTCACCGGTGCGCTTCCCGGCCCTGCCGTTCAGCCCGCGTTTGTCTTTCAGGCCCAGCTGCTGCAGGCTCATGTCCGGGATCGATAACCAGAGGCTGTGTTGCGGCAGCGTTCAGCAGACTGCCCAGGCAACGGAACAGCTCCCGGGCTTCCTCTGTATTCTTGTCCATGCGGCGGGCCGCCTTGTTCATATATTTATTGCAACACCCCATCATGCGCAAAATAAGTATACTCCACCTCAGGCTCATCCTTAAAATAGGCCGGGACCGCGAAGGGCGGCGCCTTGATGATCCATTTGCCGGTTATCGAAGCGATTTCCGCCCGGGTACAGCCCATTTCTTCCGTCAGACAGACTTTGGCCCTGTAAGCGCAGAGAATTGTGCCAGCCCGCACATAGACAATAGGAGCCAGGACGATAAGCAGCCCCAGTACCGTTAGCATAAGGACCGGTGTCCTCTTTACAGCGCCCATGTCTCTCACCCTTTTGAAGCACCAGGCGTTATTTTCATAAATTTCGCAAATTAAATTTTGTTTTCAAAACGCACGGCATGTCGTAATATAGATAAAAAGCTTTTTCCCCCACATAAAGCGAATGAACGGAGGATGTTGGCCATGCCGCAGACCCTTGTCAAAAATGTTGATTTTTTTGTCGCCGCCCTGTCGCAGACCTTCGTGTCCGCGCTGCAGCTTGATCCGGATGGAATGTATTCCCAGGTAGGCATCGGAATCGTTGAGAAGTTTGCCGAAGACTATGTACGGTTGAAGAGATTCGACGGCAGCGTCTCCCATTACGACCGCGAAATCACGAAATTCCAGCACAACAAATGCTAGCCGGAGTCAGACGGTTAGCTCTGGCCTGAACACTCTGTATTTCAAGCCCGCCCGCATAGTCAGGCTACCCCATGCTTGCGCAAGTACATCTTCACAGCAAAAGATAGCAAAAAGCGGACCGGCGGTTTGAGCGCGGGTCCGTCTTTTTGGGATACAGCATGGCTCGTAATGCGCCGGGCAACCCCCGCCAGAGGGCTATTCCTGCATTTGCTTCAGCTCGTAGAAAGCGCCCCGCCGGCTCATTAATTCCTCGAACGTGCCGATTTCCGCCGCCTTCCCGTCCTTCATCACCACAATGCGGTCCGCATCCCGGATGGTCGACAGCCTGTGGGCGACGATGAAGGTGGTCCGGCCGCGGATCAGCTCCCGCATCGCTTTTTGCACGATGAATTCGGAGATATTGTCCAGGGCGGACGTCGCTTCATCGAGCAGAATAATCTCCGGATCACGGATCATCGCCCGGGCGATGGCAATCCGCTGCCGCTGCCCGCCGGACAGCTTGCCGCCATGTTCTCCGATCAGCGTATCCAGGCCCTGCGGCATCTGGGCAACGACATCCTCCAGATTGGCCATCCGGACCACCTCCTGCAGCTTCGCTTCCGGAACCTCAGTAAGCCCAAAAGCAATATTGCTGCGGATGGTGCCCGAGAACAGCAGGGTGCTCTGCGGAACAACCGCGAGCTTTTGCCGGTACATCCGCATCTCCAGCTCATCCATCGGATGTCCGTCCACCAGAATC
Organism: Paenibacillus sp. S150; assembly: GCF_019352175.1. Classification (GTDB taxonomy): domain Bacteria; phylum Bacillota; class Bacilli; order Paenibacillales; family Paenibacillaceae; genus Paenibacillus_AQ. Next base: position 176,621 of record NZ_JACBYI010000008.1, read on the forward strand.
CGGCCGCCGGTCGGACGGTAGAAGCCCACAACCAGATTGAGCACCGTAGACTTGCCTGCCCCCGACTCGCCGACCAGAGCGATGCACTCTCCCGCCCGCACTTTCAGATTGAAATCCTTAAGCACATGCTTATCCGTATCCTTGTAATGAAACTGCACACCGCTGAACTCATAAGCCCCCTGAAAGGAGGCCACCTCCCTGCTCCCCTGATACTCTTCCACTTGGGTGGAGGACAGAACCTCCGCAATGGAATGCATCGATTCGAAGCCCCGGGCAAATTGCGGATACACCGCCAGCAGGCTGTTGATGGAAGCCAGAATGGTGGAAAAGAACCCCTGGTACATCACCACGTCACCGACCTGAATCGTTCCTCTGTAGGCCAGAATACAGGTAAATCCCAGGCATAAGAGCTGAAACAGGGTAAACACCACCCAGCTGGAGGCGCCGAACAAGGCTTCGGTAATATCCAGGCGGTAGCCCTTGCCCTTCAGCTCCGAGAGGGTCATATCCACCTTGCCGATCTCCGCCTCCTCCAGGCCATGCGCCCGGGTCACGGGGATCATCTCCACAGTTTCTGCCACCTGGCCGGACATGCTCTCGATCTGGCGGCGGAATTCCCGGTTGCGGCTGCGGATTTTCCCGCGGAAGAAGGTGATCAGCAGCACGCCGAATGGAATCACAAGCGCAAAGAACAACGTCACCTGCAGGCTTTTGAAGGCGGTAATCGTGATGGCAATCAGCACATTCGTCACAGCGGGCATGAAGGAATACATCATCTGCTTGGACAGGGTCTCGACCGCCTCAACATCCCGCAGCACCTTGGATTGCAGCCGTCCCGCCCTCAAATCGCTGTGATAGGTCATCGACAGATGCTGAAGCTTGCGGATCAGCGTCCCCCGCAGCCCCGCCTCCACCCGGCGCGACGATTTGCTCATAAAGCGTACGTGCATATAGGCGGAAGGAATATTTTGAAGAATAACGACAGCCACAATGATCATATCCACCCACAGCCAGTGCAGGCTGCCGCTCTTGCTGCTGCTCAGATGATTGATGATGTCCGCCGTTATAACCGGAATGACCCAGGTCGGGGCATGCTTGAGAATATAGAACAGCAGGGAGAACAGCAGATTCAGCCGCATGCCCCTATACAGCTGCAGCAGCATATGAAACGGCCGGTCCCGCTGCATCCCGCCGTCCATAAACAAGGATTCGAAATCCGGCAGCGACTCAGCGGTCTTGCTCACCTGCTTCCTCCCTTCTCCAAAAGTCCGTTCCGGCAAAAATCTGCGCCTTGCCCGGCGCCTCTTCAGACTCCTCCGGGAGAAGCGCCCAGCCCACACGCTGCTCACGCAAGGGATCACCGCCCGCCAAGCCGTATTCGCGGTAACGGACCGTCCGCTCATTGTGCGGATTACCCCAGTTGTCCCAGCCCCGGGGATCAATATGGCCGCCAAGCCTGCAATTCACCAGCTCCGTCCGGGCATGCCCGCGCCACGGCCGTCCCAAATAGACCCCGGCCGCCCCTGAAGCCGCCGTGAGATAACACTCCTTGAAAATGTAGCCGTACTCCTGCCCCTCCGGTGTGGATGCCGCCGTTATGTATCCTTCACCCTGGCCGTAATGCGGCAGACTGCGGATCTCACAGTGCTCGAAATAGGCCGCCGCCCCGCCAAAAATAAAATCCACCGTCCCCTCAATATAGCAACCGGTGTACAGCTGGCGGCAGCGTTCATGCCGCTCCTTCAGCGGGATGCCGCCGAAGGGCTTGCCATCCTTGGCCGCCGGAGGCAGCGGTCCTGTAAACAGGGTATCCTGATGTCCCTTGAAGGTGCAGCTCCGAAAGACAGTCTCATCGCAATGCGCGTATACCGCAACTGCCTGCCCGATGTCTGCCCCCTGTCCCGCAGTATTCGCGACCACCAGATTCTCCACAACCAGACGGCTTCCGCCCAGAAACAGCGTCGGGGTGCCAAAGGTTGTAATTTCCTCTCCTGCAGCGTCCAGCTCCCTGGCATAACGGTTCATCGTAATCTCCACAGTCCCGAGGCCGATGATCCGCAAATGGGAGCGGTATATCCGCACCGCCTCCTCGTACACGCCCGACAAAATATACAGCGTCCGCTCTTCTCCTTCCGGCTGACGCTCCAGTGCATCCACGGCCTCCTGTATGGTATGAAAATCGCAGAAGGCTTCTTTTCCCACCAGCATGTGTTCTTTCCTCCTCATTGTCATTGATAGACTCCTTGACAGGCCGCCCGCTTCTGCGCCGCAAATACCCGTATTCTCCGCAGGCAGGAAGGAACGGCCCGGACAGATTTTATTCAGATTCAGCAGACCGTCCTTCCTTGCCGTCAAACCGGTGCGGCTCTTAATGACCGCCTTCAGCCCTGCCCCCCGCACCTTAGGCAAGCAAATAAATTATAGCGCTGCGGGCGGCGTTGCGCCACAAAAAATTTTAACGTGTGCATTTTAATATTTCCTTGACTTGACAGTGCAGACGACGTAAACTGAAATCGTTAACAATTCTACTTTCCCGGAGAGATATTATGATCACGATCAAAGACATTGCACGTGTCGCCGGCGTCTCACATACCACCGTTTCCAGAGCGCTGAACGGCAGCCCGCTGATCAAGAAGGTCACCCGGGACAAAATTGAGAAAATCGCCGCCGAGATGAATTATGTGCCCAATTACAGCGCCAAGAGCCTGGTTACCAAAAGATCCTTCACCATTGGACTGTTCTTCTCCAGTATTGAGCAAGGCACCTCGGCCAGCTTCCTGGTCGATGCCATCAAGGGGATCAGCCACATCCTGGATGAGAACTTCAACCTGACGGTCAACGGTATTGACGGCGTACACAACTTCGGCAATATTCAGCCGCAGCGTTTTGACGGCATCCTGGTGATGAGCCAGAGCGACGAGGACAATGCCTTCATCTATCATGTGAAGAAGATGGGCATCCCGCTGGTCGTGCTGAACCGCCAGCTGGAGGACCCGGGCATTATGAACGTCGTGGCCAATGACCGCGAAGGCGTGAAGGAAGCCGTGGATTATGCCGTCCTGAAGGGACACCGGAAGTTTGCAATCATTGAAGGCAAACCCGGCTTCAAGTCATCAAGCGAGCGCAAACAGGGCTTTATGGACAGCCTGATTGCCCATCGCCTTCCGCTGAACTCTGATTATTTTGCGGCAGGCGATTACAGTATTGAGAGCGGATATGCGGCCATGGCTGCCCTGCTCCTGCTGGAAGATCCGCCGACAGCGGTGTTCTGCTCCAATGACGATATGGCGATTGGCGCGATGAACGCCTGCTACGCCCACAAGGCCGATGTTCCGGGACGGATTTCCCTGATTGGATTTGACGATATTATGTTCGCACGGTACACGAATCCTGCACTGACTACGGTACGCAAGCCGATTACAGAGATCAGCGAGCTTGGCACCAAAATGCTGGTCCAGCTGCTTCAGCAGCCGGAGACCAAACCCCAGCAGCTGTTCGTAAAGACCGCGCTTGTCGCGCGCCAGACCGTGGCCGAGACACAGCAGGCGGGCAGCTGATTGGCGGAGCTGGAAGTATGCGTGCTCTGGTGCGCTTACGGGCGGAATAGATCATTGGTTTGGCAGCCGCACCGGCTGAATCTCCCGCTGAAAGTAAATTACTCATTGAATCTCCGTGATTGGGCGTTTTTCTGCAAATTAGTTCTGCCAGCTCCGCTTAGCTTGCGGTTCAGCGTGCCGTGACATCTCCATTCGCTGCCACAGTCGGCGATCAGATCCCGGCTCGCTGCCACAGCGCTCTGTCTTTATAATCAGCAGCTCCATCCATAGAACTCAGCAGTTTCTTCTCTTCTACATTTGGAGTTCTTGATTGCTTCAACTAAATCCGGCAAAATAACCCCACAAAGTGTGGCCTTGGCTTCGATGATCACTCAGGTACTTTGCGGGACCCCAAAACATATAAATTCTTATCTTTTAAGAAGAAACGGCTTCGCCGTCCTTCTAAAGGACGGGGGGTTCAGCGAGAAATAGAAGGATCATTTAGTGTGCCAGGCATGTAAATTCTTATATTTTTAAAAAAAGAGCCTCTCTTTTTTTAAATAAAATGTTCACGTGTGCATTTATCCTAAAACATTATAAAGGAGATTATTGAACACTTATGACACAACGCTTATCAAGAAGTACTCAGCCCGGCCTGCCGCAGTATCCGGAACGGATGATCCAATTTGGTGAAGGGAACTTCATGCGCGCATTTGTAGACTGGCAGCTGCAGCAAATGAACAAGCAGGGACTGTTCAACGGAAGCGCAGCCGTTGTCGTGCCTATCGGCGAGGGACTCGGCGGGCTGATGGCCGAGCAGGATAATCTGTACACGGTGCTGCTGAACGGCATTATGCAGCAGCAGCCGGTCAATTCGCGCGAGATTATCACCAGTGTCAGCCGGGTGATCAATCCGTACAGCGATTATGAAGCATATCTGGCACTGGCCGAAAATGACGGGCTGGAGTTTATCACCTCGAACACGACGGAGGCCGGCATCGCTTATCAAGCGGGAGACCGGCTGGAGGATTCCCCGCCCTCCAGCTTCCCCGCCAAGCTGACCGCCCTTCTCCACAGACGGTTCGAGCTGGGCAAAAAAGGCTTCGTGATTATCCCCTGCGAGCTGATTGACCGCAATGGGGAGAAGCTGCAGGAGATCGTGCGGCAGTATGCTGTGCAGTGGAACCTCGGCGAAGCCTTTCTGAAATGGCTGGATGCCGAGAACACCTTCTGCTGCAGTCTCGTTGACCGGATAGTTCCCGGCTATCCGCGCGACAAAGCCGCGGAGCTGGAGACCGAGCTGGGCTACCTCGACAAGCTGATGGTGACCGCAGAGCCGTTTCTGTTCTGGGTCATTGAAGGCCCGGCCTGGCTGTCCGGACGCCTGCCGCTGGCGGAGGCCGGACTGAACGTAGTCGTTACGGAGGACATGACCCACTACCGGGAGCGGAAGGTTCATCTGCTGAACGGCCCGCATACCGCCATGGTTCCTCTCGCCATGATGGCGGGGCTTGAAACCGTTGAGGATGTGATGAATGACGAAACGTTCTACCGCTTTGTGCGCGAGCTTATGGACGAAGAGCTGATTCCGATGCTGGATCTGCCCGAAGGGGAGCTGCTCTCCTACGCGGATGCCGTGCTGGAGCGCTTCAAGAACCCGTTCATCCGCCACGAGCTGGCCTCGATTTCCCTGAACAGCATCTCCAAGTTCAAAACCCGCCTCCTCCCTGTGCTGCTCCGGTATCAGCAGGAGCGCGGCCAGCTGCCGCCGCTGATTACCCTGGCCTTCGCCGCGCTGCTGCTCAGCTACCGCGGAGACCGCGTGAAGCGTCAGGACGGAGCGGAGGTGCTGGCGGCCTTCGATCAGGCCTGGAGCAATCCCGCTGAGTTCGCCAAGGCCATTCTCCAGGACAGCAGCCTGTGGGGGCAGGATCTGACTCAGGTCCCGGGCCTCACCGATGCCGTTAACGCCCGGCTGCGCCAGCTCGAAGCCTCTGACAGCCGCTCCGCGCTGCAGGAGCTCGTCAGCCCGCAAGCCTAATCCATCATTTCCTACCAGGAGGGACAGCATGAAACGATTAATGAAAATGAATCCCCGGGATACAGTTGCCGTTGCGCTGCGCCCCATTGCTTCCGGTGAGCGGCTCTCTTTCGAAGGACTGGATGTCCAGGCCGCCCAGGATATTCCCCAGGGCCACAAAATTGCCCTGACCGCCTTCGCGGAAGGCGATATCATCACGAAATACGGCTCGCCCATCGGCCACGCCACCGCTGCGATTCAAGCCGGAGACTGGGTCCACACGCATAACATCAAGACGAATCTGGCCGGGGAAGAGAAGTATGAATATCTCCCCGAGCTCCATCCGGTCACCTATCCGCAGCGTAATTTGACCTTCCAGGGCTACCGCCGCGCGAACGGCAGGGTCGGCATCCGCAATGATCTGTTCATCATCCCCACAGTCGGCTGCGTGAATGGCATTGCCGAGCAGATGCTGCAGGAATTCAAGGCGGAGCACCCGGATCTCGGCGGCTTCGACAACTTAACCGTGCTGAAGCATCCTTACGGCTGCTCACAGCTCGGCGATGATCACCGCATGACCCGCAGCATTCTGCTGGATGCCGTGAACCACCCCAACGCCGGGGGCGTGCTGGTCTTCGGCCTCGGCTGCGAGAACAATATCGTCTCCGAGTTCCGCAGCATGCTGGGCGGCTACGACGAGAGCCGGGTCAAGTTCCTCGTTGCCCAGGAGGTGGGCAACGAGGTGGAAGCGGGCCTGGCGCTGCTTGATGAGCTGTATGAGGCGGCAAAGAACGACGTCCGCGGGCCGGTGCCGCTCAGCGAGCTGAACATCGGGCTGAAATGCGGCGGCTCCGACGGATTCTCCGGCATTACGGCCAACCCGCTGCTGGGCGCTTTTTCCGACTTCATCATCTCTCAGGGCGGAACCTCGGTCTTGACAGAGGTCCCGGAAATGTTCGGCGCGGAGAAGATGCTGATGGCGCGCGCCGAGAGCCGCGAGGTCTATGAGGACATCGTCTCCCTGATCAATAACTTCAAGCAGTACTTCCTCTCGTATGGTGAGCCGGTGTACGAGAACCCCTCCCCCGGCAACAAGGCCGGCGGGATCAGCACACTGGAAGACAAGTCGCTCGGCTGCACGCAAAAGGCCGGAAGCTCGCCCGTTGTGGATGTGCTGCAATACGGTGTGAAGCTGCGCAAAAAAGGCCTCAGCCTCCTTCAGGCCCCCGGCAACGATCTGGTGGCGGCCTCTGCCCTCGCCGCTTCGGACTGCCAGCTCGTTCTCTTCACGACCGGGCGCGGAACGCCGTTCGGCAGCTTTGTGCCGACGGTGAAGGTGGCGACCAACAATGATCTTTTCGCCAAAAAGGGCCACTGGATGGATTTCAATGCCGGACCGCTGCTGGAGCGCCCGATGGCCGAGGTGCTTGAGGAATTTATCGCCTATATCATCGATGTCGCCAGCGGCCAAAAAACACGCAATGAGCAAAATGAAGTTCGTGAGCTGGCTATATTTAAAACCGGTGTTACGCTCTGATTCCTGTCAAATCCAAGTAAAGGGAGAATCACGATGTTTTTAAACGACAATTTCCTGTTAACCAGCGAAACGGCGCGGCTGCTCTTCCACAATCATGCCAAAGCCATGCCCATTATTGATTACCACTGCCACCTTGACCCGAAGGAAATCTATGAAGACAAGGCATTCCGCAACCTGACCGAAGCCTGGCTGGCCGGGGACCATTACAAATGGCGGCTTATGCGTGCCAATGGAATTCCCGAATCACATATTACCGGAGATGCCTCCGATTATGATAAATTCCTGGCCTGGGCCCGCACGCTTCCGAAGGCTGTCGGCAACCCGCTGTACAGCTGGACCCACCTGGAGCTGCGCCGTTTCTTCGGCATTTCCGAGCCGCTGAACGAAGCTTCCGCTCCCGCCATCTGGGAGGCGGTCAACCGCAAGCTGGCGGAGCCGGCCTATACACGGCGGAGCCTGATCCGGAATTCCAATGTCAAAACCGTCTGCACCACCGATGATCCGGCGGATTCCCTCGAATACCACCGGCTGCTGAAGGAGTCGGAGCAGGACTTCCAGGTCTTCCCGACCTTCCGTCCGGACAAAGCGCTTAATATCGACGCCGAAGGCTTCAGCGCTTACCTGGAGCGGCTCTCGGAAGCAGCCGGACAGCCGGTAACCACTTATGCCTCATTGGTCGAGGCTTTAAGAAGCCGTGTGGAATTCTTCCACGAGAACGGCTGCCGGTTGTCCGACCATGCGCTGGATGTGCTGCGTTATCAGGCGGCGCAGGGCACCGCTGCCGTAGAGCAAATATTCGCTGAACGCCTGCAAGGCGCGGTCCTGACCGCAGAACAGGTGACCGTCTACCGGACAGAGCTGCTGTCGGCGCTGATTGGAATGTACCACGATAAAAATTGGACCATGCAGCTGCATCTGCATGCCTTCCGCAACAATAATACGCCGATGTTCCGGCGGCTGGGCCCGGATACCGGCTATGACGGCCTGAACGACCTGCCGCTGGCCGGGGCGCTCTCCAGGCTGCTGGACCGCGCCGAATGCGGCACAGGCTTGCCGAAGACCATCCTCTATTCGCTGAATCCGGGCGATTATCCCGCCCTGCTCGCTCTGATGGGCTGCTATCAGAAGGATACGGCCGGCAAGCTCCAGCTCGGCTCCGGCTGGTGGTACAACGATACCCGCGACGGGATGCGCCGCCAGCTGACACTGCTGGCCGACAACAGCCTGCTGGGCAATTTCGTCGGCATGCTGACCGACTCCCGCAGCTTCCTGTCCTACACCCGCCACGAATACTTCCGCCGTGTGCTCTGTGAGCTGCTCGGCGAACTGGCGGAACGCGGCGAAGCGCCGGATGACCAGACGCTGCTGGGACAGCTGGCAGAGGATATCGCTTACAACAATGCCGCGGGCTACTTCGGCTTCGAAGCCCGCAGTGAAGCGAAGATGCACAGCGGCCAGGCATAAACGGCTGCACACTGAAATCTGCACTCATATCTATATCTAAAAGCGTGGTGAAAAAGTGTCCGGAGAGCCGATAGGGGCTGGAACAGCGATAACGGTCGCCTTTGTAGCCGGATTTCCCCCTGTAGGAGGTTACAAAATCCAAAAAATCCGGCTACCACAGCGGGTGGAAGCCCCTAGCCTGCCGTAGGCCACGACAAAATCACCACACTTCTAAGGAAAGGAAGCGCATTATGCCGACGCTGTATATTGCCGGTGATTCCACCGCCGCACAGAAGGGCGGGGGTGAGAAGCCGATGACCGGCTGGGGTGAGTATCTTAAGGAGCATTTCGGGCCGGATATTGCCGTAGACAACCGGGCGGTTAACGGACGCAGCACCCGCTCCTTCCTTGCGGAGGGAAGGCTCACCGATATCGGGAACGACTTTCAGTCCGGCGATTACCTGCTGATCCAGTTCGGGCATAACGACCAGAAGCTGGAAGACCCTGCCCGCTACACCGATCCCGGCACGGAATACCGCCGGAACCTGCTCACATTCATTGAGTTCGCCCGCAGCCGCGGCGGGTTCCCTGTGCTGCTGACCTCTGTCAGCCGCCGCCGGTTCACGCCCGGCGGCGAGCCTGACCCGCTCGCGGTCGGGCCGTACCCGGAGGCGATGCGCGGAGTCGCGGCGCAGACCGGCACGCCGCTGCTTGATATCTTTGCCTCCTCCCAGCAGCTGTACCGCAAGCTGGGGGAGGAAGGCTCGCGGCAGCTGTTCATGCATCTGCCCGCGAACAGCCATCCCAATTATCCGCAGGGAATAACGGATGATACTCACTTCTGCAAAGAGGGCGCTGCCCGCGTGGCCCAGCTTGTCGCCGAGGCGATCCGGCAGTCTGCGGAGCTGGCTGCCTTGAACGCACTTTTGCGGCTGCCGGGGCGCAGAACTGCAGACAGCCGCTCCAACCCGTAAGCTATCCGATCCGCACTGCTTCACTGCATGCAGCTACTCTGCGGGGAGATGTACTCCAGGCTGAGCGGTCTTTTGAACAGCTCACATGGTCTTGCGGACACAGGAGCGGTTATTTTTGCCAAAAACCCTGTATTTCCGCAGCTTCCGGAATCCATAGAGCTAATGCCCAATTTCCGGCGCGTTTTCAGCAGCAGCCTCAATAACGGACTCTGTGTCCGGTTGCTGCTGCTTTTGTGCATTTCGCAGCAAACAAACGGATTGTGTGTCCCCCGCTTCCCTAAGCAGCGGCGGCAGTCAGTATCTCTATATAGATTAGAACCGCGTAGGATACGGCGGATACTCCAGTAGAAGAAGCACGAGCATTTCCAGCCGCAGTAGCCTGCAAATTCTTATATTTGAACCTACAGGAGGTAATCCCATGGCTGTTCCGCTTCATCTGGGCATCCGCGCCCATGATTTTGGCCGGCTGCCCTTGCCGGAGCTTCTCGAAAGGCTTAACAGGTACCGCTTTCCGCATGTCCAGCTCGCTGTACACAAGTCCTTCCCCGAGAGCGTTCCTGCAATGACCGGACTGAGTCCGGGCACGGCAGCCTATTTCGGCGAGGCCTTCCGTCAGGCCGGAATACGTATCGCCGTGCTCGGCTGCTACGTGAATATCGTTGATTCCGATCCCGCCAAAAGAGCGCTGGCGCTGAATGCATTCTGCACCCACCTTCGCCTGGCCCGTGATTTCGGCGCCAGTCTTGTCGGTACCGAAACGGGCAGTGTGGGGAACGGCTACACACCGGATAATTTTACAGAAGAGGCCTTTCAGCAGGTTGTGACCTCTGTGCGGGCCATGGTTGCGGAGGCGGAGCGCTTCGGGGTAACGGTCGGCATCGAGGCGGGATTGAATCACCCGCTCCATACCGCACAGCTGGCACACCGTCTGCTGGGGCTGGTTCCCTCCAATAATCTGCAAATCATTCTCGACTGTGCCAATCTGATGACCGTGGACAATTACCGGCGCCAGGATGCCGTGATTGCAGAAGCGCTGGAGCTGCTCGGTGACCGGATTGCCGTCCTGCACCTGAAGGACTTCACTGTCAGGGACGGCCAGATCGAGATTGTTCCGGCCGGCCGGGGACTGCTGCACTTTGCTCCGCTGCTCCATTACATGAAATATAAGCGCCCGCATATCCAGGGCATTCTGGAGAGTACACCCGAAGAGGATGTGCTGGAGAGTGCGGATTTTCTGCGGAGGCTGTATGATGAGGCTTGATCAGAACCGGCGCAGGAAGCTGTACCTGGAATCAACCGGCAGTTAAAATGCTTTTGTGCATAAGCTGCAAAATAACCCCGCAAAGCCATCCATGCCGCTGACGCGGCACCACAGAGGATGGAAATGGGGGTGGATTTTGTTGCGTTTAATTTCTTGCGGCCTTTAAGCGCTTATCCTCATCCGTAAAGTTATTTCCAGGGTAGCGGGGCCTTGGCTTCGATGATCACTCTGGTACTTTGCGGGGACCCCAAAACAGATAAACCTGAATTTCGAAAGTAAGTATCCACAAATCATCTAAAAAGCTCTACACGAAGGGATTTCTTGTTAAAAACAACTTGCACCCAATGGGTGAAGGGAAAAGAGAGTTTATCCCATGTACTATCTGGATTGGTTCAGTTCACTTTCGAAATTCAGGATACATTCTTATCTTTCAAGTGGAAACGGCTGCGCCGTCCTTGACCGGGCAGCGCAGCTGTTTGCATTTCAGGTGTAAGGCTGCCTGCTGAAGCCAGGCGGGAAGCCAGGTGGAATGGTCACCTCACCCCAGCCCCTTTTCCGCAAACGTTAGCGGGAAAAAGGAACCCTAATCAATCCGGTTCTCTCCCTTGCAGAGAAATTCGCCTACATTAAGATTGAACTTGAACCATTCATCCAAAGGGCAGCTATTTTAATGGGAAAAAGTAACACTAAAGTAGCGCATTCGGATTCCGGATCATCGCTAGTGGGAAAAAGTACAACTAATCCGGCTGAAATCAGCCATATGGGGGAAGTGGGCCTCTATTAAGTATACAAAATCCCACTAAAGCCCGTTAAAGCCAGGATTCCAGCCCATTAGTGTTACTTTTTCACTTCGCTTCAGTCCCCTATGAATCTCCTCCTTGCGTTCCATCAGCTTGTTCAGGTTCGCCGGTTCCATTCCTATACATTAAGTTTCTTTATTGTGTTTTTTAAAGATGACAGAACCGCCTCCCGCTTAAACAGCGGAGCGGACGGACCCGCGGAACAGCGGCAGCGGACGCCCGGGTCTCCGGATTTTCACCGCTAAGAGACTGCGACGAAATAAAGTACCGCTACATTGTTGACAAAGCCCCCAAAACCGTGGAGCTTTTGTCAACAAAAGCGGGTACTCATTTCCTCGCAGCTCCTAAGGGGAATGAAAAAAATCCGGAGACCACAGCGACCCAGACAACGGCCCGTTTGCGGAGCGTCCTCACAAGCGCAACCGTCTATCTGACTCCAAAAAAAGAGCTGTCCCAAGCAGCCATTTCATGGCTTATGGGACAGCCTCTTCAGCGAGAAAGATATGGCTAATTTATAACGTGAAACATATGAACCTGAATTTCGAAAGTAAGTATCCACAAATCATCTAAAAAGCTCTACACGAAGGGATGTCTTGCTACAAACAGCTTGCACCAATGGGTGAAGGAAAAAGAGGGGTTATCCCTTGTCCGATCTGGATGGGTTCAATTCACTTTCGAAATTCAGGATCAATTCTTATCTTAAAAAAAAACGGGCATCCCCTCTCACCTGCCGTGAGAAAGGAGTGCCCGTTCGTGTTGCCTGTGCGAACGTATCTGAATCGTTTATTCTCTGTATTAACCCGACCTAACCCGGGAACCGAACGATAAAAGTGCTGATTTCGTAAGGCTTCATTTCATAGGTGACCGCCTGTCCGGGGCTTGCTTCGCCAATCGGGCGCTCCATCAGATCGCATTCCTGCCAGGACAGAACCGGATAATCGCTGCCCAGCGTTACGGTGCTGCGGGTGCCTGTATACTCATGCGCGCGCACGATGAAGCCGTCGCCGTTCTCGGCCATTTTGACTGCGTCGATGGCGATCCCGGGGCTGCCCAACTTGATCAGAGATTTGCCGGCTCCGGCGGCATAAGCCCCCCTCACCACACGCAGCGGATTGTTCAGCGACCAGGCTTCCCGCACTGTGTCCGCCGCTGCCCAGTCGCCTTTGTGCGGCAGCAGGGCATAGGTGAAGCGGTGCTCTCCCTGGTCAGCCTGCCAGTCCGGCTCGGTTGCCGACTTGATCAGCGACAGCCGCATCACATGATCCTTGATATCGTAGCCGTACTTGCAGTCGTTCAGCAGGCTGACGCCATAGCCGCGCTCCGATAAATCGGCCCACTGGTGGCCCACACTCTCGAAGCGGGCATAATCCCAGCTGGTATTCCAGTGCGTCGGCCGCTTGACGTTGCCGAACTGGATATCGTAGGTGGCTTCCGTAGCCCGTACCGCTACAGGGAACGCGGTTTTCAGCAGCTGATGCTGCTCATGCCAGTCCACCAGCGTCTCGAAGTCTATGCGGGCGCTTCCGCTGTACACCTTGACCTTCTGGATAATGGAGGAATCCATGTACTGCCATGTGAATTCCAGCACCGCCGCAAGCTCACCGCATTCTGCCAGCTCAACAGAGCGGAGGTCGGTGATCTCTCTCTTTTTCTCCTGATAAAACAGATCAATATCCCAGGCATCGAACATTTTCGGCTTATCCTCAAATACCTGGAGCACGTTGCCGTGCTCACCCGGAGCCAGCACCTCCCGCTGCTCCCGGCGGTCATAGATACGGCTCAGCTGCCCGGCACTGTTCCATTCCAGCACATAAAACGGTGTCGTCAGCCGGGAATCCTGCCACTCGAACGGTACCCGCTCTGTTGCGGCTCTTAGGGCGGTGCCTTCCGGCGCTGCACCTGAACTTGCGTCCGCTGCGTAATCCGCCGCAGGCCGGGACGCAATCACCGTGCTGCCCAGCATCGGTACCGCCGGAACCTCAATCAGCCATTCCCCGCCGGAACGCTGGGCAGGCAGCTTCCGGCCGTCCGCAGTTGTCCACACAATATCGCCTTCGTCTTCCGCAACCGGAACCGCGGCCAGTTCTGTCCGCCCGAAGAAAGCCCCATTAAATACCGTGTATTCCTCCGCCTGCCGCGAACCGCCGGGCTGGACCAGCCCGTCTGCTGCGGCATCTGCCGCCGCGCTGCCCAGCTGCTCCGCTTCCGCATACTCCAGCCGCGAATCCTCGTACACCTCGCGGATGGAGGAGCCGGGAATAATATCGTGGAACTGGTTGCGCAGGATGATTTGCCAGCCTTCCAGCAGCGGCTGCGCAGGATATTTGGCGAAGCTGCCCGTCTCGGCGGCCAGCAGCACCTGCAGCCATTCCGCTTCGCGGTACAGCAGCTCCAGCTTCCGGTTCATCCGTTTGTTGTACGCCTGGCTGGTATAAGTCCCCCGGTGATATTCCAGGTACAGCTCCCCGTCCCAGGTATGAACGTACTGGTCCGTGCTGCGGACCGTTTCATTCAGGCGTTCGAAATATTCATCCGCCCGGCCCGTTTGCACCGCGGGAATCCCCGGCATCCGGTCGAGGCGGCGGCGCATTTCAAGCATTTCCCGGTTGACCCCGCCGCCCCCGTCGCCGTAGCCGTAAGAGAGCAGCAGCTCGCGGTTCAGATTCTTGTCCCGGTACTGATTCCAGATCCCCTGAACGGAAAAGGGCTCAATCAGCCCGTTGTAGGTGTAGTACCAAGCGCTGGAGCCAGGTCCCTCCGGCGTGGTAATGAAATGGGTCAGCACCTCGCTGCCGTCAATGCCTCTCCAGTGAAACGTATCATGAGGCATGCGGTTATACTGGCTCCAGCTGATTTTGGTCGTCATGAACGTATCAATTCCCGATTTGCGCAAAATCTGCGGCAGCGCCCAGCTGTAGCCGAAGACATCAGGCAGCCACAAATATTTGCAGTCCACGCCGAATTCCTCACGGAAAAACTTCGTGCCGTACAGAATCTGGCGGACCAGCGACTCCCCGCTTGTCAGATTGCAGTCTGCCTCCAGCCACATCGCACCCCCGGCTTCCCAGCGCCCCTCATCAACCCGCTTGCGGATTTCGGCATAGATTTCCGGATAATCCTTCTTGATGTAGGCATAGAGCTGAGGCTGGGTCTGTAAAAAAATATATTCCGGGTACTGCTTCATCAGCCGGAGCACCGTGGAGAAGGAACGCGCCGCTTTTTCACGGGTATGGCCCAGGCGCCACAGCCAGGCAACGTCGATATGGGTGTGGCCGATTGCCGTTACGGTTACGGGATGCTTGGACTCAAGCAGTGCCAGCTGCTCAAGCAGCAGGGACTCCGCTTCCTGTACAGAGCTGTAAAAGCCTGCGCTGCCCGGCTTCGACCAATCCAGCTTGTTAAACGCCCGGTTGAGCGCCAGCAGCAGCTCCTGCTTCTCCGGCTGGTTGTCCGCAAGCTGCTTATAGGTCCCAAGAGCCGCCCGGCCCGTATAATACAAATTATCCGCCGCCTCATCCAGCCAGGCCAGCTCCGCCCGTTTGATCCGGTGCTCCTGGAGAACAGGCTTGCCGCCCCCCTCCAGCCCCGACCATAAGCGGAAGGTGAAATCCAGTGCCCGCCCGGCCGCATCCTCCTCCAGAAAGACCTCCTGGTGGTTCGAATCTACGCCCTGATAAGGCTTGCCGTCCACAAACAGCAGCGACTCGAAGCCGCTGTTGTTGCCTCCGCCGGTCCGGCCGAAATCAAACAGCCCAACCACCCGCTTGCCCTTCCACTCGGCAGGCACCTCGACGGTTTTCTGCAGCCAGATATACACATCGCGTCCTGTCCAGTATTCCCCTTGCTGCAGCTTGTTGTCCCCCTCCAGCAGCGGAGGGTACACGCCGTTCGCTCCATCCTTATCCTCTGCCGCCAGCCATTCATTCAGCTTGACAAGCTCACGGTAACGGTATCCTTCCAGCTCCCGAAGCCATGCCGCCAGCTTCTCCTCAGTCCAAAACATTAACTCGTCCTCCTTGAATAACACGTGTTATATACCATGATAAAAGGACATTTCTGTCCATGAAGCAGACGGTGCCGTTACCTGTAGGGACTATAGGGATATAAGCGGCTCTGAGCCCCGTTCTCCCTATAGCGGCAATGCAAAGATCACCTTACGCGCTTTCTCCGGCCCTCAATACTGCAGGCAGCCATATTTTCCCCGCCGCCCCTGATGCTGTGCCGCCCTCCAGCTGCTTCAGCACACGGCGGACCGCTTCCTCCCCCATGCCTACATAAGGAATTTCCACACAGCTTAAGGACGGCAGACTCAGACGGTGGCCCTGGATCGTGTTGTCTGCGGCCATTACCCGCAGGTCCTCGCCGATCCGCAGACCCAGCTTGTGCGCAGCCCGGTACAGATCCGGTATGCCGCTCGACCAGTTCACCAGAAGGGGAGGCAGCGGTTTCCCGGCATCTGCCAGCTTCAGCAGCCATTCCTCCCATTCCACCCGTCCTTCCCGTTCGGGAAGGCGGAACGAAAAAGGACTCATTCCCCGTTCGCTGCACCAGCCTGTGTAGGCATCCCGGCGGGTCCGCTCCGCCCAGCTGCGGGTGCTCTCATGGTACACCTCCGCATACAGCGGAGCCTGAAGCTGCGGTGTTCCCGCACGCAGCAGATAATCAAGCGCCAGTTCCACGCTGCCCTTGTAATCAGCCAGCACCGAGCACACACCCTCCGTCTCGGCATAGCCCTCCACGGAAACATACGGAATGCCCGCCTCACTGACCTTGGCGGCCCATGCTTCATCGCGGTAGCTGGTGCCGTCCAGCGTCACGATGCCGTCGATCTTCCGCTGGTGATAGAGATCCACCAGCTCATCCCTGGCCTCGCCGTCCGGCCTCTGGCCCGGCGAGCAGAGCAGAATGTGATAGCCCTGCGTCTCACATTCCCGCTGCATGCCCTCCAGCAGCCGCATGAACAGCGGATGCCGGGTGTCCCCGAACGCCGCCAGGCTCAGGCTGCGGCCCGTCTTCATGCTCCGCGCCTGGGCGTCCACATGGTAGTTCAGCTCCCGGATCGCCGCCAGCACGTTCTCGCGGGTCTCCGCGCTTACGCCGATGCCCGGCGTATCGTTCAGCACCGCGGATACCACGCTGCGGGACACGCCGGCCAGCCTGGCCACATCGTGGCTGGTTACTCTTTTTTTGCCCATATCAGCACCCCGGCAAGAGTATAACACGTGTTATGAAAGTTGTATAGCAGATTTTTGTAAGCGCTCTGAGAGGAGCCCGCTTCATGAATCAAGCCTGCATTGCCCGGCGGCTGGAACAACTGTCCGTGAGCTGAAACCTACCCGGCGCCTAAGAATCCGCCTGCCCGGCAGAGTGTCCGGCAGGCGGAAGCTGTGCCCCTCTTTTACAAAGGACAATATCCGCTTCAGCTAAATCTGAAAGATTATTTGGAGGCGCAGGCCCTTGCAGATTCGCTTCCGCGCTTAATTCACTCTTGGTGCGGCAAGAAGACTCTGCACAATATAATCCAGCTGGGCATTAAGCGAATAGATATCACTGTAGTAGGCCAATCCAAAGTCAATCTCCAGCAGCCGGCCTTCTTTGACCGCGGGAATGCTGTTCCATATGGGGTCCCGGGTCAGATCGGCCATGCCTTCGTAGGAAGAGCGGAAGATATAATCCCCGCTGTATTGGGCCAGCACTTCGAACGATACGGATTCGCCGTCCGCTCCGGTGGCCGTGTCAATCTTTTGCTGGATAATTCCGGGCGCCTTCATGCCCAGGTATTCGTAGATCACCTGCGAGCCACGGCCGAATTGTTTGCTTGCGACCACGGACATGCTGCGGTCCTTGCCGCCTTCCATAATCGAAATGGTGCGGTCAAGAATGCCTGCCTCCTGGAGCTTCTGCTTGCTCTCCTCCACTTTGGCGTGGAACGCGTCGAACAGTGCTGTGGCCTGCCCCTCTTTTCCCAGTACTTGTCCAATGAAGGATACCCGCTCCTCGGCGGTCATTTTCTCATAAGGAACCAGCACCGTAGGCGCAATCTCATGCAGCGCTTGATAGGTTTCCTCCGACGGAACAATAATCAGATCAGGGTCCAGCGAGAGGATGACTTCGGGACTTGCTTCGAACCAGCTTCCCAGCTTCTGCACATCCTTCAGCTCTTCCTCGAAGGCGGCGCCTTCGGACACATCGGATACGCCGACCGGTTTGACGTCCAATGCCAGCACATCGCCCAGCAGATAGAGCACGACTACACGCTGCGGATTCGCCGGGACCTCAATATCTCCTTTTACAGTGGAAATCGTGCGGGTCTGCGCATCAGCAGCAGGGCTTTCCGGAGCAGCGGCGGCGCTTGCTGAAGCAGAGGGGGACACAGCCGGGGCATTGGTGGTTGAAGCCGAAGTATTAGCTGTTCCTGAAGAGCAGGCGCTTAACAGTATGGTGAAGCACAACATCAGGGTAAGCAAAAGAGAGGGCTTAGCATTTCTGAACATGAATGACGCTCCTTCTGTTTTATATTGATAATGATTATCATAATCAATATAACGAAGGAGGTCCTCGGCGGCAATGTCATATCGGGCAACTGCAGATGGCATTTCCGGCCACCGCTCCGCATTCCGGAGTGAATTTTTGTATTTTACGGGTGAGGCTCCGTAGTATTTCTTGAACATCCGCCCGAAATAATATCCATCCGGATACCCTACGGCTACCGCAATATCATACAGGCTGGCTTCTGTATGGAGCAGCAGCTCCAGGGCTCTTTCCATGCGTATGCGGATCAAGTATTGGGCAGGACTCGTCTGGAGGCGGATTCTGTACAGTCTGGTCAAGGTCCGCGGGCTGCTGCCCACAGCTTCAGCCAGCTTCTCCAGCGTAATAGGCTCGTTGTAATGCTCCTGCATATAACGGAGGGCGTGCTCCAGCGGATCAGGCCGCAGCGGCTCGATGTTCCGGGCATGCAGCTGCCAGAGCAGCTCATGCACCCATTGATAGAACAATGCCTTGACCTGCAAATGCTCAAGCTCCCCGCCCTTCTGCCATTCGCGGAACATTGTGCTCAGCCTGTCGAATAACGGCAGCGGATTGCCGGGAACGAAGATGTATTGCTGGTTAAAAGAATCGCAGCGCTCCATGAGCGCAAGCAGATTGTTGCGTGCAGGAAGTGCAAGGATGGATTTGTAGAGGATCAAATAATACTCCAGCGCCTCTTCGGTCCGCAAAATCTCAATTACTGTTCCTTTGCCGCCATGGACGATGCTTGCGCTCCGGAATTCGTGGATTATTTCGTCTACCAGCAGCTTGCCGCTGCCGTGGATGACATACAGGTAGGCGCTGGCCGGCAGCTTGTACCGGATATCCGCAGCCCCGCCGCTGAAGGAGCTACGGCGGATGTCAATAATATCTATGTATGCGTGATTCCACAGCAAAATGTGGTCCTTCAGATTCATGGCCCTCCATCAACTCCCGTTGCTTCATACAGTGATTATAGATGATAATCGTTCTCAATAGCAATGGAAGACTGCTGCCTCTAATTTTAATGACAAAGAATATTTTAATAGCCGGATCACAACAGTCAAATCACAACAGTAGAGCATCAGTTCTGTAGCTGTGGATTCAAAATGCCTGCTTTCACGAGGAAATGAACGCTGGTTCCTTCCAAAATCCCCTGTTGGCGCTCTATATTGAGCATTCATTTCTGTAATTCCTACGATTTCTGTCATTCCTCCTGGCCACTAGGGACCGTACAGCCGCTATTTTCTCTTTAGAGCCGGGAATAAGAGCAGCTCAGTCCGTTGCAGGATGAGGGGCTTTCCCTTCCCAAAGGCCCGCAACCGTTCGTGAGCTATTGTATTCTTCTCCCAAAAACATAGGCCGGGGCGCCGCAGAAATGCAAGCTTTGATCCCATTCGGCCTTTCGCACTTGTTATGGGTGCCAAATCATGGGTACAATTAGTTATTAGCACGTGTCATTCATACAAAGGATAGGTGAAACAAATGCAGAATTTCGGATTCGCAAGAGTCGCCGCCGCTTCCCCTGAACTGCGGGTTGCCGACTGCGAGTATAATGCAGCACAAATTATCGATGTAATCAGGCAGGCCGACGAGCAGCAGGTTGAGTATCTGGTGCTGCCGGAGCTCTCCGTTACCGGCTACACCTGCGCGGATTTATTCCTGCAGCCGGTGCTTCAGGATGCGGCGCTGGAAGCACTGCTGAAGATCACCGCAGCTACAGAAGGGCGGGACCTGATCGTCATTGCCGGTCTGCCAATTTCTATAAAGAGCAGACTGTTCAACTGCGCGGCCGTATTGCAGCAAGGGGAAATTCTGGGGCTTGTGGTAAAGACCTGCATTCCCGGCTACAGCGAATTCTATGAGCCGCGCTGGTTCGCCGGGGCCGAGGAGCTTGAAGTAGCCGAGCTGCGCATCGGCGGGACGGCTGTGCCGATTGGGAACGATCTGCTGTTCACCAGCGAGGGCGGCAGCGGCATTTCCTTCGGTGTAGAGATCTGTGAGGATCTCTGGGTACCGGTTCCCCCGAGCAGCCTGCTCGCCCAAGCCGGAGCCACGCTGCTGTTCAACCCCTCAGCCAGCAATGAGCTGGTAGGCAAAGCGGATTACCGCCGCCAGCTTGTCGCCAGCCAATCCGCCTCCTGCGTGGCAGGCTACATTTACGCCGGCTGCAATACCGGCGAATCGACAACGGATGTCGTGTTCGGCGGCCACTCGCTGATCGCTGAGAACGGGCAGATGCTCGCCGAGTCCGAGCGGTTCACCCATGAGAGCCGGATGATTGCCGCCGATATCGACGTGCCGAGAATCCAGTATTCACGCACGGTGATGGGCACCTTCCGGGCCGGCAAGGGCGGACGCAATTTCCGCGAGGTGATGTATGCGGCTCCGGGCGCCCGGCATGACGGGCGGAAGCTCGCCCGCAGCATCGCCGTCAATCCGTTTGTTCCCGGCAATCCGCAGCAGCGCGATGACCGCTGCCGGGAAATTCTGTCGATTCAGACCTCCGGCCTGATGAAGCGCATCCGCCACATCGGCACCAAACAGGCCGTGATCGGCATCTCCGGGGGCCTCGATTCCACGCTTGCGCTGCTCGTCGCAGTGCGGGCCATGGAGCTGCTGGGCCGTCCGGCCAGCGATGTGCTGGCTGTCACCATGCCGGGGTTCGGCACGACGAACCGCACTTACGACAACGCCGTCGGCCTGATCAAAGCGCTCGGCGCTTCGCTCAAGGTGGTTGACATCAAAGCCGCCTGCCTGCAGCACTTCGAGGATATCGGCCATGACAAGAACGTTCACGACCTGACCTATGAGAACGTCCAGGCCCGGGAGCGCACGCAGATCCTCATGGATCTGGCGAACAAGAACGGCGGCATTGTCATCGGCACCGGCGACCTGTCGGAGCTTGCACTCGGATGGTGCACCTATAACGGGGACCATATGTCCATGTACAGCGTGAATTCAGGGATTCCGAAGACGCTGATCCAATATGTCGTCGCCTGGTATGCCGATCACGAGGCAGACGAAACCGTGAACAAGCTGCTCTACAGCATCATCGACACAGGAATCAGCCCCGAGCTTCTGCCACCATCGGCTACAGGCGAAATAGTCCAGCTCACGGAGAATATTCTGGGGCCTTATGTGGTGCATGATTTCTTCCTCTATTACATGCTGCGGACAGGCGCTTCTCCTGCCAAAATGCTCTATCTCGCCCAGCATGCTTTTGGGGAAGCCTATTCCAAAGAGCAGCTGGTGAGCTGGCTGCGGGTATTCGTCACCCGTTTCTTCACCCAGCAGTTCAAGCGCTCCTGTCTGCCGGACGGGCCCAAGGTGGGAACGGTCAGCCTCTCGCCGCGCGGTGACTGGCGCATGCCAAGCGACGCTTCCGCCGCCCTTTGGCTGCGTGAAGTGGAGGCGCTGTAAGCAGCACAGCAGGTCTGGCCTGGCAGCTAAGCAGCAGCTCCTGTCATCACAGCAACGGCTGCGCCGTCCTTAAATGGATGGCGCAGCCGTTTTGGCATAAAATGCTATTTTGATATCATTAAGTGAACCAAGCTCAGCCTGTCAAATCCCCAGTCTTACCGATCTCCGGGTGGAAAAAGTAAACCTAATCTGGAGGCACCCGGCTCCCCAACGACCTCCAGCGGGAAAAAGTAAACCTAATTCGCCCCATTTGCTCCATAAATGGTCATTCCGCTTAAATTTTATACGAAAAAAGGCTTTATCGCTTTACAGCTCGAAAGGATAATTGACTGTCAGAGGTCCTATCGTGGAACTTCATTTTTTTTTAAAATGGTTATCCCGTGGTGGGCGTCAGTTCCACTTGGAAC
>NZ_JACBYI010000080.1 GCF_019352175.1 Paenibacillus sp. S150
GGTTTTGTTGTATACTGGTCATTGAGTAGGGCTCCTTTTCTTGGTGACTTTGCAATCCCAAGGATACCCTACTTTTTTGTCGTTTACTAGACTCCCCGATCCTTACACATACTATTTTACGCCATCTGGCTGGAGACTAATTCAATCAAATTAGTGTTACTTTTTCCACTTTATGCTGCTAAGGGACCCGAAAAATCTTTGATTAGTGTTACTTTTTCCACTTCGAGCCTGGTGCAGCCCACCGCAAGCACTGAACCTGACAACAATCAAGTTTTTAGCTGGTCCCCCTCTGCCCTCTTGTCATCAGGGCGGCAAGTTTTACACAGTTGACTTCTATAACAAATGTACGTACCCGCTTGGAGCTGCACCGCTTGCAGAAGGGTTATTCCTATCACAAAGTACAGGATTAAGGTCCGCCAGGATCTGCGGTTTATGGACCAAAGCGAAGTTCTCACCCGAACTTTGTTACTGAACCAAAAAAAAGGCAACCCGCAGCATAGCCGGAGTCACCCTCGCTTCTCTCTTCACTGCAGATCCTTGCAGATAGAGCGGAGCACCAAACGGATTCTCATTCGCAAGCACCCGCATTATGGCATTTGCCCGGTCTGGTTGTCATTTCAAGGCTGCGGCCGTTTCTTCGCTCGTCCGTATCTTGCCGATCCGGGGAAAGATTGTTTTACAGACATAGTCATGCTCTTCCCGGCTGGAAGCGCCCATGGCATCTTCTGCAAACACCTGATTATAACCCAGCTGATAGGCTTCTCTTGCGGTCGTATCGACACCGATGGAGGTGGACACGCCGCAAAGCACAATCGTATGAATCCCGCGCCGCCGCAGCTGAAGGTCCAGACCGGTCCCAAAGAATGCTCCCCACTGATGTTTGGTGAGTGTGTATGTGTTCGGATACCCGGCCAGCTCCGGCAGAATCTGATCCCAGCCTTCAGGGAAGGGCGCCGGACTTGGTTTGATATCCGTTTTGGGCTTCAGCATGTCCTTCCCGTCGACTGTTGCAACTCTTACAAGAACCACGAACGCGCCTTTTTCGGTAAAAGCCTTCACCAGACTCTCGGCATTCCGGATCACCTGATCCGCCGGATAAGGAAAAAGGTCACGGCCGCTGCCGGCAATCCCCTTCTGCAGGTCAATGACCACCAGCGCCGTTGTGGCTGCCTTCAATTCTTCAAGCTCCGCCGATTTTGCATTTTCCATATCAGATACCCAACTCCTGTTCATCTGCTTTGCTGTATATAGCCAACTCATTTATATGAAGTGTCTTATACACTTTGAAATAAACCCAAACCGCATTGATCAGCAACAAAGAACTTGTGATAAAAAATACATAGCGGATGCCAAACCAGGCTGCCACTTGCCCGCCCAGCACCGATCCGGCAAATATCCCCAGATATCCCGCCGACATGTTCAGTCCGAACACCCTGCCGGTAAGAGAAGACGGTGTAATTTTTTTGACCAGAATGTTCACCGAAGGAATAAGCCCGCCTGCTGCAAGCCCAAGCAAAAAGCGCAGGCCCATCAGCTGCCAGGGATTCTGCACCAGGGCCTGGGGGATAAAGATAAGCCCTGCCGCGATAAGCGCCGCCAATATCACCTTGTGCGCCCCGATCCGGTCCGACAGCCTGCCAAGCCTTGGAGCGGCAAGGATGTTCGCCAGCCCGGAAGCCGAGAACGTGAGACCGGCGATCAGAGCGATATGGCTGCCGCTGCCGGACAGCTGGTCCACATAGACCGTCATGACCGGCTCCACCGTATACAGAGCTGCCGTTAGCACGAAAAAACTCACAAACAAGGTAACCGTCAAGCTTTTCTCAGGCACACTGCTCCAGACTTCCTGCAAACGGAGCGCCCGCTTTTCCTCCCGGACAAAGGATTCCCGTACAAATAATGCAGTCAGAGCAAAGGCGGTCAGCATCAGGGCGCCGGTTAGAAAAAAGGTGTTTTGCAGCCCCAGATTCTCCGCAATAAAACCGCCGATGGCCGGTCCCAGCAAAGAGCCCGCAATACTTCCGGTTGAAAGTGTTCCCAAAGCGTATCCCGCATGCTCCTTATCCGTCTGCGTAGCAATGAGTGTAGTGCAGGCTGTACCGTAGCCGGTGACTGCACCCTGCAGCAAACGGAGTCCGATCAACACATAGACATTGCGGGCAAATCCCATACTCCCGATGATTATCGCCATCCCCAGGCTTGCCCGCAGGAGCATCGGCTTCCGGCCGAATTTGTCCGCCGCCAGCCCCCATACCGGCGAGAACAATGCGGATATCACATAGGTGATTCCAAAAGCGATTCCGGAAAATCGGGCAATCGAGGATGCATCCCCCACACCAAGCTGTTTGATATAGAGCGGCAATACCGGTGCGATCTGGCTCATGCCCGCCCCTGTAACAAAGACTCCAAACCAGCAGACAATCAGATTTCTTTTCCAAATCGGCATTTCTTGACGGCCTTCCTTCTGCTTCACGATAATATCCTCATGCTAACAGCAGGAACGCCTCCAGACCATGCACAATCTTAGACTCCATGGACATTTTTGCTGTGAAATTCCGAAGGGCTGATCCCTTCTGTCTTTTTAAATATCCGGCTGAAATAGAATTCGTCCGCAAAGCCAAGCGCCCCGGCCACCTCTTTGACTTTCAGTTCACCGCCCAGAAGCATTTCCTTCGCTGCATCCAGCTTCAATTGGTTGAAGAACCCGATGATCGAATATCCGGTAATCTCTTTGAATGCCCGCGAGAGGTAAGTGGATGACAGCTGCACCTGCTCCGATAGTTCAGTCAAGGTTACCTTGCGGTGCACATTTTGACGCATATACTCAATCAATCTCTCCACTTTCAAGGAGGTTGCATAGTTTTGATTTTGTTTTTTGGTATTGTGGTAAATGGCGATCAGAAGCTGCTGGAAGTTAGTCTTGGACACATATTTGTACCCCGGCAGCTTGGCATTCCAGCCCTCAACCAGCTTGTGGAATTGCTCCTCCACCTGGTAGTAATCCTTCAGCTTCTGTGCCGCCTGCAGAGGAAGATTCTCCGCTTCAGCCCTGACCGACCATTCCCCTTCTTGAAATCCCACATGGGCATAGCTGAAATGAACCGTCTGAAAGACGCCCGGCTCCCGTACATCCATCTTAATTGTATGAGGCAGGCCCGGCGTGAGGTAGAACAGCATTCCTGCTGTGAAAGCATACTTTTTGCTGTCAATCACAATGCTGCCCTTGCCCGCGCTGACAAACACAAGCTCATGATGATCCAGAGTCCGGCGGATCCGGCTTGAAGGCCTCCGGGTGTCATTCATGGCTCTGAAATTGCAGTAATGGATGTGAAAAAACAGATGGTTAAGCATCACGGCTGCTGGTCCCTCCAAGTTGGGCAAAAAAACACGAACAGGTCGTTGAGGTTCTCTTTCGGGCCTGTTATGGGCACTTTAGGATAACGCCGCTACATTGTGTTCATTGACCCATAATATACGGCTGTACAGGTGTGGGCTGGCTATTTCAGATGTTGTCCCAAATAGTCCTAATGCCCACGATATATCATACCAGCGTCCGCAGACCAAAATCCAGCAGCTCTTAGGGTCGGTGACTGGCATACCGGTACGAAAAAAAAGCTACCCGGAGGGCAGCTGTTAATTGAACACTACTGTTGGATTTAATTCTCTCACGAGCTGACAAACTTTTTTGATTCCGCTTTTGGACATCGTGCAATATTTAGAATCCTTTGTCCGTTCCCTCTCAAAGTACGCAATCTTCAAAAGGTTATTAATTTCTGCGATATTCCGTATGTTTATACTATTATTGCGATCCGCAAGGTAAAACGTATACCCTGATGCATTTAAAACCCTTGTCCAATATTTCAGCGTGCCGGTTGTGTAAAACACGGAACTCAGCGTGTGCAATAATATAATGCTTGAAGAACTGTCCGTGCCAAGGAATATGATGTCATCCCCGCTCACAGACACAAGCCCGGATCGCCCCTCAACATCTTTAGTTGCGCTTATAATACACATACACAGCCTCCAAACTAATTCAGCAGTTCTTCAGGTACTTCCGGTTGGTTGATATACACAATGCTGGTAGTAACAATTACCACCAAAGCAGCCATTCCCGATAAAGCAGAGGCCAGGCTGTAAACGGCTTTGCGCTTGAGATTCTTCATCATATGGATTTCACCCCCTTCCAAGTAAGCAGCAAAGTAATGGATTGCACAAAGAAGCTTGCTGCAATCACTGGTGAGCAAAACAAGATATTTAAAATAATCAATGCTGCTGCAATTCCTTTAAGCTTTGGCCAGTGACGCTTGGGAATACGTGTCTGACGCTCAATTCCGATAGGCGCTAACCACAGCACGAGCGCGAGGCTGGTTACATTCAGAACCTGTACATACGCAGTGTTCATATCCACATATGATAAAAGAGTAAATAGTGCAGTGGTAAGAAGCACGCATGCTGTACCTGATTTAAGGTGTACACCCCCGGTCACTTGGCGCAGCATGGCAAATGATATCAAAATCAAAGCCGCTTCTGTTGTATTCCCGGTGAACAGAGAAGCTCCCAGAGTCAGTGCAATAATAAAAGCTACATTGAGAACAACAGCGATGGCGAACTTAAGCACTGCAAGCGAGGCTGGATGCTCCGGTACGGTATTTTTGATACCCCTTGCCAATCTTGCTGAAATAGTGTCAATCATTGTCTTCCTCGGCCTCCTTGCGAATCGCATAATAGAGCAAAAATACCGTTACCGCAGCAAAGAATAATATATTTACAAACAAATCATTATAATAAAATATTACCGATACGAAGATTAAGAAAAAGATGATTAACAGAATCATCAATACATCCTCGAATTTAAAGCGGAGTCGTTCGAAATCAAATTTAAATCCCCAACCGATTTTATAAAGCCATATGGATAGCAGGATCGTTATAAATCCACTTGCAAACTGAAGCAGATATCCATTGGAAGCATTGCCTTGAGCAGCTGCGATAGACCCGAATAGCAGTTTTGCCAGTGCAGTTTGTAAAAAGGCATAAGCCACATAACCCAACACAGTAACAACCACTGACCAGATTAACGGAATCTTGACTACTACCTTGAAAAATACTGCGAATAACAAGATTGTAATCAGCGGAACAAGATATGCCAGTGAAAATTCATTCCTCATTATGTAGCTCTGCAGATTGATTAGGAGCACCATAAACAATGCCTGCCATATGAAGCTTTGAAATTTAAACCTAAATAACGACATTATTAGGCAGTAGACAGATATGGTTTCAATAGTTGAAAATCCCATATACCCAAATGGCTCCCACGACAACACACAACACCGCCTGACATAATTTTCATTCAATGCATTAATTATATATCTGAAATGAGACTGTCGTATACTACTTATTTCCTACGAAACAGGTCTATCAGACGGTGATAGCTCAAAATCCTTTGACCCGCGACGAATCATGTATGCGCCGGCAGAAGATACACTCCAAATTCCATAAAGCCCGGATTCCGGGCTTTTCTTTGAAAGATAAGGTTAATGTAAAGCGTGAAACATATAAAGTCTTATATTTCAAACAAAAAATGACCTGCAGACCATTGACGGGGCATTCCTTTTGGGACGCTGCAATAATATACTATAGTCATTAGACTTCCGGGTGTATATTCATGTGACTACCTGTATAGGAGGTCATTATGAACATCGCATCCTTCATTCTCTACTGTATTGTGGCTTCTGTTTGTGCTGGTAATCACCATTATCGGGTTTCTGGATTTGTGACCTGGGTGGTATGCGGTTCTATCTTCAGAAAATTCTTGCAGCAGCAGCATCGGTTGATCAATATCTTTATGGCGCTGTTTCTTGTATACTCCGCTGTTATGGTATCGGGAATTCTATAGGGCATTGGAAGTGAGTGATATGGAGAAGTTCAACTATGCCAAATCAGCGGATATCCTGGCCCTGTCGGCAAGCTTTACCGATTTCACCTACAAAAAGCATTGCCACGAAGAATATGCGCTTGGCGTAACACTGCGCGGCATTCAGCAATATAACCTGGACGGAAGCTACCAGGCCTCCCATAAAAATGGTGTCATGCTGTTCAACCGTGAACAGTATCATGACGGCAGCTCCTACGGCAGGGAAGGCATTGATTATGTGATGCTGTATATCAAGCCGGAGCTGTTCTCCTAAATCCTGGGAGGCCAAGAATTGCGGTTCTCTTCGCCCATTGTCTATAACTCCGGATTGTCGTCATGCATATTACGTCTTAGCTATGCCATCCAGACGGGCAAGGATGAAGCTTTATGCAGCGAGCTGCTCGTAAAATTGGCAGGCCTCATCCCGCGGACAGAAATTGATACTGCCCAGCGGACAAATAATAAGCTTGTGCAGCGTGCGAAGGAAATGATGTTCGGCAGCATAGACCATGTGCTGAAGCTGGACGATCTCTGCCGGGAGTTCGGACTCTCCAAATACCAGTTTATCCGGGCGTTTAAGAGCCATACCGGCATCTCCCCCTATCAATTTTTCCTGAACTGCAAGGTGGAGCATGCCAAGCAAGCCATCGAGCGGACCAAGGATGTCTATGCCGCCGTGACCGAATACGGATTTGTCGATCTGACACATCTGAACAGACATTTCAAAATCATGTTCGGCATTACGGCTTATGAGTATATGTCCCAGCTGAATTGAGAGTGCAGTGACGCTATTGAAGCTCAGGCAGCAATTCAATGTCCTCCGCGCCCCCATTCCATTCCACGTGCATCTTCACAACAGAATCCTGATCTGCCACCCGGCCATTGCCCCCGAAAGATCCCAAATTATACGAAATAAGTGGAAGCCCAGTTATCCGTATGTCCCTTGTATTCGTAGAAATACTCGAGTTCCCTGGCAGTCTTGATGCTTTTGATATCCTGCTTCTCAATCCCGGCATAAATATTGTCCTTGCCGCTGCAGCCGCTGATCCACACCACAGCGCTTAACAGCACAAGACTAATGATTCGCTTCAATTTCATCACCGCTCCTGAATTCAGGTCTTTTAACTGTACCATATAATGGATGCCCCCGCGATTTCGGTTAGCCCCCCTGCTTTCGCGCTTCCTCCTGCAAAATATAGAACCCGCCGCAGGTTCAGCACGACTACCACGCATTTTACTTATCCTCAACTTTACACTCCTGGAATGCAAGTAGGTTCATAGGGAACTGAATACATGTTCAATCTATATATACAAGAAACAAAACGGCTATGCCGTCCTTGACTGGCCAGCGCAGCCGTTTGAGATTTCAAATTCAGGGTTGGCTGCCGGGACCGGCCGGCGGCAAGCCCAAGTGGAAAAAGTGAACTTCATTCTTCCTAAATACCCTTTTTCGCAAGCGTTAGTGGGAAAAAGAATACCTAATTCATCCGATTCTACCCTCTACAGGGTAGCGTCAAGAAGTTTGTGTAATTATCTTTAAAGGTTGTAGGATATCCATTGGGACAATGGATAGGAATGGTTTTCAAGGGTCAGGGGGGATCCCCCCTGCGAAAATTTCCTTTCATATCCA
>NZ_JACBYI010000081.1 GCF_019352175.1 Paenibacillus sp. S150
GTGTTTAACCACGTAGTGACTTGACATAACAATCCTTGTTCAGGTAACTTATACAGCAAGAGATCTCCTTTCGTGGGTGTCGTTACAACTTCTACGATACAGGAATCTCTTTTTTTGTGCACTTTTTTAGATTTCCATAGAATGTAAGCTTCTTTGCAAGATTACTGCTGTATGCCCCGAAATAACGGCAGAAATGCCGTTGTTGGGGCGGGGTTGGCCCGTGCGTCCCGAAATAACGGCAGAATTGCCGTTGTTGAGGCGGGGTTAGCCCGTGCGACCCGAAATAACGGCAGAATTGCCGTTGTTGAGGCGGGGTTGGCCCGTGCGACCCGAAATAACGGCAGAATTGCCGTTGTTGGGGCGGGAATGGCCCGTGCGACCCGAATTAACGGCAGAAATGCCGTTGTTGAGGCGAAGCTGGCCAACTCTCATCACCTTTTACTTATTTATCCTGGGATAGGCTCTAACTCTATTCTTATTGTATCCGCGAACAACAAGCAGAAAACGGTGCCGTCCTTTGTAAGGACGGCACCGTTTCTGCGAGAAATAGAAGGATAATTTAGTGCGCAAAGCATATAAATTCCTATATTTCAATAAAACCCCTCCGGCACAGGAGAGGTTTTGGAGCTGCCTTTACGCAACTGGAACCGAATTAATCAAGTCCCGTCCCATGCGACAATGGCTGAAAACCGGATGAATCCGCTGCCTGCTCCACCGGAATGACCGGAACTGCAATAGCCAGAGCAATACTAAATACCGCCAGTAACAGAGCCAATCTTTTTTTCATTAACCCCTAGCACCTCACTAATAAGAATTTTGTATCTCTCCCGGTCTT
The DNA here is from genome assembly GCF_019352175.1 of Paenibacillus sp. S150. Classification (GTDB taxonomy): domain Bacteria; phylum Bacillota; class Bacilli; order Paenibacillales; family Paenibacillaceae; genus Paenibacillus_AQ. The sequence continues at coordinate 836 of NZ_JACBYI010000081.1, forward strand.
CTTCAGAAGCCAGATGCCTGTACTGCTCAAATAATCCTACGCATTGAACAATACTGCTGTCACTGTTTATTCTAACAGAGGATTCCAGACATTGGAATAAATAAGTGATCCCGATATCATATCTTTGCGCCGTAAGATAATAGACCGCCATTTCGTAATGAAGCATCAAAAATTTATCAGCAGTCACCTGCGAATTGAACTTGCCCAGGCTGCTCTTCTGCTCTTTAATCTCCAGCTGCGGCTGGAGCCGTTCAATGATTTCATCTGCGTTGAAATGGAACCGGTTGGCTGCCTGCATGATTTTAATCAAGCCGGGAAGAATTTCATTCTCGCGGACCGCGATGAATTCCACGTAATCCGCCAGCACCTCCGTTTGTCCGGACATCAGACGATACAGATACGTGTTGGCCTCCGCCCATTCCCTGAATTGCTCCTTGATCCGCAGGACCTCCTCAGAGCTCTCCTTCACCCAGCCCATTTCGGAATACAGCGAGACATAATGCAAGGCTTGCTCATAATCGCCGCGTTCTTCACAAGCTGCGGCCCGCAGCAAATTAGAATACAAAATATAAAAGCAAAGCGGCCTTGCCGGCTGCTTCTGTGCCGTGCGCCTCGCTGTCTTCCGATGTTCATGCCGGTATTGCAGAGCGGCCTTGCTTCCCATCCTGGAAGCCAGAGCATCTACTTTGTCCCAGTCATGCAAAGAGAGATAGACATTCACCAGGGCCTGCAGAGCACTCAGCTGGTCCATCTCATCCAGCCGCTCCACAAAATACTCAAAATGCATCGCTGTACGCAGGTTGGCATTCTGATCTTTTCCCAGGTTAATCATGAACAGCCGGTATTGGCACAAGGCCAGCCGCTCCGAATGCTGATACTTCTCGCTCTCCGCCACGCCCTCGTACAGCAGTGCCGCCGCTTGCCGCTTGCCCTGCGCGAAGAACTCCTCTGCCGTTTCAAACACCGCCTGGGCATAGGAGATATTATCCATAATCGTGCGGACCACCTGCCGGATGCAGTCCAGCTTGTCCAGCTCTGCACAGCGGTGCAGAAATGGCCCCAGGCGCCGCCAGTCCGGAGTGGAATAAACGACACATTCATCTATATATAACTCATAAAATTCACCTTCTGGAAGTCCCATCCCCGCTGTAATCCGGTCCAGCTGCTTCATAGCAATAGGACGGTTGCCATTTATAATACTGCTGAGCGTACCGGAGTTCACACCCGATATCCCGGCGAATTGATTGATGGTCATGCCTTCTCTTTTTAAGTAAGCGTCCAGTTCAGCCTGTATTGTAGTGAGTGATTCCAAACAAACACCGCCCTAAGAAACCATATATTTGAACTATAATCCAGATATTCCTATATCTTAGGTGCTAATAAAACTTAGGTCAATATGCATTGGCACGCTCAAAACAGGTTGACAGAATTCCGGTTAGCCGTTCCATTGCAAAACCCGGGTTCAGGAGTGCCGAAACTTATTGCAACATTTTCACCGGATATACGTTAATAGAGGTACAATACCCGTTTGAGAAATACAGCCGAGGGTAATTAGGCATATAGGCGTACACCGTGTCATATTTAATTCAAGGGGGAAATTATATATGGTTAAGAAAAAATCTGCTATACTGCTTCCTTTACTGGTCCTGCTGTTCCTCTCCCTCGTGACTACGGCAAGTACGGCGGGCACACGTGCAGAAGCGCAAAGTGGCGACAAAATCCAGGAATTAACGGTTTATATACATGCACTGGAATCCAAAAACGGGCATACATCCATGACAGCTGACCAAATCGAATGGTACGAAGGCGCTGAAGCCGACCGCATCTTTGCCGGACGTGACCCTGAAGCGGCGGCAGAGCTTGGCGGCACCCCGGACGGTTATTATATTGTGAACGACAGCGACTCTCTCACTTCCTATCCGGTCGCCGGCAATGCTGCGGTAACGATGCAAATTTTCGACCACACCGGGAAGCTTGAAGACCTGGACATCAGCTGGAATGAGAGCATTACCCTTCAGAAGCTCATTACAGAATTCGCCAAAACCGACATCATCGACCTGAGCCAATCCCCATTCCACATTACGGTTCAGGATGGCCAGGTGACCTCGATTGTGCAGCAGTACACGCCATAACAGCAAATGGAAATTGGGTTCTGTGAAAGGGCCGCACAGCGAATTCGTCTCTTCTATATGCATCAGCTTAAATCTATGAAATGAGTGCATCGTCCATGTGGCGGTGCTTTTTTTCTGTGAAATTGCCAGCTGCAGAAGCCGGTTTACCGCAAAGCTGCCCAAAATCCATTGCAGAAAGATGCAAGCAAAGACAAAAATCCGTTCTCATCATCAGCAATCTGCGCAACAGTCATCAGGCCCAGCCTAAACAGGCTATCCATCCTCCTGCGCCCCTCAGCTATTTGCCTCAGCGTGCATCTCTGCCCCTTTTCACGGCCGGCGACCAGACATGCAGCCGCACATTTCTGACTTTTTCACACATATTCGAACGTAACACTATTTACCCTCACCGCCCGCGCCCTATAAGCTTGAATGAGAGAAGCTGCATCTGCACTGCCACTATAGAGAGCATAGGATTGGTGATAACAATGCCTGTAAGAACAACGCCGCCCTCGACGGCTGGCCCGTACGACACAGCTGCACTGAAGGATTTCCGCATGGATCAGGTTCGCATAACCGATCCTTATTTCGTGAACGCGTTCACCAAAGAGCTGCAATATCTCAAAAGCTATGATCCCGACCGCCTGCTGGCCGGTTTCCGTGAGAACAAAGGGCTTCCCCCGAAGAGCAGCAAATACCCCGGCTGGGAAAGCACCGAGATCAGAGGCCATACGCTGGGCCATTATCTTACCGCCCTGGCTCAGGCCTATTCTGCGACCGGGGACGATGAAATCGCCCTGAGGCTGAAGTACCTCCTGGAGGAGCTTGCGCTGTGCCAGCAGAGAAGCGGATACCTGTCCGCTTTTCCCGAAGAGCTGTTCGATCATGTGGAAAATAAACGGCCTGCCTGGGTTCCCTGGTATACCATGCACAAAATCGTCTCCGGACTTACAGCCGCCTACACCGCAACCGGTAATGCAACGGCTTATGCCACGCTCCTGAGGCTGGGCGGATGGATCTGCCGCCGGACCTCTGCCTGGTCGCCCGAAACCCGGCAGACGGTATTGTCTGTGGAGTATGGCGGAATGAACGACTGCCTGTATGAGCTGTACAAAATTACCGGAGATAAGCGCATTCTAAGCGCCGCCCACAGCTTTGATGAGCTGTCCTTATTCAAGCCGGTTCACGAAGGAAAGGACATTCTCAAGGGCAAGCATGCCAACACCACCATCCCCAAATTTCTCGGTGCGCTGAACCGCTATCTGGCACTGGGGGACAGTGAGGTGTTTTATCTGGAGACTGCCCGGCAGTTCTGGGACATGGTTGTCAACCACCACAGCTATATTACCGGAGGGAACAGCGAATGGGAGCATTTCGGCGACCCGGATAAGCTCGACTGCGAACGCTCCAATTTCACCGCTGAAACCTGCAATACCTATAACATGCTCAAGCTGACCCGCGAGCTGTTCAAGCTCACCGGAGAAGCGAAATATGCCGATTTTTACGAAAATACCTTTCTGAATGCCATCGTCTCCTCGCAGCATCCGCATACCGGCATGACGATGTATTTCCAGCCTATGGCTACGGGATATTTCAAGGTATACAGCTCGCCCTTCGAGCATTTCTGGTGCTGTACCGGTACGGGCATGGAGAGCTTCACGAAGCTGAATGACAGCATCTATTTCCATGATGCGGGCAGCATTGTGGTTAACCAATATGTAAGCTCTGCGCTGAATGCGGAGCAACACGGTCTGAAGCTGCTGCAGAGTGCCAATCTGCCTTATACGGATACAGTCCGGTTCACCATTTCCACCCGGCAGGTGCACATTAATCCTCTGGCGCTGAAGCTGCGCCTGCCGGACTGGCTGGCGGGAGAACCGGAGGTTCTTCTGAACGGACAACCGCACAGCGCGGCTATATTCGGAGGCTGCGCCGTACTCAGCAAAGTTTGGGGTGACGGCGATACCGTACAGCTCCGCCTTCCCATGAAGCTTGCCTGGTTCAACCTGCCGGATGCGGAGCATGTGCTGGCTTTGAAATACGGTCCGGCCGTGCTCAGCGCCGGGCTGGGAACACAGGATATGACCGAATCCGCGACAGGGGTAGCCGTCAGCGTGCCGACGCGCAATATGCTCGTTAAGGACTTCATCACGGTTGCGGAGAGCCCGGAGGAATGGCTGAAGAACTTCGATCAGCACTATGTGCGGCTGGAGCAGGATGAGCCCGCTTTTGCGCTGCGCGGCACGGACGAAGACACGCGGCTGGTATTCACTCCCCACTACAAGCAGCACAGCGAACGGTATGGAATCTATTGGCGCTTGGTGGAGGCCGATTCTGCCGAGCTGCAGCAGCATATCCTGCAGGGCAAGCTTCAGCAAAGAGTGCAGGACGCCACCCTTGACAGCCTGCCTGTAGGCAATGACCAGTATGAGCTGGAGCATGGCATCCTGGGCAGGAATACTTCCGTTGATACCTGGGACGGCTTCAATATCCGCAAAGCAGAGCATGGCGGCTGGTTCAGCTACCGGCTGAAAACCGCACCGAACAAGGACAACTACTTGTCCGTCACCTACTTCTCGGGCAACAACGGCAAAGAGATTGCAATTTATGTGGATGGTAAGTTGCTGGTCCAGGAAACATTGTTTACGGACAAAGCCCGGAGCTTCTATGCCAAGAGCTATCTAATTCCCGCAGGCAGCATTCAGGACAAAACAGAGGCCGAGGTCAAGTTTGTCATCCCCGGAGCGGAAAATGGCATTTTTGATCTGCTGCGCATGATGGCAGGTTTTGACCGCAATGCGGAGCTGGAGAAGCTGACTGTCAGCGAAGGGACCCTTGCGCCGCCGTTTTCCAGCGGATTATCCGCCTACACAATGACCGTTTCCGCCGAGACTTCCTTTGTGCAATTAAACGCCGTACCTAAGCATCCGAATGCGCTGGTGTACGTAAATGGGATTCTGATCGAGGATACCCTGCCGAGAAATGTTGCACTTGCCGCCAAGCAGACAGAGCTTGTCATTGCCGTCAAAGCTGAGGACCATGCCACCATGAAGGAGTATATGGTTACTGTGGTGAAGGAATAGGTTGGTTGGGTGCCGATTCCTGCTTAGTTGGTGGTGGGGTGCCGATTGCTGGTTTGTTGACGGTGGGGTGCCGATTCCTGCTTAGTTGGTGGTGGGGTGCTGATTGCTGGTTTGTTGACGGTTGGGTGAGCTCAAACAAAGGCTGTCTCTACGCAAGTTTCTGCATAGGGCAGCCTTTGCAATTATAGGCCTCATCACTGCCTACGCTTATCATTCACTTCAATTTACTAAATACCATTATCGATTGCTCGATTGCAGCCTTGCTTGTCCTCTATTTAATCAAATTTAGTGGGATTTTCTACACTTAAAATGGACAAACAAGCTCTGTTTGCCAGCCGTAGTGGGATTTTCTACACTTAATCTCACCGTTTCACCCTCTAATCGGCCTTTGGGGCAAAATTAGGGTTACTTTTTACCACTAATCCCCCTGACGACGATGGCGTAAAATAGTATGTGTAAGGATCGGGGAGTCTAGTAAACGACAAAAAAGTAGGGTATCCTTGGGATTGCAAAGTCACCAAGAAAAGGAGCCCTACTCAATGACCAGTATACAACAAAA
>NZ_JACBYI010000082.1 GCF_019352175.1 Paenibacillus sp. S150
GTGAAAATGACAAATAACACTGAGCCTGAACAGAATTGCTGTCAGGCTAGCGTCTTTAGGCGCAGTTTGGCAACAAGGGGTTATACCCCAAGAGCAAACCACCCGTTGGACGGGTGGTCCTGATTTAGTGAATTATGCTTCTCGTCAATTGTGGATAAGGCAGGTATGAAGTTAGGGCAAAATTATAATGCGTCTTAATCGTGCCGAATGGTGCTGAGTTTGCTGAGTTGCTGGGTTGTGCGGAGTTTGCTGGGCCGTGCTGAGTTTGCTGAGTTTGCTGGGCCGTGCTGAGTTTGCTGAGTTGCTGAGTTGTGCTGAGTTTGCTGGGTCGTGCTGAGTTTGCTGAGTTGCTGGGTTGTGCGGAGTTTGCTGGGCCGTGCTGAGTTTGCTGAGTTGCTGGGTTGTGCGGAGTTTGCTGGGTCGTGCTGAGTTTGCTGAGTCGTGCGGAGTTTGCTGGGTCGTGCTGAATGGTGCAGAGTCTGCGGGTTCTATGTTTTGCAGGAGGAAGCGGGAATAGAGCGGGTCTAACCGAGGCCGCTACCGGGGCAGGGACGTGAAGTGGAATGGAGTAAAGTGGAATTCGCAAGAATTAGTACACTTAAATGGACGGAAAAGTCTTAAAGGAATCGTTGAAAAAGCTGGCTCCATCTAAAAATAGGGGCCGGCACTAAGTGCGGACATAGCGGAGGGCCAGAGGAATTCTGGAGAAACGATACTGTTCGCTTTTAAAGACCGGTTTCAACCAGTAGTCTTATTCCAATCCGGAAACCGGGCTTTAGCAGCGGCCGGAAGAACCCTCTGAACCCGCAGCGGACTTCATTCACATCGTCAACCGCTGATTTTGGTTTTGAGCCAAAAGGTAATTTAATGTATAGGAATGGAACCGGCGTACCTGAAAACGCTGATGGAATGCAAGGAGGTTCATAGGGAACGGAAGCGAAGTGTAAAAAGTAACACTAATGGGCTGGAATTCTGGCTTGAACGGGCTTTAGTGGGATTTTGTACACTTAATAGAGGCCTGCTCACCCCATACGGCTGATTTCAGCCGGATTAGTTGTACTTTTTCCCACTGGGGATGATCTACAATCCGAATGCGCTGCCTTAGTTATCCTTTTTACCACTAAAATGGCTGCCCTTTTTATGAATGTGTTTCAAGTTCATCTTAAATTAGGCGTATTCCCCGTAAGGGGGTGAAACGGATCGGTTAGGGATCTTTTTCCCGCTAAGAGACTGCGACGAAATAAAGTACCGCTACATTGTTGACAAAACTCCCAAAACCGTGGAGCTTTTGTCAACAAAAGCGGGTACTCATTTCCTCGCAGCTCCTAACGCAAGCGAAAAAGGGAAAGTGGGGATTGAGTTTCCTTTTTCCACTTGGGCTTAGGCCGCCGGGTCTGAGCAGGAAGGTCTGGAGGGACCGGGGAGGAAGAGCTTCAGCGGCCAGGGGAACCGGAGAGCCCGGGAACCGCAGCCGGCCTTACACCTGAAATGCAAACAGCTGCGCTGCCCGGTCAAGGACGGCATAGCCGGTTTGTTCAAAGATAAGAATTTATGTTTCACGCTATCAATTAGCCTCATCTTTCTCGCTGAAACGGGTACCGTCCTTATAAGGACGGCGAAGCCGTTTCCATTTGAAAGATCTTGGGGTCCCCGCCAAGTACCTGAGTCATCATCGAAGCCAAGGCCCCACTTTGTGGGGTTATTTTCTAAATCCAAAGCCCGGACAGCTCCAGGCGGTGAAGGGAGGAACGGTATGATAAAAGCTTTTTTGCTGGATGTGAACCAGAGGGATTTGTACAAGCTGTCTTATATGCTTCAGCATTCGGGAAAAGTCAATGTGATCGGGATGTCGGCCCAGCCTCAGGAGGCTGTGGACAAGATTATTCTGCTTCAGCCGGATGTGCTTTTTATGGATCTTCAGCTGCCGGGTCTGCAGGGTATTTTTGTGGCTGAGCTTGTGAAGCAAAAGGTCCCGCATATTCAGATTGTGGTGGTCACGGAGAGCAAGCAGCATGCGCTTTGGGCTTTTGATCAGGCCGTCGCCGATTATGTCCTGAAGCCGCTGGAGGAGGTCCGGCTGAGCCAGTCGCTGGAACGGCTGCGCAAGGGAAGCTGAAGCCGGAAGAAGGCAGCTCAGGGTCCATATTGCTGAATCAGGGTGCCGGAAATGTCTCCCCATGTTACAATAAATGAACAAGCAGAAAGGATGGGGTGATTTGAATTGAAGTATGATTTTAACCGTATTATTGACCGCCGCAATACCCGTTCATACAAATGGGACCAGACCGAGAAGCTGTTCGGAGACAAGGAGATTCTTCCGCTCTGGGTGGCGGATATGGACTTTGAGAGCCCGCCTGCCGTACAGGAAGCGATTCTGCGCCGCATACAGGAGGGAATATACGGCTACAGTGTAGCCAATGATTCCTACAAAGAGGCGATTGCCGGCTGGTACCGCAGACGCCATGACTGGGAGATCCAAAAGGAATGGATTATGGATTCCCCCGGAATCGTGACCTCGCTCAGCCTTTCGGTAGAGCTGTTCAGCAAGCCGGGGGATCAGGTGATTCTGCAGCCGCCGGTGTATTATCCTTTTTATGATGTGATCCGGATGAATGACCGCAAGGTGGCCGTCAACCCGCTGAAGCTCGAAGAAGGCCATTATGTCATGGATTATGCCCAGCTCGAAGAGCTGATGGCCGGCGGCGCCAGGCTGCTGCTGCTGTGCAGTCCGCATAATCCGGGCGGCAGAGTGTGGGAGCGGGAAGAGCTTCTGCGTCTCGGGGAGCTGTGCCTGCGGTATGGAGTGACGGTCATCTCGGATGAAATCCATTGCGATCTGGCAATGCCGGGCCATAAGCATATCCCCTTCGCTTCCTTGTCTGCGGAGCTGTCGGATATTACGCTGACCACGCTGGCGGCGACCAAGACCTTCAATCTGCCGGGCCTGCAGACCTCGTATATCGTCACCTCCAATCCGGACCTGAAGCGGAAATTTGAGTATAAGCTTAAGGCGCTCAGCCTGCACATGTCCGCTTTCTTTACGCCGGAGGCTGTGGAAGCGGCGTACAATGAAGGCGGGGAATGGCTGGACGAGCTTATTCAGCATATCAGCGGCAACGTGGAGTATGCCTTGGATTACCTCGGAGAGCACCTGCCCCAGGTGAAGCCGATGAGACCCGAGGCGACCTACTTGCTGTGGATTGATTGCCGCGCACTCGGACTGGATGCGGCTGGTCTGAAGCAGCTGATGTACCGCGAGGCCAAGGTGGCATTTAACGAAGGCTCTGTTTTCGGCACAGAAGGCCAAGGGCATCTGCGCATTAATCTGGCATGCCCGCGTGCCATTCTTGCAGAAGCGCTTGAGCGCTTCTCCACAGCGGCCGCCCCTTATGTAAAATAAGGAATTTTACGCTCTTTTCCATAAGCCCGCCGTATCCCTTTGGAGCATGCTGTTCGAGGGATACGGCGGGTTTATTTGAAAGATAAGAATTTATATGTTTTGGGGTCCCCGCCAAGTACCTGAGTCATCATCGAAGCCAAGGCCCCACTTTGTGGGGTTATTTTGCGTTTATCCGGCGAATGTACATTTTGCAAGATAAAAAGTGAATACCTAAATCCGGAATCAAATGTTATAATCAATGACATGAGAGCCGTTTTTGCCTATAACCCGAAACGGATGGTGTGTTTTGTGGCAGGTAATATTACATGTTTTGGGGTGGAGAAAGGAGGGCAGCAGCCATGCGGTTTGCGAAGTGGCCGGGACAGCAGCATCTGTTCGTGCGTTTGATGATTCCCTATATTTCCTTTATGATTGTTGCCTTATGCCTGGGCGGGCTGTTCTATAAAATGACCTATGATGTCGTCAAGGACGAGGTTACCGGCAGCAATATGCAGCTGCTGGAGCAGGTCAAGGAAACGATGGATATCCGCTTCTCCGAGATCAACACCATTGCGCTGCAGCTTCTGAACGATCCGATGGTGCAGAGCTTTGCGCGCGTGAGCAATCCGTTCAGCAACACAACCACCTACAAGGTGCTGGAAACGCAGAAGAACCTGTACAGCTACAACACCTCGAACAATTTCGTGCTCGATTACTATCTGATTTTCAAAAATAGCAATTTGGCGTTGTCCTCCAACTCCATTTATGAGCTTCCTTCTTTCTACAAATACGTATTGTCCAGCTCCGGTACGGATTATGATACCTGGCGGGGGGATCTGTTCAGCACCTACCGCAACCGTGAGGTAATGGCCTCAGGCTCGGCGCAGTATCAGGGCAAGCCCTACGATATGCTCACCTATGTGCAATCACTCGGGTATCCGGGCTATATTCAAGGCGCACTGGTCATTCTGGTGGATAACCGCAAGCTGAAATCGCTGCTCTCCGGCGTTGATGTTTCCGATGGAGGCTGGGTTTCGATTATTGACAACGAAGGGCGGGTCGTCAGCTCCTTGTCCGGGGACGGAACAGTTCCCAATCTGGAGCCCTCGGCCTATCCGGCTGCATCGGGCATTATTGAAGCCAGCGGCCGGACTAATGACATGATGGTGACCTATACGAAATCCTCATACAATAACTGGTCCTATGTGGTGGCACAGCCTCCTCATGTGGTGCTCGGCAAGGTCATTTCGATTAAAAAAATCACCTACTTTGTAGCGCTGGCCTTTCTGATGGTGGGCATGGTGCTCGCCTACCTGTTTGCTACCCGCAGCGGCAAGCCGCTGGTCCAGATTTTCTCCACGCTGACAGACCGGTCCAGCGGCCTGTCGCTCCGGCGGCCCAAAGACATGTACGGCTTCATCCAGAACTCCCTGTCTGCACTCATTGACAACAATGCCGCTCTGCAAGGGGAGATCACCCGGCAGGCGCCGCTGCTGTGGGAAAGCTTTTATGAACGGCTGCTCAAGGGCGAATTCCTCAGTCTCGATGAGATCAATACGCTGCTGAAGCACCAGCATATCGAAATTGACGGAGCCGCTTACGCCATCGGCATTCTCCATTTCCGCGGAGGGGACCGGGGGATCAACGCCGATGCCCTGCGCAAGCTGGACATTGAACGGGTACTAATCAAGGAAGCGCTGCGGCTGACGCTCGGCGACGGCCTGTATGTGCATGATGTCGCCGAGGACAAGATTGCGATCCTGTTCATTGACCCTGCAGGGGACAGCATCGTGTTCCGCCAGAAGATTGAGCAGGCCATCGCCGAAACAGCGGCTGAGATCGGGGAGCGGCTGGCACTTGGGCTGTATTTTGCCATCGGCGGCTTCCGGACTTCCTTGCTGGATGTATCAGGCTCCTATGAGGAGGCGCGACAGTCACTGTCGTCGATCACCTATGAGGAGATTGTGCAGACGGCCTGGTTCTATGATCTGCCCAGCGAGAACAGCCTGTTCTATTTCCCCGGTGAAGTGGAAAACCGGCTGAGCAATTATACCAAAGCGGGGGAATCCGAGGAGCTCAGGCGGCTGCTGGACTCCCTTTTCCGGGAGAACTTCCAGGAGCGGCATTTGCCGCTGGCGATGCAGCAGCTCTTTTGCTATGAGATGATCAGCTGTCTGGTTAAATTGCAGGAGCAGCTGATGCTGCAGTATCCCGAGAAGGTTGGGAGCCTGCTCCAGCAGCTGAGCATTACGGAGAATTTGCGGGAGGTGTACCGCGGTGCGGCGGAAATCTTCCTGTCCATGAGCGCAGAAGCCGACCAGCGCAAAAAGAGCCGGAATGTCAAGCTGATCGATTCCATTCTGGCGTATATCCAGGAGCAATTCGGGGAGGCCAATCTGAGCCTGGATGCCGTAGCGGACCATATGAATATCTCCAAAGGATATATGTCGCAATTTTTTAAAGAGCAGACCGGAACCAATTTCTCGGATTATCTGGAGAACCTGAGGATGAACGAGGCCAAAGCCTTGCTGGCGAATACCGGGCTGCCCATCCGGGATATTGCCGAGCAGGTCGGGTATCATTCCACGAACACGTTCTGCCGGGCCTTCAAAAGAGGCAACGGTCTCAGCGCCACGGCATTCCGCGATTCAGCCACTGGATGACAATGCAGCTCCATTTCATACCGAAAGGCCGGGACAAGCTCCTGGCCTTTTTTTAAGTACGCCCAGCATGGGCGTCATCTTTAGGGTGAAAGTCCCGAACGGGGGCTGGCGAGCGCCTACCGTTAGCCAAGGGCAAGGGTGTCCACCGTGAGGTGGAATCTGAAGGAAGCCGGAG
>NZ_JACBYI010000083.1 GCF_019352175.1 Paenibacillus sp. S150
CTTGCGAAAAAGCGGCTGGGGGAATATGAAGTGACCTCTTCCGCCTGGCTTCAGCAGCCAGCCTTACACCTGAAATGCAAACAGCTGCGCTGCCCGGTCAAGGACGGCGCAGCCGTTTCTGCTTATAATATAAAAAATTCATCCTGAATTTCGAAAGTAACTTCCCATAAAAAATAAAAAAGGCTCAAATCCTTGGTAGAATGGTGTTTGCGAGAACAACATCACCCAAAGAGAGGAGCCCCTTTTAGGTGAAGTCTACCACACCCATCCATAAAATCAAGACCGAATTTTCCCTGAACCAGTCCACAAGCATTGGAGGAAGCAAGATCTTCCTCAATTGAAAAAATTAAACTGAGCCAGTTACTGCAAACTCTATCCCGGGGTAAAGCTCACAACGCGCTGTTTCCCGTACACCGCATTCTGCTGTAGCTCATCGCCGGCTGGACACTCGGCTGTGAGCGACTGTTTCACTTTCGCAGATGGCAAAACGCCCCCCTCCTTCAGCGGTTTCTCGGTGAACGTTGTCCACACCACTCGCTTCTGTACAAGGAACTGGATCGGCTGGGAAAAGGGAACCCTAATGTACGAATGGAACTCCGGCAAGTGAACCTCGAAGTGATCCGGCCTTGTCTGCCCTCCAAGTTTATTCTCGATTTGGATTCTACCGTGGAGACGGTCTATGGCAATCAGGCCCAAGCGGCGAAAGGCGTGAATATAAGCCGGGGCGCAAAAGCTGCCATCCCCTGCTCGCTTTTGAGGGACAGTCCCGCCTTGGCCTGAATGCCGTGCTGCGCGCAGGAAACGTTCACTCGTCCACCGAGGCCGCCCGACCTTTGACCTCTCAGGTCAGCACCCGGTCCAATACGCCCGGTTTGACAAAGGCTTTGGCGGCGAAGACTTCTATTCGCTCTGGGAAGGACGACAGATCGGCTACGCGGGCAAAATCAAGCGGACGAAGCGCCTGGCCGCAGAAGTCACTGCCTGCCGGTACTGGACACGCTACGTGGACGAAGACTGGATCATTGAAGGCACCGCCCTCTGGTACCATGCTATCTCTTGGAAAAAACCTCGGCGGGTCGCCGTCATCCGCAAGGCAAAAGTCGTTCAGGACGTCCAAGCTTGTCCACTGCTGGATACCGACTGGGAGTACGAAGCGATCGTCACGAGCCTGGATTGGGAATCCATCGGTTTGTGGCGCTTTTACAACCAGCGGTGTTGTATGGAGAACTACATCAAGGAAGCCAAGCGCGGGTCTGCCATCGACAAAATCGCCACCGGCTCCTTCGAAGCCAATGAAATCGATCTGCTCGTCAAATTACTGGCGTATAACCTGTACGAACGCTTCAAACGAGCCTGCTGCGAGCCCGTTCACTTCGGATATACAATTGCTCGGTTTCGCCTGGAATTCTTTCAGTGTGCGGCCAAGCTAGTAAGTCACAGTCGAAGTACGATCCTCAAACTGGAAAAGATGTTCACCCATCGCCACACCTGGAAACAGATGGAATTCCGAATCGCCCAGTTGGAATGAAGACTTCTAAAATCTAACATGGAAATTCAGTTGCCCGGTCTTCTGGGGTGGGGGAATCTGTATGCAGGCAAGCCCTTTTTGGGTTATTCTCCCTGTTCATAATTCCTGATGCTTACAGGTTTTTTAGGCGGCCAGTCTCTGGCATCCTTGCTATTACGCGCTTTCGAAATTCAGGATAAATTCTTATCTTTTGAAAAATATGGGAACCTGCGTTCTTTTTTTATGTTGACGATCCATTAATTTCAAGCTATAGTGAAGGTACAAAATTCAAAAGGCAAGCGGGAGAAGCACCTCGCAGGAAAGGCCATTGCGCCTTTCTTGGAGGTGCTTTTTGGCGTCGCTTGGCGCAAAAACCATGACTGGAGATGAACTGGATGAAAGAGGTAACACGGAAGTGCAGTACTTCGGGAAAATGCTTAGGCGCGGCCATTTACCGCACGTGGATAGGATTGCTGGTAGTGCTGGCGATATTCGCCGGACATTCCCCGCATGTCTCTGCCGCCGCTGACTGGGACTCCGCTCTGGAAGAGATTCATACACTGTACAACGACTATTCCGGACTGCAGTCAGCTCTGAAATCCGAGAGCGCGAGAACCCGGACACTCCGCAGGCAGAACAATGCCGATCTAGCTGCCATTAATCTGAAGCTCCAGGCAACCGATGCCGCCTTGCTGAACCGCTTGAAGACTGAGGCCGAAGCCGCGAAGAAGAAGCATGCCCCGCTGTTGGCGGAATATACTTCGCTGGGCAAGCAGATTACGGCCGCCCGCAAGGCCGGCAATCTCAAATCCGCCACCCTGTTCGAGATCAAGCGCAATAAGCTGAAGGCTGCCGCAGCGTCTGCCCGCACTGAGGTCAAGACGAAGAATACCCGGCTTGCAGAAGCCAGGGCCCTGACCGCAGCCAAGACAAAACCCGCCAAGGATGCCCTGGCCCCCATATCCGATCTCAAGAAGCAGATTACTGCCCAGAATAAATCGGCCAGTGCAGTGCAGGAGGAACGGTCGGAGGCTGACAAAAGGTATAAAGCCGCGATTGCATCGGGCGACGCCATCACAGCGGCGGCAGCGATGAAATTGTCTTATGGACGGATAGGCGAGCTGCGCACTTTCGCACAGCAAGCATATGCTTGGGAGCAGAAGATCACACTCGCGCTCCGGGCTGCGGAAGCCAAGCTGCCCAAATAAATCTTCCCTTTAAGGAAGCTGCGGATCAAGCATTATCAGTCTTTCTATGTATTTCCCCAGCGGAGGCCTTCCTGCTCCGGCACTCTTTCAGATCAGCTGCACCAGCCAGATGATTGAATGTGCAGCTGGCAACAGCACAAGCTGGCCGAGCAAGGTTCCCAGAAATCGCGAGCCCATCAGGAGAACGTAGATTTTCCCCAGCTGATCACGGGATTCGGTATTTTCGGTAGCCTTGTGGGTGATAATGCCGAGCTGCGGATCGATGAAGATCGTCAGCATGATAGTCGCGATCCCGTTGATCATCCCTGAAGCCTGGGATGCGGTAGTGCTGAGAGCCGGCACCAGATGCGCTGCCAGCAGCGAGGACAGTACGCCGACCGTATAGAACGCGGTAACAAATATATTCATAATAATAAAGCGCTTCGGAATGCCCAGATAGCGGAAGCTGTGAAGCTTCACTTTGGGCTTGCGGATATACTTGCGGGTATTCTTGAGCTGGCTGATCGTCACGCTGGACAGCATTTTGGGTATAGAGCCTTCAATCTCCAGCTTGGAGATGATCCTTCCGAACAAGCCCACGAAGGTGGGAAACACCGCGATTGCAATCAAGGTGCCGAGTGAGGAGGCCAGCATAATAATCCGTAAATAATTATCCAGCGGAAAGTCCGGATTAATTTTGGCATAATCCACAAACTTGGCCGTCAGTGGAGCCTGTACCATATTTGCCGTTCTGGACACCAGCACAATAATTCCGGTCAGGGATAAAGCGATGGCGATTTTGTTCAGCTTGACTCCGGCAAAGCGCACGGAATAAGACAACGTCTCTGCCGTATGAATGATCATGGTCAGCACGCAGACTACGATTAAACTGTTCGTCATTATCAGATCTCATCTCCAAATCAGGCAGCGTCTGCGGATTTGCAGCTTGCAAGCATCCAATTCATTGCAAATCAACTTTCTAAATAAGCTGAATGGTTGATTTGCCCAATCGGCTTTGGTCATGACTGTAAATGTAGTTCATATATAGATATATATTCTTTGACTACTATAATTCAGAAGGCTGAACTCGATCCCGTAGCTGGAGCCAAGGCTCAGCAGCAAAGCCAGTCCGAGCTTCAGCCGGGTCCACAGCAACCCGGACAGCAAATTTAACATCGCCGCCCACAATGCATCCCCAAAATGACTGGAGACAAATTCCGGCAGACGTTCAGCAAATACTCTGGAGCCGAAGCCCAGAATGACGGCTAGCAGCACAGCACAGCCGTATATTATTTTGGCTCTCATTAGGGCTCCACCTCAGTTCCAGTCCTCAATATCATTCAAAGTCCTCAATATCATTCAAAAAAGGCCTTCTCCAAGCTGGAAGCGCCGCTTATGAAAATCTCGCGCGGATACGGCAGTGCAAGCTCCGGCAGTTCTTCCTCTCCCCAAAACGCAAGCTCTTCCGCCTCCCCGTCCACACTTCCGGGCGTCCCCTTGACGATGGAGCATTCGAACACAATAATGGAATACTGAACCCGGTCGCCATTGATGTACTCGTATGTATATTTCCTTCCGCCGAACACGCCAGTGATCCGCTGCGGGGTCACCATCAGGCCCGTTTCTTCAAAAACCTCGCGCCGCAGCGCCCTGGACGGCGTCTCCCCGGGTTCAATGGCGCCTGCGGGCAGGCCCCACAGCTGTTCCCCTCCTTTGCGGAGCAGGAGAATCCTGCCTTCCTCATTTCGGATCACCCCCGCAACAGACGGCACCATCAGCACCTCACTGCCCAATTTTTCACGGATTCCACGATAATATTCTGATATTGGCATGATAGACCTCCTATGTGCGGATTAGCGGTATTCCATCACCTTCGAACCCAAATTCCCCTTACAACTCATCCTTGCGGAACGAAATTAAGCCGATCCTCTCGTCCTTTGCATAGCCGCTGCAATCCGACAGCTCCACCGTGAAAAATCCCGCTGTCTGCTCCCCATTGAAGCATGGTCAGATTACCGCCTTTGCCTTCGCCAAACCGGGCAAGCATTTCCCGGATTCTGACCAGTACGGCTGGTCAAAACGGGTAAGCAAATTCGGCAGGTCTCTTAACGGTACTCCTGCGCATTTGCCCTCCCGCCATCCGCCATACCTATTCTTATGGACTTCTCTCACTATATTTGACAACTCTAGCATGTATTCCTTATCTGTACAAACAGCAAAAAGACATTCCCAGACCGGCAGGCCTACAATGTCCCATGATCGTACGCATATACATTATTTTAGAGCCGGCGCCTTATTACCCTTCCCCAAGCTCCAGCCCCTTCACCCCGCGCCGCCGGGTCCGGCAGGTCCAGAGCAGATCGGCTGTGAGCAGCAGCGCCGCCAGCGGCAGCAGCAGTGTCCATAATGGGGCAAGCCGCAGATACATCATCTCCACAAGCGGCTGCAGACCATAAAGGCAGACAGTCGCCAGCCCCCACCAGTATAAGGAGAATTTCAGGCAGATATGTCCATTCCATTGATAAGGCATTTCCGAGTAATCCCACCACTGCTTGTGAAAAACGGACTTCAGCAATGAGCCGCTTATATACTCCACGGCGGAAGGTATGAGTAAAGCCAGGGCTATCATCAGCGGAAACGGAAGCTGCAGGTCCTTGGCGGCAAGCAGCAGCAGCGGCGCAAAGCCGTACATCGGCTTGACCGGCCCCTTGAGGAATCCCTCCTTGCGGAATGTTCCCAGGCTGTGCAGATTGTAGCTGCCCTCCAGCACCCAGCCCAGAAAGGAATAGAGCATAAAGTAAAAGAAATACTCGCCTGCCAGTATTACACCAGGGGAATGTCCCAGCGTCAGCAACTGTGTAATCGAAATCTGTCCCGCCCCCCGTTTGTTGTCATCAGGTAATATTGGGAGGTAGTATGCCTGGGTTGGACAGAAGCTATGCATTGAATCAAGCAGAAACGGCTTCGCTGCCCTCAACAGGAGCATATGCTTCCGAAGCAGCGTGGACTGCGTATCGCTTTCAGGTAAAACATATAAACCTGAATTTCGAAAGCATGCCTTCCTCCCCACAGGCTGCTGAGACCCGGCAGGAAGCCCAAGAAAAAGGGAGCTTAAATTTGCCCTCATCCCCTTTTCCGCAAGTGTTAGTGGGAAAAAGGATCCCTAATCGATCCGTTTGTGATGGCGTAAAATAGTATGTGTAAGGATCGGGGAGTCTAGTAAACGACAAAAAAGTAGGGTATCCTTGGGATTGCAAAGTCACCAAGAAAAGGAGCCCTACTCAATGACCAGTATACAACAAAACCC
>NZ_JACBYI010000084.1 GCF_019352175.1 Paenibacillus sp. S150
CCATCAAACCGTTAATCAGGAAGTCAGACGGGTCTTTCTTAAAAATGCTGTAGGTTGGTTGTTCAATACTCCGAATGTCGATATTACGTTTCTTCAGTTCCCGATGGACAAGGACTTTGACAATATCACTTCTCCATAATCTGCTTGTGTTCAGGACAACAACGTAATCTACCTTGTGACTCGATACATAAGTCAGCATGTCTTGGAAGCCCTCTCGTTCGACCTCTAAGGCTTCCTCATCCACTTTTGCTCCACTGATTCCTTCGTCTGTAAAGACGTGATCCAGATGCCATCCCTGCTGCTCACAGTATGACTGAATCTCATCCTGCTGGTAGGACAAGCTGTAGCCATCCTTCACCTGACCTTGTGTACTGACACGCACATAGCCTATGACATTCATAGGTTTACCTCCCCCATATAACCTTAGCGTTACATGAATTAGAATTGGTGTAACACCCTATATATACCCTTAAGAGTACATATAGATTATAGTACTTTTAAGCGTATATATCAATGCTAGATTGGACACAATGTGATATAGTACGGTTATATAGTACGTTTTACGTTGGAGGATTATTTTCCTATGAAATTAAAGATTCGCTTAAAAGAAATACTCGCTGAGAAAGGGATTTCTCAACGTCAACTCTCTATGCAAATGAACATTCGCTACGCGACCATTAACCATCTCTGTTCTGATTCGGTGGACAGGGTCTATATCCGAACGCTGGAAGCGATATGTGAAGCATTAGATATCTCTATCAATGAACTGATTGTTGAAGATACGGAAGCATAGGGTGTTGAAACGTAAGTCGTGTCGGTCGCTGGATGTGCTAAGCCCCATTCCTCAACAAGAATCATGGTTTTTGATGTAAACCACCCCCGGTCCTTTCCTATCGTAATGGTGAATTTTTTTCAGAGGCAGGGGTTGAATTATCTGTATATTCACGTAAAATAGAGACTATGTTATTTTTATTTCATCCAGCATATTGGACTTTTTATCGTTATCGGCAAAATAACGTGTCCATCGGTGAGGATGTGTATTCTAGCTATTTATAGCAAGGCGACTTAGGCAGTTCCCTTTGGGGATTGCTATTTTTTTTGTCAAGTTTTTGCGATTGGCATACGTAGACGATGTATAAAGCTGCCTTAATGCAGGCTCATCGAAAATGCTTTGCAACATTTGGAAACCAAGAACAGTTTCGATCTTGGATATGTTCTCTCTGTTTCCCATTAGCCAAGATAAGTCCATTGTACTTACTGATGACGGATATTCAATTTCATTTAGCACTTTAGTTATCATATATTCAAAGAATGACTTATTGAGCAACTCAACTGCATTTTTAGTCGCTGAGAATTTCTTCATGTCGCTATCACTTGGTCGAATTTCAAGCCGTAGGATTCCTTTGGACAGCTCGATAAGTTCAGTAGAAGCTTTCTCCTTTTGCATTTGGCGGTGTTTGTCATAAAGGATAATTCTGCTGCTCTTATTGTAAAATTCAACCGTTTGATCTTGATTGTAGATTCTTGTGTTTTTAAAGGGTAACTTTTGTTTACTGAGCATTCGCACATACTCACCAACATTTTTTCCTACTTGGAAATTCCAACATATATCTGCTCGACTTATCGACCATTCCAAATGTGGAATGTGAATCGAAAAGAGTTGATATAAGCGATTCTGTACGCGCTCAAAGAAGCTAGGGATATTATTCTCAGTAATTTGGTTTACATTGTTGCCATACAGCAGTTTGGGTATGGAAACTTGAATCGACAATGTTTGACTACCATCAAGATACTTGATATAAGACAATTCCTCATCGTATATCTCATATCTTGTTTGGAGTACACCCGTTTCCTTGTTAAGAAATGTAACTGCCTTACATTTCTCTATATTTAACAATGCTTCTGTTTCAAGATGAATTGGTCTTGCTTTTATCACTACCGTATCAAACATTCATTTCCTTCTTTCTATATTCTGGATGGATTAATATTCTGGATCAAATTAGCTATGTTATAAGAAAAGACAATGTACCTACATCGCACCCACCTCCCTTCATATCTTCTGCCTTTACTCTTTCATCCACAGTAAATCATACTTTTTCAGTAGCTTGAACAATTCCTTATGGAAACTTTCCTCTTCTTCATCCCACACCATAAATCCAGTGACACCCATGAAATACATCATGGAACGCATCGCTTCAATCCGCTTGTCATGCTTTTTTTCCCATTGAGACTGCTGTTCAGCATCTAGATCATTGGGGACAGATTCGTTTAACAGGTTTGAAGTTCTTTCCAATATCTCATACACCTTGTCTTTATTTTCCCGAGCGTAAAGTTCTTCATATAGAGCACCTTGAAGCATCAGAATAATTCTTTCCATCTTCAATTCAGCGTACATCCACTGTTTTTCTTCTTGATGAGGATCAATGGACCTTGTGTATTCATGCTCTTTTCCATCTTCATCCGTAAAGGAGTCGATTATTTCAAACGAATCACGATTAGATATTCGATTTAGATAATCCAGTCGTAACTCGATCTCTTCTATTTTCGATAACTCTTTTTGAAAGTATTCTGCTTCCAGATGGAATAGCTTTGACAAGGCTTCTAGTTTAGCTTTTGGAATGGGTCTTCGCTTACTCAGCCAGTCTGTGACTGTTGATGGTGTAATCTCCAGCTTCTCCGCTAATTTCTTATACGTTCCGTTGTATAGCTTTACGATGTATTCTAAACCAATCATGTTATCCCTCCGATATAATGACGTATCAGTACGTCTTGGAATAAATATACCATTGACGTCCCAATACGTCAATTCCATTTTGCAAAGATCCTCAGAAAATAAACCACCTGGGATAATACTCCCCAGGTGGTTAAATTTTTTCCTATTAATTTAAATACTTATTTCGAGCCTCTAAAATATTCAAATTACCGATTTCAGAAGATTCCGCTACTTTACCGGTTCTCATTTTAATTGTTATATTAACCCTTTTTTCTGTCAGAGAATCTCTTTTTTTGTGTTTCCAAATATACTTTCCATTTATTATACATTTTTCCATATGGTTCTATCGAATCAAGTTCAGGTTGATTTGAGGGCTTATACCGAACAAATGGAGAAATCTCCTCTGGAAAATCAAAGTCATCATAAATAAATTCAACTACTTCAAAAGGATCTGCATAGTGCTCTTTGTTATCATAAACCCACTGCAATACTACATATAACATCTTTTCTTGAGAAATTTTATTATCTTTAGTGATTAATCCTGAAAGATTTTCGACATATGGAAGAATGTATTCTCCCTTTTTCATCCATGCTAAATCAATTACATCTTGGGATGGATTTTGCTCCTTACTAATGACATGCATAGCATGTTCAATTGCTGCCTCTGAGCTCAAATACCCTTGTTCAATAGCAAAGTATAGATCGCTCCACGTTAGATTAACAAGATTCATAATATAATTATATGGAATTATAATTTGTAAAGTATTCATTATTATCCCTTTCATGGTCTTTGATTTGGGTATCCAGTAATTTTCCCATTATTAATAAATATTTGATGTGTAACCTTTCCTTCTTGATCTAATATATACTCATATATACCTGATTTCCCGTTCAATTCCCCTTTAACTTGTAGTAATGTCCTTTCAACGCCATCATTACCTTTGATTATGAAAGTTTTACCCATTGCTAATATTCTTTCAGTCAAGTAACTAGCTGCTCGATGTGCTGAATCTGATTTAATTAATGCAGTACCTACACGCTCTGCTGTAACTATTTTCCCTGCCGCTTCAACTGGGCTTAAGGCTTTCCCGCCTGCTTCAACCATACCTAAAACCGCACCGACAACTGCATCGTTTATAGATTGTGCTTCGCCATATTCTTTCATTAATTGACTCTTTGCCCATGAAGCTTGTCCATCGCTACTTTCAGAAGATGTAGCCATATTAAAAAGATACAACCACTGATTCTTTTGTTTTTCACCATAGTAGATCAATGGTTTATTTACACCCAGATCATTTCTAATGTCCCAATAAAGTTGTGATCCACTTCCAGCAATCCGAGCAGTTGTTAGCATCAAATCTACTTGACTCTCAGTATAGTGTCCAGTCGGATCACTATAAATCAACGGATTATTACTTACATACGTATACAAATTCAAACTCAGCGGATTATCAATCTGCCCTTCATACGTATCCTCATTGAGAAACCTCCCCATACCCGGATCATAATACCGTGCCCGCAGATAGTAAAGCCCGGTTTCGGCATCGTACACTTCTCCGGTGTACTTGAAGGAGTTGGAGATGCCCTCCACCTGGCTCGTGATGTTCCCCCACTCGTCATAAGTGTAGTTGTTAACCACGGCTCCGCCCGTATTGACAATCTGCACCACGT
>NZ_JACBYI010000085.1 GCF_019352175.1 Paenibacillus sp. S150
CGCGTTGTGCTTGAGTTTGCGCAAATACCGGGTGAGGTCACGCAAATCGCGGATGGGTTCGTCCGGGACAAAGCTTCCCTCGATCAAGCCGCAGCGATGGAGCTTGGCGATCCACTCGGCATCCTTGATGTCCGTCTTCTTCCCGGGGATCTGGCGGATGCGCTGCGGGTTGGCTAACGTGATCGCACAAGTGCTTTCCAGGATGTTCCATACAGGTTTCCAAAAGACACCTGTACTTTCCATGGCAATCCCGGTGCATCCCTGCTGTTCCAGCCACTCCTGTAATCTTAAGAGTTCACGGGTCGTAGTTCCGAACGTCTCGGTCACGGACTTGGGTTTCTTCTCCAAGGGGCCGCTCAGCAGACAAACCACCACCGTCTCCTGATGAATATCCAATCCGGCACAGTGTTCACGAATGGCATCCATATTCCTTACCTCCAAGACAAAATATTGCGTGGATCATGCAACCTAAAGAGATGGAATTTTATACACGTGCTCGTGGCAACACTCGGCGTTTCTCGTCGTTGCAGTCGGTCAGATTAAGTGTCGGGATTTCTCACCAATATTTTATCGACCTCTGATCCACAGCACCATTTTACCAAATACGCACTCTGTCTTCATCTGTTTTTCATGACCGACGGTGGCTGCCAGGCCATGGTTGATTAAGTGTACAAAATCCCACTAATGCCCTAGTGGAACGTTTTACAGCAGATTTAGTTATACTAATTCCACTTAGACTTCAGGACCCACGGCAGTTAGCCGTCTTCTCCCCGGAAGCCATTCCGCCATAACCACCCACACGGAGTTTAATTTCTGCGGTTTGGCTTTGTGCAAGACTGTTTTTGTTGCAGACTGTTATCGTTCACACCACCGGTTCATGCTTATCGGTTATCCTAACCGTTCAGCCCCAGACGCATAATCGTACACGTTATTCAGCACGAGCACCCGGTCACTGCCGAGCGGGGTATGAACTGTTACCGTCTCTCCGGGTTCAGTCAGGAGCAGCTCTCTGCCCATCGGTGACCAGAGTGAAATGCAGTGCTCATCCAGCCCGGATTCACCGGGAATTACGATTCGATAGGCATCCTTCAGCGTTTCCGGGCCGATTTGCAGTGAAACCCAGGAGCCGACCAGCACTACGCAGCGTTCAAGCTCATCGCCGGTGCCGGACAAAATCCCCTGCACACGCTCTTGATATTTTCTAATCAGGGTACGGATAGCTGTCCTGTCGGCAGGCGATTCCGAGGCCACCCTGTCTAGAATTGCATACTCATTTTCATCCAAATACACAAGCTGCCGCACCAGTTCCTCACGCAGGGAGTCCGTAATCAGACTATGGCTCATAATAGATTTCACCCGCTCTCTTCATCAGTTCCTGCTCGAAAATCTGTACTTGCCCTCTCATTTCCATCATTCCTTCCACATAGTAAAATAGATCCCGCGGTGGGGATCTATCTATAGGATAACATCTTTTGTAAGAAAGACAATGCCCGGCAGGCGGAAAGGGTCTCCGCTCAACTCATCAGTACTTGCCGCTCACTGGTCGCTGGTCACTGGCACTAAATACCGCTTATATAAGATTTGAAAAGTCAATGAAACAGGCACCCTGCTTAGTGGGAAAAAGTATCACTAATCGAAACTCATCAGCTTATAAAGTATCCTATGTGGGAAAAAGTATCACTAATCGAAGCTCATCAGCTTATAAAGTATCCTATGTGGGAAAAAGTATCACTAATCCGGCTGAAATCGGCCTTATGGGGTGAACAAGCGCAAATTAGATGTACAAAATCCCACTAATGCCCTTTGCAGGCAGGTTCTTAGCCAATTTAGTTTTACTTTATCCACTTAGCACTTGGCACTTGGCACTTGGCACTTGGCACTTAGCACTTGGCACTTGGCACTTGGCGCTTAGCACTTGGCACTTGGCACTTGGCACTTGGCACTTGGCGCTTGGCGCTTGGCACTTGGCACTTGGCACTTGGCACTTGGCACTTGGCACTTGGCGCTTAGCACTTGGCACTTGGCACTTGGCGCTTGGCTCTTGGCACTTGGCACTTGGCACTTGGCGCTTGGCACTTGGCACTTGGCGCTTGGCACTTGGCACTTGGCACTTGGCACTTGGCACTTGGCACTTGGCACTTGGCACTTGGCACTTGGCACTTGGCACTTGGCACTTGGCACTTGGCACTTGGCACTTGGCACTTGGCACTTGGCAC
>NZ_JACBYI010000086.1 GCF_019352175.1 Paenibacillus sp. S150
GTGAATCTGGATCTGGCAGACACCAGCTACACATATGATTTACAGAACACCTTAACCTCGGTGACCCAGGGAAGCAGCACGACCAGCTTCCAGTATTATGCCGACGGGATGCGGTTCATGAAGACAAGTGGCAGCACACAAACCCAGGTGAATTATGATTTCCAGGGGCAGGTCATCTCCGAGGAGAAGATCGTTGGCGGCGTATTTACGGAACAAGCGAACTTTGTGCGGGGCGACCGGGTGCTGGTGAAGAAGGACAAAAAGGCCTCCAAGGACTATTACTACCTGTATAACGGCCATGGCGACGTGGTGCAGATTGTCAATACGGGCGGAGCCGTGGTTAACAACTACACTTATGACGAGTGGGGGAACATCACGAGCCAGGTGGAGGGCATCTCCAACTCCTTCAAGTACACCGGAGAAGTGTACGACGCCGAAACCGGGCTTTACTATCTGCGGGCGCGGTATTATGATCCGGGTATGGGGCGGTTTCTCAATGAGGATACGGTTGAGGGACAGATTGATAATCCGCTGAGTCAGAATTTGTATACGTATGTAAGTAATAATCCGTTGATTTATAGTGATCCGACGGGACATGATGCACAAATGGGAGCCGGGGTAGGGGGGAGTACACCTGGATTTAAATACTTTTCTGACATGAATCAATTTGAACTAACTCAAATCATGGGAGACACAAGGTATTCCATGGATGTAAGAGGGGCAGCCGCAGCTGAGTTTATAAAAAGAAACTTCATGCTTGTGGAAAATGGTGCTGTTAAAGCTGCCTCGGGTGTTCAAGCATTAATAAATGGTGCAAAAAAAGCAGTGAAAGCAGAGGAAGCTGCTAAGGCAGTGAAAAACAGTGCAAAGGGGTTAATTGGGAAAGAATTTGAGGATTTTCTTGTTAAAACGTTGCAAGGTAGAGGAAGCTTCAAGGTTCAAAATAGAGAATTTGATGGGGCTGTAGATAATGTTTGGTATGAAGCGAAATCTGGGGGATATTGGGATCAAATCACAAGTTCAACGGAGAGACTAAATAAATTTAAGTCAGACATGGGAAGCCGATTGAAAATTGCAGCTCAGAATGGCGCTTCATATGAACTGCACTCTAATACTCCAATTCCAAAAGCTATTAAAGATTGGCTAACAACGAAGGGAATTAAATTTACTGAGTGGGAATAAGAAGGAGGAAAGACTTATGTCAATATCAGCTTCGATAAATATATGTTTAAGCGAGCGCAGTCGTGCAAATTTATCACTGGCTGATTTATTTCAGAATTTTGTAAATGAAGGTTGGAAATATGTCAACAGTAATGGGGAGGTTACAATACTACCTTTAGGGGATAATGATGGTTTCGATTGGACATCTACTATTCTCCATAGAGACAGTCTCATTGATATCTTAAAAAAAAAGCAGGAGCAAAAAGAAATAATTGGAATTGAGTTAATGCAGGTGGATTGTGAAGTCGGATGTGAACTGCTAATATTTAACACAAATCAAATGATATTTAGCTTATCAATAGCAAGAAAGAAAATTAAAGTTAAAGATGATATCGATATTACTGATTTTAGTTGGTATCTGGAACGTATTTTGCCAGTTTTCAAAAATTTGCAAGTAGAACAAATAAAATGTGAACAGTTACTATAAGGCGTTGATATAATCATTTGGGTTTATACGAAATAAATGGGCTGAGGAAGGATAGACCTGGCGCATGTTGAATTTTGTATAGAATAAGTGGTAATTGGGAGTAAATTCTCAGTTACCACCTTTTTTATTTAAGCTTCGCTTTATACTCTAGTACCATGACCACATTAAATTTCAGGATATAAATGCTTTAACTTTCCTCGTGCCTGCTCCGTGGTAAATTGCCAATCGACAGATTTCTGAATTTGGTTGCGTTCCGTTTCCCAAGCAGATACCT
>NZ_JACBYI010000088.1 GCF_019352175.1 Paenibacillus sp. S150
CGAGTGGGGGAACATCACGAGCCAGGTGGAGGGCATCTCCAACTCCTTCAAGTACACCGGAGAAGTGTACGACGCCGAAACCGGGCTTTACTATCTGCGGGCGCGGTATTATGATCCGGGTATGGGGAGGTTTCTCAATGAGGATACGGTTGAGGGACAGATTGATAATCCGCTGAGTCAGAATTTGTATACGTATGTAAGTAATAATCCGTTGATTTATAGTGATCCTACGGGACATAAAGTTAATAAAGTAGAAGTGGATGTTTACCTTGATCTGGCAATTCAGGAGGGGAAACAATCAGACGCTTGGTGGAAAATCAGAAGTATCTTAGGTCAAGAAGCACAATATACTTTGCAGTCTGGTGTCGACAATAATTATTTTAAGTATCTATATAACATGGCAACTGGATATCATTATGAAGAAAGTACTCCTGGTAATATGGAATGGGCAAGAGGAAAATTACAACAACTTCTTGAAGATAGTGCTATCATGCAAAGTATGATGGAATCAGTTGCTATGGGGCTTATGGGCGGGACTACGAAAGTCACAAGCTTAATAAAAACTGAAGCCGGACTTGTAAAAGCGGCTCAGCAAATGGGGAAGAATCCTGCAATTCAAAAGGAAGCGGATGATCTCATAGCAAAGTTTTTAAAAGGTAACGTTAATCCGGGTATTGGGAGTAAAAGTTTGACTAGCGAGATAAATTACTTAAGAGGAAAGGAAGGAGCGAGAGTATTTTATAGAATGAGTAATGGGGAAATGCAAATTTTAGCAAAAGCAAATAAGGCAAACGAACAAACAGTTATAAATATTTTGTATAAAGTCTACGGTAAATAAGGAGGATACTATGAACGTTGTGAAGATAAGTTATCCTACTCCTTTATCAAAAATCATTGATATAGAGAATGATAACATGGATATTTTTATAGAACTTGAAGATGGAACGAATATAACTGTTGTAGTTAGTACGCCACTGAATTTATTGCAACAAATGAAAAATGATAATGTAAACTTTATTTCAGCTTCTCAACCAGACATCATTGTCAGATCATTAACACACGAGAACATTCAACAAGCCATTGAGAATTATGCTAACGGAGATGCATTCTGGTTGAAGTTATTATATGTAGCATCAATTGAGAAAAATGTAGTGGATATGAGTCGTATCAATCAATTCCTAAAAGAATTGAATATGTTGAATAACGAGTTGTTAGAATAACATCAGTTTTGAAAAGCCACATGGGGTCACTATCACCATGTGGTTTTTCTTTTGACTAAACATTTGACATCCTGAGTATGGCGTGGTGTATTTAATCTTATAAAGACATACTAAGTATGTCGGTGATGGAATGATAGGTTTCCAAGACATGCTGACCTATGTAACGAGTCACAAGGTAGATTACGTTGTTGTCCTGAACACAAGCAGATTATGGAGAAGCGATATTGTCAAAGTCCTTGTCCATCGGGAACTGAAGAAACGTAATATCGACATTCGGAGTATTGAACAACCAACCTACAGCATTTTTAAGAAAGACCCGTCTGACTTCCTGATTAACGGTTTGATGG
>NZ_JACBYI010000089.1 GCF_019352175.1 Paenibacillus sp. S150
TTGACGATACAGCGGCTGGCTCTCCACGTACTTTTGATTCATGACATGCGCCAGAATGGATGGCGAAGCCAGACTGCCGGGATAGACGGATTTTGGCATGGGAGCGGTGACGATGGGCGTCTGAATCTCTTCGCGTTCACACCGGCGGCAGGCATAGACCTGCCGAATATGACGCAAGACCCGCACTTCTGCCGGAATGACTGTAATTTCATTTCGGGTTTCGGTGCTCATGGGGTGAAGCTCCCCGCCACAGCATGCACACACCTGCTCTTCTTCGGGCAGTTCGTAGTGAAGCGTATCGACGGGCAGTTTCTCCAGTTTGGCCTCCCGGCTGTCCGTCCATTTTTTGCGGCTGTAGGTGATCGTCTCGGTTTGCGGCTCTTCGGAAGCCGGGGTCGCGAGCACCTCAGCTTCATTGAACAGGTTCATCTCAAGCTGATCCGGATGGGTCTTCTCGCTGGAGGGGCCGAAACGCTTCTGCTGGGCCAGACGGAACTGTTCTTCGTACCACTGGAGTTTAGCGGTCAGCTCGGCATTTTGCTGCTCCAGCTTGGCCTTTTGTTGTTGGAGTTCTTCTATTGTAGAGGGGGAGTTCGCTTGATTTTCCATATCCTACATTTCGACAACGCTGATGATTTCCCTGCTACCCAGGCCTGCAAAAATGAAAAAAACGTTAAACGACAGTTTGAGCCGTGACCTGCTGGTGAGCCTGCCGCTGGTGAAGAGACAGTCCATCCAGGAGCCAGCGGAGTTCGCGAAAAGAAAGGACAGCCGGTGAGTCACCAGGGCCCGGCCACTGGAAGGTTCCGCGTTCCAGGCGACGGTACAGCAGCCAGAAGCCATTATGTTCCCAATAGAGCATTTTGAGTTTGTCCCGCTGACGATTACAAAATACAAATAGGCAGGGCGCGAACGGATCGAGCAGAAATCGCTCCTGAACCAGGGCGGCCAGGCCGTCGATGGACTTGCGCAAATCCGTGCTCCCGCCGGCTAAATAAACCTTTTCCGGCAGCGTCAGCATAAGGCCTCCAGGGCTTGAACCACTTGACGAAGCAGTTCAGGAGAAAATCCTTCCTGCACGTCAAGAGAGGCCGGACCGATGCGAAGAGTCAAGGCGGGAGGCGAGGATCGTGGGGAGACGGTCACTGGAATAAAGGAAGGGGTGGAAGAGCGAGGCTGACTGGAATCGATTTTGCGGAGCCAATATTTCAATTGATGTAGGGTCAAGCCCTGTGCTTCGCACCAAACAGACATGGTGAGGCCACTGGATCGATAGTCTCTGATGCGCTCTGTCCACTCATACTGGCGTTGTTCGGCTTTGGTCATCTGGCAAATCTCCTCGATTTAAGATACGCCTATGATCTCATGCTTTGCCGGGGGTTTATAGGTGGGTTAGGTTTGACGCTTAC
>NZ_JACBYI010000009.1 GCF_019352175.1 Paenibacillus sp. S150
TTGAAGACGACGAGGTAGATAGGTTGGAGGTGGAAGTGCAGCAATGCATGGAGCTGACCAATACTAATCGGTCGAGGGCTTATCCAAGAACATAAAACGCAGATTCGTTTCGGATTCAGTTTTCAGGAATCAAAGTCCTGATATAGCTTAAGCTGCATGTCCTTTGAGAGGACTGATCTTTTCTCGCAGCGATTTCGAGAAGCGGGAGCTTCGAAAAATCATGTTTGGTGGCGATAGCGGAGGGGTTCCACGCGTACCCATCCCGAACACGACCGTTAAGCCCTCCAGCGCCGATGGTACTTGGACCGAAGGGTCCCGGGAGAGTAGGACGCCGCCAAGCACACCGAGCCATTGTCGAGCAATCGGCAATGGCTTTTTTGTTGTTTTGGGAATTGGAGATAAGCCATGTGGAAAGTTGGAAATAAGTCAAAATACATTGTAGCGTGCTGAACCTCTGGGTTCTGCTTTGCAGGAGGAACAGTGAATTTAGGGGAGGCTAACTGATATCGCGGGGTAGGGAAGTGAAGTGGAATTAGTAAACCTAATGGACGAAAAATCCTTCGTTAGAAGGAGTTAGTGGGAAAAAGTAGACTTAATTGAAGCGCATTCCCCTGAAATGGGGGGAATCGGATGATTTAGTTATCCTTTTTCCCACTAACGCTTGCGAAAAAGGGGATGCAGGGAGAATTAAGTTCACTTTTTCCACTTGGGCTTCCCGCCGGGTGGTTTCAGCAGGCCGTCTTACACCTGAAATCCCAAACAGCTGCACTGTCCAGTTAAGGACGGTATAGCCGTTTTGTTCTTGTTTTGGTGGAAGTGTCCACGGACTACGGGTTGTGGATAGAATATGCGATGAGAAAGGCTGCACAAATCCTTATCCACATGTGGATGAGGATTTTTATTGCACATAGGTCCCGAAGTACTCCCCAGTTTAGGTGGATAGTGTAGAATAGATGTGGATACATAGGCTCTTTTTTTCTGAAATTAGTTTTCTTATGTTGCAAAGGGGATAACGTAGTGGATAATATACCTAATCTTCTGTGGACAGAGCAGTTTGTTGTCCAGTCAAGTGATACGGATTACCGATCTCAAGGCAAGCTCTCGTTCATTCTGGAAATCATGCAGCGTACAGCGGATGCCGCGGTCAATGCACTTGGTTTGAGTCTGGAGCAGATGCGGGGGGCTGGAATGGGCTGGATGCTGATTACCCTGGAGCTTGAAATACGGCGGATGCCAAGGCTTAGTGATCAGCTGACAGTTCAAACATGGAGTAAAGGAACCAAAGGGGCGTTATGGCAGCGGGATTACCGTATTTATGATATTAATCATGAAGAGGTAGCTGTAGCGCGTTCCATCTGGGCGCTGGTGGATATTGAGAAGCGGAAAATATTACGGCCTACTGCACTTCCGGTGCCTGTGATTCACTATGAGGGTGACTCTGTCGGCGCAATGCCTGATAAGGTAACAATTTCAGATCATATAAGCCTCCAGAACGCGTATAATTACCAGGTCCGGTTCTGTGGTCTGGACAGCAACTATCATTTAAATAATGCGCGGTATGGAGAGATCTGCTGCGATGCTCTTTCTTTGGAGGAATGGGGAGTCAGGGAGCTGAAGCGTTTCCGGATTACTTATGTACAAGAAGCGAGGTTCGGAGAGGAAATTCAGATCCAGCGATCAGCTTCAATCGCCGAAGGAATATTTGTCCAGGGTGCAGCAGGGGATAAATTGCTCTTTACCGCATGCCTGGAGTTTTGAAGATTTGTAATAAAGGATAGGGAATGGAGAGAGCTATGAAGGTATTGGTACTTGCGGAAAAACCGTCGGTTGCGCGTGAGATTGCGCGGGTCATGGGCTGTGCAAACAAACAGAAGAGCTATATTGAAGGACCGAGATATGTGGTTACCTGGGCTTTGGGACATTTGGTGGGCCTGGCGGAGCCGGAGGACTATAATAATAAATATGCCAGCTGGGCATTGGAGGATTTGCCAATTTTGCCGGAGAAGGCCAAGCTGAAGGTGCTGCGGGAGACGAGCCAGCAGTACAAGGCGGTGCAGCAGCTTATGAAACGGCAGGATATTGAGGAACTGATTGTTGCCACAGATGCTGCGCGTGAGGGCGAGCTGCTGGCGCGCTGGATCATGAATATGGCTGGATGGAAGAAGCCGTTCCGGCGCTTGTGGATCTCTTCGCAGACGGATAAAGCGATTAAGGAAGGGTTCGCTTCGCTCCGGCCGGGGCGGGATTTTGACCGGCTGTATGAATCGGCCCGCTGCCGGGCTGAGGCAGATTGGATGATCGGGCTTAACGTGACGCGGGCACTGACCTGCAGGTTCGGCGCTCCGCTCTCGGCAGGGAGGGTGCAGACACCGACGCTGGGCATGATTATGGACCGTGAAAGTGAAATTACCGGCTTCCGCTCCCAGGAGTATGATCAGCTTACGGCTGATTTTGGCAGCTTTCAGGCGGGCTGGCGGGCGCAGGGCGGGGATGGGCGTATTTTTGACCGGGATAAAACGGCAGTGTTGAAAGAGAAGCTTACCGGACGCAGCGGACGGATTACCAAGGTGCAAAAAAGCGAGAAGAGCGAACCGCACCCCCTGGCCTATGATCTCACTGAGCTCCAGCGTGATGCCAACCGCAAGTTCGGATTCTCGGCTAAGCAAACCTCCAGTGTGCTTCAACGGCTGTATGAGCAGCACAAGCTGGTGACTTATCCGCGTACGGACAGCCGGCATCTGACTTCGGATATGACGGGTACGCTAAAAGAAAGGCTGGACAGCGTGGCTGTTGGGCCTTACGCTGCACTAACAAGACCGCTGCTGAGGAAGCCTCTGCCGACCAGCAAGCGGATTGTGGACGACAGCAAGGTAAGTGACCACCACGCGATTATTCCTACAGAGCAGACCGTGCTGCTCAATTTGCTGGGTGCGGAGGAGCGCAAGCTCTATGATCTGATTGTCCGGCGGTTTATCAGCCTGTTCTATCCTCCGGCGCGTTACGACGCAGTAGCTGTGACGGT
This sequence comes from Paenibacillus sp. S150, assembly GCF_019352175.1. Classification (GTDB taxonomy): domain Bacteria; phylum Bacillota; class Bacilli; order Paenibacillales; family Paenibacillaceae; genus Paenibacillus_AQ. Next base: position 3,023 of record NZ_JACBYI010000009.1, read on the forward strand.
AAGCGTGGAGGGAGAGAGCTTCCATGTCAAAGGAACGACGGTAAAGGAAGCGGGCTGGCGCGAGGTGTACGGCGGAGATATGAGCAGCGATGACGAAGACGAGAATGCCGCAGATGAACCTGCGGCAAGCAGTGTGAAGCTGCCGGAGCTGCATGAAGGTGACCCAGTTACCATCCAGCGCTGTCTGATCCGTCCAGGCCGGACACAGCCGCCAAAGCGCTACAATGAAGCTTCACTGCTGACACAGATGGAGAAGCACGGGCTGGGAACGCCGGCTACCCGTGCCGACATTATCGAGAAGCTGGTCAGCTCGGATACCATTGAACGCCAGGGCAATCTGCTGCATCCTACAGGAAAGGGCAAGCAGCTGATTGCGCTGGTGGCTGGGCAACTGCGCACACCAGAGCTGACGGCACGCTGGGAGGGCGAATTGGAGAAGATTGCCCGCGGACAGGGAAGACCTGAGCCTTTTTTGGAGGGCATCCGCAGCATGGCCCGGGAGCTCGTGGCTGGTGTGAAGAACAGCGGTGCGGAATACAAGCCGCATAACGTTTCCAGCAGCCATTGTCCGAATTGCGGAACGCGGATGCTGGAGAAGAAGACCAAACGCGGCAAGCTTCTGGTCTGTCCGGCAGATGCTTGCGGTTATACCCGGGCGGGTGAGAAGCAGTTATCGAACCGCCGCTGTCCGCAGTGCCATAAGAAGATGGAGCTTAAAGAGGGTAAGGCCGGGCGCTATGTCCAGTGTCTTGGCTGCGGGATTACAGAAACAATGGATAAGGACCACAAGCATATCAATAAGCGCGAGCAGCAGAAGCTGGTGCAGCAGTACAGCAAACCCGAAAGTGTGGGCTCTAACTTGGGCGAGCTGCTCAAAGCAGCGATGGAAGCTAAGGAAAAGGGGAAATAAGGGGAGCAAGCGGCCTGAGCTGCAGCAGCAGCAGCAGAGAAAGGTCTGACTTGGGATGTGATAAAGACTGCCGAAAATGTTCGGCAGTCTTTATTTTGAGAGAAAATAGTATTGGAGAGAAAACAACATTGCTTGAAGAGGCTGTTACGTTTCCTGACACGAAATTCTGTGCCGCAGGCTCAGGAGAAATGTTTCAGGACTGTCCAACAAACTGTAAATATGCTTTACTTAAGGCTGTGAAGCTGGAAAGGCAGCGTTTGCGGAAAAATAGGAATGAGCGGGTGATAGTGTGGCAATGGTTCAGCAGAAAAGTAAGGGACCACAAGCAGTGGAGGTCCGGCAAAGCTGGGGCGGAAGCCGGTTTTACTTTTTAATAATAGTTTTTATGTTCTGGTTCTCTTCTTACATCTATGTTCCGGTACTCTCGCCGTATGTGGAGCATCTTGGAGCTTCCTATATCATGGTCGGCGCAGTGCTTGGGGTATACGGGCTGATGCAGATACTGTTCCGGCTGCCAATCGGCATTGTATCGGATGTGATGAATCGGCAACGGCCGTTTATCTATCTGGGGATGATCGCTAGCGGCACTAGCTGCCTGCTGTTCCTGGCCGGTGCGCACCCTGGCTGGGCGTTGGCTGCACGGGCAGTGTCCGGAATTGCAGCTTCGGCCTGGGTGGTCTATTCGGTGATGTTCGCCGGGTATTTTCCCAAAGAAGAAGCCGGCAAAGCCATGGGCATGCTGCAGTTTACAACGGTGATCGCTCAGCTGACGAGCATGATGATCAGCGGCTATATAGCAGACCACTGGGGCTGGAATGCCCCGTTTGTTATCGGTGGAGCTGTGGCGGCTGCAGCTTTGCTGCTTGTGCTCCGCTTGCCGGAGCATCGGCAGGAGAAGCGCGGGAGTGCGATCCGAATCAGAGACCTGGCAAAAGTAGTCAAAGAACCGCTGCTGGTTAAAGTTTCGCTTTTATCGGTGCTGGCGCATTGTGTGCTGTTCATTACAATGTTCGGTTATACCCCGAATCAGGCGCTTGATATCGGAGCGAGCAAGGAAAGCCTCGGCTGGCTGACTCTCGCATTCATGCTGCCTCATGCGGCAGCGACATTATACGGTTCCCGGTGGTTCGGCAGGCTGCTGGGAGACCGGGGAACCTTGCTGTTTGGTTTTGCCGGAAGTGCGCTGTTCACACTGCTGATTCCTTCAATGCCGACACTTGCGGCTCTATGCGCGACCCAGGCGGGCAATGGCTTTATGCAAGGGCTGATTTTCCCTTTGCTGCTGGGCAAATCAGTCTCCGGGGTGGCTCCGTTTAAACGGGCAACAGCGATGGGCTTCTACCAGGCGGTATACGCTATCGGCATGTCGGGAGGGCCTTTTGTGGCGGGCTGGATGAGTTCGGCCTACGGCTTGAAGGGAGGATTCTGGCTGGGAGGAATAGCGGCAGCGCTAGCGGCGGTATTGTCCTGGGTATGGATTAGAGACAGGGGTGAATCCGGCGGAAGAGGGAAAAGAGCCGGGCGGATACTTGGCAGGTGATGTTAGGATTATTGGTTTTTTGTCCAAAAGGGTAATATAATATATAGTAGATAGGATGAGTGGGAGGAGGCGCCGGGAAGGATGGTCCAGGTAGTACTGCTGTGGTTCGCACTGATTAATATCATCGGGTATGTGGTGATGTCCGAGGACAAGAACAAAGCCCGTAAAAGACGGGACCGGGTACCGGAAAAAACATTGTTTCTGCTGGCGTTCATGGGCGGAGCGCTGGGTGTGCTCATTGCCATGTACCGCAAGCGCCACAAGACCAGGCATACTTCCTTCCGGATCGGAATTCCGCTCTTGCTGCTGCTGAACATCTTGCTGTATGGTTACTTTTTGGGATAAACAAAACAGAAGAAGAGGTGGCGTACATGTTATTCTCTAAAATTTTGCTGGCCTATGACGGTTCCAAGGCTTCCAATCAGGCATTGGAGCGCGCGATCGAACTGGCTAAGGTAACTCCGGGCTCATCCCTTTACGTCGTACACGCTTTTGAATTCCCGCGGTTTTTCATCGGGGAAGCTCTCGCGCCTCTGCCGGCTTCGGTGAACAAGGATTATTACGATCTGGCGGTGCAGACCACCGACGAAGTAAAAAGCCGTCTGGAAGCGGAAGGATTGAACGCGACGGTTGAACTGCTGCAGGGCTCGCCTGCTGAAGTAATCTTGAATTACGCCAAGGAGCATGGTGCGGATGTGATCGTTATCGGCAGCCGCGGGCTCGGCGGAATCCGTGAGTTTGTTCTGGGCAGTGTAAGCCACAATGTGGTTCAGAGCGCGCGCATTCCGGTACTGGTCGTTAAATAATACATTTGCCCGGAGGAGCGCTGCTGCGTTCCCCTTTTTTCTTATAGACTGCCGGATATCAGGCGGAGCAGGGAATTCAAATGTGCCCAAAAGCGAACATTTCAACTATCATATTTGACAATGTTCGTGTTTAAGTTGACATGAAGTGTAGGCCATTGTTAAGATGAACCTATGAAGAACTCGTATAAAGCCGGGGATAAGGCCCGGAAGTTTCTACCCGGTAACCGTAAATTGCCGGACTACGAGGAAATAGGATGACTAGAACAGCCGCCAGCGCCGCCCCGGGTCCGGGGCGGCGAGCTGTGTGCTTGTCCCTGTTGCATGCCGCTGGAGCGGTGAAGACGGGCAGCTCTCCTAATTCCTGAAGTAGTCTGGGTCCACCCGCAGCAAAATGCGTCTGGAATCCGGGCTTTTTTTTTCGGAATTATGGAAAACTAAAGTGAAATAGGACAAACTTATAGCAGCTCGAGTCCGTAAATCAGGGAATGGAAGGTAGGTTGAATCATGTCTGTGCAGGTTGGTGTCATCATGGGCAGCAAATCAGATTGGGAAACGATGGAGCATGCTTGTGTGGTGCTTGAGGAGCTGGGCGTAGCGTATGAGAAAAAGGTGATCTCGGCGCACCGCACACCGGATCTCATGTTCCGCTATGCGGAGGAAGCGGCGGGCCGGGGTCTGCGCGTGATTATCGCCGGAGCGGGAGGGGCGGCGCATCTGCCGGGCATGGTGGCGGCGAAGACGCTGCTGCCTGTCATTGGTGTACCGGTGCAGTCGAAGGCGCTGAACGGACTGGATTCGCTGCTCTCCATCGTGCAGATGCCGGGCGGCATTCCGGTGGCGACAGTAGCCATTGGCCGGGCCGGAGCTACCAATGCAGGGCTTCTCGCCGCGCAGATCATCGGCGCGTTCGACCCTGAGGTGCAGAGCCGGGCGCAGCGGCGGCGCGACGCCATTCAGCGCGAAGTGCTGGAAAGCAGCGACAGCCTATGAGCTCAGAGAAGCTGAAGGCGGAGAGGCTGGAGACTCAGCCGGAAGCCTTGATGACGGACGGACGGGGACCCCAACCGGAGAAGCTGAAAGCTGGGGCTGCTGAGGTTACGGGGGAAGGAGGCCGGGAGCCGCTGCGGGCTGAGGGGATTCCGAAGACGGCTGCCGCCGCTTCGGAGGACATCGCCGCACCGGGGGCGGACACGCCCCGGACGCTGCTGCCCGGCGCGACAATCGGCGTGCTCGGCGGCGGGCAGCTCGGGCGCATGATGGCGCTGGCCGGCAGCGCCATGGGCTACCGCTTCGTGGCGCTGGACCCTGCGCCGGATGCGCCCTGCGGGCAAGTAACGCCGCAGATTACAGCGGCGTATGACGACCGGGACGCGGCGCGTGAGCTGGCGCAGCGCGCGGACGTCATCACGTACGAGTTCGAGAACGTCGACGCGGGTGTAGCCGCGCTGCTGACGAATGAATCGTACGTGCCGCAAGGCAGCGGGCTGCTGTATACGACGCAGCACCGGCTGCGCGAGAAGGCCGCCATCGAGGCGGCGGGCGTCGCCGTGGCCCCGTACCGCAAGGTCGGCAGCCTGGCGGAGCTTACGGCCGCGGCTGCCGACCTGGGCCTGCCCTGTGTGCTGAAGACAGCCACAGGGGGATATGACGGCAAGGGACAAGCCGTCATCCGCCGGGCGGAAGAGCTGGAAGCCGCCTTCCGGCAGGTAGCGCCCGGCGCTTCAGAGAGAGCCGCGCTGCCGGAGCTGGTGCTGGAGAAATTTGTCGCCTTCAAGTGCGAAATTTCTGTGGTTGCCGCCCGCAGCGCCTCCGGCGAGGTCAAGAGCTTCCCGCCCTCGGAGAACATCCACGTGAACAACATCCTGCACCTGTCCATCGTGCCTGCCAGGGTGCCGGAGCAGATTCAGCGGCGGGCCTGCGAGCTGGCTGAGCGGATTGTCACCGGGATGAACGCCGTCGGACTGCTGGCGGTGGAGATGTTCGTAACCGAAGCGGGCGAGCTGTTCGTGAATGAGCTGGCGCCGCGCCCGCATAATTCCGGGCATTATACGATGGATGCCTGCATAACCTCGCAGTTTGAGCAGCATGTGCGTGCCATCTGCAATCTGCCGCTGGGCGACACTGCGCTGCTGACTCCCGTAGTTATGGTAAATGTGCTCGGCCAGCATCTGGACGGGGCCATTCGGGCAGCCAGCACCACGGATGAAGAAGCAAACCGGCTTGGTGTAGCACCCAAGCTTCATATATATGGCAAGACTGAGAGCAAAACCGGCCGCAAAATGGGCCACATCAACCTGCTCTGCAAGGATACCGGCGACGGGCTGTCCTGGGTGGAGCAAACTAACCTTTGGAGGAACTGACCAGATATGATTGAACGTTACAGCAGACCTGAAATGCGGGCCATTTGGACCGAAGAAAATAAATTCAACGCGTGGCTGGAAGTGGAGATTTGCGCCTGCGAGGCTTGGGCCGAGCTGGGAGTGATCCCGCATGAGGATGCCGCGAAGCTGCGGAAGGATGCCAAATTCGACATCGTCCGCATTAATGAGATTGAGCTGGAAACGCGCCATGACGTCATTGCTTTTACCCGTGCGGTGTCAGAGAGCCTGGGGGCGGAGCGCAAATGGGTGCACTACGGACTCACCTCCACGGACGTTGTCGATACGGCGCTTGGTTATCTGCTTCGCCAGGCCAACGAGATCCTGGAGAAGGACATCATTAATTTCATCGGAATTCTCAAAGACAAGGCCTTAGCCTACAAGGACACACCGATGATGGGACGCACCCATGGCGTACATGCCGAGCCAACCACCTTTGGACTCAAAATGGCGCTCTGGTACGAGGAGATGAAGCGCAACCTGGAGCGGTTCCGCCATGCCGCAAACGGCGTGCAGTTTGGCAAAATCTCCGGCGCAGTCGGCACCTACGCCAATATCGACCCGTTCGTCGAAGAATTCGTCTGCCGCAAGCTGGGCACGAGTCCCGCGCCGATTTCCACACAGACGCTGCAGCGTGACCGCCACGCGGAATATATGGCTGCGCTGGCGCTGGTCGCCACTTCCCTGGACAAGTTCGCCACAGAGATCCGCGCGCTGCAAAAGAGTGAAATCCGCGAGGTGGAGGAAGCCTTTGCCAAGGGACAAAAGGGCTCGTCGGCAATGCCGCATAAACGCAATCCTATCGGCTGTGAGAATATCTCCGGTCTCTCCCGCGTGATTCGCGGCCATATGGTTACTGCTTACGAGAACGTTCCGCTGTGGCATGAACGCGATATCTCGCATTCCTCCGTGGAACGGATTATCCTGCCCGATGCGACTATGCTGCTGAACTATATGCTGAACCGCTTCGGCAACATTGTGAAGAACCTGACCGTGTTCCCGGAAAATATGAAGCGCAACATGAACCGCACCTTCGGCGTGCCGTTCTCCGGCCGCATCCTGACGAAGCTGATCGACAAAGGCTTCAGCCGCGAGCAGGCGTACGATACCGTGCAGCCCCGTGCGATGCAGGCCTGGGAGGAGCAGACCCAGTTCCGCGATATCGTTGAAGCTACACCGGAGATCACCGCTGTGCTCAGCCCGGAAGAGATTGCGGATGCGTTCAATCCGTCATGGCACCTCAAGCATGTGGACACTATCTTCCGCAAGCTGGAGCTTATTTAATAAAAGGTAAGTATATACGCAAGATCATTAGTTAAAGGGAGGAAAGGTCATGACACATCCTGCCGTATCCACGGCTGTGGATCTCGTAAATGCACCGCTGCTCTACAAAGGAAAGGTTCGCGAACTGTACGATCTGGGGGAACAGGCGCTGATCGTCGTTACGGACCGGATCTCCGCGTTCGATTATGTGCTTGACCCGGCGGTGCCGGAGAAGGGCAATGTGCTCAACCGGCTCAGCGCATTCTGGTTCGGCAAAACCAAGGAGCTTATGGAGAACCATGTCGTGCATATCGATGTGGACCAGCTTGGAGAGGCCGTGAAGGACCGGGAAGCGCTCAAGAACCGCATTATGGTTGTCCGCAAAGCGGAGCGCATTGACATTGAATGCGTAGTGCGCGGGTGCATTACCGGCGGAGGCTGGCGGCAGTATCAGGAGACCGGCAAGGTCAACGGAATCGAGCTTCCCGCTTACTTGCGCAAAAACGCAGTGCTTGCCCAGCCGATTTTCACCCCTGCGGCCAAAAACGATGTCGGACACGACGAGGATATCCCTTTTGAGAAGATGCAGGAGCTGATTGGTGCGGAGCTGGCGCTGGAGCTTAAGGAGAAGAGCCTGAAGCTGTTCGCTTTTGCCAGAGAGTATTGTGAGGAGCATGGAATCATTCTCGCGGATTGCAAATTCGAGTTCGGCCTGCTGGACGGCAAGGTTATCCTCATTGATGAGATTTTCACACCGGATGCTTCGCGCTTCTGGGCCAGGGATAAGTACGCACTGGATATTGAGATTGACAGTATGGACAAGGAGCCGGTCCGGGCGTATCTTTCCGCATCCTCCTGGGACAAGAACAGCACTCCGGACCCGCTGCCGCTGGAAGTCGTAGAAGAAACCACCCGCCGTTATCTGGATATTTATCATCGCCTTACCGGCAAGTCTTTATAGATGGCAAGCAATCATTATTAACCGCCAGGCCAAGCTCATTAAATTTTAGGAGGAACTACAAGCGTATGTTAAAAGCGACAGTCTATGTCACCATCAAAAAGAGTGTGCTCGATCCCCAAGGTGTAGCCGTGCAAGGGGCGCTGCATTCCGTAGGTTTTCAGGAAGTGGAGAGCTTGCGTATCGGCAAATATATGGAGTTGACCCTCGATACCGACAACCGCGCCGAGGCGGAAGGACGTCTGAAGGAAATGTGCGAAAAGCTGCTGGCCAACACGGTGATCGAGGATTACCGCTACGAATTGGAGGACTAAAAGTCATGAAATTTGCTGTACTTGTCTTTCCAGGCTCCAATTGTGACATTGACTGCTACAAAGCGGTGGAAGACAGCCTTGGTGAACCAGTGGATTATGTGTGGCATACGGCGACAGATCTGTCTGCCTATGACTGCATTCTCGTGCCGGGCGGCTTCTCTTATGGCGATTATCTGCGCTGCGGCGCAATTTCCCGGTTCGCTCCGGTTATGGCTGAAGTAGCCAAGGCTGCGGAGCAGGGCAAATTCGTGCTCGGCATCTGCAACGGATTCCAAATCCTGACCGAAGCCGGGCTTCTGCCGGGGGCGCTGCTTCGCAATAGTTCAATGAAATTCCGCTGTCACGACACGGTGCTTAAGGTCGTTAATAACAATACGCCTTTTACTGTTAATTATGTGAAGGATGAAGAAATTGTCATTCCCATCGCGCACGGTGAAGGCAACTATTATTGCGATGAGGAGACTTTGGCATCGCTCCGGGCCAACCATCAGATCGTATTCACATACACAGACAACCCTAACGGCTCGGTAGCCGATATTGCAGGCGTGAGCAACAAAGCGGGCAACGTGGTTGGCATGATGCCCCACCCGGAACGGGCGGCGGACAGCCTGCTTGGCTCGGAAGACGGCAAACGGATGTTCACATCCATTCTCAAGACATGGAGGGATCGTTATGACGCAGCAAGTATCCGCTAAGGAGCCGACCGCAGAGCAAATCGCGGAGCAGAAAATCTACAGCCAATTCGGTGTGTCGGACAGCGAATATGAGCTCATCACTTCTTTCATGGGCCGTAAGCCAAACTATACGGAAATCGGCGTCTTCAGCGTCATGTGGTCCGAGCACTGCGCGTACAAGAATTCCAAGCCGCTGCTGGGCCGTTTCCCTACAAGCGGACCGCGCGTGCTGATGGGACCGGGCGAAGGCGCCGGGATTGTAGACATCGGCGACAACCAGGCGGTTGTATTCAAAATCGAAAGCCACAACCATCCTTCGGCGGTAGAGCCTTATCAAGGCGCAGCTACCGGAGTGGGCGGAATTATCCGTGATATCTTCTCCATGGGAGCAAGACCGGTGGCGCTGCTGAACTCCCTGCGTTTCGGGAAGCTTGAAAGCGACCGGGTCAAATATCTGTTCGAGCATGTCGTCTCCGGTATTGCAGGCTACGGCAACTGTATCGGGATTCCGACAGTGGGCGGCGAAATTATGTTCGACGACAGCTATGACGGCAATCCGCTGGTCAATGCCATGTGCGTCGGCCTTATTGATCATGACAAAATCCAGCGCGGTGTCGCCAAAGGCGTAGGCAATCCCGTGTTCTATGTAGGTCCTCCTACCGGACGCGACGGGATTCACGGCGCAACCTTCGCTTCCGTAGAGCTGAGTGAGGAATCGGAAGCCAAGAAAACCGCGGTGCAGGTCGGCGATCCGTTTATGGAAAAGCTGGTTATGGAATCCTGCCTGGAGCTGATCGACAGCGGCATCGTGCTTGGCATTCAGGATATGGGCGCAGCCGGGCTGACCTGCTCCAGTGCCGAAATGGCAAGTAAAGCGGGCAACGGGCTGGAGCTGTATCTGGACCAGGTGCCACAGCGCGAAGACGGCATGACACCTTACGAAATGATGCTGTCCGAATCGCAAGAGCGGATGCTGTTTGTCGTTGAACCCAAGGATGAGGCGCAGGCGCAGGAGATTTTTGACCGCTGGGGCGTCATTTGCCGCAAAGTGGGGAAGGTAACGGATGACGGCCGTCTGAAGCTGTTCCATCACGGCGAGGTTGTCGGAGACATGCCGGTAACAGCTCTTGTTGACGAATGTCCGATCTATAAAAAACCATCCGCAGTTCCGGCTTACTATGAAGAGAACGCATCGGTTGACACACTGCGTTATGAGGAAGTGACCGATCTGGGCGGTGCGCTGCATACCGTGCTGGCTTCGCCAACCGTTGCAAGCAAAGCTTGGGTATATAACCAATATGACTACATGGTGCGGACCAGCACGGCGGTTCGTCCCGGTTCTGATGCTGCTGTGGTAACCATTCACGGCACACGCAAGGGCCTGGCCATGACCACGGACTGCAACGGACGTTATGTCTATCTGGACCCTGAAGTCGGCGGACGCATCGCTGTCAGTGAAGCCGCCCGCAACATTGTTTGCTCCGGGGCGAAGCCGCTGGCGATTACGGACAACCTGAACTTCGGCAGTCCGGAGAAGCCGGAGATTTTCTGGCAAATGGAACGTGCGGTAGAAGGAATGGCTGAAGCCTGCCGTGTCCTGGACACGCCGGTTATCGGCGGAAATGTCAGCCTGTACAATGAAAATGCATCCGGAGCGATCTACCCGACACCGGTTGTCGGCATGGTCGGACTGGTCGAGGATACCGATCACATTACAACACAGGCCTTCAAGCAGGAGGGCGACGCCATTCTGCTGCTGGGTGTAACCAAAGCGGAGCTTGGCGGCAGTGAATTCCAATATGCCGTCCACGGACTGACGGAAGGGCGTCCGCCGGCGCTTGATCTGGCTGCAGAGCAGAAGCTGCTGGATGCCGTGCTTGGCACAATTCGCGACGGTTTGGTCCGCTCGGCGCATGACCTCTCTGAAGGCGGCTTGGCGGCAGCGCTGGCAGAGAGCTGTATCAGCGGCTCCATCGGTGCGAATGTGGAGCTGTCCGCAGGCGGACTGCGCCCGGATGTGGCGTTGTTCAGCGAGAGCCAGTCCCGTATCGTATTGACATCGGCGCCTGAACATGCGGAAGAGCTGAAAGCGGCGGTTGCCGCTTACGGCGTGCCGGTAGAAATCATCGGAACTGTGGGCGGAGACAGGCTGCGTGTATCCCTGGATGGCACATCCTTACTGGACGAAGCTGTAGCTGCATTAAAAACCACTTGGGAGGATGCTATTCCATGTCTTATGAAATAAAGACCGGGAACGAGCAGGAGACCCCTATCCTGTGGACCGGCGACTTTTACAATGAAGGAACGGGCTCGGGAGATATTTTTGATACGCTGAAAGAAGAATGCGGCGTCTTTGGGGTCTTCGGACACCCGGAAGCCGCTTCCATGTCATATTACGGCCTGCACGCCCTGCAGCACCGTGGAGAAGAGAGCGCGGGCATTTGCGTGGCAGACGGGCGCGATTTCAACTACCACCGCGGCATGGGGTTGGTCAAAGAAGTGTTCGACAAAGACAAAATCGCCTCACTGATCGGCAACATGTCCATTGGCCATGTACGCTATTCCACCAGCGGCGACAGCAGGCTGACCAACGCGCAGCCGCTGGTCTTCAAATACCGCGACGGGGATCTGGCGATTGCCACCAACGGGAATATAGTCAATGAGCCCCTGATCCGCAAGCAGCTGGAGCAAGGCGGTTCCATCTTCCAGACCACAAGCGACACGGAAGTGCTGGCACATCTGATTGCGCGTTCGCAGAAGGATTTTGTCGAAGCGACCAAGGATGCGCTGCAGCAGCTGGTGGGCGGCTTCGCCTTTCTGCTGATGACCAATGACAAGCTGATCGTAGCTTCCGACCCGCATGGCCTGCGCCCGCTGGTTATGGGACGTGTAGGCGAAGCCTACGTATTCGCTTCGGAATCCTGTGCGCTGGAAGTCATCGGCGCCAAGTTCGTCCGTGACATTGAACCGGGCGAGCTGCTGGTGCTTGACCAGAACGGCTTCCTGGAAGACCATTTTGCCGAGCCGCAGCGCAAGGCGCTGTGTGCGATGGAATATATCTATTTTGCCCGGCCGGACAGCGATCTGAACGGCTCCAACCTGCACTCCGCCCGCAAGCGGATGGGCAGCCGCATGGCGCTGGAAGCCTTCGTTGACGCCGATATCGTAACCGGCGTCCCGGATTCCAGTATCTCGGCGGCCATCGGCTACGCCGAGCAGACCGGCATCCCCTATGAGCTTGGCCTGATCAAGAACAAATACACCGGCCGGACTTTCATTCAGCCGAGCCAGGAGCTGCGCGAGCAGGGCGTGAAGATGAAGCTCAGCGCGGTGCGCCGCGTCGTTGAAGGACAGCGCGTGGTCATGATTGACGATTCCATCGTGCGCGGAACGACCTCGCGGCGGATCGTCAATCTGCTGCGCGAAGCCGGAGCGACCGAGGTGCATGTGCGGATCACCTCGCCGCCGTTCAAGAACCCTTGCTTCTACGGTATCGACACACCGGACCGCCGCGAGCTGATTGCTTCCTACAAGACCATTGAAGAAATGTGCGAGGAGATCAACGCCGATTCGCTGGCGTTCCTCTCGCCGGAAGGCCTGATCCATTCGATCAGCGGCTATAACAGCGGTGATTACAAGGGTGGTCTGTGCCTCTCCTGCTTCGATAACGATTATCCGACGCAGGTGGATTTCGGCGGGGAAGAGAAGGACGGGTGTTCGTGTTGACATCCCCCTAAGTCCCCCTTGCAAAGGGGGATTCCGAAGGGCGCTGCCCTCCGGCCACCCGAAAGCTTGGCGGTAGGAGTTTGCTTTTAACTTTCTAAGATTGCGTGGGTGCGGGTGCCCGCTTTGTCCTGCGGACACGCTTTACGGCGCACCGGAAGCGCACGGCTTCGCCCCGTGCGCGAAAAGCAGGAGCCCCCCGGCCTGTTTGCTCCGCAAAAGCGGGGGTGCTCTCGCTAAAGGGGGCGCACGGCTTCGCCCCGTGCGCGAAAAGCAGGAGCCCCGGCCTGTTTGCTCCGCAAAAGCGGGGGTGCTCTCGCAAAAGGGGGCGCACGGCTTTGCCCCGTGCGCGAAAAGCAGGAGCCCCTGGCCTGTTTGCTCCGCAAAAGCGGGGGTGCTCTCGCAAAAGGGAGCGCACGGCTTCGCCCCGTGCGCGAAAAGCAGGAGCCCCTGGCCTGTTTGCTCCGCAAAAGCGGGGGTGCTCTCGCTAAAGGGGGCGCACGGCTTCGCCCGTGCGCGAAAAGCAGGAGCCCCCTGGCCTGTTTGCTCCGCAAAAGCGGGGGTGCTCTCGCTAAAGGAGGCGCTTGGCTTCGCCAAAAGCGCAGACTGACTGCCTCCGTGCAAGGCGCGTTAAATCGGCTTGCGGCGGGGTTTGAATCCGGTGGTTGGAGTGATGGAGAGGAAGTTTGGAACTGTAGGAGCGATAGCGTTCGCCTTTATGTTTGGATTTCTGCCGCCGCAGCGGTTCAAATCAAGGAAATCCAAACATAACAGCGACCGGAAGTCCAAACATTCCTTGTAATCATGAATATAACCACCAATCAAATCCCTGCCGCCCCGACTACGCGCTCTAAACTAATTTAAATGAGGTGTCCAAAAGTGTCGGAAGCTTATAAAAATGCCGGAGTGGATATTGCGGCTGGCAATGAAGCGGTAGAACGCATGAAAAAGCATGTGAAGCGCACATACCGTCCGGAAGTGATGACAGAGCTGGGCGGCTTTGGTGCGCTCTTCGGTCTCAATAAAGACAAGTATGAAGAGCCGGTGCTCGTATCGGGTACCGACGGCGTGGGCACGAAGCTCAAAATCGCTTTCGCGGCCGACCGCCACGACACGATTGGCATCGACGCTGTCGCTATGTGTGTGAATGATATTGTGGTGCAGGGTGCCGAGCCGTTATTCTTCCTCGACTATCTGGCCTGCGACAAGGTTGTGCCGGAGAAGATTGAGGCAATTGTTGCCGGAATCGCCGAAGGCTGCCACCAGGCAGGCTGTGCGCTGATCGGCGGCGAAACGGCGGAGATGCCGGGCATGTATTCGGCGGGCGAATATGATATCGCCGGCTTCACGGTAGGTGTGGCCGACAAAGCCAAGCTGGTAACCGGTGCGGATATTGCGCCGGGAGATACCGTAATTGGCCTGGCTTCCAGCGGCGTACACAGCAACGGATTCTCGCTGGTGCGTAAGCTTCTGCTGGAGAAGGACGGCTATGAACTGAACGATGTGGTTCCCGAGCTGGGTGCTCCGCTTGCGGATGTGCTGCTGGCACCCACAAAAATCTATGTGAAGCCGCTGCTGGCGCTGCTGGAGCAGCTGCCGGTCAAAGGCATGGCGCATATTACCGGAGGCGGGTTCATTGAGAACATTCCGCGTGTGCTGCCGGACGGTGTGAACGTGGAAATTAACTACGGCTCCTGGCCGGTCCTGCCGATCTTCGATTTGCTGCAGAAGAGGGGCAAGGTGAGCAACCGCGATATGTTCACCACCTTTAATATGGGGGTGGGGCTGGTGCTGGTTGTGGCTGCAGCAGATGGAGAACGTGCATTGGAGCTGCTGAAAGCGAGCGGCGAAGAAGCGTACCGGATTGGAACTGTCACGGAAGGGGAACGCATCGTTACCTTTACGGGGGCTGACGTGTGATGCAATGGAGCCGGATCGCTGTTTTTGCCTCCGGGCAAGGCAGTAATTTTGCTGCACTGGCAGAGGCTGAGAGGGCAGGGCAGCTTGGCGGTGGGCGCATCGAGCTGCTGGTGTCCGACAGGCCGGAAGCGCCTGTGGCCCGGCGCGCGGAGGCAGCGGGTATTCCCTCCCTCCTGCTGAGGCCGAAGGACTTCGCAAGCCGGGAGCTCTATGAAGCGGGAATTGTAGCTGAACTGCAGCGCAGGAACATTGGACTTATCGTTCTCGCAGGATATATGCGGCTGATTAGCCCTGTGCTGCTTGAACCCTATGCCGGGCGGATCATTAACATCCATCCTTCGCTTTTACCGGCCTTTGCCGGGAAAGATGCCATTGGCCAGGCACTGGATTACGGCGTAAAGCTGACAGGGGTGACGGTTCATTTTGTCGATGGCGGCATGGATACCGGGCCGGTTATCGCCCAGCGGAGTCTTGCGGTGGAGGCTGGCGATACCGCCGAATCGCTGGCAGAACGTATCCACCGGGTAGAATACGAGCTGTATCCTGCGGTCGTGGCTGCTCTTGCCGCGGGAAAAGTCGAACTGGACGGCAGAAGGGCGATTATCCGCGCATAGCGGCAAGCCAGGACAGCCTAAATTGCACCGGGCACAGCAACATCCAGCTTACCGCTGCAGGCTTATGACTCCATCCGACAGATGAAGCCGAGCCGATCGTTTTTGAACATAAGATGCCGGAACAGGAGCCTGTGCCATTCGCCATATTGCAACGGATACTGCCTGCACGGAGGATTTATCGACTTTCTCAGACAATGCCATGCCGTTCCGATATTTCTCGGGAAATATTGCACAAGCGGATGACGAAGTGTCGAGAAGCCGCGTTTTTTGGTTTGAGATTGCCTGGGAGCCCATGTCAGCAGCGCAGGTTTCAACTGGATTTCCATTATAGCTTGTGAGAGAAGCTTCCCATGGCAGAGCTGCATTAATGCTTCACCGCAAACTAATTCAGATTTATCCAAGAGGAGGACTAATCAAAGTGAGTATCAAAAGAGCGCTGGTCAGCGTATCGGACAAACAGGGCATCGTGGATTTTTGCCGCGAGTTGTCCGCATTGGGCGTAGAAATCATCTCCACAGGCGGCACTAGCAGCCTTTTGGCCAAAGAAGGCGTGCCGGTCATCGGCATTTCCGATGTGACAGGGTTCCCGGAAATTATGGACGGACGCGTTAAAACGCTGCATCCCGCCGTACACAGCGGCCTTTTGGCGGTTCGTGACAACGAGGAGCATACGCGGCAGATGCAGGAGCTGGGTCTGGACTATATTGATCTGGTAGTAGTTAATTTGTATCCGTTCGCGGAGACGATTGCCAAACCGGATGTGTCTTATGAGGAAGCCATCGAAAACATCGATATCGGCGGACCCACCATGCTGCGTTCAGCCGCGAAGAATCATGCTTTTGTCAGTGTGGTTGTAGATGCTGCCGATTATGCCGCTGTGCTTGAAGAAGTGCGGGCGGGCGGAGATACTTCGCTGGAAACCCGCAAACGCCTTGCGGCAAAAGTGTTCCGCCACACGGCGGCTTATGATGCGCTGATTTCCGATTATCTGGCTAACGTTACCGGCGAGCCGCTGCCGGAGCGCTATACTGTAACTTACGAGAAGATTCAGAATTTGCGTTACGGGGAGAATCCGCACCAGAAAGCAGCCTTCTACCGCAAGCCTCTGGCTGCGCAGGATACCCTGACGGCAGCAGAGCAGCTGCACGGCAAAGAGCTGTCCTACAATAACATCAACGATGCCAACGCGGCACTGCAGATTGTGAAGGAATTTGAAGAACCGGCTGTTGTTGCAGTTAAGCATATGAATCCTTGCGGTGTCGGCGTAGGGGCAAGTGTATATGAGGCTTATCAAAAAGCCTACAACGCCGATCCGACCTCTATCTTTGGCGGGATTGTGGCCGCGAACCGGATCATCGATGCGGATACAGCGAATATGCTGAAGGATATTTTCCTGGAAATCGTACTGGCCCCGGGGTTTTCAGAAGAAGCACTGGACATTCTCACGAAGAAAAAGAATATCCGTCTGCTCAAGCTCGGCAATCTCAGCACTGCTGCTGCCCGCAAATCCAGTTATGTGGTGACCTCCATTGAAGGCGGCATGGTGGTACAGGAGAGCGATGTGCATTCCGTCAATCCTGAAGAGCTGAAGGTTGTGACAGACCGCCAGCCTACAGAGGAAGAATTGAAGCAGCTGCTGTTCGGCTGGAAGGTCGTGAAGCATGTGAAGTCCAACGCCATCGTGCTGGCTGCGGATGATATGACGGTAGGGGTGGGTGCCGGACAGATGAACCGTGTCGGTGCGGCCAAGATTGCCATTGAACAGGCCGGAGAGAAGTCCAAAGGCGCTGTGCTGGCATCCGATGCCTTCTTCCCGATGGGGGATACCCTGGAGATGGCGGCAAAGGCTGGAATTACCGCGGTTATTCAGCCGGGAGGCTCCATCAAGGACGAAGAGTCGATTAAGGTCGCCAATGAATATGGTATTGCCATGGTCTTTACCGGCGTTCGCCATTTCAAACACTAGAACGCTGGGAGGGCTTCATGTCTATGGATATTTTAGTTGTAGGCGGCGGTGGCCGGGAGCATGCAATTATCTGGAGCCTGTCCCGCAGCTCCAAAGCCGGTAAAATCTACTGTGCACCCGGCAACGCCGGGATTGCGCAGCTCGCGGAATGCGTGCCGATCGGCGTGTTCGAATTCGATAAGCTGACCGCATTTGCCGAAGAAAAGAAGATCGACTATGTCGTCATCGGACCGGATGATCCGCTGGCGGCAGGCATAGTCGATGCGTTTGAAGCGCATAATATTGCTGTATTCGGCCCGCGCAGGAATGCGGCGGAAATTGAAGGCAGCAAGACCTTTATGAAGGACCTGCTGCATAAATACAGTATTCCTACCGCAGCTTATGAGAAGTTCAGCGATTATGAAGCGGCGCTGGCGTATTTGCGCAGCCAGGGGCTGCCGATTGTAATCAAGGCGGACGGGCTGGCGGCAGGCAAGGGTGTAACCGTAGCCTATTCGCGCGAAGAAGCGGAGCTTGCCCTGCGGAATATCATGGTGACCAAGGTATTCGGGGAAGCCGGCGCCCAGGTTGTCATCGAGGAGTTTCTTGCCGGACAGGAAATGTCGATTCTCGCCTTTGTCGATGGAGAGACTGTGCGTCCGATGGCCGCTGCCCAGGACCATAAGCCTGTGTTTGACGGAGACAAAGGACCCAACACCGGCGGAATGGGCACCTATTCGCCTCTGCCGCATATTGACGATGACATTGTACAGGAAGCAGTGGAGACCATAATTAAGCCAACCGCCCGGGCGATGGTGGCTGAAGGCCGTCCATTCAGCGGCGTATTGTTTGCCGGACTGATGATCTCGCCGGACGGCAAGCCGAAGACCATTGAATTCAACGCCCGGTTTGGCGATCCCGAGACACAGGTCGTTCTTCCGAGGCTGAAGAGCGACCTGCTGGAGATTTTCCTCGCTGTCACCGAGGGCAGGCTGGCGGATATCGACATCGAATGGAGCGGGGATGCGGCGGTATGCGTAGTCTTGGCTTCTGAAGGTTATCCCGGACCGTATCCCAAGGGAGTGCCGATCTCCGGTCTTGAAGACAGTTCAAATGAACTGGTTTTTCATGCCGGAACCGCGCGTGCTGAAGACGGGACCTGGGTGACGAACGGCGGGCGGGTGCTTGGGGTTGTCGGCATGGGTGCAAGCATTGCCGAAGCGCGTTCAGCGGCCTATGACACCGCGGCGAGAATTTCATTTCCCGGAATGCACAGCCGCAGCGATATCGCCATGAAGGCACTTGTCTGAGGACAAAGAACTGTATTACAGCAATTTTTTACGCTATTAGTCCTAAAAAAGGACTGACAAGTGATAGAAGAAGTGCTATAATACAACTCGTACGGGGGAAAATGTGCGGATATATACAGATAGAGGGTCTTTCCTTTCAGGAAAGGCCTTTTTTAAAATTATGAGAATTGATATGCTTCACACCATAAATTATTCTTCTGATTCTTGCAGAAACGGCCCCGTCCTTTGATATCTCTAATACTTAAATAGCGATGCGCTCATGCCAATGGTTTGTTACAGATTTAAGGGGGAATTACTTTTGAGTAAGGTTGGAAGAAATGACTTGTGCCCATGCGGAAGCGGGAAAAAATATAAGAAATGCTGCCTGGATAAGGAAAATTCTGTTGTGGAATCCATATTGCGGCTGGTAACAACGGAGGAGGCAGCCGCGCAAGAGACGGCAGCCGTTCTGCCGGAAATGAAGCTGCCGGACCAGGAGGCTGCGATTCGGCCGGAGAGCAAGCTTACCTTGACCAAGCTGAAAAAGATGGTGTCGCGTGAAATGAATTGGGAGCATCCGGCCCATGAGCAGCTGGCCTTGCAGCTTATCGAGAGCATGAGGAACCAGTATGAGCGGGAGCTGATCTTTGAAGCTCTGGTGCTGTGGAATGGCTATTCCCGCCAGAACAGACCTGCAGTGAAGAAAACAGGCTCATTCTGTGCGGCTATTGAGTATCTGCTGTCCGAGGAATATGGCTTCAATATTTCGCAGGCTGAGCTTGCCGGCAAATATGAGGTTACGGCCGCTACGATTTCACGCAAGGTAAAAGAAATGCTTAACTATATCGAGGAGTACGGCATGGGCGGCGAGGCAGACGAGCTTCTGACGCTGAACGGCCCGGGCACGCCCAAGGACAAGGCTCAGGCTCTGCTGTACAAGGCCATGGAAGCGACTTCTTCGAAACGGAGAATTCAGCTGGCGGAAACAGCGCTGGAAATGTATCCCGACAGCTCGGATGCTTATCTTATCCTGGCTGAGGAATCGGAGAATGAACATGACGCGCGGGCTTATCTCAAGGCGGGAATTGCTGCAGGGGAACGTGAGCTGGGGGAATTGTTTTTTGAGAGGAATAAAGGGTACTTCTGGGATCTTCACGAGACCCGCCCATACATCCGGATTTGTAAAAGCTATGCCGAATCCTGCTGGTTCGGCGGGAATGCCGAAGAAGCCGCGCAGATTCTGGAGCATATCCTGGAGCTGAATACGGAAGACAATACCGGTGCTCGCTACCTGCTCGCCGCTGTGTACCTGTACAGCAACCAGTTGGAGCAGGCAGAGCAGGTGCTGGAGAAGTATGGCAAGGATGATGCCGCCGCCGCTTTTTCCTATGACCGGATCATTCTGGAGTACAAGAAAAACGGAATCACCTCCCAGCTCAAAATGCTGTACCGCGTGGCGCGGGGAGTGAACAAGCATGTGCCCGATTATCTGCTGGGCGTGAAGCGCCTGCCGCATAACCTCCCTGATTTTGTCGGAATGGGTGATTTCAATGAAGCGATCGAATATGTTATTATGCACTCCCGTTTATGGGCGAGCGTGCCGGATCTGCTCAAGTGGATGCTGAAGCAATAGGGAAAAACGTTTTAAATACGGATCACAGCCGGCTGCGGCTGTGATTTTTTTGCTTTTATAGCTAAATTCCACGCGAAAAATAGCGAATTATATACCATTATGCAGAAAAAAGAAGAACGAAAAAAAAGAATTGACCTGGACAGAAATCGTGGTTATATTTGTAATATATTAGAATATATTATCAAATGCTAGCGAAGCTGCGGCGGGGATTTCGGCATTGTGAAGCGTTTCTAAGGGGTGGTTTCTTTGAACCATGCAACTACGATTCGCACCGAGCTGGAGAGTTTTATCGAACGCGAGGCTCTGAGCTTCAGCCAGTTGGGAAGGCTGGCGGGACTCAACGCTGGTACGGTGAGCTCCATTATGAAAGGCAACCGGATTATGGCCGTCGATCAATTGGACCGGATGACTGCAGTGCTGGGACACGATCAAGGTCACTTTTACGAGCAGTACATTCAGGAATGTATGGTTGAAGCCGTACCGAATTGGCGCAGAGTCAAGCCCTTTTTATACCGCTGTGCAGAGCTGGACAAGCTGAATTGCATCAAGCAGATCCTGCCGCTGCTGTTGGATAATCTGACCTATTCTCCGTTGCTGTTTGAAGTTGCCGAGGATTTTTTTACCGAAGGCAAGCACGCTGCGGCCGCTCTGCTCTATGAGAGTGTAGCCCTCAGCGAGCGAAGGCAGCATTCAGAACGGCTGGCCTTTTGCCAGTACCGCCTGTTTACGCTCCGGCTAAGCGATAATCAGGAGGACAATCTCCAGTGTGCGCTCCAGTTTGAGCCTTTTGTGGACAGGCTTGACGAGATAGACCAGCTTGATGCGTTAAGGGATCTGGCTAATACGTACCGTTCGCTGAGACGCTGGGACAAGGTGGAACGGATAGCCGAGGAGATGGGACGACTGGCTGAAATCCAGCTGGCCGCTCCAAGCCAGCCTTCCAGAGCAAGGGAGGAGTCCTGCAAGAAGCCAAAGAAGCCGTTGTTTGTATATTTGGCCTTCTCTTATCTGCTTCGTGGAAGCGTCTGTAATGCCAGGGGCGATCATGAGCAAGAGCTGCAATATACATACGCCTATCAAGACTTGAGTTGGGTCAAGGAAACTGACGAGGAAACCTTGCATTGGCTGACGCTGTATAAAGGATGGGCAGAGGCAAACATGTATGTGTCCAAGCTGATGCGCGGGGATGAAAGCGTGCTTGCCGATTACGTAGCCTATATCGAACAGAACAAGGACGAACTCCTGGTTGGCTTATTAAACATTACAGAGGCGGCCAATCTGTTTGATCTCAATGTGGATCACATCCTGCAGTTTTTTGACTCCGAAATCAATGGCTATATGCAGATCAGGCATCAGGAGGCTGTGGGTGTATATACGAAGCAAGTGGTCTCCGAGCAGCATGCCCGTTTTCTGTATGGGGTTGCCCATTATTATCTGCGGCAAGGCCTGTACCTGATGGGTTTTGAATACTTATTGGCCAGTCTGTCCACATCATCGCTGATCAATAATGAAACTCGTATTCTTACCTGTGTGAGATTATTCGAGAAATACAGAGCGCTGGCATCCCAAGAAACGCAAAATAGATATCAGAACCTATTAAAAGAGGAGGAAGAAGAACATGAAAAGAAAATTGGCATCCCTGTTGGTCGCAGTTAGCTTTGCCCTGGTGCTGGTTATTCCAATTTCTGCAGCAGTGAATCATTCCTTCAGCATTGCGGCTGACTTTCATGGGGGTTAATCTATCACTATAGTTCTGGAGTTAACAATATACTTGGAATAAGACCAGTCCTTGGCTGGTCTTATTAGAATTTTTTTCTAAATTATCAAAAAAAATTTTCACCCTGAAAAAGACATAGCCCTCTAAAATACTAAAAGAGGAGGGATAAGAGTGAGAGAAGAAGACTGTCTGAAACAAATTTTAGAGCAAGCCCGGCAAGATCTGAATAACCTGCAATATCAGTACGACCTGGATCATCCAGCCGTGCTTCATCAATCGATGGTACTCGACGAACTGATTAATCAATACACCCGGAGCAACGTTATCCAAGTGAAAAAAAGATCAGCAGCAGCCGGAGGGCGGCTGGCCGCCGAGGAGCTATGGCCAACCCGTTCACAGCTGTATCGCACCGCAAACTCCGCATCATAAAAACGGAGGAAGAGCCACTCTACGCACTACATAGCCTTCTTAATCATTGACCCTAGATGCACCAGCATATTTGAATTGTAATTGAATGGAATAGCAGGGCGTTAACGCTGCGGCATTTATTTTGGGTAACAGCGAATAGAATGACTGCGATCGTGTAACGCCTCCTGTTATTGCATTAACCTCCCCCAACCCCCTATTAAACCTGTAAACGACTGCCTATAATACTATTTGATACAAAACCTGACATGATATGAGCGGAAATTATTATAAAATAGTAAGAAATTCAGAATATAGGCTATAAAACAGGCGTTTACATAGATAAACGTTTGTTTAAATATGTTATTTTCGTAAAATACCTGACATGGACACAGTTAATTCACAGCTCCGAGTGAAACGTTAAAGGGATAAAGAGTTTTTTTGAAGAAATAAGTCGAAACAAAGAGAGTTTATATAGAGATACAATGTGATGCCGGTTAATTAATTTTGAAGGCGGGGGAGCCCTATGGCAGTGAGAAAAAGCAAGAAAGAGAAGGTAGAGACTGGGCTGCAGCCTGAGCTTAGAGCTGTGGACATGACAGCAACCTTACCATCAGCAGGCAAGGCGGAGAACAGGAACAGGCTGTTGCCCGGATTGTCGCCGCTGATTTCAGCCTTTAGCAATATGGGGATTCGGGGCAAGCTGTTTATGTCCGTGATTCTGTCTATAGTTGCTATTTTCGTTATTGTATCGGTAGTGATATACAGCAATGCCGAGCAGATTATTGTAGAGGATCTGAACAGCTCGCTGACATATGAGAAAGGCGAAATCAGCGTTAAGGTCCGCGAGCTGCTGCAGCCCGCTTCCGACAGTGTGGAACTGCTGAATGCCAACGCCTATGTCCGCGACTTTATTGGCAGGGCGGCTGCTGCGGATACCGTCACAGCCGCCAGTGGTTATGATGACCTTATTGCCACGCTGAATTTGATCAAGGACAATAACAAGAACCTGCTTAATGTGTATGTGGGTCTGGATGCAGCGAACAAGCTTATTACCCAGGACGAGTTCGAGCCTCCGGCTGATTTCAACCTGAAGGAACGGAGCTGGTATTCGCTGACAGCCAGGAATAAACGGACAACCGTTACAGATCCTTACATTGATGCCGGTTCAGGCAAAATGGTTGTCAGTGTCAGTGCTCCAATCCTGGATGAATCCGGAAAGCTGATCGGAGTGGCGGGTGCGGATATTTCTACGGAGCAGATTACGCAGGCGCTGAGCGCTTTTAATTATAAAGGCAGCGGTTTTGCCGTGCTGATCGATAAGACAGGAACCTTTATCTATCACCCGGACAGTGATAAGATCCTGCTGCAGAAGATGGGCGATCTGGGCGAGGATTGGAAAGCGGTCGGCGACAAAATGGTACAGTGGGGCTCAAACGTGCTCAAGACGGATATCGATGGCCAGGCAAGCTACGTATCCTACGCACCTGCGGTAGACAACCAGTGGTCGGTTGCCCTGGTCGTGCCCCAAGAGAGCGCGGAGCAGCGGCTCCAGAGCTTTAAGCTGATTTTTGTTCTCTCCATTATTTCATCTATTGTGGTGATGTCCGTGCTGCTCTATTTCGTCTCGAACAGTATACTGAAACCGATTCCGGTGCTTACAGCTGCTTTCCGGCAAGCGATGACCGGTGACCTGTCGGTGCGGGCCAAGGTTAACGCCAAAGGCGAGATAGGAGTACTGGCCGGGGGCTTCAACGAATTGATCTCCTCGCAGCAAAGTATGATTCAGGATATTATCCAGAGCTCCCGCAGCATTTCAGGTGCGGTGGGCAATACCGAATCCAATGTCTCTGCACTTGATGGAAGCATTTCCGAAATCTCCGCGATTACCGAAGAGCTGTCGGCCGGGATGCAGCAAACAGCGGCGGCGATGGAAGAGCTGAATGCCAGCACGAATGAAATTGAGCATGCGGTCAGCGGCATTGCACGCAAAGCCCAGGAAGGTGCGGAGAAGGCCAGACAAATCAATGACCGGGCAGAACGCCTGAAGGAAGGCGCGGACCGCTCCCGCACGCAGGCCGATGAAATGTATGGACAAGGCGAGGAGAAGCTGCGGCATGCGATTGAGCAATCCAAGTCCATTGCCCGGATTCATGCCCTGTCAGGGGCGATTCTGGAGATTGCCGCCCAGACCAACCTGTTGTCGCTGAATGCTTCCATTGAAGCCGCCAGAGCGGGGGATGCGGGCCGGGGCTTCGCGGTTGTTGCCGATGAGATCCGCAAGCTGGCTGAGAATTCACGGGAAACGGTCTCGCAAATCCAGGAGGTGACAGGCGCAGTGGTTGCGGCAGTCGAGAACCTGGTTGAAGGTGCGGAGAGCATGCTGCATTTTGTGGACCGGCAGGTGCTGAAGGACTATGACTCCATGCAGGAGACAGGCCAGCAATACAGTGAGGACGCCGGCTACATCAATGAACTGGTCACGGATTTCAGCGCCACCTCCGAGCAGCTGCTGGCATCCATCCAGAGCATGCTCTCGGCGATCAGTGAAACCAGCAGCGCTGCTAACGAGGGAGCGGAAGGCGCAGGCAATATCGCTGCCCAGGCAGAGCAGATCATCAGCAAGTCCGGCGGTATTGTGGCCGAGATGGAGGAGATCAAGCACAGCTCGGAAGAGCTGCTGCATACCGTATCCAAATTCAAAGCCTGAGTCCGGGAATCCATAGAACCATGCCTGCCGCTTTCAGCGCAGGCATGGTTTTTTGTATGTAAGTATATGACTCGCGCCGGCTCCCGGTTTCATCCCATCCATCCTCTCTTTCTTGCAGGGAATTGTGTTGCGGGAAGAGGACAATGCTTGATAAAATGTCCTCGGAAGAGTATGTTACAAGAAGCGAAAAGATTAGCTAGAGACAGTGAGGCGAGAGAGAATGAGAGAAGGCGAAGACCGGATCGTAGGAATGGAAGATATTGTGCGTGCGCATCATGTGCTGCGGGAGGTTATCGTCCGCACCCCGCTGCAGCTGGATGCGGTGCTGTCGGCCAGATACGGCTGCAATGTGTATTTGAAACGCGAGGATTTGCAGATTGTCCGCTCCTTCAAGATCCGTGGCGCGTACAATATGATCCGCAGTTTATCTGCAGAGGACAGAGAGAAAGGCATTGTTTGTGCAAGCGCTGGAAACCATGCGCAGGGCGTGGCCTATTCCTGCAAGGCTCTGGGCATAAAAGGCAAGATATATATGCCAAGCACGACCCCTAATCAGAAGATTAAGCAGGTGCGGAAGTTCGGCGGCGAGTACGTTGAGGTCATTCTGAAGGGTGACACCTTCGATGATGCGTACGATGAAGCGCTGCAGGCTTGCATTGATCATAGCATGACGCTGATTCATCCCTTTGATGAACCGCGGATTATCGCCGGCAACGGTACCATTGCCATGGAGATTATGGAGAGCCTGGACAAGCCGGCGGACTTTGTGTTCGTCACCATAGGCGGAGGCGGCCTTGCTGCCGGTGTCGCCACTTATGTTAAGACCGTTAGCCCATCCACCAAGGTTATTGGCGTAGAGCCTTCCGGAGCGGCTTCCATGAGTGAAGCGATGAAGCTTGGAGAAGTGGTCACGCTGGAAGAGATCAATAAATTTGTCGATGGGGCTGCCGTGAAGCGGGTAGGCGGTCTGACCTATGATATCTGTTCCCGCCGCCTGGACGATGTGGTTAAGGTGCCGGAGGGCAAGGCTTGTACAACCATTCTGGAGCTGTATAACGAGAATGCGATTGTTGTGGAGCCGGCAGGCTCGTTGCCGATGGCGGCGCTTGATCTGTACCGGGACCAAATCCGCGGCAAGACGGTGGTCTGCATCGTCAGCGGCGGCAACAATGACATTGACCGGATGCAGGAGATCAAGGAACGCTCTCTGATCTATGAAGGGCTCAAGCATTACTTCATGGTTAACTTTCCCCAGCGCGCCGGGGCACTGCGCGAATTTCTGGCCGATGTACTCGGACCAGGGGACGATATTACCCGTTTCGAATACACGAAGAAGAATGAAAAGGAGAATGGTCCGGCGCTTGTCGGCATCGAGCTTCAGCATAAAGACGACTATAACCCTCTCATTGCACGGATGCAGCAGAAGGGTGTAGATTATCTGGAAATCAATAAGGACCCCAACTTGTTTAACATGCTGATCTGAACCTCAATACATTAAATAAAGAATATAAAGGCCCGTCCCGGGAAGTTATGGGGCGGGCCTTCTGTATGGGCGTTATCAGGACTGCGGCACTTCCGTCTTCAGGTATTCGGTTACGCCGTCATCCAGCTTGTAGCCGTTCTCCTTGAGCAGCTTCATGAAGCCGTCCAGCTTCTGCAGGAACAGGCTGCTGCCGTTGTTCTTGGACAGAATGCTGCTGTAGGCCTTCTGCGCCTCCAGATCCATTTCCAGATTGTCATAGTGGAAGAGAGGGGTATTGTTCTGCCCATAGAAGGTATTGCTCATATATATCGAATACAACGCCTTCACCGCGGCCGTCCGGTTCGATTTGGGGTACTTCTGAATGAACTCCTCCTGGGCCAGCGCCCGTGCGGCTACATCTCCCCAGGAAATGACCAGGCCGTTATCCTTCGAGGAAGGCAGATCTGCTTCCGCAGCCATAATGGAAATATAATCACGGATATCGTCCGTAACGTATAATTTGTATTTGCGGTAAGCCGCGTAGTCAATCACAGGAAAAAAAGAACCTTCAGCCGTCTCCAGCTTATAGCCGTTGTCTCCTGCACTCTTCAGCAGGCTTCGTAAAGAAGGGTCATTCGTGCTCTCTGCCAGCTTGGCCATGCTGGTCCCTGCTTTATAGACAGAGGTAAGCTTGCGCTGGACAATGCTGCTCTTGAATTTGCTCTCCCAGGCGTTCAGGGCGGCCTTGTGCAGATTCTCCAGCTTCAAGGTCAACACGGTAGCCTGATAGGGGCTGACTGCATAGATATTGTTGTTCAAGTATTGAATAGCCTCCGGCAGCCTGGCTGAAGAGGACAGCAGCGGCAGGGCCGCCTTGTATACTGCTGTGGCATGGCTGCTGTCCGGCGCAGCGGCCTTTCCTGCACCGGAAGACCCGGCAGTGCTGCCTGCTGAACCCTCGGCAAGCACCTGCCCGGCCAAGCCCGTCTGCAGTCCGAGCACTGCAGCTATGGCGGCAGTCAGAATTGTTATTCTCATCTTCATGAAGTCTCCTCCTGTTTGAGTTGGAAATGAAACCCTGATATCTACGATTTGAAGAATATAAATTTCAATCCAAGCCCCCCGGCTGCTGCAAGAGCAAGACTCACCCAAGGCGAGAGGGAAATGACCGGAAACAGGCTTTCGAGAAAGATTCCAAGGAATACAGCGATGACGGCCACGCCCACATAAATCCCGAGCCCCCTGATATCAAACGCTTTGGGCTTCGGGGCATCATCCTCGGATAAGGCCGACATCCATTTCATGATCATCTCGATAAGAACAATAGCGCCGGCCCCCACAAACAGGATCGTAAAGATGCTGATCTGTCCGAAGATGCCCGCTTCTCCGGTGCCCCAGAGCAGGAGCAGTCCGGCAATGGCATATACGGCGAACAGCCCCGTCAGGGCAGCGCAAGGAATCATCAAGTAGTAGTTCAGCTGGCTGCGTGGCCTGCGTTCCGGAGCACTGGACGCAATCTCCCTGAAATAATCCTCCGGGTGTTCACCGAAGATCTGCCTGGCATTTTTGCCTTTGCCCTGTCCCTCCAGCAAAAGTGCCGCTGCTTCAAGCAGCAGTTCCTCGGTACGGACCGGGTCTACCCTGCTGGCCCGGAGTGCCAGCAGCATATCTTCATAATAAGAACGGTTGAACGGTGTCATCTGCTCGCGCAGCACATTATTTTGCTTAATCATAGCTTTGACTTTCATAGCGGAAATGTAAACCTCCAGTAGTTGATCAGAGTAGCCCTTAACCTAGAGTATACGTTTGGGCAGCGGCAGTGTGCAAGGATAAGCATTTCCCCATTTTCATGAATAATCCGTTTGGATGAGTGAACACTGTTAAGGTATCCGCTTCATCACTATGGCTTCAAGAAAGGCAGGGAGCGTTATGGAAAATGAGAACAAACGGGAACCCGGAAAATTCGTGGGCGACGGCTTCGCGCCTGCGCCGGCGGGTGAAGTAGTGGATTGGGGCAATTCCGACGGCTTCAGCTTATGGGATTCCGCACAGGGTGCGCCGGAGCACGGACTGGAAGACTGGCAGGGCAGACAAGAAACCCATGACATGTTTCACGACAGCTACGATTGAATGAAGAAGAGCCTGTCCTGTATCAGGCCTCTTTTGCTCCTTCTGGAGTGAAAGGGGTCTTTTTCTTCCTGGGACCCGGCCTCTTTATTCCTTTGCTTGTTGACAATGCTAACGCAAAACGTATAATTAAGATATTAATCTGACTAATTTAATCGGGATAATTATAATTTAAAATAGTGTACCTTTTTAGAGGAGGGCTTCAGCAATGGAACGGAATATTGTCATCCGGCATAACGGGGAAGAATTAACAGCGAGCATCCATTACCCATCCAGAGAAAAGGGAAGCACCGGGCGCTGCAAGGACCGGGTGCCGCTTGCGGTCATTTGCCACGGGTTCGTGGGCAACCGGATCGGAGTCGACCGGATTTTTGTCAAGGCCGCCCGTGAGCTGGCGGCGGACGGATATATGGTCATCCGTTTTGACTATGCAGGCTGCGGGGAGAGCAGCGGAAATTATGGCAGTGAAGACATGGAATCAATGATTGCCCAGACCCGGGCAGTCCTCGATTACGGTATTGGCGCTGCGGATGTGGACCCGCAGCGGGTCACGCTGATTGGACACAGTCTTGGCGGTGCAGTGGCACTGCTAACCGGAGTGCGGGACCGCCGGGTCAAGAATCTGGTGCTGTGGGCTGCGGTAGGCTACCCCTTCAATGATATCGTAAAGATCGTAGGAAGGGAAGCGTATGACCGTTCGGTGAAGAATGGCTCTGCGGATTTTGCCGGTTATACCTTTACCCCTGTGTACTTCAATTCGCTTGCTGCCTTTCAGCCGTTTCAGGAAGCGGGCAAGTTCAGCGGCGATGTGCTGGTGATTCACGGAACCTCCGATGATGTAATTCCTGTGGATTACGCCTTTCTCTACCAGAAGCTGTTCTGGACACGCCCCGAGGGACGCTGCGATAAAGAGGTGATTTTTCAGGGGGACCATACCTTCTCATCAGGTTCGGCCCAGGCTCAGGTGCTGGGGCGGACCAGGGATTGGATGAACCAGCAGGAGCATGTGCAGGAGGAATGGCAGAACTGGATGATATAGGGGTTGTCCTCCACTCGCATTAACTCAGAATAAGCGGTAAAATAAAGAGGCAGACCATATACTGGGTTATGGAGGTTGGCACCCTATGAAATTACCGGCATTTTTTATTGCACACGGTTCTCCGCTGCTGGCCCTTGAGAATAACGAATATACCCGTTTCCTTGAGCGGCTTGGGGCCGATCTGGGAACCCCGCGCGGCATTGCAGTCTTCTCTGCGCATTGGGACAGCCCTGAACAGCTGATTACAGTGGACGGACAGCATGAAACCTTGCATGATTTCTATGGATTTCCCGATGAGATGTACTCGCTGAGCTATCCGGCTCCGGGTGATCCCGCACTCAGCCGCCGAATCTCCGAACTCTTTACCGCGAAGAACCTTCCTCACCAGCCTGTGCTGGGAAGAGGGCTTGATCATGGGATTTGGGTCATTCTCAAAAAGATGTTCCCAGCTGCAGACATCCCGGTAGTGGCCTTATCTGTCGATTCCCTGCGCTCCCCGGAGGAGCAGTACAATATCGGCAAAATGCTGGCTCCACTGCGCGATGAGGGGATTCTGCTGATCGGCAGCGGCGGGCTCGTGCATAATCTGCGGCTGCTTAAGCAGGACGACCAGCCGGAGCAGTGGGCGCTTGACTTCGATGCCTGGATAGCAGGTTGCCTTGCGGCATGGGATTTGCCTTC
Organism: Paenibacillus sp. S150; assembly: GCF_019352175.1. Lineage (GTDB taxonomy): Bacteria > Bacillota > Bacilli > Paenibacillales > Paenibacillaceae > Paenibacillus_AQ. The sequence continues at coordinate 33,131 of NZ_JACBYI010000009.1, forward strand.
ACTGTTTGCCTATGAGAAAAAAGCGCCGCATGTGCGCAATGCCGTTCCCACGTATGGACGGGAGCATTTTGTTCCGATCTTCTATGTGCTGGGAACAGCCGATGAAGGCAGGAGCGCACAGCTGATGATACAGGCCTACCAATACGGGACGCTGAGCCTGAACTGCTGGATGGTTGACTAAATCACACGCTATGATAAATGGGGATACAGCCGGAAGAGGGCTGTATCCTTTTTAATGCGCCCGAATCAAGACAAATGCCTCCGGCTATGATTAAATGGAAGGAGCCGGCGGCTTCCTTAGCGGGTTTTATTGCGAAGAAAAGCAGGGGAGCAATGCTCCATAAAACTAAGCGCAGCTTCCGGAGCGATTTTTGTACGCAGCTGAACCATGGAAGTAATCCCACAAAAATTTAGGAGGAAAAATACATATGATCCTAAGCCGTCATTCATCCCGCCTGCTCTCCGTCTGCATGCTTGCGGCGCTGCTGCTCACCGCCTGTGGAGGGCAGCAAGCGGAAACGGTGCCTGCTCCTTCGGAGGCGCCAGTTCTTGCGCCGGCTCCATCCGCCTCTGCCGGGCCGTCGCCTACGGCTGAGCCTGCGGCAGAAGGGGTCTTGTCCGGACTGACCGGGCTTCCGGTGGAAGAGAGCAGCCTGCCCCGCCCCTTGGCGGTCATGATCAACAACGCGCCGGCTGCGCGGCCGCAATCCGGGATCAGCGAGGCGGATATTCTGTACGAGGTGCTGGCCGAAGGCGGGATCACCCGGATGATCGGAATTTTCCAGAGCCACACCGGCGTTGTCAAAATCGGACCGATCCGCAGCATCCGCCCGTATCTGATCGACATAGGCGAGAGCTACGGCAGCGTAACGGTTCATGCCGGAGGGAGCCCGGCAGCGTATGCCATTCTCCAGAAGGAGAAAAAGGATGATATGGACGAGATCGGCCGGGCCGGAGCATATTTCTGGCGGGACAAGGAGCGCAAAGCCCCGCATAATCTGTACAGCAATGCCGCCAAGCTGTACGAGGGGGCGGACAAGCTTGGATATGCCGGGACTGTGGAGGTTCCCGGGTATCTTTTTACAGATCCGGATTATGTCCCGGCTGAAGGGGAGGCTGCAGCGGAGTTAAGCGTTAATTTTCTGCTGGAGAGCTATACCGTGGGTTATAAATACAGCAGTGAGCGGGGGACTTACCTGCGCTGGGTGAACGGCAAGCCGCATCTGGACCTGAACAACAGCAATCCGGTCGAGGCTGCGAATGTGATTGTGATGGGTTCGGACCATAAAGTGCTTGATGATGTGGGAAGACTGCAGATTGATGTCGAGCTGGGCGGGGAGGCTGTCCTGTTTCAACGCGGACAGGTACTGAAGGGCAGATGGTCGCGCAAGCCGGGGGATGTGATCCGCTTCGTGAAGAATGATGGTACAGAGGCGCTGATGTACCCCGGAATCACCCATATTCTGATTGTGCCGAACAGCCCGTCCTTCAGCAGCCATATCGAATATGCGCCGGCTTCAGCTTCAGCCTGATACAGATGCAAAATTATGTCAATCAGAGAATTATTTTCGTGATTACAGATATTTGTTAATGTGGTGTAAAAAAGTTCGTTTCTTTTACTTCTATCCCCTCTACTGATATGGTAAGATAACAAGGGCTGTCATTCATTTTCATGCTGTTTACATATGAATGGCTTCACGTTTTCACGGCAATTTTATGTAAAGGGGTCTAAACTAATGAAGTTGAGAAAAAAGGACATATTCTTTGAGACGCTGGAAAATATGGCCGATACCATTGTCCAGGCGGCAGATTATTTCGCTCAGAATATTACTACTCTCCGGGAAAATGTCGACAATTTCGCAGCGGTGATGAAGAAATATGAATCCCAATGCGACACTTACACACATACCGTTATCAAGGAATTGAACAAAACGTTCATTACACCGCTGGAACGCGACGACATTATGGACCTGATTACGAGCATGGATGATGTAATTGACGGTCTGGAAGCTTCAGCTTCACGTTTCTATATGTACAACCTGCTGGACCCGGATGAATATATCGTGCAGTTCGCCGAGATTCTCCGCCAGTCCGCCTATGAAATTCAAAAAGCGGTTCATCTGCTCTCGCAGAAGAAGCTGCTGGCGATCCGCGAGTACACGATCCGTCTGAACGATCTGGAGAACCAGGGTGACGAAGTGCTCCGTATCTGCACCAAAGTCCTGTTCGAAACGGTAAAGGACCCTATTGAGCTGATCAAGCGCAAAGAGCTGTACGAGCGGCTCGAAACTACAACCGATAAATGCGAAGATGTGGCCAACATGCTGGAATCGATCATCATGCGCAACTCATAAGGGGCCGGAAATATGGAAACATCATTATTTGTGCTGGGTTTTGTTATTTTTCTCGCGCTTGCTTTCGACTTCATCAACGGCTTCCATGATACGGCCAATGCGATTGCCACTTCGGTCTCCACACGTGCGCTCCGGCCGCGGACAGCCATTATTATGGCGGCATCGATGAACTTCATCGGGGCGCTGCTGTTCACAGGAGTAGCCAAAAAAATCGGCGGCAGCATCACCGACCCGTCCCTGCTCGACAACGGGGTGGATATCGTCATAGCTACGCTGATTGCCGCCATTATCTGGAATCTGGTTACCTGGTGGCTGGGGATTCCATCCTCCTCGTCCCATGCGCTTATCGGTGCGCTAGCGGGAGCGGTATATGTGGGAGCCGGCACGGAGCATATCAAATGGAATGGCTTTATCGAAATCGTCGAGGGACTCGTGTTTTCCCCGCTGATTGCTTTTGTTATTGGTTATATCGTCATGACGATTCTGAAATGGATTTTTGCCAAACGCAGTCCGCATACCGTGAACAAAGGCTTTCGTTCCATGCAGATTGTTACAGCGGCGCTTCAATCCTTCACGCACGGTACGAATGATGCCCAGAAGGCAATGGGGATCATTACCTTTGCGCTCGTTACTTCGGGACGTCTGGATACGATGGAGGTTCCGCTATGGGTGAAGATCGCTGCGGCAACGTCGATGGCGCTCGGTACGTCAATCGGCGGCTGGAAGATTATCAAGACCATGGGAACGAAGATTTTCAAGATTGAGCCCATTAACGGCTTCGCTGCCGACATTTCCGCGGCTTCCGTTATTTTCACGGCTACACTGCTGCATTTGCCGGTAAGTACGACACATGCCATTACATCCTCCATCCTCGGTGTGGGCTCGGCCAAACGCTTCTCTGCTGTGAAATGGGGAGTCGCCGGACGCATTGTAGTGACCTGGTTTATCACCATTCCGATCAGCGCAGTGCTGGCGGGGATCATTTTTAAGCTTATATTCTAATAAGCGGCGCTGCTGCATGTATAAGATGTCACGGGAGCCAAGGACGGCTGCGGACATCTTTTTTTGTTGTCTTTTTTTAGAGTTTCAAGAGAGGAATGTCACAAAAACTCACAGTTAAGTGATAAAAAACATTAATCAGGGTTAAAAAGAAATGAAATATCTCACTTTTTGAAAAGAAAATGACATGAATAATTAGCGGTCTGCGTAGGATTATGTAGGATTTGGTAGTCTTTGCGGTAAGGTGTGTTTTAAGTGTTACCATAGCTGACAGAGGATTCCCAATAGATTCTTTCACGATAAAACGTTTTGGCAAAGGAGGCCTGTCGTTGATTGACTTTCATCAGGTAGAGAAGCATTACGGACATTTCCATGTGCTCAAGAGCATTGATCTGCATGTTCAAGAAGGGGAAGTAGTCGTTGTAGTCGGTCCTTCCGGCTCCGGTAAAAGCACCATGCTGCGCTGCATCAACCGGCTGGAGACCATCACGAGCGGAGGATTATCCGTTGACGGAATCACCGTAAATGAGCGCAAGACGGATATCAACAAGCTGCGCAAGGAAATCGGGATGGTGTTCCAGCATTTTAATCTGTATCCGCACAAAAAAGTGATCGACAACATTACACTGGCGCCGGTCAAGGTGCTTGGACTGTCCAAGGCGGAAGCCGAGAAAACGGCCATGTATTATCTCGAAAAGGTCGGGATTGCGGACAAAGCCCAGTCATACCCGTCACAGCTGTCCGGCGGACAGCAGCAGCGCGTAGCGATTGCCCGGGGACTGGCGATGAAGCCGAAGATTATGCTGTTCGACGAACCGACCTCCGCGCTTGACCCGGAAATGGTTGGCGAGGTGCTTGATGTTATGCGCACACTGGCCCGCGAAGGGATGACGATGGTTGTAGTCACTCATGAAATGGGCTTCGCCCGTGAGGTTGCGGACCGCGTAATCTTCATGGATCAAGGACAAATCGTGGAAGAAGCGGAACCGGAGCACTTCTTCGCGAGTCCGCGGGAAGAACGTACCCGTACTTTTCTCAGCCGTGTATTAAGCCATTAAAACAAACAGATAGGAAAAAGGGGAGGAAATAAAATGAAAATGTCCAAGAGCTTCAAAGGGTTAAGCGTGCTGATGATTGCTGCCATGCTGGTCATTGCCGGCTGCGGCAACAACAATGCCGCCAATAATGCGGGCAGCGGGAATGCTGCGGCAGGAAACAGCACGGATTCCGAAGCGATCGCCAAAATTAAGGAGCGCGGCAAGCTGCAGGTCGGCGTGAAGTATGATACCCGGCTGTTCGGATTGAAGGACCCGGCTTCCGGCAATGTGGAAGGCTTCGACATCGATATTTCCAAAGCCATTGCCAAGCATATCCTCGGTGATGAAAATGCGATTGAGCTGAAGGAAGTGACCTCGAAGACACGTATTCCGATGCTGAACAACGGCGAAATTGACATGGTTGTGGCTACGATGACCATTACAGAGGAGCGCAAAAAAGAAGTGGACTTCTCCGATGTCTACTTTCAGGCCGGTCAGTCACTGCTGGTAAAGAAGGGCAGTCCGATTACCGGAATTGAGGATGTGACCAAGGATACCAAAATTCTCGGCTCCAAGGGTGCAACTTCGATCAAAAATATTAAAGATAAGGTTCCGGGTGTCACTGTTCTGGAATTTGACAACTATCAGGATGCATTCAGCGCTCTGAAGGCCGGCCAAGGGGATGCGCTCACGACTGACGATGCGATTCTGTACGGTATGGCTTCCCAGGACCCTGGATATGAGGTTGTAGGCGAACCGTTCACCGACGAGCCTTACGGAATTGCTGTACAAAAGGGCAATACGGATGTAGTTAATGCCGTGAATGATACACTGGCTGAACTGAAGGCCAATGGCGAATATGATGCTATCTACACCAAGTGGATCGGCAAAGCTCCGGCAAAATAAGATTCTGCTGAGAGAGAAGCAAGGCTCAAAGGCAATGGCGAAAGGATGGAACGGGGAATCCCGCCGGCCATCCTTTCGTCTTTATGCGCCTGAACTTTCATTTGAAGAAGTTTTGAATCGGCATAGTCAGCTTGCCGGACATTCTTAACTTTTCAGGTTCAAATGCTACAGCAAATATTTTTGGGCAAGGGCAGGTGACATCTATGGATTTTTCGATATTAACCAATTATTTTGGCCTGTATATGGAGGGCTTCCGGGGCACCTTGCTCTCCAGTTTACTCGCGCTTATCGGCAGCTTTGTCATCGGCATGGTGATCGCGGTCTTCCGCATTACTTCGGTGAAGGGGCTGCGGTGGTTTGGAACAGGCTACGTGGAGTTTATCCGTAACATTCCGCTGCTGCTCGTCGTGTATATTTTCTTTTACGGTCCCTCAGCATTGGGCTTCACGCTGGATGGATTCAAGGCAGGTACGATTGGACTGGCTGTCTATACCTCGGCCTTCATCGCCGAAGCCATCCGTGCGGGGATTATGGCTGTCCCGAAGGGTCAGATGGAGGCCGCGCGCTCGTCGGGCCTTAGCTATTTGCAGACGATGATGCATGTTATCCTGCCCCAGGCCATCAAGCTGGTCATCCCGCCTCTCGGCAACCAGTTCATCAATCTGATCAAGAATTCCTCGGTGCTGACCCTTGTGGCCGGGCTTGACCTGATGTATTTCGCCGACGGCATTTCAACGGAAACCTACCGCACGTTCGATACCTACATTTTCGTTGCGCTGTTCTACCTGGTGCTTACCCTCCCGCTCAGCTACGGCGTGCGTGTATGGGAGCGCCGGCTGCAGCGCAAATATTAGTTAATGTTTTGCACTTTGCTCTTATGCAGTCCGCGAAGCGGCTGCCGGGTTCTCGCAGTCCGCGAAGCGGCTGCCGGGTCTTCGCAGTCCGCGAAGCGGCTGCCGTGTCTTCGCAGTCCGCGAAGCGGCTGCCGGGTCTTCGCAGTCCGCGAAGCGGCTGCACGGTTTTCTGCAGTCCGTAAAGCGGCTGCCAAATGAAGCACCTGCGAGAGAAGGCCGGGTCACCCGAGACCTTCGATCCAGCTGCTTCCGATCTTAGCTTTGCTTGGCAAAGCTTTGAACCCCGTGAGATACGAAACGGAGTGAGGGTGCGGAGCATATTGGCGGCAGCGGAAGCGTTCGCCCGGAGGCTCGGGCTCTGCCTGAAATTAAAGATGAGCGCAGCTTGAAGGTGAAAGCAACGGAGGGGAAGTTTGGAACTGTAGGAGCGGAAGCGTCCGCCTTTATGTTTGGATTTCTACCGCAATCGCGGTATGAATGAGGAAATCCAAACATAACAGCGGCCGGAAGTCCAAACATTCCCCGGAGTTGCCCGTCACCGGCAAAGCCCCGCCCGAATCTTTATCTTCCGGCCTGGCCCGCGCCACCACCGCAGCGCAAAAGCCTGCCGCTGCCCGCACCCTCACGAGGCCCCTTCTCACCCATTTCAACACCTTTGCAATCAAAGCACTAAGGAGGGTTTCTATTGGATTTTGCCGGTGCATACTCCGCCGATAATTTGAGATTTCTGCTCGACGGGCTGTACGTTACCCTGATCGTGGCGTTCGTGTCGATCATTCTGAGCTTTGTGCTGGGCTGCGTGATCGGAGTGATCCGTTACGCCGAGGTTCCGGTGCTGTCGCCGGTGATGTTCTACCTGGTGGAGCTGATCCGTAATCTGCCGCTGCTGCTGCTTATTTTCTTCGTCCGCTTTGCGTTGCCTGAGGTAGGCATCAGGATGAGTCTGATTACAGCGGCCATTGTCGCCTTGACGATATTTGAAGCTGCGATGATTGCCGAGATCGTCCGCGGCGGTCTGACCTCTATCGACAAGGGGCAGATTGAAGCGGCACGCTCGTCCGGGCTCAGCAATTTTCAGACCTTATGGCATATCGTGCTGCCCCAGGGGCTCCGGCGGATGGTTCCGCCGCTGGTCAGCCAGTTCATCTCCCTGCTGAAGGATACCTCGCTCGCGGTAGTCATTTCGCTGCCTGAGCTGATGCATAATGCCAACATTGTCATCGGGCACAGCTACAGCTACGCGATACCGACGCTGATGCTGGTGGCACTGATTTATTTTGCCGTGAATTATCTGCTGTCGATCCTCTCCCGGAGACTGGAGAATAAAGTCGTCTGAGCCGGACGCATCAATCGTGCATTAATGCGTATGAAATAGGCTTCGGTTATGATACTATAATTGTCAACATCCCTTGGCAGGAGCAGTGAGTGATGGGACAATCTATATTGAAATCTAAGCTTGCGCAAATCTCAGCGGTTGCAGTCGGTACGGCGGTGGCCGGTGAATTCAAAATAAATCCGTTTGATGGCGACATCTTCCGGATTGCAATGGGCAGCAGCGCTTTTCTGCTGTTTTTGCTTTTAATGCGCCGTTTGCCGTATGTGAGTACCGGGATTGCAACAGGCATCGTTGTATTGCTGTTCCGTACCGCTATGGATGCGACCCTGGGCAGCGGACAGACGCTGCTGCAGAGCATGACCAGCCATTTCTCGGCAATGATCTATTATATCGTGTTCGCGCTGCTGATGAATCTGATCAAAAGCCGGATTGATTCCTTCCATCCGCTAGTGCTCGGCGGTGTTGCCGCGCTGATCGACCTGCTGTCGAACGAGATGGAGCTGCTGACCCGGCTGATTGTACTGGATTCGGCCACCTTCCGCTTGAATGAATGGGCGTTTCTGATGGCGATTGCCGTCCTGCGCACCTACTTTACAACCGGAGTGTACAGCAGTATTTCGGTCAGCCAGCTAAGGATTATCCAAAGAGAGCAGACACAGCGGATTGAGCAGATGCTCGGGTTCGGTTCCGGCCTTTATGGCGAGGTTTTTTATCTGGAGAAATCAATCGAAACGCTGGAAAAGGTGACCCTGAGCAGCTACGAGCTGTACCGGAGCCTCAAGGCCGAGGAATATCCGCCGCGCCACAGCCGTCAGGTTCTGGACATTACCCAGCAGATTCATGAGGTTAAGAAGGACTCGCAGCGGATTCTGGCCGGTCTTGTCAAGCTGGTGGAGCGCGAGGCTACGGGAGATATGCCGTTATCCGGCATCCTGCGGTTCACCGTCAAGAGCAATGCCAAATATGCGGAAATGCTCGGCAAACACATCAGCTTCAGAATCAATCTCACCTCCGATTACACCACGGACAGCTACATTCCCCTGCTGACCCTGCTGAACAATCTCACCGCAAATGCCGTTGAAGTCATTAAAGGCAAGGGCAGTATCTCTCTGGATGTCTATGAAAAAGGGGATCAAACCCTGTTTACCGTTACCGACAGCGGCGGCGGGATCAAGGAACGGGATATGGAGCTGCTGTTTGACCCCGGCTTCACCACCAAGTTCGATGAAGAGGGCGTGGCCGCAACGGGGATTGGACTTTCCCATGTACGGGATATTGTTGATTTATTCGAGGGGGAAATAACCGTCCAGCCGGCTTCCCATGCCGGAGGGGCGATGTTTCAGATTAAAGTGCCGACGGCAAAGCTGCGGAAGGAGGAATAGGGGATGCCGCTTTCTTTCTGTATAGTGGATGACGATGGAACCGCCCGGAGAATGCTGCAGCATATTATTGAGGACAGCGGACTGGGCGAAGTGGTGGGAACGGCGGAATGCGGGCAGGATGGAGTGCGCCTGATTTTGAGTGAAAGCCCGGATATTGTGCTGATGGATCTGCTGATGCCGGATCAGGATGGAATTGAAACGATTATCTCCTTGCAGGCCCAGGGCTGCCGTTCCAAATTCGTGATGATCTCACAGATCGAGAACGGGGAGATGGTCGGGCGCGCCTACCGCAGCGGAATTGAGTTCTTCATCCGCAAGCCGATCAACAAAATCGAAGTCGAGGCTGTGCTGCACAAAGTGAATGAACGCTACGCGCTGGGCCGTTACCTGGATGAGATCAAGTCGAGTCTGGGCAAGCTGGAAGGGCTGCACTTCGGACTGCCGCCGGTCCAGGCCAGCAAACGTACGGTCAAGGAGATCATTCAGCCGATTCTGATGAATATGGGCATGATCAGTGAGAGCGGAAGCCGGGATATCATCACAATCATGGAGCTGGCTGCGGCAAAAGAGAACACCGGCAGCCTGCCGCCGCTCAAAGAGCTGTACGAAATGGCCGCTGCCGCCCATAAGCCGGTTCCCGCCGAGGCGGCCAAAGAAGTCAAGGCGATTGAGCAGCGGCTGCGCCGGGCGCTGGCGGCGGGACTCACAAATCTGGCTTCCATCGGCCTGACCGACTATGGCAATCCCAAGTTCGAATATTACGCGCCGCTGTATTTCGATTTTGAGGAGGTGCGGTTGAAGATGAAGGAGATTGAACAAGGCCGGGATTCCGGCAAGGTTAAGGTGAACATCAAGAAATTCCTGCAGGTGCTCCATTTGGAGCTGATGGAAGGCCTGAGCCGTTGAAATGCAGCAGCCGGGCCTTTTAGCACTGTAATTGAACCTCCGGGACGGAACTGCTTGCCAGCGGTTCCTTTCTGGAGGTTATTTTTTAAAAGATAAGAATTTATATGTTTTGGGGTCCCCGCAAAGTACCTGAGTCATCATCGAAGCCAAGGCCCCGCTTTGTGGGGTTATTTTAAAAGATAAGAATTTATAGGTTTCACGCTATAAATTAGCCTTATCTTTCTCGCTGAAACGGATACCGTCCTTATAAGGACGGCAAAGCCGTTTCCACTTGATCCGGGGATTTATTTGCTCTTGGCGGGCAGGCAGGGGACATCCGGTAATTTGGGAAGAAGCGGCCTCTTGCGGTACAATGGTTATGCAGAGGAAAGTGCGACGGATAGAAGCAATAGACGGAGGACTCATATGATACGAACGCTCGCGGTAACACATAAGGGGGAGGTGCTGACGGATCTGCCGCTCCAGGAGATAACCCTTGCTGACTATGCCTGGATTTGGGCGGATTTTGCCACCCCTACAGCGGAGGAGACTTTGCTGCTGGATACTTATTTTCATTTTCATCCATTAGCCATTGAAGACTGTATGCATGTGCTGCAGCGCCCGAAGCTGGATTATTATGAGGATGTGCAGTTTTTTGTGCTGCATGCGCTGAATGAGCGGACGCTGGAGGCGGAGGAGGTTGACCTTTTTCTCAGCAAAAGCTTTCTCGTGTCCTATCACCACCAGCTGAAGCCGGAGATGGCAGAGGCCTGGGAGATGGTAAAAGCGGAAATACATAGCCGCAAGGGCTGGTCGGGCGGTCCGGTGGCTGCTGCGTACACGGTAATGGATAAGCTGGTAGACCGGTATTTCCCAAGCTTGTACAGCCTGGAGGATGAGCTTGCCGATCTGGAGAGCCAAGGCAGCAGCGAGTCGGTAGAGGAGCTTATGAGCCAGGTATTTAACGTGCGCGGCCGTCTGCTCAAGCTCCGCCGGACCATTGTGCCGATGCGTGACCTGATGTACCGGATTGTCAATTCGCAGCATGTGCAGAGCAATGGGGAGGAACGGATCTATTTTGGCGATATCTATGATCATTTGCTGAAGCTGACCGATATGATTGAAGTTGACCGGGAAATGACCGCCGATCTGCGCGACAGCTACATCTCGCTCAACTCCAACCGGATGAACTCCATTATGAAGACACTCACTGTAATTACGACCGTATTTATGCCGCTGACTCTGATTGCCGGGATTTACGGCATGAATTTCCGGGTGATGCCCGAGCTGGATTGGGAGTATGGCTACTTGGCGGTGGTGCTGCTGATGCTGGTGCTCGGCGTGGGCATGTTCCGCTGGTTCCGGCGCAGCGGCTGGTTTAAGTGACACGGCACGGGGGATAGTACGGGACAATCAGGAGCGCCCTTGAGGGAAAAGCGTTAAACGCCGCCTCACTTGCGGCGGCGTTTAACAGAGGCAGGGGAGGATTTGCGGCGGCTTTTTGGAGCCGCTTTTTTGCGTGGCTGTGTTCCCTGCCGTCTCTTCTTGCGCCGTTTGGGGCTGTAGAGTGCTGCATCCTCTTCAGCGGCAAGTGCGCCTGCTCCCGATCCTTTGTTCTTGCCAAAGCTGCCCATGACCAGCTTCACCATCGGGGCCATCTGCTGAAACCCCTGCATGACCTTCTGCACCTTGCCCATGGAATTGACAATGCCGTCAACGCCGCCCAGCCGGTCGACAATTCCCTTGATCTGCTCCATATTCGCGAGATTCCCGAGTCCGCCCAGTCCTCCAAGCAGTCCGCCGGGCTTGGCTGCCGCTGCTTCGGCCACAGGTGCAGCCAGTGCGGTATCGGCAGCCTCCGTGCCAATGGCGGGAAGCATACCGGGTTCCCCATACACGGGAGGCTGGGCATAGGAGCTGATCCCGGGATATGGCGATGAGGGATACGGCGGCGGAGGATACGGCTCGGCCAGCGAACGGCCGTTCCGGCGGGAATGGTTATAGTAATGATCAGGCATAACATCACATTCCTTCGTTAGTGGTTTGCTATACTGTATGTCATAGGCGAACATAAGGTATAGACGAACGCCCGGTTTACCGGGATAGCAGCGGAAAAGGGCGAATGCCCAGCCGGGGCCTCCGGAAGTGAAGAAACCGTGACCATGCTTGATTTTCATTGCTTATGTAGTACTATAGTTAAGGCAGTAAAAGCTATGAAAAGAGGAAATAGAGTATTCTGCTGCATATTATTTGTGCGCCTGGGGTGGACGTTTGTCCGTCATTTTCGTTCTTTACAGCGTGAAATCGTTAATGCTTGAAAAATGTGCTCCAGTACCATATAGTAGAGGCAAGATAGTCCTTCAAATTTATGCTTCGGAACTCTTTTTTTTGAATAATGCATCATCTTTGATGCAAGCAGCTGACCAAACTTTTAGGGGATGATAATCGATGCAGCTTAAGAAGCTAAACGATAAAAGTATAGACCAATTATTTGAAGCCATTTTAACATTGAAGAATATGGAAGAGTGCTATGTATTCTTTGATGATTTGTGCACGGTAAATGAAATCCAATCCCTCTCGCAGCGTCTGGAAGTGGCGCGTATGCTGGGCAAAGGTTCTACATACAATCAGATCGAAGCGGAGACCGGAGCCAGCACGGCAACGATTTCGCGTGTGAAGCGCTGCCTGAATTACGGCAATGACGGATACAAATTAACGCTGGAACGCCTGGGGCGATAATTTATGAAGCCGGGCGTACTGATTATCAGCCACGGCTCCCGCGACAAGACCTGGGTGTCTATAGTAGAGGAAGCAGTAGGCCAATTAGCGCTGGGGGAAGGGCTGCCCGTTGCGGTTTCTTTTTTGGAGCTGGTAGAGGGCCGGTTGATTCAGGATGGAATAGAGAGCTTGGAACATGCAGGGGTCACAGATATTATTGTGATCCCCTTGTTTGTTTCATCCGGCAGCACGCATGTCGATGAAATAGAGTATGCGCTGGGTGCCAAACCTGCGCCCGGGAAGGAAACCGGCCTCGAACCCTTCACGGTCAAGGCCAAGGTGCATTACGGCTATCCGGTCGACGATGACCCGGATATTGCCGTAATGATCTGGGATAAGCTGCGCGGGCTGTCGAAGCAACCGGAGCGGGAGACGATTCTGCTCGTGGGCCACGGCAGCAGGCATGATGGCTTCCGCCAGCGCTGGCAGCAGGGCATTTCTTCGCTGGCGGAGCGTGTGCGCCGGATTAGCGGAGCGGCAGCGGCGGATTACGGGCTGCTGAACCCGGACAGTGTACGGAGCAAGGTGGAGTATTGGCGGGAGCAGGGCCATGAGGTACTGGTGGCTCCGCTCTTTTTAAGTGAAGGCTATTTCACCAAGGTTGTTATTCCGGAACGGCTCCAGGGCCTGGAATATGCCTATTCGGGCCAGACCTTGCTGCCGCATCCCCTGCTGCCGCATTGGATTGAGCAGCAGGTGAAGGGGATGTTAAAGCGGCTCAGGGGATAAAATTTAAAATTGTTTTCATGCTGAAACGGATACTGAAAGGGGTACTATATTGCACAGCATAGGAAGCAGGCGCTCCGATGAAGGACGGCTTGTCTGTGACCGCCTGCTCCAAAAGATAACGGTTCCGGTATTTATTCCGCCTGCCGCCGCATACATATATTTATGCTTTCTGTTATGGGAATTAGCTTGTCTCCTAACAGAACCGCAGAGATATACCTCTTTCCGGTGACATTTCTGCTTGCCGAGATTGCTTGTGCGGCCCCGAATTGGGTATAATCAGTAAGGTTATCTATTATAAAAACAGGTGGCGTTCCGGTAATGAAAACTGCGAGATTGATTTATAATCCCACTTCTGGTCGGGAAGAAATGAAGAAGCGGCTCGCCGATATTTTGGACCGGCTGGATATTGGCGGTATTGAAGCCTCCTGCCATGCAACAACCGGAGAGGGCGATGCTACGGCAGCGGCAGCGGAAGCCGTCGAGCGCGGATGCTATGATCTGATTATAGCAGCAGGCGGCGACGGCACGCTGAACGAGGTCATTAACGGTATGGCCGAGAAGCCGAATCTTCCTCCGCTGGGTGTGCTGCCGCTGGGGACTACCAATGATTTTGCCCGGGCGATGGGCATTCCGAAGAACTGGGAGGATTCCTGCGATCTGATTCTCCGCCAGGAGTCGCGCCTCATTGATCTCGGCAAAGCCAACGACCGTTATTTCATTAATATAGCCGGCGGCGGAAGACTGACCGAGCTGACATACGAGGTTCCCAGCAGGCTGAAGACCATGATGGGCCAGCTTGCCTATTACCTGAAGGGTATCGAAAAAATGGCCAGTCTCTCTCCGCAGGAGCTGTATATCCGTGCAAACGGCCAAGAGCTGATTCATGATGAGTTCATGCTCTTCCTGATCGCCAATACCAATTCCGTAGGCGGCTTCGAGAAGCTTGCTCCGGATGCCCGCATCGACGACGGATTGTTCGATGTAATCGCGGTCAAGAAGTGCAATCTGGCCGAGTTCATCCGTCTGGTCAGCCTGGCGATCCGCGGCGAGCATCTGCAGGACAAGAAGGTCGTGTACTTCCGTACCGATGCGATGGAGGTCACCTCCCCCGGCTATGTCCAGCTGAACCTGGACGGCGAGCTTGGCGGAACGCTGCCGGGCAATTTCAAAATTTTGCCGCAGCATCTGCGGATTTTTGCAGAATAATTAAGGAAGCACATTGCAGCACGGCAGGACAGGATATCGCGTTCCTGCTGATACAGCCTTATTCGCAATAGCTCCATTTCATCCGGCCTTTCGCTCCTGCTTGCAAGCTGAGCGGCGGATGAGCTGGAGTTTTTTGAAATATATATTATAGAGAAGACAGGAACACCGAAGATAATGAAAGAAGTGAATATATCAGATGAGTAAGCAACGCAGCGGACGCAGCGCAAGCCGCCGGGACAGCCCGGGACCTGCCGCCGGACTGCCGGTGAGCAAGAATGACGAGGTGATGCTCGATATCATCGGCATGACCCATGAAGGTGAAGGGGTAGGCCGTGTAGAAGGCTTTACCCTTTTTGTGTCGGGAGCCCTGCCCGGTGAGAAGGTCTGGGCCAAGGTGCTCAAGACCAAGAAGCAGTACGGCTACGCCAAGCTGCTGAAGCTGGTAGAGGCCAGCAGCAACCGGATCGCGCCGCCCTGCGGCATCTACGACCAATGCGGCGGCTGCCAGCTGCAGCATATGGACTACACTGCCCAGCTGGCATGGAAACGGCAGCTGGTGGCGGACAATCTGCAGCGGATCGGGAAGCTGCGGGTGGCGGAGGCGCCGGGTAGAGGCGCGGAGGCTGGGAGCGGAGGTGCCAGGGGCGCTGCCCGTGACAGCGAAGAGGCAGATACGGATTCGGGCGGAATTTCGGCGGCTGAGAGCGATCATGCGGCAAGTACCGCAATTACGGCAGATGCGGATGGTGCGGTAAAGGCCGATGTGCATGCCAACGTAAGCGAAGCCGCGGACTCAGATGCCAATTCCGCAGCTCCCCCGGCTGAGGGGATCATCGTCCGGCCAACGCTGGGTATGGATGAGCCTTGGCGTTACCGGAACAAGGCACAGGTGCCCATCGGCGTAACCGAAGGCGGCCTGGTCGGCGGCTTCTACGCCCGCGGCAGCCACCGGATCATCGATATGGAGACATGCCTGATTCAGCACGAGCATAATGACGACGTTGTAGCTGCGGTGAAGGGCATCGGCAGAGAGCTAGGCATCTCCGCTTATAATGAAGAAACCGGACGCGGACTGCTCCGTCATGTTGTCGTGAAGAAAGCCTTCCGCACCGGCGAAATGATGCTGGTGCTTGTGACGAACGGGCGGGACATCCCGTATCTGGACGCCTGGATCGGCAGCATCCGTGAACAGCTCCCGGATGTAGTCAGCATCTGTCAGAACGTCAACACGCAGCGCACGAACGTCATTTTCGGTAACGAAACCCGTGTCCTGTGGGGTAGAGATGTTATCTACGATTACATCGGCGATGTACAGTTCGCTATCTCCGCCCGGTCATTCTATCAGGTGAACCCGGCACAGACTGAGGTGCTGTACGGCAAAACCGTAGAATACGCAGGACTTACGGGCAATGAAACGGTTATCGATGCCTACTGCGGCATTGGAACGATCTCGCTGTTTCTGGCTCAGCATGCGGCTAAGGTGTACGGTGTAGAGATTGTGCCTGAAGCTATTGAAGACGCGAGGTCGAACGCTAAGTTAAATGGGATGAAGAATGTAGTGTTCGAGGTAGGGGCATCCGAGGACGTGATTCCGAACTGGAAAGAGCAGGGCGTTACGCCGGACGTAATCGTGGTCGATCCGCCGCGAAAGGGCTGCGATCCTAGGCTGCTGGATACAATTCTGGCGATGAAGCCGGAGCGGGTGGTATATGTGTCGTGTAATCCGTCGACACTGGCGAGGGACTTGCGGGTGCTGGAGGATGGTGGATACAAGACAGTAGAGGTAACTCCGGTGGATATGTTCCCGCATACGGTGCATGTGGAGTCGGTGGCGTTTCTGGTAAAAAGTGGTAATTCGAAGTAACACTTTTTGAAACTATATAAGCTGAACTTAAGAATTATGGAAAGCGGCCTGATGAAATCCTTGCGAGCCAAGGATTTCATCAGGACATCAAGTCTGATTCTTAAGTTCACTCTATATAATGTGAAAAAGTAAACGCCAAATCAAAAGCAATATATTGCAGCCTGAGTTCGTTATTCATAGGACTCAGGTTGTTTAGTCTCTCTTGGAAACCTGGGCAATTTTAGAACTCCACAACGAGTTGACTTCCAAAGATAATACGTTTATACTTTGTTTATACATTTTAGGGGGCGGTTCCATGTTTCAGGTTCAAAAATGGGGTAACAGCTTGGGCATTCGCATTCCGAAGTCCCTTGCCTTAAGGGTTGGTATTGAGGAAGGCTCCGAAGTCGATCTTGATGTGGAAGATGGGCATCTTATAATCAAGCCGAAGTCGGCTGCACTGGACGAAATCCTTTCCCGGGTCACACCAGAAAATCTCCATAAAGAGGTTTCTACAGGTGAGCTACAAGGACGGGAAGTATGGTAACGGGCGGGTACGTGCCGGATCGCGGCGACTTGGTATGGTTGCAGTTCAACCCACAAGCGGGGCATGAACAGGCAGGTAAACGTCCTGCCTTGGTCGTATCTCCTGCATCTTATAATGGTAAGGTTGGACTTTGCTTGCTCTGTCCGGTAACTTCGAAGCAAAAGGGCTACCCGTTTGAAGTAGTTATTCCGCAGGATATACCCATCGAAGGGGTTATCCTTGCCGATCAAGTAAAGAGTCTCGATTGGCAGTCCCGACAGGCAGCATTCATCTGTAAAGTACCACAGATAATACTGTCAGATGTCGTTGCTAAACTCGACTTACTGATTCACTGACCGATAAATGTAGGCAGCAACAAGAAAATAAGCATTTTTCTTATATCCGCGCAGGGTTATGCTTACTCCACGCATGTGGAATCGGTGGTGCTGTTAGTGCAAAGGGACAATTTAAACGGAGATCTATTGGAGAAACAAATTAGTTTTACTATTTCGGGTTACAGATTTGTCCCGGTATTTATAGAGAGGTTTTTGACATGACAAAACATTTTTGGCGTGATTTGCCACGGCCTTTTTTTATACTGGCGCCTATGGAGGATGTGACGGATGTTGTTTTTCGCCATGTCGTAAGTATTGCTGCCAGACCGGATGTGTTTTTTACGGAGTTTGCGAATTCAGAGAGTTATTGTCACCCGGAGGGGCACCATGCTGTGCGCGGGCGTCTGACCTTTACAGAGGATGAACAGCCCATTGTAGCTCATATCTGGGGAGATAAGCCGGAATACTTCCGTCAGATGAGCATTGGTATGGCGAAAGAAGGCTTCAAGGGCATCGATATTAATATGGGTTGTCCTGTAGCGAATGTAGCAGAGAACGGGAAGGGAAGCGGCCTGATCTGCCGTCCCGAACTCGCAGCGGAGATCATCCAGGCCGCCAAAGCCGGGGGACTGCCCGTCAGTGTAAAAACAAGGCTCGGTTTTAGTAGATTAGAAGAATGGCGCGGCTGGTTAACCCATATTTTGCAGCAAGACATTGTGAATCTGTCCATTCATCTGCGTACAAGAGAGGAAATGAGCAAAGCAGACGCTCACTGGGAACTGATTCCGGAGATTAAAAAGCTTCGTGATGAGGTGGCACCAGATACACTGCTGACCATTAACGGGGATATCCCTGACCGTCAGACCGGCCTTAAGCTCGCTGAGCAATATGGGGTGGATGGTATTATGATTGGGCGCGGTATTTTTCAGAATCCGTTTGCTTTTGAGCAGAAGCCGAAGGAGCATAGTAGTGAAGAATTACTTGATCTGCTGCGGCTGCATCTGGATCTCTATGATAAGTACTCAGTACAGGCACCACGTTCGTTCAGCCCTCTTCAACGATTCTTTAAAATCTATGTCCGCGGATTTCGCGGGGCCAGTGAATTAAGAAATAGCTTAATGAACACCAAGTCAACACATGAAGTGCGTGCGCTGCTGGGTGAGTTTGGAAACAAGGAGCATGACGGGGCGGAGGAACTTGGAAATTAAGCTGCCCAGTGATATTAAATGGTAATAGATTTACTTTCAGAGGAGTGTGTAACATGATAGGAAGAAATGACCCTTGTTCTTGTGGGAGCGGGAAAAAGTATAAGCAATGCTGTTTGCTTAAGCAGGCGGAGGATCAGACACTGCAGGTGAAGGCGCGGCACTTTTTTGAGCGTAAGTTTAAATTGACCAATGACCTGTATTCCTTTCTGGCTCAGAAGCAAGGCGGAGAATGGGTATTCAATCACCAAAAAATCTTACCCTTCGATTTCTCTTTAGGCTATTACAGAGATGGGGCCGGAAACATGTGGTCATATTTCTGTCGTGTATATGATAATGGTTTGCGCGGAATAGACTGGTTTGTGGAAGAAAGGGGCCAGAGGTATTCCGGGGAAGACCGGGAGATGCTGGAAAGATGGAGGGGAATGAGGTTTTCCTGCTATCAGTTAGTGGACCAATATGAGCAAGGTGCGGTCATTGAGGATATCTGGACCAAAGAAAGGTATCGGATGCCCTACTGTGAAACGATGATTAAGCTTCCTCCTTGGACCGCGGCTGTCGGAATGATTGAGCCTTATATAGAAGATTGGTGTATCCATGGAGTGTTTATGTGGGGTCACCCTGATGTTGCATCCGGGGTAAAGACCCGGGTAGAGCAGCTGCAAGAAGAAGCGGCAAAGGCTTCAGAACAGAAAATGTCACCTGTGGACATACTGGCCGCCAACTATCCGGAGATGCTTGAAGTGTGCAACAGAATTAGTAGTAGAAATGGACAACCGTTTAGCCATATGGAGGACACGGGGGAGCAAATTTTTGAAACGCGCCAATATACTTGTGAGTATCCTGAACTGCTAGAGCAAATGCTACTGGACACTCGGGATGAATATATTCTAGCGCCGGGGAAAGCTCCTGAAGAAGGTACTATCGTCATTAGCCGGGCAGACAAGCTGGACGGGATATTAGGCACAATACCAGCGGACCGCCGGGAACAGCTTGGCTTGAACGAGATCGAGATCGCGAAAGATTTGGCGACGATTGTGATCGATAAAAAGGGTGTAACGGTTTCCGGTTGGCAGAGTGCTGAGCTTGAAGCTACGCTGGAGCTGCTAGAATCGAAGCTGTCTGCAGCCTCCGGCCTGACTCGGGTTAATGAACGAAGAGAGGCTAGGCAGTTTCCCAAAGAGCTTGTCCTTAAAGGATACAATATAATAACAGACAAGACTCTCTCCGATCAAGAGGTTAATGCTTACGGAAATTTACCCGTGCAATTGCAATGGTATCGTAATACACAAGAGAAAGTTCCTGCAGAAAGTGCCGAAATGCTCGTTAGGAAAAGAGAATATGAGCAATACCGGATCAATCCGGGTTTACCTAATTTAAACTTCTTGCGTATAGCGCTTGGGTTGCCTGAGAGTCCGTTTACCGGGTGAGGGAATTTGTGTATGCGTAAGTGCGTACGCTGATCATGGGGCGGAGGAACGCGGAGATTAAGCTGTATAAGCTGAACTTAAGAATGATGGACAGCCGATGGACGAACCTCTTGCGGAGCAAGGATTTCGTCCATGCAGCAAGTTACATTCTTAAGTTCACTCTATATGCCAGGTAAAAATAGAAAAAGATGTGAAAAGATTGAGGATTGGCTGAATGGAGAGGGGACCAACCCGGAGCCAGCAAGCCTTTCCTCTGTTTTGTTAAAAGATAAGAATTTATATGTTTTGGGGTCCCCGCAAAGTACCTGAGTCATCATCGAAGCCAAGGCTCCACTTTGTGGGGTTATTTTGTGGAGGGGGATTACATGTCCTGGAGCAAATTGAAGCAACAACTGGAGGGTTTTCTCTGTCCTGCGTTAAATGGAAGGGTAGAATACCGTGCACCGGGTTACCGTTATCTGCCTGATAAATCAGGAATTTGTTATATCTCGGTAGATAAAAAGAACGTGCTCAATATGAGTGATAAAACGAATTCTATCAGATGGTATCAAACGGAGCTGGAAATTAAGAATGATCCCGATATCCGGATTCCTGTCAGCAAGGACGACATTGAAGCGGCCAGACAAGCTGCCAAGGGGCCAGTGCCCGAGGATCGTCTAATCGTAATGGCCAGAAGCAGAAAAATCTCAGAACATGCCAAAGAGCTTTTGTCAGCCCAGGCTGCATTAAGTAAATCGAATTTTATCGTTGTGGCGAATAAGTTCCTGACTACTCCTATAGAGGAGAGCTTAGAGAGCAACGATATGGTATTGAATATTCTGGCTTTGGTGGACCGGAGAGTCGGGAAGAAGCGGATATTGGGTATGGCGGAGAAGATTGGGTTGAAGCATCCGGTTGTGCGGTATTTTTATGAGCTGCGGCGGGGGGCGTTGTGAAGCGCAATACGTTGCAGGCACCATTAAGAGAATGTTTTGCGATAGGAACGGTATTCCATGGAATATGATCAGCTTGGATAGCTCCACTGACGGCGGATGTCAATGGAGCTATTTGTTATGGAGGCAACCCGTTAAAGTTCATCCATTATGGAATTAATTTCAAAAAAAATAATAAAATATAATGCCTGTGGGTCGTCTCATGGGCGGGACCCGGATAAATAAAATTTAAGGAGGTTTAAGAGATTGAATAAAAATGTTCCAGCTAGAGCCGTATCCCTTCTGGTAGTAATCGCAGTATTTCTATCCCTATTCTTCACAGCCTTACCGCCGGCCAGCGCGGCCGCCAGAGGAGCATGGGCTCCGAATACTGCGTATGCAGTAAATGATACAGTAACCTATAGCGGAAGTACGTATACCTGTCTTCAGGCGCATACTTCCCTCACAGGCTGGGAGCCGCCAAATGTTCCTGCGCTATGGAAGAGCGGCAGCACCACAACGCCAACACCGACACCTACGCCAACCACACCCCCGGCCACGAACGGAGTCACCTTCTATGCAGACATCAACTATGGCGGCAAGGTCGTAACCCTGGGAGCAGGCAATTATGTACTGTCCCAGCTGAATAATGCCGGAATTCCGAATGACTGGATGTCTTCGCTTAAGGTTCCTGGCGGCTGGACGGTTGAAGTCTATGAGAATGATAACTTTGGCGGAGCCAAATGGACCTATACGGCAGATTCCTCCTGGGTTGGCGACAGTGTCAATGACAAGATGACCTCGGTTAAGATCTATACGGGTTCACAGCCTCCTTCAGTAACCAAGCCTGCCGAGGTTCACAGCCAAATCTGGACCTATGCCGTGAATGCAGACAATGCTTATGGCAAGGGTGGAGATTTCGCACTGCTGCTGAGTGCGGTGATTAAGAAGGAGAGCAGCTTCGGAGCAGGCCTGCCCGGCAGCCCATCCGCCGGTGACGGATTGATGCAGGTCGAACCTAACACACGTAATGCCTATCTATCCCAATTCAGCGCCAAATTCGGCCGCGCGTATAATCACAGCAGTGAACAGGATCAGGTATACCTGGGCGCATTGATCCTGAATGAGAAGATTGTCAGATTCGGAAATATCTATAACGGATTGCTGCACTATAACGGAGGCGACAACTGGTATCCGGGCGCAACAGATTCCTATGGCCGTCCGATTCTGGCAGATCAATATGCAGATGCGGTTTATGCCACATATAAGGGGTATGGGGGGAGGAATTAAAAATAACAGACAGGGAGGATTCAGTTTTATAGCATACGAAATAGATTAGCCTTAGAGATAATTCTCTGGGGTTTTTTACATTAAAAAGTAAAATTATTCAAAAAAGTATTGCATTTAGTCGAGTTATACGTCATATATAAATAGACAGCAAGAGTCATTTCGACTAATAGCGCTATTATATACTCGAAGGGAGGAATTATAGCAATTTGTTTGTAGATAAAGCTGGCGTTTAGGGAGCCTTATGAGGGGCCTGCTGGAAATTTATTAAGAGGGGATGAGTTTGTTGAAAAAGAACATTCGTTATTTTTTATGCCTCATGCTCGTATTTTTAATGATTCCGCTGAGTGTAGCTGCTTCTAGTCCTGACCGAAATGCAGACTTAACACATACTGTACCGAAAGCCATTATTCAAGCAATGGAATTGCAAGAGCCTGCCCTTCGGGCCTATCAGAATTTGTGGGACAGTTTCAATAAAGATGAGCTAGGCACACCCATTTATCCTGATGATTATGCAGGAGAATATATCAGCGGTGATAAACTTGTCATTATGTTAGTAGAGCCTTCCCAAGAGCTTCAAGCCGAGTATATTAAACGAGCACAAGACAATGAGCATGTTAAATTTGAAAGCGCTTCATATTCACTGAATTACCTGAATAGTCTGGATCAAGTCGCTCAACAGCTTCAGGAACAGGATTACCGCATTGGAAGTTATGGTGTGGATAGAAAGGCTAACCTTTTTTATATTTCAGTTATCCAAGAGGATTACAATAAGCTTATGGATGAGCAATTCCAAACCCTCCAGAAGACAACGGAGAACTTACCTATTCGTATAGAGCCCGGAACGCCTAATACCAGTACAGCCCAATTATGGGGCGGAGACCGAATTACAAATGAAGATAACGGGGCGGGATTAAGTGTAGGCATCGGAGGAACTTATGGCGGCAGCAATGCCATTCTAACAGCAGGGCATAGCAATGAAAAAGTAGGCCTCTTGTTTACAAGATATCCTTATATTCAGTATTCGGGAACCCGTACGGGACAGGTTAGTTATCAGCGTGCCAACAGATCGAGCGGTGCTACCGGCGTAGATTCACTGGGAGACTTTGCTATGGTGACCTTAAGCGGAAGCGATACGCCAACGAACAAAGTATATGGCAGTGTGTCCATAACCGGCACCTATTCGTCGGTTCCTGTAGGAACAACAATATATAAATACGGGGCAACCACGGGTTATTCCTGGGGGACCGTTACACAAGCAAGCATTAGCGTTACCTACTCGGATGGACTGTTTACAACCTACTACGTTAATGGCCTGTATCAATCGGTTATGCAGAACTCATCCGGTACGGACGCCATTGCTGGAGGAGACAGCGGCGGGCCGGTATACATGAAGGACGGAACTGCAAATAAGCTGCATGGTATTGTAACGGCAAGAAGTAATCCGACGAGCGGACCGGCCACCATTATGTACTCAACACCTATTTACTATGCAGAGAACGCCGGCTTCACCGTAAAGGTTAATTAACTTAACTGAACCGATAAGGAGGATAATGACATGTCTGTTCCCTCAGTTTCCAAACCATTGCTTTGGTGGTGTGCCGTGTTAACGGTCATTATCCTCTTTTGCGTTGTTGTCTACCGGACAGGGTCCGCCCTGTATCACAATTATCAATTACGTAAGGATTTCTCTTCTGCGGCAACTGCCAGTCCCTATCAACAAGGGATTCCGCTGGGGCAAATGGATCTAAATACGTATAACTCCTATTTTCCTGGCATTTCTGCAGAGCCTGCTTTTACGTTAACGCATCGTATAGAAGCACCTGTGACCTTGCAGTATTATACAGAGATTCCAACCGGCGAAACCGCTGTTGCCTTGGAAATCCCCAAGGGTACTATCATTGTAGCCATTCCGGAAGGGACACAAGGCTCTTCCTTTTACGAGTTAGGGTATGGCTATACCAGCTATCCTACTTATGAGAAGGGTTGGCGGTATGTCCGCCCGTTCAAGACGACAGAGGATGCAAGCGCTGCATTGAGCGAAGAGTATTATTATGTAAAGCTGGGCAGCTTAGAGGCTGTATTGGACACAGCGATTAGAGCAAACAAGCCTTTTCGTGCCGCTGTACGTCAGCAGCATTGGACCCTGGATCGGGGAAAGCATATATTTGCACGATATATTGATGACGTACTGTATCAGAATGGAGCGTACCTTTCGCCGGATTTGTTTTATCGGGTGGTTGATCGTTGGAGTGTAATGTTGCTTGGGGTAGTGGGGGGGATCGTCTTTTTCCTGCTAGGGTCAAGTTTATGTGTTCCCCGAAATCGAGGTTAGAAAGAGATTGGGGCTACATGATACTCAATGTTTAAGAGAACGCCATGTTTGTTACTCCTAAAATAATCCAATATAGATACATAAGCTGATACGATAATGTGATCGCTTAAAAGATCATTGGGTTGTTCCGAGTGGTATTACTCCCATATTCAGGGACAAGGGGAATCCGTGGACGGATCACTGATGACGATGAATTCTGCTCCGGTGATAAAATCAGATAAATAGGGTTGGAGGTTATTCGTGTGTTATATCGTTACCAATATAATTTAAATGAAGAAACTGGGGAAATGTATATTACTGGGCATTTAAAACAAAATATGTTGAAGTTCCTGGAGAAAAAAATTTGAACGTCTTTATTCGTATAATTTGATGAAAATAGATTTGCTAAGAGCTATAAGTTATTTAGATATCTCACTTCATACAACTGATATGACTATTAAAGAAGGAATGTTTAGAATTGCTTTGATACTATATATAAAATGTTTTAATAATTCTGGCGTGGGCAGATCTCAGCTGTCAGTTAATAAAGTATATAAAAGTACACAAGGGGAACCCATAGAATGTTATAAGAAATTAAAGAGAATACGGGATAAATATATAGCTCATGATGAAATTGAATTTCTTAATGCAAAATTAGGAATGATTTTAAATGAAAATGAGAAATGCATACTAGGAATTGCATACCCTGAAATGCAAGCTAAATTTGATTATGATGAAAATCTTATAATACTGCAATCATTATGTAAAATTGCTTTAGAAAGAACGAATTTATATCTTGAAGAAGAGATATATAAAGTGGAAAATTACCTCAGACAAAGAGATTATGAAAGTGTAAGTAAATATTCAGAAATGACTATTGAAAATAATAGAATATGAAGTGGAAATCTACGATTTATTATGGGGAAAAGCGGATCGTGGTATGACAGAGGAGATCGAGTTGAAATATCTGGTGTTGCGGTATTTTATGAGCTGTAGCAGGGGCGTTATAGGGTTCAAAGCCATAATTAGCTGTATGATAAAAAGGGCTTCTGATTAACAGGAGTCCTTTCTGTGTAATTTTAGGAATTTCGTGGATTTACATTGAGGATTGGGCTATCATTATTTTGTGCAGAGTATGTGTTAGTGATTGAATTTGAACAACATGACGGGGGGTACATATGGACGAACTAATCGAGAAAATCATCCAATTCCGCGACGAAAGGGACTGGAAGCAATTCCATGATCCTAAAGATCTGGCTCTCTCTATCTCTTTGGAGTCTAGCGAACTGCTGGAACTCTTCCAATGGAAGAACAGCCAGCAAGCCATAGAGCAACATTATTCCGACATGCAGGACGAAATCGCTGATATTCTCATCTACACGCTAACGCTCGTTCATGATTTAAATATTGACGTAAAGGATGCAATCCTTCAGAAAATAAACAAAAATGCGGAGAAATATCCGGTATCCAGTTCTAAGGGAAGTTCGCAAAAAAGTACGCGGCAGTGAATGAATAGGGGAGAACTCCATGATTATCTATGAATCGACCAAGCAGCAATTTATGAATGATGTAACCGAAGACAGCATTGCGGTAAAGATTCATAACCAGTACGTGCAAAAAGCCGGCAGGGCCTCTCCGGGTGAAATCAATGCATGGAACAATTCCATGAACTACCTTTATAAAGTATTAAACACAACTACTATTCCAGATGACGCAGGAATCGCGATTGAATATAAAATCCCAGCGACCTCAAGAAGAGTCGACTTCATGATTACAGGCTTGAATGAAAAGGATCAATACTCCGTCGTCATCGTCGAGCTTAAGCAGTGGACAGAA
Organism: Paenibacillus sp. S150; assembly: GCF_019352175.1. Taxonomy (GTDB): domain Bacteria; phylum Bacillota; class Bacilli; order Paenibacillales; family Paenibacillaceae; genus Paenibacillus_AQ. The sequence continues at coordinate 59,284 of NZ_JACBYI010000009.1, forward strand.
GTTGAAACGGTTGAGGAGTCAGATGGTCTTGTTAGAACCCGCTATAACGGAACAAAGACTAAAACATCGCATCCTTCTTTTCAGGCATGGGCTTATGCCAGGCTGATTAGGGATTATAACGAGACCGTGCAGAATGAAGCGGTCCAGCTCTATCCTTGCGCTTATTTACATAACTATATACGTACCGATAATGACCCTCTATTGCATCCTGTCTACAATCAATACCTTGAGGAAGCTCCTATCTTCTCAAAGGGAGATGCTCTGAAGTTAAGAGGGTTTATTTCGACCTTCATTAAAAAAACAGATAGAAGCAAATCACTTTACCTCATAGAACATGGCAAAATTAAACCTTCTAAATCACTGCAGGATTCACTCCTCAGTATGCTGAAGGGAAATCAAGAATTTATCATGATTGACGATCAGAAGGTCGTATATGAGGAAGCGTTAAGATTGGCGCAGCAGGCCCAGTCAGGAAAGAAACAAGTCTTAATTGTGGAAGGCGGACCAGGGACAGGGAAGTCGGTTCTGGGAATTAATCTTTTGGTAGAGCTTACGGCACGGGAGTTAGTCTGCCAATATGTTACCAAGAATAGTGCTCCTCGTGCCGTATACATGAAAAAGCTGCAGCAAAACGTGAAGAAATCAGTCATTGATAACTTGTTTAAGGGATCAGGTGTGTACTATGAAGCATTGCCTGATGAATTCGGTTGCTTGATTGTTGACGAGGCGCATCGCTTAAATGAAAAGTCCGGTCTGTTCAAAAATAAAGGGATTAATCAAACGATGGAGATTATCCGTGCAGCCCGTTTTTCTGTATTTTTTATCGATGAATATCAGAAGATCGCGATGCACGATGTGGGCAGCAAAGAGCAGATTAGACATTATGCGAAGCAAATGGATGCGGATATCACGGAGTTGACATTGGCTTCACAATTCCGGTGCAATGGCTCTGATGGATATCTGGCATGGCTCGATGATGTACTCGATATCCGTGAAACGGCAAATGCAGATGGGTTCGATTTCGATTATGACATTCGGCTCTATGATGACCCGAATGAATTACGGGACGAAATCTTCAGCAAGAATCAGATCAATAATAAGGCGAGAATGCTTGCCGGATACTGCTGGGATTGGAAGACGGATGGCAAGAACAATCCTGGCGTTCATGACATTCAGCTAGATCACTATCAATTCTTCATGAGCTGGAACCTTAACAATACGACGACCTGGGCGATTGACCCTGAATCCATTGAACAAGTGGGCTGCATACATACCTCACAGGGACTTGAATTCGACTATGTCGGAGTGATCATCGGCGAAGATATGCGTTATGAGAATAATCGTATTATCACCGACCCGTTCAAACGTGCGAAGACGGATAAGTCTCTTTCCGGCTTCAAGACCTTGTATAAGAAGGATAAGGACGAGGCGCTCCGAATGGCCGATCAAATTATACGAAACACCTACAGGACATTAATGACCCGGGGAACGAAGGGGTGCTATATCTACTGTGTTGATCCTCATCTGAAGGCGTATTTGCAGAAGCGGTTGGCTTTGCAGAGTTCGGCGGTGGTTTCGGGGTAAGGTCGATTGAGGGCGGTGGAGAGTTATACTTATTGATTTGAAAAGATTGAGGACCGGATGGATGGATCAGGGTAAACCCGGAGCTAACCAGCCTTTCCTTTGTTTTGTTATAGGGGGTTTATCCGGGAATGAGCTTAGATGGGCAAGTGGTCACCCGGTAAATGGTCAGGCTATGGTAGTTAAGAGCTCACTCTTAGGTAGTTTGTAATTATTAAAGCGAAGGCTATAGTTTATGTTATGAGAGCTTGGCGGAAGTAATTGAAATGAAGTTTTCCGAAAACGTGCAGTTATCTTTTTTGATACTTTAAAAGCTATGCAACAGTTAGATCAAACTTTATAGAACAGTGTAACTTATTCCTGCTGGTTAACGCTGTTCTATTTTGTTATTATAAATATACGAACATTAGTTTTTATACCGTTAAAATTTGATTGAGGCAGGGTAACAACAATGAATAAAGGACCAACTATTTTCTCGTTTTTTTCAGGGGCAGGATTTTTAGATCTGGGTTTTGAAAAAAGTGGATTTAATGTTGCATTCGTGAACGAGTATCATCCTCCGTTTATGGAGACATATCAGTATTCCCGTGAGGTTATGGGCATGCCACAGCCGGAGTACGGTTATCATTTGGGTGATATTTCTGATTTTAAACGTGAGGCTGAAAGTGAGCACTTATCAGAATTAATTAACAAAACAAAAAGTGAGGAGCGGCTTGTTGGATTTATTGGCGGCCCTCCATGTCCGGATTTTTCAGTAGGCGGTAAGAACAAAGGACATGAAGGGGAGAATGGAAAGCTTTCTGCAACATATGTTGATTTAATTTGTAATCAAGCCCCCGATTTTTTCTTGTTTGAGAATGTTAAAGGGTTATGGCGTACGAAAAAACACAAGGCATTTTATGACTTGATGAAAGAAAAATTACACGCCCATGATTATGTAACAACTGAACGGTTAATTAATTCAATCGAATATGGTGCACCTCAACTCAGGGAACGAATCATATTAATCGGCTTTAAAAAAAGCTTATTGAAAAAACTGGGGATTGAATTAGAAGGAGGTCAGACACTTACTGATGTGTTCCCATGGGAAGACCACCTCAAGTATCACATTGAAGAAATTAACACAATGCCATGGCCGGGAATGGAACCGTTCGTTGAGAATGGAAAACGGGAGAGGCCAGACGGTATTAGTGAAGAATTAACAGTTGACTTTTGGTTTGAGAAAAATGATGTTGAAAATCATCCTAATGCGCATCAGCATTTTACTCCACAGGCTGGACTGGCAAGATTTTTAACCATACCTGAAGGGGATGATTTAAAGAAATCGTATAAGCGGCTGCATCGGTGGAGACCTTCTCCAACAGTGGCTTACGGGAATAATGAAGTACATCTTCACCCTTATAAAGCCCGCCGGTTGTCTGTTGCTGAAGCCCTGGCTCTGCAAAGTTTACCGAAGGAATTTCAATTACCTCAAAACATCACGTTATCAAATGCATTCAAAACAGTAGGTAATGGGGTTCCTTATGAAGCATCTAAAGGAATTGCTAAAACTATCCTAGATTTTTTGAAGGTGGAAGAGTATGGGGAAGCTAACCGCAGCTAATCTGGTACATGAAATTGGAATGTTGCCTAACAACGCTATTTTCAATTATGTTTACGGCAAAACACCAACCCTCGTTAAAATTATTAATATAGTAAGACCACAAGGCCCCATTGTAGTTCAAAGAATTAGGCCTGATAAAGGTGAGACCTGGAAAGATGCCAAAAATGAGTCGATATCTGTCCCAATGATCTGGAGGCTGGCAAATGCCCTGGCTCCGGATCACCCTGTAAGTATAGAGAGAATCTTTGCAGGCAGTTACAATACCCGTTCTGCTTTGGAGGCTCTTCTGGCGCATACTCCACAGTTTTATTACTGTTATCCTGGACGACTTGAGAGTATAAGCTCCCGTAATAAGGTGAAGGCGGGTCATAAACATCTGATGTGGTGCCCGGACAACCCTCACGAACCTAATATTATGGTAAAGGCAGAAGTCAACATGGTAATATCTGAGGTTCCTAACACAGATATCGTGTATGATTCTTTAGTTTTGCCGGATGAAAAGCATAGCCCGAAACTGGATATTGATATGAAACGAAGACATAGCCAGATGCAGGTAGCACTGATAGAAATCGGGCAGTGTCTTGGATTTAAGACGTGGGTGGCCCAGAATGATAAGGGTATAATATATAAGAATCAAAAGCTTGGTGAGATGGAGGGCGTAATCGGGTCACTGGGAAAAGAAGAAAATTTAATCGCATCTTTTCATGAGGCCCAAAAAGCTGCGCTGCTTATTGATTGTATCTGGTTTAAAAATGGCAGACTAATGCCGGCGGTAATGGAAGTTGAGCATAGTACAGGCGTTACCAGCGGCTTAACCCGTATGAAGGGTTTACAGGATGCACTTCCGCCTTTTCCTACCCGTTATGTTATCATTGCACCGGATGAGGACAGGGAGAAGGTTTTTAGAGAAGCATCACGCCCGCAGTTTCAGTCACTAAATGCAAGGTTCTTTCCTTACAGTGCAGTGGAAGAGATGTATGCTCTTTTTAAGCGCCGCAATATTAAAGGTGTCACAGAAGAATTTCTGGATAGTTATATGGAGCCTATACTGGCTCAGTTAGCTTAATCTGAACATGTGGGGACTTTCCTGGTTTGAAAATTGGATCCATATCTATCATGGAAGTGATCTTATGGCAGACAAAATAAGCAAGGAAAAACGAAGTGAAAATATGAGGGCAATCCGGTCTGTATCAATACTTGAGAACATGGTTACAAAAGGGGTCTGGGCCAGGGGGTACCGCTTCAGAAAAAATGTCAAGGGTATGCTCGGAAAACCCGATATCGTAATGAAAAAGTATAAAGTGGTTATTTTTATAGACTCCTGTTTTTGGCACAATTGTCCCGTGCATGGAACTTTACCCAAAAGCAACACTGATTTCTGGATTGAGAAACTGACAAGAAATAAGCGAAGGGATAAGGAAGTCAGTGATTATTACGTAGAAGGAGACTGGAATTTGCTCCGTATCTGGGAACATGAAATCAGGTCTGACTTTAACGGATCAATTGAGAGAATTATTAACTTCATAAACTTGGCTAAAGCAAAAGAGTCCTCTTTTTAGGGGGCTCTTTTTTGGAACATTAAATTAGTAAAATATCTTATAAAATTATGATGACTTCCGCTAATCATCCTCTAGATTATTTTGAATTGCAGATGTGCTAAAATCTAAAATTATATCGATGGAGAACCTATGTGCCTGTATAATTGGAGAAATACTTATATTTGATTCATGCATTTATTGTCATTAGAGGAAAAACTCTAAAAATGTCGAAAAATAAATATATGGTTTATGAAAGGGAGCACAAAGAAGATGCGGATAGATGTCAAAGCAGCAAAACCGGAAATTCCAGTGTTATCCTTTTTTAGCGGTGCAGGCTTTTTAGATATCGGCTTCATGCAAGCCGGTTTTAAGACTGTCTGGTCTAATGAATATGACCGTAATTTTGTGAAAGGATTTGAATATGGCCTTAGCTCTATGACGGGACAGCATCACAAAATAATAAATAATACATCAATTATTGGAATTGGGCCCAATCAAATTATGCGGGAAGCATTTCTTAATACTGCAGTTCCTGATATTTTTGGAATAATAGGCGGTCCCCCGTGCCCGGATTTTTCAATAGGAGGAAAGAACAAAGGGCGTACCGGAGAGAATGGTGTTCTTTCTAAGATCTATGTCGATAAAATAATGGATCTTCAGCCAACCTTTTTTTTATTTGAAAATGTGAAAGGGCTCTTTAAGACAGCAAGGCACCGTGAATTTTTCGATGATTTGAGAAAGCAGTTTTCGGAACACTATCTGACTGATGTACGTATTTTGAATGCTCTGGATTTTGGAGTACCACAAGACAGGGAACGTGTATTTATGGTGGGGTTAAAAAAGAAATGGTTAAAGAGGAAACTCGGTGTCAGAAATATTCCTAAGGATTATGAGTGGTTTCAATGGCCGGAGGATGAACGTTTCGCAGGTGCAAAACAGCGGTTTGCATGGCCGCGGGAAGTGCCATTTGGAATTACTCCTGAGAAGCCTGGTGATATTCCTGAACAATTAATGGTAGGACCATTTATATGTGATCTGGATGAAACTGCTCGTTTGCCCAATGGTCTTGAAGGCCTAAGGCCTTTAAGCGATAAATATCATATTATACATGAAGGTGACGTATCACGGAAAAGTTTTAAACGGCTGCACCGCTGGCGCTATAGCCCCACTGCTGCTTATGGGCATAATGAGGTTCATTTGCATCCGACACAACCGAGAAGGCTGACAGTCCGGGAAGCTCTCCGGATTCAAAGTGTTCCTGATACTTACATATTGCCTGCGGAAATGCCTATAACATATAAGTTCAAAACAATTAGTAACGGTGTGCCTGTAAAACTGGCTCATGCAATGGCGGTTGCGATCAGAAGAATGATAGAGGAGGAACTATATGACGCAAACAGTTAAGTTTTTTGATTTTACACCCGATCCAAAAGTGCTGATAGCTCTGACTCATACCCCAATGCTTCCATTAGATGCATTATGCGAATTAATTGATAATGCGATTGATTCTTTTCAGGCTGCCAGACTCACAGGTATAAAGATAGAAAATCCTCTAATCTCGATTGAGCTGCCAAGAAATTCAGATCTTAATAAGAATACCGGAATAGTACGTATCCGTGACAATGGACCCGGCATGACTGCTGAAATGGCTGAAAAGTCAATTAGGGCGGGATTCTCAGGTAATAATTCATATGACAGTCTTGGGTTATTTGGTATGGGTTTTAATATTTCTACAGGTAAATTCGGCAGAGTAACCAAGCTAATGACAGTCCGGAAAAATGAAGAGCAGGCTATAGAGGTGGTAATTGATCTTGAAAGCATTAATCAGTCTAAAAATTATCAGCTGCCTGTAAATCCGGTTGATAAACCCAGGGGAATTAGTCATGGGACAGTTATTGAAATAAGCCAATGGTGGCCTGAGGGAAATGCAAACAGCCAGTTTGTCAAACGTCTCATTCATTACGGACTTCCAAAAGTGCGTTCTGAACTCGGCCGGCGATATGCCACAGTATTATCCAAGCGGGAAATCAGAATATTGGTAAACGGGGAACCCTGCGAAGCATTTGAACATTGTGTCTGGGATTCAAACAGATATGTTGAACGGAAAGGGCACGGGCAGATTCATGCAAGATATGACTTTGACCATATTATTGGGGTGCAAAGAAGATGCGGTAACTGTACTGCTTTAATTCCGGATGAAATGATTGAATGCCCTTCATGTAAATCTTCAAACATCCGGAGTATTGAGGAAAAAATAAAAGGCTGGGTCGGTATCCAAAGATTTGACGACAGTACTGAATACGGAATTGATTTAATCAGGAATGGCAGGGCGATCCGGATAGCTGAAAAAACAGCTTTTTTCGAATTTGTAGACGAATTTAAGAAAACAATTATGGATTATCCTATTGACGGGCCATTCGGAAGAATAGCAGGTGAAGTACATCTAAATCATGTCCCTGTAGATTTTCTAAAACAGGATTTTCAGCGCAGCAGTCCTGAATGGCAGCGTGCCATCTCTTATTTAAGAGGGGAGAGCTCATTGCAGCCTAGTCAGCCAGGTGCGGATCAAAACAAAAGCTATATTTACAAACTGTATCAAGGTTACCGCAGAGTCAGAAAGCCGGGGAAGGCTGACTTATATATGGGATATTGGGATAGAGATTCCAATGAACCTAAGCGTATATCAAGGGATGTAGAAAAAGAATATTATCAAAAATTCTTAGAAAAGTTGCCCGGATATTATGATGATTCAGAATGGTGGAAGCTGGTAGAACAAGCTGATTCCCCTCCGCTTGAAGAACTGGTTGAATGTCCGGAATGCAGCGCGCAGAATCTGAAGGAACATGATACGTGTAACGTTTGCGGCCACATATTACTAGGGAAGCCATGTATTAATCCGGATTGTAAACATGAGATCCCCAAGTCAGCTTATTCTTGTCCGGAGTGCGGCATGTCCCAGGTACCAAAAATTGAAGAACCATGGACCTGTCATGTTTGCGGTACCAGAAACAGGGCAGCTGAAAAGAGCTGTACATCATGCAGTGAGGAGAAAGGCACTGAGAATACTCTTTCTAAGGAATTTCTCTCACAGAATGCCAACAAATCTGATGACTTGTCTATACCAGGCTGTTCAATTATGCTGGCTGACGGCGTCTATAGTTCGCCTGTAAATGTAAATGTTTTTATTACCCGATTACCGATAAAGTCAAATCATCAAACCGATGGGATTCCGCTGATTGTTTTTAAAGAAGAAGAAATAGATGTATACCTGGACAAAACTCACAAATTGTTTAAATCCTTCCGGATCCGGCCTGAACAGATGATAGCTGCTGAAGTTGCACTTTACATTTATGATATGAACCGGAGACTTTCCGGAAAACAATATCACGGAAGACATACCCTCTCAACAATTGAATGGCAGATTTTAAACAGCAGATGGTCTGACAAACTTGAGGATAGCCCTGAGAAAATCCGGGAAGAAGTTTGTATATTCTTTACCCAGATAAAAATGAAACTTCCGGAACTTTTAAAAGAAACAGCTGCCGATATATTTGACGAGATGGATGAAGAACAGAAAAGGGCAATGGTTGATAACATGCTTAATCAAAATGCTGATATCAGCCGGCTTGGAGAGATGAAGGAGACCGGTTTATTTCTATTGTATATAGATGAGGCAGTTATTACTGATATTTTTAAAAAGTACCCGCATGTATTTTTCGATGGAGGGATATGGGAAGTTCCATACTTAGTTCCGGCGGAATTAACCGATACAATATTACACCAGGCGCAAATAAGAATCAGGAATGTTTATCTTAACTGTTTAAATGATATGGTGAACTATATTAAATATCGTTCAACTGAGACAGGAATCTCTCAAAAAACAAGGCTATCATTGGATTTTCTGCAACAAAAGGTGATAAAGTGAGTACTTTCATCAGTGGAATAATTCTAAAGTCCGGCACATGGCAGGCATTTGAAAGAGTGGTCTCACGTTTACTGGCTCATGAAGGTTTTGAAGGCATAAGGCTCGTCGGCCAATCCGGTGACCGCGGGGCTGATGTTCTAGCGCACCGGGCTGGTAAACGATGGCTGTTCCAAATGAAACACTGGAAAAACAGGGTTGGTGTTGAAGTTGCTGACCAGACGCTGGAGGCTATGAGAATTTACAGGGCACAAGTTCCTGTAATTGTAGCTCTAAACGGTTTTGATGACAAGCTGAAGGAGCACCAGAGAACTCTAATGAGCAGAGGAATACCGCTTCAGCTGTGGGATACAAAGGCACTTATCACCAGGGCGGAAAAACTTCCTGAAATGCCCGTACTTAACAGAAATCCGCGCGGGTATCAGGAGGAGGCCATACGGTCTACAATACAAATATTTAACGAAAAGAATAAAAAGGCCCTGGTTGTGATGGCTACAGGACTTGGTAAGACTTTTGTAGCATGTGAAACTGTTAGACGGATTAACGCAATAACTTCACTAAAATTTCTTGTAATAGCCCATACGAATGAGCTTGTTTATCAAATAGAGAAAGCTTTCTGGCCATTTCTGTCTAAGGAACAGGAAACAACGGTATGGAATGGATATGAGCAGCCTGGCGAAGAACGTCTGGAAAAAAGTAATGCCGTTTTCGCATGTTTAAATACAGTTGCTGATTATGTCCAGAGAGGGAAAGAACTGCCGCTTTTTGATCTTATTATTATAGATGAATGCCACCATGTTGGGGGACAAATGTATAACGCCGTACTACAAGAGACTCTGGCTGGTACGGATGGCGGGCCATTTCTTCTGGGGTTGACAGCAACACCATGGCGTCCGGATGATGTTGATCTCTCAGAATATTTTGGTGAACCTCTTGTTAGTGTGGATATTGTTACCGGTTTACGTAACGGCTTTTTATCCGATGTCGATTACAGAATGTATACTGACAATATAAACTGGGGAGCTCTAGGAGAACTAAAAGGAAGAAAATTTTCGCCGCGGCATATTAACAGGACTCTGTTTATCACTGAGTGGGACGATGCTGTTGTATTTGAGCTGAAAAGGGTGTGGCAGGAACAGCGTAAACCAAGGGCAATTGTTTTCTGCGGTACGATAGATCATGCAGCTACAATGAGAGACCGTATTAATTCACTCGGCTTCTGTAACGCATCGGCAATATATTCACAGACTTCTGCCGGCCGTTCGATGGACCCTGCAGAACGTAACCGTATACTCTGCGATTTTCAAGACGGTGCAATTGATGTTTTATGTGCAGTTGATATTTTAAACGAGGGTGTTGACGTGCCGGATGTGAACATTATTGTATTTCAGAGAGTGACCCACAGCCGGAGAATATTTATTCAGCAGCTAGGCAGAGGTTTAAGGTTGTCAAAAGATAAGGAAAAAGTTATTGTTCTTGATTTCGTATCTGATATACGCAGATTCGCAGCAGGCATTAATTTGAAAGATAGCCTCGATGAAGATGGGCCGGCTCCGGGGAATCCGGTAAGAATCAGCCTGCCACATAAAGTTACATTCAGAAAAGCCGGCGGGGAAGATCCGCAAACTGAATCTTTTTTAAGACAATGGCTTGAGGATGTGGCTGCGGTGGAGGGAGCGGGGGAGGATGCAAGTATACTTAAATTTCCGCCAGAATTAAGAGGAGGACGAAAATGACATTTGATGAAGTCATCAATGATATTGAGAAAATGGTCGGATTAGAACTGGAAAGTATTAAGCCTGGTGCTAATATTAAGCTTAATAGAATAGATAAAGCAGCTAAGAGAATTGAATTAATAACATTCGCGGGCAAAATTAAAACCAGACCTTTTAGTGAGTTGGAAAAAATATGGAACAAAATTTGTTCTTCTCCAGCTGCTCACGTAGACAGTGTTCTTGGAGGCTCCGGATCAAGCAGGAATCAGCCGGAAACCGTAATGGCTAACCTGCCTTATGTAGAATGGTTTTTTATAGACGGTAAAAAGCATCTGGCTTTGGTGAAGGAACCGACGCATGGTTACGGAACACTTTTAAGGATGGATGAAGTGGCTGCAATTGAAATAAAAGACAAACTATTAAATGTAGCAAGTACTGCTTGCGAAGTAGTTGTTATCACTGAAGACATAAAGGAAACTGCGTATGCTTATGAGAAAATTACAGGAATACCGTTATATCCAGTTTCTCCGGGCGTTTATGAGCAGTATAAAAATAAAGTCAGATTTATTATTGTGTCCAAAAGTAACTTGTCCAATCAAGTTAAGCCGGGAACTTATATAGTGGTTTCTGGGGGGGGCAATCAAGGTTCAGAGCCGACAATATATTTAGATGGGCGGGAATTTCAAGTGTTTTGTGAGGGAGGGATGTATCTTCTCGTCACATTATAATTTAATTAATCCTGAATTTCGGAAGTAAGTATCCACAAATCATCTAAAAAGCTCTACACGAAGGGATTTCTTGTTAAAAACAGCTTGCACCAAATGGGTGAAGGTAAGAGGGTTTATCCCTTGTCCTATCTGGATTTGTTCAGTTCACTTTCGAAATTCAGGTTAATATAATTTTGCCGTAAAATACACCCTGTAAATGGGTGTGTGTTTCTACTTATAGAACAAAAAACAGGAAGCTGTTGGTTTAATTATGCAGAAATATAGAAGTAATTATCTAAAAATGAATAAAGTAATGAATCTTATGTATCAGGGGTAAGATAAAGGAATAAAAGTCTCTTTGAATATTTTTTAGGGAATATAATTCTCAAGAAGTAGTTTATCTCGGTAATAGAGGACAAAAATCAGGGGCGTGTGTACATGATTTTACATGTAATTTTGGACGTTATAATACGCAGTTATGATTGAGTGCTAGAGTTTACATCCTTTCACCTACTCTCCCCCAACAACTCTCCAACAGAAACCTCTAACGCCTTTGCAACGGCAACCACCTCATAATCCTGCACAAGTCTATGTTGACCTTCCAGTCTGGATAAACTGGTCGGGCTGATATCTAAACCGAAGGTTTGCAACTTGGCGAGAAAATCTTTTTGCTTCATTCGCTTAGCTTTTCGAATAGCTATAACTCGGGTCCCGATGATGTTTTTGTCACCCGGTGGCTCTTGGTGATGCTTCATTTCGGTGTCGCCTCACAATATTTTATTTAAATTCGATATTCGCATTAAAATAATACTTACCTGGCATACAATTTGGTTAATACGCATTAAAATTTCTGTACATCGTCTACAGACATAGCTTTTCCAGGAAGGAGAGGAAGTAATGCAGCATCTGACGTACAAATATGAGAAGGAGAAGCGTAAGCTGAATGAACTTGGACAGAAATCACTGGAGCAGGGCATTCCGTTAAGCACCAATGAGACGCTTCAGGCTCAGAGTCGTAAAGTGGACGAACTCATTAATCAGATGTATCAAGAAAAAAGTGGACATACAGCTTCATTTCGTTTGGAATTCTTTCTTGGGGGAGATGTGGTGAGCTTTCCAGCGTGGTTTATACAAACGATTCAAGGTCGATTGGATGAGGTGAGCGCACTGATTGAACATCAATCCGAGCCTAGACAAGCTTTTGAAGAAGAGCGCAAAGCTTTTCAAGCTTTGTTTGCCTCCATGGATATTGCACGTAAGCCGGAGTTTGAGTATTGGGAGGATAAGCTTTCTATAAAGCAATCCGTTATTTATGAACGTCTATATCTGCAAGGGCTCAAGGATGGAATGCAGCTTGCTAATGCCATTACTGCTTCTTCAGTTTTCTCGGATTAAGATTGAATTAAAAGGTATACGCATACTTATATCTGGACTGTCCGTGCGACAGTCTTTTTCTTGTGAAATTCCGGAATCTTTGACTCAAAACAAACATTCCCGTCTCCCGGACATTTAATAAGCCTATAATAAATTTAATGGTCGAAAAGATGAAAGAAGGAGAATTACAATCATGAATCACACTATCACGGATATCCGCGTTAATCTAAGCACCGCAGCTTTCAGGCGGATCGTGAGCAGATAGTTGACGAGCGATAGAACATAACGTTACGCCTCTACTTATCACAGGAACGAGCCTGAGGAACAGCCAGGAAGCTGCCCGCTATGCCGGGCGTTATCCGGGGAAGCTGTAAGCTACTGCGGGAGTTCATCCCCATGATGCGAAGAGCGCAGTGATGAGACGATTACGAAGTAAATCGGGATTTCTAGCAAATCCGGCTGGCGCTTGAGCTTAATTTGCCATTATTTCTGCATGAGCGGGAGACTTTTGCAGATTTCTTGGCAATGCATAAGGAACAGCCGGTCCAAAAAGCAGTGGTTTATTGTTTCACCGGGTCGCAGTCTGAGCTTACAGCTTATATTGAAATGGGGCTTTATATCGGAATCACCGGATGGATCTGTGATGAGCGGAGAGGTAAACACCTGAGAGAGCTTGTCCGAAAGGATTCCGCTGGATCGGCTCATGATCGAGACGGACGCACCCTTCCTGACCCCCAGGGACTTACAGGAAAAGCCTAAGGATGGGCGGAACAAGCCTGCCTTCCTGCCGCATATCCCGCAAACTATAGCACGATGTTTAGGCAGATCCATAGAAGAGGCCGCCAAGGCAACTACAGAAACGGCTGCGGAGTTCTTCGGTATTTAATCGCGCCCCCACTATACCTTTTACCTATAACCAGATATCACTTATAAGTCTTATGTGGATCATCCTCCTCCATGCTAGAATCAAACCATAACAGCAAGACATGCGGTGAAATGGAGGAGGATTTTTCATGTGCAATAGATTTCAAATCGTAGGCAGCCTGCTGCGTCCGTCCGGGTTATTGGAATATAAACATCAGATTGAACACCGGGATGATATCCGGTATCCCTTTTACCGGGACTTCCAGGGGTATGAGCAGTGTGAAGCCGAGGCGATTCAGGCTGTAGTCGATAAAGAAAGAGAAAATGGCCTGTCCGTGCTCACGGATGGAGAATATTCCAAATCGATGTGGCATCTGGACTTTGTCTGGGGCTTCCAGGGAATTGAGCGTTATATTGCGGATCACGGATATTTCTTCAGAGATACAGACGGAACTTCCAAATATGAGACCAGAAAAGATATCGGACTGCGCATTACTGGTGAATTAGGCGGGAAGAACCATCATTTTATTCATGCCTATAACAAGCTTCAAGCCCATGCCGGCGGCCGTGAAACCAAGCTGTGCGTACCTTCGCCCTCCCATATCTTTGGTGAGTTATCCTGGTCGGGTAACATTGGCGGCACAGAAGCTGTGTATAAGGATAGACATGAGCTTAAGGACGGCCTTGTTAAGGCGTATAAGGAATTTGTGGGGGAATTTGCTGCTGCCGGAGGACAGATTCTGCAATTCGACGATTGCTTATGGGAGCTGTTCGCAGATGATAACCCGAATTCTCCATATACCGGCGAGAATATCAATCAAGCGGAAGTGCAGGCGCTGGCTGCAGAATTTATTGACATTAACAATACTATCATTGATTACGGTCATAGCCTAGGCCTCAGAATGTGGACGCATAACTGCCGCGGCAACTATGATTCCCGCAATATGGGCGGCGGCTCCTATGCCAAGATTGCGAATTTGTTCCTGAAGCAGCTGAAATACGACCGCTTTTTCCTGGAATGGGATGATGAACGTGCAGGCTCCCTTGAGGCGCTTGAAGTATTCAAGGATAAGCCTGAAACGGAGATAGTACTTGGACTATTGTCTTCCAAAACAAATACGCTTGACGATGAGGCCCGTGTAGTCAGAATGCTGGATGAAGCCTCCAAAATTATCGACAAGGACCGGTTATTGCTGTCCCATCAATGCGGCTTCGCATCCTGCGACGGCGGCAATGAATTAACGGAAGCTGAACAGTGGGCGAAGATTAACCAAGGACAACAGATTGCCCGGCAATATTGGGGTAATTGATATTTAACGTAATTAAATAGGGATATGATTCCCTTCCCGGACTGTCGAAGGTATTATCGGCAGTCTTTTTTTCTATGAACAGGAAGCTGTGCTTGGCATGCGGAATTTTGGCGACTTGTATAGCAAGTTCTAGAATTGATATTTAAGTTTGATTTAAGTTAGCTGGGTTATGATGTGAATAAATCAAGAATCGGTAATGCTTTTGAATAAGAAGCAGCTGATTGCAACTGAGTATACAAGGAGTGTTCATTTATGAAACCTAACAAGTTGAAAAGCATACAGGCCATTGCTGTGGCCGCTTTACTTACTGCAGCCATCGCCGGATGCTCTAAGGCAGAAGTCGGCAGCGAGGTTACTGCTACAGCCACTGAAACAGCAGCTTCAACGGGGTCGTCAAGCACAACGCCGGCAGCGGAAGCTTCCGTGACGGACACACCGGAATTATTCACGGACCGGGATTTGGAACAGTCGGCGGATCTTGCAGCTGCAACACAAATGGATTTGGTGAGCAATCAAGATGTGACACTGAGCGAGGAAGGCGTGTATGTCTTAAGCGGTGAGGTGAACAATGTGACGATAACGGTTGATGCTGCCGAGGAGGCCAAAATACAAATTGTCCTTGACGGCGTCAGCATAACTAATGAGGATTCACCTGCCATTTATGTGAAAGCAGCGGATAAAGTATTCGTTACATCCACAGACAGCGAGAATCACATGGAGGTTACCGGAAGCTATGTGGCGGACGGGGATACCAACTTGGATGCAGTCATTTTCTCAAGAGCGGATATAACCCTGAATGGAACCGGGACCTTAGATATTGTATCGAGCCAAGGGAACGGGATTTCTTCAAAGGATGATCTTAAAATTACCGGAGGCGTATATAGCATTCAGTCTTTGGCGGATGCACTAGAGGCCAATGATGCCATTCTTATCTATGATGGAACGATTACCATAGATACGGATAAAGATGCCCTGCATAGCGAAAACGAAGAGGATGCTTCCCTGGGGAATATCTATATTGAAGGCGGCACATTAAATATCACTGCTGCCGATGATGCCATCACGGGCAGCAACATTGTTCAAATCGATGGCGGCACCATTGACATTAAGAGCGCCCAAGAAGGCATCGAGGCAAACCATGTCATAGTGAATGATGGTCAGATTACAATGTATGCGGATGATGATGGCATAAACGCCACACAAAGTGCCAATGCTGATGTAGTGATTGAGGTCAACGGCGGTACGATTAATATAACTATGGCCAGCGGGGACACGGATGCCTTTGATTCAAACGGTGATATTTATATTAATGGAGGAACCATTAATATAGAAGCAGCTTCCGCCTTTGACGCGGATGGTACAGCAGAGTTGAATGGCGGCACTGTCACGGTCAATGGAGAGCAAGTCACTCAAATCACGCAATCACGCGGAGGTGGCGGGGGCGCAGGTGGCGGCAGGGGAGGAAGGGGCTTTTAGGAGTCAAGGTGAAAACTCTCACCCGGTTTCAGCCTCCTGTATCCCCTTAACGTATAATCGCCAGTAAAGCAATTTAATTCGACATGTAAGATCCGCAAGCTGCTCTCCACCAAGAGCCGGAAGCATGCCAATGAGGAAATCGCCGAAGCGCGTGCCGATTATATTTCGGATCATCTGGGGATACACAAACAGGAAGTGATCCGGATTATTCAACTGATGAGAGAGGAGAACATTCTGGCGGATGCCCAGGAGCTGACCGCCTTTATCAAACGTAAGGTTAACCGCAACCGTTCACTTACCTATCTGAAAATTTTCCGCAAAATCGAGATATTCCTACGGGACAACAAGCGGCGCTACAGGCAGGATGACTATGCGGTACTGCGTTTTGTGGAAAACAATGGGCTGAAAAGATACTTTTCGGCCTGTTTTTTTTGCTGATTTATAGAAATGCTGATAGAAATGCTGAAGACAAATAAAATATTTTACAAAAAATTTCTAAAGATGTAATATAAATGGTAAGGAATATATTGGTATATTAACTTCATGGGATAAGTATTTTGTTAGGAGAATAGAGGTGAAATTATAAAAAATACAAATTAGAGAGAGTGCGGATGAAAAAAGATGTGTTAGGGACAGTCTAAACTATTTTAATAAAAGGAGGTTTAATGAAATTGCATAGGAATTTAAAAATGGGGTTAATACTTGCACTGGTTTTTATGCTTCAATTTCCGCTCAGCCTATTAGAAGGAAGCAACGTCGCAGATGCGGCAGCGATAAGTACAACGAGAACATCGGTCCATGATCCGTCTATCGTAAAATCGGGCAATAATTACTATATTTTTGGTTCCCATATGGCCAATGCCGTTAGCTCGGATCTGGCTTCCTGGAGTAATTTTACCACAAATATTAACAGCAATTATTCCAGTATTTTTTCAGTAGGGGGCGCCTGGGCAGCCAGGGGCAGCAGTGATTATGATATCAGCGGAAACCTTTGGGCGCCGGACGTGATATATAACCCCGCTATGGGCAAATGGTGTATGTACATGAGCGTTAACGGCAGTAATTATTACTCGTCCATTGCGTTAGCTACTGCGGACAGCATCACGGGGCCTTATACTTACGCAGGTACAGTGGTGTATTCGGGGTTTACCAATTCCTCGGAAGCAGGCGCAACTGACTATGCGGCGGTTACAGGATCTAATTCGGTTGCGGGCAGGTATGTATCAGGAGGTTCCTGGAACGCAGCTTACGGGCCCAATGCCATAGACCCGGCGCTGGTGTATGATAAGAACGGACAGCTTTGGATGAGTTACGGTTCCTGGTTTGGCGGAATCTTTTTGCTGAAGCTGGATAACCAGACCGGATTAAGAGATTATTCTTATACCTATCCTACGGCAGCTAATTCCTCTGACCAGTATTTTGGCACACGGCTTTCCGGCGGATACGGCAATACGGGAGAAGGTTCCTATATTGTCTGGGACCAGGCAGCAGGGTACTATTACATGTATGTATCCTATGGCGGTCTTGACGCAACTTCAAATTTCGGAGGTTACCATATACGTGTGTTCCGCTCAACAAACATTGCGGGACCTTATACGGACGCAGCGGGCAACACGGCTATCTGTACAAGCAGCAATGCCGACCAGACAACCAAGGGGATAAAGCTGTTCGGTAATTATACCTTGTCTTCCTTAAATAATGTAAGCGATTCCGAACTAAGCGGCAACGGTTACAAATCGCCGGGGCATAATTCGGCTTTTATTGATTCCGGCGGGCAGAGGTACCTGGTATACCACACCAGATTTAACCATGGCAATGAGTACCACCAGGTAAGGGTGCACCAGCAATTTTTAAATGCTGACGGATGGCCGGTTACTGCGGTGTATGAATATTTAGGCAGTGAAATATCCCAAACCGGATATCAAACCAGCGAAATTGTTGGTTATTACGATTTTATTAACCATGGGAACAGCGCAACAACCGCAAATACGGGAATGCTTCCTACCGTTTCGGTATCATTGAATGCTGACGGAACCATATCCGGCGCCTATAGCGGCACATGGTCCCATACACCGGGAACTTATTACAGCACTATGGTTATTGGCGGTGTGAGCTATAAAGGGGTTTTCTTTAAACAGTATGATGAATCCTCATCACACAAAGAAACAATGACCTTTTCATTAATTGGTTCCAATGACCAGTCGGTCTGGGGTTCAAAAACCGGTACACCATCCTCAAATACCCTTGACGGGGATTATTACATTAAGAACTATTTCAGCGGATTATATCTGGATGTGGCTGACGGCAATGCAGCGGATGGAACAGGTATTCAGCAGTATGATTTTAACGGCAGCCATGCCCAGATATTCCGTTTGGTATCCGACGGCAGCGGATATTATTCCATTTTAACAGGGGCATCGAATTATACAAGCGGCATAGATGTGGAAAATGGAAGCCCTGCTGACGGCACCAATATCATCCAGTGGACTTACTGGGGAGGAGATATGCAGAAGTATGAAATTGTTGAAGCAAGAACCGGTCTGTATGCGATTAAGACAAAAGCATCCTCAAGCGCATCCAGTTTGGAAGTTTATAATTGGAGCACAGTATCCGGAGGGCCGATAGTCCAATGGACTTATTGGGGCGGAGATGTCCAGCTCTGGTATTTGGAACCGGCGAATTAGCACATCATTTCTGACAAAGAGTGCCCGTACAGGTGTTGACTGGTATGGGTGCTCTTTTTTTGCTGATCTCTTCCAACTGGCGCTTTACAGAAAGAGCTTGCTCTGTTTATTTCTTGCGGCAGGGTGATATAATGACGTGAGAAAGTTAATATTTAAAATTTGGAGGGTTAGCATGGGTAAGCAAGTTGACAAATATGACGCACTTTGGACTCCGCCGGAGCCTCAGGACAACCCGGACAGCCCGCTCTCAAAAGCATTTAAACAGCCTTTGATGCTGGGTCTGTTTTTGCCTTTCCAAACAGGCGGGTGGTCTCAGTCTACCCTGCCGCGCGGAACGGACTGGACGTACGCTTATAACTCCCGTGTAACCAAGCAGGCGGAAGCCTTCGGATTTGACGTTGTATTCGGCCTCTCGCAATGGCTGCCTAAAGGCGGCTTCGGGGGAGAGATGAGCTACCGCGAGAACTTTTTGGACCCGTTTGTCACGACCGTGGCGCTGGCGGCCGAAACAAGCCGGATTTTATTGCTGGGCACTATTCATATTTTGTACGGCCCATGGCATCCGATGCACCTGGCCCGCTTTCTGGCGGCGGCCGACCACATTTCACAAGGCAGATTCGGCGCTAACATTGTGACAGGTTATGCCGAAAATGAACCCCGCATGTTTGGTGCTGCCAGAAAGGATCATGACTCGCGGTATGAACAGTCGGCGGAATTCATCCGCATTTGTAATGCTTTGTGGTCCGGCAACGACAATTTGACATACGAAGGGGAGTTCTACTCCCTTGAAGAAGCCTATGTTTCGCCGCGGCCGCTTTACGGCCGGCCGGTCCTGGCTTCAGCTTCGGGGTCTCCGGCAGGCTTCCGCTATGCCGGGCAATTCTCGGACATTGTATTCGTGTCGAGTCCGGCGGGCGAGAAGCTGTCCGACGCTTTGCCTAAATTGCCTGATCATGCTGCGGCGGTCAGGAATGAAGCGGCGGCGCGGGGAAGAAACGTCCGGGTCATCATTAACCCGACCATTATTGTGCGCCCTACCCGCCAAGAAGCGGAAGCCTACTATCAGGCTATAATGGATCATGCGGATTTGGGTTCAATACGCAACTTCTATGCCAGACACGCGGCAGGGGACAGCGTTTCATGGCTGGAACACTCGGCGAAAGGACGCGCGGTAGGCGGGCATCTGCATATCGTCGGCTCTCCCGAAGAGGTAGCCGGGCAGCTCGCCCAGCTCCATGCGGCAGGCATTGACGGGATTCAAATCACGTTTTACGATTACGAGCCGGAGCTGGCTTATTTTAGCGAAAGCGTCATTCCGCTCCTTGAGCAGCAGGGCTTGCGGCTGCCGGTTGAAATTTAATGAGATGGAGGCGGTAAGCGCCGGTAAGTCTTCTTGCGCAAACGCTAACTTTAAGGACGGCAGCAGACCCTTCGGGCCCGCTGCCGTATTTGCGCAGAGAATGGGACAAGCATCGCGGGGGACAGGAAAAATGAAGTACAATAATGAAGTGAAGTGGAATTAGTGAACTTAATTGGACTGAAAAGCCTGCGGTAGGAGGAATAGTGGGAAAAAGGCAACTTATTTTAGGCGTATTTCTCTCTAAAGGGGCGAAACGGATGGATTAGGTGTTCTATTTCCCACTAACGCGTTCGAAAAAGGGGAGCAGGGGAGAAATAAGTTTCCTTTTTCCACTTGGGTCCGCAGGTGCTACATACGGAGTTGATGAACAGTGTCATGTTTAGGATAAAGCAAATACGGGAGGTATACTTATGAGGAAAATATCAGAAGAGAAGGTTTATTCAAGGGAGCAGCTGCAAAAAAAGGTAAGGCTGATTAAATGGTTGGCAGCCCACTCAACGAAAGCAGGCCGCATTGGAAAGAAGCGGAACGGCAAAGAACTTTTTCTGGATACGGTGGAAGGAAAAATCCGTGTGCTTGCATACAACATGGAAGGATCTGAGAACCTCCCGCTGTTCATCAATATTCATGGAGGCGGCTTTATTTTGGGGCGTGCGGAGATGGATGATCCCTATTTGATGAATGTGGCCGATAAAGCCAAGGTGAAGATTCTGAGCATTGACTACAGCCTTTCTCCGGAAGAGATATTTCCCAAAGCGCTGAACGAGTGCTATGCAGTTGTAAAATATGCAAAGGAACATGCCCGGGAGCTTGGTATAGATCCTGACCGCATCGCCCTGGGGGGTCACAGCGCCGGAGGCAATCTCAGCGCTGCAGTATGCCTGAAGAATATGGAAGCCAAAGAGTTGGATATTAAGTGCCTGATATTGGATTACCCGCCGCTGGATATTTATACTGATCCTTATCTTAAGCCGCAGCCGAAGGGGGCTCTTGCACCGGGGATGTGCCGGATATTTAATGCATGCTACTGCAACGGCAAAGAGGAACGGAAAAATCCGTTGGTCTCCCCTGTTTTTGCTACGGCAGATCAGGTGAAATCATTTCCCCCAACCCTGATTTTAACAGCAAGCCGGGATTCCTTATATAAGGAGGCGGAAGATTTCAGGGATAAACTAGCAGAGGCAGGCGTAGTTGTAACCCATAAGCGCTTTGAAGGTTCGCTGCATGGCTTTACCTTGAGCGATAAGCCGGATGCTGTGAAAGGATGGCAGATGATGATTGATCATCTGAACCGTTATCTGCATTGACACAGTTTCATGAGAAAAAAGAAAGTTATAAAATCCCGTCCATGACTAAAGGTCCAGTAAAGCTGGCCGTGTTATATTCATTCCTGTAAGGCAGCTGCTTACAAAAATCGTAATGATGGAGGTAAAGCTATGAAACCAGCCCTAAAAGATTCATTTCGCCAGCTTAAAACCAAGCCTGCTGCTGCTGCTGTATTCGCCGTTCTGCTCTTGACACTGGGAACCAGCGCGGCATTTGCCGCTACCGGAATTCAGATACCGGCAGTTAATGCAGAAAGCCAGGGCGCATCGGCAGATGAACAACTGGAAGCCGTGCCGGTTTCTGCGGCCGGAAGCAGCATTGCCGCCGAAACCCGTGAAGACGGCAAGACCTATTATTCGGCGGATGAGGGAAAAACCTGGAGCCTGGAAGTCCCGGCAGGATTCCAGATTATCGCAGATGATGAAAAGGGCAGCATTCAGGTCGTTCCAGATGGGATTTCTGCCCAAGCGGCAAGCTATGGTGCGCCGGTGGAGGAAGCAGGCACGTTTACCGTCGAAGTCCGGGAAGACGGGAAGCAATACTTTTCGGCAGATGGGGGAGAAAGCTGGAGCCTGACTCCTCCGGCAGGGATTCAGCTTTCCCGGGATGGAGACAGCTATAGCGCCAGTATCAGCAATCCTTAACAAGTAATTTAAGTGAGGGCGAAGAGGCTGTCCGGGCAGCCTCTTTCGCTGTATTTCGCTGCATCCGTATGTATAAAAGCTATCAACTGAAGAAGGAATTGAAGCGATGCGGGTATTAATGATCGAAGATGAAAAATACATGGCAGAAGCGATTGCCCAGGTGCTGAGGAAGCATCATTACAGCGTGGATTTGGCTTATGACGGAGAAAATGGTCTGGACTTTGCGGTTACCGGAATTTACGATTTGATTATTCTGGACATTATGCTGCCCAAGCTGGACGGTATTCAAGTTCTTCGCAGGCTGCGCGATGAAGGGATCGCCATACCGGTTATTCTGTTAACCGCAAGAGACGCTCCGGAGGATAAGGTGCGGGGCTTGGACACCGGCGCAGACGATTATCTGGCCAAGCCCTTCCATACCGGAGAGCTGCTGGCGCGCATACGCGCGTTAGGCCGCAGAACACCGGAGTGGCTTCGTGACGGTGTTTTAAGCTGCGCGGATTTGGAGTTGAATCCGCAAACGCTAATCTGCTCATGCAATGGCGAGGAAATACAGCTCCCCTTGAAAGAAGCGCAGGTCCTGGAACTGCTGATGAAAAGCAGCCCGAGAATTGTATCCAAGGAGCATATGATCGACAAGCTGTGGGGGTATGATACGGAAGCGGAGGGAAACCGCGTAGAGATTCATATTTCCTTATTGCGCAAAAAATTGAACCGGCTCCAGACGAAGGTATCCATTGAGACAGTTCGCCATGCAGGATATGTACTGCGGCAGCGGAGGGATGAAACCGGAAATGTTTAGAAAGCTGCGAAACACCTTATTATTGTTCAATATATCCATTACGGGAATCGTTATATTGGCTGCATTTGGCACGATTTATTGGATTACGTCCAGCAGTATTCAGGCCGACATCCATGCCAAGCTGTACAACGTACCGCAAATTGAATTTTCAGGAGGCGGAGGAGCCTCCCTTTCCGCTCAAGTGCAGGACTCGGATTCATTGGACACTGAGAGTCAAATCGTGATCAATGCCTCCGAAATGTTCAGCCTGGAGACCGACTCTGCCGGAAAGCTTGTGGAGATTTATTCTGCTCTGGAGCTGCCGGAAACAGCGTATGAGCCTGCAGCCCGGCAGGCGCTTACCCTAAAGAACAGCAGCTCGCTCATTCACTGGCAGGGCAAGCAGTGGCGCTGCAGAATCGTTGCTGTACAGGAGGCTGCGGAAGGCTCTGCTAAAGAAGACGCATCCTTGGCCAAGCAGCGCTTGCGGATTACCTTTCTGGATGTTACAGATAGCTATAAGACACTGAATGCCCTGAGGAATACGTTGCTGGCCGTTGGCGCGGCGGTGCTTTTTCTGCTTGCGGCCATCAGTTTTTTCTTCGCGAACCGGGCGATCCGTCCTGTGATTGAGGCTTGGGCGAAACAGAAGCAATTTGTGTCAGACGCCTCTCACGAACTGAAGACGCCGCTTTCCATCGTCAACGCCAATCTCGGTGTGCTTTTGGAGAACCGGAGTGAAACGGTCGGGAGCCAATTGAAATGGCTGGAATATATACAGGCCGGAACGGATCGCATGACGAAGCTTATTTACGATTTGCTGGCATTGGCCCGGATGGAGGACAGCTCCCGTCAGCCGCAGGCCCGGACCTTTGACCTCAGCCATACGGTGGAGGAGGTATTGAGTACATTTGAGGCAGCTATCATCCTGAAAAATATTACACTTACACAGTCCGGCGTTCCTCAGGCTATCGTAAAAGAGGACGAAGAGCGAATCCGGCATTTGCTCCAGATTTTAGTGGATAACGCAGTCAAATATGTTGATGAAGGCGGGGAAATTCATGTCTCGGTAACCAGAATAAAATCGCGGGTCCAGTTTGAAATTACCAATACCGGGGAGGGGATCGGGCAGGAGGAGCTGCCGAAAGTGTTTGACCGCTTTTATAGGACCGATTCCTCCAGAACATATGAAAGCGGCAGCTTTGGTCTGGGACTGGCCATAGCCAAGAGTATTGTCGAGCAAGCGGGCGGCAGCATCGCGGTGCAAAGCAAGGCGGGGCAGACTGCCTTTATGTTTACGTTAAAGCTGCAATAAGCAGCGCGGCGGAGTAAGAACAGCCTGACTGTTTAAGTTGACCGAAAGGCAATGTGCCGATAGAATGGCTGGCCGTGCGCTCTACCGGATGGCTTCAATATATTGCGTCATGTTAATTGCTGCGGAACGTTTGTTCCAATGCAAACCGTTCAGGATCATTCCGTGAACAAAATGAGTATTTTTTTGCTTATGTTAGTGAATTTATTCACAAATTCAACATACCAGATCATTGCAAAACCGGGTGGGAATGTATATGATAAATACATACATTACAAAAGTACATTTATAAAAGTCGGAGGATTTATGATAATGGCCACATACCGCTTGAACAGCATGGAAGTCAAGAAAATGAACCGTAACGCCATTTATCGATATTTGTATCATCACGAATCGACTTCCATTCAGGAAATTGCGCAGGCGCTGAATCTGAGTCTTCCCACGGTTACGCAGAATCTCAAAGAGCTGCAGGAAAGAGAGCTGGTTGTAGAGACTGGTTTGTTCGAGTCCACAGGGGGCAGGAAGGCAAAAGCGATGGCCTGCAACAGTGTGGCCCAATATGCGGTCGGTCTGGATATTACCCGCAATCATGTCGGCATCGTCATGATCGATCTGAGCGGCAAAATCGTCAAGAATGTCCGGAACCATTTCCCCTTTGCCAATAGCGAAGCCTACTTTAAGGGAGTAGGGGAGCTGGTAGAGGATTTTGTACAGGAATGCGAAGTGGACAGCAGTAAAATACTGGGGGTTGGCATTGCGCTGCCAGCTATTCTCTCCGACGACCGCCAAACGGTAAGCTACGCCACCGTCATTGATTTCAAAGGGGGAAGCGTCCGGAGGTTCGCCGAATACATTCCCTATCCCTGCGTCCTCAGCAATGATGCGAATGCGGCCGGCTTCACGGAACTGTGGGGGGAAAAGGACATTCACAATGTTGTGTACCTGTCGCTAAACAATAGTGTGGGCGGCTCGTTCATTGTCGGCAACCAGATTTATGCCGGGCAGAATCACCGGGGCGGCGAATTCGGCCATATGACCATTATGCCCGGAGGCCGCACCTGCTATTGCGGGCAGAAGGGCTGTGTGGACGCTTATTGCTCGGCCAGAATTCTCTCCGACAGCACGAAGGGCAGCATTTCCGAATTCTTCCGCTTGCTGCGGGAGGGCCGGGAGCCGCAAAAAACCATCTGGGAGGAGTACCTTGGTTATCTGGTGGTCACAATCAACAATCTGCGCATGCTGTACGACTGCGATGTAATCCTGGGCGGCTATGCCGGCGCCTATATGGAGGAATATATTGATACCCTCCAGGAGCTGGCGGCCCGGAAGAACACCTTCGAGACAGACGGCAAATACCTGCGTGTCTGCAAATACAAGCTGGAGGCCACTGCCGTGGGAGCTGCACTGGAGCTGGTGGCCGAATTTATTGACAGCATCTAGCTTGATACCGGGTATGCTTGCCTTCAGCACTCTTGCATCATTTTATCCGTGATTTTAGTGAATTATATAGAGTGAACTTAAGAATGTAACTTGCTGCACGGACGAAATCCTTGCTCCGCAAGGGGTTCGTCCATCGGCTGTCCATCATTCTTAAGTTCAGCTTATATAGCGAAAAAATTCAAACTCCTGCTCCCATGCTCCTCCGGTGGAGGGACGATGCTGCGTTTGCGGTTTCGGCCTCTTCCGGAGGAGCTTTTGCATGCCGGTCTGTTGTGCGCAAATGCCCATCTGAATCTCGGTGCCGCTTCTGTATATACCCGGGCTGCTCTTCGGATAATAATATCGTGCAGGCAATCAATGAATGCGTTTCCAACTTTTTTAGGTTTTTGTTGACTTCAATTCAAAACTGGCTATAATCTTATTTAGAAGGTTTTATAAAAGTATTTTAGTAACAATTGGAGCAGGTGAGAATCCAGTGTCAACTAAGCTGTGAGGGGGACGCTGACCTTGAGAGACAGACGGGTAAACAATGGGGACTACATCATTTGGAGGGAAGGGAATGGAACAGAGCAATAAGCTTAGGGTATCGCAGATCGAGAAATCCTTTCCGGGGGTTAAGGCGTTAGACAAGATTGACTTTACGGTGAAAAAGGGTTCGGTGCATGTCCTGTGCGGCGAGAACGGCGCGGGAAAATCAACCTTGATGAAAATCATCAACGGCATTCACCAGCCGGACGGCGGACAAATCTTCATCGACGAGAAGCCTGTCAAAATTGGAAACCCGATTCAGGCCCGGAATTTGGGGATCTCGATGATTTTTCAGGAGCTGAATTACGTGCCGGAAATGACAGTCGAAGAGAACATTTTTCTTGGGAATCTGCCGGCGAACAGGTTCGGCAAGGTGAACTGGAGGGAGGTCAGACAGCGTACAACTGAGCTGCTGCGGGCAGAGAATCTGCCGTATTCTCCCACCACGCTGCTCAAAGACTTGACGGTCTCGGATATTCAGATGCTGGAAATTATGAAAGCGATTTCGTACAAGTCGGACATTATCATTATGGATGAGCCTACTTCGGCGATTACCCATGAGGAAGTGGATAAGCTGTTCGTCAAAATCAGAGAGCTGCAGGCACGCGGCGTCAGCATCATATACATTTCCCATAAGCTGGACGAAATATTCCAGATCGCCGACGAGATTACGGTGTTCCGCGACGGAACGGTGGTGGAAAGCCATCCCAGGGAAGAGCTGGATATCGAGACGGTCATTTCCCTGATGGTAGGACGCAAGCTTACCAACACTTACCCGAAGGAGGAAGTCGAGATTGGAGAAACGCTGCTTAAGGTGGAGAACCTGTGCGGCGCCGGCGGCTACCGGAATGTCAGCTTCCATGTCCGCAAGGGTGAAATGGTCGGCTTTGCAGGATTGATCGGAGCGGGAAGAACAGAGGTTATGCGCTCGCTCTTCGGGCTTGATCCCATCGTATCCGGGAAGGTCTACATGAAGGGCCGGGAAGTTAACATTAAAAGTGTGGAGCAGAGCATTCGCAACGGCATGGTCATGCTCTCCGAGGACAGACGCCGGTATGGGATTATTCCCATGCGGTCGGTCAAGGAGAATACGACGCTGTCGTCTCTGAAAAGCATCTTCTACCGGTTCCGCTATCACGGGAAGACCGAGCAAACCATCGTTTCCGGCATGTTTCAGAAGATGCGGGTAAAGACTCCTTCCATGGAAACCGTCATTGCTTCGTTGAGCGGGGGGAACCAGCAAAAGGTAGTATTGGCCAAATGGATGCTTCTAAATCCCGATGTTCTCATTCTGGATGAGCCGACCCGGGGAATCGACGTGGGCGCAAAATATGAAATCTATAAGCTGATGACGGATCTGGTCAAGGAAGGGAAGGTCGTCATTATGGTATCCTCCGAGCTTCCCGAGCTGATTGGAATGTGCGACCGGATATATGTGATGGCCAAGGGAACCATTACAGGGGAGCTCAGCCGAAAAGACTTCTCCCAGGAGCAGATCATGAAATACGCGACCGGAACGAAAACATCAAATGAGGTGAACTGAATTGAAAGAGAGTATAAATTGGAGCCAATTCTGGAGCACATTTAAAAAAACATACAGCATCTATCTGGTGCTGCTGGCACTGTTTATTGTCTGTTCCTTTGCCAACCCCAACTTTTTGTCCGTCAATAACCTGACCAATATTTCCACCCAATTGGCGGTCACGACGATCCTGGCTTTTGGCCAGACGATACTGATCATCAGCGGGATGCTTGACCTGTCGGCAGGCTCGGTGCTGGCGCTTTCCGGGGTGTTTGCTGTATCCGCTTACAAATCGACCGGCTCCTTTACCGTCGCCATTCTGGCAGGCATCGTGACGGGGATTGTGTGCAACATCGTCAACGCCGTGATGGTCAGCACCTTCAAGACTCCGCCTTTTATTGCCACGCTGGCGATGCTGACCATGGCGCGGGGGGTCGCCCTTCTCTTCACCAAAGGGCAGAACATCCTGCAGCTTGGGGATTTCACCGTACTCGGCCAAGGCTCAATCGGCTTCATTCCCATCCCTGTTCTTTTCTTGATCGCTTTCGCCATTATTACCTGGTATATCCTGAGGCATACGAAATTTGGACGCTCCCTGTTTGCCGTCGGCGGAAATGAAGAGGCAGCCACTGCTTCAGGCATCAATGTGCACAGAGTCAAATATACCGCCTTTATTATCAACGGTATTTTTGTAGGGATGGCCGGGATTCTCTTCATGTCCCGGGTCAATGCCGGACTTCCCAACGGAGCAATCAACTATGAATTTACGGCGCTGACGGCAGCGATCATCGGGGGCACAAGCTTTTCCGGGGGGATCGGTTCCGCAGGAGGCACGCTGGCCGGCGCATTCATTGTTGGCTTTTTGGATAACATCATGAACCTGACCAATGTCGATTCCTACATGCAGCAGATTATCCGTGGCGCCATCATTGCCTTGGCCGTTATTTACGATATCCGTTCCAAGAACCGCAGAACCAAGAGCACGCTGGGCCGGATTGAAGACAAGAAGGGCGGTAAGAAGGGAGAACGGCTGCCGGAAAGCAGCAAATGACCATTCCGAATCGGAGAAAGCCAGTTAACCGGATTAAACAGCAATGCTGTTTAAAATAAAAAAGAGGGGTAAAAAAATGAAAAAAACATTTATTACCGTGGTTTCGATGCTGTTGGTAATTGGACTGCTCGCAGGTTGCGGAAACAACAATACGCCAACGCCGGCAAATTCGGGAGCGCAGGGAGAAAACAGCGGAGAGAAAGTGTACAAGGTTGCCTACATCGCCCGTGCGCAATCCGACTCCTTTGCAGCCTGGCTCGCCAACGCCGTGAAGGAAGAAGCGAAGAAATATTCTAACATCAAGCTTGAGGTCTTCGACGGACAGGCCAGTGACGACAAAGAAAACTCCATGATCGAGAACGCGATTACCAACAAGTTCGACCTCGTTATTGTACAGCCCAACAACGGTGAAGCCCAAAGACCTTACGTAGAGAAGGTGATCAAAGCCGGTAAATTCGCCATTACGACCAACGCCCGCATTTCCGGCATTGAAGGCGCATCCTCCGTGGACGCCGATCCATACGAGCAGGCCGGAGTGAACGCACGTGCGGCGCTGGATCAGATTCCGCAAAATGCCAAGGTCGTCGTATTGAACGGACCCTCGGGTAACTTCCATGCCGATAAACGGAGAGAAAGCTGGCAGAAGGAATTCTTCGACAAACGTCCGGATGTGCAGATCGTCGGCGAGCAAATCGCCAACTGGAACAAGGACGAAGCTATGAAATATATGGAGGACTGGGTCCAGGCCAACGACAAGATCGATGCGGTCGTTTCCATGAACGACAACATGGCGGCGGGCGCAATCGAAGCCGTGAAGGATAATGCCAAATTCAGCGGCATGCTTGCTTATGGCGTAGACGGAACCGCTGAGGCGTTCCAGCTGATCAAGGAGGGCAAGATGACCTCCACCTGTCTGCAGAATGCTTTTGAACTGGCGGAAAAGCTTCTGGAGACCGGCAACCAGCTGCTGACCGGAGGAGAGAAGCAAATTGATACGGATATCGGCAACCCGCTGATTACCAAGGATAACGTGGATGAGTATATTGAATTGCTGGAAAAGGCGGAAGCCTTGAAATAACCGGAATGACTGCTGCCTATGAGGAGGAGAATCATATGAAGAACAGGGCCTTTTATATGACGGATCTGAAGAAAATGGAAATGAAGGAAATTGACATGCCTGTACCCAAAGAGGGCGAGGTAATTATAAAGCTGGAATATGTCGGGATTTGCGGCTCCGACGTGCACTATCTGGAGCATGGGCGCATCGGCGACTTCGTTGTTGACGGAGATTTTATTCTGGGTCACGAATGTGCCGGAGAAGTGGTGGAGCTTGGCTCCGGAGTGAAGAATCTTCAGGTGGGGGACAGGGTTGCACTTGAGCCCGGAATCACCTGCGGCCAGTGTGAATTCTGCAAGAGCGGAAAGTACAATCTCTGCCCGGATGTGAGATTTCTGGCAACTCCGCCCTATCACGGCTGCCTGATGGATTATATCGCCTTTCCCGAGAACATGGCCTTCAAGCTGCCGGACAATGTATCTTCAGAAGAGGGGGCATTGGTAGAACCGCTGGCTGTGGGACTGCATGCTGCGGCTCAAGGCGGAATCACGCTGGGGGACCGTGTTGTTATTCTGGGAGCCGGCTGTATAGGTCTAGTGACGCTGCTGGCCTGCAAAGCCTTTGGCGCAACGGATATCGTGGTGGTGGACATCATTGAAAAACGGCTGGAGGCGGCGAAAAAGCTGGGAGCTTCCCGGGTAATCAATGCCAAGCAGGAGAATGTTCTGGAGGCAATTGCCGCGCTGACGGACGGTCAGGGCATGGATAAGGTGATTGAAACCGCGGGGAGCGAGCATACCGTCAAGCAGACGCCCTATCTGGTCAAAAGGGGCGGAACGATCGTGCTCGTGGGGCTGGCTGCCAAGGATATCATTGATTTCGACTTTATGCAGATTATGTTCAAGGAGGCTGACATCAAATCAGTGTTCCGTTACCGCAACCTGTATCCTGCCGCCATTGGCGCAATTTCAGACGGTAAAATCGACGTCAAGGGCATCGTGACCCATGAATTCGACTTTGAGGATACCCAGAAAGCCTTTGATTTTGTTATCGGCAACAAGGAAGATGTGGTGAAGGCCGTAATACGGATGGGCTAAGCAGCCACCGGCGTGAGAATGAGAGGGATGCTCAGGACGAAGCAGGGACGTGAATATTCACGCCCCTGTTTCAGTTGCGGTTGGATTGTGCCGGGGAATCCGGGCACTCCGTCCGGTTTAATTGAAAGAAATGGTGTAGGATACAGAAGGGAATGGCGTAGTCGAGCCGGGCACCCGTTCTACTACAGTGACCAGTGTACCGGGTTCATAGTAGCCAGAACCGCCGCTGTAATTGGTGCTGTTCACGATGGCTGTGCCGAGGTCGATCGTCGTATTGTTGTAGCTCCAGTAGTAGTGCAGCCGAAGTGTATTGGCTGCAGATGCCGTGACTTTCACGCTTGTGCCGGTCGTTTTGGCGTTAGGGAGAATGTAGGCATATGTTGTTTGATCTGCGTTGAGGGTATTGGAATAGCTGCCCCCATAGCTTACGATGGCAGGATTAGCCGATGCGGTCAGGCCAAACATCATTGATATGCCCATAATCAAAATAAATGCTATGGCGTTCAGTTTTTTCATAGATCGCCCATCCTCTCACAATGAAATGTTTTTAAAGTTTAACTGCATAAACTAAAAAACCTTTTCAAACGGAATATATAGATTGAACTTGTAATTTTTCTATTTAGGATTGGCCGTGACTCCAGAGAATGCTTGGACTTTCCGCCGCTGCCTGTATGCAGATTTCTTGATGTATACCACTGTTCGCGGTGGAAATCCGCAGATAAAGGCAGACGCTCCTCCTGCATTTCCCGAATTTCCTTCTGCCGCTTTTTCGCCAGCCGTAATTAGTGGTAAAAAGGACCCCTAAGGTAGCGCATTCGGATTCCGGATCATCCCTAGTGGGAAAAAGTACAACTAATTCGCCTGAAATCACCTTGTATGGGGGAGATGGCCTCCAATAAGTGTACAAAATCCCACTAAATCCTGTTAAATCCAGAATTCCAGCCTATTAGTGTTACTTTTTCCACTTCGCATTCGTTCCCTATGAACCTCCTTGCGTTCCATCAGCTTGTTCAGGTTCTCCGGTTCATTTCATATAGAGCTTCCTCCTCCTCTCGCAATGTTAACGCTTACAACGCTTTCCTCTCTACTGTATACCAATTTATTACAGATGTAAATAGTGGGTTAAATGGAAGAATAGGCTCAAGTGACGGCAGCGTACTTCAGATTCGTGGCAGGGATATTGGACCTGATCGGCGCCTATCCGTGGCTGATTGGTACAGCCATGGTATTTGTCTCCCGGCTTTTCTTCTCAGCATGGTTTGTCATTCCCGGCATAAGGATGCTCGGCAAATCCCCTCCTGATCCATTATACTGAATAAAGTCATAACACAACTAAGGAGCTGCCGAACCCATTATGAATAAAAAAGAAGTCGCGCACATTCGCAAGCAATTCAAGCTGGACCATGAGATGCTCAAGCTTTTTGATATTCTTAACGTGTATATTATGAAGGACAGCAGTGAGATCTATCATTACGAGTGTCAGCCGTTCGGGCTGGTAGACAGAGAGAAGCAGGAGCTGTATATCGGCAATTTCAAAAAACTGCTGACCGGTGAGCTGGACCACAAGCTGTTCGAGCTGCGTTTTCAGGAGGAGGCGGTGGAACCCGCGAATGTGCTGCTTCATCAAGCGCTCGTGACCGGTGACCGGGAAGAATGGCAGGACCTGATGCTGCTGCTGGTGAACAAAATGCTGGCAGATGCCAAGTATGAAAAGGACATGGTGGTCACTTTCGTCCGCGGGCAGTATTTCCGGCCCACCAAGACCAGGAATGAGGAAGCCGAAAAGAGTGAGAAGGACGAGCTGTTCGCGCATCCGTTCATTCTGTGCAGCGTGAACTCCACGGAACAGCAGCGGAAAAACCTCATGTTCGATTATGTGGAGAGGGAATTTAAATACAATATCATCGTTGATCCGATTATCAAGCTCAGTTCGCCGGAGCAAGGGTTCTTTTATCCGAGTGTGACAGACAACTATTCTGATGTGAACCGCATTCTGTATTGTACGGGAAAATCGAATTATCCGGATCCGCAGTTCATCGGGCAAGTCTTGAATGCCGAAAGATCCGCAACGGCCTTGGAAGTGAGAACCATCTTTGAGGACATCGTGAAGGAAGTTGCAGGCGAACAGCTCGATGCGGCCACCCTCGCTCAAGTGTATGAGGAAATCCAGCAGGTGATCGAAGATGGCGCCGAGGAGGAAGAACCTCCTAAGCTGGATTACAGAGATGTGGAACGCGTCCTGAAGGTAAGCGGCGTGGAGAATGTGACGGCGGAAAGGGTGGAGCTTGCGTTTGAGACGGTCGCCGATGACCGGAACTATGAACTCAAAGCGGCCAGCGTACTTCCCAAATTCAATTCGAAGTCGATCAAAATCGAGACAAAGGTAGCCACCATTTCCGTCAGCCCGCAGGATTTAAGGTATGTGAGGCAGGTGAATTATCAAGGGAAACGCTGCATCATGATCGAGGTTGACGAGGATGTTGTGATTGAAGGCTTTACGCTCAGTACAGAGACGTTGTAGTACAAGTACGGAGGCTGTGCGAAATGCGTCAGTTGTCTTTGCATCTGAATGTTAACTAGAGTTAACATTCTTCAATCTCTGTGGTATTCTGCGGAAATGCGTGGTGCCCAGGCGGCACAGATCGGCCAGAGCGTGGAAATAACAAAACACCCCCGGCGGGCCAGGGGTGTGGATCGGGAGGGACAGAAGAAATTGCGCCGGGCGTCCGCATGCGCCGCCGGGAAGTCGTGCCGGGTCAAGCGCGGCGCTTCCGCCCGCTCAATCCCTGACTCACCGATTGTACGGGGGGATCATGGTCAGAAGAAGACGCGGTTACTTCAGAGTAACGGTGCCGGAGCCGTCGGGCGTGTCCGCCCAGAACAGCTCCAGGCTGTCGCCGTCGTGCAGCTCCCCGACGCCGTCGGGCGTCCCGGTGAAAATCAGGTCTCCCGCCGCCAGGCCGTAATGGCCGCCGATGTGCGCTGTCAGCACACTAAGGTCGAAAATGGCGTCCGCCAGCCGTCCCCGCTGACGCTCCCGGCGGTTGATGTTCAGCGAAAATTCGGTGCTGGTGAGCGTCTCAAGCGCGGGCAGCGGCCGGAAGGCCGTCAGCGGCGCGGAGCCGAAGAAGCCCTTGGACTTCAGCCAGGGCTGCTGCTTCTCCTTGAGTTCTGACTGCACGTCCCGCAAGGTCAGGTCGAGGCCGAGGGCGAAATCCGCCAGCAGCTCCTCCAGGGCGATGCCCGGCTCGTAGGACCGGCCGATGCGGACCACCATCTCCGCCTCGTAATGGACGGAGCCGAAGCCCGAGGGCAGGGCCAGCGCCCCGCCCTCCATGGGAATGGCGGCGTGGGAGGGCTTCATGAAGATCATCGGGGTTTCCGGCACGGCGTTGCCCAGTTCTGCGGCGTGCTTGCCGTAGTTACGCCCTACGCAGTAGATATTGCGAATGTTTTCGGTCATTGTGCATCCCAGCTTTCGTCAAGAGCAGATTTTATACTGAGAAACTGGGCGTTGCCGGAATGGATAGGCGCCAGCCCGGCCTGCCCCCGCGCCCAGACCACGTGGAGGCCGAGGGCTCTGCCGGCCTCGTGGTCGATGCCGCCTGGAGGCGAGGCCAGGTCCATGACCAGAGCGTCAGGGCGGACAGCCTGCAGCACCTCCTGGTCGATGAGCATCGCCGGAGCCGTATTGTAGAGCAGCAGCGCCTGACCGGCGGCTTCCTTCAGCTCCTCCGGCGTGGTGCCGCAGACCTCGAAGCCGTCGGCGTAGGCGCGAACGCGGATTTCCGGCCGCCGAACGGCTACGGTCACCCGGGCGCCCATGCCGCGCAGACCGGCGGCCAGCAGCGAAGCGATGCGGCCGTAGCCGACGATCAGCGCCGGGGACCGGTGAATTGTATGGTCAGTCTCCCGCACGGTGGCGGAGATCGCTCCTTCCGCTGTGGGAATGGCGTGCATCACCTGCAGGTAATCGTCATCCTTGAGATTGTAAAACTGCGTGCCGTAGGGACGGGCCATCTCGCGGATCGTGGGCGTTGCCATTCCCGAGAAGAAGGCGGCTTCCGGCTTTGCGGCGGCGAACCAGTCCGCAGTTACCACGATCTCCCCTGCGGCGGCGGGAGCGTACAGTTTGTCCCCGGCAGCGATGCCGGGGACCGGCGCGATGAGAATGGCGGCGTCCTTCACCGCTTCCAATGGGCTGGCGGCGCGCAGCGCTTCATAACGCGGGTCCGCCACAACGCCGAAAGTGCGGACCGTGACGCCCAGCTCCAGCAGACAGCGGGCAATTTCCAATTCCCGCTTGTCGCCGCCGAACACGGCGGCGATGCTACCTTCATAAGGATACAAGGGCTTCTCTCCTCTCCAGATAACGGCTCCATATATCGGCATACTCCCGCTCCGCCGCTTCCTCCAGCGGCCGGAACGGAGCGCGGACGGGACCCGCCTTGCGGCCTGCGTGGGCCATGGCCAGCTTGATGCCCGCCGGCTGGCCGTGCTTGCGGAAGAAATCCCGCAGCGGCTGCCAGCTGTAGAACAGCTGGCGGGCCGGATCCAGCCGGCCTTCCCCCACCAGGCGGTACAGATGGACGTAATCCTTCGTCAGCACGTTGGCCAGGGTGGAGGTGATGCCGTCGAAGCCGAGGGCCAGGGAACCGAGCGCGACGCCGTCGGAGCCGCAAAACAGTGAAAATTCGTCGCTGCACAGCGCCCGGGTGCGTACCTGGGCGTGAAGATCGGTATTGGCCTGCTTGACGGAGACGACGCCGGGCAGCGCCGCCACCTCGACCAGCTGCTCGGGCGTCAAATTCAACCCGATGCTGGTGCTGTTGTAAATCATCACCGGCACGTCCGCCTCTTCGGCAACCTGCCGGAAGTGGGCCAGGACATCCGCCTGGCGCACCTCCGCTACGTAAGGGGGCGTCACCATCACCCCGTCGGCTCCCGCCGTGCGGGCCTCCCGGCTAAGCTCGACAGCCTCCCGGGTGCCGCTGGCTGCGGTGCAGCAGACGAAGGGAACCCGGCCGGCCACCGCCTCTCCCGCCGCGGCGAACAGCGACAGCCGCTCTTGCCGGGACATGCTGGGGTATTCGGCGTAGGTTCCGCCGACGATGACGCCGTGGGCGCCCTCTGCCAGAAACGTTTCGATGTTCTCCGCAAGTCCGGTCAGGTCCAGCGTCCCGTCCGGCTGAAAGGGTGTAATCGCCAGGACGAAGATGCCCTGCCATTTCGCTTGCGGCTTGTGCTTGCGCGTGTTGTACAATACGGGTCACCTCCAGATCGGTATAATTGATTGCTCAGCTATATGCTGTATAAGGAATTATTCGCCTCAGCCGGCGGGGGACGCCTGCGTCAGAACGTCGCGGATGGCCGCGAGCCCCCGGCGCAGCGTGATCTCGTCCGCCGCGAAGGAAATGCGCAGATGGTGCGGGCTGCCGAAGGCAGTTCCGGGCATCACGACGACCCGGCGGAGCTCCAGGAGCAACGCGCTCAGATCGCCGGCGTCGGCGATGACACGCCCTGCAGCCCGTCGGCCAATCCAGTGCCGGATATCGGCCCAGAGGTAGAACGCGCCCTCCGGCTCCAGACAATGGAAGCCGGGGATGGCGGCGGCCCCCTCCAGGGCGATGCGCCGCCGGTTGCGGTAGCGCTCCCGCATGGCCGCCACCCCGTCCTGAGGACCGGTCAGAGCGGCGATGGCCGCTTGCTGGACCAGGTTAGGCGGGTTGCTGGTGGTGTGGGACTGGAGCATAGTCATCCGGGCGATCAGCTCGGCCGGAGCGGCGGCGAAGCCGAGACGCCAGCCCGGCATGCCGTAGCCCTTGGACAGCGACTGGACGATGACGGTGCGCTCCCGCATGCCGGGCAGCGCGGCGATGCTGCTGTGGCCCTCTGGGCGGTAGTTGAACTCAGCGTATACCTCGTCGCTGACCGCCCACAGGTTGTGCTGGCGGCAGAGCCGGGCCAGCGCCTCCAGCTCCTCCGGCGTGTACACCGCGCCGCTGGGGTTGCCGGGGCTGTTCAGGATGATGAGCCGCGTCTTCGCCGTCAGCCGCGCCTCCAGCTCCTCCGGTGTCAGCTTGTAGCCGGTCTCCGCCCGGGTCGGGACGCAGACGGGCACGCCGCCGGCGAACTTGACCTGCTCCGGGAAGGACACCCAATACGGCATGGGGATGATGGCTTCGTCCCCTGCCCTCAGCAGCGCCAGCATCGTGTTGAACAGGACATGCTTGCCGCCGATGGAAGCCATGACTTCACTGCGTTCGTATGCGACGCCGGAAACCTCCTGCATTCTGGCGCGGACGGCGTCCTTCAGGGCGGCGGTGCCGCCGGAGGCGGTGTAGCCGTCGAAGCCGCTGAGGACAGCATCGACTGCCGCCTGGCGGATTAGCGGAGAGGGGCCGAAATCGGGCTCACCCAGCCCGAGGGAGAGCAGCTCCACGCCCTCCGAGCGCAGGCGCTCCACCTGCTGCTCCAGTTCCGCCGTTGCCGAAAGGGACATTTGGCTTACCCAGGCGGGCCATTCTTCTATTGCAGCGGGAACAGTCTTGCCCTTGGCCATCGGTCATTCGCCCGCTTTCTTGACAAATTCGTTGGTCCATAGCACGCCTTCTGCGGCGGAGGGCAGCTCCGGCAGATCCAGAATGCCGATTTCCTTGTTCAGCGTCAGGTACTTGCTGACGAAATCCTCGGTGAGCAGACCGTCCACCGGCAAGGACGGGATCATGTCGTTCATGCCCGCTTCCAGTGCGGCGTCGTCCATGTCCGGGAAATATTCCTTCAGCAGCCCCTTGGCCTCCTCCGGATTGGCGCGGATGAAGTCGGAGGCCTGGAGCAGCGCCTTGACGAAGCGGGCGGCGGTGTCGGGATGCTCCTCGGCCCACGCTTTCATCACGGTGATGCCCTGATAGGGGTAGTTGGCCAGCTCTGCAATTTCACCGGCGGACGACTTGACGATGATGGTGCCGTAGCCCTCCAGCTCCGGCTGGTTCGGCGTAGGCGGGGTGAGCATGAAGCCGTCGATCTGCCTGGACTTCAGCGCCGCCAGCAGGTTGCCGGCGTTAGTGAGGGTAATGAGGGAGATGTCGTCCGGATTGTACCCCGCCTTGGTGAGCAGGAAGCGGGTATAAATGTCAGTAGGCGAAGCCGGTCCGGTAATGCCGATCTTCATCTTGCCCAGCACGGCCAGGCGGTCCTCCAGCGGCGAGTCTGCGGTGACGCCGTTGGCCGCGAGGAAGCTGTTATCCGCCACAAAGTTCATGCTCATGTTCTGCGAGGTGGGGAAAAGATGCAGCAATTCTTTTCCCTGCGCCTGGGCGTTGGCGATGGAGGTAATGTCCACGGTGGAGATGTCTGCATCTCCGGAGATAAGCAGGGTGGGCAGAAGCGAGCCTTTGTCCGTGTATATCATGTTCACGTCAAGGTTCTGCTCGGTGAAGAATCCGCCCTTGTCGGCGACAAAGACGACCATGGTATGGAAGGCGGGGAAATAGGCGAAGTTCACTTTGTCCGGCGGTCCCAGGGTCGACTGCGGCTCTGCCGCTGCGGTCGTCGGAGACGGGGAAGCGGCATTTGGTGGAGAGGCGGAGGACTCCGTGCCGGAAGAGTTGGAACCACAGGCAGTCAGCAGCAGGAAAAAGGCGAGTATGCCGGCTGAAATTGACTTCGAAATCGCGTTGCGCATCATTGTGATTCACTCCTTGTCGTTGGTGATGATACACGGTCAGCTCAAAAATGTGAGCCCTATTCCCCTACGGAGCAGCGGCCTACCTTTTCACAAGATTAGGGCTGACCGTGAAATGGGGCTACGGGGTGTCAATTCCGTCCGGATGATGCCGGCGGGCTTCAATTCAATTTTCGGGTAAGCATAGACGCTACATGTCGCTGCGGAGGGAATGCTGGGGCTGCCAGCGGGTCAGTTTCCTTTCCGCCCAGCTGACCAGACTGTTCATGATCAGCAGCACGACCATCAGCACCAGAATGCCGGTGAACGCGCTGGTGATGTCCATGGTGGCGGTGGCGCGGCTGATGAAGAACCCGAGACCGCGCTGGGAAGAGATGAATTCGCCCACGATGGCGCCGGTCATGGCCATCGGCACGACAATTTTCAGAGAGGTGAGAATATAGGGCATGGAGGAAGGCAGGATGACCTTCCCGATCAGCTGGAGCCGGGTGCCGCCCATCAGCTGGGTAATGTGAATGAGATTGGCGTTGACGGAGCGGATGCCGGTGATGGTGTTCATGAAGACGATGAAAAACACCATCAGCGCCGCGATTACGATCTTGGGCGTTATGCCGATGCCGAGCCACATGATGAACAGCGGCGCGATTGCGATGCGGGGAATGCCGTTAACCGCAATGATGAATGGCTCCAGGATGCGGTAGTAGCGGTCCGTCAGGCCAATCAGCAGCGCCAGCAGCACTGCGGCCCCGGCCCCCAGAACATAGCCGGCCAGCGTCTCCCATACGGTGATCTGCACGTGGCGCAGCAGGTCCTTGTGCACCAGGTTGTCGTAGAGCGCCCGCAGGATTGCGGACGGGCTGCTGACGAAGAAGGCGTCGAGGAACCGTCCCGAGCCGAATTCCCACAGCCCCAGAAGCGCGGCCAGCAGGGCGAGCCGTCCCAGGCTTGCCTGCCGGTTGTTCTTTCTCATTCTTTGGCGCTTTTGGGCGATCACGCGCCCCTTCAGGTCCGCATCCGGGGCTTCATGGGGAAGGGCGTGAATACGAATTGAAGTCTCTTCCATCTCGATTTCCTCCTTTCTGCGGCTCATGGTGCCTGAACCAGTTCTGTGCGGATGTCGGACCAGATTTGGTCATGCATTTCCTGAAACTCCCGGCTCTTCTGCACCTGAAGCACTTCCCGGGGGCGCGGGAAGCCCACCGGGTACATCGCCTTGATCCTTCCGGGGGAACGGGTGAAGACCACCACGCGGTCGGACAGCGAGAGGCTCTCCACGAGGTCGTGGGTAACGAACACGATGGTCTTGCCGGTTCCTTCCCACAGATCCAGCAGCTCCTGCTGCAGAAGCGTCCGCGTTTGCGCGTCCAGCGGCCCAAAGGGCTCGTCCATCAGGATGATGTCGGGATTGAGCACCAGCGTGCGGAGAATGGCCGCCCGCTTGCGCATGCCCCCGGACAGCTGGTGGGGGAAATGCTGCTCGAAGCCCTGCAGGCCGACCCTGTCGATCAGCGGCTGGACGCGCTCCCGCCGCTCCTTCGCTTTGATTCCCTTGAGCTCCAGGCCGTAGGCGATGTTCTCCAGCATCGTCCGCCAGGGGAAGAGGTTGTCCTCCTGGGTGATGTAGCCGACGCCGATGTTCAGCGCGTTCACCTGCTTGTCCCCGACATAGACGCGCCCCGCCGAAACGGGATTCAGGCCCGCCACCAGATTGAGCACCGTGGACTTGCCGCAGCCGCTGGGGCCGACCAAGCTGACAAACTCGCCTGCGCGGATGGAAAGCGCCACGTTCTGCAATGCGGTGAAACCGTCTACCTTGCCCTTGGACTCCGTTGTAAAAACCTTGGAAACGTTTTGCAATTGGATCGCGTAGGATTTGTTTGCCATGAACCTGTCCTCCTTCTTCGTTGTCAGGTTTACTCCCGGCCGGCCGGACCTGGAAACGCTGCGCTCTCCGGATCGGTCCGCTTGCGGCCCAGGCGGATGCCGGTGCCGGTCTTCTGCAGCAGCAGCGAGGTGCCCTCCCACTCCTCCGAGCGGTCCGGGAAGTCCTCCCGGAAGTGAGCGCCCCGGCTTTCCTCCCGGGCCAGCGCCGCCGTGAGGCAGAGGCGGCCGGTGATGGCCAGCATGTGCAGCTCCGCCCACTCCCGCACCTCCGGCAGACTGGCGGGCGTGCTTGCGGCGAGGTCTGCCTGGAACGCATCCAGACCGGCGAGTCCTTCCCGCATCGCGGCGGCGCTGCGGATGATGCCCAGCGAGCGGTCCATCCGCTCCCGCAGCTGCTGCAGCTTCGTCCGGTACTCCGAAGCCGCTGCCCGGCCGTTCTCCGCTTCGCGCAGCTCTGCGGGAAGCTTCTCCGCCAGGCCGCCGGAGAAGGCCTGGCCGGAGGCGCCGCTGCCGTGGCGCAGGGCATGAACGGCGGCCTGGCGGCCGGCGCGTGCGGCCAGAACCAGAATCTCCGGCAGCGCGTTGGAATTGGCGCGATTGGCGCCGTGTATGCCGCCCGCTGCTTCGCCTGCGGCATACAGGCCGCTTACGGTGCTCTGCCCGTCGGCGCCGATGCGCACGCCGCCCATGAAGTAATGGGCTTCGGGGGCGACAATGAAGGATGCTTCGGCGTAGGCCAGACGGCGGGCGGTCATCGCCCGCCACATCTTCGGATTGTAACGTTGGAAGATGTCCTCGCTCACCTCGCTGAGATCCAGGCGGACCCCGCCGTCTACGCCCAGGCCGCTGCGGATCTGGTCATAGATGCCCCGGGCCGCCAGGTCTCGGGTTGTGGCGTCCAGCCGTTCGGGATCGTAGCGCTTCATGAAGCGCTCGCCCTTCGCGTTGCGCAGCTTGCCGCCGACCATGAAGGTGGAGGGCTGGACGGAGACGCGGGCCTTGTCGAAGGGGCGAATGCAGCGCCACGGGTAGAACTGGATGAACTCCATGTCCCGCAGCTCGGCTCCGGCCTGATAGGCCAGGGCGTACCCGTCGCCGGTGACATCCCGGGGATTGCTGGTGAACGAGAAGAGGTTGCCGGCTCCACCGGTGCAGAGAATTACCGCCCCGGCAGCAAACCGGACCAGCCCGCCGCCCTTCAGGTCCAGGCAAAGCGCGCCGTTCACCTGCCCTTCCGCCCCGGTCAGCTCCAGGCACATCGTATGCTCGTGGACCTCCGCTCCCGCCCCTCGCACGTGCTCGCTCATCGGCAGGGTGAAGTCGGTGCCGATGTGAGCTGCGGGAACCAGCACCCGGGGATGGGCGTGCTCCCCGCTGGGCTCGACGAACAGCTTGCCGTCCGGCTCACGGAAGAAGCGTCCGCCCCGGGCCAGAAGCGTCTCCACCTCTTCCGCCGCTCCCTCGCATACCAGCCGGATCAGCTCCGGCTCCCCGATGCCGCTTCCCGCCGTCCAGGTGTCCAGAGCATGGGCGGCCGGAGAGTCTCCCTCCGCCAGCCCCGGGAGGACAGCAGCCAATCCGCCGCTGGTCATGGACGAGCTGCCGCTCTTGCCCAGCTGCCCCTTGACCGCGACGGCTACCCGGGCGCCGCCTTCCCGGGCAGCGGCAGCGGCCCGCAGAGCCGCCAGCCCGCCGCCGATGATCAGTACGTCAACTGAATGTTCCTGAACCGGCAGCATCGGCCTTCCCTCCCAGCAGATAGAGCGAAGTCGCCAGCGCCACTGTCCGCTGAAAGAACGACTCCAGCTCCAGATATTCGTCCCGGCTGTGCAGGCGGCCGCCGACGGGGCCGACCCCATCCAGAACGGGAACTCCGGCGGCGGCAATATTGTTGCCGTCGGAGACGGCGCCGCTGCCTCCGAAGACGACGGCCTGGCCGGCGCACGCGCAGGCCTGACCGTAAACGTCCTTAAGAAACAGGGTGCCGGGCGTCTCCGGCATGGGGGGCCGGTGGAACCCGCCGGTTACGACAAGTCTGGCACCGGGCACGACTTGGGAGGCGGGCAGCGCCTGAAACGCCTTCTCAATGCGCTGCTGCTCCTTCAGGGTTTGCACGCGCACATCCACGGCGCCCTCAGCGAATTCGGGAATGACATAGGGCTGGGTGCCGCCGGCGATGGTTCCCGGATTAACCGTGGTGCCCGCCTCCGGGCGGGCGAGCCGCGCCGCCTCCAGCAGTTGATGCATCAGCTCAATGTTGGCATTGATGCCCTTTTCCGGCTCCTGGCCGGCGTGGGCCGCCCGGCCCGTTACCTGGAAGCGGAAGATGCCCACGCCCTTGCGGGTGGAGACCACATGGCCGTCCGGCTCCGCCGGCTCCAGCACGAAGGCCCAGTCCACGCCGTCGGCTACCCCGGGAATCAGCTGCCGGGAGGCCGGTGATCCCGGCTCCTCGTCGCTGTTGTAGAATATGCGCACCGACAGGGGAACGCCTACCGTCGCCTGCAGCGCCTTGAAGGCGAACAGGGCGGCCAGATCGCCGCTCTTCATATCAATGACGCCGGGACCGTAGGCCCGTTCGCCGTCCATGGTAAATTTCCATCCCGTGCCCAGGGGGAACACGGTATCCATGTGGCCCATCAGCAGCACCCGGGGCGTGCCCTGCACTTCATAGTCTGCCAGAATATGGTCTCCGTATGCTGATTCCTTCAAAACCTGAACCTGGAAGCCGGCTTCCAGCAGCTCCCGCTTCAATATCGCCCCTACCCGGTTCACCCCTTCCGGATGATCCGTCGGGCTTTCAATATCGACCAGCTGCTGCAGGAGCTGCAGCATCCGGCCGCGCTGGGCCTGGATGTAGGCGGCGATGAGATTGACGGCCTCGCTTTGCATTTTCACGCTCATTTCAGCAACAGCTCCCTTGAAGAATGTCCTAATTGCTCACAGCCGTCGCGGGTGACAATTATCGTTTCGCTGATGCCTACCCCTGCCACGCCGTAGTCGCGGAAGGCGATGGGGATGTGGAAGACCATCCCTTCCTCCAGCACGGTGTCGTCCTGATACCGCAGGCTGGCGATATGTCCCTCGCCCCAATCGGGAGGGAAGGAGCAGCCGACAGAGTAGCCGGTCCGCTTGCGCCAGTTGTCCAGATAACCGGCCTTCTCAATGATCCGGCGGGCTACGCCGTCGATTTCGCCGGAGGTCATGCCTGCGCGGATTTTCCCGAGAACGGCGGCCAGCGCTTCCTCGCAGACCGCGTACATGTGCTCAACCTTGGCGGTTGGCCGGCCGGTGACAACAGTGCGCATAATCGGTGCGACATAGCGGTGGTAGGTTCCTGTCAGCTCCACGATCAGTGGATCACCCGGTTCCAGCGTCCGCCGCTGATAGGTGGTGTGGGGAATGCCCGAACGCCAGCCGGAGGTAACGATGGGCTGAATCTGCACGTATTCCGAACCGGCCTGCGTAAGGGCGGAGAAGGCGGCGGCGGCGACGTCATTCTCCGTGCAGCCGGGGCGGGCCTCGTCCTCGGCCGCCTTCAGGCCGATATCCGTGTATGTGCTTGCCTTGCGCATGAAGTTCAGCTCCAGGGGGGATTTGACCGCCCGGCAGGCTTCAACAAGACCCGGACTGGACTGCAAACGGCCGGCCAGCGCGGAGTTCAGGCGGTCGCGCACCGCTGGAGGGAAGAAGAGGGACGCATCGTCGGCGGCGATCCGCAGGCCGGCCAGCCCATGCTTCTGCAGGGCCGCAGCTGTGACGACCGCCGGAATTTCATGATCGTCGTACACCTCAATGTTGTGAATCCAGGAGAAATACTTGCTGTTGAAGCTTTCCAGGAAGCGCACCACCAGGATCGGATCGGCGTCGAGGGAGAGAATGCAGCAATGATAGCTTTGAATGCCGAAGGTCTGATGCCCGGTCAGGTAGAAGATGTTCTCCGGGTTCATTACGAGGTAGACCTCTACCCCGCGGGCCTCCATAACCTCCCGCGCCTGGCGCAGGCGGTTACGATATTCGGCTTCGGGAAAAATCAGCAGTTGCTCGGAAATCATCTGGTCACTTCCTTATGTCAAGATAGGTAACGTTGTAGGTACATTATATTGACGCCGAAAAATGAAGTCAATATGAAACAAGCAAATACTTATTCATTTTCCATGAATGTTATTCATGAAATAAATGCAAAAACTTCATTGCTTTGCGGGAAAATGAAAAAACCGCCGGGGGAACGGCGGTTTTGGACCCGTATGGAAGAGAGCAAAGGAAGAACGAGCGGGACGCAGACAGGAGGCGTGCGTCCGCATGACCGCCGGACCGGGAAGCGGCCTTGCGGCGGGAATGGACCGGGAAACATCCAGGCGGGGGGAACCTCAAGGGGAAGGCGGTTCCTGGAGCTGGACGGCGAACACGGTTTGAAACACGGAAATCATCGCTTTGACCGCCGGGGAAAGGGTCTGAAAGGAGCGGACGGC
This sequence comes from Paenibacillus sp. S150, assembly GCF_019352175.1. Taxonomy (GTDB): domain Bacteria; phylum Bacillota; class Bacilli; order Paenibacillales; family Paenibacillaceae; genus Paenibacillus_AQ. The sequence continues at coordinate 104,216 of NZ_JACBYI010000009.1, forward strand.
GAGGCCGATGGTCCGCTTCAATTCCGGCTCCAGGGCGACGGTGGCGACACCGGCGGGAATCTGCGAGGACACCGGCACCAGCGAGACACCCAGCCCCCGCTTGACCATCGACAGCAAGGTGGTGGTGTAGTCCAGGGCGAACACCACGGTGGGCGTGACCTGGCGGGAGCTGAGCCATTCGTTCACCATGGATTCGGAGCCTGCCAGCGGCATGATGAAGCCGGCGTCCCGGAAGTCCTCCGGGCAGCAGCACGTCTGATCGGCCAGCGGATGCCCCTCGGGCACGGCCGCCACATAGTTCTCCTCCAGCAGCGTCAGCGTGTCAAAGTCCGCCTGGGGCAAGGGCAGCAGCGCGATGTCCACATGGCCGTTCAGCAGCCAGTCGTGAATATCCTGGTAGCCCCCTTCAAGCAGGAGGGTCTCAATGGAAGGATAGATGTCATGGAAGGCGGCGAACACATCCGGCAGCCAGGCCGCCGAAGCTGTGGGGAAGCTGCCGATGCGCACAGTACCCACGAGCAGCCCCTTCTCCTTGGCCAGCTCCTCCTGAATGGACTGGTTCAGCCGGAGGATATCCCGGGCATACCGCAGCAGCCGTTGCCCCACGGGCATCAGCACGAAGCCGCTGCGGTTTCGCTCCAGCAGCTTGACGCCCCAGGCCTGCTCCAGATTCTTCAGCGCGTGGCTGACCGCCGACTGGGTAAGCCCCAGCTTCTCCCCGGCTTTGGTAAAGCTTTGGGTTTCGATGATGGCAACGAATACTTCAAGTTGAATAAGCGTCATCCGCGTTCCTCCCGGGTCTTTACTACAGCTATCATACCACTGAGGACTGCCGGGACCAAGCTGGAGGTTCCCCGCCTGCGGGAGCCTCGCGGTCCGGTCCATACGATAGGAGCGGAGAAATCGCTGTCATCGGAATGTGGGGAAATTCTGCCGAGCAGGCTGATGGCGTCCGGCAGGAATTTAGGAGCTGACGGGCATGTTCAAGGACCCGGCAAGCCTGAACCGTTTCCCTTTAAGCTTGTCACCGTTTGAACCATAAGCCCGGCCGTAAGCAAAAACATCGTCAAACCACTTCTTGGGCAGAGGCGGATAACTGTACCATTATAATGGCATTATCGTTTGAATTCAGCTGCAGTTCTTCTTCCTTCCAGCGCCGGTTTACCCTTGAACCGGCAGATGCCGCCAGAAGTAGAGTATTGCCTTACGGAATATGGAGTGACAGCCAATACTGCCGTTGACGTTATGCGCAGCTGGGCTGCCTGCATCCTCACACCCATCCCGTAAACTCCAATATCGACGCCTTAGCCGATTGGACTTCGGATTGAGCCCCTTTACGCCATTCTTTAGGCGATTCGCCCATAAGCCGGGAGAAGCAGCGGTTGAAGCTGGAGATGGAATGAAAACCCACCTGCTCAGAGATCGACAGAATCGAATGATCGGAGCTTTTCAGCTGCTTGCAGGCCTCCTCAATCCGGGTGCTGCTCAGGAAATCGAGCGGGGCGGTGCCCATGATTTCATGAAATTTTCTGCGGAAATGCGTGGTGCTCAGATGGCACAGGCCGGCCAGAAAGTCAATGGTGATGGGAGCCATGTAGTTTTTCGTGATATACTCCAGCGCCGGAGAGATAACAAAATCGCCTTTCAGGCTATGCTCTGTCCCTTGTTCGGCCAGCGTTTCATTCGTGGAGTGAATTCTAAGGAGTTCAATATACAGGGATAACAACAAGCCGTAGGCACTCTCTTGATAATATGGATTCTGCTGCTTCAATTCCTCTACGACCGATGTGGCCAGGGTATGCACCTTGGGATATTGCTCCTTATTAACAATACAGTTCTTTCCCGGCACCCTCCACAGATTCGGCTCTAAGCTGGTATAGGCGTTTTTGAAGGAATGCTGAAACAGCTCTTCCGGTGAAAAAAAGAGATAGGACCACAGACTGGCTGTATTCGGCGAGCTGTACGTCGTATGGGGCAGATATCTGGGAAGGAAGGTCACATCGCCGGCCTTAAAAGGTACAGCTTCGCCCTTGATCTCCATAATGCCGCCATCTGAATAGCAAATGCCAATCTCCAAATGGTTATGGAAATGCAGATGCTCACTTTTGATATCGGAAATCCTCCAGCGGTCCCCGCTTAGCAGCAGGACGGGGAAATTGATCGGCAGGCTGTAGTGGCGGTATTCGATGACGGGCTTCTTTTTTCTGGGCATATTCGGTACCCCCGTTCCTGTTGCATAAATGGTTGAAATTGCGCAGTTTTGCTGCGAATGTGCTTAGATGTAAACCATTATACTGCTTACAATAGAGTTTATAAAGCGTTTACAATAAGATGGACGGCTCTCAAGCGCCTTTGGGGGCGTGTGCGAAGGAGAGGGGAATACAGATGCTTCAATTAACATATGACAAGGAAGAGATATTAAGCGTCATCGGCAAAGTGGCCAGAAAAACATTGGCGATGGATTTAACGTGGGACTGGCCTTGCGGGGTGGCTTATTACGGGGTATCCAGAGCCTATCAGACCACAGGAAATAAAGAGTATCTGGAGATGCTTGTCCGGTGGGCGGATGAATATATTGAGCTGGGGCTGCCGGACTGGACGGTGAACACCTGTGCCATGGGACATATGCTGATCACCTTGTATGAAGAGACAGGCAACCAGAAATATTGGGAGATTGCAATGAGCAAGGTCGACTATCTCCAGAACAGTGCGCTGAGATTCGGAGACCATGTGCTGCAGCATACCGTATCCATAGCGAATGATTTTCCGGAGCAGGCCTGGGCGGATACGTTGTTTATGGCGGCATTTTTTCTGCTCCGCGCAGGAAGCAAATTAAATGATCAGGATATGATCCAGGATGCCCTGAATCAATATTACTGGCACATCAAATACCTGCAGGACCCCGGCACCGGGTTCTGGTACCATGGCTACAATAATGTGAAGCAGGATCACATGTCCGGATTGTACTGGGGGAGAGCGAATGCCTGGGGAGCCTATACCATGTCGCAGGTCAAACCGCTGCTGAAGGACTGGTATTTGTATCCGCAATGTATGGACGTTGAATGCTCGCTCCGGGATCAGCTGGCCGCACTGAAGCTGGTGCAGACGGAGAACGGCTTGTGGCGGACGGTATTGGATGACGAGGAATCCTATGAAGAAGTATCTGCATCCTGCGGGATTGCGGCGGCGATGATCAATAACGGCAATCCGCTGCATACCAAATATGTGCAAAAGGCTCTGCAAGGCATCTTGGGCAATATCAGCGAGGATGGGCGGGTACTGGGGGTATCGGGCGGAACAGCGGTGATGAAGGACCGGGAAGGGTACCGCAATATTCCCAAAGACTGGATTCAGGGCTGGGGACAAGGCTTAGCGCTCGCTTTTCTGTCCGACATGCTTAAATAGGGGGGAACCAAGTTGTCCAAACATAGAGCGGGAGCCTTTACGCTGCCGGGAGAATCCGGTTATGAGGCGCTGACCCTGGAACTCGCGGAACGGTGGGGTGCCGATGTCATCCGTGACAGTGACGGCACGAAGCTGTCCGATGAGATCATCAATGCAGGATACGGTATCTATTCTACGATATGTATCATCAGGGATCATAACGCGTGGGCATCGCAAAATCCGGATAAGCTGCAGCAGTGTTTTTTAATTACCAATCCGAAGGTAGCGGTGCAGGATTATGTATCCATCTATCTGATGGAGGATTTTTTTGCTGAACAATTCAGAGTGAATGATTCCAGAGAGGCGTTCAAGTATTGGCAGGTTGTTGACCGGACGACCGGGGAGGAAGTCCCCGGAGAGCAGTGGAATTATGAGCGGGAATCGGGAAATGTGGTCCTGACCGGAATTGCGCCGTGGCATAAATACACGGTCAGCTTCATGGCCTGCCGGATCTGGGAAGAGATTTCCATGTACAATCATACCACGAATAACTGGGACAAAGAGCATTTGATGCAGATTGATCCTGTCTATCCGGAAACGCAAAGGTATCTGCTGGACTGGATGGAAGCCTGGTGTACGCAGCATAAGGAAACAACGGTGGTCCGGTTTACCTCTTTATTTTATAATTTCGCCTGGATCTGGGGCAGCAGTGAGCGCAACCGCCATTTGTTCTCGGACTGGGGTTCATACGATTTTACGGTAAGCTCCAGGGCGCTGGAGCTGTTCGCTCAAAAATACGGGTATGCGCTGACGGCCGAGGATTTTGTGAATGGGGGCAAATACCGTGTCAGCCATGTCCCGGCTGAACAGCGCAAGCTCGACTGGATGGCCTTTATCAATGATTTTGTCATCGGATTTGGCAAGCAATTGATTGATATTGTGCACAAACACGGCAAGCAGGCTTATGTCTTCTATGATGACAGCTGGGTGGGCATAGAGCCTTACAACGACCGCTTTCAGGAGTTTGGCTTCGACGGGATAATTAAATGCGTGTTCTCAGGTTATGAGGCAAGACTGTGTTCAGGTGTGAACGTGGATACGCATGAGATCCGGCTGCATCCGTACCTGTTCCCGGTAGGGCTGGGCGGCGCCCCTACCTTTATGGAGGGGGGCGATCCCACTCTGGATGCCAAAAAGTACTGGATTAACATCCGGCGCGCCTTGCTGCGCGAGCCTATTGACCGGATTGGACTGGGCGGGTATTTGCATCTGGTAGAGCCATACCCGGATTTTTGCGGTTATATCGAGAAGATTGCCAATGAATTCAGGGAAATCAAAGAGCTGCATCAGCAAGGCAAGCCGTATCAGATCAAGACGAAGGTAGCCATTCTGCACGCTTGGGGCAAATTGAGATCATGGACCTTGTCCGGCCATTTCCATGAAACGCATATGCATGATTTGATTCATATCAATGAAGCGTTATCCGGATTGCCGGTGGATGTGCAGTTCATTGATTTTGAGGATATCCGTCAGGGTAAACTGCAGAACGTTGATGTAGTGATCAATGCCGGCTCCGCCGGTTCAGCCTGGAGCGGCGGGGATTACTGGAAAGACAACAAGTGCGTGGACATACTAACAGAGTGGGTGTATGAGGGGGGGACCTTTATCGGCATTAACCAGCCTTCGGCGGTGAGCGGGTACGACAGCTTTTTCAGGATGGCCCATGTACTCGGTGTGGATGAAGATACCGGCTCCAGGGCAGCTCATGGACGATGGACGTATGGGGTCAGGGATGAGCATGGTTTGGTGCCTGAAGGGGCCGGCATCACACCCAAGAACAGCATTTATCTTACCGATGGTTCGGCTGCGGTAGTGAATGAAACGGATGGCATGCTCGCAGTGTCCGCACATGATTTCGGCAAAGGCAAGGGAATCTATCTTCCTTCGCTTCAATTCAGCTTCGAGAATACAAGATTGCTGATGAATCTGATTCGCTTTGCGGGCAATGAGCTGCAGGAGACAAAGTATATTACGGATAACCTATATACAGAGTGCGCCTATTATCCTGAGAGTAAAATCCTGGTTGTGATCAACAACAGCGCTGAGCCGCAGAAGACTTCGGTTGAGACGGAGTACGGCCTGCAGACGCTGGAATTGGCTCCTTATGATACAGTGATTACAACGATCGGCTAATAACATTAATAACTTTGGAAAGCTCAAGCCTGCGGCTATATGCCGGGTGCTTGGGCTTTTTGATGTGATGCCGCTGTTCAACGGTGCTTGCGGCAATAAGGCAGCTGCCCGTTGCTTGCCCGGAGCCTAAGAGAGTGAAATATGATAGGATAGTACATATATTTTCCCCGCGGGGGCAAGAAAAGGGAGCATTATGAGAATAATTATTTCGCCTGCCAAAAAGATGAAGACGGATACGGATTTCTTGGGTTGCCGCCGGCTGCCGCAATTCTTAAGCGAGTCGGAAGCTCTTCTGGCCTTGTTGAAAAAATTGAGCGATGAAGAATTAAAATCTATTTGGAAATGCAATGATGCCATTGCCGCGCTGAATGTTGAGCGGATCCGGAATATGAATTTAACCCGTAGTTTGACGCCGGCCCTCATGTCTTATGAAGGTCTGCAATACCAGTACATGGCACCCGGTGTGCTTCAAACGGGGGAGCTGGAGTATCTTCAGCAGCATTTACGGATATTGTCTGGCTTCTATGGGATGCTCCGGCCGTTAGACGGTGTTGTTCCGTACAGGCTGGAGATGCAGGCCAAGCTGGACGGGGCGGGCTTCGATTCTCTTTATGAGTTTTGGAATAGAAAACTGGCGGATCAGCTTTTTTCGGAGAGCGGCTGCATTTTGAATTTGGCCTCCAAGGAATACAGCAAGTGCATATCCCCTTATCTGGGTGCGGATATTCAAATGGTTACTTGTGTATTCGGACAGCAGATTGGCGGTAAGGTGATCGAAAAAGCGACCCCGGCCAAAATGGCCAGAGGTGAAATGGTACGCTTTATGGCCGAGCGGCAAATTGGGTGCGTGGAGGATATCAAAGGTTTTACCGGGCTTGATTTCGGATTTGCCGATGGGCTGTCCAATGAGAGCACATATGTGTTTTTACAAAAAAGTCATGGGAGAAAGGGATAGTAACTTCCCAATACTTTCTAAAGGTTAGTGAGAAAATCTGGTGCTAACCTTTAATTTGGTAAATTGTAATGTATGCGCTTACCTCCTATAATTTACTATTAACAAGGCAGGAATTGTCTTGTAATTATACTTAGAAGAGAGTTTCTTCGCAGGGGAGGGGGATAGTCAGAAAGTTCACTATGGCGCAGGATAAAGGAGTGATTTATACCAGGCAATATTCAAGCAGTATGCAGCGGAGCAGTAACAGATAGAAAAATTTTGGGAGGTTAAAAATGTTTAAGTTCACTAAGAAAATCATGACGTTAGCTATTGCAGCTTCATTGGGTTATGTCAGCTTGTTTGGAGCAACCGCCAGTGCAGCGACAGATTATTGGCAAAATTGGACCGATGGGGGCGGAACTGTAAACGCTGTCAATGGTTCTGGAGGGAACTACAGTGTTACCTGGTCCAATGTCGGAAACTTTGTTGTCGGCAAAGGCTGGGGAAGCGGATCGGCATCCAGGGTAGTTAATTACAATGCGGGGGTCTGGGCACCGTCGGGCAATGGATATTTGACTCTCTATGGGTGGACAAGAAACTCACTCATAGAATATTACGTCGTTGACAGCTGGGGCACTTACAGACCTACCGGAACGAATAAAGGCACCGTGAGCAGTGATGGTGGTACGTATGATATATATACAACTCAGCGTGTCAACGCTCCTTCCATTGACGGCACACAAACCTTCACCCAGTTCTGGAGTGTGCGGCAGTCGAAGAGAGCCACCGGGAGCAACGTAGCCATCACCTTTAGCAACCATGTTAACGCATGGGCGAGCAAAGGAATGAATCTGGGAAGCAGCTGGTCTTACCAGGTGCTGGCGGTAGAGGGGTATCAAAGCAGCGGCAGTGCCAACGTAACAGTGTGGTAGCAGGCCATTTATCAATTTGATCTTGCCGGGGCCGCCGGTCTTGCAGCCGTCGGCCTTATATATTCCCGGAAATATACAACCTGCATACTGCTTCAATATTACCTGGCTGTTCCTATCCGTTTAAAGGAGCTATATCGATGAGAAAATTATTGATTTTCCTTCTAGTGGCAATTCCTGTTATCGTCAGTGCCTGTTCACAGGAAAAGGCTGACAGCGTACAAGAAAATCCTGATCATTTACAGGAAAGCTCTGATAACTTTGTATGGGTTAAAGGCGGGGCTTTTATGAACAGCAAGTCCAACTACTATGGAACAAGTGTAACGCTATCCAACTTTTATATCGGCAAATATGAGGTGACTCAAAAAGAGTGGACAGAGGTAATGGAGAGCAATCCCTCACAATTCAAAGGCGGCACATTGCCGGTGGAAATGGTCAGCTGGTATGACGCTGTTGAGTATTGTAACAAAAGGAGCCTAAAAGAAGGCTTAAAGCCTTATTACAATATAAATAAAATCAGAATAGATCAAAATAACAAAAGTGAATACGATAATCTGAAATGGACAGTAACGGTCAATGAAGGGGCAGATGGTTACCGGCTGCCGACAGAAGCGGAGTGGGAATATGCTGCGGGCGGAGGCCAACTGAGCAAGAGTTACCTCTACAGCGGAAGCAATAATGCGGATGAAGCAGCCTGGTATTGGAAAAACGCCGGAGATAAATATTTATCAGGAAACTGGAACTGGCCTATTATAGAAAATAATCATAATACAACAAAACCCATCGGCGGCAAGAAACCCAATGAGTTAGGACTTTATGATATGTCGGGTAATGTGAGGGAATGGTGCTGGAACTGGTACGGAGACTTGGACAGTAACAGCGGCTCTTACAGGGTTCTGAAGGGCGGGGGCTGGATGGGCGATGCCAGCAGCAGCGAGTTGTCTTACCGGGGCAAGTTCGAGGCGAACGGCCAAGGTCCCGACCAAGGCTTTCGTGTGGTCCGCAGCGGGTGAATATGAACCACCTGATTTTTTCTGGAATACCGGATAACGTAAATCATGTCTATAATTGAGTTTTCCCTTGCCCGGCTTAGGAATGATTATCTATGATATAGATAAAAGAATGCAGTCCGTGATGAAGCGTTCAACAAGAGGGGAGACGATTTTTTCATTGATGAAGGACTTTGTAATCCGGAATCCGCTGGAGGAAGATGCGGAGAAATTCGAAGATCTGGATTGGGTGCTTAAAATGCTGTATTTGTACCATGGGGATTTCGACAGGAGAGATATGTTCTGCGCGGTAAATAGGGAGGATGAACTGTTGGCGGTTGCTCATCTAATGAAGCATGACACCTTCGAAGCAGCCGGCCATGATGAGGACCGGAACTATATACGATACCTGACCTATGAAATTACGTTTGCAGAACAAGTAGAGCAAGAAGCGCTGAAAGATGCGCTGACAGCTGCACTAATCGGGCGGTCCAGAGCAATAAAAGCAGAGCATCCGCAAAAACGTATTGTGATGGCGCAATATATCGGCACAGACAATCATGAAGAATTGAGCTATTTCCTGGAGCGCGGATTCACCATTTACGATACGATTGTTATTTTCAAATTCGATCTTAGCCGCGAGATTCCGGGCTATCCTTTGCCGGAAGGTGTGCGTGTATCGCCCTTTGCACTGGATAACAGCGAAGCCTTGGAGCAATATCACCGGGCAGAGCTGTCTTCCTTTGAAGGTGTGGCCTGGAGCATCAACCAGTTGAGCTGGATGCAGGGAACGCCGGAAATGGCCAATTTCTGCGCATTTAGCGGTGACCGGTTAATCGGAAACACCTCGACCTGGAGAATAACGGAGGAAAGAAGTGCCACGGAAAATGTTTTTGTAGTCCCGGATTGGCAGAAAAAAGGGATTGCGCGAAATCTGATATGTGCGGCATTGAACGATCTTAAGCAGCGGGGTAAAAGCATCGCGACATTAGGCACCCATGGAACCAACCGCAAGGCCATTCGGCTCTATACCCAACTCGGATACGAATTGTACGGTTTCAGATTGACCGTAGGTTATGAAATCGAATGAACATGATAACCAGAAAGCCGCCCTTAGTTTGCCGATTTTGATCGTTTATTTACGTTGCAACGCTTGCCTGTGGAATGGGTTGCCTTTTTGGCTAATGACCTCACGTTTCCATAAATTAGTTAATCAACAGGCCTGCACTTTGTACAATAGACATCCATGCCGCCGAGCGGCACCCTAGAGGATGCAAAGATAAGCAGTGAAATGAATTTGCAGGATAGAATCTCGTGAAACAGGTGTCTTTGACCCCGACTCTCAAAATCCGTTACAGTCATACAACCAATCCCCGTTGGTTATCCGAATTACATGCTCAAGATTTTAAGTTCAATTAATATAGCATTTATTTCACGAAGATGGATGGCGTATCCTTGTTCAGCTCCTTGGATGTCAGTGTAATTACAAGTTCTTCCGCCGCCGACAGAGTGGCTATACCGCATATTAGGGCTGCAGTGATGCTTAGGCCAAACAGGGTGTAGCTGAAAGGGAACAGGAACAGCGCTGCGCCCGTGGCTTTGTTGGCATAGGTATGCAGAAAAGAAAGCTCATGATATTTGGCAAAGCCGGCTCCCAAAGAGGCCAGGCGAACGAGCAGGATGATGCCGATCCAGCCCAAGATCCACCATGGATATTGCAGCATAGGGATAAAGATAATGAGCAGGGTGCCAAAAAAAATAAAATCGGCAATGCTGTCAAGCGTTGCGCCGAACGAGCTGGCTTTACCGGCTTTTCTGGCAATATAGCCATCCAAAACATCGCTTGCCCCGCATAAAAGATAGATGATCAAAAAAATGGCCGACAGCGGTTTAACAAACAGCAGCCCGGCAGAGCCGATGATCCGCAAGCCCGTGATGATGTTTGGCGTATGGGTTATTTCGATCAGCTCCCGTTGCAGAGTTAGGCGTTTCATTGGACACCCGAAAGCCTCCGCAGAGTCTCATCAGGTCCTATTCCATTAGGCCTGGAACGGAAAATTATCCGCAGCGATGGTCTGCCGCTCTACAGCTTCCTCAACAGATCTTTTTTCTTCAATCCATTCTTTTTGGCAGCGGCATTCCAGAAGGAGTGTGTCGCGGAAAATCTCCAGGCGAAGCGCGGGAAGTTCGGGCTGAACAGCATGGCTTCACCCGTGCTTCGTGCTTGAATATTATCGGCCAGGCTTTGCATGGCTTTTCCCAGGTTCTTAAGCGGGCCTTGGCCGGGAGGGACCTTCTCCAGAAAGCCCATCATTTCACCGGCGCCTTGACCGATGCCTTGCCCGAAATGAAGACCGGCCCGGATGCACCAGTGATTAAGGATGTCCAGGGCAATGTGATTCTGCCGGCCCTCAAAAAAACCGTTGTTGATAATGGCATACACGTAAATTTCCTGCCCGCGTTCCGCTTTCAGGTGTTCCTCAAGCGCAGCGAGCATCCTGAACAAATGCGACGGTATCCCGTCCACATACAGCGGAAAGGCAATAACCAGTGTATCCATGCGGCACAGCTCGCTGTATTGCTCAGGGGTGAGCGGTTTTTTGTTCAGATTATAGTAGGTAAGTTCATTCCCGGCGCTGACGAGCGGATCAAGTGTCCTCAGCATAATGGCGGAATTGCTGTTTGCCGGCTTGGGGCTGCCGTTGATCATTGCAATTTTCATAGTACGGCCTCCTTGACGCTTTGCAGATTGTTATGGAAATACACATTGTTCTCTAGAGAATATAAATTTACGCTGTTCGCCGCGACCAGTGTTCTTGCCGTTTCTTGTTCAGCGCCGGTGATGTCACCGCCGTAGAAATGCACGGACAATACGAACTGGTGATCATAACGGCTGCGGTGATGCGTTTCTCCGTTCCTGGTCACAAAATAAGGAAGAACATAAGAGATGCTCCTATTCAATACATTGAGTATAAAGGGACTGTAGCTCCCATACATACATTCGCTGATAATAACCACTTCACCGCTTTTGGAGAGAAGCTCCCCCAGATTATGGTAGCCATCCTTAATTACGCATACTCCGGGCGTGCGGGTCCAGCAGCCGAAGCAGCCCATGCACTGGCGGATGGTGCCATTGTCCGATATGACAGTCAGTTCCCCCTGTTCGCCATTAATCCAACCTTCGAATTCTTGCTGCTGCAGGTCGTGTACAATCATTTTCATCATTTATTCTCCTTAAACACAGATTTGGCTGCAAAAAAATCACGCCAATTTCCCGAATACCGGACCCCGTTATTGGTAAGCAGTGAGGCAATTCCGTGCACCATCGACCACAAAGAAATCAATTGATGGGAAAACTCTGCTTCAGGCAAACCGCTGTTGCGGAAAATTTGATAGGCAGTCGTCCTGAATAGAGCAAATGGCGGATAGTTGTCAGAATTATAGTTGTCCAAATCAATGATGATGCCCGAGTGGTAGAAAAGAAATTGGAAATACTGCGGATGCTCAATGAAAAAATCAATGTAGGCCTGCCCAAGCTGGGAAATTGCTTCATGGCTGCCTTCCTTTCCCTGAATGGATGTGCGCAGTGAATCCATAAATTGCTCCGTTACATGCACCCCCATGGCGGAAACCAACTCATCTATATTCTTAAAATGGCTGTATGGGGCGGTGTGGCTGACCTTGCATTCTGCGGCGACCTTGCGCAGGGAAAAGCTGTTGATGCCGTCTGTATTAATAAGCTTAATGCCTGCTTCGATAAGCTGATTCCGCAAATCGCCGTGGTGGTAGGGTTTTTCCTTCACTTCCTGCAGCCTTCCTTTCCGTGATCTTAACACTGTAAAGATTGTAGCATGAAATCTTTACGGCGTTAGATAGATCGATCACACCTAACTCTGATTTTCCGCAGTGTCTTTTTTGTTCTTGTTTTCAGGTGATTTTCATCTGCCTTTCAGATTGGCTGCTTATAATACCTCTATAACAGTGCCGCAGAAGGAGGTATTCCATGGTAAGGGGAATTCAAAGGATATTGTATATCGTGCTTATTTTCTTTATCGGACTTTTTATCGCTTCCTCCTTTTTTCTCAGAGCGGAGTATAATTATTTCGCATACGGCGATACGCCGGTCCTGGAGAAACAAAAGCTGGGGCTTTTCATTGTGGTCATCGCCATTGTCCTCGCACTAAGTGCCGTTTTGTACAGATTGTGTCTGAAGCTTAATAAGTACAGCAGGAAGATCGTCATTCCGGCTACACTGCTGTTTTCCTTTGCCGTTCAGATCGTGATTATCTTCCTGTTCACCCGCCTGCCTACGGATGATTCCCAGACGGTGCTCGCCCTGGCGATGGATATGCTGTACCGGCAGGACTATTCCTCTTTTGATACGGGCGGCTATCTTCATATGTTCCCGTTCAATTTCTCCATCGTCTTGTACTTGAAGACATTGCTGCTCTTATTTCCGGATAATTACCTGGTGATCAAAATATTCAATATTCTGTTCTCACTTGTTACCACGTTAATGATTTACTTGCTGTACAAAGAATTGAACAGCAAGTCCAAGGATCACGACTATGGCATCCTGGTTTTTGCGGCAACCTATATTCCTTCCTTGTTTATGAGCAATTTTATTTATAACGATGTGATTGCTACCGCTTTTCTGACCAGCGCCCTATACTTTGCCGTTAAGTTTAGCAAAAGAAGAGCAATGAAGGATATCATCATCGCAGCAGCCCTTCTGGCGGTTGGAAATTACTTCAGAAGCATCGGCGTTATTTTTCTGATTGCCGTGATTCTGAGCCTTTTATTCAACCTGCGGGCGGTTGGAGTGAAGAAGGCACTGGCCTCTGTGTTCATCACGGCCCTGCTGTTCAATGTTCCAGGCTGGACTCAAAATGCCGTGCTGCAGGCCGCGGATATCGTGGAGGAGCCGGTGAACACCAATTCCGCGCCGGTCTACATGTGGCTGAATATGGGAATTAATCTGGAGACATTCGGATTCTGGGACAACCGGGAGAGCTACAGTATATACCAGAGGGAAGCCAATTATAATAAGGCGGCAAGCGAGGAGCTGTTCAAGGAGGAGATCAGCAGCAAAATCTCCGGGGCGACCGCAGGCGAACTGGTCCATATGTATTTCAAAAAGCTTGTATGGACCTGGACCGAAGGGACGTACCAGGTTGAGAGATACGGCATCGGCAATGACGGCTCATCCAGCACAGGCGGAAGAATGGGCTTTGTAATGGACCGGTATGTCTATACCAGCTTCGCTACGGATTTGTTCAAGGGAGATTCCAATTACCGGAGCGGGCTGCTCTGGGTGCTGTATGTGATGAACTTTCTGATGTATGGCTTCATATTCATCCGTCTGCTTGGCGGAATCCGCGCCAAAAGCTATGAGGAAGCCTCTTTAATTCTGGTGATTTTGGGCTTCATCGGATTTTATCTGTTGTGGGAGATCAAGTCCCGGTATATTTACCCGGTGTATCCGCTGCTGGTCGTGTTGTCGTATATGGGATTTAAGGACGTATATGATTATATGCTGAAAAGGAGAGGTGATTAAGGATGCGGACCAAGGGGCACTATATTTCCTGCCTTATAGCAGCGCTCTGCTGCTCCCTGCTGCTTAGCTCCTGCGACGCCATTACCGCTCAAAAGATAACGGATACGGACTCCGGATCGACAGGAAATGGAGGGACAAGGATGAATGGCGGCCGGGGAACGGATGGCGGCGGACGCGGAACGGGTGGAGGCTTCCCGGGCATGAACGGCGGCCGGGGAACCGGCGGCACTCAAGGGGGAGACGGCACGCAAGGCGGAAGACAGTAAGCTTCCTGCTATGGAATAGGGGACCTTAGCAAAAGAGAACGTCCTTACAACCGGCGTTCTCTTATTGCCATATCCTGAATTAGTGGCAAAGAAGCATTTCAGCGGTCATTTCGTTGCTTCACGGGGACCCATACTTCCACCTGGGCATCGGCCGGATTGCCATTCAGCAGAATTTCGGCGACAGGAGCACCCGCATATTCCCATTCGGAATCCTCAGGCAGTATCTCCTGAAAGGCCTGATCCTCCAACCGGTCGAAGGCCAGACGCGACAGGCCTCCGCTTCCCGTAAGGACCAGATAGTCACTCTCCGGGAACAAAACAGCCTCTGCCTGGCCGGGGGCAGGCTGCGAGGTTTGGACTCCCGCATAATAGAAGACAGTTCCTTCCTCTATAGCTACCGCTCCATAGCCGTAGGGGCTTTCAGCCAGCGGACGAAGACGCGCCATTTGCCCGTCTTGAATGACCTTTTTGAAAAATTCGGTTTTCTGTTGGGTGAATTGAGGCGAATGGATGCTTTCCGGTCCCTCCAGAGCCGTTTTAAAGCCTGCGATACGAAATTCCTCTTTTCTTTCCACTCTAAAGTTACTCATTTCGAATTCCTCCTGCACATTTAATTTAGTTGCAGCTATAGCGTAGCATGCCAAATATGACAACAATATGGCATACTTAGATTGAGGTGATAGGATGAAAGTGGAGCGTTTGATCGCCATGATCATGATTCTTTTGAATCAGGAGGTGGTAAGTGCCGGTGAGCTTGCACGCAGGCTGGAGGTCAGCCGCAGAACCATTTACAGGGATATCGATACGTTGGCAATGGCAGGCCTGCCGGTTTTCTCTACTCAAGGTGCTGCGGGCGGGGTAGGCTTGATGAAATCGTACAAAGTGGATAAGAAACTGTTCACTCAAAGGGATGTGCAAACACTGGCGGCAAGTCTGGGGAGCTACAGGCAGCTGTATGATCATAAAGAAATCGTTCATGTTCTGGAAAAGCTGAACAGTATAAGCCCCGAAGGCGGAACGTCAGCCGAAGGAAGCAGATTCGCTGTGGATTTATCCCTGAATCAGGGAAATGAAGCCTTGCGTTCACTTTTGGGCAGCATAGAAACGGCCATCAACGAAGAACGGTACCTGACCTTCGATTATATTGATAAAGGCGGCAACGTGAGCTCGCGGAAAATAGAGCCGTATCGGGTTGTTTTTAAGGAAAGCAGCTGGTATGTGCAAGCTTACTGTATGGAGCGGGAGGACTACCGGATCTTTAAATTGGCCCGGATGGGCAGACTTCAGGTCCTGAAGGAAACCTTCCCTCCCCGCGGCTTTTCTCCTCTTCCCATGGACGGGGCGGATTGGATGAGCCGGGAATGGGTTACGGTCACGGTACGAATGGATCTGTCTGTTAAGGATAAAGTGATTGAAAGATACGGTGAAGATCACATCACAGCCATTGAGGGGAACAGCTGCCTGGCTGAGTTTCCGATCATCAACAATGCATTCGGATATGATGTGCTGTTGAGGTTTGGAGACAAATGCGAAGTTATAGCGCCCCCCGGGGTTCGGGAAGCCTTTGGAAGCTATATCCGGAAAATATTGGCGAAATACGGGGCGGAAGAGCCGCCGAAGCCGAATAGTTGATGGAAAAGCAGACAAGCTCAGGCCTTGAACTACAGCCTGGGCTTGTCCGGAGTTGGTGAACGGCTTTAAGCCTCCATCTTCTGCGCCGTATACAATCTGTAATAGAGGCCCCGGCGGGCGATCAGCTCATCATGCGAGCCGCTTTCCGCAATGCCTTTGTTCGATACATACATGATGCGGTCACAGTTCTTCACGGTGGACAGCCGATGCGCGATAATGAACGAGGTGCGGCCCTTGAGCAGCTCATTAAGACCTCTTTGGAGCAGCCGCTCGGTCTTCGCGTCGATGGAAGAAGTCGCTTCGTCCAGGATGAGAATGCGCGGATCGGCCAGGAGCGTCCGCGCGAACGAAATGAGCTGCCGCTGTCCCTGGGACAGCTTGGAGCCGCGCTCGTTGACCTCCGTAAGGTAGCCCTGATCAAATTCACGGATGAATTCGTCGGCACAGACGGCCTTGGCGGCGGCTATCACTTCCTCCTCGGTGGCGTCCAGTCTGCCGTAGCGGATATTGTCGAGAATGGTGCCGGAGAAGATGAAGCTGTCCTGCAGCATAATGCCCATTTGGCTGCGCAGGGATTTCAGCGTAACCTGCGAGATATCCTCCCCGTCAATCAGAATCCTGCCGGCGGTAAGGTTATAGAAGCGTGAGATCAGATTGACGACCGTTGTTTTGCCCGCGCCAGTCGGTCCCACCAGGGCAATGCTTTGGCCGGCTCTGACATCGAAGCTGATGTTCTCCAGAATGTTCAGCCCCGGGTCATAGGCGAAGGTCACATTGTCAAAAGTGATTTGGCCCCGGACGGGCGGCAGCTCCTCTGCATCCGGAATATCGCTGACGGTCACGGGCTCATCCAGCGTTTCGAAGATGCGCTCAAGATAGGCAACAGCATTAATGAAGCTATTGTACAGGTTCGAGAGGCTCAGAATCGGCTGCCAGAAACGGGCGGCGTAGCTGCTCATCGCCAGAATCACGCCGAGTGTCACGTCCTTGGGGTCCAGCGTCAGCAGGCCCACCAGAAAGATCAATGCCGTAACGCTTGTTGACAGGTTATCAACGGTAAAAGGAATCAGCGTGTTGTAATTGAGCGCCTTCATCCACTCCTTGCGGAAATTTCCGGCCAGTCGTGTGAAGGTTCCCTCATTGTACTGTTCACGGGAGAAGCTTTGCGTCACGCCGATGCCGCTGATGCTCTCCTGGAGGTAGGCGTTCAGATTGGAGCTTTTATTGGACACCGATTGCCAGGCGCGCCGCTGCCGGGTTTTGATGAGCAGCATAATTCCC
This sequence comes from Paenibacillus sp. S150, assembly GCF_019352175.1. Lineage (GTDB taxonomy): Bacteria > Bacillota > Bacilli > Paenibacillales > Paenibacillaceae > Paenibacillus_AQ. The sequence continues at coordinate 121,381 of NZ_JACBYI010000009.1, forward strand.
AGGAACACGGGCAGTCCGGCCAGAATGACAAATGAAAGCCGTACATCTACAGCAAACATAAAGGCGGCGATAAAAATTAAGTTAACGATTTCCAGAACAAAGTTGATAATGCCGTTGGATAATACATCCGATACCGAATTGACGTAATTCACAACCCGGATCAGAATCTTGCCCTGCGGTCGGTCGTCGTAATATTTGAAGGGCAGCTCCTGCAGATGCTTGAACAAATCCGTGCGGATGTCAAAAATAATGTCCTGCCCGACGCTTGTCATGATGCGCGAGCGCAGGGTAGCCAGAATTACGCTGACCACAATGGTTGCCAGCATCAGGAGCGACCAGCCCAGCAGCGGCAGCTTTGCCTTTGCAGGAATAGTCACATCGACTACATGCTGCATGATCAGCGGAGCCGACAAAGCGATGGCTGCCGAGAGCGCGCTGAGCACAAATGCGAGAAGCATGGGCTTTTTCTTGCGTCTGATATATACCATTGCACGCCGGAAGTGCCTGATGTCAAAGGGCGACTCCAGGTTTTCGTCGACGTCGAATCTATTCCTTGCCATGCGCGGTCACCTGCCTTCCAATACCCTCGTTCTGCAGCATAAATACATCATAGTAGTAGCCCCGCTTAGCCAGCAGCTCGGCGTGGGTGCCTTCTTCAATCAGCCGTCCGCCGTCCAGGATAAGAATGCGGTCAGCCTCCGCTGTAGTGGACACCCGCTGTGCGATGATGAGCTTCGTGCAGGGATAATCCAGCTCGCGCAGGCTTTGCTGGATATGCTCCTCGGTCTCAAGATCGACGGCGGAGGTCGTATCATCCAGAATCAGGATGGGACGGCGGACTGCCAGGGCGCGGGCGAGCGCTATACGCTGCTTTTGTCCGCCTGACAGGCCGACTCCGCGTTCCCCGACAACGGTGTCATACCCTTCGGGCATGCGGGAGATGAAATCGTGCGCGGCCGCCAGCCCGGCAAACTCCACGGCTTCTTCCTCCGGAAGCTCGGGGTCGCCATAGGCGATGTTTCCGTCGATGGTATCGGAGAACAGGAGCACATCCTGGGTCGCCATGCCGATGTTGCCGCGGAGCTCATCCAGCTCCAGCTCACGGACATCCGCGCCATCGACCAGCACGCGTCCGCTTGAGACGTCGTAGAAGCGGGAAATCAGATTAACGAGCGTTGTTTTACCCGAGCCTGTTGAGCCCATAATGGCAATGGTTTCCCCGGGTTCAACCGTGAAGCTGACATCGTCCAGCACGGTAGCGTTGTCATATTTGAAGCGGACATGCTCAAACGTGATCCGCCCTTCATAACGGCGTTTGGTGACGGGGCGGTGCTCGTTGACAATAGCGGGCCGGGCGTAATAGATCTCGATGATCTTGGTCAGGCTGGCAAAAAAACGCTGAATGTCGTTGATAATAATACCGATGTTGCGCATGGGGTTCGATACGGCCCAGATCAGAGAGGAGAAGGCGGCGAATTCGCCAAAGGTGATCCGGTCGTTCATAAGGAGCAGCCCGCCGACAAGCATGAGAATGACGTTGAAGGCCTGGGCGAAGGTTTCGAGATAAGGAAAGTAATCGAGCCATACGAGTGCGGCTTTTTTGTTCGCTGCCGAATAGTTGACGTTCTTTTCCGTGAATTTCTCAATCTCGTACGCCTCGCGGGCGAACGCCTTGACTACCCGGTTGCCGGAAATGTTCTCCTGGGTAGTTGTGTTGAGCTGGGACAGCCGCTCGCGCAGGTCCACATACATGGGGCGGACATGCTTGGCAAATATGTAGGCCACGATAAATATCAGCGGCGACAGGGTAAGCATCCACAGCGTCAGCTCGGTATTAATGGTGAAGAAATAGATCACAGCGGCAATGAAAATCGTTAAGGATTCGATAATCGTTTTGAATATCCACGCCATGGAATGCCGGACCATGTCCAGATCGCCTGTCATCTTGGTCATGAGGTCGCCGGTCCGGTTGCGGTCATAATACTCCCGGTCTTGTCCCTGGATTTTGTTGTAGAGATAAATGCGGATACGGTAGAGCATGTTTTGCGAGGAGCGCTCGTACTGCATGGTCGTTACATAAGCCAGACCCGTGCGCAGCAAAGAAAAGCCGATCATACCCAGGCAGAGTGCAATCAGCAGCCCCCGTTGCTCGGTCAGATTCTGCAGGGCACTGTCTCCGGCAACGAACGTATCGACAATACGCTGGCTGATATACGGATTGACGATCATAAGACTTGAGCCCGCTACCGAAAGGCACAGCGCCAGAATGTACCTCGTCCGGTTCCCCTCCAGATTCTGCCACAGCCATTTTAGTTCAAACATCTGATCACCTGTTTCTGTGTGTTCTTCATTCTTCAACTCCAAGAATGAATAAATCAACGTGATTATAACACTATCCTGCAGCCAGCATCGGCGGCTGAATTATTTTCTTGTTACAATCGATTGAACTTTTGAATCCTCTATTTGATCCCCGTACCCTGCCTTCCAATAATAGCCTCCTCCAGTTCTTTATAGCTGCTTGACCGGGGGTCCGCCTGGCTGCCGGACAGCCGGAGCTTTTTCAGACGGGGCAGGTTCAGCAGCAGGCCGGGATCTGAAAAAGAGGTTTTACATAAATCGAGCGTCTCCAGTCCCGTTAAGCTCGGGAGGAAGTCCCACGATTTTGGCTTAAGCAAGGTCAGATCCAGATTTTTCAACGAACGCATATCTGTTAGAGCGGATAAATCCTTCACTTTTGTCTCCCAAATCCACAGCAGCTCCAGCTGGGGAAATTGCTCCCGTATGCCATCGATCGCTTTAAGTTTTGTTTTTTCCAGATACAATGTTTTTAAGCCGGGGCACTGGCCCATTTCGCGGATACTTTCCACAGCCGAGCCTCTAAGCCGGAGCTCCTCCAGCCGCTCGTGCTGGCAGAAGGGGCTCAAATCGGTTACAGGGGAAAAGTTGGCCTCCAAAATCCGCAGCCTCCTAAGCTGCGCTGCATAGGAAAGGTCCGTGAGCTTCTTGGGAGCAAGCAGACGGATTTCCTCTACATTCGGGAAGGCTGCGAAGGAATCCAGGCTCTCCAATTGGCAGGTTCTGCCGCCCAATGAGACTTTCTTTACACCCAGTGCGGGAGCAAAGCCGGGCACGGCTGCAATCTCGTCAAAGCTCATACTGACGCTTTCCAGACTGTCCGGAAGAACACTCTGACTGTCATGGTTTTTCTTGGAAAAGCTAACCGATTTCAGGGATGTAAGAGGGGACAGCAACAGATCGGGCAGCGTGTTCTGGAGATAATGCATTTGCAGCGATTTCAGATTATTCAAACGTGAAATGACCCCGATATTCTTTTTGACATTCGACTTACTTACAAAACCCAAGCGTTCCAGATTTACGGCGGAATCCAGGCCGATCAGATCCGGAACGGTCATCGTAGAATCAGTGGTTCCGAACTCCAGCTGCTTAAGATTTCCGAATTCCTGCAGCGGCTCGAAGGTGGTAATGTTTTTGACTTGAAGAAGCTTTAAGGTGTCCAGCTCATAAATAGTGGCGGGCTCATCAAACCAGGCGTACTTTTTATAGCGCTCCACATAGGAGACTGCCTCGTTTGCAATGGCGTCTTTTGACTTGTCGTAATTCATTTCAAGGCCTCCAGATTCAAAATTAATCAATCCTGATAATTTACCCGTATACCAATGTTTTGAAAATGTCTGTTCCGTGCATAGCCCCATCCCCTGCAGCATGCCTTAACAGGCCCCGGAGCTGGATTTATGATAAACTGGAACAATATAAAGCCGCGCCGGGCACCGCATTGAAGCGGAGAAAAGACCGGCGGGTTCGAAAGCGACAGGAGGATGAGAAATGAGCTTTGTTGCCGTAAAGGGTGAGTATAAGCGTTACAAGATGGGCGAGAATGTAATTGTTGCCAACGACGGGATTGATTTTGAGATTAATAAAGGTGAATTTGCCGTAATTGTGGGGCCCAGCGGTGCGGGCAAATCAACCGTGCTCAACATTCTTGGCGGAATGGATTCTGCCGACGAAGGCCAGGTCATTGTCGACGGTACGGATATCGCCAGATTCAGTGCCAGGGAACTGACAGGCTACCGCCGCAATGACGTGGGCTTTGTATTTCAGTTCTACAATCTGGTGCCCAATCTGACCACACTGGAGAATGTGGAGCTTGCTTCCCAGATTTCACCGCGTGCCCTGGATGCGCGTAAGGTGCTGGAGGATGTGGGGCTGGGAGCGCGGCTGGATAATTTCCCGGCCCAGTTGTCCGGAGGTGAGCAGCAGCGCGTCGCCATTGCCAGAGCGCTGGCCAAGCAGCCGAAGCTGCTGCTCTGCGACGAGCCGACGGGAGCGCTTGATTATAACACCGGCAAGCAGGTGCTGAAGCTGCTGCAGGATACCTGCCGCAACACCGGGACAACAGTCATCGTCATCACGCATAATTTGGCGATTGCGCCGATGGCAGACCGGGTCATAGAGATTAACAACGCTAAGGTACGGAAGACGGCAACCAGCCCTTCTCCGGTATCCGTTGACGATATCGAGTGGTAAGGAGAAGGCACCCATGAACAAACGCGCGTTATGGAAAGATATTTTTCGCGAAATCGGGCATACCAAAGCCCGCTTTATTTCAATTTTTGCAATCATTATGCTGGGCGTCAGCTTTTTTTCCGGAATTAAGGCAGCAGGGCCGGATATGCTGGATACCGCCGGAACGTTTTACCGGGAGCAGCAGCTGATGGACCTGAAGGTGCAGACCACCCACGGTCTGACCGAGGACAACATAGAATTGCTGCACGATGTGCCGGGGATCGGGGAGATTCAGCCGGGCTACAGTGCGGATGTATTCACCGGAGACAATGCTCTGATACTTAAGGTCTACTCTTATAACGCTGATAAGCCGCTTAACCAATACCGCATAATCGAAGGACGCCTTCCGGAGCAATCCGGCGAAATTGTGCTGGATGGTCTGCTGGCCGGACAGTATGCGCTGGGCGAACAGGTTGCGTTCAGCGGAAATGATACCGATGCTGAGCTGTCGGACGAATTCAGGACCCTGGAGTATACCGTAGTGGGCTTTGTGCGGAGCCCCCAGTTCATAGAGAAGAACAACCGCGGGACCAGCGGGATCGGCAAAGGAACGGTGGATGCGTTCGCAGCCATTCCCGAAGCGGACTTCAAGCTGCCGGTCTATACGGAAGCCTACCTCTCCTTCACGGATACCCCGGGATTGAAGGCCTATACGCCGGAATATGAAACATTGGTTGAGCAGCATGCGGCTGCGGTAGAGCAAGCATTGTCCGGCGTGCCGGAGGCACGGCTTGCGGAGCTGCGGGCGGAAGGCGAGAAGGAGCTGTCCGGCGGCCGCGCCGGGGTCGCCGCTGCCGAGCGGCAGCTCGCGGAGATAAAGCGCCAGACGGAGGAAGCCGGACAGCAGGAATCCGCTGCAGGCAGTGCCCTTGCCGAAGAATTGGCCTCGGCCAAAGAGAAACTCGCCGAGGGCGAGCAGCAGCTGGCGGAGCTGAAGCTGCCCAAGATCTATGTCACCGACAGGAACTCAAATCCGGGTTATGCCGAATACAAAGACAACGCAGACCGGCTGTCGGCGATTGCGAGCGCGTTCCCGGTATTCTTTTTCCTGATAGCGGCGCTGGTCAGCCTGACGACGATGACGCGGATGGTTGAGGAACACCGCCTGCAGATCGGTACACTTAAGGCGCTTGGCTACGGGAACCGTGATATTATGGCCAAATTTCTGGTCTATGGCTCGCTTGCCAGTCTGGCGGCTTCGGGTGCGGGGCTTGCCGTCGGTTTTACCTTGTTCCCGCCCATTATCTATAATGCGTACAGCTCACTCTATAATCTGCCTGATATTATCAAAAGCTTCTACCCTTCGTATTCCATTATTTCGGTCATTGTGGCGCTGGTTTGCATAACATTGACGGCATGGATTGCCTCCCGGGTGGAGCTGCGGAGCAACGCTTCCGTATTGATGCGTCCGAAAGCGCCGAAGAGCGGGCAGCGGATTTTACTGGAACGGGTGCCTATTGTCTGGAAACGGCTAAGCTTTGTCCAGAAAGTTACCGCACGAAATCTGTTCCGCTACAAGCAGCGGATGTTCATGACCGTGTTCGGGGTAGCCGGCTGTACGGCGCTGATTCTGACCGGTTTTGGCCTCAAGGATTCGATTGGCAGCATTGCTCCGCAGCAATTCGGCTCCATTATGAAATATGATGCGCTTATAGCGCTGCAGGCGGATGTTCCCGACGATGTGCTGGACAGCTATGAGCAATTGATCTCAGGCGAGACCGCTGTCACCGGGACGCTGGAGGTGGCGCAGGAAGCGGTGACCGCGCGCGGCAGCGGTGTGAATGATCAGGATGTCAATCTGTTCATCCCCGCATCGGTGGATTCGCTTGACGATTATGTGGAGCTGCGGGACAGGACCAGCGGAGAAGGGCGGACGCTTGCGGACGGGGGAGCCATAATCTCGGAGAAGCTGGCTAAGCTGTACGGGCTTGAGCCGGGCGGCATGCTGACCGTGGTGGACAAAGAGAACGAGACATTCGAGATTCAGGTGGCGGGAATCACCGAGAATTATGTGATGCATTATGTGTATATGACACCGGCGTATTATTCTTCCGTATTCGGCGCAGAACCGGTATTCAACACAGAGCTGCTGGACTATGACATGCAGGATGCAGCCTGGGAGGACCGGTTCGGCGAGCAGTTGACGGCCAACGGCCGTGTCGCTGCGGTCAGCTTCTCCAGCAGTGTAGGCACCGCTTTCGACGATACCATGAAGAGCATGGACGTTGTCACCCTGGTCCTCATTGTGTCGGCGGCGGCACTGGCCTTTGTCGTGCTCTACAATCTGACCAATATCAATGTGTCCGAACGGATTCGCGAGCTGTCAACCATTAAGGTGCTGGGCTTTTACGACAAGGAAGTCACAATGTATATCTATAGGGAGAATATCTTGCTGAGCCTGCTTGGCATAGCGGCCGGATCGGTTCTCGGGATCGTGCTGCACAGCTTCGTGCTGAGTACGGCCGAGCTGGATGCGACGATGTTCGCACCGGTCATCAAATGGCCCAGCTATATTTATGCCGCACTCTTAACGCTGCTGTTCTCGGGCATTGTCATGGCTTTCATGCACAGCAAGCTCAAACGGATTCATATGATTGAGGCGTTGAAGTCGGTGGAATAGGCTTAAGGCTGCGGGTCTCCAGGCTCCATACAGGGGGGATTTCCGTCCGCCGGGCGGCCGGATTTACAAACCGTTGCTGCGGGAGCAGCTTACTTATGAACTTGAACGGGAGGAATCATTATGTTTTATAAAGACCAGGAAATTCCAGCTGATATCGTCGACAGCAATACTACCCGGAAGGTGCTGGCACACAGCGGCCAGATTATGTACGCCAAAGTAATGTTTGCCAAAGCCCGGCAAGGGGAGATTCCGCTCCACAAGCATGTCCACGAGCAGGTTACCTATGTGCTGAAGGGAAGCTTCCGGTTCATGCTCGACAATGGGGAAACCCGGGATGTGCAGATCGTCAAGGAAGGCGACAGCATCCATTTCCCCTCCGATGTGCTGCATGGCTGTATTCCGCTGGAGGACGGTGGCATTCTCCTGGATGCTTTTACACCGGCACGTGCGGATTTTCTGTAAAGCTTCAATAAGTTATTATATTCACGCGGCCGAAATAAAACGGCGGCACAAACAGGGAAAGGAAGAGAGACGGGTGGAATCGCCTGAATCTCTGGCCTTTCCCTTTGTTTGTGAACCAGCACCTGTGTCAGCGCCTGAACGCTGTTCCCGGACAGAAATTCAGGCTTCAGTGCAGCATACAGCTGTTCCATGCGGTCCACTCCGCGCTCAACGTCAATACCGGAAAGGCCGAGCATGGCGGCAAAGATATAGTCGTCCCGTCCTGTAAGGAAACGGTGTCTGTCTTTCATACTGTCGTAAAAGGCTTTGGCGCGCTCTACAGTCTGCACATATTGTTCCTCTATAGTATTCGCGGCGATCTGATAGGCGGCAACGACGAGATAATCGGAGGTTCTGAATTTGGCGTCCTTCATTAAGTCATAGACGGCCAAAGTGTCCGCAAGCTGCGCCTCCCTGTCATGAGCGAGAGAGAGCAGGGCAGAAATGCTGATTACCGAAGTCCCGCGGAAGGGAGAAAAGCTACCGGTATGCTCCTTGATCAGCTCATGACTCGCACGAATCGCGTCTTCGTCGGCAATTTTATTCTCTGCTGTGTACAGCAGCGCTGCCAGCCGGTTAACCAATGGATTTTTCCAGGCAAACCCCTTCTTCACCCGCTGCGCGTTGTCGGCAAACAATTCAAGCCGTGCGGTATACCAAGCAAGAAAGATGAAAACAGGGACATTTAATCCATGCGAAATGTATTGCTTCCATTTTCTGATTTAACAGTCACTGAGTCAGGGGCAGACGTTTTTTGTTAAAAAGGTTATTGATTACGTTGTGCAGAATGGTTATACCGACAGTATAACTGAACTGATTAGGCCGCCTTTTTACAAGCCCCAGAGCTTTGCTAAGCTGTTAGATGGAACGAAGCAAGAAAGACTGGTAGAAAGGGTCTCGCGGATTAATGAGAATGCGGTTAAGATTATCGGGTGACAATGAGGTAATACCAAACAAAGGAGTGGGCGGTATGGATTACCATAAATTACTGCATAAAAAAGCCCTGTACGAGCAGGCGAAATACACCACCTGTGCCTAACGAGATGTACCGGCAAGTGAAAAATTTTTATATCGATCTGTCTGAAAAAAAGGCCGATAACGCCATTGAACTTGCGGCGTGGACGCATGCGGAGTTTGTGCGCATTCATCCGTTTGCCGATGGGAACGGAACAACCTCGCGGCTGATTATGAACTGCCAGCTGCTGGCGAACGGCTTTTTACCGATCTCTATCGCCAAAGAAAGCAGGCTGGATTATTTTAATGCCCTTGAAGCTTACGCTGTACATTGGGATTTGGCGCCTTTTGCAGACATGATTGCTTCTTTGGAAGAGCTGCAGCTGGACCTTTACCTGGGAATAATCGATAGACAAAGGGAGCGGCAGTGATAGCGGACTACTCGAAGCTTTTGTATTGAACGGAGAATGCAAATGGGACAACGGGCAAATCTCGTGATTGTTAGAAGTCGGACCTATGAGCTGTACTACAGCCACTGGTGTGCGAATACGCTACCGCAAGAACTGTTCTGGGGGCCAAACGCTTTGGATTTTAATGATGATTCATTACCCATGGAAGTAAAGAAAGAAATTTTCGACTCCGCAATAAATGGCCTATCCTCATAAACAATATTATATTCCCCGACAACAAGTTCTCCGTCTTCAACCGTGAAGGTAACCCGCTCTTCCGTTTGGTAGTAGGCCGGTTCGCTGGTTTGGGTGAGGTAAGTGATGTAGGCCGTCTTGCCGTCAATGCGGATCTTGTAATCGACCACCCGAGGGCTGGATACGCCGATGTTGTAATTCCAGTTCTCCCCGCTTCTGGCGGCTTGCTCTTGCCGGAATTGTTCCTGCACGGCTGCAGACATCATCCCATAGCGGGGGTGGCCGTCGCGGGAGACAAGGGCATCCGCCCATACGGAAGCAAGCTTCATTACCTGCTGATTCACGGAGATATCCGGTTTGCCAGCCGGGTTGGCGGCAGATCCCACCATGAAAACAAGCGATACCGCGAATGCGGAAGCCACCGCTCCGCCCTTCGGCTTTTTATAGTTCAGGATATTTTTAATTCGGGCATGGACGCTGCCCTCGCCAAAGGCAAGCGGACTACCGGACAGCCGCCCTTTTTTTACGGAAAAAGAGAGCAGCGAGTGTGCATATCCGGCCTTTGCGCCATTGCCCAGCTTGCGGAGCACACTCTCATCGCAGGACAGCTCCATATCTCTGCTCATTAGCGCAAAAGAAATCCACATCAGCGGATTGAACCAGTGAACCATAAGGAGCAGGAACGCGAACGGTTTGATCAGATGATCCCGTCTGCGGATATGCGTCTGCTCATGCGCCAGGATATAGATGAGCTCATTCTCCTTAATACCGGCAGGAATTACAATCCTCGGCCGGATGAAGCCATATACGAAAGGCGTTGCAATCCGGTCAGACTCAAAGAGATTTTCCTTCACAAGGGTAGCGGTTCTCAATTTATGGACGATTCTAAGATAGGAAATCACGCTGTAGCCCAGCAGGAAAACAACGCCGGTGCTCCAGATTATGGCGGCAAGCTCCAGCATCCATTGCATAGGATTCACGCTTGCGTCAGGAGTGGCAGGGGGCAGAGAGGCATTAACTGCGCGGTTGAGGAAGTCCGTTCCCAGGTTGACCGCAGGGTTGTTCATGAAGCCGAGTTGACCGGGGACATATTCCATTGCCCCATTTTCCATTTGAGCAGCAGGAACCAGGACGCTCAGGAAGCTGAGGCCGGAACTATAGCTAAAAGGAAGTATCAGCCTTACGAGCACTGCGATCCATAACGCATAAGAGAAGATGCTGGGGACTCTGCGGAAAAGCAGGCGGACGATGATTACGGCAACGGCTGCATAACTTGCGGTGATGCTCATATTCAATATAGCGGTGAACCATAGTGTCATTTCGTCGCCTCCTCAATAATGCGCTTGAGCTGTTCCGCTTCTTCGGCGGAGATTTGGCGGCTGCCCAGGAAAGCGGTCAGGAATTTAGGCAATGATCCGTCAAAGGCTTTGTCGAGCAAGGCTTCGCTCTCATGTCTCTGGGCAGCCTCGCGTTTGATCAGGGCAGAAACTACAGCATTCTCATTCTGCAGAATCCCCCGGTCACATAGCTTTCTGAGCACCGTATAGGTCGTGGATTTTTTCCAGCCCAATTTGCCGTGGCACAGCTTCACCAGCTCGGTTGAATTCACCGGCTCGTGTTCCCAAATCAGCGACACAAATTTATATTCAGCATCAAACAGTTTATAGGGCTCCATTTGTTTCACCTCGCACGCAAGTTTATTGCAATAGACCTTTGGCTAGAAGTTTACTTCAGTAGACCTTATTTTGTCAAGCAAAAACAGGTCTTCTTCATTGTACATATGGATGATGCTTATCCAATCCAACCTAGCTGTATTCAAGCCCATATTATTTTATTTCGGAACTGGCCATACTGCCGCCAGGTTACAGTAGTTATACTGATTATATTAGAGCGAATAATGAATACTATACCGCGCTTTATTGGGACCAGGAGGCATATTTAATGAAAAAAATAACTATCGCACCCAGTTATATTTTTTACCCGCAGCCTATATACGTGATCGGAACCCCGAATGAGGATGGCTCTGCCAACTTCAATACAAGCACATGGCCTACCATCGCTAACGGCAACTCACCGCATATTATGATGACCATTGCCGGCAATAAGCGAACCAGCAAGAATCTTGGAGACCGGGTTCTGATTTTTTTTTCGGGACTTGTGATTTTCTTTCGCTGGGTTTAATTCCGGCTCTTCTACTGTCCTGGAACGGACTCAGGGGATATGATTTGGGGGGGGAGCCGGGTTTTCGCCAAGCTAACGGACTCCAGTGCTGTTATGAACGGTTATTCACCCGGAAAATGCCTGCTGGAGGGGTGAGATGTGCACTGCGGTCCGTTAGTCCAGCTACCTGTATGTATTTTATATAGAAAATAGAGGCTATACGGTCCGTAATGGTCAGGAGGAATGACATTAAGGGAACCGGGCAGGCGGAAGCAGCATGCTGGAAAAGACCTTTCGTCCGCTCAAGCTAATATATTAAATGTACAGTCTCGCTAGAAGTATTTGCCCGGGTAGTACGTTGAACGTAACTTTTATGGAATCCATGGGTTTTTCCTGCAGAAAGCAGCCCGTTTTTGAATCCCGTGGATTTAGTACGGGCCAATGCCGTAGTTGGTCAGAACTAACGGCAGAAATGCCGTTATTGAGGCCTCTCGGGGCAGCTGGTGCAGGAATAACGGCAGAAATGCCGTTATTGAGGCCTTTCGGGGCAGCTGGCGCAGGAATAACGGCAGAAATGCCGTTATTGAGGCCTCTCGGGGCAGCTGGCGCAGGAATAACGGCAGAAATGCCGTTATTGAGGCCTCTCGGGGCAGCTGGTGCAGGAATAACGGCAGAAATGCCGTTATTGAGGCCTCTCGGGGCAGCTGGTGCAGGAATAACGGCAGAAATGCCGTTATTGAGGCCTCTCGAGGCAGCTGGCGCAGGAATAACGGCAGAAATGCCGTTATTGAGGCCTCTCGGGGCAGCTGGTGCAGGAATAACGGCAGAAATGCCGTTATTGTCCAAGCGTCCGGTTATTGTCCAAGCGTCCGGTTATTGTCCAAGCGTCCGGTTATTGCCCCAACGTTCGCCAGTTGCCCCAACATCGGCTCCTTGCTCCCGGCGCCGGGTTATTGTCCCGATCGCCCTATTTGGTAAGCTCAATAAACTTGCGCGCCGCGGTCGTCAGCGGCATGTTCCGCATGGTCATTATGCCTACCTGGGCAGGGGGAAGCTGCACGTCGAGCTGAATCTCGAAAAGGGAGCCTTCTTCCAGCTCCTTGGACACGAATTCCCGGGTCACGAAGGAGATGCCGAGCCCTTTGCGGGCAAATTCGATGAGCAGGCCGACGCTGCCTACCTCGAATTCGGGCTTCAGCTCATATCCGTAGCCTTGGAATAAGTCCGTAATCGCCATACGTGCGCGGCTGCTGCGGGAGAAAAGAATGATGGGGTATTGAAGCAGCTCCTCGATGGAGAGCACCTTCTGATTCAGCTCGGCATAATGGCTGCCCGCAATGAAGCAGTCCTGGAGCTGAAGCCCCTGCCGTACCTCAAGCTGGGGATCGGTGATCGGCATGCGCACCACGCCCAGATCGACAAGGCCTTCTTTTAAATAAGAGATGACCTCCGGTGTGGTTCCGTGGATCAGATGAAGCCGGATGCCGGGGTGGCGCTGGTGAAAGATTTCGATAAAAGGCAGCAGATAATGCTTGAACAGGGAATCGCTGCCGCCAATCCGCAGCTCGCCGTTGTCGAGGTTTTTGAGCTCGGCCATTTTCTTCTCGGCTTGGGTGATGAGGATATGGGATTGTTCAATATAGGAGTACAGAGCAGCCCCTTCCGGTGTCAGAGCGACGCCCTTGGAATTCCGGGTGAAGAGGGTGAGTCCAAAGCTGTCCTCCAGCTGCTTAATCGCATGGCTGACACTCGGCTGGGTAATATACAGGGATTTGGCGGCTTGGGTCAGGCTGCCGGTCTTGGCCGCCCAGTAAAAAACCTTATACAGCTCGAAATTGTTCATAGACATGGTCTATAGCTCCTGTGAAATATATTAATTACTTGTATAGGTTGTATTTGTATTATAGTGTAACCAGGAAAGATAAACCAGAGCAGAAGGAGAATGGAGATGGAGGCAACCACATTTGTTTTATTTGGAGCGACAGGGGACTTGGCCCGCAGAAAAATTTACCCTGCGCTGTATAATCTGTATCTCGACCATAAGCTGCACCGTTCATTCTCTGTGATTGGTCTTGGCAGAAGAGAATTGGCCGATGAAGCCTTTCAGGCTATGGTGGAACGGTCGATCCGGGACTTTTCCCGGCGGGAAGTGAATGATTCTGCATCTGTGCGGAGCTTCTTGAAGGCCTTCCGATATAATGTGCTGGATGTAGGGCACACCGAAGATTATCTTAAGCTGCTGCAGCGGGTGGAGCAGCAGGAAGAGAGCATGGGCAGTTCCCCGAACCGGATGTTCTATTTATCCGTCGGCCCTGAGTTTTTTGAGACAATTGCCTTGAACATTAAGGAAAGCGGCCTTGGTGCCGCCAAAGGCTGGAAGCGTCTGGTGATTGAGAAGCCCTTCGGTCATGATCTGCAGTCCGCGCAGAAGCTGAATCTGAAGCTGAGTGAAGCTTTTACCGAGGACGAAATTTTCCGGATCGACCATTACCTGGGCAAGCCGATGGTGCAGGAGCTGGATGTGTTCCAGCAGACGAATCCGGTGCTTCATGCACTCTGGAACAACCGCTACATTGCCAACGTGCAGATTACCGCAGGGGAAACCGTGGGCGTGGAAGAAAGAGCGGGCTATTACGACCATGTGGGTGCGCTCAGAGACATGTTCCAGAATCATATGCTGCAGCTGCTGATGATGCTCGCGATCCGCTTGCCGAAAGACAGCTCCGCAGACGAGGTGCGCTTCAAGAAGAAAGAGGTCATGGAAGCCCTGGAGCCGCTTAAAGAAGCGGATGTCCGGGCTAGCGTAATTCGCGGGCAGTACACTGCAGGCATCATCCAGGGCAAGCCGGTTCCAGGCTACCTCTCCGAACCGGGAATACCGGCAGGGTCGATGAATGATACCTTTATTGCGGCCAGACTTATGATCGATGATCCATTCTGGAAGGGCGTGCCGTTCTATGTCCGGACCGGGAAGAGAATGAAAGAGAAATCGACGCGGATAGTGATTGAGTTCAAAGAGCCGCTCAAGCAGAGTTCGTCAGCAGCCGGGGACGATATCCCCAATCTTCTGGTATTCGAGATCAGCCCGAACGAGGGAATAACTCTGCAGCTTAAGGCAAGAGATCCCCAGCACAAAGGGAAGTTCAAGGCGATGCATATAGACTTCCATACCAGCTCTATTGAGGTGCCGGAGGCGTATGAAAACCTGATTTATGACGCTTTGCACGGAGATCCGTCGTTTTTTGCACATTGGAATGAGGTGGAGCTGTCCTGGAAATGGGTGCAGCCGATCCTGAATGCTTTTGACAAGAATACGGTTCCTCTCCGGTCCTACGCTGCGGGTACATTCGGACCTGCTGAATCGGATCAGCTGCTGGCAAGGGATGGACATCACTGGTGGCTCGATTCTTCCACTCAGGAAGCAAGCGGGCTTTCACTGTCTGATGCTTCAAATTTTTAATATAATAATTGATTCAACTAAAAATGGAGGTTTACAGAGATGAAATTTTTTATCGATACCGCAAATGTGGAAGACATCAAAAAGGCATACCAGATCGGCGTCCTGTCCGGAGTCACAACGAATCCTTCTCTGGTGGCCAAAGAGGGCGTGAAATTTGAAGACCGCATTGCGGAAATTCTGCGTACCGTGCCCGAGGTAGAGTCCGTATCCGCCGAGGTAACTCCGGATGCCGTAACTGCGGAAGAGATGATTGCACAGGCCGATGAGCTGATCAAGATCAATAACTATGATAAAAACATTACAATCAAGCTCCCGATGACGCTCGCGGGCCTTGCGGCCTGCCGGTATCTGACCCAAAAAGGCGTGAAAACCAACGTGACGCTGATCTTCACCGTGAACCAGGCGCTGCTTGCTGCCCGTGCCGGAGCTACTTATGTATCGCCATTCCTGGGACGCCTGGATGATATTTCAGAGGATGGGGTGCAGTTGATCGTAAAGGTCGCCGAGCTGTTCCGCATTCATAACCTGGATGCGCAGATTATCGCCGCCTCGGTCCGCCATCCGGACCACGTGACCCGCGTGGCGATGGCTGGTGCGCATATTGCCACCATTCCTTTCAGCGTGATCGAGCAGATCTCCAAGCACCCGCTGACCGATCAGGGGCTGGAGAAGTTCGCTGCCGACTGGAAGAAAGCGCCGCAGGTCTAATTGTCCAGCACATATCATAGGGAGGTCTAGTGACGATGGGTAAACAGCAGATTGGTGTGGTCGGATTAGCCGTCATGGGCAAGAATCTGGCCTTGAATATGGAGAGCAAAGGGTTCTCCGTAGCCCTGTACAACCGTTCCAGGGAGAAAACGGATGAGCTGCTGGCAGAAGCGGCGGGCAAAAATTTCACGGGTGCCTACAGCATCGAAGAGTTTGTCCAGTCTCTGGAGCTGCCGCGCAAAATCATGATTATGGTCAAGGCCGGCAAGCCGACGGATGATACGATCCAGCAGCTGGTGCCGCATTTGTCGCCCGGGGATATTCTGATAGACGGCGGGAACGCCTTTTTCCCGGATACGCAAAGACGGAACAAGGAGCTTCAGGCCCAAGGCTTCCGCTTCATCGGCGCCGGGGTATCGGGCGGTGAAGAGGGGGCGCTGAAGGGACCGGCGATTATGCCGGGCGGGCAAAAGGACGCCTACGAGCTGGTAGAGCCGATCCTGACCGCCATTTCGGCCAAGGTGGACGGCGATCCGTGCTCAACTTATATCGGTGAAGACGGTGCCGGACACTATGTCAAAATGGTTCATAACGGCATCGAATACGGCGATATGCAGCTCATCGGTGAAGCGTATCAGCTGCTGAAGGATGTGCTGGGCCTCGGCACCGGTGAACTGCATGAGATTTTCTCGGAATGGAACCGCGGCGAGCTAAGCAGCTACCTCATTGAGATCACAGCCGACATCTTTGCCAAGGCAGACCCGGATACCGGCAAGCCGATGGTCGACGTAATCCTGGATTCCGCCGGACAGAAGGGAACAGGCAAATGGACAAGTCAGAATGCGCTCGATCTGGGCGTTCCATTGTCCATCATTACCGAATCCGTCTTTGCACGGTTTATCTCGGCAATGAAGGAAGAGCGCGTTGCCGCAAGCCAGCGCCTGAAGGGACCTGAGGTCAAGGGCTATGACGGCGGCGCCAAGGAATTCACCGAGGCGGTCCGCAAAGCGCTTTACGCCAGCAAAATCGCTTCCTACGCCCAGGGCTTTGCCCAGATGAGAGTGGCTTCGGACGAATATAACTGGAATCTGAACTATGGCAGCATTGCAATGATCTTCCGTGGAGGCTGCATTATCCGCGCAGGCTTCCTGCAGAATATCAAGGACGCTTATGACCGCGACCCTGAGCTCAAAAACCTCTTCCTGGATGAGTATTTCAGCAGCGTGGTCCATAACTACCAGGAAGCATGGAGAGATGTGGTTGCGGTTGCCGTCAAAAGAGGAATTCCGGTTCCGGCTTTTGCCTCCGGCCTGGCTTACTATGACAGCTACCGCTCTGAACGACTTCCGGCCAACCTGCTGCAGGCGCAAAGAGACTACTTTGGAGCGCACACCTTTGAACGGGTAGATCAACCGGGAAGCTTCCATTTTCAGTGGATGGACAATAAGTAATCATCATATGGATTTACCAATGAAGTCCGGGCGCAGGCCCGGGCTTTTATCACGAATCTATGGTTCGATACAGAAGCACAGCGGGATTTACAGTGCGGGCAGAATGCTGTACACACTGGCTAAGAATGGACAGGCCCCGAAGTTTTTTGGCAAGGTCCCGGAGAGCGGCGTGCCCGGGAACAGTATTATTACGACGATTTCCCTGCTGCTGTTGGGCGTGCTGTTTAACTACCTGATGCCCGATTCCAAGCTGTTCCTGTACATTTACAGCGCCAGCATTCTTCCTGGAATGGTGCCGTGGTTTGCGCTGGCGGTCAGCCAGTTCAAATTCCGCACGAAGCGGAACAGCGAAATGGGCGTTCATCCTCTTCCTGTCGCTGGTGCTGGCTGGCATGTGGTTTAATCCCGATTCCCGCACCTCTTTGCTTGTCGGTGCAGCTTTTATTCTGCTCGTTATTGCCGGTTATTTTGTCTTTGGAGTCGGCAGGCGCCGTTAATATTGGACAATGTACTATCCCTTTTAGGACGGTTATACTTAAGCTGCTATGCGGTTTTGGAAGAATGACAGGTGACTAAAGGGAGGCCGAAATGATGATTAGAGCCACGGCAGACAATGAATATGTTGAATTGACGAGCCCCACCCTGCTGCCCAAAGCTTCGGGGTTTCTCTGGAATGAGAAGATGATGATCCACGTGAATTGCCGCGGGTATGCGGTTGCGCAGTTTATGCAGCCGGAGCCTGCGAAGTATTCGTATGCCCCGAATCTGGAAGCGAAAACCTTCATGCAGCCGGAGCAGCCCTATTATGCCCACCATTCCGGCCGTTTTCTCTATGTGAAGGATGAGGAGACGGGCGGGGTTTTCTCGGCGCCTTATGAGCCTGTCCGCGTCCTGCCGGAGCAGTATACCTTTGCTGTAGGAAAGCATAATATCGTCTGGAAAATTGAACATCTCGGGATTGCTGTCGAAATGACGCTCAGTCTGCCGAAGGAAGATGCCCTGGAGCTGTGGCGGGTGAAGGTGAAGAATCTGACGGACAGGAAGCGGAAGCTCAGTATTTATCCTTATTTTACAGTGGGCTACATGTCATGGATGAACCAGTCGGCTGAATATCACGAAGAATTGCAGGCGGTGGTCTGCTCTGCGGTTACGCCGTATCAGAAATATCAGGACTATGCAAAGATCAAGCTGCTGAAGGACAAGACCTTTCTGCTTGCTGAACAGGAGCCGCGCGCCTGGGAGGCCAGCCAGGAAGCCTTTGAAGGGGAAGGCGGGATCGCCATGCCATCCGCGGTTCAGCAGGAGATACTGTCCGGAGGGGATGCCCGGTATGAGATGCCGCTGTGTGTCCTGCAATACAGCCCCGATCTGGGGCCTGGAGAAGAGAAGGTCTACCGCTTTATTTTTGGTCCGGCCAAGGATGAGGAAGAGATCGCGCATATCCGCCGGCATTATTTTCGGGATGCAGAGACCGGCGGCGGGGATGGGTTTGCGGCGGCTGAACGGGAATACGCGGAGTACATACAGGAGGGCAGAGGCTGCATCGAGATTAAGACGCCTGATGCCGATCTGGACAACTTTGTGAATCACTGGCTGCCCCGGCAAATGTATTATCATGGCCAGACCAACCGCCTGACGACCGATCCGCAGACCCGGAACTACCTGCAGGACAATATGGGAATGAGCTATATTAAGCCGCAGATGGCGAGAAAGGCGTTTCTGCTGGCGTTAGGCCAGCAAAAGGCAAGCGGTGCCATGCCGGACGGAATTATTTTGCATGAAGCGGCTGAGCTGAAGTACATTAATCAGGTTCCGCATATGGATCACTGTGTGTGGCTGCCTGTTTGCCTGGGCACCTATCTGGATGAAACAAATGATTACACCATTATGGAGGAACAGGTTCCTTTTGCGGACGGCGGGGAAACGGCTGCTGTCTTCGAGCATATCAACCGGGCGATGCGGTGGCTGATGGGTGCTACGGATGAACGCGGCCTGAACTATATCGAGCAGGGCGACTGGTGCGATCCGATGAACATGGTGGGCTACAAGGGAAAAGGCGTTTCCGGCTGGCTGACGATGGCATCGTCGTATGCCTTTATCATCTGGTCGGAGATCTGCGGCAAAAGCGGCCGGCCGGACCTGCGCAAGGAATTCGCTGATGCGGCGGCTGGCGCGAATGTGGTGATCAATCAATATTTGTGGGATGGCAACTGGTACGCCCGGGGAATTACCGATGATAATGTGGTGTTCGGCATCAGCAAGGATACGGAAGGCCGGATCTTCATTAACCCGCAAGGCTGGGCGCTGCTGTGCGGAGCCGCAGATGCTTCGAAGCAGGAGAAGCTGATGCAGGCGGTCAGGGAGCAGCTCGAAACACCTTATGGTGTGGAAAAGCTGGCGCCCTCCTACACGGCAATGCGCGAGGATGTGGGGAGAGTAACACAGAAGCATCCGGGGACCGCCGAGAATGGCGCGGTGTATAACCATGCGGCAGCTTTTTATATCTATGCGCTCTACAGCGTAGGTGAACCGGATGATGCCTACCGCCTGCTGCGGAAAATGATCCCCGGACCGGACCTTGAGGATCTTGTGAGGCGCGGCCAGCTGCCTGTGTTCATCCCCAATTATTATCGCGGCGCCTACAAGCAATTTCCGCGTACCGCCGGGCGTTCCAGCCATTTGTTCAATACAGGGACCGTTCCGTGGGTATACCGCTGCCTGATCGACGGCCTGTTCGGCATACAGGGAAATGAAGCGGGAATCCGCATCAGCCCGCAGCTTCCTGCACATTGGCAAGAGGCGGCGGTCAAACGCATCTTCAGAGGTGCCAAGCTGCATATCGGAATGAAGCGCGAAGCGGGATTGGCTGCTGCAGAAGTGTATGTGAACGGCAATTTGACTGAAGACGGCCTGATTAAGGATCTGGAAGCGGGCAAGGAATATAATGTGCTGGTCAAGCTGCCGCTCCGGAATGCATAAAAATAACTTGATCCATGAAATCCCCGCCTGTACTCCTTTTGCTGGAGCCGGGTGGGGATTTTTCTTGCCTCTAGTGGTAAAAAGTAACACTAATTGAACTCATTTGGCTTATAGAGAACTCCTAGTGGTAAAAAGTATCACTAATTCTGCTTAAACCAGCCATATGGGGGGAGTGGGCTGAAATTAGGTGTACAAAATCCCACTAAAGTCCTTTGCAGCCACGATTCCAGCGATTTAGTTTTACTTTTTTCACTTAAGTTCCGTTCCCTGTTACCCCACTGGGCAGGGGCGGTAGCGGCCGACTGAAAGCTTCCCGTTCTCACCGTAAGCATAAGTAAGCAGTATCCGAAAAGTCCGGACATTCCGCGCAGCCACGAACAAGTTACAAATGAAAATTGCCGGTTCAGTCTATACAGCGGCTCAAAATAACCGATAATAATATGGAGCTACAGAAAACTCCATGAAGGGAATTATTGAGCTTGAAGATTACGATCAAAGCAGCATTGTCCAAAACCATGCCATTTTTCCTTATTGCAGCAGCCTATTTTTTCTACACAAAAATGAAGGCAATGCCTAATCCGCAGGCAGAGGTTATCAACATATCTGCGTATGTAATATTTTTCGTAGGGGCGGCACTGTCCTGGAAGTTCAACCGGAGCCGTGAATTTTATATCCTGATTATTCTTGCGATTGGAATATCAGCACTTACTTATGGGCCGGAGATTTCGGGCACAGCCTTGCGCAAAGAGGATATCTATTCGATCATCAGCCTGGTAATTCCCCTGAATATTGCACTGTTTTCATTTTTTAAGGAGCGGGGGATTATCAGCTTATGGGGAGGCCTGCGGACCGCTCTGATCCTGGCGCAAGGCTTGCTGGTATACTGGCAGATGGAATCGGGAACCGGTGAATGGCTGGAGCTGTTGAATAAAGATTGGGTACCGGTGAATCTGCACGCCGCAGCTCCATTGCCGCAGCTGTCCGTCATCGCTTTTATAATCACTTTGATCATTCTAATTACCAGGTTGTTTATATACCCGGCCTCTTCACAGGATATTTCATTTATAGGTGTCTTGCTCGCCATATTTTATGTACTGCACCATAACAGCAGCCTGCTGCCGTATTCAATATTTTTTGCCGCTTCAGGGATTGTGCTCATTATTTCAATCATTCAGGATTCGTATTCGATGGCGTTCTCTGATGAGCTTACTGGCCTGCCTTCACGGCGGGCGCTCAAGCAGGATATGATGAAGCTGGGGTTCAACTACGTTATCGCTATGCTCGACATTGACCACTTCAAGAAATTCAACGACACCTATGGGCATGATACGGGAGATGAGGTGCTGAAGCTGGTGGCTTCGAGCATCAGGGATGTTGCCGGCGGAGGTAGAGCCTTCCGTTATGGAGGGGAGGAATTCACCATTCTTTTTCCGGGGAAAAGTGTAAATGATGTGCTTCCCCATCTTGAAGAACTGAGGGACAGGATATCCAAACGCCCCTTCACCATACGCGCCAAAGTCAGATCCAAGAGCAGCCCCCAAAAACGGTCCCTAGGCTCCAAGACTTCAAAGCAAGTATACATAACGGTAAGCATCGGCGTCTCTCAAAAGAATGAAAAATACAAGACCACGGACAGTGTAATGAAATCTGCGGATATTGCGCTGTACCGTGCAAAGAAGAAGGGCAGAAATCGAGTGAGCAAATAAAGGAGATACGGCAATGGAAGACACTCATTATAAATTAGATTTTTGGAATGGCTGGCTGAGACCGGTGCGCAGTTTGGTATAAATATACGCTGGAGCCGAATACTGCGTGCTGCATACCCTGAAGGCAACAGACCTCCAAGTAGAGGCATATCATATAGAAAAGCGGAAGCGGCTGGGGAATATCCCTTGCCGGCTGTCCGCTTCTTTTTTTGTTGAAGCTGGGGATCAGCTATGATTTAATCGCGCTGAATCTGCCGGATTCAATGCTTTGCAGGAGGAAGTGCGAAATCAGACAGGCTAACCGAAATCGCGGGACAGGAAGTGAAATGGAACGGAGTGAAGTGGATTTAGGTAACTTAATTGGACAGAAAAGCCTGTGGCAGAGGGAACAGTGGGAAAAAGGTAACTTATTTTCAGCGTATTTTCTTGAAAGGGGAAGGATCGGATGGATTAGGTAACCTTTTTCCCACTAGCACATGCACAAAAAGGGGATGGGCGATTTAAGTTCACTTTTTCCACTTGGAAATTTACAAAATTATTTTAGTTGCTTGTCATATAAACTAACTTTATTTTTACTATTAATGGTATAGAAATATTTAATAGGAAAAATAATGGAATCAAAAGGAATTATACTCTATTATATAGAAAGAATACCAGGTAAAAAACGGTTAAAAAAGATATTGACGTAAGAAAAATTAACATGTAATATAAACCATAATTTATAAGGAGAGGATAAGCTTCCCAAACAGGTGGTATCCTGCCGCTAATTGACCTTAGGTCTATTTCTGGAATGACGGCTTGGTAATCAAACGGGTTGCTTGTTAGGTAATCTTACACATCTTAAAGGCCGAAAGTCAGGAAGTTTCGACATGCATATGGGAGGTTGAACAAAGCTTCAGCAGAGAGAGCAAGAAGGCAGCCGGCTACGTTGACAGCTCATGTTATCTGAACCTAACTAAGGAGGAGTAAATGGAATGGCGAAAAAGAGAAAATGGTGGTCTGGTTTACTTGTTTTATCTCTAGCAGGGGTTCTATTCACAGGCTGCAGTACCAATAACAACGCAAGTAATACACCTGGCGCGACAACGAGTACCGCTCCGGCAGCAAGCGATGGGCCCGCTGCCTCTGAACCGGCTGCAGACGAACCGGTCGACGGCGGTACAATAGTACTCAGCACATTCTCCGATATTGTAAATATTAATCCGCTCCTGATCGGGGATACCTCTTCGGGCGATGTTGCCCAATTCGTATTTGCCCAGCTGTATGACCTGGACAGACAAGGGAATGTACTGGCTGAGCCTTGGTCTCTGGCGGCGGAACTCCCGGAAATCTCTGAAGACGGTTTGACTTATACTGTGAAATTGAAAGACAGCATCAAATGGAGCGATGGCGAGCCGATCACTGCGGATGATGTGGTGTATACGGTTGAGGCCGCGAAGAATCCGGAAACCGGATCTCCGCTTACCAGCCAGTTCGACAAGGTAAAGTCAGTAGAGAAAATCGATGATAAAACAGTGAAGTTCACGATGACCCAAGTCTATGCACCCTTCCTGTACGCCTTATGCCAGGCTATTGTACCTGAGCATGTGCTGAAGGATGTGGCTCCAAAAGACATGCAGACCAACCCGTATGGTACCGATCCCGCCAAGACGGTCACCAGCGGAGCATGGAAATGGACGGCATGGAAGCAGGGCGACAGCCATACTCTGGATGCCGATCCTGATTACTGGGGCGAAGTTAAACCGCATATCTCCCAACTGGTGTACAAAATCTACGCAGATCAGAATACCGAAGTTCAGGCTATTCTGAAAGGCGATACCGATCACATCAGCGCCATTCCGGTTACACAGGTGGATGCGGTAAAAGCTAAAGGTGATATCGCTGTTATTGACAAACCGGGTCCGCTGTATGAGTATGTCGGCTTCAACTTTGATCCCAAGAACTTCAAGGACGGCTACGGCCTGTTCGAAGGACAGAAGACCAGACAGGCCATTGCCCATGCGCTTAACCGTCAGGGTATGGTCGACAACATCCTGAAGGGCGTCGGCGCACTGATGAACGCACCGTTCCTGCCGGACACCTGGGCTGATCCGGGTGATGCGGCTGTGAACTACGATTATAATCCGGAAACGGCAAAGACACTCCTGGCTGAGGATGGATGGGCTGCAGGAAATGACGGCATTCTCACTAAAGACGGACACCGCTTCTCCTTCGAATTGCAGTATAATGCGGGCAACAGCAGACGGGAGCAGGTAGCCGCTGTTATCCAGCAGAACCTGAAGGAGGTAGGCATTGAGGTTACGCCGAAAGCCATCGACTTTTCTTCATGGATTGACCAGAATGTTACACCGGGGAAATATCAAGCGCTGCTGCTGTCCTGGTCTTTGAATAACCCGGACCCGGACGCAGAGAGCATTTATTCCTCCAAGTACTTTCCGCCTGCCGGACAGAACAGCGGCTGGTACAAGAATGAGAAGCTGGATCAGCTGTGGGTGGATGGATACTCTACCGTTGACCAGGAGAAGCGCAAAGAGATTTACAAAGAAGTGGGCAAGGAAATTTCCACAGACCTGCCTTATGTATTTATGTACCAATACGGAACGGCTATCGGAACGGGTCCTAGAGTTCATTGGGCAGAGGAGGACGCTCCAGAACCGTCACTCGGTTATGGTTCTTACTTCCACGCCATTAAATGGTGGGTAACCGACTAAACGAACAGACAGATGAAATAGAATTACGGGAGGGGAAAGAGAATTCTCTTTCCCCTTCTCCTTTTGCATAGAAGGGGTGAATTCCGGATTCAGACCTTACCATCTCTAGGAGGACAGTTCATGACAGAATATCTGATCCGCCGTGTAGTGCAATCGGTACTGGTAATCTTTTTGATTACTGTACTTACCTTTCTTTTGATCCATGCGGCCCCCGGAGGACCGACTAAGGTTATGCTCTCTCCGGGCTTGTCTCCGGAAGTTCTGGAGCAGCAGGCCAAGAATCTCGGTCTTGATAAGCCGATACCTGTACAATATGTTCGCTGGGTCGGCGATTTGCTTCAGGGAGATCTGGGCTATACGTTCAAAAACCATCTCGCGGTATCCGATCTGCTGTGGCCGCGGATTGGCAATACCTTCATTCTTATGGGAGCCGCCTGGCTGGTATCCCTGATTATCGCAATCCCCTGGGGGATCTATAACAGCACTAAGGTTTACGGATTCTCGGACCAGTCCGCCTCATTCATTTCATATCTCGGTTTTGCGATGCCGACGTTCTGGTTCGGGATACTGCTGCAGCAGTGGCTCTCCATTAAGCTGGACTGGTTTCCGCTGTCTGACATGTACTCAAGGGGAAAAGAAGGGAATATCGGTGACTTGTTCATGCACCTTGTGCTGCCTGTAACGGTATTGGCGCTTGGCTTCCTCGCTTCTTATATGAAGTATGCACGCGCCAGCATGCTTGAAGTGCTGGATCAGGACTATATCCGCACGGCACGCGCCAAGGGCGTACACGAGCGCAAGGTTGTATTCCGCCATGCGCTGCGCAATGCACTCATTCCTATTATTACGATTTTGGGACTTGATCTGCCTATATTGGTAGCCGGGGCCGCGTTGACTGAGAATGTATTCAACTGGCCGGGGATGGGGCGCTGGTTCGTGGAGATGGCAAACTCCCGGGAGTATTCTGCGCTTATGGCTATCACGATTGTTACTGCTGTAATGGTTGTCATCGGTAATCTTGTGGCTGATATTCTGTATGCCGTAGTTGATCCGCGCGTAAAGCTCGGCAAGCAAGGGGGCAAAGCCGCATGAGTGCAGACAATTCACGGCTTTCAAGCGTTTCAAGCGGCCTGGGTCCTCCCTCTGTTGGATCACGGAAGACTGCTGATTCCAAGCGGCCGCCCGGTCCCTGGGCATTGCTGTGGAAGAAGTTTTCACACAATCCGTATGCAATGAGCGGACTTGGAGTTCTGCTCTTTTTCGTCATCGCCGCATTGCTGGCTCCCGTCCTTACCGAATATAGGCCGGAAAGCATTGATCTGATGTTCGCCAATCTGAAGCCCGGAGCCGGGGGCCATCTTATGGGAACGGATGAGCTGGGCCGCGACATTCTCACCAGATTGCTCTACAGTGCCAGAATCTCGCTCATGATCGGATTTTCGGTAGCCTTTGCCTCGGTGGTCATTGGCGCAGTGATCGGCGCGATTTCAGGTTATTTTGGCGGTTGGACCGATACTGTATTCATGCGGATTGTTGATGTGATGAACTCCGTGCCGTCGCTCTTTCTTAACATTCTTTTCATGGCAATCTTCGGTTCGCAGATTAAATATATGATCCTTATCCTGGCTCTGACCAGCTGGATGAGTATTGCAAGACTGGTCCGCGGCACCTTCCTGCAGCTGCGGGAAATGCAGTATGTGGAAGCTGCCAGGGCGATTGGGGTATCCAGCTGGGGGATTATATTCCGCCATCTGCTCCGCAATGCCAGCTTTCCGATTATTGTCAACGCGACCCTGATGGTCGGCGGTGCCATCTTGAGCGAATCGGCGCTATCCTATCTGGGACTGGGTGTTCAGGCACCGGCAGCCAGCTGGGGACTCATGCTCAGCAATGCGCAGGAATTCATGCTGATAGATCCGATGCAGGCGGTATACCCGGGGCTTTGCATCCTGCTGGTGGTACTGGCTGTTAACTTTATCGGCGACGGAATACGGGATGCTCTTGATCCCAGGCAGCAAGTGACGAAATCCCGGAGGAGGCTGGACAAATGGCGGAAAAACTACTCGAAATCCGGAATCTGACCGCCGGCTTTGCCACCGAGAGGGGGCTGCTTAAGGCAACCGACCAGATTTCCATCTCTGTGGACAAGGGCCAGACGGTATGTCTTGTCGGGGAGTCCGGCAGCGGTAAAAGCGTAACCTCGCTCGCGATTATGCGGCTTATTGATTATGCCGGCGGAATGATTCTCGAAGGTACTATTACCTTTCATGGACAGGATCTCGCTGCCAAGAAGCAGGAGGAAATGCGTAACATCCGCGGTAATCAGATTGCTATGATATTTCAGGACCCGATGTCCGCGCTGAATCCGGTGTTCACGGTTGGCGGTCAGATTGCGGAGAGTCTGCAGCTGCACCAGGGCAAAAGCCCCAGAGAGGCTATGCAAATGGCGGTCAACCTGCTGAAGCTGGTCGGAATTCCGGCACCGGAAATCCGCGCCAGACAGTATCCGCATGAGCTGTCCGGCGGGATGTGCCAGCGGGTCGTCATCGCCATTGCGCTTGCCTGTAATCCCGAGCTGCTGATCGCCGACGAGCCGACAACGGCCCTCGATGTAACGGTCCAGGCCCAAATTCTCGATCTGCTGCGCAAGCTGCAGGCGGAGCTCGGGATGTCCATCCTGCTGATCACGCATGATATGGGCGTGGCTGCCGAGATTGCGGACCGTATCGCCGTCATGTATGCCGGGGCCATTGTGGAAGAAGGAACAGTTGAAGAGATCTTTGACCATCCGAGCCATCCGTATACGATTGGATTGCTGCAGTCCATTCCCGGGTTCGAAGGCAAGCGGGGCGGAGAGCTGTATACCATTAAAGGGACAATCCCGCCGATTGGCCAGCTTCCGTCAGGCTGCCGCTTTCATCCGCGCTGTCCGCATGCGATGGAGGTCTGCAGCGCGAAGGAGCCGCCGGATTTCATGATCACGGAGGACCACCGTGCCGCCTGCTGGCTGTTTCAGGACAGGCCGGTCCAAGCCGGCAACAACAATAGGGTGGTGAGACAAGCGTGATCAATGAGACAGAGGTCAAACCGGCGATAGATAAAGCCCCTGCTGCCGGAGTTCTGGTGGAAGTGAAGGATGTCAAAAAATATTTTCCGATCACCAAAGGACTGCTTAACCGGACCGTTGGCCAGGTGAAGGCGGTAGATGGGGTATCTCTGTCTATCCGCAAAGGGGAAACCTTCGGTCTGGTAGGGGAATCGGGCTGCGGCAAATCCACCTTCGGGCGGGTGCTGCTCCGGCTGCAAAGCGCCACCGGGGGAGAGGTGCTGTTTGGTGGCCGGGATATTCATTCCCTGGGACATCAGGCGATGCGCAAGCTGCGCGAGGAAATGCAGATTATATTTCAGGACCCCTTCGGCTCCTTGAACCCGCGTTTTCTGGTCAGGGATATTATTGGCGAGCCGCTGCGGATTCACCGGAGCATGTCAGCCAAGGCTATAGATGCAAAGGTCGTTGAGCTGATGGAGCTGGTCGGACTGGATGCCACGCGGAGAAACCGTTACCCGCATGAATTCTCGGGCGGACAACGCCAGCGGATCGGGATCGCCCGGGCGATTGCCTTGAACCCGCAGTTCATTGTAGCGGATGAGGCGGTGTCGGCGCTCGATGTATCCGTACAATCGCAGGTCATTAACCTGCTGATGAAGCTGCAGAAGGAGCTGGGCCTGACATTCCTGTTCATCGCGCATGGCCTCAATGTTGTCCGCCATATTTCGGACCGTGTAGGCGTCATGTATTTGGGCAAGCTGGTCGAGATCGCAGAGACGGAGGCGCTATTCGCCGCTCCGCTGCATCCGTATACGGCAGCGCTGCTCTCTGCGATCCCTAAGCCTACGCCAAGACGCAGGCAGGACCGGATTGTGCTGCAGGGCGATGTGCCTTCGCCGGCGAACCCGCCGTCAGGCTGCCGGTTCCATACCCGCTGTCCGCTGGCCCAGGAGAAATGCCGCCAGCAGGAGCCGCTGCTGGACGAAAAGCTTCCCGGCCGTATGGTGGCCTGCCATTTCCCGCTGGTATCTGCGACGTAATTAAATTCATTGGGTTTCTGTAAGGGGCCCCGAGCATGACAAGCTGGTTCGAACTGCGCTGGAGGCCGGAAAGCATGTGTTTTGTGAATTCACGCTTGGACGGATATCCGGCAGAAACGGCAAATCTGCTGCAAGAGGCAGGGCAAAAGGGGGTCCGCCATTTTGCCGGACTGCAGGCCCGGGCCAATCCGGCGGGGATGTGGAGAAGTGCGGGCTGTGCTAAGCTTAAGGAAATCAACTTATCTTATATAGAAACGATGGTGGCTATGCAGATTCAGCTTGAGGATCAGATCCTGCAGCTTCATGTTCAATATGCCAAACGGAAGAAAATCTCTCTGCAGATCGATATGGCCGGACTCATTATAGTGAAGGCGCCTGCGGGTGCAGGTGAAGAAATGATCCGCAGCGCGGTGCTGCGGCATGGCGAATGGATTCTGGAGAGTCTGCGCAAGAACGCCGCGGCCCGGCAGCTTCCGGCTCCCAAGGAGTATCAGGAGGAAGGCAGGTTCCTGTACCTGGGGAAGGAGGTTCTGCTGCACGAATTGATCGATACCGGCGAGCGGGACCCGGAGAAGCTGAAGCTTGAGCTGAAGAAGTTCTATTTTTCCAGCCTCAAAAAGCTTGTTGCCGAGCGGCTCCCGCGTTATCAAACGCTGCTGAAGGTGAAGCCCAAATCCGTTGAGATCGTGGAGTCCCGGACCAAATGGGGCAGCTGCAGCTCAGATAAGAAGCTGACCTTCAATTACCGGCTGGCTATGGCGCCGCCCGAGGTGATCGATTATGTAATCATCCATGAGCTGTGCCATTTGCTGCATATGAATCATGACCGTTCTTTCTGGCGGCGCCTTGGAAGCGTGATGCCGGATTATAAAGAGAAGGAGGCATTTTTGGCCCGGCAGGGGCAGTTCATGACGCTGTGAGTTCAAGGACAATTGACTCAAGACGAGCAGGTCCCATAGACTTAACTCCCAGAAAATGTTTCCAATTAGTTTAATATATTTACTATTTGTATATCAATTGAATGGTTTATAGTCTTTCTGCCTAACTTAATATCACACAAGCCTGGATATGTCAATACGCTAAAGGATACCTAAAAGTACCCGCTGGTGTTATTCACATTTAATAGGATGAACGTTATCTTATATATTAAGAAATGTTCTTTATTAAGAACTATTAAAAAGCTCCGCCCGATGCTTGCAAGAAGCACGAAGGAGGCTTTTGAACCAGGTGGGGGCCTTATCATGAGCGCGATCGCCGGAATCTATCATTTGCAGCATCAGCCTCTGGACCCTGAGCATGGGCCTGGACTTATGCAGCAGCTTAACCGCTATCCGGCTGATGACATCAGTATGTGGCAGGGCAAGGAGATTTTCCTGGGCTGCATGTCGCAGTGGATCACTCCACAATCTCTTGGAGAGACGCTTCCTTTCTATGATTCCGACCGGAAGCTGGCGATTACCGCTGATGCTATTATTGACAACCGGGATGAGTTATTCGGGCGGCTTCAGGTGCCGCAAGAGGACAGAGCTTCCATGCCGGACAGTCTGCTCATTCTGCTGGCCTATGAGAAATGGGGCGAACAGACGCCGGTTTATCTCATTGGAGATTTTGCCTTTATGATCTGGGATGAACGGAAGCGGATGCTCTTCGGGGCCAGGGATTTCTCCGGGAACCGCACGCTTTACTTCCAGCGGAAGGGAGGACTATTCTCCTTCTGCACAGTCATCCACCCGCTGCTGTCCCTGCCGGGAGCGGGACGGGCGCTCAATGAGGAATGGGTGTCCGAGTTTCTGGCCATCCAGACTCGTACCGATGCCATGGACCTCTATTCTACGGTCTATCAACCGGTAGAACAGCTGCCGCCTTCCCATTCCGTTTCAGTAAAAGGCGGAAACATCACCTTCTCCCGCTACTGCACACTGCAGGCTCCCCCCAAGCTGCGGCTACGCTCAGGCCGGGAGTATGTGGAAGCCTTCCGCGAAGTGTTTGGGCAAGCGGTCCGCGACAGGCTCCGGACGCATCTTGCGGTCGGTGCCAACTTAAGCGGCGGCCTGGATTCGGGATCGGTAGTCAGCTTTGCTGCCGCCGAGCTTCGGCGCCGGGGCCAACCACTGCATACCTTCAGTTCATATCCGGTGGACAACTTTGCCCCTTTCAATCTCGGCAAACGCGTCGCCGACGAGCGTCCCTATATCCGGGAGACCATTGATTATGTGGGGAACATTCAGCCGGATTTTCTGAACTTTCCCGAGCTGAGTCCGTACAGCGAAATTGATGAGTGGCTGGATATCATGGAGATGCCTTATAAATTTATTGAAAACTCCTATTGGCTAAAAGGAATCTTTGAGCAGGCGCAGCTGAAGAATATCGGTGTGCTGCTCAGCGGACAACGCGGCAACTGGAGCATCTCCTGGGGGCCGGCACTGGACTATCAGGCCAAGCTGATCCGTGAATTCCGCTGGATATCCTTTTACCGGGAGAATAGGCAGTACAATGAGTCGATGGGAGCCAGCCGCAGGAAGGTGCTGCAAATTGTCGGCAAAAAAGCGTTCCCGTCCCTGGCCCGGCTGCTGCCGGCCAGGCAGGAAGCGCCCCCTGAGCTGATTCATCCCGATTTCGCGCGGCGCACGGAAGTGCAGGAACGGCTTAAGGCGATGGGCATGAACGGCGGGCCGTCTTCCCAGACGGTGTACGATATCCGCCGCAGGCATTTTGAGCAGCCGCATATCTGGAACGTCAACGGAACGGTGGCTACGAAGCTGTCGCTGAAATACCGGGTGTGGGATCGTGACCCTACGAACGATTTGCGCGTTATCCGCTTCTGCCTGTCTGTTCCGGAAGGGCAGTATGTTCAGAACGGGGTGGACCGTTCGCTGATCCGCAGAGCTATGGAAGGCTTGCTGCCGGATGAGGTGCGCCTGAACCGGAAGCGGCGCGGTGTGCAGGGAGCGGACGGGATTTGCCGGATGCTTCCGCAATGGAAGGATTTTATAAAAGAGCTTCAAGAAATGATTCAAGACCCCCGAACTTCTGTTTACTTAAATCATGCCGGGCTCGCCGGATGCTTGAACCGGCTGGGTAGTGAGCCCGCACCCAATTTAATTTTCAACTCGGATTTTCGGCTTCTGACACGAGGATTGGTATTTCATCGTTTCTTGAAGCGTCTATCCTGACGGATGAATACATGGAAGGGGGTGACAACTATGAAAAAGGAATACAGCAAGCCCGCTTTGGAAGTGCTCGACGTCAAAATGACTATGGCTGGACCTGGAATCAGCATCGCCGACTCCTTCCAAGATGATCCGGATGAGGTCGTACATTACTCCTAAGTTGCTTTTGGTTCGCGAAGCCCTCATCCCCCTAAGCTTGCTGGAGGGGGATAAGGGCTATCTTTAAAAGATAAGAATTTATATGTTTCACGCTATAAATTATCCTTCTCTTTCTCGCTGTAACGGATACCGTCCTATAAGGACGGCGCAGCCGTTTCTGCTTGAAAGATGATGCAATATCCACCCGCGGAAAACGGGGAAATCGAAGATATGGAGTGAATCGTATGGCTGCTACCGTTCAAGGCTTGGCCTACAAAGCTTTTGGGCTGCAAATTCACAGCGGATTTCCTTTGCCGGAGCTTCCGCTTACCGGTGAACCGGGACTGATCGGCAGCGTATCGGTTGTTCAGGAGGATCTGGCGGAACGCTGGGAGGCGGTGCCGAAGATTACGCCGAGCATTGGAGTATCCGGGTCTGAGGTCATGTTCGAGGCGAAGGATACAGCTGTCTTTTCCGTGCAGAACGGCAATACGATCACAGTATCACCTGTTCCCGGTGCAGACCCGGATTGTGTCCGGCTGTTCATCCTCGGCAGCTGTATGGGAATCCTGCTGATGCAGAAACAGATTCTTCCGCTTCACGGCAGCGCGCTTGTCATTGATGGCAGGGCCTATGCGCTGGTTGGACGTTCAGGGGCAGGCAAGTCAACGCTCGCCTCGTATTTGATGGAGCAGGGCAGTCCGCTGATCAGCGACGACGTTATTCCCGTTATGGTGCAAAATGGACATCCATTAGCAGTTCCAGGTTATCCGCAGCAGAAGCTGTGGCAGCAGAGCTTGGACTATTTGGGAATGAATTCGTCCGCCTACCGTCCTCTGTTTGAGAGAGAGACCAAGTTTGCAGTGCCGGTGCATGACCGCTTTTATGGCGAGCCCTTGCCGCTGGCCGGGGTGTTTGAGCTGTCGCTCACCCGTGAGGGACCGGCAGCCTTGCAGCCGATTCACGGCATGGAGCGGTTTCACACGTTATATAACCATACTTATCAAAAAGCGATTGTGGACCGGATTGGCATCCGCGAGTGGCATTTCGGCATGCTGGCCTCGTTCGTGAACCGGCTGCCGATGTACCGGCTGACCCGGCCTGAGCAGGGCTTCAGCGCTCCGCAGCAAGCCTCGCTGATTCTTGAAACGATCCGACAACAAGTGAAGGGGATGAACACATGAATATGAATACTGCGGATATACTGTCCCTTGATTCGGTGCTCATGCAGTGTGAAGGCAACATTGCCAGCGACATGGACGGCGAGAAGGTCATGCTGAATGTGAAGAATGGCAAGTACTACAACCTAGGCGAGGTAGGCGGAGAAATCTGGACAGCGCTGGCGTCGCCTGTGACTGCGGGCCGGGTGGTGGAGATCATTCAGGAGAGCTTTGAGGTTCCGGAAGAAATTGCCCGTCAGGATGTATTTGCCTTTTTGCGGAGCCTGCTGAATGAGGAGCTTGCCTCCATCGTAAGCCGGCCATGATTACCCTCCGGCGCATACGCCTGCTGCTGACGGTCGACAAAGCCGCCTTGGCGCTCGTTCCCGAGGCGCTTTGGAGGCTTTTTCTCGTTCGAATCCAGCTGTTGTTTCCTTTTGCCAAGACGGCACCGCAGCTGGGGATACAGTCCAGGGAGACACCGGCGGTGTCGAAAGAGGGCGATATCGCCCGCATCCAGCATATTACCAAGGCTATCCGGGTCATCAGCCGCTACACGCCCTGGAAAAGCACATGTATGGTCCGGGCGGTTGCGGGACTGAAAATGCTCGAGAAACGCGGGATCGAGAGCACGCTGTACATGGGAGTCGCCAAGGACAGGCAGGGCCGGATGATTGCCCATGCCTGGCTGCGCAGCGGGGCGTATTATGTCTCCGGCGACGATGCGATGAAGGGATTTGTAGTGGTGGAGAAATTCGCCAAAGTGTTACATGCCGAGTGATCGAGGTGGGTCCATGCAAGCGATAATCTATTACATCCGGCAGCTTCAGCGCTTGTCCGGAGTCAAGCTGTATCTGAATTTGATCGGTATGGTGGTCAGCGGCCTCCTGGAAAGCTCCGCCATTCTGCTGCTGGTCCCTATGCTGGGCATGGCCGGCATCCAGCTTGGCGGGAGCGCGGCGGGCTATAATCTTCCCATGCTCGGTTTCATATCGGAGCTGCCGCAGACAGCGGCGCTTCTGCTGGTGCTCGGGGCGTATGTGTTCATCGTGCTGTGCCAGAATCTGATCTCGCGTTCTGTGGCTGTGCGGAACGTGGATATTCAGCAGAGCTACAGCCGGCAGCTGCGGTATGAGGTGTACAGCGCGCTGCTGCGGGCGGAGTGGTCTTTTTTTCTGAAGAAGCGCACCTCCGACCTGATCAACGTAATGACCACCGAGATGGCCAGAGTGCTGGCGGGAATCAGCTGCTTCCTGCAATTCCTGACTTCACTGCTGTTCACGCTGGTGCAGATCGGCTTCGCCTTCTGGCTGTCTCCCAGGATGACCCTCTCTGTATTGGTCTGCGCCGTCCTGCTGTCCTTATTCTCCCGGAGATTTATCCGCAAGGCGAAGAAGCTGGGCAGCCGCACTTCCCTGCTGGGCCAGCAGTATCTGGCCGGGATTACGGACCAATTGAACGGCATCAAGGATATCAAAAGCAACAATCTTGAGCATTCCCGGCTGAGCTGGATGCATGATTTCACGGCTGAGGTCAAAAGCGAACAGCTGGATTACACGCGGCTGCGCTCCAATTCCCAGCTGCTGTACAAAATGTCCTCCACGCTGCTGATCGCGGCGTTCATCTTCGTCTCCTTCCGCTTTCTGCATGCGGAGGGTCCTTACCTGCTCCTGGTTATCCTGGTGTTCGCCCGGCTGTGGCCGACCTTTGCCACCCTGCAGTCGCTGATGGAGCAGCTTGCGTCCGTGCTGCCGTCCTTCAAGCAGCTGCAGCTGCTCCAGGAGGAGTGTCTGCAGGCTGCGGAGCATGGCCCGCAAGGACCGCTGGAGCCGGTGGCTGCAGTGGCTCCAATGACGCTGAAGCATGGGCTGGTAGCGCGGAGCGTAGACTTCCGCTACAGCCCGAGCGAGCCGGAATATTCACTGCGCGGCGTGAACGTGGCCATCCCGGCCAGGCGGATGACGGCAATTGTTGGCCGTTCGGGCGCGGGCAAAAGCACACTCGTCGATCTGCTCATGGGGCTGATGCAGCCGGAGTCGGGAGAGATCCTGGCCGACGGGCAGCCGATTACGGGGGAGCGGCTGCTCTCCTACCGGCGTTCCATCGGATATGTGGCGCAGGACCCGTTTCTGTATAATGCGACAATCCGCGATAATCTGACGATGATCAAACCGGATGCGAGCGAGGAGGAGCTGTGGGAGGCACTGGAATTCGCCTCCTCGGCAGAATTTGTCCGCAAGCTGCCGGAAGGACTGGATACGCTGCTTGGCGACCGCGGCGTCCGCCTGTCAGGCGGAGAGCGGCAGCGGCTCGTGCTGGCGCGGGCGATTATCCGCAAGCCGTCCATTCTGGTGCTGGACGAAGCGACAAGCGCGCTGGATACCGAGAACGAGAAACGGATTCAGGAGGCGCTGGAACGCCTGAAAGCTTCAGTGACGGTCATTGTCATTGCGCACCGCCTGTCCACCATCCGGGGAGCCGATCAGATTCTGGTCATCGACCAGGGCCGGGTCATTCAGCAGGGAATCTATAGCGGCCTGGCCTCGGAAAAGGGGGGCATGTTCAGCCGCCTGCTCAGCAGCCAGGAGGAGGCGATGTAGAGCCTGCAGCATTAGGTCCTGATTTCGTGCAATCCAATAAGCGGTAAACGCCCCGGCAAGCTTATTCCCTCCCTAAAAGCGCAGCTTCCAGAGCTTCCGTCCCGCAGGTTCGCCAATATCTGTCTACCGGCTCCAGGCTATCGCCTGCACCGGAAGCCTCTCTACTTCGTACCGCCGCGTACCCTGCGCCAGGTCCACAAAAAAGGGCGTAAAGGAAAGTAGAGCACATGCAGCCTTTTTGGCAGCGGCAATGTTTTTGCATCCGCCGCGTAAGGATACAGGAAGCCGATAACATACAGGAGCTGATGCCAGGGCGTCAGGATCGCGGGCTGATAATATTTGTAATGCCGCTTCACCTCCGGCTCCAGGGGAGGATTGTGCAGATTGACCATGCGCGCCACATAGAATAGCGCAAGCCGGGCTATCCGCCGAGCCTTGGGCCGCTCTGCGAGGCCCGCCAGCGCGGGTTCGACGGGCGCTTCCAGCAAGTCGGCGGCAAGCAACAGCGCCTGCCCGCCCGCATCGGCGTAATTATAACGCTGCAGCAGTCCGCTCAGCTTGCCGGAGTCGGGCTTTTGCAGCAGCAGCAGTTTGATATCCAGCAGCCATCTCAGTCTCGACCAGCCATGGCGCGAGCCATGGGCAACCAGAAAAAGAAACAAGTCCTCGCTGCCCAAATAATGAACATTCCGGCCGAAGTGGCTGCTGGTCCGCGCACGTCTCCATAGCTCATCGAACCCAGGCTCCCTGGAGGGACCGGGGCTTAACCGCCAATGCACCTCGGCCTTGATTCCCTTGGCGGGATGATTGAATGTCGTATGATGCTCCCGCCATTTCCAATCCCCCAGAATACTCTCGAAATCCTCTTCCTTTATATATCCGAGCCGGACCAGCAGCGCTTCCGCTTCAGCCAGCTGTTCCATCGGTACCAGGAAGTCGAGATCACGCGAGGTGCGCAGCGAGATATCGCCGTACAGCTCCTGGGCCAGTACGGGTCCCTTCAGGAACAAGGAACGGATATTCTGCTTCGCCAGCTCTTCGCCGATATAGCCCATTTCCCCGCTGAGCTGGAGCATTTGAACGGTATTTTTGCGGTATTCCCATTTCAAACGCTGGGTAACCCCGGCAGGGACATGCTCTTCATGCATCCGGCTAAGCTTTGGATATATGTATGGAAACACGCGATGATGCAGGGACAGCCGTACCCATAGCTCCCAGTCGATATCGGCGAACATCTGTGGATTCCGCTCTGCCGTTTCATCGATGTCATCAGTTTTCAGTACTGCAAGAAGAAGCATCAGCTCCTTGGACAAGCTCTTTTTATCCAGGGCATACCCGTCAGTCATAAGAAATCTCCTCACTTGGATTTGTACCGCTTTGTTCTGGACAGGCGTTCGGTTTAAAGAACGCATTGTGAGCGTAACATCAATAACAGAAAATTGTCAATTTTCCGGACTATGCCAAATACAGCAGCTCAAGCTCCTTAGAATGTATATAACATTGAAAATAGGCTATTGACGCAGTCCGGGGATTTGATAGATTAGAAAGAGGAAAGTACAGCGAAGCTGAGTAGGCTGGGAGATGGAACATGATTATCTATGAGGCAACCAAGGAAGAATTTATGGATGATGTTACCGAAGACAGTATCGCCGTAAAAATCCACCAGAGGTAGACGGAAAAGACTGGCGGCGTCTTGGCGATGCCGTTCTTCAATACCCCTTCCGCAGTGCTGCTGCAGGAGAAGGTGGAGCCCGATTACCTGGGCAGAGTATTCGGTGTGCTGGGCATGATCTCAAGCTCTATGATGCCGCTTGGGATGCTCATCTTTGGTCCGCTGGCCGATGTGGTGGAAATTGAATGGCTGCTGAGGCTGACCGGGCTGCTGATGTTTATTCAGGGATTTTTCCTGCTGGGCAGCAGGGCGCTGGTAAAGGCGGGTGAACCTGCGCCGGCTGCGGCGGGCGCGGAGGAACAGACGTGATTTGGAGGTGCGCTGCAAGTGACGGGCGCTGTATTCGGCATATCCCCCGCTGTATTCCATCAGAAGCAAAAGGCCGCTTCCCTGTGGCTCAGCCGTAATAAAGGGGATGATGGACCGCCTGTTCTTGGAGAAACGGGAGCTGCCCCTGTCAGGGACGGCGAACCCGTTTTTGCTTGGAGCCGTGGAATAATATTTTGTCCAAAAGATTGAAATCAAGGAGTGCAGTACGGTAGAATTGCACTATATAGCTGCGCCCGGAATGTGCAAGCTTCCCAGGCCTGCTATACGACCAGCAGATTTAACCAAGAAGGGGATTGTAACGTTTTGAATAATGAAGAAATGAACAATGGACTGCCGGAGAATTACGGGGAACTGAAGAAGGCTGCCGGACGCTCTGCCGATTGGAGAGCCCGCCTTGAGGCCGTGGAGGAGCTTGGCCGCTGGAACCATAAACAAATTATTGATACTCTGAATCGTCTGATGATCAGCGATCCTGTATATACCGTCCAAGAAGCTGCCTATGAGAAGCTGAAGGCCTTCGGTGAAGATGTCAAGGTGCCTTCGAAGAACAAGCCGGAGCTGTTCAGAGGAATATCCAAGATTGTGCTGCGCATCAAGAAGAGCCTTCCGCGGGACCATTCGTATGAGGAATTCAAGGAGAAGCTGAAGAGGATGCGCATTGATGTCTATGATGCCTATGAAGGCGAGAAGGGCGAGGATTTTGACGCTTGGCTGCAGAAACTGTGGCTTTCGGCCACTACATCAGAAAGATAAGAAAGCGGAGTGACGGGGGACATGCCTGTTGCTCCGCTTTTTCAAAAGAGAATTTATAGGTTTCACGCTAAAAATTAGCCTTATCTTTCCCGCGGAAACGGATATACCGTCGTTATAAGGACGGTATATCCGTTTCCGCTTGCGCAGGATATACGCAGGCTTCTGGAGTGGACGCTCCGCGAACGGAGCGTTGTCCGGGTCGCTGTGGTCTCCAGATTTATTTCATTCCCCTTAGGAGCTGCGAGGAAATGAGTACCCGCTTTTGTTGACAAAAGCTCCACGGTTTTGGGAGTTTTGTCAACAATGTAGCGGTACTTTATTTCGTCGCAGTCTCTTAGCGGTGAAAATCCGGAGACCCGGGCGGCCGCTGCCGCTGTTCCGCGGGTCCGTCCGCTCCGCTGTTTAAGCGGAGGGCGGTTCTGTAATCTTTAAAAAACACAGTAAAGAAACTTAATTTATCCTGAATTGAACCGGAGAATCTGAACACACTGATGGAACGCAAGGATGAGATTCATAGGGGACTGAAGCGAAGTGTAAAAAGTAACACTAATGGACTAAAATTCTGGATTTAACAGGCTTTAGTGGGATTTTGTATACTTAATGGAGGCCCGCTCCCCCCATACGGCTGATTTCATCCGGATTAGTTATACTTTTTCCCACTAGGGATGATCCAGTCTCCGAAGGCGGTGGATTAGTTATCCTTTTTACCACTAAAATGGCTGCCCTTTGGATGAATGGTTCAGGTTCCTCTTAATGTAGGCGTATTCCTCTGCAAGGGGGCGAAACGGATCGATTAGGGAGCCTTTTTCCCGCTAACGCTTGCGAAAAAGCGGCTGGGGGGATATGAAGTGACCTTCTCCGCTTGTCAGGAAGATTCTTCAAGATGATTCCGGGAGCTTCCAAAGGCCCGGGTGTCCTTGGCCGCCGCATTGCTTAGCTTGGCAGAGGTGTAGTATGGTGGAATTAATGCAATGCTTAAATCTGATCATGCAAAGGATGACAACATGCGTAAATCTTCATCTGCTGAACAATTAACGTGCTTATTTCAGGAATACCTCAAGCTGTCGGCCGTATTGCGCCCCGGGTATATTGCCGGATTAGGCGGCGGAGAAGAAGCGGAAGCATCCGCTGCAATCAGCGGTATTGTGCCGGACGCGCCGGAGCTTTTACAAGTGATCTACAGCCGGGTTTCCGGTACAGGCAGCGACGAAGAGGAGCCAAGCCTGATCGAATTCATTCCGGGCTACAGGCTGATTCATATCCGGGAATATGAGCAGGAAATCAAGGTGCTGCGCAGTATTCTGGAAGCGAAGGGCTACAGCGGCGGCGGAACCGTCCTGCCCGTTCTGACCAACTGCGGCAGTGACTTCATCTGTTATTTCCAGAGTGAAGATGGAACAGAGCGGATCTGTGACCTGCTGCATGCTTACGGCGACCTGGCTGTGATGTACAATTCGCCGGAGAAGTTCCTGGAGACCCTTTGCGAGTTCTATAGGCAGGAGGTTTACTTTCTGGATGAGGAAGG
Source organism: Paenibacillus sp. S150 (assembly GCF_019352175.1). Taxonomy (GTDB): domain Bacteria; phylum Bacillota; class Bacilli; order Paenibacillales; family Paenibacillaceae; genus Paenibacillus_AQ. Next base: position 161,296 of record NZ_JACBYI010000009.1, read on the forward strand.
CTACCTGGACTGTGATCTGGTCCTGGAAGGAGAAGTCGGCGCGTCGCTCAATCCGGAGGCGGAATATTGGTCGGAATAATTTCAAGCACACCAAAACAACGGGTGCCTTCCTTAATGCGGAGGGCACCCGTTCGCTATAATTGAAGCAATTACCGCAGCTCTGCTCCTGCCGGTGAAGCGTTTATTCCCGGGCAGCTCTCTTTTCCTGCTCGCGCAGCTCAACGCGCCGGATCTTGCCGGAGGCGGTTTTCGGAAGATCGGGGATGAACGCAATTTTACGCGGGTATTTGTAAGGCGCAGTCCATTCTTTGACATGGGCCTGCAGCTCTTTTACCAGCTCGGGTGTACCGGCACTGTCGTCCTTCAGCACCACGAAGGCTTTGACGACCGAGCCGCGGATCTCGTCAGGGCTTGCCACTACAGCGCATTCCTTGACCAGCGCATGCTTCATCAAGGCTTCCTCCACTTCAAACGGCCCGATGGTATACCCTGAGCTGATGATAATGTCGTCGCCCCGGCCTTCGAACCAGAAGTAGCCGTCTTCATCCTTGCGCGCCCGGTCTCCGGTGACAAAGTAATCCCCATGCGAGCAGTTCACCTTGCGCTCAGGGTCCTTGTAATAGTTCTGGAACAAGGCCGGCATGCTTAAGTGCACGGCAATATCTCCAACGACTCCCGCAGGCAGCGGAATTCCTTCCTCGTCAATCACCTCGACAATGCCCGGAGCAATCGATTTGCCCATGGAGCCGACCCGGATCGGTTCATCCTTCAGCGCTGCGATGATCAGCGTACTCTCAGTCTGCCCGTAGCCGTCACGGATCGTAATGTCAAAATGCTCCCGGAAGGTGTTGATAACCTCCTGGTTCAGCGGCTCGCCTGCGGACACGGCGCAGCGCAGCTTCGACAGATCAAACTGGGCCAGGCCTTCGGTCTTGGCCATCAGGCGGTATTCGGTCGGTGTGCAGCACAATACCTGAATGCCCTGATCCTGGAGCAGCTGCAAGTACCGGTCCGGATGAAACGGGCCATTGTAGACAAAGCCGGTTGCGCCATTGCCGAGAACAGTGAGAAAAGGGCTCCAGATCCATTTCTGCCAGCCCGGGGCGGCGGTGGCCCAGACGGTATCGGATTCCCGGATATCCAGCCACAGGGACGATACAATCTTCAGGTGGGCGTAACCCCAGCCATGGGTATGAACCACGGCCTTCGGATTGCCGGTCGTTCCCGACGTGTATGCCAGAATGGCGATATCCTCGCGGCGGCTGGCTACGGCAGTGAATGTCTCCGGCTGGCCGTTCATCAGGCCCTCAAGGTCCGTCCATCCGCTGTCAAGCTCTGCTTCATTTCCGCCAACGGAGAGCCGGTAATCGAGCGCAGGCAGATCCCCGGTGATTTTATTGACTTCTCCGGTCACTTCGGACCAGACAATGACGGCTCTGGCTTCGGAGTGGCGCAGCCGGTAAGCCAGATCCTTGGCCCGCAGCATTTCGGAGGAGGGGATAACGGCAAGCCCCAGCTTCAGGCAGGCCAGATAAATAACATAAGCAATAATCCGGCGCGGAACCATGACAAGCACGCGGTCCCCCTGCGCAAGACCAAGCCCGGACAGCCCGCCGGCAAGGCGGTTGGCCTGCTTCGTTAGGTCGCCGTAGGTGATTTCTTCGTAATTCCCGTTCTCCTGCAGCCACTTCAGCGCAATCTTTCCGGCTGGATGCTGCTCCATTTCTGAAGTGAGATTGTAGAATTCAGGTGCAATCCACTGATGATTATCCAAAATAAATCTCTCCTAATGTAAACATGATGGGGTTTGTTAATAGATACAGTATATCACGTTCTCCTAGTACCAGATGCTAATTGCAGCAGAACGAAGCAGAGAATCTTCTGTGACTATTCTTATTTTGTTATAATGCAGAAATATAGAGTGATCTGCAGGGAGGGAGCATTATGGGGCTTGTCTTTGTCTACGGAACACTGCGGCAAGGGGAACAATATCATCACTTGCTGGGCGGCAGCGGATTATTCTCTGCACAGGCGCAGGTGAAGGGGAGGCTTGAGGATACAGGTCTGGGCTATCCCGTGCTGATTGAAGGGGAAGGACGCGTGGCCGGAGAGCTGTACGAGATCACGGAAGCTGTGCTTAAGCGGTTGGATGAGCTGGAGGATTACTATGGACCGGATGATGAACGGAATGAATATGAACGGATCAGGGCAGAAGCAAGCACGGATAACGGAAAGGTGGAGTCGTGGCTGTATGTGTACCGGCATGCGCGGCGGCATAACGCCATCCCCGAAGGGGACTGGAAGCTGTACAGGCTGAAGCAAGCGGAGAATTTGCTCTATTTTGCCTACGGAAGCTGCATGGACCTGCAGCGGATTGAGCAGGCCGGAAGGGAAGGCTGCTTCAGCGGCGAGGAAGGACGCGGTGTGCTCGAAGGCTTCGGGGTGGCATTCACCCTGCCGCTTGCGGATGGCGGACGGGCTGATCTTGTGGAGCGCGCAGGCAGAGCTGAAGGCAAGCTGTACCGGATTACCCGCGAATGTCTGGAGAATTATTTGTACGCCAGAGAGGGCGTGGAAGAAGGATTATACCGTCCAGCAGTGGTGCGGGTGCAGCGCGGGAACGGAGCATCCGAGGATGCGGTTGTTTTTGTTGTGGCGGATAAAAAAGCGGAGACGGCTCCGCCCGCGCATTATATGCAGGAGATTCTCCGGGGCGCACGTCCGGTGGTTTCTGCCGGTTATTATGCCGCCCTGGAGAAGCGGTTTAGAATGGAGTTCGGTTATTGTGACATATGATGCAGAAAGCGGGAAGATGATTATGAACCCTACAGCCTTTGAAGAGGTTTATGCCATTATGGAAGCCTCCTTTCCTGACACTGAGTTCAGAACCTACAACGGGCAAAAGGCGTTGCTCAGCCACCGCCATTATCGTCTGTACACCGAGCGCGATGCGGAGAACCGCATTCTGGCCTTTCTGGCCGCCTGGGAATTCCCGGAGCTGCGGTTTGTCGAGCATCTTGCCGTCAATCCGGAGATCAGAGGGAGCGGCATCGGGAAGAAGCTGATGCAGGCTTATCTCAGCCGTCCCGGCAAGCCGGTTATGCTGGAGGTGGAGCTGCCGGAAGGGAAGCTTGCGCAGCGCAGGATTGGCTTTTATGAGCGGCTGGGCTTTCACATGAATCCGTTTGACTACGTGCAGCCTCCGCTGCGGACAGGACAGGCCGCTCTGCCGCTGCGCATCATGACCTGCCCCCGGCAGGCCACGCTGCAGGAGTTCAGGTTGTACAGAGACCTCCTGTACGCTGAGGTGTACAACATACAGGTTCCCGGCCGACGCCGATAGTCCCCGGGCTGCCGCTTGGAATTAGTTCTTTACAATCACGATACAAGTTGGAAACAAGTTCATGATTAAATGTATCCATGGCAGGCACACAACAAACGAGCTTACAAGGAGACGATGTCATGAAAAGCAAAAAAATGATCATAGCAACGATGGTATTCGGAATGGCAGTTACAGGCTCGGCGGGAGTATATGCGGGAACCAACCTGCAGAAGATCAGCGCATATCTTAACCACAGCATTAGATTCACGGTAAACGGAGCCGCATATACACCGGTGGACAACAATGGCAAGACGCTTGTGCCGATCACTTACAATGACACAACTTATCTGCCTGTCCGTGCGCTGGCGAACGCACTGAAAGTGCCGGTTACCTTCAATCCTTCAACCAATCAGGTTATTCTCGGTTCGGCAGCGGGAACAACAACGCCGGGTAATGGCTCGGAAATCACTGTGGCCGCTGTCCAATACAGCGCTGCGCAAAAAGAAGCCATCCATAAGGCCTTTGCCGCCTTCCAGGGCTTCGAAGCTGCTTATGCACCGCTGCAGATGATCAGCGGAGACGCCTTCCAGAAGGCAGCCGAAGGCTCCGATGGCGTAAGATTCCTCTTCAATCATATGAATGTGGACATCTCGCCGCGCGATTACTCCTATGAGTATGACGGCACGACAGTGAAGCTGTCGGGCGGGGCGGAAGGCAAATGGTATACCCCTTCGGATATCCCTATGCTGACCTTCAAGCTGGATGACCGCTATGTCACCCTCAGCTCTCCGGACAAAGCGCTGAGCAAGGCCCAGCTTGAGAAAGTGGCTGCAGGTGTAGCGAAATTAAGCAATTAACCCGATTAACCCGATTTACCGCCAGCACTTCCTTGTAATATAGATAGAAGCATATCTCTGTAAGCAGTACAAAAGGGATGTCCGTCAAAGCCGGTTGAACTGGCTTAATGCGGGCATCCCTTTTACGCTTGGTGCTATTTATTGGAGCTGTGCTGCTTGTTTGCCAACCGGGCCTCCGGTGAGCCTTTGCCGCGGCGCTTGTTCTTCTCCGCTTTCTTCATGTTCTCCTGAAACTTCTCCACGAATTCGTGCGTGTTCATCGGTTTCCTCCTAGAAGTGTTTTGAACGGTACACCTGCTTCGGAAGCAAATGCTGAACTCTGCCAGCGTTGCTTCATACAATAACACCTGCTGTTACTGTGTCCACTTTTGCAGAGGCCCATACCCGGCGAGGCGGTGCCTGGGCCAAGGAAGATCCATATGAGGGTGTGCGGAAAACGGCCATATTTAATTTGTACAGTAAACCTTTACTTTCTACCCTGTTTGCACCTCTAACCTTACCTTATTGTTGAAATAGAAAAGATGACTGTCCGCCCATACAAAAACGGCAACAGTTGTTTCCGCGGCGTGATATAATTTGACAATCCGGTTAAAATATAAGGCTGAAGTGTGAATTCACAATTCACCAGGCTGCAGGGGTAGGGGGGATACGTACATCATGCTTCCGGGGAAATGGTACAAAAAGCATTTTAAAAATAATCTGTTTATGAAGATCATCCTGATCTTCTCCATTATAGCTGTGGTTACGACGATTACGTTCTCCTATCTGATGTTCCTCCTGATGTCGCAATCCGTAGTGCAGCGGCAGCTGGAGATTCAGAAAAGGACTGTTGAGAGCGTGAACAATTATATGCAGCAAAAATATGACGCTGTGCAGACGATGATGCGCGATGTTTACCGGGACAGTGAATTGACGGCGAATACTTCCTATCTGCTGGAGCATCCTTATCAGGATTATGTAACCTACAGGCTTGACCGTTATTTTAACGAGAGCAGCACGACTGCGGACAGCGTACAGTTCTTCCGGAACCGGATGGAGGATGATACGGATATCCGCAGGCTGCTGCTCTACAGCTCGGCCAGACAGCAGCTGTTTGTATTCAATGAACGGGAGAACTTCAATATTATCTCCACCAATGCTGCACGGTCGCTTGTTCCGGACGCACTGTATTTGGAAGAAGCCAGCAGTGTGGCGATTCCGAATATTTGGGTCAGCCGCACCATATCCCTTGAGGATTCCCCTATGTTCTCCATCCGTGTGCCTATTAATGACAAGCAGTCGCTGCGCAACATCGGACAGCTGCTGGTATTCTATAATGCGGAACGTGTCTGGGAGAGCATGGGCGATTACAAGGATGATTTCAAAGGGGATATTATTGTGCTCTCGGCTGACAATGATGTGCTTTTTGACAGCTCGGGAACTTTTTACGGCAAGAAGTATCCTCATCCAGAGCAGATTGAAGCGATTTATGCGGATGGTGAAGAAGTGGACGGTATGGTGATTACGAAGCTGACGAACAGCCAGGGGGGCTTTACCGTGCTCAGTGCGGTTCCGGAGAAGGAGCTTGCGGCCACCTACAGCGGTCTGCGCAACATGATTATAACCATCTGTCTCGTCTGTATCCTGTTCGCGGTAATAACGCCCTCTCTGTTCATCAGCAATTTCGCCACCCGGGCGCATAATATTATCCGCTTCACCCGCAAAGTGAAGAACGGGGATCTTGAAGCCCGGATTGCGGACGTCAAGGAAGACGAGCTGGGCCAGATTTCCAAAAGCTTCAATGATATGCTGGACGAGCTTAACCGTTATATCGACAGGGTATTTAAGGCGGAGATTAAGCAGAAGCACAGCGAGATTTCGGCGCTGGAGGCAAGGGTTAATCCGCATTTTTTATATAATACCCTGGAAGTCATCCGCATGCGGGCGATTTCCCAGGGAGCGGCGGATGTGGGCGAGATGATCTACAGCCTGTCCGTCCTGTTCAAAAGCTATGTTCATCCCAAGGCGAAGCATACGATGAAGGATGAGCTGGAAGCCTGCCGGCTGTATCTGGAGCTGTTCCGCATCCGGTACAAGGACAAATTCTCCTATGATCTCTACTGCCCCAAGGAGCTGGAAGGTCGGATTGTCCTGAAAATGTCGCTGCAGCCCATCGTGGAGAATTATATCCTGCACGGCATGCGGACGGACCGCAGCGATAACCGTATCTCAATTCAGCTGGCCAAGGAAGGCGGGATTCTGCGCGCCGTGGTTACCGATAATGGCCGGGGCATCAAGCATGAGCGGCTTGTGCAGATCCAGGATGATCTGCAGCACACGGACAGCTCCACGCAGTCCTTCGGCCTGCGGAGCATTCACGAGCGGATGAAGCTGCTGTACGGGGAGCCGCACGGTATTAAGGTGGAGAGCGAAGAAGGCAACGGAACCACGGTCACTGTGAGTTTTCCTGACCTGGGAGAGGAGGAGCCAACCTATGTATAAGGTATTCATCGTGGACGATGAGCCATTTATTATTGAAGGTCTCTATGACATCGTCGATTGGGCCGGAATGGGAATGGAGATTGTCGGCCGTGCGGAGAACGGGCAGGAGGCTCTGCAGGCGCTGACCTCACTCCGTGCGGATATTCTGATTACGGACATTTCCATGCCGCTGATGAATGGCCTGGATCTGATCCGCGCTGTCCGCAGAGTTCAGCCAGGGCTTAAGGTCATAATCCTCAGCGGGTATGACGAATTTGGCTACCTCAAGGAGGGCATGGCGCTGGGAATTGAGAATTATCTGCTGAAGCCGATTAATCTGGAGGAATTCAGGGCTACGCTGAGCAATGCAGTAGAGAAGCTGAATATGAGCAAAGCCGAAGAGAAATTGAACGCGCACAGCATTTCCATATTGAGAGACAATGTGATGCACCGCTGGCTGCGGGAACAGATTGGACCGAATGAATTCCGTGAACGCGCGGAGCTGCTGGGCATCCAGCTGGACAAGCCGCTGCTGCTGGCGGCATTGCTGCGGCCCGGCAGGGAGGCCGGCAGCGGGGAATTTCTGAAGGCAGTGGCAGCTGCGCTTGGCGGCAGCAGCTCTGTGATTCTTTTTCAGGATATGGAAGGAGATGCCGTGCTGCTGCATGGCTTAAGTGAATACCAGCGCGGGAAGGAAGAGGTAGAGCGCTGCCATGAGCGGCTGTCCAGGCAATTGTCCTCTTTTCAGCCGCTCCGCCTCTCGGTGGGCTCAGTCGTTGAGACAGAAGGCGGTGCGGCGCAGAGCTATGCAGAGGCGAAGAAAGCCCAGGAGTATTTCATGCTGTTTCCGGAACGGACGGTTATCCGCTATGAGGAGATTGAAAGCCGCAGTGAAGCGGACGGGCGGGAGGTCACAACGAACTGGGAGCAGGTGCAGAAGCTGATTCTGGCCAAGGACAAGGAAGCGCTGCTGCAGCGGATTGACGAACGGTTCGAGCAGCTGCGGCATATGGAAGGCGTGACTCCGGATATTCTTCAGGATTTCTCCATGGAATGGATGATCCGTTTCAAGATGCAATTGAAGGAAATCAGACATTGCGAAGAGCCGGAGCTGTACCAGGAAGGCTTCCGCAGACTCCGCGAGACAAGCTCGATTCTGGAATGGATTCATATCCTCAAGGAAGCTGCCTCGCTTACGGTTGACCTGCTGGTCCGCGATGTGAAGAGTCCGGTCGTCCAGCAGGTGCTTAATTTCATCCATGAATCCTACGCCGAGGATATTTCACTGAAAACGCTTGGCGCACAATTCAACATCCATCCGGTGTATCTGGGGCAGCTGTTCAGCAAAGAGGTGGGGGATACCTTCACCGAATACATCAACCGGTACCGAATTGAGAAAGCTAAGGAACAGCTGCGCACAACCTCAAGCAAGGTCCACGAAATCGCCAGGAATGTCGGCTATTGGGAGACCGGATATTTCTACAAGCAATTCAAAAAATATGTGGGAATTTCCCCCACCGAATACAAAGGACTTGTGTAACGACTGTCTGCCGGGCAAGTTCTTTTCTTTATTTTCTACATGATTTATTTAGTTTAGCTTCTGTCTGAGAATGCTTTCATCAACTAAAGTTAAGATAATCCTTGAAAGGACACAGGCTAAACAAGCTCTTCAGAGGCTCCTGCGGCTTCAAGGTGAAAAAAAGGGGAGGTTACAAAGAATGAGCAAGAAAAACAAACGGTTTTCCCTGTTACTGACATCGCTGATGGCATTCTCGGTACTGCTTAGCGCATGCGGCGGTTCGAACAATGCCGGGACCAATGATTCGGCTTCCGGATCGGGAAGCACTTCGGAGAAACCGGTAGAGCTGATCTGGTACACCATCGGTGCGCCGCAGAAGGACCTGGACCTGGTCGTGGATGAAATCAACAAATACACCAAAGAGAAAATCAATGCAACCCTGAAAATCAACATGATCGACTACGGTGACTACTCGCAAAAAATGCAGGTTAAGGTTGCCTCAGGCGAACCCATGGATATCATGTTCACCTGCTCGTGGGCCCTGGATTATGTACAGAATGCCCGCAAAGGCGCATTCCTGGAAATCGACAGCCTGATTGACGAATACGGTAAAGACCTCAAGGCTGCCATCGATCCGGCCTTCCTGGAAGGCTCCAAGGTAGACGGGCACAACTATGCGATTCCTGCCAACAAAGAGCTTCCGGCACAGGAAGTATGGCGCTTCAACAAAGAGCTGGTGGACAAGTACAATCTGGACATCACCAGCGCAACAACTTTGGAAAGCATTGAGCCTTTGCTCAAAACCATCAAAGAAAACGAACCGGGTATCACACCGTATGCAATGGTCAAGGACCACATGCCGGTAATGCCTTTCGACTATATCATTGAAAAAATGCCGATGGCCGTATATTTGGACACTACAGACTATAAAATTGTCAACATTCTGGAAACTCCAGAGCTTAAATCCAGTCTTGAAACCGTACACAAATATTACAAGGCAGGTTATGTATCATCAGAAGTAGCCACAACCTCTTCGGTGGATGACCTGTACAAAGCCGGCAAATGGTTCATGGACCGTGCCACTACACAGCCAATGGCCGACAACCTGTGGTCAGCGAGCTACGGCTATCCTGTAGTATCCAGCCCAGCCGGAGAAGCCTACATCTACAACTGGTCCGTTATGGGTTCCATGCAGGCCATTTCCGCGAACTCCGAGCATCCTGAGAAAGCTATGGAATTCCTGAACCTGCTGAACACTGATCCGTATCTGCGCAATCTGGTCGACTCGGGTATTGAAGGTGTGCACTATGAGAAGGTCAATGACACCACCATCAAGAATCTGCCGGAAGCACAGAACTATGATATGCCATCCTTCGCTCTGGGCAACATCATGATCAATTATTTGAACGAGGGCGACCCTGCGGACAAATGGGAGCAGTTCAAAGCCTTTAACGAAGCGGGCGTCAATGCTCCGCTGCTCGGCTTCAACTTTGATACCTCCAAGGTGACGAATGAAATCGCCGCTGTGCAGAACGTGAAGGAAGAATTCTGGGCTCCGCTGATGACGGGAACCGTAGATCCTGACGAATATCTGCCAAAAGCGATTGAGAAATTCAAGGCTGCCGGACTCGACAAAATCATCGCAGAAGCACAGGCACAAATCGACGAATGGAAAGCCGCGAACAACAAATAATTCATTCTTTAAGGAAGATCGGGCGGGTGCCAAGCCTCTTGCCCGGTCTTTTCTTTACAGTTCAGGAGGGCTCAACGTGAAAATGATTGGCGGATTCATCCGAAATATCATCAAAGACAAGGTTATGCTGCTCATGGTCCTACCGGGTGCGCTGTGGTTCCTCTTTTTCTCCTATTTGCCAATGGTAGGAACAGTTATCGCATTTAAAGAATACCGCTACAGCCGGGAGGGCTTCTGGGCCAGCATTGTTAACAGCAAGTGGGTAGGCTGGGACAACTTCAAATTTCTGTTCACCACGAACGATGCCTACATCATTACACGCAATACGCTTTTATACAATGCAGTCTTCATTTTGCTGGGCCTGGTGCTGTCCGTAGTCATGGCGATTGTGCTGTCCGAGATTGCCAACAAGAAGCTGGCCAAGGTCTATCAGACAGGCATGTTTCTGCCGTACTTTCTGTCCTGGGTTGTTGTCGGCTATTTTGCCTTCAGCTTTCTCAGCTCCGAGAGCGGTGTGCTGAACCAGATTCTGAGCTATTTTGGGGCAGAACGGATCAACTGGTACTCCGAGAAAAAATATTGGCCGGTCATTCTCGTGCTGGTATATTTGTGGAAGGCGCTCGGCTATAACAGCGTAGTCTACCTGGCGGCTATCATGGGTATCGACAAATCGCTCTATGAAGCGGCGATGATTGACGGCGCAGGCAAATTCCAGCAGATCAAGAATATTACGCTGCCGCTGCTGAGCCCCATCATCACCATTATGACACTGCTTGCGATCGGGAAAATCTTCTATGCCGACTTCGGCTTGTTCTACCAGGTGCCCCGCAATTCCGGGACGCTGTACAGTGTTACGAACGTTATCGATACCTATGTCTACCAAGGCCTCAAATCTACAGGCGAGATCGGCATGAGTACTGCGGCGGGTCTTTATCAGTCCGTTGTCGGCTTCGTGCTTGTCATCAGCTCGAACTATATCGTGCGCAAATTCAACAAGGACAGCGCCTTATTCTAGTCTGCGAAGGGAGTGAACCAGATGTCCACTTTAGTTAAAAAAGAACGTGATTTCCATAAGCTCTCCAAAACCTGGAACGTGCTTTTTAATCTGTTTGCAGGTATTTTTGCATTCCTGTGCGTATTTCCTTTTATATTTGTAGTGATCATTTCCTTCACGGATGAAGGGGCGCTGGCCAGAGACGGCTACAGTCTGTTCCCGGCCAAATGGAGCCTGGGTGCATACCAATATGTGTTTCAGTCAGGTGACATGCTGCTGCGGTCCTACGGGGTAACCATCCTCGTGACGGTGCTGGGCACACTGATCAGCCTGCTGTTTATTTCGTTTTATTCCTATGCCATTTCCCGTAAAAGCTTCAGATACCGCAATTTCTTTGCTTTCTTTGCCTTCTTCACCATGCTTTTCAACGGCGGGCTCGTTCCAACCTACATCATTGTCACGCAGTTCCTTGGCCTGAAGGATACGATCTGGGCGCTGGTGATGCCGCTGGCTGTCAACGCCTTTTACATTATGATCCTGCGGACGTTCTACAGCACCAGCGTTCCCGATGCCATTATTGAATCCGGTAAAATCGACGGCGCGGGCGAATTCCGCATCTTCCTTACACTGGTGCTGCCGCTCTCGTTGCCCGGTCTGGCTACCATTGCCCTGTTCAGTACCCTGGGCTACTGGAACGACTGGTTCAACGCACTGCTATATATCGATGATCCGAACCTGGTTCCGCTGCAGTCGATGCTGATGCGGATCGAGACCAGCATGCAATTTATTATGCAGAACTCAACCAACAGCTCGCTCAGCCTGGAGGCGCTCCGCTCCATGCCGCAGGATACCTCGCGGATGGCGATGGTGGTGCTGGCGACCGGGCCGATTATTTTTGCCTATCCCTTCTTCCAGCGTTATTTCATCCAGGGGCTTACGGTAGGAGCGGTGAAGGAATAAGACCGTCAGCATAAGAAGGAGTGGAGAGTATGACATATAAAGACCCAGGCAAGCCGGCCAAAGAACGGGCGGAGCATTTGCTGGGACTGATGACCTTGGAAGAAAAGGCCGCTCAGCTGGTTCAGCCCTTCGGCTGGCAGGCCTATGAACATACAGATGGAGAGATTACGCTTACGGAAGACTTTAAACGCCGGGTGGCGGAGGCGGGCGTCGGTTCGCTGTACGGAATGCTTCGCGCCGATCCGTGGACAGGCGTGACACTGGCAAGCGGTCTGTCTCCGAGGCAGGGCGCGGAAGCGGTGAATGCCATTCAGCGCTATGCCATCGGGAACTCACGCCTCGGCATCCCGATCCTGATCGGGGAAGAGTGCTCGCACGGGCATATGGCGATTGGGGCGACGGTATTTCCGGTTCCGCTGTCGCTGGGCAGCTCGTGGAATGTGGACCTGTACCGGGAAATGTGCCGGGCGGTGGCGCTGGAGACCCGCAGCCAGGGCGGAACGGTAACCTACTCGCCGGTGCTTGATGTGGTGCGCGACCCCCGCTGGGGCCGCACCGAGGAGTGCTTCGGCGAGGACGCTTATTTGATCAGCGAGCTGGCCGTTGCCTCCGTCGAGGGGCTTCAGGGGGAATCGCTGAGCAGCCGGGAGAGCGTCGGCGCTACCCTGAAGCATTTTGTCGGCTACGGCAGCTCCGAGGGCGGCCGCAATGCCGGCCCGGTGCATATGGGCTGGCGCGAATTGCTGGAAGTCGATCTGCTGCCGTTCAAGAAGGCGGTCGGGGCGGGCGCAGTGTCCATTATGCCCGCCTACAATGAAATCGACGGCGTCCCCTGCACGGCGAATACCGCGCTTATGGAGGATATTCTCCGCGGGGCCTGGGGCTTTGAGGGCCTCGTAATTACCGATTGCGGCGCCATCGAAATGCTGGCTGCCGGGCATGATGTGGCAGAGGACGGACTGGATGCGTCCGTGCAGGCCATCACTGCCGGCATCGATATGGAGATGTCCGGCGCGATGTTCGGGGAGCATCTCGTGAATGCCGTCCATACAGGCAAGCTGGCGGTGGAGGTTCTGGACCGCGCCGTCCAGCGGGTGCTGGAACTGAAATTCAAGCTTGGCCTGTTCGAGCAGCCGTACGCCGATCCGGAGGCGGCAGAGAAATTTATCGGAAGCAGCAGGCACCGGGAGCTTGCCCGGAAGCTGGCAGCGGAGAGCATCATTCTGCTCAAGAATGAAGGCGGCACGCTGCCGCTGAACGCCGGCGCGGGCGGCAACAGCGGCAGGACAGGCAACGAGGGCACAGGCGCCGGCTCCGCAGGCATCAGCGGCACAGGCAGCAGGGATGCCTGCGTCGGCCCGGGCGGCAAAGACAGCGGCGGCTCCGGCAAGGTGGCCGTTATCGGCCCGAACGCCGATGCGCCTTACAATCAATTGGGCGACTACACCTCGCCGCAGCAGCGTTCCAGCATCGTAACCGTGCTGGACGGTATACGCGGCAAGCTTGGGCCGGAGCGGGTGCTGTACGCACCGGGCTGCCGGATCAAAGGCGATGACCGCGAAGGCTTTGAGGCTGCACTGGCCTGTGCTGTACAGGCCGACACCGTGGTGCTGGCGCTCGGCGGCTCAAGCGCCCGTGATTTCGGTGAAGGCACGATTGACCTGAAGACCGGAGCGTCACAGGTCACGGAGCATTCCTGGAGCGATATGGACTGCGGCGAAGGGATTGACCGGATTTCACTGGCGCTTTCGGGTGTGCAGCTGGAACTGTTCAAGGAGCTTCACAAGCTGGGCAAGCCGTTGATTGTGGTCTATATCAATGGCCGTCCGGTGAGCGAGCCTTGGATTGAAGAGCATGCCGACGCCATTCTGGAGGCCTGGTATCCGGGGCAGGAGGGCGGTCATGCCGTGGCCGATATCCTGTTCGGGGATGTCAATCCTTCAGGCAGGCTGACCATCTCCTGGCCGAAGGATGCCGGACAGCTTCCGGTGTATTACAACGGCAAGCGTTCACGCGGCAAAAGATACCTAGAAGCAGATTCACAGCCCCGCTACCCGTTCGGGTTCGGACTGGGCTATACGAGCTTCAGTTATGCCGATCTTATAGTCGAGCCGCAGGCGATTGCTGCCGGAGAAACGGCGACGGTAAGCATCACAGTAACAAACACCGGAGAACGTGAAGGAGCCGAGGTCGTTCAGCTCTATATCTCCGATGTTGCCAGCAAGGTATCAAGACCTGCCAAGGAACTGAAGGGCTTCCGCAAGATTACGCTGTCTCCGGGCGAAGCGCAAACCGTAGAATTTGAGGTCGGCGCGGAGCAGCTGCAATATATTGGTCCGGACTACCGGCCTGTCGTAGAGCCGGGAGCATTCAAGGTGCTGGTAGGCAGTCATGTGAATGATGTGCGGGAAGCCGCGCTTGAGGTAAAGGAGGGTGCGCATGGAACGGATTAGAAGATTTATCCGCGAGCTGTCCGAGCGGCAGTGGCTGGAGCAGCACACGCTGGAGGGCTGGGATATTCAGGCATCGGTCTATACCGTGCCGGGTCAATATGACGGCGTTCGGCCTTATACGGAAGGCGGGGATTTCAGCCTGTTTCCGAGTGTACAGGGAACCACTTACTTTTTCCGCCGTGCGCTGGACATTCCCGGGGAGTGGGCAGAGCAGCGTGCGGGTCTGATTTTTGAATCGGGAGGCGAGGGATTGCTGCGGGTGAACGGAGAATCTCGCCAGGGCCTCGACCGGAACCACACCTTTGTCACACTTGAAGCCACCCCGGACGGAAGACCGCTGGAGCTGGAAATTGAATTGTTTGATCCGATCCCGGAGCCGGTGGACCCGCTCAATCAGCAGGCGGTCATCCAGCCGCCGATCCGGTCTATCCGCACCTGGCTGGTGCGGGTCAATGTGCCGGTACAGAGCCTGATGTATACGGCTCTCATTGTCCGCGATTCGGCCATCCTGCTGCCGGAAGAGGATATGCGCCGCACGCGGATGCTGGAAGCCTTGTACCGGGTGATGGATGAATATTTGAATCTGCCGGAGGCCGCTCTTCGTGAGGGCAGCCCGGTTACAGGGCTTGAAGAAAAACTGCGGGCAGATATCAACGCCATTGGCGCAAATGCGGAAGGCACCATCCATATGGTCGGCCAGTCGCATATCGATATTGCCTGGCTGTGGCCTGTCCGCGAGACCGTGCGGAAGACCAGCCGGACCTTCTCGACCGTGAATGCACTGATGGAAGAATACCCGGAATATCAATTTGCCCAGAGCCAGCCGCAGCTGTTCGAATATCTCAAGCAGAACGATCCGGTGCTGTTCGCCAGGGTCAAAGAGAGAATCCGCGAAGGACGCTGGGAGCTTGTCGGCGGCATGTGGGTGGAGCCGGATCTGAATATTCCGAGCGGAGAATCGCTGATGCGCCAGATGCTCTACGGCCAGCGGTTCTACCTGGAGGAATTCGGCAAGACCTCCGATATTGAATGGCTGCCGGATACCTTCGGCTACTGCGCATCGCTTCCGCAGATTATGCGGCATGGCGGCGTGCGCTATTTCATGACCACGAAGCTCGGCTGGAATGACACCAATGTGTTCCCTTACGATCTGTTCCATTGGGTCGGCATTGACGGCACCGCCATGCTGTCCTATCTCAACCATGGGGTGAATGAGAATACTCTGCCCAAGGATGTACACGACCACTGGCAATCCTTCCGTGAAAAGAAAACACACAATGAGCAAATGCTGCTCTACGGGCATGGCGACGGCGGCGGAGGGGTAACCCGCGAAATGCTGGAATATATCCGCAGGGCGGACCTGATGGTCGGCCAGCCCGCCAGTACCTTCAGCAATGCGGCAGAATTCTTCGCCGGTATTGAAGAGCGGCAGCCGAAGCTCCCGGAATGGCGCGGCGATCTCTATCTGGAGCTGCACCGGGGCACTTATACTACCCATGGCCGCAATAAGCGGAACAACCGCAAGGCGGAAATCCTGTACCGCGAGGCGGAGCTGTGGCAGACACTGGCAGCCCCTTCAATGAAGCCGGAGCTGCTGGGCAGCATCGCAGAGCAGCTGCATCAAGGCTGGAAGCTGGTCCTGCTGAACCAGTTCCATGACATTATTCCCGGCTCGGCCATCACCGAAGCCTATGTGACCTCGGAGAAGGAATACCGCGAGGTGTTCGCCCTGGGTCAGGCAGCGCTGCAGCCGGGGCTTGAAGTCCTGGCGGCTCAAGTGACGACGGCAGGCGGAGGCAGGCCTTATGTGCTGTTCAACAGCCTGGGCTGGGTACGCGATGCTGTAGCCGTAATCCCATTGGCAGATGCCGGTATAGAAGGAACAATTACAACGGAAAATACGGAACGGACAAATACAACATGGGCTGCCTATGATGAAGCCGGCCATTCCCTTTCGCTGGACATCATTTCCGGCTCCGCGGCTGCGGACCAGCTGTCGGCCTGCATTCATATTCCGCAGATCCCGGGCCTTGGCTATAAGACGATCTGGTTGAGAAGCGTGCCTGTGGAAGCCGCCGGAGATTCCGGGACAGCTGCAACGCAAGCCGCCGGAGCTGCTTCAGCCTCGCAGGCTGCTCCATTGGCGGCGCACGCGGTACTGGGCGACAGCTGGGACACGCCGCACTACCGCCTTGCCTTCAATGAAAGAGGCGAAATCATCAGCCTCTTCGATAAAGCAGCCGGCCGCGAGATCGTGCAGCCGGGCGGACGCGCCAACCGGTTTCATTTTTTTCATGACCGTCCGACGCTCTGGGACGCCTGGGATATCGACAATCGTTATGAAGCCCAGCCCGCCGGTGAAGCGGAATTGGTGGAGAAATACGTGCTTCACTCGGGCAAGGTCCGGGATGTGCTGAGATTCCGCTGGAAGCTGGGCCGTTCTGTGATTACCCAGGATTTGATTCTGTATTTCAATGATCGTAGAATCGACTTCAATACACATGTGGACTGGAATGAAGCCCATAAGCTGCTGAAGGTCGGCTTCCCGGTTGATGTGGTTGCAGACAAAGCGACCTATGAGATTCCCTTTGGCGCACTGGAGCGCCCGACCCACCGCAACACCAGCTGGGAGCAGGCGCAGTATGAGGTATGCGGCCACCGTTTTGCCGATGTGTCCGAGCATGGCTATGGCGTCAGTCTGCTGAATGACTGCAAGTACGGCTATGACGTTCAAGGCAGCACCATCCGCCTGTCGCTGCTGCGTGCGCCGAAGTGGCCCGATGCCACTGCGGACCTGGGTGCGCATGACTTCACTTATTCACTCTATCCCCACACCGGGGATTGGCGGAGTGCGCACACGCTGCGCAAGGCAGCCGAGCTTAACCATGAAGTACCCGCAATCGCCGCTGCCGGGAAGACTGGACAGCTGCCGTCCACTGGAGCTTTTATCGGCTTCGATGGGCAGCATGTTGTGCTGGATACCGTGAAGCCGTCCGAGGATGGACAAGGCTGGATTCTGCGTCTCTATGAATCCGCCGGCGGGCGCGAAACCGTGAAGCTGGGCTGGAAGCAGCCTGTCAGCGAAATTTGCCTCTCCAACGCTCTGGAGCAGGAGCTTGCGCCTGTAGCCCATCACGAAGGCGAATTCGAGCTGGGCTTCGCTCCTTTTGAGATCAAAACCATTTACATTCGGTAAACCGGCCAACAACAACAGGCGCCGATGAGCGGGAAGAAGCCGGAACTGCTAAGCTAAGCAGACTGATTTTTCAATAGTGCTCCGTAGATAGTAAGTCGCTATAGATAGTAAGCCGCTATAGATTGCCATGCGCAGTTATTGGTTGCCCGTCAGCCGCGCATACATTGCCAATAAGTATCTATATGAGTTAAACCGGAGAACCTGAACAAGCTGTTGGAACGTAAGGAGTTTTATTAGAAATGGAAGCGAAGTGGAAAAAGTAACACTAATGGGCTGGAATTCTGGGTTTAACGGGTTTTAGTGGGATTTTGTACACTTCATGGAGGCCCGTTCACCCCATACGGCTGATTTCAGCCGAATTAGTTGTACTTTTTCCCGCTAAGAATGATCCGGAATCCGAATGCGCTACCTTAGTGTTCTTTTTTCCCACTAAGGCTGGCTGCCCTTTTTATTATTGTTGCAAGTTCATCTTATATAGTTGGAATTTAATTTCTCCACCTATTCAGCCCGAAATCCGCCTTGCATCGGCAATTAGCGGGATTTTGTCACCTATACTGATTAGGTTTGCTTTTTCCCGCTATTCATTTTTACAGGGGCCGCCGGCGATAATTAGCGGGATTTTTTCCACTTTGCGCTGAGGTTCAGCTGGAACCATAGCCTGGGCAGAAATTCATATATTGTTTGTCTGCCCGTATTCCCGTTTTTGCAAGGCTTACAGATGACAATTCTACTACATGAACATAAGGAGTGTACCTTCCTTGGAACAATTCAGATTACCCAAAATCCCGATGCCCAAGCTGGCTTTGCCTCAAGCTGTACAGGAGGTTTTGGCGGAAGCCGAAGAGAAGCTGGCCCACCGTCCGAAGCTGCTGCAGCTGTTCAAGAACTGTTTTCCCAATACGCTGGAGACGACTACGAAGCTGCTGGATGACGGCACCACCTTTGTGATCACCGGCGACATCCCGGCTTCCTGGCTGCGCGATTCGGTGGAGCAGGTCATTCATTACGTGCCCCTGGCCCAGAACGACCCGGATCTGCAGCGCGTCATCGGCGGTCTGATCAAACGGCATATTAAATACATTCACATCGATCCGTATGCCAACGCTTTTAACGAAACGGCCAATGACTGGCACTGGAACACCACGGACGTTACCGAGATGTCCCCGTGGGTGTGGGAGCGCAAGTTTGAGATCGACTCGCTGTGCTTCGTTGTGCGTCTGGCGTATACCTACTGGAAGGAGACCGGGCTTACCGATTTCTTCGATGCCGAATTCAAGTCTGCCCTGCGGACCATTATTGACCTGTTCAAAAGAGAACAGCGCCACTTCGAGCAATCGCCTTACCGCTTCACCCGCAACAACGGCATTCCGGAGGACTCCCTGCGCAACAACGGACTCGGTATGCCGGTCAACTACACGGGTATGATCTGGTCCGGCTTCCGCTCCAGCGATGACGCCTGTGATTTCCACTACAACATTCCCGGCAATATGTTTGCCGTTGTCGCCCTGCGCCAGATGCAGGAATTTGCGGAGTGGGTATTCCGTGACATGGACCTGCTGGCTGAGCTGAAAGAACTGGAATTCGAAGTGGATTACGGCATCAGGCTGTACGGAATCTACCGTCACCCTGAATTCGGGCCTGTCTATGCCTATGAGACAGACGGCTTCGGCAATTACTGCCTGATGGACGATGCCGGAACCCCCGGCCTGATCTCCATCCCGTATCTCGGATATACCACGGCGGATGATCCGGTCTATCAGAACACCAGACGTTTTGCCCTGAGCAAGGAGAATCCTTTTTATTATGAAGGAACAGCGGCCAAAGGCATCGGCAGTCCGCATACCCCGAAGGATTATATCTGGCATATGGCCCTGTCCATGCAGGGAATTACCGCACAGTCCGCCCAGGAAAAGCTGGAGCTGGTTGCTCTGCTGGAGAGTACGGACGCGGACACCGGCTTTATGCACGAAGGCTTCCATGCCGATGACCCGTCCGTATTCACCCGCAGCTGGTTCGCCTGGTCGAACAGCCTGTTCTCCCAGCTGGTGTACCGGATGATGAAGGATGGACAGCTGTGATTGCGGGCGAAGTGATTCTGTTCGCTGATCCGCAGTTCCCGGGCTGCACTGACGCTGCCGGACTGGTCCGTGACCAGGCGGAGCGGGATGGCGGATTACAGCATGCCGCCCGTAACGCCCAAGCCGCCAATCATGCGAGCACCGCCCGGCCTGTCTCTGGCGTTCAATCCGCCCATTCTGTCCGCACCGTCACTGCGGGCCAGCTCGCAGCTGCGCTGGATGCCGCCCGGCCCGGTGCCTGCTTCATCAATCTGCATGCCCCCTACTTCCCCAAGGAAGCCTGGGGCTCCATCCTCGCCTACCTCAGTCGCGGCGGCGGGCTGCTGAGCATCGGCGGCGCACCGTTCAAGCACCCGGTGCGTGAGGAGCAGGGCCGCTGGCTGGCGGAAGCCGAGCAGACCGCCTACCACCGCCAGCTGCACATCCACGAAGCGCTGCGCGTAGACGGCAGCCGGGTAGAGGTGCATGCCGCGCTTGCGGAGATCCCGCTCTTCGCAGGCCGCGAAGAGCTGCTGGTTCCTTCGGGCACCTGGAATCTGGTGCCCCATGTGACCAAGAGCAGCGATCTGCCGGAGCAAATGGGCGCAAGCGGCCCCATGGATACCCGGATCTATCCGCTGCTGAAGGGCATCTCGGCCGAAGGACGCGAGGTGTCGGCTCCCGCTGTGCTGTGGGAGCATGTCGGCGGTCCCTTCGCCGGAGGGCGCTGGATCTTCATCGGCCAGCGCCTTACACCCGCGGCCTGCGGCGATGCAGGCCGGGAACTGCTTGCGGCCTGCGCGGCCTTTGCCGCCAAAGGCGTCACCGAGCTGTGGCTGAAGCCCAATTACGCCTCCTATGAGCAGGGGGAGCGGCCTGTAATCAGCCTGCAAAGCCAGCGTCTGGGCTACACCCTGCCCGGACCTGGAGGCCAGACCTGGAGGCTGGGCTTCAGCCTGCAGAAGGACGGAGCGGCTTCCGCCTGTTACGAGCACAGCTGTGACATTGCCGTCGGCAGCGGCATGAATTTTCTCCGCCTGCCGATTCCCGTAGAGCTTGAGCCGGGGCTGTATACCCTGGTCTGCCGCGCCGAAGCGGAAGACGGCGAGCAGCGTGTGCTGCGCCAGGGCTTCTGGGGCCTTGATGCCGCGCTGCTCTCGGAGGGCGGGCCTGTGACTGCCGGACGGGATTACTTTCAGAAGAACGGACGTCCGCTGCCGGTTGTAGGCATGACCTACATGACCTCGGATGTGGCGCGGAAATTCCTGTTCCTGCCGAATGCCGCTGTATGGGACCGGGATATGGCCCAGATGAAGAAGGCGGGGATCAACTGGATCCGCACCGGCATCTGGACAGCCTACCGCAATATCATGCAGGTGGATGGACATGCGTCCGAAGAAGTAATGCGGGCAATTGATGCTTTTCTGCTGACGGCGGGGAAGCATGGGCTTCAAGTGACCTTTACCTTCTTCTCCTTCACACCGGAGACCTGGGAGGGCACCAATCCTTATCTGGACCCGCGCAGCGTAGAGGCGCAGAAGCGGTTTATCCGCTCCATTGTATCCCGGCATGTTCACACCACGCATGTGGACTGGGATCTGATCAACGAGCCGTCCATGTTTGATCCGCCGCGCATATTCTCGGACGGACCGAGCTCGGCGCGGGATGTATACGAGCAGCAGGCGTTCTCTGCGTGGCTGGAGCAGCGTCACGGCAGCATTGCGATCCTGCAGGAGCGCTGGAATATGACACCGCTGGAGCTGCCTGATTTCGCTTCGGCGCGGCCCCCGGAACAAGCGGAGATCAACTTCAGCATCCAGGACATCCATTCCGGCAAACGCGGAACGCGCTGGCTGGATTACTGCCTGTTTTCGATGGAAATGCATAACGTCTGGGCACGTGAGCTGTACGGGGCAATCAAAGAGCTGAACCCCGCGCATCTCGTGACCGTAGGCCAAGACGAAGCGCTCGGTGCGCAAAGACCCTCGCCGTTCTTTTACGAACAGGCCGTAGACTACACGACCGTGCATACCTGGTGGCTGAATGACAATCTGCTGTGGAGCGGGATCTTTGCCAAAACAGAGAACAAGCCCAACCTGATTCAGGAAACCGGAATTATGTATGTCGAGACCCCGGACGGACGCGCCAAAAGAACGGAAGAAGAGCTGCGCTCCATCCTGGAACGCAAGTATGCCTATGCGTTTGCGGCAGGAGGAGCAGGTGCGGTCCAATGGATCTGGAACACCAACTTTTATATGGATAATGCCAATGAATCGCAGATCGGTGCGCTGCGTGCGGATGGGACAGAGAAGCCCGAGGCGGATGTCTCTTACGATTTTGGGCGTTTCATTGCCGGAGCCGGGGATTTGTTTGCGGGGCGGAAGCCTGAGGATATCGCCGTTGTTTTCCCGTATTCCAATGACTTCTCCAACCGCAAGCTCGCTTATGATGCCACAACCCGGCTGACCCGCGTTCTGTCTTACCAGCTGCGTCTGCCGTTCCGGGCTGTCTCGGAATACGGCCTGGAGGCGCTGGAGGCCCAGCCGCCGAAGCTGATTCTGCTGCCCAGTGCGCACAATCTGGATGACAGCGCGGTGGAGCAGCTTATTGCATTCGTGGAACGTACCGGAGCGGTGCTGGCAGTGACCGGAGCGCTGGGACTTAATTCGTACTGGCAGCCTTCGGAGCGTCTCACGGGACTGCTTGGCGCACGTGTGCTAAGCAACGTGCGGCGCGAGGAGCGGATGAAGCTGGGCGGCAGAACCTTTGCCGTTTCCTACGGACAGCGCCGGATTGCGGAGCTGGTCAAGGAAGTTCAGCTGGAAGGCGCTTCTGGCTCTAACAGCCCTGTGCAGGCTGGAGATGCCGTAACCGATCTTCCGCTCGGCAATGGGCGCCTCATCTGGTGTCCGCTTCCGCTGGAGCTGAATGAACGCGACGAGCCGATTGTGGAGCTGTACCGCTATGCGGTGGAGCGTTCCGGGATTTCTGCAGGGCTGGAGTGGATCAGCGGCGGGGAACTGCCGGGGGTCTACGGGCGCAAGCTGGATTTTGCCGAAGGAGCACTTTATATATTCGTATCCGAATATGCCTGGGACGCTGACATTGAAGTTAGAGATCCTGAGACTGGACTAAGCTACAGCTTCCGGCTTGAGAAGGAACGTTCTGTGCTGTTTGCGGCAGACAAGCAAGGACAGCTGACAAACGTATATAGACCGGAAGAGTCCGCAATTACAATACATTAAGCAAGAATTAAGGGGAGAGATGGGGTTCATGACTAACCAAAAGACCGCGCATATCGTTTCCCACACCCACTGGGACCGCGAATGGTACTTGCCCTACGAGAAGCATCATGTCCGTCTGGTGCAGCTGGTGGATGCGCTACTCGATAAATTGGACAGCAGCACGGCCTTCCGCAGTTTTTATCTGGATGGACAGACGATTATTCTGGAGGATTATCTGCAGGTCCGGCCGGAGAACAAAGAACGGCTGGAGCGGCATATCCGTGATGGCCGGATTCTGATTGGGCCCTGGTACATTCTCCAGGATGCTTTCCTGACGAGCGGCGAGGCCAATGTGCGCAATATGCAGATTGGCCATCAGGATGCCCTGAAATACGGGGAGCCCTCCAAAATCGGCTATTTCCCCGATACCTTCGGTCTTGTCGGCCAGACGCCGCAGCTCATGCTCCAGTCCGGCATCAAGAATGCCTTCTTCGGCAGAGGTGTTAAACCGACAGGCTTCAACAATACCGTATCGGACGGCGGCTACGAGTCTTCCTTCTCCGAGCTGATCTGGGAAGGGCCGGACGGCTCGCGAATCCTCGGCATTCTCTTTGCCAACTGGTATTCCAACGGGAATGAAGTTCCGGTGGACGAAGCCGCTGCGCGTGAATTCTGGGACCGTAAATTGGCGGATGCCGAGAAATACGCCTCCACAGGGGAGCTGCTGTTCATGAATGGCTGTGACCATCAGCCGCTGCAGCTGGATTTGCCGGAGGCGATTGCCACGGCGCAGGCCTTGTACCCGGAAGTGGAGTTCATTCACTCCAACTTCCCGGATTATCTGGACGCGCTGAATGCCGAGCTGGAGCAAGGTGAACGTGAGCTGTCCTCCGTTACAGGCGAGCTGCGCAGCCAGCGGACCGACGGCTGGGGCACGCTGGTCAATACCGCGTCGGCACGGGTGTATTTGAAGCAGATGAACCAGAAGGGCCAGACCCTGCTGGAAAAAGTAGCCGAGCCTCTGGCTTCCATCGCGGGACTCGCCGGCAAAGACTATCCGCATCATCTGTTCACTTACGCCTGGAAGACGCTGATGCAGAACCATCCGCATGACAGCATCTGCGGCTGCAGCGTAGACGAGGTGCACCGCGAGATGGTGACCCGTTTTGATAAAAGCCGGCATGTGGCGGAGAGCATCATCGAAGACAGCGCCAGGTTTATCGCTGAGTCTGTGGATACTTCCATTTTTGGCGGGTCCGCCGAAGATGCACAAGCTGTTCCTTTTGTGGCAATGAACACTACAGGCTGGAGCCGTACGGGCACTGTCAGTATCGAACTGGATGCCGCCCGCTTATATCTGCGTGAAGGCTACGGCCTGGAGGAAACCGCCCGCAGAATGCGGGAATTCGATATTTCCGGCCGGGTATTGCTGGACGACAGCGGCAAGGCGCTGGCCTTCACCATGGAGGATCTGGGCCTGGAATTTGGCTATGATCTGCCGGACGACAAGTTCCGCCAGCCGTTCATGTGCCGCAGAGTCAAGCTCACCTTCGAGGCGGAAGATGTTCCTGCGCTTGGACTGCGGGCCTACGCCTGGGCGGCACAGCAGGGAGCAGCTCCGGCGGAGTCCTCTCTTTTCAACGGAGAGCACGTGCTGGAGAACCCGGCTATCCGCGTTGAAATCGGCGGAGACGGTTCTTTCAGCCTGCAGCACAAGGTGACAGGAGCTGTATACCGTGATCTGGGCATCTATGAGAATACCGGAGACATAGGGAACGAGTATATGTACAGACAGCCGGATGGCGGGATTCCTTTGACCACCAAAGGCCTGAAGGCTGCAATTACTGTGCTTGAGGATACTCCATACCGGGCTTCCGTCGAGATTAAGCATGCTTGGGAGATTCCTGCTTCCGCAGATGCCGCTTTGAAAAAAGAGCAGCTTGCGCTGGTATACTACCCGGAACGCAAGGCGCAGCGCAGCAGTGACACCGTGACTCTGGAGCTTCGCACGGTCCTCTCGCTGGAACGCGGAGGTAAGGGAGTGCACATTGAATCTGCGATTAACAATGCCGCTAAGGACCACCGTGTCCGGATGCTGTTCCCGACAGATATTCAGACCTCTGTGCATTATGCCGATTCCATGTTTGAAATTGCCAAGCGGGATAACGAACCCGCAGCGGAATGGCAGAATCCGAGCAATACCCAGCATCAGCAGGCGTTTGTGGATGTCAGCGGCACAGAGGCCGGTATGACTGTCGCCAATCTCGGACTGAACGAATATGAAGTGCTGCGGGACGGACGCAACACCATTGCCGTCACGCTGCTTCGCAGCGTAGGGGAGCTGGGCGATTGGGGCTGGTTCCCGACACCGGAAGCGCAATGTCTTGGTGAGCATACCGCTCAGCTAATGCTCATTCCGCATGCCGGAGACGGCGTCGCTTCAGGCGCATATGCCGGGGCTTACCAATTCCAGGCACCTTGGACCGTCTTCCAGACAGGCGTCCATACCGGTACGCTTGCTTCAGGATATACGCCTTTGGCTTGGAAGGGCGCTGAAGCCGCATTCTCTTCCATGAAAATGAACGAAATCACCGGCGACCTCCTGCTGCGCTGGTATAACATGAGCGGTTCTCAGACGCAGCTTGATGTACAGCCGGGGCTTCCTCATGAATATTTGTACAAAACAGGCATTCTGGAAGAGCGTACCTCTCCGCTGCCGGATTCGCGAGATGCCCGGCAGCTGTTGGAGCTTGGACCTTGCGAGATTGTCACGGTAGGCATTCATCTGCAGCCTTAAATCTATAGATCTAACCTTAAACAGGACAGTTCCTCATTTATTGAGGATACTGCCCTGTTTTTTAAAAGATAATTTATCCCCGAATTTCGAAAGTAAGTATCCACAAATCATCTAAAAAGCTCTACACAAAGGGATTTCTTGCTAAAAACAGCTTGCACCCAATGGGTGAAGGAAAAAGAGGGTTATCCCTTGTCCGATCTGGATTTGTTCAATTCACTTTCGAAATTCAGGTTTATATGTTTCACGCTATAAATTAGCCTTATCTTTCTCGCTGAAACGGATACCGTCCTTATAAGGACGGCGAAGCCGTTTCCACTTGAAAGATAAGAATTTACATATTTTTGGGGAAGCGAAGCTTATCCGTTATTTCACGGCTGCGCTGTAAGATCGGGACTTCGGCCAAGCAAACTGCGCGATTGCGTTGGCCGCAGCGGGCAGGCAGAGGGAATCAAAGGCAGAAGTGCCTTTGAATTCGCCCGAATCCGGCTGGGCGGTGGAATCAAAGGCAGAAGTACCTTTGATTCTCCTAGAAGCTGGCTGGGCGGTGGAATCAGAGGCAGAAGTGCCTTTGAATTCGCCCGAAGCCGGCTGGGCGGTGGAATCAGAGGCAGAAGTGCCTTTGAATTCGCCCGAAGCCGGCTGGGCGGTGGAATCAAAGGCAGAAATGCCTTTGAATTCGCCTGAATCCGGCTGGGCGGTGGAATCAAAGGCAGAAGTACCTTTGATTCTCCTAGAAGCTGGCTGGGCGGTGAAATCAGAGGCAGAAGTACCTTTGAATTCGCCCGAATCCGGCTGGACGAGGGAATCAGCGCGAAATGATTCTTCTCTCCCCCCCACTGAAATGGCAGCATTCTAAATATAGGACACCGATAGGCGTCTTTCTTGAAAGATAAGAATGTATATGTTTTGGGGTCCCCGCAAAGTACCTGAGTCATCATCGAAGCCAAGGCTCCGCTTTGTGGGGTTATTTGAAAGATAATTTATATATTTCACGCTATAAATTAGCCGTATCTTTCTCGCTGGAACGGATACCATCCCTTATAAGGACGGCGAAGCCGTTTCTGCTTGCGCAGGAGATACGTAGGCTTTTGGAGTGGACGTTCCGCGAACGGACCGTTGTCCGGGCGCTGTGCTCTCCAGATTTATTTCATTCCCCTTAGCGGTGAAAATCCGGAGACCCAGGCGACCGCTGCCGCTGTTCCGCGGGTCCGTCTGCTCCGCTGTTTAAGCAGAAGGCGGTTCTGTAACCTTTAAAAAACACAATAAAGAAACTTAATGTATATGAAATGACCCGGAGAACCTGAACAAGCGGATGGAACGCAAGGAGGAGATTCATAGGGAACGGAAGCGAAGTGGAAAAAGTAACACTAATGGGCTGGAATTCTGGATTTACCGGGCTTTAGTGGGATTTTGTACACTTAATAGAGGCCCACTCCCTCCAAATGGCTGATTTCAGCCGGATTAGTTGTACTTTTTCCCACTAGGGATGATCCAGTATCCGGATGAGCTACCTTAGTTGTACTTTTTACCACTAAAGTGGCTGCCCTTTGGATGAATGTTTCAAGTTCATCTTAATTTAGGCGTTTCCTCTGTAAGGGGAAGAAACGGAACGATTAGGGTATCCTTTTTCCACTAACACTTGCGAAAAAGCGGCTGGGGAATATGAAGTGACCTTTTCCACTTGGCTTCCCGCCTGGCTTCAGCAGCCAGCCTTACACCTGAAATGCAAACAGCTGCGCTGCCCGGTCAAGGACGGCGCAGCCGTTTCTGCTTGAAAGATAAGAATTTATATGTTTTGGGGTCGCCGCAAAGTACCTGAGTCATCATCGAAGCCAAGGCCCCACTTTGTGGGGTTATTTTGATTACCATGACGCATTAATATATTGCTCAAAATGCATTATACACATAAAGCTTTCGGGCTTATGATTAGTCAGGTAGATATAATGACCGGAAGGATCTGAAGCAATTGAACATAAATGAAGGTTATCTGGAACGTGGAAGCATAGAGTATCGCCGCAGTAATCTGGCCTTGTTCGCTGCAGGGCTGGCCACATTTGCCATTCTCTACAGTGTGCAGCCGCTATTCCCGGTGTTCACCAAGGAGTTTCATCTCTCTCCTGCGGCTGTCAGCCTGTCCTTGTCCATCAGTACAATTATGCTTGCCGTCTCCTTGCCGGTGGCGAGCTTTTTGTCCGACCGTGTCGGAAGGAAGCCATTTATGGGCTTCTCGTTGATCCTTTCTTCAATGTGCTGTCTGTGCGCGGCTTTCGCTCCCGATTTTACGAGCTTGATGGTCATTCGTGCGGTACAGGGGGTAGTGCTTGCCGGTATTCCTGCTGTAGCCATGGCTTATCTGTCCGAAGAAACGGAAGCCGCAGGCCTGCGGCTTGCTTTAGGGTTATACATTAGCGGGAATACGGTAGGGGGGCTGTTCGGACGGCTTGCCGTCAGCTGGATAACCGATTTGTTTTCCTGGAGATGGGGGATCATCAGCATTGCGCTGGCCAGCCTGCTTGCCAGCCTCTATTTTTGGCGCAGCCTGCCGCCTTCACGGCATTTCAAGCCCCGGCGGGTTGGCCTGAAACCAGTCCTTCAGCTATTTGCTGTCCAGTTCAGGGACGCTACCCTGGTGCTGCTCTTTGTGCTGGCGGCAATTTTAATGGGGAGCTTCGTCACGCTTTATAATTACCTGGGCTTCCGTTTGATTGAGGCCCCTTTTAATCTGTCCCAAACACTGGTTGGAGGGATTTTTATTCTATACCTGGTCGGAACGTTCAGTTCCTCATGGATGGGCTATATGAGCAGCCGGATCGGACTTGAACTGGCCTTATGGATAAACATCGCCCTAATGCTGCTGGGGGCCTTGATCACGTTGTCGGGCCATTTAGTGATGGTGATCATCGGTGTGGCGGTATTCACCTTCGGTTTTTTTGGCAGCCACTCAACGGCGAGCTCCTGGGTAGGGATCAGGGCAAACGCAGGCAAAGCGCAAGCTTCCTCCCTGTATCTCTTATTTTATTATGGAGGTTCTAGTATTGGCGGTTCAGCGGGGGGACTGTTCTGGAGCAGGTATGCCTGGGGAGGAATTGTGGGCATGATATCCTGTCTTATTCTCCTGGGTATGGCAGCTTTGCTGCTGTTGACTGCCGTACTGCCGAAGCGGGCTCCTGCCCGTTCTGAAAGTTTTTAATAATATATTCTAAAAAGCGCCGGGCCGCAGGGGCCATATAGCGTTCATTGACCCAGGCCACCCCGATAATCCGGCGGCATTCCGGCATGCTTACGCGCAGCTTGACCAGACTGCTGTCCAGTCCCGGGACATCCGGGATAAGGCTTACCCCTAAACCGGCAGCCACCAGACCGGCCACGGTAGGAACCTCTTCCCCTTCAAAAGGAACATCAGGTATGAAGCCGGCTTCCATACACAAACGGTCAGTGATACTGCGCAGGCCATAGCCCGGTTTAAAAGTGATCATTGGTTCAGTGGCAATTTCCTTCAGCTCAATGGATTCCCGGCCCGACAGCGGATGATCGTTTCGTGCAGCCACGAATAGCTCCTCGCTCCATAATTCGACCCATTGCAGGGGGATGGGCATGTTCTCAAAGGAAGAAAGCAGACAGAGATCCAGCGAACCCTGAATGAGCTGCTGTAAAAGAGAGGTATTATGGTTCTGATGAAGCTGAAACCGGATATTCGGGACGTGAACCCGGTAAGTGCTGATAAGATCGGGAATAAGCCGTGAGCCCATAGTATGAAGAAAGCCCAGGTTGACTTCCCCGGCGTCCTCTTCAACCATATTTTGTATTTCAAGCTTCCCTGTTTCATATTCCTTCAGGATACGGTTGACCCGCTTTAAGAACAGCTCTCCATAACGGTTAAGCCTGATAGTCCGGCCCTGCCGTTCAAATAAAGGAACGCCAAGCTCTGCTTCCATCCGGGCGATAGAGCGGCTTAGCGCGGATTGGGAGACAGATAACAGCTCAGCTGCCCGTGTCATATGCTCCGTGCGGGCTACACATTGGAAATATTCAAGCTGCGGCAATTCCAGCATTCTCACCAGCCTTTATATGTTGATTTTGTAAGTGGTCCGGGAGTGATCTTAAGCGCTTGACGATAGTTCAACAGCCTTTAACTGCTTGCGCTGTAATTTATCTGGGGCTTTAGAACGTTTGCCGATCATTACAGGGCTGAACTTCGCTTGTTTGGTGGTTTCGGATGCTTGCCATCCAACTGGCGAGTCAAATAATGCAGGTTCGCGTTCGAGAGGTGGGAATTGAGGACCCGACCAATTCATATCCCTCATTATACCAAAACCTAAGAATGAAAAAAGGATTTTCCACCGTTTCACCCGGCAGGTCCTGAATCATTCCGAAGCAAACAAGCCGGATAAATCCAATCACCCCGTTGCACGCAAACCGGTTGCAATTCCGGCAGCAGCCTCACTCCGGTACAACTGTTACAGGAGAGCCGGTTTCACAAGCGACGATGGAGAATCGGACAATATTCACGGAACCTACATGCTGAAAAGAGGAATAATAGAAATAAGAAATCAATGCTTGCAATGAATAGTTGAACATGTTATATTCATTTTCTGTCCATGACAGATCAAAACAAAGCTCGAATGGAAATCGAAAAAAGAGCTTGCATTAATAGGCTGAAAATGATATATTATAAAAGTTGCTGGTGACGAGATAATCGGCGCCGACAACGAGCTTGATCTTTGAAAACTGAACAACGAGTGAGTATCGGAATTCACTTCGGTGATTCCAAAACCGGTGGGTTTCATAGCGTCTTGGACGCTTGGGAATTCATCAAGAGAATGCAAATTCTCGTCAGATGTTTCAAAATGAGCAATCGCTCTTTCTAAAACCAATTTGGAGAGTTTGATCCTGGCTCAGGACGAACGCTGGCGGCGTGCCTAATACATGCAAGTCGAGCGGAGCAGGAATGGAAGCTTGCTTCCATTCCTGCTTAGCGGCGGACGGGTGAGTAACACGTA
>NZ_JACBYI010000090.1 GCF_019352175.1 Paenibacillus sp. S150
CTAGATCCTGTGCAGTGGAAAATCACGGTTTCTCCTCGAACCTTTCTCTTTGTCTCCATGCCCTAAGGATTCAATGTACTGGAGCCTGCCTGTCTTTTTCCTTATTTCATGCTACGCCATTCTTTGTTCTGCCTTTCGAGCAATCGACCAGATAAATCCGACTAATTCTCGTCCTACTGCTGCCATGGCCACGTTTCGGTGTTTCCCCCGTTTGACCATTTTAAGATATTTACGGTGTAACCGTTCCTGAGCTTTCCACGAGGCTTCTTGGACATGCGCACACTGGCCTTCCAGACGTTTTTCTAAATCACCTTTGACGGCAGGACGGTGACGGTAACTCCAGGCCGATTCTACGAGTGTACGCCGTACGGCTGTATTTCCGGTTTTGGTTAAACGTCCGCGTTTCGTACTTGCTCCCGATGAATATTCCCTTGGGACCAGCCCCAGATAACTCATGAGCTGAGCCGGCGAACGGAAGCGTTCAAAATTCCCAATCTCTACAACCAACGTCATCGCGGTCAATAAGGCGATTCCCCGCAGGCCCTGAAGCGCTTGAATAACAGGCGCGTGCGTACAGATCTCGGCTTCCTCCCGCATGGCAGCTTCAAACCGCTTGATTCGCTCCTCCACTTCCCGTAGCTGTTGCAGAAGCTCGGCGAATACCCGTTCTTGAGCCGTAAACTCAAACGTTAGGGCAGATAACCACTGCCGGTATCTCTTGGTCCAGCGTCTTTTCATCCCTTCCGGTGTGTGAATCTGGTGTCGCAACAAGAAATGAATAAGCCGCTGCCGGGCCCGGTGTAATTCACCACGGGCCGCCTCCCGAGCCCGGATGAGATCTCGCAAGGCTTCTATTTCTGGAGTCGGGACATGGATCGCGGTCAATTCCCCCGCACGATGGAGCTGGGCCAGTCTTTCAGCATCCCGCCGGTCGGTTTTCACAGCATCGCCCGGACGTTGTGGAATGCGTGAAGGGGCAATGACCGTACAGGAAATCCCCATTTTCGTCAGCCAATGATATAAGTCATACCCGGTAGGTCCTGCCTCATAGCAGACTTCTAGCGTGGCCTCCTGGCTTTGGATTTTGCGCATCAGTCGTCCCACGGCATCGGGAGTATGGGCAATGGCACTATGATAACGGGCAGGTTCTCGGCCCTCGTCTGCGATTGCCACCGCAATTTTTTCTTTAGACACATCCAAACCGACGTATTTTATGGTATTCTTCATAGTAACAGCTCCTTTCGCATGTAGCTCTGAAATGGT
>NZ_JACBYI010000091.1 GCF_019352175.1 Paenibacillus sp. S150
TGACCACATTAAATTTCAGGATATAAATGCTTTAACTTTCCTCGTGCCTGCTCCGTGGTAAATTGCCAATCGACAGATTTCTGAATTTGGTTGCGTTCCGTTTCCCAAGCAGATACCTCACCTTGTAATTCTTCAATGGAGGAGATTCGGCGGTTCAGGCATTGAATCGTCAGTACGCTCAGTTCAATCTCAGCGATATTCAACCAACTGCCATGCTTAGGGGTGTAATGGATTTCCAATCGTTTCGCCAAGGCCAATGCCTGTTCAGGTGCAAAGGTTTCATACAAAGACGAGATCGTGTGGGTATTCAAGTTGTCCATCACCAGCCGAATTCGTTTCGCCTCGGGATAGTGCACCTCTAGCAGCTCTTGGATCTGCAGAGCCCAGTCCGATTTCGTACGTCTTTCCGAAGCCTGCACGTGACGCCAACCGGCGAGCGGCTCTGTGAACAAAAACAGGCTGCAGCTTCCTTTGCGAACATATTCGTAATCTTCCCGCAGTACTTGTCCAGCCTTCATGGGTTGTGGAGGACGCGAGTGATCAAGCAGTTGGATCGGCTGTTCATCCATACAAATAAGCGGGATTTCAGGGTCATACGGAAGGGCATACGTCTCTAGAACGTCTTCCATCCGAGCGACGAACTCACTGCTCGATTTGGCGGGAATGCACCACTGTTTTTTCAGGTGAGGCTTAAGTTTTGTTTTTTTAAAGTCATCCGAATGGTTTCTCGTCCCACAGATTCCAAAATATTCAGTTCGATGACTCGACGGGTCAACAAACGAATGGTCCAGCGAGCATACCCTTTTGGAGGCTCAGAACAGGCTAACGCTAGGATTCGGGCTTCCACTTCACCTGTGATCGGCGAAGGACGTGGCGGTTCGGCGCGCCGGCGATAACAGAGCGTCTCCTCCAGTCCGCGGGTGCAGTAATCCCTTACCGTGTAAAAGACGGTCACCGTACTGACTCCGCAGCGACTGGCAATTTCGGTCTGCTTGGGAATAGCACCTTGAGTTTCATCCGAAAGAAGCAGTACGAGACAGCGGCGGCGAATGCCAGGGGGTGTTAATTCGGCATGGAGAAGTTGTTCTATCTTTTCGCGTTCTTTGGGTTCAAGCCGAACCTCGTATTTTTTGTTCATCTGCTAGCCCTCCCATATTTTTCTTATAGGA
>NZ_JACBYI010000092.1 GCF_019352175.1 Paenibacillus sp. S150
GTGGGGTAACCCGCAAGGGGGCCAGCCGCCGAAGGTGGGGTAGATGATTGGGGTGAAGTCGTAACAAGGTAGCCGTATCGGAAGGTGCGGCTGGATCACCTCCTTTCTATGGAGAATCGTTCTCTGCGATGAGGACATTCCAATCGGAAGCGCAAGCTTCCAAGAGGACCTTCGGGTTCGAACACTCACTCGTGTTCAGTTTTGAAAGAGCAAGTCTCTTTCGTATGCGTTTGGTGGCGATAGCGGAGGGGTTCCACACGTACCCATCCCGAACACGACCGTTAAGTCCTCCAGCGCCGATGGTACTTGGACCGAAGGGTCCCGGGAGAGTAGGACGCTGCCAAGCGGACAACCATTCCTTGGCTGTTTCAGAATGTTATATATGTTATATGGGCTTTTAGCTCAGTTGGTTAGAGCGCACCTCTGATAAGGGTGAGGTCGGTGGTTCGAGTCCACCAAGGCCCACCATATAACATTAGAAGGCATACTTCTCTTTTGAGATGAATTTTACGGGGCCATAGCTCAGCTGGGAGAGCGCCTGCCTTGCAAGCAGGAGGTCAGCGGTTCGATCCCGCTTGGCTCCACCAACAATGATCCGCCTTTGAATCCCTTGATCCTTGAAAACTGGATACCGAAACGAAAATGCGTTTTAGAACATTCCTTTTAGCTGAACTTGTGTAAGCAAGTGAAGATTTAATAGAATGCTAAGCGAAGATTTTCGATTGTGAAGCGACCTTTGGCTTGGAATGATCCAGCGTACGGAATTTTTCTGGACGCGCCATTCCAAACCAGATGAGCGAACAAGCGAAACATCGGAGCGGTGGTTAAGCTACTAAGAGCACACGGAGGATGCCTAGGCGCCAGGAGCCGATGAAGGACGTGGCGAACAACGAAACGGCCCCGGGGAGCTGTAAGCAAGCTTTGATCCGGGGATGTCCGAATGGGGAAACCCAGCTGTGGTAATGCGCAGTTACTCGTATCTGAATACATA
>NZ_JACBYI010000093.1 GCF_019352175.1 Paenibacillus sp. S150
CTTTTTCATGAGGTCGCCTCGTTTCGGATGTTTGTGGAGTACAAACACTTTACCGAATGAGCGGCCTTTTTGCTACCTTTTTTTGGATAATCAACAGGCCTGTACTTTTTCCCACTAGGGATGATCCGGAATCCGAATGCGGTGAATTAGTTATCCTTTTTACCACTAAAATGGCTGCCCTTTGGATAAATGTTTCAAGTACATCTTAATGTAGGCGTCTTTCTCTGTAAGGGAAAGAAACGGAACGATTAGGTATCCTTTTTCCCGCTAACGCTTGCGAAAAAGCGGCCGGGGGAATATGAAGTGGCCTTTTCCACTTGGCTTCCCGCCGGGCTTCAGCAGCCAGCCTTACACCTGAAATGCAAACAGCTGCGCTGCCCGGTCAAGGACGGCGAAGCCGTTTCTGCTTGAAAGATCAGAATTTATAGGTTTTGGGGGAAGCGAAGCTTATCCGTTATTTCACGGCTGCGCTGTAAATGAAAGAATGGATCGGGACTTCGGCCAAGCAAACTGCGCGATTGCGTTGGCCGCAGCGGGCAGGCAGAGGAATCAGAGGCAGAAGTGCCTTTGATTTCGCCCGAAGCCAGCTGGACGAGGGAATTAAAGGCAGAAGTGCCTTTGAATTCGCCCGAAGTCGGCTGGACGGTGGAATCAGCGCGAAATGATTCTTTTCCTCCCCACTGAAATGGCGGCATTCTTATATAGGACGACGATAGGCGTCCTTCTTGAAAGATAAGAATTTATATGTTTTGGGGTCCCCGCAAAGTACCTGAGTCATCATCGAAGCCAAGGCCCCGCTTTGTGGGGTTATCTTGAAAGATAAGTTAAGATGAACAAAAAAGGCCAGCTCACATTTGCAGGGCGTAGGTTAAAATGGAAGCAAGAAACCCCATTTCAGAGCTACAAGCAAAGGAGCTGGTTGAAATGAATTATACCACAAAA
>NZ_JACBYI010000094.1 GCF_019352175.1 Paenibacillus sp. S150
CATAGAAGTCTTCGCCGCCAAAGCCTTTGTCAAACCGGGCATACTTCACCTTCTGCTCTCCCAGCAGCTCGAAGGCTTGCTCCAAAAAAGGGCCGGCATGGGTGGAGGAATGAACATTCCCGGGTCGCAGCTGTGCATAGAGACTGGCTCGGGACTGGCCCTCAAAAGCCAATAAAGGATGGAGGCTTTGGCGTCCGGGTTTATGCGAGTTGACGCCTTTGGCCGCCTTCTCCTGATGGCCGTACACCGTCTCCACGGTAGAGTCCAAATCGAGAATAAGGCTGGAGGGAAGACAGGGGCGAATGAGGTCCAGATGAAGTTGTTGAAGGTTCCTTTTCAGGTTCGGCTTCGTTTTACTCAGACGGCCCAGTTCTTTGTAGAGTAGCGAGTGATGCGGACAACGCCCGCCAAGAAAACGTTGGATGAGCGAGTCCTGCTGCCACTTCCGAAAGTGAAAGAGCCGCTCTGCTCCCAAGCTCCAGCCCAGGATGAGGTAAAGCAAAATGCGGTACACGGGAAACAACGCATTCTTCGCTTTCGTGCCGGAAATCTGTTGTAGCGCAGAGCCAAGCTTAATTTTTTCGAGATACTCCAGGAAGATCTTGCGGCCTCCAACCGTCGTGGCGTGTGGCAATGAAAATTCGGTCTTGATTTTATGTGGGTATGGTAGACTTCACCTAAAAGGTGCTCCTCTCTTTGGGGGATGTTGTTCTCACAAACACCATTCTACCAAAGGTTTGAGCCCTTTTTTTGTTTTTTTATGAGAAGTTACTTTCGAAATTCAGGATAAATTCTTATCTTTCAAAATAACCCCACAAAGCGGGGCCTTGGCTTCGATGATTATTCATGTACTTTGCGGGGACCCCAAAACATATAAAATCTTATCTTTCAAGCA
>NZ_JACBYI010000095.1 GCF_019352175.1 Paenibacillus sp. S150
AGCTGTAAGTTTTAACATCCCAGCAACATGTGACTTCTCCAGACGTACATAAAGCAGGTCTAGCCGCAGTTCTTCTGTGTACTCGTGAATCTTATCTATGATTTTCTCCGCTGTCGGCAAGTGAATATCCGCAGCTTGTTCATGTGTAATTTGAAACATGGCATTTTCATAAGCGGCAGTGGTACGGAAACTTGTTAGAAGCTGATCTTCTTGCTCAACCAGCGATTCATACTTATCTTGTAATATCGTCACAAGCACATTCCTCCAGACTGTAGGATTGCTTGATGTTCACCGTCTGCTTCAATCTGCCCATAACGATACGTTCCTTGGTAAAATGCTTTACGATCTAGGATTCGTTTCACCTGTACTTTGGTGAACCTCTTCCCTTGTTTTGTTGTGAATCCTTCTTCATTTAACTTCTCGGCTAAAGCCGACAATGACCATATAGGATATTGCTTTTTCAGTTGAAATAGCCGCTGAACCGTAGATGCCTTCTGTTCGTCAATGAACATTTGCTTCGATCCCCGTTTTCCTTTGTAACCAAATGGAATACCTCCACCAGCAAACTTGCCTTCGGAAGCCTTTTTGTTTCGTCCACGTCCCAGCTTCATAGCAATCTCTAACCGCTGATAAACATCCAACAATTCCATCAAACCGTTAATCAGGAAGTCAGACGGGTCTTTCTTAAAAATGCTGTAGGTTGGTTGTTCAATACTCCGAATGTCGATATTACGTTTCTTCAGTTCCCGATGGACAAGGACTTTGACAATATC
>NZ_JACBYI010000096.1 GCF_019352175.1 Paenibacillus sp. S150
GATGGCGTAAAATAGTATGTGTAAGGATCGGGGAGTCTAGTAAACGACAAAAAAGTAGGGTATCCTTGGGATTGCAAAGTCACCAAGAAAAGGAGCCCTACTCAATGACCAGTATACAACAAAACCCGTTCAGTGATCTACTCGAAAATAGCCTACAAAGTTTTCTGAAAGAAAAGATTGAACTCATGCTCCGCGAAGAAATCAAAAATTACCTGGGTGTCGAACATCCGGAGGAGCCCAACACTCGCAATGGATATTACACCCGCACGTGGGACACCCGCCACGGGCTCATCTCCGACCTGAACGTCCCACGGGATCGGCAGGGTCTGTTCCAGACGGAGCTCTTTGAGCCGTACCAGCGCCGGGAGGCGTGGCTGGAAGACACCGTAATCCACATGTATAAAGGGGGCATGAGCACCCGGGATATCGCCTCGTTTATCGAGAAAATGTTTGGGACCTCGTACTCGCCAGCGACCGTGAGCAACATCACCGGCACGGTCCTGGAAGATGTGGCCGCCTGGCAGGATCGTCCGCTCTCCAAACGCTACTCCGTCATTTATCTGGATGGCATGTACGTCAAACTGAAGCGCCAAAGCGTGGCCAGTGAAGTCATCTATGTCGCCATGGGGATTGATGAAGACGGGCACCGGGAAATTCTCAGCTTCAGCATTGGCGGCAAGGAGAGCGCCTATGGCTGGCGAGAAGTGCTGCAGGACCTGCACCGCAG
>NZ_JACBYI010000097.1 GCF_019352175.1 Paenibacillus sp. S150
CGGGTACGGGGACCGTGTCAGGCGGGCAGTTTGACTGGGGCGGTCGCCTCCTAAAGAGTAACGGAGGCGTTCAAAGGTTCCCTCAGAATGGTTGGAAATCATTCGCAGAGTGCAAAGGCAAAAGGGAGCTTGACTGCGAGACAAACAAGTCGAGCAGGGACGAAAGTCGGACTTAGTGATCCGGTGGTACCGCATGGAAGGGCCATCGCTCAACGGATAAAAGCTACCCTGGGGATAACAGGCTTATCTCCCCCAAGAGTCCACATCGACGGGGAGGTTTGGCACCTCGATGTCGGCTCATCGCATCCTGGGGCTGAAGTAGGTCCCAAGGGTTGGGCTGTTCGCCCATTAAAGCGGTACGCGAGCTGGGTTCAGAACGTCGTGAGACAGTTCGGTCCCTATCTGTCGTGGGCGCAGGAAATTTGAGAGGAGCTGTCCTTAGTACGAGAGGACCGGGATGGACGTACCGCTGGTGCACCAGTTGTTCCGCCAGGAGCATGGCTGGGTAGCTACGTACGGACGGGATAAGCGCTGAAAGCATCTAAGCGTGAAGCCCCCCTCAAGATGAGATTTCCCAGTATGTAAGACCCCTTGAAGACGACGAGGTAGATAGGTTGGAGGTGGAAGTGCAGCAATGCATGGAGCTGACCAATACTAATCGGTCGAGGGCTTATCCAAGAACATAAAACGCAGATTCGTTTCGGATTCAGTTTTCAGG
>NZ_JACBYI010000098.1 GCF_019352175.1 Paenibacillus sp. S150
TGGTTGTCTGGGCAACTCCACATCCTTTCCCACTTAACACACACTTCGGGACCTTAGCTGATGGTCTGGGCTGTTTCCCTTTTGACAATGGATCTTAGCACTCACTGTCTGACTCCCGGCAAGAAGTTCATGGCATTCGGAGTTTGACTGAGCTTGGTAACCCTTGCGGGCCCCGCACCCAATCAGTGCTCTACCTCCACCACTCCATTCACCGAGGCTAGCCCTAAAGCTATTTCGGGGAGAACCAGCTATCTCCG
Organism: Paenibacillus sp. S150; assembly: GCF_019352175.1. Classification (GTDB taxonomy): domain Bacteria; phylum Bacillota; class Bacilli; order Paenibacillales; family Paenibacillaceae; genus Paenibacillus_AQ. Next base: position 258 of record NZ_JACBYI010000098.1, read on the forward strand.
AGTTCGATTGGAATTTCTCCGCTACCCCCACCTCATCCCCGCACTTTTCAACGTGCGTGGGTTCGGGCCTCCAGTGCGTGTTACCGCACCTTCACCCTGGACAGGGGTAGATCACACGGTTTCGGGTCTACGTCCCCATACTCAATCGCCCTATTCAGACTCGCTTTCGCTGCGGCTCCGGCTTCTCACCTTAACCTTGCATGGTAAACGTAACTCGCCGGTTCATTCTACAAAAGGCACGCCATCACCCCTAGATCGGGCTCTGACTTGTTGTAAGCACACGGTTTCAGGTTCTATTTCACTCCCCTTCCGGGGTGCTTTTCACCTTTCCCTCACGGTACTGTTTCACTATCGGTCGCCAGGTCGTATTTAGCCTTAGCAGATGGTCCTGCCGGATTCATACGGGGTTTCACGTGCCCCGCACTACTCGGGATCCGTCCCGGAGGGAACACAGTTT
>NZ_JACBYI010000099.1 GCF_019352175.1 Paenibacillus sp. S150
AATCAGGACCACCCGTCCAACGGGTGGTTTGCTCTTGGGGTATAACCCCTTGTTGCCAAACTGCGCCTAAAGACGCTAGCCTGACAGCAATTCTGTTCAGGCTCAGTGTTATTTGTCATTTTCACTGACCCGTTAAACGGGCTTATTTCTTTTTGTTCCTTATATCACTAAATGGATCTTCGTACTCTTTTACACTCAGTTTATCTATTGCCTGGTCATGTGCTTCTTGTTCACGAATATATTTGGCTACTGTGGCCTCATTCAGACCTACAGTACTTACATAGTACCCTTCTGCCCAAAATTTTCGATTCCCGTATTTGTATTTGAGCCCCGCGTGCTTCTCGAATATCTTTAGCGAACTTTTTCCCTTTAGATATCCCATGAACGTGGACACCGCTATTTTCGGTGGGATTGCTACCAACATGTGAACATGATCCGGCATCATATGTCCTTCTAGAATTTCAACTCCCTTGTACTTACATAGACGTCTGAAAATTTCGATTAGATCTTTCCTTACTTGATTATAGATTTCTTTACGTCTATACTTCGGGGTGAACACGATATGGTATTTGCACATCCACTTCGTGTGAGCTAGGCTATAGCTCTTGTTTGCCATCTTTGACCATTCCTTTCGTTTGAGCCTGAACATCTCAATTCTATCGGAATGGTCTTGGTGGTC